>NZ_LIKT01000001.1 GCF_001294455.1 Phaeobacter sp. 11ANDIMAR09
CGATTAGTCATTTGGGATAGTTATCAACAGGTTAAGAAGGGGTGCAGGCGTATACCACAGATCTTTAGCCTCGGTGGGTGCAGAAGGTTTTGCGAAGATACTGCAGCGCAGCAAGACTCAGGCTGTGGCACGCTTTGGCACAAGGGGAAGACGGGTCGCAAGCAAGGCCAGGATCACAGCCAGGTAGATCAGCGGCTCGATCTGAAACCCCTTTGCCAGCATAACGAAATGCACCCCACCTAAGATTGCTACGGGATAGGTTAGCAGATGAAGACGCTTCCACCTGCGCCCCAGTCGCTTGACCGAGATATTGTTTGACGTAACCGCCAGTGGCAGCATCAGAACAAACCCGACCATTCCGATGGTGATATAGGGCCGTTTGGCGATGTCCGCGAGGATCTGGCTGATGATCTGCACATCCAGCAGCAACCAAACAAGCAGATGCAAGGCCACATAGGTGAAGGTGAGCAACCCCAGCGCCCGGCGAAACCTCATCAGATTCACGCCGACAAAGCGGCGCAAGGGCGTTACCGCCAGTCCCAAAACCAGAAGCTGCAGGGCGCGTTCCCCCATCTCATGTTCCAGGGCTTTCACCGGATCAGGGCCCAAACCGCCGGTCACGCCCAGAAAGAGCAGCCAGGCAGGATAGAGCGCCCCAATGAGATACAGCGCCCAGGTCGGGATTTTGCGCAGGGTCGTGTTCACAGTGTCAATCATCGGCGGTCTATCCTTATCCATTCAAACTTCAGCACCGTCACGCGCTCCTGAGAGATCACAAGACAGGATCCCGGGCTCACTCAAAGATAGGTCATCCCCGCTCCAACCCCAAAGGAGATTGCAGCAATCTCACCCAGAGTTCAGGTAGGTTACAGATCAGCGCCGGGGTGAAGAGAACCAAGAGAAAAGGGCACCCCAGAGGGATGCCCCAGCTTAGTGCAACCAACAAACTGCTCGGCAATGGGCCGGGGCTGTAGGGTCAAAAGAACTTGGTCAGGTCCATCCCGTCATAAAGCGAAGCGACCTCATCGCTATAGCCGTTGAACATCAGGGTGTCCTGTCGGCTGGCAAACAGCCCGCCACCAAGGCGACGTTCAGAAGCCTGGCTCCAGCGCGGATGTGACACCTCCGGATTTACATTACTATAGAAGCCGTATTCCCGCGCGTTGGCCATATTCCAACTGGTCTCAGGCTCTTTGTCTGTAAGGGTGATCCGCACAATGGATTTGATCGACTTAAAGCCGTATTTCCATGGCACCACCAAACGCAATGGCGCACCGTTCTGATTGGGCAGGTCCTGACCAAAGATGCCGGTGGCCATCAGGGTCAGCGGGTGCATCGCCTCGTCCAGGCGCAGACCTTCGCGGTAGGGCCAGTCCAGCACCTGATAGGCAGTGCCGGGCATCTCGGAGGGGCGATAGAGGGTTTCAAAAGCCACATATTTGGCGCCGCTTTGTACGCCAGCCAGGTTCAACAGATCGGCCAGTTCAAACCCGGTCCAGGGCACCACCATCGACCAGGCTTCAACACAGCGGAAGCGATAGATGCGCTCTTCCAGAGTCATCTCACCCAGGATCTGCTGGAAATCATAGTCGCCGGGGCGGTCCACCAGCCCGTCGATCTTGACGCTCCAGGGAGAGGTGGTCAGCTGACCTGCATATTTGGCAGGATCGCCCTTGCCGGTGCCAAACTCATAATAGTTGCAGTAGGTGGTGACATCCTCCCAGGAATTCGGCTCCAGCTCCTGGGCCTGTGCCGCCTGAGGCAAGGCACCCAGCCCGGCCAGACCGGCCGCACCGCCCAGACCCGCCATGATCTGGCGGCGGTTCAGAAAGGTGGCTTTGGGCGTCACATCAGCGGCGGTCAGGGTATTGGTCCAGCGGCGGGCCATCGGCGTCTCCTAAGATAGATTGCTCTCTACTGGCCTAGCGTAGCCGGCACGCCAGGCCAAAACATATCATCTCACGTCTGCGCGACGGCACTGTAACTTGGCATGATCTCACTCATCGGGCGGGACTGGCCATTCTCCTGCATAATCCGCACGTGACGGCGGCGCAGCTTGCGGGGCTCAGTGACGCCAACCGAGTGGGCAATGGTTTCGACCTCTTTGATGATCTCAGTCGCATAGCGCGCCACGCGCTGGTCTTTATCTTCGACCACCAGGCCCTTTTGAAACCGCGGGTCATGGGTGGTGATGCCGGTGGGGCAGGTGTTCTTGTTGCATTTCAGCGCCTGAATGCAGCCCAGCGAGAACATAAAGCCGCGCGCCGAGGTGACAAAATCTGCGCCCGCCGCCAGCGCCCAGGCCACATCGCCGGGATTGACCAGTTTACCGCTAGAAATCAGCCGGATACGATCGCGAAACCCGTATTCATCACGCAGATTGCAGACCAGCGGCAGGGCTTCGCGCACCGACATGCCCACCAGATCAATCAGCGGCATGGGCGCAGCCCCGGTGCCACCTTCGCCGCCATCAATGGTAATGAAGTCCGGCGCCGCCTCAGGACGCGACGCAATCACCATGAACATCTCCCGCATCACCGCTTCGGAGCCAACAACGGTCTTGATGCCGACCGGCTTACCCGTCACCTCCCGCACATGAGAGATCATATCCAGCAAATCATCAAAACTCTTCATCTCGGGGTGGCGGTTGGGTGAGATGCTGGCCTCGCCTTCCGGAATACCACGAATGGCAGCAATTTCGGCGCTGACCTTTTCGGCCGGCAGGATGCCACCTTTGCCCGGCTTGGCGCCCTGCGACAGTTTTAGCTCAAACATCCGCACCGTAGGATTGGCCGCCACCGCGCGCAGCTTTTCATCGTCAAACCCGCCCTCGGCATTGCGCACGCCGTATTTGGCGGTGCCAATCTGAAAGACGATATCGCAGCCCCCCTCCAGATGAAACGGGCTGAGGCCACCCTCGCCAGTGTTCAACCAAACACCCGCCTTGCGCGCGCCACGGCTGAGCGCCCGCACAGCGGGCTGTGACAGCGCACCATAGCTCATGCCCGAGATATTAAAGAAGGAGGGCGCCATATAGGGCACCCGCGCCTGCGCCCCGATGCACAGCGTCTCGGTCTTGGCATATTGGTCATTCAGCGGCGGGAAGGGTGCATTCACAAAGATCGGCGTACCGGGCACCGAAATATTGCGCGTCGATCCAAAGGCAACCGTATTGCCGACACCCTCGGCAGAGCGCCCAACCCATTCGCGTTGGGCCCGGTTAAAGGGCAGTTCTTCGCGGTCCATAGCAAAGAAATACTGACGGAAAAACTCCCCCATGGTGCTGAACAGATGACGAAATCTGCCAACAACAGGATAGTTCCTGCGGATCGCATCATGGGTCTGCAGCCGATCGACAAAGAAGAGCAAAAGACCAACCAGAACCAAAGCCCCAAGTAAGAAAACAAAACCAAGTGCGAGAAACTCTATAGCTTTTGCCGCGAAACCCATGCAAAAATCCCTATATATACATGTACAGGTGGCCCGGTGCTGCCTGTATCTATTCCCCAAAATGAAGGGGATGCTCTATTTGAGCAATACACCGCAGATCACATTGGGAGAATTCAAATGAAACATTTTGCCACCGCCATTGCCCTTGGCACGCTGCTCTTTACCCCCGCCTTTGCTCAGGATCAGGCCATGGTCAGCTATGCGACAGAGCTGGAGTATGATGATGTCACATTTGGTCTCGAAAGCGCCATCACCGACCGTGGTCTGGTGGTCGATCATATCAGCCATGTCGGCGAAATGCTGGAGCGCACCCGCGTCGATGTGGGGTCAGAGGTGGTGCTGTTTGACCGCGCAGATGTCTATTCTTTCTGCTCGGCCAAACTGTCGCGTCAGGTGATGGAGGCAGATCCGATGAATATCACCTTCTGTCCCTATGACATCTTTGTCGCCCAGCGCCCCGGCGAAGACAGTGTGACCATCGGGTTTCGCAGCTTTCCTGAAGGCGAGATGCAGATCATTCAGAACCTGCTGGATGAGATTGCGCGCGAAGCCATCGAGGAATAGGCAAACCGCCAAACAGGATTTGATCATAGAAAAGCCCGCCGGATTGGCGGGCTTTGCTTTTTTCAGGAACCAGATTGATCCAAGGGATCAATGCACCACCGCATCATCCGGTTTTGGCCGCTCGGAGGTGCCAAGCCGATCCCCAATGATCAGCCCCTCGCCACCTGCGGAAACCGGCACGGTATCACCATCCTTGACCTCACCGCTCAACAGCAGCTCGGCCAGGGCGTTCTGCAGGGCCCGCTGGATCACCCGTTTGAGCGGGCGTGCCCCAAAGACCGGATCATAGCCTTCATCCGCCAGCCAGGTCTTGGCGCCCTCATCCAGCGACAGGGTGATCTTGCGCGCAGCCAGACGTTTGGCCAGGCGGGCGATCTGGATATCAACGATCCCATCCATATCCTTGCGCGCCAGCCGATCAAAGATGATGGTCTCATCCAACCGGTTGAGAAACTCAGGCCGGAAATGAGCCTTGACCGCATCCATCACATCGCGCTTGGCATCCGAGGCATCGGCGCCTTCGGGCAGTTGGCTCAGCGCCTGCGCGCCGAGGTTGGAGGTCAGGATGATCAGCGTCTGCTTGAAGTCCACTGTACGACCCTGGCCATCGGTGAGCATGCCGTCATCCAGAACCTGCAACAGCACGTTAAAGACATCCGGGTGGGCCTTTTCCACCTCATCAAACAACACCACCTGATAGGGGCGACGCCGCACTGCTTCGGTCAAAGCACCGCCTTCGTCATAGCCAACATAGCCGGGAGGCGCCCCGATCAGACGGGCGACGCTGTGTTTCTCCATGTATTCCGACATGTCGATCCGCACCATGGCGTTGTCATCGTCGAACAGGAAGTTGGCAACAGCCTTGGTCAGCTCGGTTTTCCCCACCCCGGTTGGCCCGAGGAACAGGAAAGATCCCAGCGGGCGGTTCTCATCATTGAGCCCCGCACGCGCCCGGCGCACCGCATTGGCCACGGCCGTGACCGGCGCGTTCTGGCCGATGACGCGGGAGTGCAGCTCATCCTCCATGCGCAGCAGTTTCTCGCGCTCACCCTCCAACATTTTGGAGGTAGGGATACCAGTCCAGCGCTCGACCACTCCGGCGATCTGTTCGGGGCGCACGGCTTCTTCCACCATAACGCCCTGCTCTTCGCGGCTTTCGGCCTCGACAAGCTGCTTTTCCAGGTCAGGGATCACACCATAGGAGAGCTCCCCGGCGCGGGCCAGGTTGGCCTCACGCTTGGCGATCTCCAGATCAGCGCGGGCGCGGTCCAACTGTTCCTTGATATCGCGGGCTCCGGCCAGCTTATCGCGTTCGGCCTGCCACTGCGCGGTCATCTCGGCGCTCTGCTCTTGCAGATCCGACAGTTCCTTTTGCAGCGTTTCAAGACGATCCTTGGAGGCAGCATCCTCTTCGACCTTCAGCGCCTCTTCCTCGATCTGCATCTGCAGGATCTGGCGGTCGAGCGCATCCAGCTCTTCGGGTTTGCTGTCCACCTGCATCCGCAGTCGGCTGGCGGCCTCATCCACCAGATCGATGGCCTTATCCGGCAGGAAACGATCGGTGATATAGCGGTTCGACAGAGTCGCCGCCGCAACCAATGCCGCATCAGCAATGCGCACCCCGTGGTGCAGCTCGTATTTTTCCTTGATGCCGCGCAGGATCGACACGGTGTCCTCCACCGTGGGCTCCTGCACCACAACCGGCTGGAAACGACGGGCCAGAGCCGCGTCTTTTTCCACATATTTCCGGTATTCATCCAGCGTAGTGGCCCCGATACAATGCAGCTCGCCACGCGCCAAGGCGGGTTTGATCAGGTTCGCCGCATCCATGGCACCGTCAGATTTACCCGCGCCGACCAGCGTGTGCATCTCATCAATAAACAGGATGATCTCGCCAGCCGCCTCGGTCACCTCGGTCAAAACCGCCTTCAGACGCTCTTCAAACTCACCACGGTATTTGGCGCCAGCAATCAGCGCGCCCATGTCCAGCGACAGCAGCTGCTTGTCCCGTAGGCTTTCAGGCACATCGCCATTCACAATCCGCAGAGCCATGCCCTCGGCGATGGCGGTTTTACCCACACCGGGTTCCCCAATCAGCACCGGATTATTCTTGGTCCGGCGGCTCAACACCTGCATGGCGCGGCGGATTTCCTCATCCCGGCCAATGATCGGGTCGATCTTGCCTTCGCGCGCCGCCTCAGTCAGGTCGCGAGCGTATTTCTTCAGCGCGTCATAGCCCTCTTCAGCGGTCGCGCTGTCTGCAGTGCGCCCCTTGCGGATATCATTGATCGCTTCATTCAGCTTTTGCGCGGAAACACCGCCTGCCTCCAACGCCTCCTTGGCTTTGGATTTCACCATGCACAGCGCCATCAGCACCCGCTCGACGGGGACAAAACTGTCGCCAGCCTTTTCGGCAATCTTACTGGCCTCATCCAGAACCTTGGCCGTTTGCCCGTCTAGATAAACCTGCGCAGCGTCGCCGCTGACCTTGGGCAACTTGCTCACCGCCAGATCCACAGATTCGATCACCCGGACGGCATTGCCCCCAGATTTTCCAATCAGGTTGGCTGCGAGCCCCTGATCATCATCCATCAATGCTTTGAGAAGATGTTCCGGCACCATCCGCTGGTGCTCTTCGCGCATCGCAATCGTCTGCGCCGCCTGCACGAAACCCCGTGCCCGCTCAGTGAACTTGTTCAAGTCCATGTCTCTCTCCTTTTACAAGCGCCCGAATAGATATGCTGCGCCCGCTTTGCGGCACGCCCCGGTTCGGGCCTCACAGATCAATTTGGGAGGTCTTACCGCCTCTTCAAGATCATACTGAGTCAAAATTGCTGAAAAATCCCTGATATGGCTCAAAACGAAACCCGATTTCCGGGGTTTTGGGCTTTCTTCATGACGGTCTGCGCAGTAGGAAAGCGCCAATCCCCTCAGCCCAGATACCCGGAGAAGCCTCATGTCCCAGACCACAGCCGACGACCGCCTGATTGTTGCCATGGATGTTCCGGATGCACTCGCTGGCCTAAAACTGGCCGAGCAGCTGGGCGATGCGGTGTCCTTCTACAAGATCGGCCTGGGCATGCTCACTGGCGGCGGGCTCGCGTTGGCCAATGAGATGAAACAGGAACTGGGCAAGCGCATCTTTCTCGATATGAAGCTGTTTGACATCGGTGCAACGGTGGAAAAGGCCGTGCGCGGTTTGGCCCAGTTTGATCTGGATTTCCTCACCGTACATGGCGACCCCTATGTGGTGCGCGCCGCCAAGGAAGGCGCTGCGGGCAAGGACATGAAGATCCTCGCCGTGACCATCCTCACCTCGCTGGACCGCGGAGATCTGGACGGCGCACTGATCAAACCCGGCGAGATTCGCGATCTGGTGCAGGAGCGCGCCGGCAAGGCCTTTGCTTCTGGCGCCGACGGGGTGATTGCCAGCCCACAGGAGGCCGCGCTGATCCGCGCCCTGCCCGAAGCCAATGGCAAGCTGATTGTCACCCCCGGTGTGCGTCCTACGGGTACAGCTCTGGGTGATCAAAAGCGGGTCGCGACCCCGGGTGCCGCCATTGCAGACGGTGCAGATCACATCGTGGTGGGCCGCCCCATCTGGCAGGCCGAAAGCCCCCGAGCAGCGGCATTGGCCATTCTGGATGAGCTTCGCAGTCTCTAAAGCTTCAAACAGGCGCTGGCCGGGTCAAGAACCTTCCAGAAATCAGGGATATTTAGGAGGGCGTTTTGCCAATCAGAACGGCAATGAGCGCCCTCAGAACTCCAGACTCCCATAAAATCAGCACAAAATAACTCCGGACATGCTTCCGTCATGCCCGGAGTTAACGCGCACGCATCGAGTTTACGTAAGGTCAATGCGCTGTATTCAGTTGGAAATTTCATCACCGGGCGACAACTGTGCCAAATTGTCCCGTGACGGGAAAGCCACAGGCCGGGGGGAGGCCTCGGCCGCAACACCAGATGAAATTTGCGAAAGCCTATGAGATAGGCGATTCTAACCTAGAGACACTCCCCGACGGGCTCCTCTTCCTGAGGTCCGTCTTCCTTACCCCCGCCCCAGAGCGGGGGGGTTTTTTCCCGAAAAATCCAACCAAACCAACCCGCAGAGGCGATTCCTTGGTGAATCGCGCCCTGCAATCAGTGGCCAAGATAGCTTTGCAGCTGTTCGGCAAAAGGGGGCACGGCCAGGGCATGGTCGCAATAGCTGACAGGGTCCATCAATTGCCAATACTGCCCCTCGGAGCCAAGTTGGACTTGGTTCACCAGATCCGCCGGTTGATGACTGACAAAGAACCAAACCAACCCACGCGGGCGCTGATAGCTGTTGGACCAGCTCAGTTCTGATGTCGGGATTGTCAGGCCAACCTCTTCCAGGGTTTCCCGCAACACGCAATCTTCTGGGCTCTCGGTGCCTTCGCGCCCTCCGCCCGGCAGATCCCAATAGCCAGGATAGGGAATATCCGGCTTGTCATCGCGCTTGATGACCAAAAGCTGTGGACCTAGAAACAGGGCCAATTTTGCACCGGAAAAAGACATGTTTATCTCTTGATATCGGATCGCTCTAAAGACAAGTCGCGACAGCAGCGGTAAACTGCTGCATCGTCCGCCCAGAGATATAGACCCTACTGCGCCATGCAAGCCCTTTGCCGTGATTGTCTCAGCCAGATTGCCCCAACGCGGCGCTGCCCAAACTGCGGCAGCCCGCGCATCAAGCAGCATGACGAACTGTTTTCTTTGACGATTGCCCATATGGATTGCGATGCCTTTTACGCCAGCGTTGAAAAGCGCGACAATCCCGAACTGGCCAGCAAACCGGTGATTATTGGCGGCGGCAAGCGCGGTGTTGTCTCCACTGCTTGCTATATTGCGCGCATTCGCGGAGTGCGCTCTGCCATGCCGATGTTTCAGGCCCTGAAGCTCTGCCCGGAGGCCGTGGTGATCAAGCCCCGCATGTCGGCCTATGTCGAGGTCAGCCGCGCGGTGCGGGCCATGATGGACGAGCTCACCCCCGAAGTGGAGCCGCTGTCGCTGGACGAAGCCTTTATGGATCTGTCAGGAACGCAGAAACTGCATGGCCACCCCCCCGCCGTGATGCTGGCGCGATTGGTCAAACGGATGAAAGACGAGCTGGGAATAACCGGCTCCATCGGGCTGTCACACAATAAATTCCTGGCCAAGGTGGCCTCGGATCTCGACAAACCGCGCGGCTTTTCGGTGATCGGCAAGGGCGAGACCGCCGATTTCCTGCGCGACAAACCGGTGCGGCTGATTTGGGGAATCGGCCCTGCGGCGCAGGCCTCATTGGACAAGGCGGGCATTCGCAGCTTTGCCGACCTGCTGCGCTGGGAGCAACAGGATCTCATCGCCCGCTTTGGCGGAACAGGTGAACGGCTATGGCATCTGGCGAGGGGCCAAGACCGCCGCCGGGTATCCGCCAATGCCCCGGTCAAATCCATATCGAAAGAGACCACCTTTATGGAGGACACCGCCAATCTTGAAGTGCTGGATGGCCATCTCTGGCGCTTGGCGGAACAGGTGGCGGACCGGGCCAAGGCCAAGTGCATGGCAGGGCGGGTGGTGACGCTGAAACTCAAACGCGCCAATCATTCGGCTCTGACCCGGCGGATCTCGCTGCACAGCCCAACCCAGCTGGCCGATGTGATCTATCGCCGCGCGCGCGCTCTGTTGGACCAGGTTGGGGATCAGGGCCCCTATCGGTTGCTCGGTTGCGGTATCTCGGATCTGGTGCCAGAATCCCAAGCCGATACCAGTGGTGATCTGCTGGACCCCCAAGCCGGAAAACGCGCCCAGGCGGAACGCGCCACCGACGCCATTCGCAAACGCTTTGGTGAAAGCGCCATCCTTAAAGGGCGGGCGCTGCGCTAGGACGCCCCTATTCAGCGGCCAGCGGTTTGGCGCGCGGTTCCAGTTTAATCCCGGCGACCTCAGCAGCAACCTGGCTGAGCAACTCACGAAACGCGCTAAAATTGGCGTTTGGACGCACGCTGCGCTCTTCCATGTATAAAGAACGGTCGATCTCCACCTGGATGGCATGCTGCCCCCGCGATGGACGGCCATAGGTGCGGGTAATATAGGCGCCGGCAAAGGGCGCGTTGCGGGCAACCCGCAGCCCGGCCCCCGCAAAGGCCGCCTCGACCCGCTCCATGACCTCGCCACTGGCAGATGCGCCAAAACGATCGCCCAAAACCACCTCTGGCAGTGGCATGCCCCGCGTAGGCATTGTGGCCACGGCTTCATGGGGCATGGAATGGCAATCAATCAGAATGGAGTGGCCAAACCGGTCCTGGGCTTTCCGCATCAACCCCTGCAAAGCAGCATGATAGGGGTGCCAGACGGTTTCTATGCGGTGATTTGCTTCCTCTTGCGCAAGCTTGCCGCGATAGATCGCCCGGCCATTGGCCACCACGCGGGGAATCACCCCAAGCCCAGAGGCCACCCGCGGATTCTGCCCCCGACGCGCCACACCTTCGATCAAGGCGGGATCCAACTCTTCTGTCGCCCGGTTCAGATCCAAAAAGGCGCGCGGCTTTGCCGCCGTGAGCAAAGGTGCCCCGAATCTGGGGACATCCGCAAAGAGTTGGTCGACAAAGGCATCTTCTGAGCTGCGAATCTGCTGTGCATCCAAAACCGTTTGCTGCAAAAAGGCAGAATCATAGTCCGATCCACTATGTGGCGATGCAAAAACCACTGCAGAGGTCAGCTCAATCGGTGAAAATATGGAATATGCGTGGTTTGACATGGGTGCTTTGGCCCTTGGTTTCTGGAAATCACCATAGAGCGAAAATTCTAGCATCAAAAGCTCTTGCACCGCTCCGCGACTCTGATTATAGACCCCTTCACCGGCGCGGATCACCGCGCCCCTTTCAGTTCTAAGGGGCAGGTCAATGCGCAGGACAGTGGGCGGTTAGCTCAGCGGTAGAGCACTTCGTTGACATCGAAGGGGTCACAAGTTCGATCCTTGTACCGCCCACCATCTAATTCACTGTTTTGGCCATAAGGTCGGAACATCCGCTAACCCAGGCGCTGGTTCGCGCCGCAGAACAGGAGAATGGCTATGAAAGTCAAGAACTCGCTCCGCTCGCTCAAGAACCGGCACCGTGATTGCCGGATCGTGCGTCGCAAAGGCCGCGTGTATGTGATCAACAAGACACAGCCGCGCTTCAAAGCACGTCAGGGCTGAGACTAAGATCTCGCTCTAATCGGAAGAACCGCATCCTTGGATGCGGTTTTTTTGTGTTTGGACTATCCCCTCCCCCTTTCCCACTCCCCAATTGTTCGGCCTAAGGCATGGTTTCGGCGCGGTTTTGCTGTTCAGAATTTTTCTGATGGTTTTTGTCGGTTTTTGTTTCCCTTCACGGCATTTTTCTATAATTGACAAAATCAGTCGGAAACTCCGCACGTTATTCGTAGATTTTTGTAGATCGGAATCGCTATGTTGAAAGCCACCACAATCCTTGCAGGTGCACTTGCTGCCACTGTTGCCACCTCAGCCGCTGCCGAGGGAGAATTGAATCTCTATTCCTCGCGCCACTATGACACCGATGAGCGCCTGTATACGGATTTTGAAGACGCCACTGGCATCACCATCAACCGAATCGAAGGCAAGGCCGATGAGCTGATCGCCCGTATGGTTGCCGAAGGAGCCAACTCGCCAGCTGATATCCTGCTCACCGTCGACACCTCTCGGCTGGCCCGTGCCAAAGAAGCGGGCATTCTGCAGGCCGTTGACAGCGACGTGCTGGAAGCCAAGGTTCCAGGCTACATCCAGGACAGCGACAATCAGTGGTTCGGTTTCTCGCAGCGCGCACGCATCATCTTCTATGACAAAAACGATGTGGCCAACCCCCCCCGTACCTATCTGGACCTGGCGGACCCTGCCTACAAAGGCAAAGTCTGCATCCGCTCTTCCACCAACACCTACAACCAGACCCTGCTGGCTTCGATCGTGACCCATCACGGTTCCGAAGTCGCTGCCGACTGGGCCAAAGGTGTTGTCGCCAATATGGCGCGCGCCCCTCAGGGCGGTGACACCGACCAGCTGCGCGGCATCGTCTCGGGCGAGTGTGAAATCGCCGTCGGCAACAGCTACTACTTCGCACGTTCGATCCGCAGAAACGTCAAAGGTCTGTCCGACAGCCGCGACATGATCGGCTGGGTCTTCCCCTCGCAGGATGCCGAAGGCGCCCATATGAACCTTTCCGGTGGCGGCGTTGCAGCTCATGCCCCCAACCGTGACAATGCAGTGAAGTTCCTGGAATATCTGGCCTCGGATCAGGCGCAGCAGTATTTCTCAGCTGGCAATGATGAATACCCCGGCGTTCCTGGCGTGGCCCTGGCCCCCAGCATCGCGGCCCTGGGTCACTTCAAGCCCGATGATGTGAGCTTGACCGAAGTCGCCAAAAACATTCCAGAAGCTCAGAAGATCTTTAACGAGGCGGGCTGGGAGTAATCCAAGGCTGAGCAGCGGGCGATAGCCCAAAAAACAGGCACCCGGAGCAGGTATCGCTGCTTCGGGTTTCCTTTTTCTTGTGCGAATCTCATATTCGGGAAATTTTCTCACCATTATCTCAAGTGAGGATACGATGGACGATTTTCACACCCGCCTCGCCAAGCGACTGGCGACACTTAGACAGGACCGGGGCTGGTCGCTGGACCAACTGGCCCAGATCAGCGGCATCAGCCGCGCCACCCTCTCGCGCCTGGAAAAGGGAGAGGTCAGCCCAACAGCGGAAAGCCTGGGCCAGCTCTGCACCGCCTATGCGCTGCCGATGTCGCGCCTGATGATGCAGGTGGAAGAGGCCCATGCCCCCCTGATCCCCCGCGAAGAACAAGTGCTTTGGCAAGACCCGGCAACCGGGTTCCAGCGCCGACAGGTCTCTCCACCGGCGCCAACCCTGACAGGGGAGGTGATCGAAGGACATCTGCCCCCCGATGAGCGCATCACCTACGACAGTCCGTCACGCCCCGGGCTGGAGCACCACCTGATCCTGCAACAGGGCGCGTTGCGACTGGCCCTATCGGGGCAGATCTATGATCTGCGCCCGGGTGATTGCCTGCGCTATCACCTGACCGGGCCTTCCGAATTCTCATCCGGTGCCGAAGGCGCCCGCTACATTCTGGTTCTGATATGACACACGACATTCGCAAACTTCACCCTGCCGATCTAGCGATACATCTCGACGCCCTGGCGGATATCCTTTTGGCCTGCGTCGCGGATGGGGCCAGCGTCAGCTTTGTATTGCCCTTCAGCCAAGCCGAGGCCACGACGTTTTGGCTGCAAAAGGTCTTTCCGGCGGTGCAGAATGGCGAGACCGTTCTTTTGGGCAGTTTTCTGAACGGGGAATTGGTGGGGACGGTGCAACTCTGCCTCGGGCTGCCCGCCAACCAGCAGCATCGCGGTGACGTGTCCAAGCTCTTGGTCCACCCAAAGGCCCGCCGCGCCGGGTTGGCCCGTGCACTGATGCAGGCCCTGGAAGAGGAAACTCGCAAACGGGGCAAAGTCCTTCTGGTGCTCGACACCCGTTCCGGGGATCCGTCGCAACGCCTATACGAAAGCCTCGGATATCAGGTTGCAGGCTCTATTCCGGGGTTTTGCAAACATCCGACAGAAGAGCACTTTGAAGCGACAACCTATCTTTATAAAGCTCTCGATTGACTGGACCCGCCCCGATGCTGTGCCTATAGGAGCTAAAGGCACAGCGAGGGAGGGTCGGCCATGCTTCATATTCGTTCACAGGTGCGGGTCGTATGAACCGTCTGCCAGTTACCGTGCTCAGCGGCTATCTTGGCGCGGGAAAGACCACCTTGATCAACCGACTTCTGGCAGAGGATCACGGGCTGCGGCTGATGGTTGTGGTCAATGATTTTGGAGCGGTGAACATTGATGATGCGCTGATCCAGGCCGAAGAGGGCGAGACCCTGGCGCTGACCAATGGCTGTGTCTGCTGCAGTATGGATCAGGATCTACAAATGGCCCTGCGCAGAATCGTCATTCAGGCAGACCGCCCGGATCACATCCTGATCGAGGCCAGCGGCGTGTCGGACCCTTCTGCGATCGCTGACACGGTGCAAGGCATCCCCGAGCTCAGCTATGGCGGCATCGTCACCCTGGTAGATGGTGACAACGCTGTTGAGTTGCTGGCGGATAAGACCGTCGCCGATTTGGTAGGCCAACAAATCCGCAGTGCTGATCTGGTTTTGGTGAGTAAAACCGCAGACCTGCCACAGGATCTGAAGGCGCAGCTGACCCAGATCCCTGCGCGCGGATTGCGGGTGATGGATGACACACCGCTGGCAGAGCTGCTGTTTGATCTACTGCCCCTTCCACAGGGCCATAGCAACGCCAAGGCGCATCCCGCCTTCACCACCTGGCAGTTCCAAAGCCAAAGCCCCGTGGATCGCCGTCTGCTGGGGGATAAATTGGCAAATCGACCCAAAGGGCTCTACCGGATGAAGGGGTTCGTGCTGACCTCAGGCGGGGCCTATGCGCTGCATATCGTTGGCCAAAATGTCGAGGCCAAACGCTGCGACGCCCTGCAGACCCAACTGGTGGCTTTGGGTCCAAAGGACCAGATTAGCCGGGATGAAATCGACACCTGGTGGAACAGCTGACCAGGGGCTCTGGCAGGCCTAGCGGCGCCCCACCTGACGACAGATCAGAATCACCGGCAGCAGCCCGATTGCTACGATCACTAAGGAGGGCACCGCCGCGCCCTCCAGGCGCTCATCCGAGGCCAGTCGATAGGCCTGTACCGCTAGGGTATCATAGTTAAAGGGCCGCATGATTAGGGTGGCCGGCAGCTCTTTCATCACATCGACAAAGACAATCAAAAGCGCCGTCAGCAGGCTGGGTGTGAGCATCGGCAGATGCACCCGGCGCAACATACCCAAAGGCCCCTGCCCCAGCGAACGTGCCGCCGAATCCATATTGGCATGCACCGTGGACTGCCCGCTTTCATAGGCGCCCAGGGCTGCTGCCAGAAAGCGCACCATATAGGCCGCCACCAAGAGCCAGATTGAACCGGAAATCAGCAATCCGGTGCGGATCTCAAAATTGGCCCGCATCCAGGCGTCCAGCGCATTGTCAAAGGCGGCAAAAGGCACCATCAGGCCTACCGCAATCACACCGCCAGGAACCGCATAGCCCAGGCGCGACATATAGGCCGCCGCCGAAGAGGGGCGTCCGGGGCGCAGGCGTTGGTAAAACCCCAGACAGACCGCTGCAAACACAGTCAGCATCGCGGCCAGGGTCGCCAGGGTCAGAGAGTTCTGCAAAAAGGCAATATAGCGGCGGCTCAGAAGGTCCTGTTCTGACTGGAGCCCCATGTTGAACAGGATCAAAACCGGCAACAAAAATCCAAAGCAGACCGGCACGGCACAAAGCACCCAAGCCCCAGCTGCTTGCCAGCCTGCGAGCGCGGCCGGGGGCATGGCCGCGTGTTGCTTGCCCGCCTGATGATAACGGGCCTTGCCACGGGTGGAGCGCTCCACCACGGCCAGAATCAAGGCAAAGGCCAGCAAGCAGAGTGCCAACTGCGCCGCAGCCGAGCGATCCGCCATTGAAAACCAACTTGTGTAGATGCCGGTCGCAAAGGTCTGCACACCAAAATAAGAGACGGTGCCAAAATCTGCGATAGTTTCCATCACCGCCAGCAGCACACCCGAGGCAATCGCCGGGCGTGCCATGGGCAGGCTGACCAGCCAAAAGGCCTGAAATGCGTTCTTTCCCAGGGCCCGTGCGGCCAGAAAGGCGCCACCGCTTTGTTGCAGAAAGGCCGCCCGCGCCAGCAGATAGACGTAGGGGTAGAGCACCAGAACCAGCATCGCCGCCGCGCCGCCCAACGAGCGGATCTCAGGGAACCAATAGTCGCGCGGGCCCCAGCCGGTCACCTGCCGCAGCGTGGATTGCACAATGCCGGGATGATCCAGAATGAAGGTATAGGCATAGGCCAGAACATAGGCCGGAAAGGCCAGCGGCAGCACCAAAGCGATTTCAAAAATCCGTACACCGGGAAAGCGCGTCATGGTCACCAGCCAGGCGGCTCCGACGCCAATGCCCAGGGTGCCCACGGAGACCAGCGCCACCAGTCCAAAGGTGGTCAGCGCATAGCGGGGCAATACGGTGTCTGCCAAGTGCTGAATGGTCTCCGTCCCGCCACCTACAGCCGCCAGGGCAACTGCGACCATCGGCAGGATACAGGCCAGCGCCACGCTCCAGGCCAAAACAGAGAACAGCTCTGTCCCGGATCGTTTGCCCCGGCGGTTCCCCTTAGGGGCATAGTCGTCAATATCGCGCATGGCAGTCATGGATCCGGCTCTTGGCAGTGTCTTGGCTCCCCCCTTATTTGATTATTTTGGTCAGAAACTCCAGCAGGAAACCTGACGCAGGCTACAAAGCAGTCCGGATCAGCGCGGCGGCACCAAAAAAATCCCCCCGACAGACCACAGGTCAAATCGGAGGGTTAGGACACCGACAAGCGGTGCGGGGATAGGGTGAGCCGTTACCTGGTCAAACAGGACATTGGCCTTTGTCAGTCGTAGCTGCGCTGGTCTTCGATCACCAAGCCATCCTTGGGTAGGGCACCAGGGGAAACCACTTCGATCTTGCCCTTCATCTTCAGCACTTCGATCACCGATTTGCCAAAGGTAATCTCATCGCCTGCATTGGCTTCGATTTGCACGGTCATGGTGTCCATTTCACCGTCACGCGCCGCAATGACCCGCGCCTTGACGATCTCGTCATGTTTTTCAACCAGGGCCGCGACCTGTTCGGGGCGGACAAACATGCCTTTGATCTTAGTCGTCTGGTCAGCCCGGCCCATCCAGCCCTTGATCCGCATATTGGTCCGACCGCAGGGAGATATCCCCGGCATCACAGCCGACAAATCACCCGTGGCGAAACGCACCAGTGGATAGTCTGGGTTCAGTGTGGTGACCACAACTTCACCCACTTCACCCGGTGCAACCGGGGTGCCAGTGCCGGGGGTGACGATTTCGACGATGACATTCTCGTCGACAATCATCCCCTCCATCGCCGGGCTCTCATAGGCGATATTGCCCAGATCTGCGGTGGCATAGCTTTGCAAGCAGGTGATGCCGCGATCAGCATATTCCTGACGCAGAGAGGGGAACAGAGCCCCGCCGCCTACGGCCGCCTTGGTGAAGCCCAGCTTGATGCCCATGGCTTCGGCCTTGTCGAGGATCACCTTCAGATAATCCGGCGTCCCGGCATAGGCCGTGGCGCCGACATCGCGGGCAGCTGTCACCTGCAGCTCGGTTTGGCCAGTGCCCGCTGGCAGCACGGCGGCGCCAACGGCGCGGGCGCCGTTTTCAAAGATCATACCCGCAGGGGTCAGGTGGTAGCCAAAGCAGTTCTGCACCACATCGCCCTGCCCAATGCCCACGGCATGCAAGAAACGGCCCATGCGCCACCAGTCATGATCCACTCCGCCGGGTTCGTAGATCGGACCAGGAGACTGAAAGATATGGGCAAAACCAGAGGCTGGTTTCACAGTGAAGCCACCAAAGGGGGCATTCGCTCCCTGTGCCTTGCTGAGGTCAGATTTGCGCAACACTGGCAGAGACACCAGATCGGCTGCCGAAGTAATGCTGGCGGGATCAACATCACCAAGGCTGCCAGCATAGCCCGCTGCCGTTTTAGCCAGGGCGATCTGCGCCTGCAAAGCCTTGGCCTGATCGCTGGCGCGTTGATCGTCGCTTCGTGTTTCTAGGGAATCAAAATAGGTCATATGTTCACCATCACTCCCTTAGCTCAGCCACCGCTTGCGACGGCGGTAGGAGCGCACATCGCGAAAGCTTTTTCGGCCTTCGTCAGACATGCCAAGGTAGAATTCTTTAACGTCAGGGTTTTCACGCAGTTCGGCAGCAGGGCCATCCATCACTACGCGACCGGATTCCAGAATGTAGCCATAGTGGGCATAGCGCAGCGCCACGTTGGTGTTCTGTTCGGCCAAGAGGAAGGTCACGCCCTCTTGTTCGTTGATCGATTTCACGATCTCAAAGATCTGCTCCACCAACTGCGGTGCCAAACCCATCGAAGGCTCATCCAATAGGATGGTTTCAGGGCGGCTCATCAGGGCCCGACCCATGGCAACCATCTGCTGCTCCCCACCCGATGTATAGCCAGCCTGGCTGGTGCGGCGCTCTTTCAGGCGTGGGAAATAGTTATAGACCATTTCCAGGTCCTGCTTGATATTGGCGCCGCTATCAGAGCGGGTATAGGCGCCGGTCAGCAGGTTTTCCTCGACGGTCAGGTGTTCAAAACAATGGCGGCCTTCCATCACCTGGATCACGCCCTTGCGCACCAGATCGGCTGGATCTGCATCATGTACATCGCTGCCGCGATACTTCACCGATCCCTTGGTCACCTCGCCGCGTTCTGATCGCAGCAGGTTGGAGATCGCCTTGAGCGTGGTGGTCTTACCAGCGCCGTTGCCGCCCAGCAATGCGGTGATACCGCCTTTGGGAACATTGAGGCTGACGCCCTTCAGCACCAGGATCACGTGATTGTAGATCACCTCGATATTGTTGACCTCAAGCAGGGTCTCGGCCTGCACATCAGTGGTGTTGGCTGCATCCAGCATCAAAGCTTGTCCTCATACGGGCCAGGGCGCTTTTTCTCGGCGCGTCCGGATCTGTTCGGTGTGGCGCGGCAGACGGACCGCCGCGCCGGATTAAGGCCCGACCCCACAGGGCTGTGGGATCGGAA
The DNA here is from genome assembly GCF_001294455.1 of Phaeobacter sp. 11ANDIMAR09. GTDB lineage: Bacteria > Pseudomonadota > Alphaproteobacteria > Rhodobacterales > Rhodobacteraceae > Pseudophaeobacter. Next base: position 18,767 of record NZ_LIKT01000001.1, read on the forward strand.
TAGTTCTTAGTTACAACGAGGTTCGATGTTGTTTTCAGACGCATAGGAAGCGGAGTCTGCTTCGATCAGCGGCTTGATCACCTCACCATCGGTTTGCTGGAAGTCAGCAACCAGGCTCCAGGTTTTGGCCTCTGCGTCCCACTGGGTCACACCAACGAGGCCGGGGCCACCATGGTTTTCACAGGACACGTTAAAGGAAGGACCAAAGTAAGGCATGCCGAGGGAGGCCATGCGCGCTTCAGGCATTTCCAGAGCTTCCATACCGTCACGCATCATCGCTGGGGTGATGTCGGCGGTACCGTGGATTTCCTGAGCAGTTTTGGCCGCTTCAACAGCCAACATGGCTGCATACATGCCGCGGTTATACAGAACGTTGCCGATCTGATCGCCGGCACCCGCTGCCTTGCCCGCGTCAACAACATATTTCTGCATGTCGTCAAAGACAGGGAAGTCACGGCCAACGTTGTGGAAGGTCACAGCCTTGTAGCCATCAGCCGCTGCGCCTGCGGACAGAACGTCATGCTCGGCACCGGACCACCATACACCAATGAAGTTTTCCATTGGGAAACGGATGTTTGCGGCTTCCTGAATGGCAACCTGGTTCATCACGCCCCAGCCCCACATCATGACAAAGTCAGGACGCTCGCGGCGGATCTGCAGCCATTGCGATTTCTGCTCCTGACCAGGGTGGTCAACAGGCAGAGCGGTCAGTTCAAAACCATGCTTTACAGCCAGCTCTTCCAGGGTCCGGATTGGTTCCTTACCGTAGGCAGAGTTGTGGTACACCAGAGCAATCTTCTTGCCCTTCAGGTCGCCACCGTTTTCGTCCAGCAGGTAGTTGATGATGCCCGACGCGCCATCCCAGTAGTTGGCTGGGTAGTTGAACACGTTGCCAAAGACTTTGCCGTTGGCAGCCGATGTCCGGCCATAGCCCATGGTGTGAAGCGGGATGCCATCAGCAGCTGTTTTTGGGATCAGCTGATAGGTGATCCCGGTGGACAGGGGCTGATACACCAAAGCGCCTTCGCCTTTGGTGGATTCGTAGCATTCCACACCCTTTTCGGTGTTGTAGCCGGTCTCACATTCGATCAGGCGCGCCTTAACGCCGCCAATGCCGCCATCACGCTCGTTGACGAGGGTGAAGTAGTCAGCGTAGCCATCCGCAAACGGGATACCGCCCGCAGCATAGGGTCCGGTCCGGTAGCTCAGCGATGGGAAAACCAGGTCCGCCATTACTGGACCCGCAGCCATCACGGCGCCCAGCGCCAAAGTGGTAAGTTTCATATTCATCGGTATTCATCCTCCCTTGGTCTCATCCGATAGTCGTCTTAGGTAACGGCGGGGCTGAAATATTGATCTTGTCCCCACCGCTCGTCTCGTACCTTACCGCTTAGTGCGGGAAGGGCCACAGCCTCAGTTTCTCTTTGGCGACGCGCCAGAGCTGCGCCAGCCCATGTGGTTCCACGATCAGGAACAACACAATCAGCGCTCCGACAATAACCAGCTGGAAATGTGCCACAATATCTGTGGGCCAGCCCAACACGTCGACGCCGACCACTTTCAGGATCACCGGCAGCAGAACCAGGAAGGCCGCGCCAGCAAAGGATCCAAAGATCGAGCCCAGGCCGCCAATGATCACCATGAACAGCACCTGGAAAGACTTGGTGATGCCAAAGGCTTCGCCAACCTCAACCGCACCCAGATAAAGCGCAAAGAACAAAGCGCCGGAGATGCCGATGAAGAAGCCCGAGACAGCAAAGGCCGTCAGTTTGGCTTTCAGCGGGTTCACCCCGATGATTTCGGCGGCGATATCCATGTCGCGGATCGCCATCCAGCTGCGGCCCACGGTGCCACGGGTCAGGTTGCGGGCGACAATGGCGCAGATGGTGAGGAACACCAGGCAGAACAGATAGGTTGCCCAGGCCGGCGCATTGGGGCCGGTGATGATGATGCCAAAGACATCACGCTCTGGGGCGTTGATCTGACCCGAGGCCGAGTAGTTGTAGAACCATGGCACCCGGTTGAACACCCAGACCAGGAAGAACTGCGCCGCCAGTGTTGCCACCGCCAGATAGAACCCCTTGATGCGCAGGCTTGGTAGGCCAAAGAGCACGCAGACCAGCGCGGTAATCCCGCCAGCCAGCACTACATGCACAAACATGCTCACCTCTGGGAATGCCGTCATCAGCTTGTAGCAGGCATAGGCCCCCACCGCCATGAAACCACCAGTCCCCAGGGACACCTGTCCGGCATAGCCAACCAGAATATTCAGTCCAATGGCTGCGATCGAATAGATCAGGAAGGGCAGTAGAATGGCGCTGGCCCAATAGTCATTGATGGTAAAGGGAATGACCAAAAAGGCGATGAGCAGCACGAGGTAATACCGATAACGATCAAATTTGATCGGGAAGGTCTGGCTGTCCTGTTCATAAGAGACTTTGAAGTCTCCGGCTTCGCGATAGAACATGGGTTAGATGCTCCCCTGTTGCTGCGCGCGGTTACGATCCGCTGCGCTCATTTGATTGGATTTTTGCGCATATCCGCTCAACTCGGCCGCTTGGGCCAGGCGCAGATAGGCAATGATGCCGGTAAAGAGACCCGCCGCAGCCAGCAGCGCAGAGGTGACGATCTGAGCTTCGGAAAAACCGCTGGCACTGATGGCCAGATATCCGAAGGCCCAGAAACCGGACCAGGCAATCACGTTGATGATGGCGATGAGCTTCATCATGCATGTTCTCCTAATTTGCGGTGCACCAAACCGGGTGCAGGCTGCGAGGTTTCCGTGATGCCTCCCCATCCCGTTGGAGCGGGGAGGCCTGTCTTGCTTCGTTGGGTCAGACCCTCTCGATGATCTTTTCGCCAAACAGACCCTGGGGTCGGAAGACCAAGAAGAGCAGCGCCAGAACATAGGCAAACCAGTTCTCGGTCGCACCGCCCACCATGGGGCCGATGGCAAATTCAAAGAGCTTTTCGCCGACACCGATGATCAAACCACCCACGATGGCGCCAGGGATCGAGGTAAAGCCACCCAGCATCAGAACCGGCAGGGCCTTGAGCGCGATTAGAGACAGCGAGAACTGCACGCCCGATTTGGTGCCCCAGACAATCCCGGCCACCAGGGCGACAAAGCCCGCAACCGACCAGACCAGCACCCAGATGAAGTTCAGCGAGATACCAACCGACAGGGCAGCCTGGTGATCATCCGCCACAGCCCGCATGGCGCGGCCCTGTTTCGTGTACTGCGCAAAGAGCACCAGCCCCGCCACCAGGACAGCAGCAATCACGGTGGCAACGATGTCCAGCTGATCAATAAAGAAGCCGTAGAAGTTATCCGAACCCAGACCCGCGGTCATGTCTTCGATCCAGAAGGAGCCACCCTGCGGCAAGCCCACGTCGAGCTTTTTGATCTCAGAGCCCCACATCAGGTCAGAAAACCCTTCGAGGAAATAAGCCAGGCCGATGGTAGCCATGAACAGGATGATGGGCTCTTGGCCAACCAGATGGCGCATCACGATGCGCTGCACCAGCCAGGCAAAGACCACCATCACACCAACCGTCAGCAAGATTGCCAACAGGGCAGGCACATGCCAGCCAAAGTGGTGCACCTCGGTGCCAAAGACCGCGTTGATGATATGGCTGAAGGGAACCTGCCCCTGCATGATACCCACCAGGGTCATCGCTGCAAACAGTGCCATAACGCCTTGGGCGTAGTTGAAAATGCCGGAAGCCTTGTAGATCAGAACAAAGCCCAGCGCCACGAGCGCATAAAGCACCCCGGCCATCAGCCCGTTGAAAAAGACTTCGGTTGCAAAAAGAAACTGGTCAGACATCAGTCACTCTCCTCATATCTGTCAGAACTTTAGTCATGTGCCACACCAAGATAGGCGTCGATAACGGCCTGGTTGTTGCGCACTTCATCCGGCGTGCCATCGCCGATCTTCTTGCCGTAATCCATCACAACCACGCGGTCGGACAGATCCATGACGACACCCATATCATGTTCGATCAGGGCAATGGTGGTGCCAAACTCGTCGTTCACATCGAGAATAAAGCGGGACATGTCCTCTTTTTCTTCGACGTTCATACCGGCCATAGGTTCATCCAGCAGCAACAGCTTGGGTTCGGCCGCTAGGGCACGTGCCAGTTCCACCCGCTTTTTCAAACCATAGGGCAAACGTGACACCGGGGTTTTGCGAATGTGCTGAATCTCGAGAAAGTCGATAACCTTCTCAACCACTTCACGGTTGGCGGTCTCTTCTTTCTCGGCCTTGCCCTTCCACAGGGCTTGCTGAAACAGACCTGATTTCATGTGGTTCAAACGGCCGGTCATCACGTTGTCCAACACGCTCATGCCTTCAAACAGGGCAATGTTCTGGAACGTCCGGGCGATGCCCTGCTGTGCCACCTCATAGGGGCGCATCTGTGGGCGCGGCTTACCGTGAAACTCGACCGTGCCCTCTTGTGGCACGTAAAAGCCCGAGATCACGTTCAGCATCGAAGACTTACCAGCACCGTTGGGCCCGATGATGGCGCGAATTTCGCCTTCGCGGATATCAAAGGAGATATCTTTGATCGCCACCACACCGCCAAAGCGCAGGGTGATGTTTTTCATTTCCATCACCACGCCGCCAATGGTGCGACCGTCTTCGGTGACATAGCTATCGGATTGGTCAAGCATGGGTGACGTCTCCATTATTCTGCCACACTAAAATGTTAACCATTTTAGAGGACACTTGAGAAAGATGAGCAGCAAGGAGATCCCTGCAATGTTTAGCGAATTCGAGCACGGTTGCCTGTTGGACATGGCGATTGAGTGCAGACGCAAAGGCCTGTCCCCCTCTGAAAGCCGTGCCAGTATCAGCCGCCGAACCCGTGGGTTCAGCGCACCGTTCATGATCCGCCAGGTGGTGCATACCGCCTTTCATCCCGAACACTGCCCCGATCTGGTCTGAACCCAGATCAAGCGTGTCAGAACAGGCAAAGCGCCAGTCTGAGATCAAATTGCTCATTCTGCGGCCACCCGCTGCTGAACAGAGCCAGAAAGATCCGCATCAATGATCGTCAGCGTTGCGGAGATCGACCCTTTGCGACCGTCCTCATAGGTGACTTCGGTGGTGGTCGAAATCTCGCCCGAGCCGTCGTAAAGCGCCCCGATGATATCGGCGAATTTCTCTTCGACGATCCGACGACGCACCTTGCGGGTCCGGGTCATCTCGCCGTCATCCGCATCCAGCTCCTTATGCAGAACCACAAAACGGTGCACCTGACAGCCCGACAGCATCGGGTCCTCAGCAACAGATTTGTTCACCGCCGAGACATGCTCTTGGATCGAAGCCAGAACCTTGGGGTGACCCGCCAGTTCCTGATAGGATGCATAGGCGATATTGTTGCGTTCCGCCCAGTTGCCCACCGCCGAGAGGTCGATGTTGATAAAGGCGACACAGCGGTCCTTTTCATTGCCAAACAGCACCGCCTCTAGGATGTCGGGATAGAACTTCAGTTTGTTCTCGACGAATTTGGGCGCGAACATGCTGCCATCGGCCATTTTGCCAACATCCTTGGCCCGGTCGATGATGCGCAGGTGGCCTGACTTCTCTTCAAAGAAGCCCGCGTCACCGGTTGCGACCCATCCCTCAGGGTCTTTGGTGTCTGCGGTGCTTTCGGGGTTTTTGTAGTATTCCACAAAGGTGCCCGGGGAGCGGTAGAAGATTTCACCATTGTCAGCGATGCGGATTTCCACATCCGGCGCCGGCACACCTACGGTATCCGCCCGCACTTCGCCATCAGGCTGCACGGTGATGAAAACGGTGGCTTCGGTCTGACCATAGAGCTGTTTGAGGTTGATCCCCAGCGAGCGGTAGAATTCAAAGATCTCCGGGCCGATGGCTTCACCAGCGGTATAGCCAACACGCACGTTGCCAAAGCCCAGCGTGTCCTTCAGCGGGCCATAAACCATCAGATCTCCCAGCTTGTATTTCAGCCGGTCCATCAGGCCCACGGGCTTGCCGTCCAGAATGCTGGGACCAACTTTTTTGGCGTGATCCATAAAGTAATGGAACATCTTGCGCTTGAAGTTGCCCGCATCTTCCATGCGGATCATCACATTGGTCAACTGGGTTTCAAAAACCCGCGGTGGCGCAAAGTAATAGCTGGGGCCGATCTCACGCAGATCGGTCATCATGGTCTCGGGGCTTTCCGGGCAGTTCACGCAGAACCCCGCCCAATAGGCCTGACCAATCGAGAAGATAAAGTCACCAACCCAAGCCATCGGCAAATAGGCGAGAATCTCATCCGTCTGCTTCAGCTTATCAAATTCGCAAGCGTTCTTGGCGCTCTCAATGATATTGCGGTTGGACAGAACCACGCCCTTGGGCTTACCCGTGGTGCCCGAGGTATAAAGCATCACGCAGGTGCTGTCATAGGTCAGCCTGGCGCGACGTTCGTTCAGATCGGTGATCCATTCGTCATAGGCCGCGCGCCCCTGGTTCTGAACATGAGAATACTCATGCAGCGTGTGGTGGTCGTATTTGCGCAGGCCCCGTGGATCCAGATAGATCAGGTGCTCAAACTGGTGCAACTGATCCTGCACCTCGATCACCTTGTCGACCTGTTCCTGGTCCGCGGCAATCACAAAACGTGCGCCACAGTGATCCAGCACATAGGCCATCTCTTCTGCGTTGGCATCTTGGTACAGCGGAACCGGAACGGCGCCCACGGATTGGGCTGCGACCATCGACCAATACATATAGGGGCGGTTGCCCCCAATGATGGCAATGAAATCACCCTCATTCACACCAAGATTGATAAGACCAAGCGCCAGTGCTTCGATCTCCTTGGCGGTTTCCGCCCAGGTCCAGCACTGCCAAATGCCAAATTCTTTTTCGCGGTAGGCCGGCTGATCACCGAATTCCGCAACGTTGCGTTCAAGCAGCGCCGGCAGGGAGAGTTTCCCCGCAGCGCCTGACTGCATCTGAGCCAATGTCTTTCTCCTCCCATTCCGGCCTTCCCCGACCGGCAGATCGCTGTCACACGATTCTGGTCCCAATTAGGAACTGTCACATGCTAGCCGGTCAACTTTTTCGTGAAGTTTTCACAAATCTAACGAATTGTAACAGCCCTCAATGGCAGCTCTTTTTGCGGTTCTGCAGCAGTTCCGGAGAGGTGTTTGTCACAATGCTTGCCAAGACGGGCAACAGTCAGCCAACATTGTCGCAGTGAGCATAGTAAAGAGTGGGGGTTAAAATGGGACGAATTCTGGCTGTGATTATGGCCCTGTTGATCGCCTCTCCTGCGCTTGCAGCCCGCCATGCCTTTATCCTGGGAAATTCCGACTACGCCGAACTTGGCGACCTCGCCAATACCCATGCCGATGCCGCGGCCTATGCCGAGGCCCTGGAGGAACTGGGCTTTGCGGTGACCCTGAACAAAGATCTCACCCGGCGCGAGACCCTGCATGCCTTTTACAGCTTTCTTAATCAGGTCGCCCCCGGAGACGACGTGGCCTTTATCTATTCCGGCCACGGCTGGAGCAATGGCCGGGTCAATTACATCGTGCCAACCGAGGTCCACCGCCCCCAGCCCGAGTTTCAGAAGCTACTGGAGGATGCCACCATCCCGCTTCAGAACGGCCACAGCGGGCTGCTGGATGAGCTGGAGGCCAAGGGCGTTGCTCTGACCATCGCTGTCATTGACGCCTGCCGCGACAGTCCTTTTCTGCAAAGCCCCGGCACCAAATCCATCGGGATCACCCGTGGATTGACGCCAATATTGCCCAGCACCGGCACCTTTATTGTCTACTCGGCCGGCAAGGGGCAGCAGGCCTTGGACCATTTGCCGACCGACAGCCCGGATCAGAAGCTTTCAGTCTTCACGCGCAATTTTGTCCAGCACCTGAAGCCTGGCACCTATCTGCAGGATGCGATTCTGGACGCACGCAGACAGACCCGGCAGCAGGCCGCCTCCTATGGGGGGCACCAGCAGCTGCCAGCCTATTATGACCAAACAACCGAGCGTATCTGCCTGGCGGGGCAATGCGGTGTCCAGGCCACCGCTGCCCCTGAGCCAGTGACACAGGCCGCCGTGGCACCAAGGGAACTCGATCAATGCAGCGCCCTGTTCCAGGTCGCCCAGAATGCGGACCAGTGCTATGCCTATGCGGCCTATCAAGCCCATTGTGCCAGCCATATCTTTGCACCTATCGCCGAAGCCTATCTGAGGCTGCGATGCGAAGCCACTGCGCAGCCCCCTCTGAGCACACCGCAAACCCGCGCCCAGGAAACGCCAGACCCTCAGGCCGTGGAGCTGGCAGAAACACAGCCCGATCCAGAACCCGTGCCCCCTGCCCAGACGGGCGCGCCCTCCCAAAGCCAGGCTGAGGATGAGCTGCTGGCCTTGCTGTCCAAAGACAAAGGCCGCGCCCCTATCGCCGCAACCCCTCCTACGCCGCCTGCCAGCTCGCCGCCCGTCTCCACACCTTCCCCCACAGCCTCTGCCACGCCCAGGCGCTCTGCCCAGCAGGCAGCCTTGCAGTCCTGCGCCGATGCTGCCGGGCATCCGCGCCACCCGCGGCTGAACAGGCAGGACATCAATTCCAGAGGTATTGAGTGGAAAGAGATCGACGCCGCTGCCGCCATTCGCGCCTGCCGCCGGGCCGTGCAGCTCAATTCCGACTCGTCGGCGGCTCTGGCCTTTCTGGCCCGCGCCTATGACAAGGCAGACAATCTGACCGAGGCTCTGGCCTATTACCGCAGGGCAGCCGGGGCGCAGGACCCGATGGCACAAACCAATCTGGCCCTGATGTACCGCAAGGGCCAGGGGCTGACCCAAAACGACCAACTCGCGGTCAGCCTGCTGCGGCGCGCCGCAAATCAGGGCTACCCCATTGCAGAAACACAACTGGGCTGGATGTATGAAAAAGGCCGCGCCGTACCGCAGGATGACGCCCAGGCGGTGTCCTGGTATCGCCAGGCCGCCAATAGGGATCACCCCCGCGCTCAGTACAATCTGGCCTGGATGTATGAAAACGGCCGTGGAGTCACCCAGAGCTACGCCCGCGCCTATAGCTGGTATCAAAAGGCGGCGCGGGCCGATTATCTCAATGCGCTGTACAAGGTCGCCATCTTCCTGCGCGAAGGCCAGGGCGTGTCGCAAGACGATGTCGAAGCCGTCCGCTGGCTTCGCATGGCCGCTAATCGGGATCTTCCCAAGGCGCAGAACTCGCTGGGGTGGATGTATGAAAAAGGCCGTGGCGTGCAGCAAAGCTATGCGCAGGCAATAAGCTGGTACCAAAAGGCCGCCGCACAGGGGCATGCCACCGCAACCGTCAACCTTGGGGTTCAGTATGAGCTGGGGCGCGGCGTCACTCAAAGCGACCAGCGCGCGGTCTCCTATTACATCGACGGTCTAAAACTGGGCAGCGAGACCCCACTGGGCTGGTCTTCGGATTCCTGGCGCCAAAGCACCCTGATGGCCATGCAACGCAGGCTGCGCGATCTGGGGCTTTACTCTGGCTCGATCGACGGCAAGGTCGGCCCCGGCACCCGGGCTGCGATGCGTGCGCTCAAAGATATGTAGCCCTGATACGTAGCCTGCCGCGGCACCGCGCCGCCCTTGCTCTTTTTTGCCAAGCTGTTACCCCATGAGCGGGGAGGCAGCATGAACACATCCGATAAATCACGTGCGGCAATGACCACCGCCGGGTTGAACCTGATTGCTCAGGCGATCTCGATTTATGACAGCGAGCTGCGGCTGGCAGTCTGCAACAGCCGTTTTCAGGAAATGTTCAACCTTCCCAACGCTCTGGTCACCCCAGGGGCGCGCTTTGACGACACCATTCGCCATATTGCTGTCAGCGGTGAGTATGGCCCTATGGAGGATATCGAAGAATTTGTCTCGGCCCGCGTCGAGCAGGCGCTGGATTTTGAACCGCATTACATCGAACGGACCCGCGCCAATGGTCAGGTAATTTCGATCGAAGGCGCGCCACTACCGCAGGGCGGCTGGGTTGCGGTCTATACCGACATCAGCCGCACCAAACGGGTGGAACAGCTGTTGCGGGCCCGCTCCGAGGAAATGTCAGATCGGCTGATCGCCCATACCGAGGAGCTTTCGGCCACCAACCGCAAGCTGGCCGCCACCATCACCGCTCTGGAAGAGGCCAAGCGGCAGTTGACCGAGATCGAGGGCCGCACCCGTCTCACCACTGAAATGATGCCGGCGCATATCGCCCATGTCGATGCGGATGGCCATTACACCTATACCAACCGACGCCTCAGCTCAGTCTTTCCCAGCCGTCCTTCGGATATCCTGGGCATGCATATCTCGGATGCTTTGGGGATCCAGGCCTTTGGCCGGATCGAGCCGCATCTAATGGCCGCCTACAAAGGGGCCAGCCCGGTGTTTGAATTCACCGAAGAACACGACAGCCGCCGCATCCGGGTGGCCTTTACCCCCGATCAGGCCGGCGGGGTCTATATCTTGTCGATGGATGTGACCGAAGAAACCCAGGCGCGCGTGGCGCTACAACAGGCCCGCCGCCGCGAAATGGCGGCACAGATGACCTCGGGGTTGGCACATGACTTCTCTAACCTGCTGACCATCATTCTCGGCATGCAGGGCAAGCTGGAAAAAATGGCGCTGCCCGAGGCCGCCCAAGACATGGTGCGCGGCACCCTGTCGGCCGCACGGCGCGGCGGGCGCCTGCTGAACCGGATTGCGGAGATGACGGGGCAACGCACCCTCCGACCACAGGCCACCAATATGCATGCGTTGCTGTCGGAGCTGAAGATCCTTGCGACTCCCTCGCTGCCGCAGGGGCTGGGGCTTAGCGTGCTAGACAACACACCCGACGTGCTACTGCTTTTGGATGCGGGCAAGTTGCAAGACGCACTGTTGAACCTGATCCTGAACGCCCGGGATGCCTGCGGGGTCAATGGCCAGATCACCGTCAGCGCCCACGTGGTGGGCAAAATCTGGCTGGAGATCAGCGTCAATGACACCGGGCCCGGGTTTTCTCCGGATGCGCTGAAAAACGCGCTCAATCCCTTTTTCACCACCAAGGGCAGCGAAGGTTCCGGACTGGGCCTGCCCATGGTCTATGACATGGCCAAATCCACCGGCGGCGACATGCGGGTGGGCAATACAGTATCCGGCGCCAGCGTCACCCTGCGCCTGCCCTATCGCCAGGCCCCGGATGCCCAGGGCGGGTTGGCGCTCCTGGTCGAAGACAGCGAAGAGCTGCGCGCGACCTTCCGCGATATGTTGATGGATCTGGGCTATTCGGTGATCGAAGCCACCAGCGTGGATGAGGCCTCGGCTCTGGCCGCAGACCTGCCTGATATTGCCCTCGTCCTGTCGGATGTGCGCCTGGAAGGCGAAGCCACCGGCATTGATCTGGCGCAACGCCTGAAGGGATCGCATCTGCCTATCCTGCTGATGACATCGCTGCCGCCCAGTGACCCGCAGTTTCGCATGGCGCTCAAGGCCGGGCCGGTGCTGCAAAAACCCTTTACCACGCAACAGCTGTCCGCTCTGCTCAAGCCGGAGACCCCCGCATGACCGCGCCTCTTGTCACAATTTTGGACGATGAACCCGAAATTCGCCAGATCCTCACCGATTGCCTGCAGGACGCGGGGTTTCGCACCCAGAGCTTTGCCCGTGCCCGCGAGTTCGAAGCCTCGCTGAAACGGGTGACACCTGATGTCTGTCTGGTCGATCTGTCGCTGCCGGATGTGGATGGGCTGGCCCTGGTACACCGTCTAGCTCTCGAACAGGGCGCGGCGGTGATCATCATCTCCGGCCGGGCTCAGGTGCAGGATCGTATCACCGGGCTGGAATTGGGCGCGGATGACTATATCACCAAGCCCTTTGATCCGGCCGAGGTGGTAGCCCGCATTCGCGCCCGCCTGCGTTCGGGGCCACGCAGCCAACCGGTGAGCGGCAACTCTGCGCAGTTTGCCGGCTGGACGGCGCATTTTGATCGTTACCTGCTCGAAGATGACACGGGGGATGAAGTGCCGTTCTCCCATGCCGAAGGGGAGGTGTTGCGTCTGTTCCTCGACGCCCCAAAACGGCTGATCTCACGGGCGCAGATGCAAGAGAGCCTGGGCGGTGGGGCTGGCGACAGTTTTGACCGGGCCATGGATGTGCGGGTGTCGCGCCTGCGTACCAAGCTGCGGGAAGATCCAAAAAATCCCCGCCTTATCAAAACCATATACGGTGCCGGATATATTTTCCTGGGCGATGTGACCTGGAGCTGATCCGCCTCTTGCGGGGGAGAATCAGCTTGGTTAGAATCACCTCATGGCCACCTGTCTACTTTACCGCCAAGCGCAAAGCCGCCGCCCCCGGTTCTATCGTATCGAACTGGCCCTCAACCTGTTTTCCGAGATCTCGGTTCTCAGGGAATGGGGGGTAGCCGGCGGCAATGGCCAAAGCGCGATCAATATCTATGACAACCTGCGCGAGGCCTCGCTGGCAGCGGACAGGCATCGTACCCGCATGCTGAAACGCGGCTATGCCCGCAGCTGATCACGGGGCTAAGGGCCTGCCAAAAGCCCACCCCCTGGGCAATGTCACAATGACAGCGCCGCCTGGTTCAGGACTTCCAGCCCTTTCACCAGATCCGTCTCTTTGGTGTCTTCATCAAAGGCATGGCTGATGCCGCCAATCGACGGCACAAAGAGCATCGCACTGGGCATCACACGAGAAACATTCGCAGCGTCATGCAACGCGCCCGACGGCAGATCCAGCCATTTTCCTGGAGCCAGATCCTCAGCCGCCTCGCGCAACGCCGCCTTGAGCCGCGTATCCATTGCCGCGGGTTCAATGCCACCAACCTCCCCCAATTCGATGGTAACCTGCTTTTCCAGCGCAACCTCTTCTGCCACTTCCCGCAGAATCGTCTCCATGTAAATCAGACGAGCCGGATCCCCGTCCCGCCATTGCATGGAAAACCGCGCCAGCCCCGGAACGACGGAGGAAGCATTGGGGCTGAGTTCGGCATGACCCAAAGTCCAGACAGTGGCCGGTGTGGCCACCACAGAAAAGCGTTCGTTGATCCGTTGGTTGAAGGTCGAGAGCGCCTGAAAGGCATCCTGGCGCAGGGCCATCGGCGTCGTGCCCGCATGGTTCTGCCGTCCTGTGATCTGGATGCGAACCTCACGGATGCCAACAATATCACTGACAATACCAATCTGATCCCCCGAGACATCCATGCCCGGCCCCTGTTCGATATGCATCTCGATAAAGCCGGTGAACATGTCATGAGGTAAAAATTCGCGCGCGCGCCCCGCCATGCGGGACCGGGCCGCGCCCAGGGCCAGACCATCGGTGTCGGTGAACATATCGGCTTCGGCCAGAGAAATGCTGCCCGTCCAGACATCCGATCCGGTGAGAATGCCAAAGCGCCCCTCTTCGTCCTGAAAATTGACCACCGAAATCGCTGGACCGCCCGTCTCCTTAGCGGCGCGGGCAATCTCGAGCCCCGCCACCACACCCAGCGCGCCGTCAAGCCAACCGCCTTCGGGCTGGCTGTCACTGTGGGAACCGATCAGCAGGGATTTCTCGCCTCCCAGTCCAAATAGATTGCCGATCGGGTCAAAATGTGTCTTCAGCCCGGCCTCTTCCATGCGCGAGGCCAGCCAGCGGCGGGCGGCGATATCCACTGCCGAAAAGGCTGGGCGCACAACGCCCTTTCCTTCCCCTGATGCGCCAAAGGATCGCAGACGGTGTAGGTCATCAAGAAAGCGATCGGGATTCAGGGGCATTTAAGTACCTATGTCTTTAGGGGAGCGGGCGACGCATGTGAGCGTCAGGTGGTGGAGGCGGGTCACTTTGCATTCAAAGATATCGGATATAGTTCACGGCTTTGCGCCCGGCGCAATGGTCAACAGGCAAAAGGCAGCATTTACTTTTGAATGCAGCAAAATAACCAAATCGAACATTTTCCCCAAAAAAACCCCTATGGGGCTCCGGAAAATCTCACTGCATCGAAAAGTTGCGCTGATCCAAAACCCTCTCTTCCATGTCGCTGCCCGCTCACCTATGAAATTCAAGAACAGAAACAGGATCCGCCGTATGACCCATATCACCTTGATCCGCCACGGGCAGGCAAATACCGAAGCCCGCGATGAAGTCAGCTATGACCGGTTGAGCGCTCTGGGCCATCAGCAGGCGGCTTGGCTAGGACGTCATCTGGACAGCAGCGGGGCGCATCATCCCCGGGTCTATTGTGGCACCCTCACTCGCCATATTGAAACCGCAACGGGCATGGGCTGTCACGAGGTCATCCGCGATCCGCGTCTCAACGAGATGGAATATTTCACCATGGCCCAGGCCATGGAGGCCCAACATGGGCTTGCCATCCCGCAAGAGCGCGAAGGCTTTATTGCGCATTTGCCAAAGGTGTTCAAAGCCTGGTCCGCAGGCGAGATCGACAACCCGCCGGAAAGCTGGGAGAGTTTTGAAAGCCGCACCCGCGCGGTCCTGGCTGAGATTGCCGCAGGTGATGGCCCCGCCCTGGTGGTGACCTCAGGGGGCTTTATCTCGATGGCCATGCGGCAGGCCATGGGGCTGGATACCGATGGGATGGCCCGAATGGCGCTGGCGATCATGAATACCTCGATGCACCGGCTGTTTCCCATCGGCGGTCACCTAAGCCCGGTGCTATTCAACGCGGTACCGCATCTGGACACAGCGGATCGGCAATACGCGCAAACTCATCTATAACGGCCAGACCCCAATCAGACGCCAAGCCCCAACAGGAGATCTGACATGCAACTCTATTACGCCTCCGGCACCATTTCGGTTGCTGTAGCCATCGCACTGGAAGAGGCTGGGCTCGACTATGAGGCCATCAAGATCAGCTTTGCCGACAAAGAACATCTGAGCCCCGCCTATGCGCAGATCAACCCCAAGTCCCGTGTGCCGGCATTGGCAGTGGAGGGCGGCATCCTGACTGAGACCGGCGCCCTGCTGGACTACATCGCGGATATTGCCCCAGAGGCAGGCCTGCGCCCCAGCGATCCGGTGTTGCTCGCCCGGATGCGCGAGGTGATGTATTATCTCGCCTCCACCATGCACGTAAACCACGCCCATAAACTGCGCGGCAGTCGCTGGGCCAGTAAGACCTCAAGCTACAAGGACATGCAGGCCAAGGTGCCCCAGACCATGGCCGACAGCTGCGCCCACCTGAGCCAATACGGGCTGCGCGGCCCCTTTGTCCTGGGCGATGAGGTCAGCCTGGCAGATTGCTATCTCTATGTGGTTTGCACCTGGCTGGAGGGCGATGGCGTCACCCTTGCAGATTTTCCCAAAATACAGTCCTTCATGACGGCAATGGAACAGCGCGACTCGGTACGCGCCGTTTATGCCAAGGACATGCTCTAAAGGATCCCAAAATGACACATCTCTGGGTACGGGCCGAACAGCGCCCCAATGAAGACCGTGTAGGCCTGACGCCCGAAGGCGCCAAGGCGCTCATGTCAGGCGGCATCAAGGTCACGGTGGAGGAGAGCGCAGTGCGGGCCATCCCCCTGCAGGGCTACATTGATGCGGGCTGTGAGATCGCGCCAGAGAATTCCTGGCCCACAGCGCCAGCAGACGCCATCATCTTTGGGCTCAAGGAACTGCCAGAGGATGGCACGCCGCTGCCGCATCGCCACATCATGTTTGGCCATGCCTTCAAAGGTCAGCACTCCGGCAAGGCGCTGCTGGCTCGTTTTGCGGCTGGCGGCGGTACGCTCTATGATCTGGAGTATCTGGTGGATGAGGCTGGTCGCCGGGTTGCCGCCTTTGGCTATTGGGCGGGCTATGCGGGCGCTGCGGTCACCCTCAAGAGCTGGTGCGCGCAACAACGGGGCGAGATCTGCGGCCCGGTTGGGGTCTACCCTGGCAAAGAGGCCTTGCTGGCTGAATTGGGTGCAGACCTGAAAGCCGTACAGGCAGATGTCCCCTCGGCCATTGTTATCGGCGCTATGGGCCGGGTTGGCACCGGTGCCGCAGATCTGTGCGAAGCCATGGGGATCACGGTCACCAAATGGGACATGGTAGAGACCGCAAGCGGCGGCCCCTTCCCAGAAATCCTGCAGCATGATCTGTTCCTCAATTGCATCTTTGCCCGCCCCGGCACGCCCGTCTTTGTGCCTGCCGAGGCGCTCACCGCCGCGCGCAAACTAACCGCGATCGGCGATGTGGCCTGTGACCCAGACAGCGATTACAACCCGGTGCCCATCTACAATGAGGCCACCAGTTGGGAGGCGCCAGCCCTGCGGGTCGCCAATGATCCGGTGATGGATGTCATGGCGATTGATAACCTGCCCTCGATGCTGCCGGTGGAGAGCTCTGAAGACTATGCAGCACAGCTGCTGCCCTCGCTGCTGACGCTCACCGATCTGAAGACGGGCGTCTGGGGCCGGGCCGAGGCCACATTCCGCGACTTTGTACCCGCCTAATGGAGCTTTACGTCGGATACATTGCGGCCTTTATGGGGACGATCTGCTGGCTGCCACAGGCCTGGAAGGCCTGGGCCAGTCGCGATACCTCTGGCCTATCACTGCCTGCGAATCTGATGTTTCTGCTCACCGTCAGCCTGTGGTTCGTCTACGGGCTCATGGTCGGCGACTGGCCGATCATCATTGCCAATATCTGCGCCATTCTCATTGTGCTGAGCATTGTCGCTGCCAAACTGCGTTATAAATAAGGGAGAACTCTCATGACTATTCACTGGTGCGGCACCGGCCTCTCCGCCATCCCAGGCCTGCGTCGCCTGCTGGAGGCTGGTCACGATGTCGCTGTCTGGAACCGCACCGCCGATAAGGCCCGCGAGGCCGTTGGCGATCTCACCTCCAACATCCATGTCTTTGACATCAACAACCTGGGCGAAATGCTGAGCCCGGCGGATGTTGTTGTCTCGATGCTGCCCGGTGACTGGCACGTGCCGCTGGCGGAACTGGCGATCTCAAAAGGGGCGCATTTTGTGTCGTCTTCCTATATCGCGCCAGAAATGCGCGGGCTGAACGACAAGGCCAAAGCGGCCGGTGTGGCGCTGGTGAACGAAGTTGGCCTGGACCCCGGCATCGATCATCTGATGGCCCATGCCCTGGTGGATGAATACAAGGCCTCCGCCGCCTTTGATGCCGCCAATGAGGTCAGCTTTCTGTCCTATTGCGGTGGCATTCCCAAAGTTGCGAACCCGTTTCGCTACAAGTTCAGCTGGTCGCCGCTGGGCGTGCTGAAAGCCCTGCGTTCGCCGTCAAAATCCATTCGTGATTTCAAAGAGTTCGACGTCGCCCGCCCCTGGGATGCGATCTCTACCTTTGACGCACCATTGCCAACACCCGAGAGCTTCGAGGTCTATCCAAACCGTGATTCCCTGCCCTTCATGGGGCAGTACGAATTTGGCTCGGACTGGCAGGTGAAGGAATTCGTCCGCGGCACCCTGCGCCTGAACGGCTGGACCGAGGCCTGGGGGGATGTGTTTAAAGCGGTAGAGACGCTCGAAGGCGACGCTGGCGATGCCCGCCTGAAGGAAATGTCAGATCAGTTCTGGGAGGAAAACTCCTATGATGAGGGCGAAGCTGACCGGGTTGTGCTCTGTGTTGATCTGAAGGCCGAAAAAGCCGGTGAGACCCTCTGGCACAAGACCTATGTGATGGATGCCTGGGGGGACGCGCGCGGCACCGCTATGGCACGTCTGGTCTCCTATCCTGTGTCCTATGCCATTGAGGCGGTGATGAACGGCAAGATCACCCCGGGTGTTCATGCGGCGCCGAGCGATGCTGATCTGGTCGCGGATTGGATGGGCAAGATTGGCAGCCTGGCACAGCACCTGGAGGTCACCGACCGTCTGGCTTGAGGCACCTGCCTATCAACGTTCAAGGGGCCTGCGCGAGCGGGCCCTTTTTCATTTCTTCAGGGCGCGGTTCTGGATCAGGCTTGCACTCTCCGGCGCGCTGGTATCCGCTAGCGGAAGTTGCGTTTGGAGTAGCCCTGTTGAGTCTCGCGAAAAAATTCACCGCCCCAAAGGGCACGATCCTGTTCAGCCCAGGCCAAGACTGCCCAGGGTTTGTCATCCTGAAACGGGGCTGCATCAAGGTCACCCTCACTGGCAGCAGTGGTCGCGAGGTGGTGCTTTACCGAGTGCATCCCGGCGAGGTCTGCCTGCAGACCTTTACCTGCCTGATCAAAGATCAGACCTATTCCGCCGAGGGCGTCGTTGAGGAAGACCTGCAAGGCGACTTGATCCCGGCGGGTCAGTTTCGTCAGGTGATGGAACAGGATGAGAGCTTTCGCAATACAGTGCTGACCTCGGTTGCACTGCGGTTCAGCGAATACCAGCAACTGATCGAAGACGTGGCACTGACGGGGTTTGATGCCCGCCTGGCCAAGGTTCTGCTGCGACTGGCCGATGTGCAGGGAATGGTCCAAGTCACCCATACCGCGCTGGCTGCTGAAACCGCATCAGGCCGGGCCTATGTGTCGCGTCGCCTCGCAGAATTTGCCCGCCGGGGCCTGGTCGAACAGCTCCCTGACGGTGTTCACATCTGCAATGCACCTGAGCTGGCGCAGATTTCGGACCAAAAGTAACTTTCTTTACCAAGTTGGTGACACTGTCACCGCGCCTCACATCTTCTTTTTGCTATGCTTTTGGCAACAGTACAAAAGGAGATCTCTCATGACCAAAAACGAAGGCAAAATTGACCGTACCCTGCGTGTCATCGCTGGTATCGTTCTGCTCTCACTTGTCTTTATCGGCCCACAGTCGCTTTGGGGTTTGATCGGGATTGTGCCCCTAGCCACCGGCCTTCTGGGCAACTGCCCACTCTATTCAATCCTGGGTATCAACACCTGCTCGCTGAAAAGCTGAGCCCAGCAGGCGCGCCCTTTGGCGGAAGGGGGCGCCCCTTTGCCAGCCCGTATTAAATTCGGGCTGGCAGGATCACATCTGCGCCAATTTGCGCTAGATCAAATCACCACGTCCCGGCTTGCCCTATAGGCGCGTTTTCCCAGTCATAGTGAAGGGTATGAAGCCGATGATCCGCCCCGCGTCCTCTCCCGAGCATCGCTCCGAACTCTTGATGCCCGCAGGCAACCTGCGCAAGCTCAAGCTCGCCATTCTCTACGGGGCTGATGCGGTCTATCTGGGCACGCCGGATATGTCCCTGCGCACCAAATCCGAGTTCTCCTTGGAGGAGGTAATCGAGGGCGTGGAATTCTGCCACCAGCATGGGCGGCGCGCCTATCTGACGCTGAACCTGTTTTCCCACAATAAAGACATCGACAAGCTGGACGAATATATCGAGACCGTCCGCAGGGTGCGCCCTGATGGGTTGATCATCGCCGATCCCGGTGTGTTCCAATACGTCAAGGATCGCGCACCAGAGCTGCCGCTGCATATCTCCACCCAAAGCAATATCTGCTCCTGGCTCTCGGTGAAATTTTGGCAGGATCAGGGGGCTGAGCTTTGCGTTTTGGCCCGCGAGGTTTCCTTTGCCGAGCTGAAAGAGATCCGCGAGAAATGCCCGGATATCAAGCTGGAAGCCTTTGTGCATGGGGCCATGTGCATGACTTATTCCGGCCGCTGCCTCTTGTCGAACTTCATGGCCGAACGGGGTGCCAATCAGGGCAATTGCGCCAATTCCTGCCGCTGGAACTATACCTTCCGCATGCGGCTCAAAGACGGCACGGTGCAGGATCTGCAGATCACCGATGACAACGCCGATATGTTCGAATTCCTGCTCGAAGAGGGCTGCCGCCCCGGTGAGCTGATGCCGATTGAGGAAGACGCGCGCGGCTCATACATCCTCAACTCCAAAGATCTCTGCATCATGCCCAAGCTGAACGAGTATCTGGAGATCGGCGTTGATAGTCTCAAGGTCGAGGGCCGTGGCAAGTCGGAATACTATTGCGCCATCGTGGCCCGCGCCTATCGCATGGCGATAGATGACTACTACGCTGACCCCGAAAACTGGGACCCCAAACCCTATATGCGCGAACTGGAAGCGGTCGGGAACCGCGGATATACGCTGGCTTTCCACGAGGGACGGCTGACCAATTACGCCCACAATTACGAGCACACAGCCTCATTGGCGCAGTGGGAATATGCCGGGGTTGTCACCGAGGTGACCGAGGATGCTTTGCTGGTGGAGGTGAAGAACAAGCTGGTAGCGGGCGAGGTTTTGGAATTTGTCTCGCCCATTGCCCGCGAGACCGTCTTGCTGCGGGTCTATGACTTTGAAAATGCCGCCAGTGGGGCGCGCACCGAGGTGGTGCAGGGCAGCACCAAGACCGTGATCCGCCTGCCCTTCACCCTGTTTGACCATGAAGACATCGACGATCTGAAGGCGCGCTTCCCGCAGTACTCCGTCATGCGTAAGGAACGCGCCCTGACAGAGGAACAATGGAACCGGGTGCGTTTTGACAAACTCACTCAGGGGCTGGAAATCACCGGCAAAGAAAACCCAAAGGCCTATGAGAAACGCCGCGATGCCCTGGCCAAGAGCATCGAAGACGACGGCAATGAGCGCCGCTTCAAAACCAATCGCGTCGGGGTCGAGGGCTGTTGCGGCAAGGGCTGCAATGGCTGCATGATCTTCTGGCAGGATGATCAATATGCCCGCGCCCGCGAGGTGCTGCTGAAACGCAAACAGGGCCAGCAGCTCAGCCGGGCAGAGGCGACCGAGCTGAAGCTGGCTGTGCCGCAGCTTTGATCAGGCAGGCATGGTGCCTTGACAGATCGGCCTAGCGGCCGATCACATCCTCTTCGACGTCCTGCACATCCACGCCCAGCGCATCCAGACCTGCCTCGATATTATCCGCCAGATGCGGGGTGCCAATCAGATAGTCGGCGGTTGGGACAGTGGCCTCACGCTTGGCGGTCTCGATGGCCTCTGCTAGTTCCTCGGCTTCAAAACTGCCACGTCCGATCCACATGATAGCCGTCAGTTCTGCCTGTTCGTCCAATCCCAGACGGTCGACAAAGGCCCGCAACTCCCCCTCGGCACGGCCAAGCTCGCGCGCCATCATGGCAACCTGCGCCACCCTGCGTGATGAGATCTCAAGCATTGTCTGTCTCCTACTGTTCGCCGCTTGCCCCCATCTGACAGCAGCTGTGGCACAGGGTCTTTGATCTGAGGCAAAGAAACGACGGAGCTCTTGCCTTAGTGCGCCTCGGGCGGCTCCAACTCCCGTCCGAGGATCTCGAGTCCCTGGCTACGCCCGCGCAGGTGAACCGGCGGCAGCGCAGACCAACCCTCGCGCGCGGGCGCGCTGTCCAGAACCGCAGCCGATGCGATGACCCCAGCTCCGGCGCTCTTTGTCAGCTCCTCCAACCGCGCCGCCGTATTCACAGTATCGCCAAAGACAGAATACTCCAAACGGTCCACATCCCCAACCACGCCAGAGAACACCTCGCCCAGGTGCAGGCCAATGCCGATCCGCACCGAGTTGCGACCCGCCCCGCGGCGCTCTTCGCTCCAGTCCAGCATCTGCTTCAGGATTTCGTCGACACAGTTCAGAGCATGGGTCGAAGCCTCATCGCCCTCAAACAGGATCATCGCCGCATCGCCGATAAACTTGTCGATCATGCCGTCATTGTGGCGCACCGCCGCCTGCACCCGGCGCCGAAACTCGCTGATATAGGCGCCCACCTCTTCCGGGGCCCGCCCTTCCGACCACTGGGTAAAGCCGCGAATATCGACAAACATCACCACCATCTCCTGCTGCTTGCCCTGGCGCAGCTCGCTCAGCTCGCCTCTGGCCAGTTGATCCGCCATCTGAGCAGGCAGATACCGCGTCAGATTGGCCCGGGCCTGAGCATCCGCGATCGAACTATGCAGCAGTTTTCGGGTGCGATAGGCGGCCACCACCAACACGATACCGCCCAGGGCAATCATCACCACCCGCACCATATTCGGCGGGATCATCACCATGTCTTTCACCCGTTCGGCAATAAAGGGCGTCACCGCCTCGGGTTGCCAGAACGTAAGCCAGACCAGACCTCCCACCGTCAGGATCACACAATAGGCCTGCAGGTAGGGGTTAAAGCGCAGCACCGCAAACCCCAGAATAACCGGGATCAACCAGGTTGGCGGCAGCAGAAAGGTCAACTCTCCGGGCAACCCGGTATTGGCCAATCCCATCCAGGTGTTCACCAGCATAAAGACGCAGTCCGCCGTGACCGCAGGCCAGACCATCCAGCGTCGGAACCGCCCAGAGATCGCCAGCCAATACGACAGCCCCCCCAGAACAAAATACGACACCAAAGTTATAAATGCCAAGGCCCACTGAATTCTAAGATAGGGCTGCTGCGCTCCTTCGCCGTGCACCACAAAGAAAAAGGCAATCAACAGGCAAAGCGCCACACCAATCCGGAGCATCGCCACAACGCGCTCCACCTTTACCTCGGCCCGGTGCAGCAGGGCAGTGTCGAGAGATTGGCGTGTCATATTTTTACGGCTCCAAAGGCACGATTTGTCCGGGCCGTTCGGCCTGGATCTCTTCAAAGTCAAAATTGTCTAGCCGTTTGGCCCGATGTCCGGCCTTTTCAGCGCTGATCTTTATCTCGGCAATATCCTTGGCGGCCTGGCCAAAATGACGGTCCAGATTGCCCACCCGTTCACCTAGGCGTTCCATGTCCCGATACAAGTGCCCAAGCTCTGCGCGAATGGCCCCCGCCTGTTCGCGCATACGGGCGTCCTTGAGGATCGCGCGCATGGTGTTCAGGGTTGCCATGCAGGTGGTGGGGGACACGATCCACACGCGGGCGGCAAAGCCTTCGCGCACCACGGCGGTGAAATTGGCGTGCAGTTCGGCATAGACCGCCTCGGAGGGCAAAAACATCAGCGCGCCCTCGGCGGTTTCGCCCTCGATTATGTATTTTTCCGAGATCGCAGCGATATGTGCCCGCAGCGCCGCCTTCATCTGTCTTATGGCATAGGCTTTCTCATCTCGGCTCTCGGCCCGGTGGAGCGCCTCATAGGGCTCCAGCGGGAATTTGCTATCGATGACAATTGGCCCCGGCGGATTGGGAAGATGCACCAGGCAATCCGCGCGTTTGCCATTGCTGAGCGTCGCCTGCAGGGTATAGCTGCCCGCCGGCAGGGCCTTGGAGACAATGTCGAACAGCTGGATTTCGCCAAAAGCCCCGCGGGTCTGCTTGTTCGAGAGGATATCCTGCAGACCCAGCACATCGCCAGAGAGCTTGGTGATATTGTCCTGCGCCTTATCGATCACCGCCAAGCGCTCTTGCAGCTGGGTCAGCGATGTCACCGTACGCTTGCTGCTGCCATGCAGGCTTTCTTGCATCCGCTCCTGCATCTGGGCCATGGATTGGGCCTGACGCAGGGCATTATCGGCCAAGCGGTCGTTCATATGTTGCTGCACCGCCGTCAGCCGCGCCTCAACCGTCTGCACCATCTGCATCTGCGCCGTGGCCTGGGTGTCGGAGACATGCTGCAGCCCTCCCTGCAACTGCTGCACCGATTGACCCAACTGCCCAATCTGTCCCGACAGGGGCACCATAGCCCGCGCAACACGCGCCGAAGCTCGCAGAGACATCAGCAAAAGGATCAGCAGCAGCGCGGCAAAGCCCCCTGCCAGCAGGATCAAGGTCCAGATCTCCTCCATCGCCTGAACTGCGCTCTCCATCCCCTCCATCAACTGCGCCCGAACAGCCGTTCGATGTCGACGAGCTTCAGCTCCACATAGGTAGGGCGACCGTGATTACATTGGCCGGAATGGGGTGTTGCCTCCATCTCGCGCAACAGCGCATTCATCTCTTCACCGCGCATCCGGCGGCCCGAGCGGATCGAACCATGACATGCCACCCGGCTCAGGATGGCCTCTAGCCGGGCCTGCACCAACTGGCTTTCGCCCTGATCGTCCAGCTCATCCAAGATATCTTTCACCATAGCCTCCGCATTTACTTCCCCCAGAATGGCAGGGGTTTCACGCACGGCGACGGCATTTCCGCCGAAGGCTTCCAGCCCGAGGCCAAATTTCCTCAAAGCCTCTGCATGGGCCAGCAATCGGGCACAGTCATTGCTGCCCAGCTCGACAATCTCCGGGATCAGCAGCGCCTGGGCCGCGACGCCATTTTCCGCCATCTGATGTTTCAGCTTCTCATAGACCAGCCGTTCATGGGCGGCGTGCTGGTCAACAATGACCATCCCATCGGCGGTCTGGGCGATGATGTAGTTTTCATGCACCTGGCCACGGGCCGCCCCCAATGGCAGGGCTTCGGCCCCGGGCGCGGCTCCCTCGGGCGCATCCGACATCTGACCCGGGGCCTTGAAATCCGGGGCGGGTTCGGTGACGCGACCACTGTAGGCACCTTGGAACTCTGCAAACCCCGGCGCTGCCGGTGGCGGCCCAGGCACGGATATCTCTTGCGGCTGTCCTGGGGATTGCGCCGCATAAGACAGGCTTCGTGCGCCCATGGAGGGGCGATCCATCTGATAGACCCGTGCAGCCCCGCTGGCGGTGGGGGCTTCGGGGCGCATGGCGCCCAATGTTGCCCCCGCAACGGTGGTTGAAGCGCGATGTCCGGCCTCAGCCAGGGCATGGCGCAGCGCCGAGACAATCAGCCCCCGTGCCAGGCCGGGATCACGAAACCGCACTTCAGATTTGGCCGGATGTACGTTCACATCCACCAGGGTTGGATCGCAATCAATAAACAGCGCTGCCGCCGGGTGGCGATCGCGGCTGAGAAAATCAAAATAGGCCCCGCGCAGCGCTCCTGTCAGCATCTTGTCCTTCACTGGCCGCGAGTTCACAAACAGGAACTGCGCCACCGCAGCCCCGCGCGAATAGGTTGGCAGCGCCGCATAGCCAAACAGCCGGATACCATCGCGCGTGGCATCGATCTTGAGCGCGTTTTCGGCAAATTCGCGCCCCAGAACCGAGGCAAGCCGCCCATGCAACGCGTCAAACAGATCGCCTGTCAAAGGATCGGCGCGAAAGGTCACACGCCCCTCGCCACCTCCCGAAACATCCCGCAGCGTGAAACCCACCGAGGGCTCTGCCATGGCCAGACGTTTAACAACATCGCCAATAGCCTGGGATTCGGCGCGATCTGTGCGCATGAATTTCAGCCGTGCCGGGGTGGCGTAAAACAGATCACTCAGCTCAACAATTGTACCTGCACGAAGGGCTGCCGGGCGCACCGGCTCCATCTTGCCGCCTGCCACTCGGATCATTGCCGCGTCATGACCTGCGGCCCGGCTGGTGATGGTCAGCCGACCCACCGCCCCCAGACTGGGCAGGGCCTCGCCACGAAACCCAAAGGTATGGATATTGAGCAGATCCGTCCCATCAATTTTTGAGGTGGCATGGCGCGACAGCGCCAGCGGCAGGTCCCGCGAGGTCATACCACAGCCATCATCAGTCACCCGGATCAGGGTCTTGCCACCATCGGCGATCTCGATGGTGATGCGCTGTGCGCCGGCATCAATGGCGTTTTCCACCAGTTCCTTGACGGCCGAGGCCGGGCGCTCCACCACCTCGCCAGCGGCGATCCGGTTGATTGCGCTGTCATCTAGCTGACGAATGGTCGGGCGATCAGAATCGCTGATATGGGGGTCTTGGCTGCTCATGCCGCTAAATTTAGCAGCTTCCCCCGATTCTACCACCGGGTCCCGCGCAAAAATCGAACAAGAGGGGAACAAAAGGAGAGCCGCGCTTTGGCACGCCCCTCCATCCTTTGCGCAGAGATCGGCGCACGCACGCCTCAGGCCGTAGCCGGCGCCCCGGAACGACCCCTACAGGGACCAAACCGAGCGGTGATCGCCAGGATCACGCCAGAGACGGTGGCGATCATGCCGGCCGCGCTGACCGCATCCCCGCCCCCCAACCAGAGGGGGCCAAAACCGGCAAGAACATAGCCAAGTACCGCTGAAAGCACCGCGTAGAGCACACTCCAGGCGATCTGCGCCTCCAGGCGATTGGTCATCATCCGCGCCGCCGCAGGCGGACAGATGAACATGGCAATCACAATAATTGACCCGACCGCGTCAAAGGCCGCCACGGCCGCCACGGCGGCGGTGATCACCAGCCCCAGCCCCAGCAGATTGGTGCGGATGCCCATGGTCCGGGCAAAGCCTTCGTCAAAGGTCGAGATCTTCAGTGCCCGCCAGAACAGCGTGGTAAACAGGCACACACCCAGCAGGGTCAGCGCCATGCGCGGCAGCTCGGAGGGCAGGTATCTCAGAGCCTGCGGGTCCAGCAGCGAGGCCCAGCCAGTGGCATCCAGCCAGATCAGGCTTTCCAGATTGCCATAAAGCGCGTGCTCCACATCCAGATGCACGGTTGAGGTATCGGTCTGTTCCAACAGCAAGACACCGCCGGCAAACATAGTGGTAAAGACTACGCCCATGGCCGCACCGGGCTCGATCCGGCCCAGGCGGCGGATTGCCTCGATCATCACCACGGCAACAATCGCCGCTCCGGCAGCCCCCAGCATCATGGGCCAGGCGGCAATCATGCCCGTCATCAAAAAGGCCACCACAATGCCCGGCAGCACCACATGGCTGATGGCATCGCCAATCAGCGCCTGTCGGCGCAAGAGCAGAAAGTTGCCCGGCAGAGCGCAGGCAATGGCCGCAAAGATGCCAATCAACATTGGCGTCAGGGACAGGGGAACAAACTCTTCACCGCTCATGAGACTACCTCGCGTGGGCCACCAATGCGGCGGTCTATTTCCTGGATCTGATCCCGTGTCAGCACCGTCTCGATATCGCGCAGCCCATCATATAGTGCCGCTGCAGCCTCTTGTGTGACGTCACTACGCACCACTTCCCAACGCTGCTCATCGCGCAGAGCCTTGGCCGCGCGGACCTTGCCTTTGCCAGTTGCCACCCCGTCCGCACGCACCAGATCGGCGCGGCGCAGCAGCCGCAGGGTCAGGCTTTCATAGATGGCCTGGCCCTGCGCCAGAGCCAGCAATCCCTGACGCAGATGCACCCGGCGCTGGAAGCGCATATGGCGCAGAACCGCCGCCAGAACACCCCGATTGGGGGCTAGAAACAGTGACAGAGCGAAAAGAGCAAAACTGACCAGGACAATCAGTGGTCCCGTCGGCAGATTCGGCGCCGAGGCAGATAGAGCGGCTCCCAGATAGGCGGCAACACCGCCAAACAGGCCTGCCAGCAGAACCACATATTCGGACCGTTCCGTCCAGAACCGCGCAGTCACGGCGGGAATGATCAGCAGCGCCACAATGAGGATCAACCCGACGATCTTCAGCCCGACAACCGTCACGGCCATGACCAAACCCATCATCAGCATGTCGATGCGATCCACCTGCAGGCCACGGGCTGCGGCATATTCGGGGTCAAAGGCCACCAGAGTCATGGGGCGGCGCGTCACCAAAACCAGAAACAAGGTGACGGCTCCGCCCGCTGCAATCACAACCGCATCGCTATACAGCATGCCTGCGGTGGAGCCGAGCAGGAAGCCTTCAAGCCCCGCCTGGCGGCCCACACCCAGCGTCTGAATGACGGTGAGCAACACGATACCAAACCCAAAGAACACCGACAGAACCGCGCCGATGGCTGCGTCTTCGGCGAGGCGGGTGTTGCGGGTCAGCCAATTCATGCACCACAGGCCAATCCCGGCAGAGACAGCGGAACCCGCCAGAAGCCCCGCCAGATTCCGCCCATCGCCACCCGCAAAGGCCATCAACAGGAAGGCAATACAGACACCAGGCAGGGTCGCATGGCTGACCGCATCTGACACCAGCGCGCGTTTACGCAGAAACAGAAAGGTCCCGGTGATTCCGGCAGCCGTGCCCAATAGTGCTGCGCCAATCGCCACCAGCGTGGCGTTATAGCCAAGCTGCAAGAGCAGAGCGTCCAGTAACATAGGTTGCCCCCTCAGACCCTGGCCAGTTTATCAATTTGCGAGGTTGCGAGCCGCCCGCCATAGGCCGCCTGCAGGGTCTCTTCGGTAAAAGACTCAGCCACCGGACCTTCGGCTACGCGACGGGTATTGATCAGGAAGACCCTGTCAAAATACTCGGTCACGGTGGCCAGATCGTGATGCACCACCACCACCGTCTTGCCCGCCTCGCGCAGGGATTTCAGCACCGAGATGATCGCCTTTTCGGTCGCGGCATCCACCCCGGCAAAGGGCTCGTCCAACAGATAGAGATCTGCCCCCTGGGCCAGGGCGCGGGCGAGAAACACCCGTTGTTGCTGGCCACCGGACAGCTGGCCGATCTGGCGGGCGGCAAAATCGCCCATGCCAACCCGTTCCAGACAGTCCAGCGCTTTGGCGCGATGCATCCCCCTGATCCGACCCAGTAGACCCAGCTCGCGGTAGAGCCCCATCAGCACCACATCAATCACCCGCGTCGGGAAATCCCAATCGACGCTGGCACGCTGTGGCACATAGGCAATCCGGGCGCGCTGCTCTTCCAGCGAGCGGCCAAATACTGAGACCCGGCCGGAGAGCGGTGCGACGATGCCCAAAGCCGCCTTGAGCAGCGTCGATTTACCGGCCCCATTCGGACCGATGATCGCGGTCATCTGCCCCGGCTCCACGGTCATATCCACCGAGAAGACGGCGGGTTTTTCACCGTAACTGACGGTGAGACCGCGAATGGCTAACGGGCTCTGTGCCATCTTTGCTTCTGGTGCCTGGCCTGTGCTCAGGTCGTCCTGGGGCTGCGTCTTCACGATTTCCACTGTTACAATCCTGCCGATAGTTTTCCATCCATGCCACGGGCCGGGGTATCCGCTGCCCCCAGGGCTCGGGAGATGGTTGTCATATTGTGATCTAGCATGCCTAGGTATGTGCCCTCATAGGTGCCATCGGCCCCCATGGCATCGGAAAATAATTCACCGCCGATTGCAACCTCATGCCCCCGAGCTGCCGCCCCTTCGATCAAAGCGCGTACCGAGCGATCCGAAACCGAGCTTTCGACAAAAACCGCCTTGATGTCACGTTCAACCAGCAGGTCAACCAGCTCGCCAATGCGGTTCAGCCCGGCCTCTGATTGGGTCGAAATCCCTTGAATACCCAGCACCTCAAAGCCGTAGTCGCGGCCAAAATAGCCAAAGGCATCATGCGCCGATAGCAAGACCCGGTTTTGTGCCGGAACCCGGGCCAGCACATCCCCGCCATAGGCGATTAGCCGATCCAGATCCGCGATATGAGCCGCGGCATTGGCGGCAAAGATCTCTGCAGCCTCAGGACGCGCTGTGGTCAGGGCCTCCTGGACTTCAGTCACAACCAGTTTCCACAGCGCCGGAGTCATCCAGACATGGGGGTCAAATTTGTCCGCATAGTCATCATGGCCACGCAGCACATCCTTGGGCAGGCCCTCGGCGACGGGGACAACTGTGCGTTTGCGCTCCAGATCATGAAAGAACTCTTCCATCTGCGCCTCTAGGTACAAGCCATGCCACAGAACCAGATCCGCGCGGGTCATGGCGACAATATCGGAACGGGTCTGGCGATAAGCGTGCGGGTCGACTCCGGGACCCATCAGGGCTTTGACTTCTACCTGCTCTCCCCCGACCTGGCGGGCCGCATCCGCAATCATGCCAGTGGTGGCCACCAGGGCCAAAGGCGCATCGGCAGTGGCTCGGCTTGCTGCCATTGGTAGGGCAAAAAGCACCATCAGGCCCAGATAGGCATAGTGTTTGAGTCGCATGGGCCGAGGCCTCCGTAAACTTGCTGTTGCGACAAATATGAGAACGATTCTCAACTTAGTCAATGAAATTGCGACTTATTCGCAAGAAAATCTTGTAATATTTGTCCATTAGGTCAAATTTCACTCGCTGGCCCGGCTGGTTTACTTGCCAAGATGCCGCACCCGTGCGACTTTCGCGCAGAACTCTGTTGAGGACCCCCGGAATGGAAAGCCAAACCTTGGAACATACACAGCCGCTGGCGCTGGCGCAGGAGCCCCGCAACCCTGGCATGGCGCTTGACCTCGACTGGGTCACTGGTGTGCAGGCCAATACCTCTGCGATCGAGCGCCGCTGTGCCACGCTGGCTGCAAGGCGCAGCGTCAAAAAGGACTATCAGGCCGCCTGGCTCTTGAAGGCCGTGACCTGCATCGACTTGACCACGCTGTCTGGCGATGACACCGAAGAGCGCGTGCGCCGGCTTTGTGCCAAGGCGCGTCAACCCGTGCGGGGTGACATCATGCAGGCGCTCGACATGGCCCCAATCACCACCGGCGCCGTCTGCGTCTATCACGAAATGATCCCCGCAGCGGTCAAAGCGCTGGAGGGCAGTGGCATCCCCGTCGCCGCCGTCTCCACCGGGTTTCCGGCCGGGCTATCGCCCTTTCATCTGCGGGTGGCCGAGATCGAGGAAAGCGTCAAGGCCGGCGCCAAAGAGATCGACATCGTGATCTCCCGCCGTCATGTGCTCGCGGGCAACTGGCAGGCGCTCTATGACGAGATGAAAGCCTTCCGCGCCGCCTGTGGCGATGCCCATGTCAAAGCCATCCTCGCCACCGGAGAGCTGGGAAGCCTGCGCAATGTGGCGCGGGCCTCACTGATCTGCATGATGGCCGGGGCGGATTTCATCAAGACCTCCACTGGCAAGGAAAGCGTCAATGCCACGCTGCCTGTCAGCCTGGTGATGATCCGCGCCATCCGCGATTATTATGACCGCACCGGCTTCCGCGTTGGCTACAAACCTGCCGGTGGCATCTCCAAGGCCAAGGACGCGCTGGTCTATCTGTCGCTGATCAAAGAAGAGCTGGGCGACCGCTGGCTGCAACCAGACCTGTTCCGCTTTGGCGCCTCATCCTTGCTCAACGACATCGAACGCCAGCTCGAACACCACACCACCGGCGCCTATTCCGCCAGCTACCGCCATGCCTCGGCCTGAAGGAGCATCAGACATGACCATCAAAGAGAAGTTCGACTCCATGGACTATGGCCCTGCCCCCGAAAATGCCGCCGAAGCACTGGCCTGGTTGATCGATCAAGGCGACCGGTTTGGTCACTTCATCAACGGCACCTTCACCGCGCCGCAGGACGGGTTTGACAGCCGCAATCCCGCCAGTGGCGAAGTGCTGGCCACCCTGAGCCAGGCCACACAGGCGGATGTTGATACCGCGGTCAAAGCCGCCCGTGCGGCCCAGCCGAAATGGGAAAAACTCGGGGGGCCGGGACGCGCGCGCTTCCTCTATGCCATTGCCCGGCTATTGCAGAAACACTCCCGCCTTTTTGCGGTGCTGGAAACCATGGACAACGGCAAGCCGATCCGCGAGAGCCGCGATATCGACATTCCTCTGGCACAGCGGCATTTCTACTATCACGCGGGCATGGCCCAACTGATGGAAAGCGAATTACCCGACGCGCAGGCGCTCGGCGTTTGTGGCCAGATCATCCCCTGGAACTTTCCGCTCTTGATGCTGGCCTGGAAGGTCGCTCCTGCCATTGCCATGGGCAATACCGTGGTGCTGAAACCGGCGGAATACACCTCGCTCACCGCGCTCTTGTTTGCCGATATCTGCCAGCAGGCCGGGCTGCCCAAGGGCGTGGTCAATATTGTCACCGGCGACGGTGCCGTGGGCGAGATGATCGTTGCCGCCGACGTGGACAAGATCGCCTTTACGGGCTCCACCTCGGTGGGGCGGCGCATCCGCGAGGCAACCGCCGGCACGGGCAAGGCGCTGACGCTCGAGCTGGGCGGCAAGTCGCCCTATATCGTCTTTGATGACGCCGATCTGGATTCAGCGGTTGAGGGTCTGGTGGATGCGATCTGGTTCAATCAGGGACAGGTCTGCTGTGCCGGCTCGCGCCTGTTGGTGCAAGAAGGCATCGCAGCGCGTTTCTACACCAAGCTCAAGGCCCGCATGGACAAGCTGCGCATTGGCAGCCCGCTGGATAAATCCATCGACATCGGCGCCGTTGTGGACCCGGTACAGTTGGAAACCATCACTTCGCTGGTCGCGGGCAATCAGGCAGGTGAAACCTATCAACCGAACCTAACGCTCCCCTCTGAAGGCTGCTTTTACCTGCCGACCTTGATTCAGGGCCTTTCGCCCGCTGATCCCCTGATGCAGGAAGAGATCTTTGGCCCGGTTCTGGTCTCTTGCACCTTCCGCACCCCTGCCGAGGCTGTGGAGCTGGCCAATAACAGTCGCTATGGGCTTGCCGCCACGGTCTGGAGCGAGAACGTCAACCTGACGCTGGATATCGCCCCCAAACTGGTGGCCGGTGTTGTCTGGATCAATGGCACCAATATGTTTGACGCCGCTGCGGGTTTTGGTGGCCTGCGCGAAAGCGGTTTTGGCCGTGAAGGCGGCTGGGAGGGCCTTAGCGCCTATACCCGTGCAAAAGGCAAAGCAAAGGCGCTGGCGCCAGTCACAGCCTTTGCCGGCAAACACGATAGCCACGCCGCAGACCCGGTGGATCGCACGGCCAAGATGTATATCGGCGGCAAACAGGCGCGACCCGACAGCGGCTATTCCAAAGCCGTCTACAATGCGCACGGTGCGCTTTTGGGCCATGTGGGCATGGGCAGTCGCAAAGACGTGCGCAACGCGGTTGAGGCCGCAGCCGGGGCCAAGGCCTGGTCCAAGACCACCGGCCATCTGCGGGCTCAGATCCTGTATTACATTGGCGAAAACCTCTCGGCCCGCGCCGAGGAGTTTGCCCATCGTATTGATGCCATGACCGGCAAAAAGGGCGGCGCCAAGGAGGTCGATCTGTCGATCCAGCGCCTGTTCACCGCTGCGGCCTGGGCTGACAAATACGACGGTCAGGCCCATGGGGTGCCGATGCGTGCTGTCGCCCTGGCGATGAAGGAACCCGTCGGGGTGATTGGCGTGCTCTGCGCCGATGAGGCACCGCTGCTGGGCCTGGTCTCGGCCCTGGCCCCGGCATTGGCCATGGGCAACCGGGTGGTTCTGACCGCCTCCTCGCCCTTCCCGCTGGCTGCAACGGATTTCTATCAGGTTCTGGAAACCTCTGATGTGCCTGCAGGTGTGGTCAACATTCTGACCGGTGAAGCCCGCGATCTGGCGGAACCCCTGGCCGCCCATATGAATGTGGATGCCGTCTGGAGCTTCTCCTCCAGCGATCTGAGCGCCAGTATCGAGAAGGCCTCGGCGCTCAACCTCAAGCGGACCTGGGTGGCTAACGCCACGTCGCTCGATTGGACGGTCGATCACAGCCGCCGCTTCTTGCTAGAGTCCACCGAGGTGAAGAACATCTGGGTGCCCTACGGGGAATAGCCCGCAGGACCAAAAGGGAGAATATGATGGCCACCGGATTTGATTTTAACAACAAAACGGTGGCCGTCATTGGCGGCACCAGCGGCATCAACCGCGGGATCGCCGAACGTTTTGCCGCCGCAGGCGCACGGGTGGCTGTGGCCTCGCGCTCGCAGGACAAGGTGGATGACACGGTTGCCGCTCTAAATGATCTTGGCGCAGCCGAGGCCATGGGAATCGCCTTTGACGTGCGTGATCCGGATGCGGTTGCGGCGGGATTTGAGCAGATCCACCAGGCCTTTGGCGATCTCGACATCCTGGTGTCGGGAGCCGCAGGCAACTTTCCGGCACTGGCAGCGGATATGTCGATCAACGCCTTCAAGACCGTGGTCGATATCGACCTGATGGGCACCGTGCATGTGATGAAGGCGGCTTATCCCTATCTGACCCGTCCCGGTGCCAGCATCATCAGCATTTCGGCGCCACAGTCCTATCTGCCCTATGAAGGCCAGTCCCATGTCTGCGCCGCCAAGGCGGGCGTGGATCAGATCACCCGTACGCTCAGCATGGAATGGGGCCTTGAGGGCATCCGCATCAACTCAGTCGTGCCCGGCTTTATCGACGGCACCGAAGGCGCCCGACGCCTGGCCCCCAGCCCCGAAGTGCTCAAGGGGCTGACCCGCAGCATCCCGCTGGGACGCCTGGGGGAATGTGATGATGTGGCCAATGCCTGCCTGTTCCTGGCCTCGGATATGGCCAGCTATATCAGCGGTACGGTTCTGGCCGTGGATGGCGCGCTCTATCAGCGTGGTTCAGGCGGGATTGGCGAAATGATGGGGCATATGCTGCGCCAGGCCTCGACCGCAAAAAAGAGCTGATCGCCAGCCCCTCGCAGAAGATCATGCAGCCCCATCAACTGGCGGGGCTGCTTTTTATTGCCTCAGACGCGCCTGTCACTGGTTGGCGATCAGCCCTTCGGGGCGCCCCACCACAGTGAAATGCAGCTTCTCTGGCAGCAGGATCTCGCTGGCGACCCGGTTGATCTCCTCCAGAGTGACCGCGTTGACCTTGTCGTTGCGGGTCTGAACATAGTCAATCGGCAGATCATCCATCTGCATCCCCACCAGGATCGAGGCAATGCGGCCATTGCCATCAAAGCGCAGCGGATAGGCGCCAGTCAGATAGGTCTTGGCATCCATAAGCTCTTTCTCAGTCACGCCCTCCGTGGCCAGACGCTGCCATTCGCCTTGGATCACCGAGACGGCCTCTGCCATCTTGGAGTTTGCGGACCCCAACTGCCCCATATAGACCGCTGCCAGATCCTGAGGCACGAGATAGGAATAGACCCCATAGGTGAGCCCGCGCTTTTCGCGCACCTCTGTCATCAGGCGGCTGTCAAAAGAGCCACCACCCAGGATCTGGTTCATGATATAGGCCGCAAAGAACCGGTCATCATCACGAGTGATACCCGCATGGCCAAACAGCGCCACCGATTGCGGCGTGTCATAATCCACAATGCTGACCCCACCGGGAATGGCGACATCAGCCGGACCCGGCAGCGGTGCGCCTGTCGCGGCCAAATCGCCCAACAAATCATCCAGAAGCGCGCCCAGTTCCGCAGGCGTTATATCCCCAACAGCGCT
The DNA here is from genome assembly GCF_001294455.1 of Phaeobacter sp. 11ANDIMAR09. GTDB lineage: Bacteria > Pseudomonadota > Alphaproteobacteria > Rhodobacterales > Rhodobacteraceae > Pseudophaeobacter. Next base: position 53,591 of record NZ_LIKT01000001.1, read on the forward strand.
GACATAGAGCCTGTCGCGGGCCAAAATCGCCTCATGTGCGGCAAAGATATCCTGACGCGACAGCTCAGACACGCTGTCGATGGTGCCTTTGCCAGAGCTGCCATAGGGATGATCGCCATAGGCCATGGCGGCAAAGGCCTGAGAGGCGATTTTGTTGGGATCTTTCAGATCCGAACGCAGCCCTGCCAATACCTGCGCCCGTACCCGGTCCAGCGCATCCTGATCAAAGCGCGGCTCATGCAGGGTCTGACGCAGCAGCGCCACGGCCTCGTCGCGGTTTTCGCTGAGGAAGCGGGCGGAAATCGACAGGCTGTCGCGATCAGTGTCATAGCCAAAGCTGGCGGCCAGGTTCTCAACCGCGCGGGCATAGTCCTGCGCCTGCATCTCGCCCGAACCCTCCTCCAGCAATCCGGCCATCAGATAGGTCGCACCCCGTTTTCCCGGCGCATCCAGCGAGGTGCCACCGCGAAAGCGCAACTCGAGCGCGGTAAAGGGGATCGAATGATCCTCCACCAGCCAGGCACTGATGCCGCCCGGGGATGTCACTTCGTTGATTTTGATTTCGGCCTGCGCGGGAAGAGCAAGCAGGGAAATCCAGGCAATAACGGTGGCGGTAAAAGCTGAAAGACGCATCATTTGCCCTCCTCCTGCCGCATCATCCACCCCGTGACCGAGGCTTCGGGGCGCAGCAAACCCTGCGCGGCAGCAATGATTTCATCTGCAGTGACCGATTGCAGGATCTGTGGCCAGTCCTGTACGTCCTGAACCGTCAACCCCGAGGTCAGCGCCCGGCCGTAACGATTGGCAATCCCGTCCACATTGTCACGGGCATAGACTTCAGAAGCGCGCAGTTGCAGTTTGATCCGATCCAGCTGTTCGGGGTCCACCCCTGCCTCCAGAAACGCGACCAAGGTGGCGTCCAGCGCCGCTTCGGCCTCTTCCAACGTGACGCCCTGGGCGGGCACGATCAGGAAATCAAAGCTGGTCTTGTCCAGTGAAACCCCGGAATAAAAGGCCCCCGTATAAACCGCCACCTGCTGATCAAACTGCAGCGCATTGGAGAGGTAAGAGGTCGATCCACCGCCCAGAAGCTCTGACAACAGATACAGCGCTGCCGCCTCTTCTTGGGCACCGGTATTGCGCTCGGTTGCAAGATAGGAACGCTGAACATAGGGCTGGGCCACGCGGGGATCGCGAAAGATCAGCCGCCGTTCAGCGTTTTGGGGCGGCTCCTTGCTGCGCGCACGCTCTGTCGGCAGGTCTGGGTTGGCCGGAATGACACCATAATATCTCTCGGCCAGGGCTTTCACCTCTTCCGGGTTCACATCCCCTGAAACCACCAGAATTGCGTTATTGGGCGCGTAATAGGTGCTGTAAAAGGATAGGGCATCTGCCATATCCAGCTCTTCCATTTCATGCCGCCAGCCAATCACAGGCTGGCCATAGCGATGGTTGAGATACTGCGCCGCGTTCAACTGTTCTCCAAACAGGGCCCGGGGATTGTTGTCGGTGCGCTGGTTGCGTTCTTCCAGGATCACTTCGCGCTCAGTGAGGATATCCCCTTCGGAAAGGCGCAGATTGACCATTCGGTCGCTCTCCATCCGCATCATCAGTTCCAGCCGATCCGAGGCAACCCGCTGATAATAGGCGGTGTAATCATAGCTGGTAAAGGCGTTATCGCGCCCCCCATTGGCCGCCACGGTGGCAGAGAGCTCACCAGGGGCGAGGGTATCAGTGCCCTTGAACAACAGATGTTCCAGGAAATGCGCCACACCGGACTGGCCGACGGGTTCATCCGCAGACCCCGCGCGATACCAGACCATATGCTGCACCACCGGCACCCGGTGATCCTCGACAACAACAACCTCCATGCCATTCTCCAGAGAGAAACTGGTCACCAGGTCATCCGACCCCGAAGCACCGTCCTGGGACTTGGCCACAGCGCCTGACAGGCTGAGGCTCAGCATGGTTGCCGCCAAAGCAATCCTTGCGAACATTGGGGTGTCTCCTCATTGTTGACGTCTCGGCCCGTTGGGCCTGGGCCTCTATTTGGGTCACTGCTGCTTTGTGTTCAACCTACGCCCCTGATATCTGGGCGCAAGCAACACTATCGTAAACGTGAAAAGTGAAGGCCTCACTGCGCCGCGTTTTGACACAGAGTAACAAGAGCTCGCTCAACAACAGATGAAGCGGGTCAAAGCAAAACAGGGCTGCCAAAGCAGCCCCGTCATCCTGATTTCACCGTAGAGTTACTCTCCGCTTGCAGGCGGCGCGGAAGGCGTAGCGACCCCGGCCCGGCGGAAGGCCTCATTAGCGGCAAAGGGATCTAGTGTTTGTCTGGAATAGATCTGCTCGTAGCGGTCAACTGGGGCGATTTTGATGCGCCCGCCACGGCGTCTGCGTTTCAAGAAAGCCGCATCTTCAGCAGCCAAGACCTGGCGCACGTCCGGCGAGACACCATACCGGCTGGAGGCGGTGACCAAGCCGGCATCACTGGCTGGAACAGATCCGGCGGGCAGCAATGCATCTGGCCTGCCCCCCAGGGCAGCGACGGCCTCGGCCTGCGGATTGACATCGGTGCGGTTCTGACCACCCGGTGTTGGCACCGGCAGATCCGCGTAGCTGTCCGGCGCGCTCAATGGCTTGGGAGGCAGCACAAGAAACTCATCCGGTCCGGTGCCGGTACTGCGAATATCGCGCAGCTCCTTTTTGCCGCAGCCAGACACAGCCACAGCACAGATCAGACCGATTATCGCCAGAGGAATCCGCATTTCCCCAATACTCCCGTCAGTTTCAACGCGGTTTTAGCCTATTTCCCAAAGGAGGTCACGCAGGCTTTTTGATGCGCCCTTCAAACAGGATCAAACCCGCCGCTCCGGCAAAAATAAACACATCCGCCAGATTAAAGACATAAGGATTGTTCAGCCCACAACAGGACATATTGAGAAAGTCGAGCACATAGCCATAGAGCAGCCGATCCGCCACATTGCCAAGAGCGCCGCCAATGACCAGGCCTGCCGAGAGCTGCATCAAAGCGCCCTTGTCACGCCCCCGCCCGATCCACAGGACCAGCGTCAGACAGATCGCCAGCGACAGGCCAATAAGGATCCACCGGGCGCTGTCTGCCCCGTCGCCAAAGAGGCCAAAATTGATGCCTGTGTTTTCGCCATAGCGAAAATTCAGCAGCGGCGGCAGCACATCAATGCTGAGACGACGCGACAGGCCCATCCAGTGGATGACCAGGTATTTGCTGGCCTGATCCAGGAGGAAGGCCCAAAAGGCGCCCCAGAATATCATACGTGCTGCTGCCATGTTTTTCTCGTGTCTCGTCTTAGTGGCGGAAGTGGCGCATGCCGGTAAAGACCATCGCAATGCCCTGCTCATTGGCCGCCGCGATCACCTCTTCGTCGCGCATCGAGCCACCGGGTTGGATCACGCAGGTCGCCCCAGCAGCCGCCGCTTCCAGCAGACCATCGGCAAAGGGGAAAAACGCGTCAGAAGCCACGGCTGAGCCCTTGGCAAGGCTTTCGTCCAGACCCAGCTCATCCGCCATGCGCTGCGCTTTTGACGCCGCCACATTGGCACTGTCCAACCGGCTCATCTGGCCGGCGCCAACGCCAACGGTCGCATTGCCTTTGACATAGACGATGGCATTGGATTTGACGTGTTTCGCCACTTTCCAGGCAAAAAGCAGATCCTGCATCTGTTCATCCGTAGGTGCCTTCTTGGTGACAACCTTCAGATCCTCCATGCCAACGTAACCCACGTCTTTGTCCTGAACCAACACGCCGCCGCCCACCTGTTTATAGGCGGTTTGGGCCGCACGGGTGTCAGGCAGGCCATCGGTCAGCAAAAGACGCAGGTTCTTTTTGGCAGCAAAAATCGCCTTGGCCTCATCCGAGGCACCGGGGGCAATCACCACCTCGGTGAAGATTTCGACAATCTTGGTCGCGGTCTCTGCGTCCAGCGGCTGGTTCAGGGCAACAATACCACCAAAGGCCGAGGTGCGGTCACAGTCAAAAGCCTTTTGGTAGGCCTCGGTCAGGCTCGCGCCTTTGGCTACACCGCAGGGGTTGGCGTGCTTGATGATGGCCACGGCAGCTGTCTCTGCCGGATCAAACTCCGCCACCAGCTCATAGGCGGCGTCGGTGTCATTGATGTTGTTGTAGGACAGTTCCTTGCCCTGCAGCTGCACAGCAGTGGCCACACCGGGACGGCCCGTGCCATCGGTATAAAAGGCCGCCTGCTGATGGCTGTTTTCACCATAGCGCAGGGTTTGCTTCAACTCGCCGGCAAAGGCACGGCGACGTGGCGTTGGTTCGTTGATCGCCCCCGCCATCCAGGTCGACACGGCCGCATCATAGGCGGCTGTGCGCGCGTAGGCGATCTGCGACAGGCGCTGACGGAAGGCATAGGAGGTCTGACCGTCGTTGGCGTCCAATTCCGCCAGCAGAGCATCATAGTCTTCGACATCGGTCACCACGTTCACGAACAGGTGGTTCTTGGAGGCGGCGCGGATCATTGCCGGACCGCCAATGTCGATGTTTTCAATCATCTCATCATAACCGGCACCACGCGCCAGAGCGGCCTCGAACGGATAGAGGTTCACCACAAGCAGGTCGATGGCGCCAATGCCATGCTCGGTCATGGCGGCCACATGGGTGTCATTGTCGCGCAGCGCCAGCAGACCACCATGCACCATCGGGTGCAGGGTCTTGACCCGGCCATCCATCATTTCCGGAAAGCCGGTCACATCCGCGACGTCTTTCACGCTAAGGCCTGCGTCCCGCAGCGCCTTGGCGGACCCACCGGTCGACAGCAATTCAACACCACGCGCAGCCAGCGCCTTGCCCAGATCGATCAGGCCGGTTTTATCGGAAACGGAAAGCAGCGCGCGGCGTACGGGGTGAAGGTCGGTCATGGCAGGGCGGTCCTTTGTAGGCTCAGATGAGGCTCATTCAAAAATCTCGGGGTCATCCCGATTCAGGTCGCGCACGGCAATGGCAGTCTCCTGCGCCTTGCTGAGCGTCCACCGGACGCGTGTCGCATACTCGATTGCGCGCCCAGATAAAACGATCTGCTTTGCCGCACGAGGCTTTAATCGCGTTTTTTCCAGATAAACACTGGGTTCCAGCTTCAATTCGCAGCTTCCATCGTGGCGAAACACCCAGATCTCGCCGCTCTTCAGCGCCATCGACACCGCGGATCCGCCCAGATCCAGCGCCGAATCCACCTCCGGATGCAGGTGCAGGCGCAGTTCGAACTCTACGCCCTGGGTGCCGGAGCGATCCAAAACCTTGGAAAAGACCCGCTTGGCAGGGTCCTCAATGGCAACCAATAGGTCCTCCCCCGACAGCCCACGCCCATCATCCGACAATTCCAATGTACGCGCATGGGTGAGACCAAAGTCCCGCAGGTAGCCATCGTGGCCGCCCTGAAAGCGATGCCCATCGGCCAGTTCATCTAACGCAACCTGCACCGCTTTGGGGCCATCCACCAGCAGTTCTTGCCCCGTGGTGCGATCCGGCGTGGCCAGGCGGGCGCTGGAATGCCCCGCCAGACATAGGGTCGAATGAGACGGCGTTGCCCGCCCAGCACGGCGCCATTCCAAGCCAAAAGTCTCGCCAGAGCCGCAATTGACAATCAGCGGCCGTCGCCCGGAGGTCAGCTCAAAGGCCAGGCTGGAAGCATGGCCATTGCTTGATGCGGCCCCGGCGGGCGGCACGGCGGCATCAATCACGACCGAGGTACGACGCGCCGCCAGGCGCGCATAGCCCATAGCCAACCCGTCACGGTGATCGCCCGCAACATGGCTGGCCGCAAGGGCATGATCCAACCAGCCCTCCAAACCCCGTCCGCCGCCATGAAACCGTGCCAATCCGCCGTCGGCATGACGCAGGGTACGCAGTGCTGGGGCGATCCGCTCAATCGCCGCAGTCTGTGCCGCGGGCACGGTGCGACCGGCCTCGTGCAGGGCGGCCGCAGCCCATGTCAGCAGGGTAAAGACTTCCAGCAGTTCTTCAGGATTGCGCGTCGGCACGCCGCCGCCAGCATCAATCTGGGCTTCGCATTCCAGGGCCAGAGCTCGGATCGCTGGATCCGCAAGCTCTTCGCGCCCCTGCAGGGCCAGCCCGGCATAGATCAATCCTGTGAGGGCCTCAAACCGAGGCAGTCCTGGCGAGGCCCCCTGCCAGCGTTGAGACAAGAACCAGGTCTGTTGCGACAGGGATTGATAAAATACCTCGGTCTCGGCGCGATCTTTGCCACTGAGCAAGAACAGAGCGTGGTTGATCCAACGAATGACCCGCCGCCCTGTCAGATCCGGTGACCAGGCCAAGGCAGAGCCCCGTCCACCCCCTGATCCATGGGTTTCAATCCAACCCCAGACCCATTTCTGCGCCTTAACCCGCGCCCTGATATCGCCTACGGCGGCCAGATCATCGAGCCAGCCAAAGCCCTGCCGTTCGGCATCAAAGGCTGCATCTGGGGCATTTACGTCCCACAGGCCGGTGGTTTCCGATTCGACCAGAAAGCCCGCAAACAGCAGATTGCCGGCCACCAGCTGGCGGCCACGGGCAAAGCTGCCAATGGTGCGCGGTTCGGGTTGCGACACAAAGCCCGTCGCCGCTGGCTGCTTACGGGCGCGCCAGGCGTAAAGCCTATTCATCATGCGAGTCCCGCGACTCGCCACTCTGTCGTATCTGGACATGCTCTCTGCCTCACGCCTTTGGGGCTGTTGATTGCCGGCGTTTTGGCAAAAGGATAGCCGCCTTGGCCCGGCAAGTCACCGATGAATGCAGGCTCAAGGTGCGGCGCTAGGCAGATTTACGCAAGAGCGCCATGTAAAACCCGTCCATGCCACCCTGCTCGGGCCAATAGTCCGGCCGCAACCGCAGCCCACCCTCTTCGGTGATCCAGGTCGGATCAATTCCCAATGTCTCCAGCACAGATCGATCCACGGTCATATCGGGAAACATCTCCAACGCCTCTTCAATCTGGCACTCGCCTTCGTCCGGCAAGAGCGAGCAGGTGCAAAACACCATACGCCCGCCGGGTTTGACCAGGCTCCAGGCGTGCACCAACATCTGCGCCTGCAAATCAATCAACGCGCCAAAGGCACTGCCATCCTTGGCATGAGGCAAATCGGGATGACGGCGAATGGTGCCGGTTGCCGAACAGGGGGCATCGAGCAAAACCCCATCAAATTTGCCGGCCTGCTCCAGGGCATCGCCCACCACCAGATCAGCCACCAACCCGGTCCGGGTCAGGTTCTCCTGCAACCGCTCCATCCGGGAGGCTGAGGTATCCACCGCCGTCACACTGGCACCAGCGGCAGCCATCTGCATGGTCTTGCCACCTGGCGCGGCACAAAGATCCAGCACCCGCTCGCCCTGTTTGGCCTGCAGAATCTTCGCCGGCAATGCCGCCGCAGCATCCTGCACCCACCAGTCACCCGCCTCATATCCAGCCAGGGCAGAGACCTGCCCGGCTTCGGTCAAACGATGCGATCCCGTCGCCAGCACACGCCCCCCCAAAGCCGTCAGATCCGCACCGGGTTTGCCGGTGAGATCCAGCGGCGCGCCCGCATAGTGCGCGGCCTCAATCCTCAGCATGGCCTCGGCACCCCAGGCATCCGCCAAGGGCTTGCGCAGCCATTTGGGCAGGCGCGGCATCCGCAGCTTTGCCCATTCCGCCGGGCCTTGCTCCGCCACTTTGCGCAGCACCGCATTGACCAGACCTTTGAGTTTCCCATGACGGCGGTGCTTGGAGATGATCGCCACCATATCATTGACCACACCATGCGCCGCCGCGCCGTGACACAGTTCCACGGTGCCCAAACGAAGGGCATTTTGCACCGTCAGCGGCGTTGATTTCTTCAAGTGCTTTTGCAGCACCCGATCGGCGCGTTCCAGGCTGCGCAGGGTCTGCAGTGTCAGACGTTGGGTCCGCGCCCGATCCTCAGGTGTCAGACGTTCCAAGGCCCCCGCCGCATAGCATTCCGCCAGCAGACGCCCCTCACCCAGAACCTGATCCAAAAGATAGATCACCGTACGGCGGGCCTGAGTTCCATCGGACATTGCTGCTCTCCTTGCCTTAGACGGCGCCGCGCGCACCTCAGCGCAGACACCCCTGGTGACTTGTTCCCACCAGAAAGGCGCGTATATCATGGCCTCAGCATAAAGGAACCCGCCATGAGCGACGAGACCCCAAGCCCCAAAACGGCAGAACCCGCCATCGACCCCAATCTGCCGCCCGCGGCCCAGCGCGCCCTGGCTGAAGCCGCTGAACGCCGCAAACAGGCCGAAGCAAAAGCCCAACCACCAGCCGAGCTGGGCGGGCGCGACGGCTTGGATCCGGCCCGCTATGGCGACTGGGAGAAAAAGGGCATCGCAATCGACTTCTGACCCTTTTGCGCCTTTTGGATCGCGGAACATCGCGCTTTTTTCGGCGTGTGAACGCGTGGTTGGTTGCTTAAATTTCAGGATATCTACTTTGAAAATCGGCAATATTATTGGTGTGGTCTGCGTTCTTCTTGCAGCTGTCGCTGTTTACTAGCTCTTAACCCAAAAAAGCCCACAGGAACTGGCGCTGGATACCCTCCGGGATGCCCACTGGGCCGCCGAAGGCGCAGATGTCGACATTCGACTGGAGGCCTGCCGATTGGATATTTCAATCCGGCAGGTTCAACCTAACGGCACTGGGCTGCGTCGATCCCGTTTGGTCACCGAACTCTCCGACTTCCGCCAAGACACCGTAAATATCCTACCGACCAACGATGGACGCGCGATCCTGTCCTTAATACCCAAACCAATTTCGAATCAGCAGCTTGCATCGGCTCAAAGGCTTTTGTCCAATATCCCATCCAGCATGCGAGACCAAAAGGGCCATACCCTGACGATGTTCCACAATGATGGCAGGGTGACGCAGAACAGCCCTCTCCCATCCGGGCAGGAAGGCCATTGGCCAAAGACCGATCTGCGCCGCCTCCTGGAGCAGCCAAATGGGAAACTCACCTTTCAGCTCAGAGCGCTTCTCCCCGATACAGAACCGGGACAGGCCGCAGCAGCAATTCAACCCCACAAGGACGCCCCTGCGCTCTTTGACTTTGTACAGGCCGTTGAAGCCGATTCAACACTTGTCGGCTATAGTTTCAATCTGATCTTCAACACAGAGACAGCCGCGCGCGACACCCTGATACTTGGCGGTTTGGAGTTCCCCACCCAGGTCCGGTTTACAGTCGCCTCCGAAGACAGAGCCCGCGAAACTGCCAAAGCCCTGTTAGGATATAGTCACGCCAACTGCCGGTAAGACTGCAGCCCTTCAGCGTTGAGGACCTGAGATGATTTTGGAAATACGCCGCTACACCCTTCACCCTGGCCAGCGAGAGGCCTTTATAGACTTCTTTGAAGAGGTGAACCGCGCCGCCCTACGAGCGGCCGGCATGTTGGTTTTTGGGCCAATGCGCGATCTCGAAGACCCAGACAAAGTGCATTGGATCCGTGCTTTTGAAAGCCTGGAGCACCGCGATGCGGTCAAACAGGCCTTTTACGACGGCCCCATCTGGACGCAGGAGGTCGAGCCTCTGGTGATGCCGCTGATCGCCCATTTTGAGGCCTCCGTTGTGGAAACCACTAAGGGCTTTGAAGGGTTCAGAGAAACTCCCGATCTCTGACAGCAGCGTGCAGCAACGGGCTCTCTAAAGCCCCTTGCCCATCATCTTTCCAAAAATATTCCCGCCGGAGGCACACAGGCGGCTTTGCCGCCCAAGAACATGCGGCGCCCCAGCGGGGCGCCTCCGGGCTTCAAAGCCCCAACACATCCAGCATGTCGTATTCGCCGGGCGCCTTGCCCTGCCCCCAAAGCGCAGCCTTTAGCGCGCCGCGGGCGAAGATGGCGCGGTCTGTCGCCATATGGCGCAGCACGATGCGCTCGCCAGCCGCAGCAAACAACACGTCATGCTCGCCGACGATATCGCCACCGCGAATGGCGCTGAACCCGATATCGCCGCGTTTGCGTGCCCCCGTGATGCCATCGCGGCCAGAATCCGACACCTCCGCCAGTTTCACCCCTCGCCCCTCGGCGGCGGCCTCCCCCAGCATCAAGGCCGTGCCCGACGGCGCGTCCACCTTGTGGTGATGATGGGCTTCGATCACTTCGATGTCAAAATCCTCATCCAGCGCTGCGGCGACTTTTTTGGTCAGCTGTACCAGCAGGTTCACCCCCAGGCTCATATTGCCAGCCCGGATCAGAACCGCATGACGCGCCGCAGGTTCCAGCTGGGCGATCTGTTCCTCCGACATGCCGGTGGTGCCAATCACATGCACCGCCCGCGCCTGCGCCGCCAGCTTTGAAAACGCCAGCGTGGCTTCGGGAGAGGTGAAATCAATAACCGCCTGCGCTTTAGAAAAAGTCTCCAAAGGATCATCGGTGACCACCACCCCAATCTCGGCGCCACCCATGACGACGCCAAGATCCTGACCTACCCAGGCATGGCCTGCGCGCTCCACCGCGCCAACCAGTCGCGCCCTGTCGCTGTCCAGAACCGTCTTGATCAGCATCTGCCCCATGCGGCCAGAGGCCCCCGTAATTACGATGCCTGGTGTCTCACTCATTGCTGTGGTCCTCGCCGCTTGCTGGATGGATCGTTAAAAACTCTGCTGGTTTCCTCCTACCCGCTTGGCCATGACTTGGCAAAGGGCTGGTTTGGGCTTAGATCCAAGGTATGGCAAAGAACAAATCTCCCGAGGGGCGTGCCCCCTCCCAACGGCAGCTGCGCGTCGGCGAGCTGATCCGCCGGACCCTGTCCGAAATCCTGTCGCGCGGCGATCTGCATGATCCCGAGCTGAACCGTATGTCCGTCACTGTTGGCGAAGTCCGGGTCACCCCCGATCTGCGCATCGCCACGGCCTATGTGCTGCCTCTGGGTGGCAAAGGCCAGGAGGATCTGCTGAAGCTTCTGGGCCGCAACAAATGGGAGCTGCGCACCCTGGCGGGCAAGAAGCTGGGGATGAAATACACCCCCGATCTGCGCTTCCAGCTGGATCTCACCTATGATCAGATGGATGCCACCCGACGGATGCTGGAACAGGACGCGGTGCGCCGCGATATCGAGAGTTGATCCGCCGGACCCTGATCCTGCTGGCGGCCCTCTGGGCCCTGCCTGCAGTTGGGTCCGATTCCGGCGCAGTCAGCTGCTCTGACCTCAGCTACCAGGACAACCGCTACACGATCTGCGAAGTCGATGCGGCGCGGGCCCAGCTCAAGCTGTTTTTACGCGACGACAAGGAGCAGGTCTTTGGTCATTTCTCCAACATCGAGGATGCACTCAAGGCCGAGGGCAAAGACCTGATCTTTGCCACCAATGCCGGCATGTATCACGCCAACCGCGCCCCGGTGGGGCTCTATATCGAAGACGGCAAGCAGGAGATGCGGCTGATCCCCAATGCCGGGCCGGGCAACTTTGGTCTGCTGCCCAATGGGGTCTTCTGCCTGCGCCAGGGGCGCGCCGATGTTTTTGAAACCCTGGCCTTTCGCGATGCGGGCATCAGCTGCACCTCGGCGACGCAATCCGGGCCGATGCTGGTAATCGACGGCGCGCTACATCCGCGGTTTTTGCCTGACTCCAGCTCCTATTACATCCGCAACGGCGTCGGCACCTCCGCCGATGGTACGCGCGTGGTCTTTGCCATCTCGCGCAATGCGGTCACCTTTCACCAATTCGGCAGCCTGTTCCGCGATCACCTAAAGCTGCCCAATGCGCTCTATTTTGATGGCAATATCTCGCGGCTGCATGCGCCCCAGATTGGGCGCAGTGACGCGGGTTTCATGATGGGCCCGGTGGTGGGCGTGGTAGAGTAGCCCCCAGCTGTCAAGGTCAGTTGACTGGCGGCACGCCGCGCGCCTCGAGCAGTTTGACATCAACATCTTCGCGCCGGGCGCCTGCACGGAATTCATCGTAATAAATGACATGTGTTGGCAGCGCGACGCCCCAGTCGTATTCGAAAGGCGTTGGCGAAGGGCTTCTGGAAGTGCCATCCTCGTGGCTCTGCGCAAAGGCTCTTGCCGCGGCCGGTGTCCGCCCTTTTTGCGCCAGATAGCGGCTGACAAAACTATTGTAGATCCCGTACTTCAATCCCAGTTTGGGCCGCTTGTTGCGAAACTCTGCGGGCATAAAAGGTGTTTTGCGCTGACAAATCAGCTTGCCGTCTTTGAACAACTGAAAATAGCGCGCCTGCCCCTGATGCCCATAATGCGCGTAGATGGTGACATCTATCCAACGCCCCTTCCACGAGGCCATCGGCCCAATCCGACATTTCTGCCCATCAGCCCACTGCAGATAGGGGGAATCGTTGTAGGTGATATGCCACATCGGCATCGACCACCCCTCAGCCTTGACTTGCCCCAACAGGGTATTCGCCCGCCCCAGGCTGACAAAATCATTGGGTATCAGTATCGAATAGCCATACCAAACCCCCTGCCCCGGCTTTGAAAACGCATTCTTGGGGCGCTCTTTCATCTCGACCCGCCCCCGATCGGTACTGCAGTCATCCCAGCCAGAGCTGCGACCACAATCACCATGGCGAATTTCGAACTGCTGCGCCCGCTCTCCACGACGGGTCGGCTGTGACACCATCGCATGGCGATACCTTTGCCGGTGCGACAGATCCTCGATCTTGACGTTCCGCAAAACCGAATTGCGCAGGGGACGTTCCTTTGCCTGCAATAAATTAGGTGCGATCAGAGAAGCGACCGCCAGTAAAACGATGGAAAAATACTTCATAAAAACCCCCTATAGGTGTGCACATGTCGAGCAGAGGAGATCCTGCACGTCAATAAAAATTGACAGCCTCTTGGCGATCCGCTAGGCCGCGCGCCTCACTTGGATTTGGGGAATGGGCATGGCACGCAAACGCAAAGGGCGCGATATTTCTGGTTGGCTGGTGGTGGACAAACCCGCCGGGCTGACCTCGACCGCTGTTGTGAACAAGGTACGCTGGGCGCTGGAAGCCAAGAAAGCTGGCCATGCAGGCACCCTGGATCCCGAAGCCACAGGGGTTCTGGCCATTGCTCTGGGCGAGGCGACCAAGACCGTTCCCTATATTACGGATGCGCTGAAGGCCTATACCTTTACCGTGCGCCTGGGGCAGGCCACCAATACCGATGACGCCGAAGGAGAGGTCATTGCCTCCAGCGAAGCGCGTCCCTCGGATGATGAGATCAAAGAGGCACTGTCGCAGTTCATTGGCGATATCCAACAGATCCCGCCCAAGTTTTCCGCTGTGAAGATCGACGGACAACGCGCCTATAAACTGGCCCGTGATGGCGATGAAGATTTTGAAATCCCCGCCCGCCCCCTTTGGGTCGAGGAACTGGTGCTGGTGGATCGTCCCGATGCCGATCATGTGGTGCTGGAGATGACCTGCGGCAAGGGCGGCTATGTCCGCTCCATCGCCCGTGATCTGGGCGCGGCTTTGGGCTGCCATGGCCATGTAAAAGTGCTGCGCCGTATCTGGTCCGGCCCCTTTGATGCAGCGGATGGGCTCAGCCTTGATGAGGTGCTGCGCATGGAGCGGACACCCGAGCTCGACACGCATCTGCGCCCCCTGGAAGAGGGGTTGGCGGATCTGCCCGAGCTGAAATGCACCCCCGAGGGCGCGGTGCGCCTGCGCAATGGCAACCCCGGCATGGTGCTGGCCTCCACTCTGGAGTACGGCGAAGAGGCCTGGGCTTCGATCAATGGTAATGCGGTCGCCGTAGGCATCTACAAGGCGGGTGAATTGCACCCCAGTCGGGTCTTTGTACAGCCTGACTAAAGCCCTGTTTGGCTCACCTGGGCGCAAACGCCGGGCTTGCGTCCTGGCGGCGTGACTGGCAGGACGCAAGCCATGATCACTCGCAGCCATACCAAGGGCGACGCTCCCTCCACCGCCGTCTATTCCGACTGCGAAACCTTTCGCTACAGTCTCACCCGGGTCTGGGATCCGGCCGGGAAGACGGTGATGTTTGTGATGCTGAACCCCTCCAAGGCGACGGAGGTGCAGAATGACCCCACCATTGAACGCTGCGAACGACGCGCCCGCGCCCTTGGCTTTGGTGGCTTTCAGGCCACCAATATCTTTGCCCTCCGCGCCACTGATCCCAAGGTCATGCGCCGCGCCGCCGATCCGGAAGGTCCCGACAATCAGGCCGCGATCCTGGCCGGTGTCGATTGGGCCGATATGGTGATCTGTGCCTGGGGCACCCATGGCGCTCACCGCGACCAAGGCCCCAGCATCGAAACCCTGTTGCGCGGCCAGGGCGCTGTGCTGCACCACCTGGGTCTCAGCAAGCACGGCCACCCTAAACATCCGCTCTATATTGCCTACAGCCAGCCTCCTCTGCCCTGGGATTAACGTATTTTTTACGGGTCCGGATTTTGGAGAATCTTCCAACCCGTTGAAGTTTCCACGGAAAACCCGTTAACCGATGTTCCCTATTTGTTTGGATACAATTAATCCAAATATGGCAGACTGATCACGAATTGACGGTTTGGGTCTGCTCCAATCCGGATCGGTTTTGGAGAGATGCAATGTTGTGGATCGCAGGCCTGCTGGGTCTCATGGGAATAGGTGGCGCCGCCCTGTTGGATTTTGGGGAGGATATGCCAGCTGATGACGCCCAAACCACCGGAGATGGCCCGGATCCCAATGCTCCGGAAACCTCCACCGTCATCCCCGCGGATGAATTCCTTGATAGCACCAGCAGCGGCACCGATCAGGGCCTCGAGCTTTGTGATTTCATCGACACGAATGAGGGGACAACCCCCGACTCCCCCGGAACGGGCGACAGCGGTACTGGCGGGCAGGTCATCTTTGATGGCGACCAGCTCACCGGGACTGAGACAGCAGATATCCTGGGCGGTGGTGACTTTGGCGACGAAATCGCCGGACGAGAAGGGAATGATCAGCTCAATGGCTATGGCGGCAATGATTCCATCGCTGGCGACGCAGGTGATGACAGCCTGCACGGCGACAGCGGCGACGACACCCTGAATGGCGGCAGTGGCGACGACCTGCTGCACGGGGAATACGGCGATGACAGCCTTGCCGGGGGGGCAGGTCACGACAGTCTCTATGGTCACTTTGGCGCTGATACCCTGATGGCGGGCGGAGGCGATGATCTGGCACATGCCGGCCAGGGCAACGATTCCCTGAACGGTGAGCACGGCAATGACGCGCTGCATGGCAATGACGGCGATGACACTCTGCAGGGCGGCGCGGGCCAGGACAGCCTGTTTGGTGGGCTGGGAAATGATTTCGTCTGGGGCGCCGATGATGGGAGCGAACAGGACTATCTGAATGGGGGCGACGGCGACGACACCCTGGTTGCAGGCGGGGGCGATATCGTGACAGCCGGAGCGGGGGCAGATGCGATTTGGGCCGAAGATTTGGCTGCCAGCGGCGAGGCCGTGCAATTGATGGATTTTGACAGCACCGAAGATCAGCTGGTGGTGTTCTGGAATGCCAATACCGAGTCCGAACCAGAAATTTCCGTCCAACCCGATGACGAGACCCCTGGCCAGCACATCATACGCGTCAACGGAACCGAGGTTCTGCGCGTCACTGGGGCCGCGGGGCTAAGCGCCGAGGACATCGCCCTGATGGATGCCTCAGCTGGTCTTCCAGCTCAGACTTCATCGAGTTGATCGCTCGGATAGGTGTTTGGCGCGCGGGTGCCTGACGGGCTAGGCGGCTGGCCTATATCGGGGCTTTGATCTGCCAATGCAGTTCTTCTTTGCCTTTTCTAACAATACCGCCTATACGCCCGCATCTGCCTCGGCTCCTCAACAGATTCGCGGTGGATTACTCCATGGGCCTGTGCTGGACGACATCCCGGCCTGTGCCATCACTCTAACCTTTTAAAGGAGACCCCGATGTCGATCACAGCTGAAGAAAAAGCACGCTTGATGAAAGAATTCGCAACCAAAGAAGGCGACACTGGTTCGCCCGAAGTACAGGTTGCTATCCTCACCTCGCGCATCAACACCCTGACCGAGCACTTCAAAACCCACAAGAAAGACAACCACGGTCGTCGTGGCCTTTTGAAAATGGTTGCTCTGCGTCGTAAGCTGCTGGACTACACCAAAGGCAAAGATGAGGCCCGTTACCAGGACCTGATCAAGCGTCTGGGCATCCGCCGCTAAGAATACCCATCCTTTTGGGATGACCCACGCCCGCTCAATCCTGAGCGGGCGTTTTTTGTTGTTACAGTTTGACAGACCGGCTTGCATCACCTGGGATCGGCTCATAGAAAGAGATGATAGGTTATAACATATGAGATTCCATGCCGACCTCCTCTGCCCGCCCCCAGTCCACAGGCAATCTTGGTGAAACCGGCCTGAAACGCCGCAAACGCAACGAAGATCCCATGCAGACCTATGATCAATTGCCCCGCGATCTGCGACTGTGGATTCAAAGCGCGAAACTGCCCTGGTCGCCCGCGTCCTGCCGCCGTGTCTGGCAAAAGACCAAAGCCCGGGGTGACAGTCTTGAACAAACCCTAGCTAGTCTGGACCGGGCGGAAGCGGCAACGCTGGCACGCGGTATTGGACCGCGCCAGATCTGACAGATCGCAAGGGGCTAAGGCGGATAGGTCCAGAGGTTAACCGACCTAAACCTTTGGATATTTCCCGCCCCTATCGCACCAGGTTTTCGCCTCTTGCATATCTTCGGCTGCACCGTGTCCTCCGCTAGTAAAGGTTGCACAGCAATCACGAGGACACGCATTTTGACCTTTTCAATTCTCTTGCACCGATCCATGGAGCGGGGCGACTTCCAGCCTCTGACTTTGAACCGCGCCACATTCCAGCCAGGCCAAGTTCTTTCGCCCAACACCGCATCCGAACCAACACAACGGGCTGTGGCCCTGCAGGATTTTGCGCGTCAAAAGCCAACAGCAGCTGCGGATCCAGCCAGGGAAACGAGAGGATCCTCGTCGCTCCCTGGCATGCCCCCTAGGCCGTTTCAGGCAGAAACCGGTCAGGCAGCACCCCCCTTGCTGGACAACAGGATCACTCTGCCCCTTCGCGAGGCCTGCCAAGCCCTACCAGCGTCTAGCCTTTGGCGCCAATCCGAACCAAGAGGTCAATCAATTGATCCACATGCCGCTCTTCGGTGCGAAAGGACGACAGGCTGATGCGAAAAGCCGGGCGCTCTTGCCAAACGGTGCCGCCAAACCACGCGCTGCCGCTTTGCTGCACCCGCCGCAGGATCTCTTGCGTCGCGGCATCATCGCCCCCCCGGACCAGGACCTGATTAAGCACCACCCGGTTGAGCACCTCAAACCCCGCCTCATGCAGGGCCACGCCAATCCGTTTGGCCTGGGTATGATGGCGTGTCACCAGCTCGGCCACGCCACTCGTACCGAGGCTGCGCAGAGCCGCCCAGATTGGAATGCCTCGCGCTCGGCGGGAAAATTCCAAGGTCAGGTTCTTTTGCGCATCCGCCGAGGCGCTGGAATAGGCCGCATCACTGTTCATCACCCGGGCCAGGGCCTGCGGGTCGCGGCAGATGGCCATGGCACCGTCATAGGGCGTGTTAAGCCATTTGTGCCCATCCGTGGTCCAGCTATCAGCCGCTTCAATCCCCGTCGTCAGATCCCGCAGCAGGGGTGCCGCACGGGCCCAAAGCCCAAAGGCCCCATCCACATGCACCCAGGCCCTCGCCGCCTTGGCCCGCGGAATGATGTTAGCAAAATCATCAAACTCACCAGTGTTGACCTCGCCGGCCTGTAGTACCAGCAGAGTATTGGCATCAAGCTCCGGCAGCTGCTCTGGTAGGATGCGGCCCTTGTCATCGACCGGCGCCTTGATCACCCGGTTCCAGCCAAAACCTAGAACCTGCAGCGCCTTGCGCACAGTGACATGGGTGCTGGCAGGCACCACTACCTTCACCTCTGGCGCACCATAGAGCCCGTCCTGCACCACATCCCAGCCCTTGCGCGCCAAAAGAGCGGCCCGTGCAGCTGCCAGACAGCTGAGCCCACAGGCGGTGGCCGAGGTGCCAAAGGCCACGGCGCTGCTGCGCGGCAGGTCCAGAATCTCCAGCAACCATTTGCTGGCCTGTTTCTCGATGGCATAGGCCGCTGGGCTCCCGTCCTCGGTCGAGGCACATTGATCCCAGGCAATCGCCAAGCGTTCCGCTGCCGCAGCCACCGGCAGGCTGGCCCCGATGACAAATCCAAAATAGTTTGGCCCATTCGAGGCCACGGTAGCCGGAGAGCCAAGGTCATCCATCAGTGCAATGGTTTCTGCCGCTGCAAAGCCCCGCTTTGGCAGAGGTTCATCAAAACCCGCAAGCGCTGCAATTTCCCGGGTATCGGGAAAAACCCGGCGCTGGTCAGCGCCCGACACATAGCTGCGGGCGCGCCTGTCGGCTTCCTGTAGCAACTGATCCTCATTCATGGCACTCTCCCGCAATCCGAATCCATATCGAAGCCAATCTATATAGAGATTTCCCTATATGAACAAGTCCCTCACGCCCCATCTGATTGCACTGCGCGCGCTGGCCAACCCGCATCGGGTTCAGATCATGGATTGGCTGCTCGATCCCACCTCCCATTTTCCGCCGCAACGGGACGGCGACCTGGTGGAGGATGGTGTCTGCGTGGGCTTCATCACCGACAAGGTTAAACTGAGCCAGCCAACGGTGACCAGTCACATGAAGAGCCTGGAACAGGCCGGGTTGGTGACCTCAAAGAAGATCAAGAACTGGGTGTTCTACAAGGTGGATCCCATCGCCCTGCACCAGATTGCCAGCAGCTTCAGCGCCGCCAGCGCGGCGCGTTATTCCAAAGCAGATTGATCGGCCAGAGCCCCCATCGGCACCGGAAAGATCGCATCATAGGCCCAGTTAAAAACAAAGGCATAGATGAGGTAGAACCCGGCAAAGCCGAGATCCATCAGCAGGGCGGTCCATAGGCCTATTTGCAAGTACCAGGCGATAAAGGGCAACAGCACCGCCAACAATCCAGCCTCGAACAAGAGAGCATGAAAGACCCGCAGCAGTGGCCATTTTCGGGTATGCCCCACCCAGCGCATCATCGCGCGGTCAAAGCCGAGATTGAACAGATAGTTCCACAGTGTGGCCAGCGTTGCCCCAACCAAAGCCACAACGCCGATGGCATGCATCTCCATGGCAAAAACCCAGGCGCCAAGCGGTGTAATCGCCAAAAGGCCAATCACTTCAAAGCTCACCGCATGGCGAATACGGTCAGCTGTGCCGCGCATCACGCGTCCCATGTTTCTGTGTCGTCACGATGCGGGTCCCAAGTCTAAGTTTTCACCGCAACAGGCTTGCGCGGAGATTTCTGATGCTTGTCTTGATACATTTCTGCATCCGCCGCCGCAACAAAGGCATCTATATCCAGGAATTCATCGGGACCAACAGAGGCAGTGCCAATGCTCAGCTGCACCTTATCGCCGAATTCCTCTTTGACCTGCGCGTGAAGCCGAACAGCAAATGCGCTGGCCTGTTTGGCATCTGTGTCGCGCAACAGCACGCAGAATTCGTCACCGCCATAGCGAAAGGCCGTTTGAGGGGCAGCAACAACCTCTGTGATCAGTCTGCCGACAGTTTTTAGGATTTCGTCCCCTGCGACATGGCCTTCGGTGTCATTTATTCTTTTGAACCCGTCGAGATCGGCAAAAACCAGCGACAATCGCCCCTTGGCCCGCCGTGTTGTTTTCAGCTCTTCCGCAACTGAAGAGAAGAAGGCGCGCCGGTTGCCCAGTCCTGTCAAATCGTCCAACAGCGCCAGTTTTTGGATTGTTTCGGTACGTTCGGCCACTTTCTTTTCAAGAGAGCGCGAATACTCGACAAGTTCGTTTCTGGCCAATTGGACCTGAGACATCAGCCCCTGGATATAGGTGTCAAAAACAAATTGCAGATCAAAAGACAACAACCGGCGCAGGGCTTCGGTGGGCGCGCTGCCAGCGCCTGTCTGAGTGAAATGTTTGTTGATGATGCATTCCAGCACATAGAGGGAAGAGACATAGAGCTTGGGCGGCACCCCGATACGGGCATGGACCTTACCGATTCTAAGCCGCGAGTTGACATAATCCGTACCATAGTCCCCCTGAAACAGGGTTATCACATAGTCCCGCATGGCGCTGCGCAACCGCTGCAGGGTTTCCGTATCCCCGATCAATGTCCGAATATGTGGCACCGAAGTTTGGTTGACATAGAATTCGTCGACAACGTCCTGCACGACACGACGAGAAATCTCGCTAAATGACCCAAGTTCAGCCTCATCCTCGCGGCCAAGCCCAAGCAGATCTTTGCGTTCCTGAATATCGACATCCGTAATACCCAATTGTTCTGCAAGCGTCAGAGAAATGTTTTCAGAGGTCGGGGCCGTGCCATCGAGTTCCAAGAAAGCGCCTGATCTTGCTATCATTTTATCACCGCCACTTCGAAACACTTACAATACTCAGCCTCTGGCATCCAACGATCTTCAGACACTGCAGAATTCCCCCTTAACGAGAAAGATGGGTACAGATTACACTTTTAATGAAAAGATTTGAAAGGAATATTACCGTTAAATGTAAACCCTTCATTTGGAATCAGCATGCACAGATAGAGCGTTCACATCCCGGCTTGGCAAAGTTCGCCGCCCTGAGAAAATAGAGAGAGGCGAAAGCCATAAGCTCACTTTCGCCGCCAGCGGGCTCCGTTGGAAGCAGCCAAGCGCTTTTGCTTTCTTTTTCCAGCGTTCTCCTGTATGCGCGGCCTATCTGAGACACGTGCCATGGCCTCGGCACGCGAAATCAAGATGGAAGAGGCCGGCGGCAATGGGGCCGCTATATCAACGGGAGACCCGGGATCCGCCTGGGAGTGCTCCCATTTAGGATGCTGATATGTTCAACGTTACAAAGAAATCGATGCAGTGGGGCGAAGAGACGCTGACACTGGAAACGGGCAAGGTTGCCCGTCAGGCAGATGGCTCGGTCATCGCCACGCTGGGTGAAACCAGTGTTATGGCCAACGTGACTTTTGCGCGTAAGCAAAAGCCCGGCCAGGACTTCTTTCCTCTGACAGTCCACTACCAGGAAAAATACTACGCCGCGGGTAAAGTGCCCGGTGGCTTCTTCAAGCGCGAAGCGCGCCCAACCGAAAAAGAAACACTGACTGCGCGCCTGATCGACCGTCCGATCCGCCCGCTGTTTGTCCCCGGCTTCAAAAACGAAGTCCTGGTCATGTGCACCGTGCTGAGCCACGATCTGGTCAATGACCCTGACATGGTTGCGATGATCGCCGCCTCCGCTGCCCTGACCCTGTCTGGCGCCCCCTTCATGGGCCCAATCGCAGCCGCCCGCGTTGGTTTTGAAGGCGGCGAATACGTCCTCAACCCCACCGTTGACGACATGCAGGATCTGCGCCTGAACCCCGAACAGCGTCTGGATCTGGTTGTTGCCGGCACCAAAGACGCGGTGATGATGGTTGAATCCGAAGCTTACGAACTGTCCGAAGCAGAAATGCTCGGCGCGGTGAAATTCGCCCATGATGCTTTCCAGCCCGTGATCGACCTGATCATCTCGCTGGCCGAAGAAGCCGCAAACGAGCCCTTCGACTTTGCCGCCCCTGACTATGCGGACCTGTTTGAGGCCGTGAAAGCCGCTGGCGATACCGAAATGCGCGCCGCCTTTGCAATCAGCGACAAGCAAGAGCGCACCAGTGCTGTTGCCGCCGCCCGCGAAACCATCAAGGCCGCTCTGAACGAAGAGCAGCTGGACGACGCCAACCTTGGCTCGGCGATGAAGAAGCTGGAAGCTGGAATTCTGCGTGGCGACGTTGTCAAAACCGGCAAGCGTATCGATGGCCGTGCCACCGATGAGATCCGCGACATCGTTTCCGAAACTGGCATGCTGCCACGGACCCATGGTTCCGCCCTGTTCACCCGTGGTGAAACCCAGGGTCTGGTTGTGACCACTTTGGGCACCGGCGACGACGAGCAGTTCATCGACGCGCTGCACGGCAACTTCAAATCCAACTTCCTGCTGCACTATAACTTCCCTCCCTATTCGGTTGGTGAAGTTGGCCGTGTGGGCGGCCCCGGCCGTCGTGAAATTGGCCACGGTAAGCTGGCATGGCGCGCGCTTCAGGCGGTTCTGCCTGCAGCAACCGACTTCCCCTACACCATCCGCGTGGTCTCTGAGATCACCGAATCGAACGGCTCCTCCTCGATGGCGTCTGTTTGTGGTGGCTCCCTGTCGATGATGGATGCGGGCGTTCCGCTGAAAGCACCGGTTGCCGGTGTTGCCATGGGTCTGATCCTGGAAGACGACGGCTCCTACGCGATCCTGTCCGACATCCTGGGCGACGAAGATCACCTCGGCGACATGGACTTCAAAGTGGCCGGTACCGAAGCAGGGATCACCTCCTTGCAGATGGACATCAAGATCGCAGGCATCACGCCCGAGATCATGGAAAAAGCCCTGGAGCAGGCCAAAGCTGGCCGTATCCACATCCTGGGTGAGATGAACAAAGCGCTGTCTGGTGCTGCGGAATTCTCTGTCCATGCGCCCCGCATCGAGACCATGCAGGTGCCCACCGACAAGATCCGTGAAGTCATCGGTTCCGGCGGTAAGGTTATCCGCGAGATCGTTGAAGTTTCCGGCGCCAAGGTCGACATCAATGACGAAGGCATCATCAAGATCGCATCGCCAAACGGCGACTCGATCAAGAAAGCCTACGACATGATCTATTCGATCGTGGCCGAGCCCGAAGAAGGCAAGATCTACACCGGTAAAGTTGTCAAAATCGTCGACTTTGGTGCCTTTGTGAACTTCTTTGGCAAGCGCGACGGTCTGGTCCACGTGTCCCAGATCGAAAACCGCCGCCTGAACCACCCTTCGGATGTTCTGAAGGAAGGTCAGGAAGTGAAAGTGAAGCTCCTGGGCTTTGACGATCGCGGCAAGGTGCGCCTGTCGATGAAAATGATCGATCAGGAAACCGGCGAAGAAATGGCCCCTGAGAAAAAAGAAGACTAATATCGTCTTCTGACCAACCGAAAGGCCCCGGAGTTCTGCTCCGGGGCCTTTTTCGTTTCAACCACGCCCGCTTGCACCTGTTCCGGTGGGCCCCTAGCATAGACAATCAGGTGAGGCCGCCACGCCGGCGTCTATCAGCACGCCGTCTTCCTCGATCAGCGGCAGACAGGCGCAGTCTTTGGGCCAGGTGGTCCAAACCAGGCCCGCGCCCACCCCCAGAACAAGTGCTGCCACCACCACGCTCCACCGCATTTCAGACCCGCCTTTACGCCAACAAGCACCTGGGCAGTAGAGCGGCATTTTTCCGACAAATCCAACGATTTATCGCGCAGGCACCTTAGGAACGGCCCCGGTACTTTTCCCAATGCGCAATCTGCGATAGATGCAGTCCTATGCATTCGCTGATCATTCATATGCCGGGCAGCACCAAGCGCGCCGCCAATGTGGAACACCTGCTGTATTCACTGCCCCAGGCCGAGGTCGTTGAGGCGGTAAACGGGCGCGCCGTGGCCGCTGATCATGTGGAGAACCTGCACCCAGGGGATCTGCACAGTCCCAGATATCCGTTCTTCCCTCTCTCGCCTGGCGAGCTCGGTTGCTTTCTGTCGCATCGGCGCTGTTGGCAGCGCATTATCGATGCGGGCTGGGACTATGCCTTGATCGTCGAAGATGACCTGTCGCTGGACCCAGAGCTTTGGCGGGATGCCCTAACCTTGATCGGCCAACAGGCCAGCCCCGAGAGCTTTATCCGACTGCCCGCAAAAAACCGTGAGGGACCGGCGAACCAGATTGCCCAACAGGGAAGCAGCAAGCTGTTTCTGCCCAAGGTGGTCGGCCTGCAAACTGTCGCCCAGGTGGTTGGCCGTGCGGCCGCCCAGCGCCTGTTGGCGGCGACCGAAGCGCTCGACCGTCCGGTCGATACTTTTTTACAAATGCACTGGATCCATGGGCAACAGATCCAGACGATCCTGCCCAATGGGGTTTCCGAACAGACCGAGGCGCTGGGGGGCTCCACCATCCAGAAACGCAAAACCGGCAGCAAGCTGGCCCGCGAATTCAAACGCAGCCTCTATCGCGCGCAGGTCTCTGCCCGGCCCCAAAAAGCCTGAAGCGCCCCCCCGACCGAAGCGCTTACTTCAGGCGCCATTCTTCCCAGACAAAGGTATAACACCAGGTACAGGAATGGGTTGCAGCGAGCCTGCCGCGAATGGCGTCCCGCGTGGCGCTCCAAGCGGGATCAAACAGGTGAAACTGAACCTGCAGACGTTTGACACGGTCTATAAGACCGGCATCAATCATTCCGGGCAACAGGTCATACTCGCCGCCCTCGATATTGATCTTGGCCAGATCGACGCTCTGCAGGCCGGATGTCGCAAAGAAATCCGCAACTGAACGCACCTCGGCCAAATAGGTCTGACCCGGTTTTGCCCCAAAAGCGGAGGAGGCATCCGCTGAATCGCTCAGCTCTAACTGGCCCGCTTGTGACCCAATGGCGCATTCATGGACAGTTATGTTCGCATTGCCTGCAAATTTGCTCCGCAAGGCCTTGGCAAAACCGGGGTGGGGTTCAAAGATGTGGATCACAGCACCGGGACGCTTGGCGAGGATCACATCGCTCCAGCCCCCCTCAAAGCCGCCTATGTCCAGCACCACAGGCTGCTCGGGCAAATCGTCATAGGTATAAAGGTGGCTTTCAGAGGCTTTATCGGCCTTCCAGGCTTTCATCGCCTTGTGCAGCGGCGCCTTCCAGGGGTTTCGCTTGAGATCAATCCAACGCTTGAGAGACGCCACCTGTTTTTCCTCTTCCCGGTCATTCAGAGCCACACCAGACCGGGATAAGCGCTTTTGCACGCAATGCCAACCAAACAGGGCACGACCAACAGAACAGAAGATACCGCCGCAGCCCTACCACGGCAAAACGGGGCAACCCTGTGATGGCCGCCCCGTCCTTAGTCACGTCAATTTCAGTCCAGCTCAGCTCGGCGCTTTGGTTTTGCGCAGATAGGGGAAGATGGTCTCAAACTCACCGAATTTGGCGGTGGCGTCTTCGTTCGACACGGTGGGTGGGATGATCACATCTTCGCCGGGAACCCAGTTGGCCGGGGTGGCGACGCCATTGCCGGTTGCCATCTGCAGACCATCCAGCGCGCGCAGGATTTCGGCAAAGTTACGGCCTACGGACATTGGATAGGTCATCGACAATTTCAGCTGCTTGTCGGGACCGATGATAAAGACCGAACGCACAGTGGCGCTGTCAGCAGGCGTGCGGCCGTCGGGCATGTAGGCCTCGGCGGGCAGCATGTCAAAGGCTTTGGACACGGCCAGACCTTCGTCCGCGATGATCGGGAAACCTGCGGCGGCATTGCCGTATTTCTCGATGTCGCCTTTCCATTTCTTGTGATCTTCCACGCCGTCCACGGAAACGCCGATCACCTTGGTGCCGCGCTTGGCCCATTCATCATTCAGCTGGGCAACAGCCGAAAACTCGGTGGTGCAGACTGGGGTGAAATCCTTGGGGTGAGAAAACAGAATCGCCCAGCTGTCGCCGATCCAATCGTGAAAACTGATCTCTCCCTGGTCGGTATCAGCCGTGAAATTTGGAACTACATCATTAATACGCAAACCCATGACGGTCTCCTTTTCCTGTCAAATCGCCCCCCATGAAACCGGGGGTCTATTGCTATGCCGTAACGTTACAGTCCCACTTAGGAATGGCCAGCCCAAAAGACAATGCGCTTGGCCAATTGGTCGGATCACAGCCGAACCATGCCTGCCATCTCCTCTGCCTCAAATAATTTGATCAAATTTTTCCGCAAGAGCGCTTGCCCCTGAGGAACCGCAGTGACAAACTGCCGGGTGACTTCCGGCCAACGCGTCGGATTCTGCGTCTGAACAGGAGACCGGACATGATTGAAAAACGCGACTTTTACATCAACGGTGCGTGGGTTGCCCCCGCCCAGGCCCATGATTTTGAGGTCATTGACCCCTCAACCGAAGAGTCCTGCGCGGTGATTTCGCTAGGCGGTCAGGCAGATACCGATGCCGCTGTTGCCGCCGCCAAGGCCGCTCTGCCGGGCTGGATGGCCACCCCTGTCCAAGACCGTATCGCTCTGGTCGAAAAGCTGGTCGAAATCTACGGCAAGCGCAGCGAAGAGATGGCCCAGGCCATGTCCACCGAGATGGGTGCGCCCATTGATATGGCCCGCAGCCAGCAGGTCGGCGCCGGCAGCTATCACCTGCAAAACTTCATCCGCGCCGCCAAGGCCTATGAATTTGACGCGCCGCTGGGCGATCATGCGCCCAATGATCGCATTATCCACGAGGCGGTTGGCGTTGCTGCGCTGATCACCCCCTGGAACTGGCCCATGAACCAGGTGACGCTGAAGGTCGGGGCTGCGGCCGTTGCAGGCTGCACCATGGTGCTGAAACCCTCCGAACAAAGCCCGCTCAACGCCATGCTCTTTGCCGAGATGATGGATGAGGCCGGTTTCCCCAAGGGTGTGTTCAACCTGGTGAACGGCGACGGTGTCGGCGTTGGCTCGCAGCTGACTGCGCATCCGGACGTGGATATGGTCTCCTTCACCGGGTCCACCCGCGCTGGCACAGCGATCTCCAAATCCGCAGCGGAAACGCTGAAGAAGGTGCATCTGGAGCTCGGTGGCAAAGGCGCCAATGTGATCTTTGATGATGCCGATGAAAAAGCCGTAAAACGCGGTGTGCTGCACATGATGAACAACACCGGCCAAAGCTGCAATGCGCCCAGCCGCATGCTGGTTCAAAAAGGTATCTACGACCAGGCCGTTGCCACCGCAGCCGAGGTTGCCTCCAAGGTCACCGTTGGCCCGGCTTCCGAAGAGGGACGTCATATCGGCCCTGTGGTGAATGAGCTGCAGTGGAACAAGATCCAGGATCTGATCCAGAAAGGCATCGATGAGGGCGCCAAACTGGTGGCCGGCGGCACCGGACGTCCTGATGGGCTGAACAAGGGGTTCTACGTCAAGCCCACGGTCTTTGCCGATGCCAACAATCAGATGATCGTGGCTCGTGAAGAGATCTTTGGCCCGGTTCTGACGATGATCCCCTTTGAAACCGAAGAGGAAGCCATCGAGATCGCCAATGACACCCCCTATGGTCTGACCAACTACGTGCAGACCCAGGACAGCGCCCGCGCCAACCGCATGGCCCGTGTGCTGCGCTCTGGCATGGTGGAAATCAACGGCAAATCCCGCAGCGCCGGCGCGCCCTTTGGCGGCATGAAACAGTCCGGCAATGGTCGCGAAGGCGGCAGCTGGGGTATCGAGGATTTCCTCGAAGTGAAGGCCGTCGGAGGCTGGACACCAGAGTAAAGCCTGTCTCGTCAGAGACGGACAGTGCTGGAAGGCCGCCGCTTAGGCGGCCTTTCTTTTTGTCCTATTGGGACCTGGCCTCACAGGACGGGGTGCTCAAAACAAAGGTGGCTCTCCCGCGTCCCACCCCTGCCCTGGCCAAAGCCAGAACAGGGGCGGATCTTGGGCCGGGCGCCGCGCTTTTGCGCGGCGCCCGGCCCAAGGGGAGGAGGGCTTTCGCCAGAAAGTTTCCGACGCGCGGGAGCGCCCCCCCCACCCCAATTGTCTGAACACTGAAACACTGCACCTCAGGAGATTTGGCAAGGCCCTCAAGCAGGCCCTTCCACAACCAGTTGTGGCACCCCATCCGAGGTTTTCTGTACAGAACAGCCATCCCAACCGATCACCCCTTTGACCCGCTGGCGCAGGCTGGAAAAACTCTCGAACTTCACAACATCGACCGGTGTGTCAAAATGGAGGGTGACTCGCCGGTTCTCCCCATCTCCCATCAAAGACAGGGTCCGCAGCTCGCCGGTAAAGGCCTGGCCCAGATAGCGCCCGCGCACCCGATCCCCGACCCGGAGCTGCAACCGGTTGCCGGCGCGCGCCTGCAGGGTGTTCCAGTCCCGCGCGCCATATTGCTGCGCCACCAATTCCAGGGATTTGGAATGGCTCACCTCGACATCGCTGCTGTACAGTTTTTGTCGCAGGCGCTTGGCCTGCATCTTCAACGCTTCCGTCGAAGGTAGATTAGAAAAATCAGTCATCTGTTTCTCGTCCCGATAAGGGCACGCAAATCACGATGGGAGCCGCATTGCCATCCAGCGCGCCAAAATCTGAGCGATAGATGTTGTCTTGATCTTATCCGGGTTTCACCATGGCCCTGATACCAGGGCTGCGGCAGGCAGGAGACCCAAACCTCTGGGTCTCGCTTACGGCAGTTCCCCCGATCCCGTCAAGCCTCAAGACCTGCAGAAACACCTCTTGACCTAAAGCCGGGTTGAGAAAGCACAGTGCCAGGACACCTCACTCAAAGGACGACAGATGACTGCGCATAACCTTCCAGGCCCGGACCAGAGCAAAGCCAGCACTCGCAACACAGCTCAGATCACCGGCCAAGTTTCGGACCAAATCACAGGCCAGATCACCGGCCAGATCACCGGGCTTTATGAAACCCATTTGCCCGTCGCCAATCTGGCCCGCTCCCGTGCCTTTTACCAGGATATCCTAGGCCTCCCATTGGCCCATGAGCTGCCCCAGCGACGGGTGGCATTTTACTGGGTGGGCAGTCCGGAAACCGCCATGCTCGGCCTTTGGGAGACAGGCAGCGCACCGCTAGGGATGCGTTTGCATTTTGCCTTTCGCATGGGGGAGGCCGATATTCACGCCCTTTGCGACCAACTGATCCAGCGGGGTATTCAGCCCCTGGGCCTGATCGGAGAAGACATCACCGAACCAACCGTCATCGGTTGGATGCCCGCCCTGTCAGTCTATTGCAAAGACCCCGACGGCCATTCCATCGAATTCATCGCCAAGCTGCCACAAGCGCCGGATCCAGAATTTCCCCACGGTCCCTACAGCAACTGGTGTCAACGCAGCGTGCCACTGGCAAAATAGTGTTTCGCGCGCGAAACACCGGGGGTGCCAGGCAACTGGTCATGGGCCCAAAAGCGTTCTATGCAGGGCGGGCTCCCTCTGTCCGGGAGATCTACACAGGACCCCATCATGATCACCACCCGCCTGCATGGCCGCCTCGGCAATCAGATGTTTCAATATGCCGCCGCCCGTGCGCTGGCCCATCGTCTGAACACCGGCGTGGTCCTGGACAGTCGCGGGGCCGAGCTGCGGGGTGAAGGCGTTTTGACCCGTGTCTTTGATCTCGACCTCTCCCCTGCCACCAATCTGCCACCGCTGAAACAGAAGGCACCGCTGCGCTATGCGCTCTGGCGGGGACTTGGGCTGGCACCCCGGTTTCTCCGCGAACGCGGGCTTGGGTATAACCCTAGCTTTGAAAGCTGGAGCGATGGCGGCTATCTGCATGGCTATTGGCAGAGCGAGAAATACTTTGCCGACATCACGGATCTGATCCGGGCTGATTTCACATTTCCCACCTTCAGCAATCACCAGAATGCCGAAATGGCGGCGCGGATCACCAAAGACAATGCCATTTCCCTGCATGTGCGGCGCGGTGACTATGTGGCGCTTGCTGCCCATGTGCTCTGTGATCAGGCCTATTATGAGGCCGCCCTCGCCCGCCTTCTCGAGGGGCTACCTGGCGCGGCCCCAACCGTCTATGTTTTCTCGGATGATCCTGACTGGGCCAAAGCCAATCTGCCGCTGCCCTGCGATAAAGTCGTTGTTGATTTCAACGGGCCAGAAACCGATTTTGAAGACATGCGCCTGATGAGCCTGTGCAAACACAATATCATCGGCAACAGCTCTTTTTCCTGGTGGGCCGCCTGGCTGAACAGCAACCCACAGAAACGCGTTGCAGGCCCCAGCAACTGGTTTGGCGACGCTAAGCTCAGCAATCCTGATATCCTGCCGCGCGATTGGCTCAAAATCGCAGGCTGATCCGGGTGCCGCCCGGCGCGATCTAGAAAGGTGCCTTGGCGCGAAACTTCATCGATTCCCCACTGTCGGGATGTTTGACCCGCAGCTCTTCGGAGTGCAGCATCATACGAGGAAAATCGCGCGCCGCACCGGTTGCATACAGCGGATCACCCAGGATCGCGTGCCCCAGCGCCATCATATGCACCCGAAGCTGATGCGTGCGCCCGGTCATTGGCGTCAAACGGACGCGGGTTTCCCCCTCGCCATACTTCACAACGCGGTATTCCGTGAGCGCGGGTTTACCGCTGTCTTGGCAGACCATCTGCCGGGGTCGATTGGGCCAGTCCACGATCAGCGGCAGATCGACTTCGCCCGCACGGGGCTCCAGACGTCCCGCCAAACGTGCCACATAGGCTTTGCGCGTGGTTCGTTTTTCAAACTGCATCGACAGGTTCCGTTGCGCATGGGGCGTCACCCCAAAGACCATCACCCCCGAGGTATCCCGATCCAGCCGATGCACCAACAGGGCCTCAGGAAAAGCAGCCTGCACCCGGCTCAGCAGGCAATCCGCCAGATGTTCCCCCCGACCGGGTACACTGAGCAACCCGGCCGGTTTGTTCACCACCAGGATTTGCGCGTCATGATGCAGAATCTCCAACGGGTCCTGCGGCGGGGTATAGTCACTTGAAACAGCCATGAGCCCCTGCCTACTGTGGCTTTTCCCCGGCGGCAAGTTCCCGCGACGTCGTGCTTGCTGTGATCAGGGAGGAAACGCAGAGTTCGGCCCAGAAATCATAAAAAAACGTCCAGGGAGAGAGACTATGCACCCAACCATTATCAACATGCAGGAAGTTGTTGCCAAAGGCGATGAAGAAGCCATTCTGGAACTGCTGGCCGAAGATGTGACCTTCCTACCCCCCACCTACTGGAAGACCTGGACGGGGCGTGAACCGGTGGCGGCAGTTCTGGGCCATGTTGGCAAGATTTTCTCGGAATTTCGCTATCGCCGCATCATGGGCGAGGGCAAGGATTGGGCGCTGGAATTCCAATGCAAGGTTGGCGATCTGGACACCGTTGGTGTTGATCTGATCACCCTCAATGACGCCGGCCTGATCCAGAATTTTGAGGTGGTCATGCGCCCCTATAAAACCGTTGGTGCCCTGCGCGACGCGATCAATGCGCGGGTAATGACCGATGCCCGTTTTCTGGAATTCCGCAAGGCTCTGAGCTGACCGCACGGCCCCACAGCAACCTTTCACTCGGACTGGCCCTGGCCCATGCTGGCACTTGATCAAATTTTGCGCCTGCCGCTGTTGCCCCTTCTTATGCTTCAGGGTCTGTCCGTGCGGCGGCAAGCGCTGATCCTGCCAGAGCCCGAGGGGCCCCGAAGGGGGCAACAGGGGGCCGGGTCAAGGCTGCGCCTGCTGATTGCAGGGGACAGCTCTGCTGCAGGTGTTGGAGTCGCGCAGCAATCTCAGGCGTTGAGCGGCCAACTGGTGGCGCATCTGGCACCCTGCTTTGATCTGCACTGGCAGCTGGAGGCCACAACAGGGCACAAAACCAGCGACACCATCGCGCAGCTTCAGGCCCTGCCACAGCAGCGTTTTGATGTGGTCGTCCTGGCGCTCGGCGTCAATGACGTGACCGCGGGCACCTCGCGCAGGCAGTTTGCGAGACAACAGGACCAGCTGATGCGGATTCTAAAGGACCGGTTTGCTCCTGGGCTGATATTGATTAGCGGCGTGCCGCAGATGCAGCTGTTCCCTGCTCTGCCACAGCCGCTGGCCTGGGTCCTGGGCCGCCAGTCGGCGCGGCTTGATTCTGTCCTGCGCGCGCAGGCCGAAGAGCACAGCGCCATGGTGCACCTGCCTTTTGAGCTGCCGCATGATGCCGCACTGGTCGCACAGGATGGCTATCACCCTAGCGCCCGCGCCTATTGCATCTGGGCGGGCGTGTTATCCGAACGGATCACCCAGGCCTATAGCAGCAAGGAGTCTGCCTAGACCGCGGATTTAGCGCCGGTCCGCAACTGCCGGATCAGGGGGATGGAATAGATTACCAGCGCCGCCCAGATCATTGGGAAGGCAATCATCCGGGCGCGGCCGAACTCTTCCCCAAAAACAAAGACCGCGATCAGAAAGATCATTGTTGGCGCAATATATTGCAGGATCCCGATGGTGGAGAGCCGCAAAAGTTTAGCGCCATTGGCGTAGACAATCAGCGGCACCGCCGTCACCACCCCACATCCCATCAGCAGCCAGATATCGGCGCCTTGAAAATGGGTTCCGCCATTGGCCGACAGATAGGCCAGATAGCCCAGGGCTGGTGGTGTCAGGATCAGAACTTCGAGCATGAATCCCTGATTGGGGCCTACGGGCAGCTGTTTTTTGAAAAATGCATAAAACCCCCAGCTCAAGGTCAAGGCAATCGCCACCCAGGGCAGCCGCCCGGCCTCGATCGTCAGCACCACCACCGCAGCCGCAGCCAAAGCGATGGCCAGCAACTGCGTGCGGTTCAGGCGTTCTTTTAGCAGTACAGCCCCCAGGGCAATACTGAACAGCGGGTTGATGTAATAGCCCAGAGCCGCGTCCAGGGCATGTCCCGAGGCAATCGACCAGACATAGATCCCCCAGTTCACCGAAATCAGTGCTGCCGTCACACAGGCCATGCCCAGGGTGCGCGGGCTTTTAAGCGCGGCCCGCAGATCCTTGGTTCGCCCCAATAGGATCAAAAGCACCCCCGCCACGGGCACCGACCAAAGCACCCGATGCGCGACCACTTCCGCCGCCGGAATATGTGCGACCAATTTCATGTAGAGCGGCAGGAACCCCCAGAGAACATAGGCCGAAATGGCAAAAGCCAGCCCCTGTGGGGTATCGGTATTCTCTTGCGTTAACTGGGTCATCTTGGCGCTCCTCTGACGCGCCTTTATGGCAGCTCAGACAAAAAGGAGAAGCACAGTTTCTGTTAGATGGGCATCACCAATGGTGATGCATCGCAGCGGGGCTGCCCCGGAGGGCCACGCGCCCTCTGCCTTTTGACTTATCGAATCAAGTTGTTAAATAGCTTGCTATGATATATTGAATAGCTCGCTATTCAAATGAAATCGAAACGGAGACCCGCCATGAAAGCCCGTGTTCACGCCATCGCCGGCGCCCTCGGCCTACTGATGATCCTCACGTTTTGGCTGTCGACCCTCCTCTCCGAGATCTTCGGCTCTGCTGAAACGGTCGCCACGGTCAAAGGAGCGGTTCTTTGGGGGATGTTTATTCTGATCCCAGCCATGGTGATCGTGGGCGCCTCAGGCACTTCGCTGGGCAAGACACGCAGTGGCGCGCTTGTTTCGGCCAAGAAGAAGCGCATGCCTTTCATCGCAGCCAATGGTTTGTTGATCCTTGTTCCTATGGCCTTCATTCTCGAAAACAAGGCTGCCGCCGGTGCTTTTGACACTCTGTTCTACCTGCTGCAGGGCATCGAGCTGATTGCTGGCGCAACAAACCTGACCCTCATGGGGCTGAACATGCGGGATGGCATCCGGCTGAGGGGCAAAGCGCAGTTGGGAGCAAGTGCCAAGGTGACGGCCAGCGAAATACTGGCAGAGAACACCCTGGCGCTTCACCTGACCAAGCCCGCAGATTTCTCCCACAGGCCCGGGCAATGGCTGCGCCTAACCCTGCCCACAACTGGCGAGTCCCGCATTCTGTCGATTGTCAGCGCCCCGCATGAGCCTGTTTTGACCCTGGCAACCCGCATTAGCGACAGTACCTTCAAACGCGCGCTCATGAAGCTTTCAGCAGGCGCGGAACTCGGCATCACTCAAGCAAGCGGTCATTTTACCCTGCAGGAAGATGTCAGCCGCCCGGCGGTCTTTATTGCCGGAGGTATTGGCATCACGCCCTTCATGTCGATGATCCGAACTGCTGCCAAAACAGCTTCGGTTCAGAAGATCATTCTGTTCTACGCCAATCGCACTGCCAGCTCGGCAGCCTTTCTGAGCGAGTTGCAAGACCTGGCAAATACAAACCCAAGTTTCGACCTGGTCGCCACCCTGACAGCGCCAAAGGATGACACCACGGCTGGGACTGGCGAAACAGGCAAAGTGGACCACGAGATGCTCATGCGTCACCTGCCAGATCTCGCCGCGCCAATATACTACTGCGTCGGCCCCACTGCGATGGTCAGGGCTACAAGGCAGACATTGCTCGCGGCAGGGATCTGCGAAGCCGACATGGTCTTTGAAACATTCACTGGCTACTGAATCGACCTATGTCATTGGAAATCCTGGGGGTGTGTGACGCTGTTTTGCATGGTGCGAATAACACGCTGCATCAAACCGATGAACAGATCTCGCTCCGCTGCCGTGAGATCTGCCAGCCCCATTTCATTGACATCCGTCGCCGCAGCATAGGCCGTTTCCCGAATGGAATGCGCCTTTTCAGTTAGGCAGATGATCTTGGCGCGTCCATCACTGGGGTGGGCCTTGCGACTAATCAGCCCGTCGCGCTCCATCCGGTTGAGCGTATTGGCCATGGTCGCCTGTTCAATGGCAAGTTGTTCAACCAGCTGACGCTGGGTCTGCCCGTCCTGTTGCCACAGCGCCAGCAGGGCCGGAAACTGCCCCGGCGTGATGCCCATAGGCTCGATCTGATTGCGCAGGCCCTCAAAGAACAGCCGGGCCATGTGGTTGACGAGAAAACCCGCCGAAGTGCTGTGATCAAATGTCATGCAGCCTGTCTAGGATTACATAGCAAGGAGTGCAATATCAGGGCGCGGTCTGAACCTGTGGACGACCGGCCAAATTGCCATGTTTTGCAATCAACTGGATTTAGGCACACTGGTTTCTTTCGCCTAGAGTGGGAAACTGCGACTTCCCGGCAAAAAGTCTGGCCGCGCGATCTTTGCAGTTTAGAGAATGGCGCGGTCGAATTGCCGCTTGCTCCCACGCGCCAAGACGCAGGAGCAGCGCCAAGAATTTGGATCAGGTTGGCGTGCCAATCGGGGCCTTGTTGATCACACTCAGATCTTCCATGATATCAAAGATATAGTCGGTGATCTCAGTGACCCCAAATGCCTCTAGCCTCTTCATGTGCATCTCTTTGTAGGTTTCCAGCGCTTCAAGATCGCTGAAAAGATAGGTCGAGCCAAAACGGTCCGTACCGCTTTCGTGGGTCCAGATTTTCCAGATGACTCCTGGCTGCTGTGCGATGCTCTCTGCCAGTTGCTTCATGCCCGCTGCCGCTTCTTCGGTCATCGGGCCGGTAACACGCATATGAAGATCCCAGATTTTCTTGGTGCTCATTGCTTTGTCCTTTCGCTCCAAATTTCATGTCAGATTGATCACTGCATTGGACTCTAGAACTGGAAATTTGATAGGTATATTCGATCTATTTGATCATCCTGATAGGAAAATCGAACAATGCGTCATGGCAAGCTGAATGATCTGACCATTTTTGTTGAAGTCGCCCGCGCGGGCGGGTTTCGCGCGGCTGCAGCGAAACTGAAAATGGGAGCCGGTTCGGTCAGTGAGGCCATTCAGCGGTTTGAAGATCGTCTTGGGCTGCGCCTCATCGAGCGCACCACAAGGGCTATCTCACTCACCAAAGCAGGCGAAACGCTTTACCGGCGCAGCCTGCCTGCGATCAACGAGTTAGATGCCGCCCTTGGAGATATTCACGACCTCGGAGCTGGGGTGGGCGGCACGCTGCGCCTGAGTGCTCCGACTGGCGCAGGCAGCCTGTTTCTCGACGCGTTGATTGCAGATTTTGCCAAGGCGCATCCGACCTTGGCGATTGAGTTGATTTATGATGAGAAAAAGATCGACCTTGTGACCAGCGGCGTTGACGCGGCAATCCGAACGGAAACACTGCTTGACCCGGATACCTATGCCATCCCGATTGGCCCGCGCCATAAAATGGCGGTCGTTGCGTCGCCCCAGTATCTGGCAAAGACCCCATCTGTAAAATCGCCGCGGGACATCGCATATCACGACGGGGTTTGCTTTGCTTTTGGTAGCTCCGAGACCTTGGCCCCCTGGGTTTTTCGCACAGGGGACGGGCCCCTCACAGTCATGCCCTCACCGAGGATCATTTCTAACAGCGTGACCTCGGTGTTGAACCATGCCCAAGCGGGCCTTGGCTTGGCCTATGTGTTCTCTGCTGCCGCCAGACCTGCTATCGCGAGCGGCCATCTAATTGAGGTGCTTCCTGAAAGCACCGAAGCGCTTCCCAGGTTTTCGCTCAACTATCTGTCAAAAAGAAACATACCCGCGCGCCTCAAAGCCTTCCTCGGCTATGTAAGGACTCTAAGGTAGTTGGCATGTTTCCATAGCTGCCCAAATTAGCCTAGAAATCCAGGTTTTCGACGCTCAGAGCATTCTTCTGTATGAACTCACGCCGCGGTTCGACCACATCGCCCATCAGCTTGGTAAAGAGGTCATCCGCCCCCACCACGTCATCAACGCGGACCTGCAACAGGGTGCGGGCATCCGGGTCCAGCGTGGTTTCCCACAGCTGATCAGGGTTCATCTCGCCCAGGCCTTTGTAGCGCTGCAGCGAAAGGCCTTTTTCGCCCTCGTCCATGATCGCCTTCAACAGATCAAGCGGACCATGGATTGCCTGAACACGATCTCGCCGAATCAATTGCCCAGTGGTGCTGTAAATCTCCTGCAAGCTTTTGGTAAAGCTGCCGGTTTTGCGGGCTTCACCAGAACGCAGCATCGGGCCGTCCAGCGTGCGAACCTCTTCGACACCGCGCAGAATACGCGCCAGGCGAATGCCGTGATCCTGGGTGATACGGCCCTGCCAGCCCTTTTCATATTCCAGCGCAATAAGGTCGAGCCGCGTTGCAACACGATCCGCAACCCCCTGCAGATCGGCAT
Organism: Phaeobacter sp. 11ANDIMAR09; assembly: GCF_001294455.1. Taxonomy (GTDB): domain Bacteria; phylum Pseudomonadota; class Alphaproteobacteria; order Rhodobacterales; family Rhodobacteraceae; genus Pseudophaeobacter. Next base: position 90,375 of record NZ_LIKT01000001.1, read on the forward strand.
CAACGGCACCGGGCACAAAGGCACCAGCCACGGCGGCCTGTTCCAGAATATGGCGCGGATAATGGGTCGGGAAAGCGTCCAGAACCCGCTTTAGCTGACGGGCTTCTTCGACCACGCGGGTAAGGTCATGCCCCACCAGCTCTTCGCCGTTACCCAGCTTCAGCACCGCCCCTTCGACGCCCTGGTGGATCAGATAGTCATCCAACGCCGCCTGATCTTTGAGGTAGACCTCGGATTTACCGCGCGCAACTTTGTACAGCGGTGGCTGGGCAATATAGAGGTAGCCACCTTCGATCAGCTCCGGCATCTGACGATAGAAGAAGGTTAGAAGCAGGGTCCGGATATGGGCGCCGTCAACATCCGCATCGGTCATGATGACGATCTTGTGGTAGCGCAGCTTTTCGATGTTGAATTCATCGCGGCCAATACCGGTGCCCAGTGCCATAACCAGGTTGCCAATCTCCTGGCTGCCCAGCATGCGGTCAAACCGGGCCCGTTCCACGTTCAGGATCTTACCCCGCAGCGGCAGGATCGCCTGGGTTTGACGATCACGGCCAGTCTGGGCGGAGCCACCAGCTGAATCCCCCTCCACCAGGAAGACTTCGGTCTTGGAGGGGTCTTTCTCAGAGCAATCCTTGAGCTTACCGGCCAGGAAGTTCACATCCATCGCTGTCTTGCGGCGGGTCAGCTCGCGCGCCTTGCGGGCCGCTTCGCGGGCCAGAGCGGCCTCGACAATCTTGCCGACAATCTGTTTCGCCTGATTGGGGTTTTCCTCGAACCATTCCGCCAGCTTTTCGTTGACCAGGCTTTCCACCACCGGGCGCACCTCAGAGGAGACCAGCTTGTCTTTAGTCTGAGAGGAGAATTTTGGATCCGGCACTTTGACCGACAAGACGCAGGTCAGGCCTTCGCGGGCGTCATCGCCGGTAAAAGAGACCTTCTCTTTCTTGGCAATCCCGCTGGACTGGGCGTAGTTGTTGATGGTCCGGGTCAGCGCGCCACGAAAGCCCGCCAGATGGGTGCCGCCGTCACGCTGGGGGATGTTGTTGGTAAAGGGCAACACCGATTCATGGTAGCTGTCGTTCCACCACATCGCCACTTCAACGCCGATGTCGTCCTTTTCGCCAGTGATATAGACCGGGGCATCCATCACCGGGGATTTTGACCGGTCCAGATATTTCACGAATTCCTTGACGCCGCCCTCATAGAACAGCTCGGTTTCCAGACGCTCTGCCGGGCGTTCATCCGCCAGGATGATTTTGACGCCTGAGTTCAGGAAGGCCAGCTCACGCAAGCGTTTCTCCAGGGTTTCAAACGAATACTCCAGGTTTGAAAACGTATCCGTCGAGGCCATAAAACGCACTTCGGTGCCGGTCTGGTCGCCACATTCGCCAACCACTTTCAGGTGCTCGGCGGTATCGCCACGTTCAAAGCGCGCTACATGCTCTTTGCCTTCACGCCAGATCCGCAGTTCCAGCCAATCAGACAGGGCATTCACAACCGAGACACCCACGCCGTGCAGACCGCCTGACACCTTGTAGGAGTTGCTGTCAAATTTACCGCCCGCATGCAGCTGGGTCATGATGACCTCGGCCGCCGAGACGCCTTCTTCCTCGTGGATGCCGACCGGAATTCCGCGCCCGTTGTCATAGACAGAAACCGAACTGTCGGCGTGAATTGTCACCCGAACATGGTCGGCGTGATTGGCCAGGGCCTCGTCGATGCCGTTGTCCACCACCTCATAGACCATGTGGTGCAGACCAGAGCCGTCATCGGTATCACCGATATACATGCCAGGACGTTTGCGAACTGCCTCCAACCCTTTGAGAACCTTAATGGAATCGGCACCATATTCGGCTGGGTTCTGTTCGTTCTCAGACATTCGCGACTTCCTGTTTTAACTTTCAGATTTTATACGCAACTTGGCCCCGAATGTCACCCACAGCGGGGCTTTTTCTTAGCCGGAAACCGCGCAGCGCTCCCCGGCCCCTGCACCGCTTCAAATCAGGGAAAACCTCAGGAAAAATCAGGTAAAGGGCAGCAGCAGACCCACACCGATCAGCAGGGCACCCGAGGTAAGATTGAGCCGCCGCAAAGCCTGTGGCGAGGCCATCACCGCACGCAGGGAATGCACCATTGCCGCCATCGCCAGATTACCCAGGAGCGGCACCGCAAAAGACAGGCAAATGATCACCGCAACATCAGCCCAACCCAGTGCCCCAAGATCAAAAAAGCCGGGCAACAGCCCCATATAGAACAGGATCGCCTTGGGGTTGCCCATGATCACCGCCACCCCCGCCACAAATCCAGCCCAGGCGCCAGGCCGGGTCAGCGCCCGGTTCTCGGCCAGTTTTTGCCCCGCATTGCGGATCACCAGAACGCCCATGGTCACAAACATTAGGCAGGCGGTCCAACGCAGCATCAGCATCACTTCGCTCAGGCTGGAAGCCAGCCAGGACATACCGCCAATCGCGACCAGCGGCCAGATCAGATCACCAACAGCCACCCCCACCGCCAGAGGCCAGGCCGCCTGAAATCCACCGGATACCGCCCGCGCCATCAGCGCCAGCCAAACCGGTCCTGGCGTCAGAAACAGCACAAACAGGCCCCCCGCATAGAGCACCAGATCCCAAACCGAGAGGCTCATGCCCCCCACCGCCGCAGGATCAGCCGGCAGCGGGCATCACGGGCAGTTTCTCTCACGCGCTTCCCTCCGAGGACACGCCACCCACCTCATCCACCTTCAACAGCTGGGCACGCCCTGAAAGTTCCGCAAAGAGCTCCGCCCCCGTGCCCGTCATCCAGGCCTGCGCCCTAAGTGCACAGATTTCATCATATAGGGCCGCCCGACGCCCCGCATCCAGATGGGCCGCGACTTCGTCCAACAGCAAAATCGGCGGTGCCCCCTCGCTGGCAGCCAGGGCCCGCGCATTGGCCAGAACCAGCGAAACCAAAAGCGCCTTTTGCTCTCCGGTGGAGCAGTCCTTTGCGGCGACCCCCTTGCGCGCATAGGTGCCAATCAGATCACTTCGGTGCGGCCCGATCAGGCTCCGTCCCACCGCCATGTCCCGAACCCGCCCCTCCGCCAGGGCCTGCACCAAATCCGCTTCGCTCCCCGGCATCTCGCCCTCGGATTGAACCAGCTGCAGCTGCGCGGTGGGAAAGGCGGTCTCCGCACTCTCCTGCGCCTCAGTCAATCGCTGCACGGCACTGCACCGCGCACCATGGATACGATGGCCCGCCGCCGCCATCTGCGCCTCGACCACCCGATACCAAGCCGCATCGCGTATCTGCTCTTTCAACAAACGATTGCGCTCGCGCATGGCCTTTTCATAGGTCAGCGTCGCCTCGGCATGGCCCGGGTCAAAGCTGAGGGCGATCCGGTCCAGAAACCGCCGCCGCCCCTCGGCCGCCTCGACCCAAAGCCGATCCATCACTGGCACCAGCCAAACCACCCGGCAGATCTGCCCCAGAGCAATCTGATTGGAGGCCTTGTTGTCGATCCGCACCTGGCGGGCGGCGCCTTCCTCGGACCAGGTCTCAATCTCATAGGCCTGATCCGGTGCCTGCAACACTGCCTTTAGCTTCCAGCCCAGACCTTCGGGGCGGCGCACCATATCGGCGGCACTGGCCCGCCGCAGACCGCGTCCCGGAGAAAACAGCGACACAGCTTCCAAGATATTGGTCTTGCCGGCACCGTTGTTGCCATGGATCGCCACCGGGCGCCCATCCAGATGCAATTCCGCCCGCAGATGCGAGCGAAAATGCGACAATGTCAAAGAGGTCAAGGCCAGCATGGGGTCCGTTCCGGCATCATCTTTCCCCAAATATTCCCGCCGGAGGCAAGCTCGCCAGACGGCTTTGCCGCCGAGAGAGAGGCTGGGGCGCTAGCCCCATACAGAGCTGATTTGTCTTGACCCTCAAACTCGCATCGGCATGACGACATAAACGGCGCTCTCGTCGCTGCCTTCGCGCATCAGGGTCGGGTCACCCGAGGAATTGAACATAAAGACCGCGTTTTCACGATCCACCTGATTGGCGATCTCCAACAGATATTTGGCGTTAAAACCAATCTCCAGGCGCTCATCCGCATAGGCAACTGCCAGCTCTTCTTCGGCGGCACCGCTGTCGGGCGCATTGACCGAAAGGGTCAGCCGATCCTCTTCCAGCTGAAGCTTAACCGCCCGCGAACGCTCGGAAGACACAGTGGCAACCCGATCCACCGCGCGGGCGAATTCATCTGCATCCACCTCCAGCCGACGGGTGTTTCCTGTGGGGATCACCCGGGTGTAATCGGGGAAGGTGCCATCAATAACCTTGGAGGTCAGGGTGATATTTGGCGTTGCAAACCGCACCTTGGTTTCTGAGACCGAAACGGCAATATCCATTTCATCATCATCCAGAAGCTTGCGCAGCTCTCCCACGGTTTTGCGCGGCACAATGACGCCGGGCATATCTTCGGCGCCCATGGGTAATGGTGCATCGATCCGCGCCAGCCGGTGCCCATCAGTGGCCACACAGCGCAGCACCTTGCCGCCCTCAACCGCATCCGAAACATGCATATAGACGCCGTTCAGATAGTAGCGGGTCTCTTCGGTGGAGATGGCGAATTTGGACTTGTCGAACAGCCGCCGCAGCATGGCGGCATTGGCGGTGAAATTCGAATGATACTCCGAGCTGGCCATGACCGGAAAATCTTCGCGTGGCAGTGTCGCGAGGGAGAAGTTCGACCGCCCCGCCTCGACCGTCAGGCGACCAGTTGCAGCATCCGCCGTCAAGGTCACCAGAGCGCCATCGGGTAGTTTGCGCACAATTTCATGCAGCGTGGTCGCAGCAACGGTGGTGGCACCGGCGCGTTCCACCTGGGCGGGCGCCTTGTCGACAACTTCGATATCCAGATCGGTGGCGCGGAACTGGGCCACATCGCCTTCCGCTTCGATCAGGACATTGGCCAGAATAGGAATGGTATTGCGGCGCTCGACCACTGATTGAGCCTGCGCAACCGCCTTCAGGAGTGTACCGCGTTCGATGCTGATCTTCATGTCGCTTTCCTCTTCGTCGCGCCGTTCTGTCATACCTGTTTCACCGCTGCCATGGGCTGCCGCCCAGGGTATGGCTGCGCAATGGTCGGGACAGGCAAAGTAGCGGTTTGCCCCTCATGCACAAGGCTTTTTATTGAGTTTTCCAAGGGAATCTCAGCAGCGTCAAGAGGCGAGATCCCGCAACCGCCTGAAAGCCCAGCAATCGTTGCGGTGGAACCAGAAACCGCCATTCGACAACAATCACCAAACGGAAAACGGCCCCGGAACCCCGGAGCCGCCTGTTTGTCCTGCAGATTGTCGACCGATCAGGATTCGAGCGACCGGCGCAACATTTCCACATCTTCAGCGATCTGCCCGTCGGTTGATTTCAGCTCTTCAATCCGACGCACCCCATGCATGACGGTGGTATGGTCACGGCCCCCAAAACGGCGGCCAATCTCTGGCAGGCTGCGACTGGTGAGCTTTTTGCACAGATACATCGCCACCTGACGCGGACGCGCATAGGAGCGCAGACGTTTGGGGCCAATAATATCCGACATCCGGATGTTGTAATACTCTGACACCTTGCGCTGGATCTCTTCGACGGTGATCTTGCGCTCAGAGGCGCGCAGAACATCCGCCAGACAGTCCTGGGTCAGGTCCATGTCGATTTCACGGCCCACCAAAGAGGCAAAGGCAAACAGCCGGGTCAGCGCACCTTCAAGCACGCGCACGTTGGTCGAAATCCGATGCGCCAGGAATTCAAGCACCCCATCAGCGATCTCCAGATCGGGATAGGTTTTTTGCTGCAATTGAACCTTGGTCTGCAAAATGCCCAGACGCAGCTCATAGTCCGTGGGATGCAGATCCACCACCAGGCCGCATTGCAGGCGGGATTTGACGCGATCTTCCAGATCCTTGATCTCGCCAGGGGCGCGGTCGGCCGAGATGATGATCTGTTTGTTCTGATCTACCAGCGCGTTGAAGGTATGGAAGAATTCTTCCTGAGTTGAATCCTTGCCGGCGATAAATTGCACGTCATCCACCATCAGCACGTCAACCGAGCGGAACAGATGCTTAAAGTCCATCATCTTGCGTTCGCGCAGGGCCTGCACAAAGCGATACATGAATTGTTCTGCCGACAGGTACAGTACGTTCAGATTAGGATTCTGAGCGGAAATCTCCCAGGCAATCGCATGCATCAGGTGGGTTTTACCCAGTCCGACACCGCCATAGAGCACCAGCGGATTGAAAGTCACCGGACCACCTTCTGCCACGCGACGCGCCGCAGCATGGGCCAGCTCGTTGGGTTTTCCGACAACAAAATTGTCAAAGGTGAAACGCGGGTCCAGCGGCGCCGTCTGCAGGCTGTCCAGCGGCGCAGATGCCGTGGCCTTGCTGGACAAAGAACTGCCCGCATGCGCTGCAGCCACAGGCTCCTGAGTGCCATAGTCGCGACCAGCCTCTGCAAAACCCGAATCCTGCATCTCGGCAAATGGCTCGGCTGGCTGTTCGACCTGGCGCACTGGACGTGCGGGCGAATTGGCAGCAACCCGAAAGGCGAGACGTTGGACCGACTCACCAGAGAGGGTCAGCTCATGCAGAATCAGATCCGAAAAGTTCTGACTGACATAATTGCCCATAAAATTGGTCGGCACGTGGAACACCGCGACCCCGTCGTCAACTGAATTGAACTCCAGCGGTTCAATCCAAGTCGTAAAATTATTTTGGCCGACAGTCTTCAAAAGCCGTGTTCTGAGCTGTCCCCATTTTTCTTCCGTCATGCTGCGCCTCGTGCATCCCCAAAAACAAGCAGCGGCCTGTTTATCTTTCGCCTATCATTTCTTCGCGCCCCTCTCAGAGCGGCTTTTCACCCATAGCTTCTGTGTTTACGGACAGGGGTTATCCTGACCGCACTCCCTTTCGGGGCAACGGATCGTCCAACAAAAGTCACCAGAACACGGCGGCTTTAACCTGAAACGAAAACCCGTTTCTGCACACAAATGAGACAAGGCCGCTGATTGGAAAGTCCAATGCAGCAGGACGCAGAATCAAAAGCAGGCAACCTAGCCTGTTATGACCTCCTGCGCTTTCGACAACCTTGATGCCCGTCAAAGTTACCTTGAGCAGCCTGTCCCCCCAGCGAGTGAATCGCTGTATATGTGGTAGCAATTTGCGAGGGGCAGCGGCAATGAAACTCTGTTGTTGACTCCTGCTTTGCCCAGAAAGAATCTCTCGCAGCTGCAGCAGGCGCCACTGAGATAAGGACAAAAGGAAAAGGCGCCGCAAAAATGCGACGCCTTCACTTTTTTCAACTTCTTGCTTGCAAGAAATTCCCGGCCGAGAATCAACCCAGCGCTTTGACTCGTGCGGTCAGGCGGGAGACTTTCCGCGAAGCGGTGTTCTTGTGATAGACGCCTTTGGTCACGCCACGCATCAGTTCAGGAGCGGCAAGGCGCAGAGCTGCGGTTGCATCTTCTTTGTTGCCGGCTTCGATGGCTTCTTCAACTTTACGCAGGAAGGTGCGGATGCGCGAACGACGGGCTTTGTTTACTGCAAAACGCTTTTCGTTCTGACGAGCGCGTTTTTTTGCTTGGGGGCTATTTGCCATGTCTCTGTGACCTTATCTTCGGGTTCGTTGTGTATATCGGCGCAAGCCAGCCAAACCCGGATCGGATCTCGGAGTGATTCTAGCCAAGCGGGCTGCACGCGCATGTATGGCGGCGGTCTATATAGGCTGAACCGCCAGGATGCAAGGGGGTGGCCAGAGCCTTTCCTTGAAACAGAAAGCGGCGCACCATCGGACCGCCGCTTTCCTGAATGTTCTGTGCCCCAGGCGTCAGCCCAGGCCAGATCTATTACTTGTCGCGGAACTGCGCTTCGCGCTTTTCAAGGAAAGCCGCCATGCCCTCTTTCTGATCCTCGGTTGCAAACATCGAATGGAACACCCGACGTTCAAACAGGATGCCGTCATTCAGGCTCATCTCATAGCTCTGGTTGACGGTTTCCTTCACAGCCAGGGCCGTGAGCTGGGATTTCTCAGCGATCTTTTGCGCCGCCCCCATGGCTTCTTCGATCAGCTTCTTGGCAGGCACCACCCGCGACACCAGACCAGCGCGCTCGGCTTCTTCGGCATTCATAAAGCGACCGGTGAGATTCATATCCATGGATTTAGATTTGCCCACAAATCGGGTCAGGCGCTGGGTGCCGCCAATACCGGCCACCACGCCCAGATTGATCTCGGGCTGGCCAAATTTGGCGGTTTCCGCCGCGATAATGAAATCGCAAAGCATCGCCAGCTCGCAGCCACCGCCCAGCGCATAACCGGCCACAGCCGCGATGATCGGCTTGCGGATGGCAATGATGCGATCATTGACCTGCGCAAAGAGGTTGTTGGTGTAGACATCCGTAAAGCTCATCTCCGACATCTCTTTGATGTCAGCGCCAGCGGCAAAGGCCTTCTCCGAACCGGTCAGCACGATGCAGCGCACCTTGTCGCTGGCGTCGGCTTCTTCAAGGGCAGTGCACAGCTCGCTCACAAGCTCTGCGTTGAGTGCGTTCAACGCCTCGGGGCGATGCAGTTTGATGAGGCAAACGTGGTCCTGCACATCGACGTTGATCGTCTCATAGGCCATAGATATCGCTTTCATTGTTCCGTTCAGAACCGAGTCATTACCACGACAAACATCGCATTCAAGCTATCTTTGGCACTTGCCACAGTAGAAAGAGGATCGCCCGGACTGGGTGATTCTCGCAATAGTGCCGTCGCAGCCCTCACGGCGACAAGGTTCTCCCTCGCGCCCATACGTATCAAAGCTGTGCTGAAAATATCCAAGTTCACCATTGGCTTGTCGGAAATCCTTGAGCGAAGAACCGCCCGCCAGAATCGCATCCTCCAGCACCTTTCGAATGATCGGAACCAGGGCGGAAACCCGCGCTGCTGACAGTTGCCCCGCCTTGCGTTTTGGTGAAATGCCGGCACGAAAAAGCGCCTCGCAAACGTAGATATTGCCGAGGCCGGCGATGATTCCCTGATCCAGAAGCGCCGATTTCACCGGTGAATTCTTACCCTTGAAGGCAGCAATCAGGTGGTCTTCATGAAAGTCATTGCCCAGCGGTTCCGGCCCCAGAACCTTTAGCAGCTTATGCTCCGCCAACCCGGCGGTTTTGATCAAATCCATGGCACCAAAGCGGCGCGGATCGTTAAATGTCACTCGCGCGCCATTCTCCATGTCAAAGACCACATGGTCATGTTTCTCCGCCTGCGGATGTTCATGCACAAATTGCCCCAGGGGATCGCCCGAAACCGTCATCCGCCCCGACATGCCCAGGTGCACCAGCAGCGTCTCACCCCGGTCCAACTCTGCCAGGATATACTTTGAGCGGCGCCGCAGTGCCGTCACACGCGCGCCCGTCAGCCGCTCCGCCATGCGCTCCGGGAAGGGCCAGCGCAGATCAGGCCGGTTCACCTGCGCCTGTGCAATCACTGCGCCCTCCATCGAGGGCTGCAATCCCCGCATCACGGTCTCGACCTCGGGCAGTTCAGGCATTACAGGACTCCTCACATGACAGTGACATATGGGCCGCATTGTGCCTGCCCTCCAAGGCCCTATAAGTGGGGCGATCATCAAAAAACGGCAAGTCCCCATGGCAGACAGATCAGACAGCACCACCCATTTTGGTTTTGAAACCGTCCCCGAGCATGAAAAAGCAGGCCGGGTTCAGGGCGTGTTCAATTCCGTGGCCTCCAAATATGACATCATGAATGACGTGATGAGCATGGGGATTCACCGGGTCTGGAAAGACGCAATGATGGACTGGCTGGCGCCACGCCCCGGTCAACGCTTGCTGGATGTGGCCGGTGGGACGGGCGATATCTCTTTTCGGTTCCTCAAGCGCGCCGGCCACGGCCATTCCACCGTGCTGGATCTGACCGCGCCAATGCTGGAGGAAGGCCGCAAACGGGCCGAGGCTGAGCAGATGGCTGAGAGCCTGGATTGGGTCACCGGCGATGCCATGGCCCTGCCCTTCAAGGACAATACATTCGACGTCTACACTATCTCCTTTGGCATCCGGAACGTCACCCGCCCACAAGAAGCCCTGAACGAGGCCTATCGCGTGCTGAAACCCGGTGGCCGCCTGATGGTGCTGGAGTTCTCGCAGCTGCCCAATGACGGCATGCAGAAACTCTATGATCTCTACAGTTTCAACGTGATCCCACGTATGGGAAAACTCATTGCCGATGACTACGACAGCTACCAGTATCTGGTGGAATCGATCCGCAACTTCCCCGATCAGGACACCTTCTTGGAGATGGTAAAAACCGCAGGCTTTGCCAATGCCAAATACCGCAACCTCTCGCTGGGGATCGCGGCGCTGCATTCCGGCTGGAAAATCTAAATAATGCGTGGTCCCCATAATATCATCCGCCTGATCCGCACCGGTGCCACCATGGTGCGCACTGGCGCCATGAATGTGGTGTTGGATGCATTTGACGCCCCGGCCCCCTTGCGCGCTCTGGCCTATACCCTGGGCTGGCCCTTTCAGTGGCTGGGCTACAAGGGCGACCCTGATATGCCCCCCGCCACCCGGGCGCTGACGGCGCTGGGGCCCGCCTATATCAAATTCGGTCAGGTGCTCTCGACCCGCCCCGATGTGGTGGGCGAGGATATGGCACAGCAGCTGCGGGTGTTGCAGGATCAGCTGCCCCCCTTCTCCCGCGCCGAAGCCATGGCCGAGGTTGAGCGCGAGCTGGGTCGCCCGGTCTCCGAGCTCTTCTCCGAGTTCAGCGAGCCCATCGCCGCGGCCTCCATCGCCCAGGTGCATCGGGCCCGGCTGGCGGAAACCGGCGAAGACGTCGCGGTCAAGGTCCTGCGCCCTGGCATTGAACGCGCCTTCAACAAAGATGTTGATGCCTTCTATTTCGCTGCCCGCATTGTTGATCTCTTTGCCCCTGGCGCCCGCCGTCTACGTCCCATGGATGTGATCGAACATTTTGACGGTGTGGTGCAGGGCGAACTGGACCTGCGTCTCGAAAGCGCCGCAGCTTCGGAGTTTGCTGCCAATACCACAGGAGATGCCGGCTTCCAGCTGCCGCAAATTCGCTGGGAGCTCTCGGCCCGCCGGGTGATGACAATGGGCTGGGCTGATGGCACCGCCATTGGTGACAACGCCGCACTGGACGCCGCAGGCCATGATCGCCGCATCCTAGGCGAACGGGTGCTGTCGCTCTTTCTCAATCATGCCCTGCGCGACGGGTATTTCCACGCTGACATGCATCAGGGCAATATGAAGGTCGCCGCAAACGGCGATATCATTGCCTATGATTTTGGCATCATGGGCCATATCGACGAATACACACGTCGCGTCTATGCCGAGATCCTCTTTGGCTTCATCAAGCGCGATTACAAACGCGTCGCCGAGGTGCATTTTGAGGCTGGCTATGTCCCTGCCGACCGCGATGTCGATGAATTTGCCCGCGCCATCCGTGCTGTAGGCGAGCCGATCTTTGGCATGGATGCCAGCCATATCTCGATGGGCAACCTCTTGAACTACCTCTTTGAAGTCACCGAACGTTTTGGCATGGAAACCCGCACCGAGCTGATCCTGCTGCAACGCACCATGGTGGTGGTCGAAGGCGTCGCCCGCTCACTGGACCCAAAGATCAACATCTGGGAAGTCGCCCATCCGGTGGTTGAGGACTACATCAAGAAGAGCATCGGCCCCCGCGCCGTGGCCTCGGACCTGCTGCAAACCGCCAAGGTTCTGGCCCGCTTTGGCCCGCGCCTGCCTGCGCTGATGGAACAGGCGCTGATCGCCCAGTCGCAGCCCCCATCCAGTGATAAGACCCCACTGGGACGCCGAAGCGCTGCCCTCTTGGGCGCTGTGGCCGGAGCCCTGGCAACACTCTTGTTGGTCCAGATCTTCTGACAAACACAAAAGGGGGCCGTCAAACACCGCCCCCTATATCATCTTTCCATAAATATTCTGGGGTGAATGGCCCAAAGGGCCAGAGGGGCAACGCCCCTCTTTTATCGAACGCTTTGGGGCAAAGCCCCTCCCCTACCCCCTGTCTTCAGAGACGCTCAATCGCCAGGGCGATACCCTGGCCACCCCCAATACACATGGTGATCAACCCGCGCTTGCCGCCGATGCGCTCCAGTTCATACAGCGCCTTCAGCGTAATGATCGCACCAGTGGCGCCCACCGGATGGCCCAGCGCAATTGCGCCGCCATTGGGATTCACCTTGGCCGGATCCAGACCCAGCTCCTTGTTCACCGCCAGCGCCTGTGAAGCAAAGGCCTCGTTGCTTTCGACCACGTCGAAATCGCTCGCCTTGAGCCCGGTCTTGGCCAAGAGGTTCTGCACCGCGGGCACCGGACCAATACCCATGACCTCTGGCCGAACACCCGCATGGGCATAGCCCAGCACCCGTGCCTTGGGCTTTAGACCGGCCTTCTCCGCCGCCTCGGCCCGCGCCATCACCAGGGCGGCCGCCCCATCATTGATGCCGCTGGCATTGCCCGCAGTGACCCGTCCGTCTTTCTTGAAAACAGCCCGCAGACCACCCAGCGCCTCCATCGAGGTGCCCTTGGGGTGCTCATCCACTTCAAAAGGCACCATGTCGCGTTTGACCTTCACCTCGACGGGTGTGATCTGGCTTTTGAAGTAACCCGCCTCGATCGCTGCTGCCGCTCGGGTCTGGCTGGCCAGGGCAAATTCATCCATCTGTTCGCGGGTGATCTCGTGCTCATCCGCCACGTTTTCCGCTGTCACCCCCATATGACCCGTGCCAAAGGGACAGTTCAGCGCGCCCAGCATCATGTCCAGCGATTTAACATCGCCCATCTTGGCGCCCCAGCGCTGCTGCTGCATGATGAAGGGGCTGCGCGACATGTTCTCGGCACCACCGGTCAGCGCATAATCCGCATCCCCCAGCATCAGCGTCTGAATGCCCGACACCAGCGCCTGGGCCCCAGACCCACAGAGCCGGTTCACATTCATCGCGGGGGTCCCATGTGGCACACCGGCCTGCATCGCCGCCACGCGGGACAGATACATGTCGCGCGGCTCGGTGTTGATCACATGACCAAAGACCACATGACCAATCTGCTCCGGGTCAACACCGGAACGCTCCATCGCGGCCTTAGAGGCCACAGTCGCCAGATCGATAGGGGCAGTATTGGCCAAGGCGCCACCAAAGGTGCCAATTGCGGTGCGGGCACCGTCCAGAATGACGATATCAGTCATGATCTCTCTCCTCATGAGTCAGTTGCCCGTATTATGCAGCTGCAGCATCTCCCTGTCTGCCCCCGCGCCCTTGGGACGTCCCGTCATTGACAAATTGTCCCATAACACGCAGGACATCTGTTATGACGGAAAACACAGACGAAATCCTGACATTGCTCCCCGCCCGCCTGAAAGAGGCGCGCCGTGCCCAGGGGCTCAGCCTCGAGGCGGTGGCCAATCTCTCCGGCGTCAGCCGCTCAATGGTGAGCCAGATTGAACGCGGTGAAAGCTCTCCGACCATTGCCACCCTGTGGAACCTCACCCGCGCACTGCAGGTGGATTTTGCCGGTTTGCTAGAGGCTGGCGACATGCAGGACCGGATCGAGGTTCTGCGCGCCGTCGATGTGCCCAAGATCGAGAACATCGGTGAAGGCTGCCGCATCCGCATCCTGTCGCCACCAGAAGAGGCCGGCGGGCACGAGGTCTATGACATCCGGTTCGACAAAGGCGGTTCCCTGACCAGCCAGCCCCATACCCGCGGTGCCATGGAACAGCTGACGGTGCTGGAAGGCGAGATCGAGGTCACCTCTGGTAGTGCCAGGGATCATCTGCAAGCCGGCGATACCGCCCGCTATGCTGCCGACGTGAGCCATGCAATCACCGCGCCGGGTGGGGCGGCACGGGTGTTTTTGATTGTGAAGAATGCCTGAGATCAACTGAGATTAGGGCCGCGCCCGTCCCGGAGGGCGTTGCAAACAATGGTTTTGGCCAAGACTTTGCCAATATCGAAGCTTCAGTAAAACTGGCTAGGGGGCAAATGCGCCCTCCCCACGGGAGGGCGCTTCCCTCCGAGCTCCAATTCCACCTTCACGGATTTTTTTCCGAGATAGTGAAATCTCCTATTTGGGAATTCTATCCGTTATGATAGATACGATTCCACGGATAAGGAGTTTCCCGCCATGAGCACTGCATTTCTGAACGACATCTCTGAGACGCTCACCCAGATCGAGGCCGATGGGCTCTATAAGCGGGAACGAATGATCACCTCCCCACAAGGGGGCGAGATCACCGTTGGCGACCGAGAGGTCATCAACCTTTGTGCCAACAACTACCTTGGCCTGGCGGATCACCCCGATCTGATCGCAGCCGCGCGAGGCGTCATGGATGACAAGGGCTTCGGCATGGCCTCGGTCCGCTTTATCTGCGGCACCCAGGATATTCACCGAGAGCTGGAGCAGCGTCTGGCCAAGTTTTTGAACAAAGATGACGCCATCCTGTTTGCGGCCTGTTTTGACGCCAATGGTGGGCTGTTCGAGCCCCTCCTGGGGCCAGAGGACGCCATTATCTCGGACAGTCTGAATCATGCGTCCATTATCGACGGCGTGCGCCTGTGCAAGGCCAAACGCTACCGCTACCTCAACAGCGATATGAACGACCTGGAAGCCTGGCTTAAACAGGCGCGCGAGGATGGTGCGCGTCATATCATGATCGCCACCGATGGGGTGTTCTCGATGGATGGCTATCTGGCGAAACTTCCGGAGATCCGTGCTCTCGCTGACAAATACGACGCCGTGGTCATGGTGGATGATTGCCATGCCACCGGCTTTATGGGGCCAAATGGCGCAGGTACGCCGGATCATTTTGGGGTGGATGTGGATATCCTCACCGGGACTTTGGGCAAAGCACTTGGGGGGGCCATCGGCGGTTACATCGCCGGGCCGCAGCCAGTGATCGACCTGCTGCGGCAGCGGGCGCGGCCCTATTTGTTCTCCAATTCGCTGCCGCCCTCCATCGTTGCTGCCGGGCTCGAGGCCATCCGCCTTGTCGAAGAAGGCGGTGCCCTGCGCCAGCAGCTGTTTGAAAACACCAAGTTCTGGCGCGCCGGGCTGGAAGAGCTGGGCTTTGACCTGCTTCCCGGCGAACACCCCATCGTGCCGGTGATGCTGGGCGAGGCTCAGCTGGCGCAGGACATGGCCACAGCCCTGTTTGACGAAGGCGTCTATGTCTCTGGCTTTTTCTTCCCGGTGGTGCCGCGCGGCCAGGCCCGCATCCGCACCCAGATGAATGCCGCCCTGACCCGCGAGGAGCTGACCCGCGCGCTTGCGGCCTTTGGCAAAGTCGGGCGCGGGTTGGGGGTGATCTCATGAGTTCGGTTGCACCACGACCCAACACCATGAAGGCGCTGGAAAAGAGCCATGCGCGCGAAGGCCTGTGGATGGCGCAGGCGCCAGTGCCGGAAATTGGCCCGGATGAGGTGCTGATCAAGATCAATAAAACCGGCATCTGCGGTACCGATGTCCATATCTGGAACTGGGATGACTGGGCACAGAAAACCGTGCCTGTGCCACTGATCACCGG
Source organism: Phaeobacter sp. 11ANDIMAR09 (assembly GCF_001294455.1). GTDB lineage: Bacteria > Pseudomonadota > Alphaproteobacteria > Rhodobacterales > Rhodobacteraceae > Pseudophaeobacter. The sequence goes on from NZ_LIKT01000001.1 coordinate 105,984, forward strand.
ACATGAGTTCGCTGGCGAGATTGTCGAACTGGGGCGCAATGTCACCGATTTGCAGATCGGTCAGCGCTGCTCGGGCGAGGGCCATCTGATTGGGCACCACTCGCGCCAAAGCCGCGCAGGCAAGTTCCATCTGGATCCCGAAACCCGCGGTATCGGCGTCAACGAGCAGGGGGCCTTTGCGCAATATCTGGCACTGCCTGCCTTTAACGTGGTGCCACTGCCGGATGAAATCCCGGATGATATCGGCGCCATTCTCGACCCATTGGGCAATGCCGTGCATACCGCGCTGAGCTTTGATCTGGTGGGGGAGGACGTGCTGATCACCGGGGCTGGTCCCATCGGCATTATGGCCGCAGCGGTGGCGCGCCATGTTGGCGCCCGCCATGTGGCCATCACCGATGTGAACCCCGGTCGGCTGGAGCTGGCGGCACAGGTGGCAGATGTCCGCCCGGTCAATGTCGCTGAGGAGGATCTGAAGGATGTGATCCACGGGTTGGGAATGACACAGGGCTTTGACGTTGGGCTGGAAATGTCGGGCAACCAGATGGCACTGGATCAGATGGTCGAGGCTCTGGTGATGGGCGGGCGCATTGCCCTGCTGGGCATCCCACCTGGCAAATCCCCGGTCGACTGGAGCCGCATCGTTTTTAAGGCCCTGACCATCAAAGGCGTCTATGGCCGCGAGATCTTTGAGACCTGGTACAAGATGATCGCCATGCTGCAAAACGGGTTGGATGTGAGCGCGGTCATCACCCACCGGTTTGACGTTGACGACTTTGCCACGGGCTTTGCTGCCATGAAATCGGGCAATAGCGGCAAGGTGGTGCTGGATTGGAGCGCATTGCCCTAGAGCGGGCTGAGGTGTTTGAGACAGAGACTCCGCGGAGTAAAGCCATGATCGGCGACATATCTAACAGGTAGAGAAATCATACCCCACAATCACTCGTAACCGGGTCGCCGATCACCCGGTCATACTACACGGAATTCCTTTACTGAATATGTTCAAACTGCGCACAAATGGAAAATTTATGCGTTTCATCAGATATTTCGATCAGGCCGTTTCCGGCAAGAGTGGCACGCGCCCAGTATCCGCCAAGACCCAGCACTGTTTCCCCTCAAATACGGCTGTCGTCAGAGAGCGCCCAAAGCCGGCGCCGGAATCCAGGTTGATCCGATTGCCATAATGCTGCGGTGCCGGGATTTGAGTATGGCCATGCACCACCAGCCAGGGATGTTCGGTCCGATCTTTCAGAAACTCCTGGCGGATCCAGATCTTATCATCCTGGCTCTGATCCTGCAGCGTCACGCCGGGGCGAATGCCGGCATGCACAAACAGCAGTTCTCCCGCCTGATGATAGTCGGGCAGCGCGTTCAAAAAGGCACAATGCTCCTCGGGCACCGCCTGCCGTGCCTTGGCGTGCAGCTCATAGATGCGGATACCCTCGGGCACCTCAACACCATAGGATTGCAGCGTCTCCACCCCGCCGATACGGTCATGCAGCCAGTGATAGCCCACCAGCAGCCGCGCATCATTGCGCGGGTAGTCCTCCATGAACATGGAGAACATCCGGTCGTGATTGCCCAGTAGACAGGTCCAATTGCGCCCCTCATCCAAGCCTTTCGACAACAGCTCGATCACCCCGCGCGAGTCCGGGCCGCGATCGACATAATCACCGAGGAAAACCACCCGAGCCTCCGGCCCGCCATCCGCCTCGATCCGCGCCAGCGCCTGCTCGAGCATCCCAAGCTGGCCATGAATGTCTCCAATGGCATAGATCGGTTGGGTCATGAGGCATCTCCTTGGATCATTTGCGCAATTGATGACCCAAGCCGTCCTTCATCACAAGGGCATAGGCTCTGCAGGGGCAAAGGATTTGCCCCACAGAGCGGTGCTTGCCCTGATGCGACCTTCGGTTTGCCGCCACGAGCGCCGCCCCGGCAGAAGCCTCGACAGCGACCTAGGTCGTCCAACACAATGACACTTTCAATGTCTTTGCCTAGGCAGCAGAGGACTCCATCCCGCCGATAGTATTGGGTCAGAAAAAGCCGCCGGGGTTTCCCTCCGACGGCTTTTTCGTTTTCGCGTCAGCCGTGATCAGACCACGTCGAACTGCAGCGGTTTGATCTGGTTGAACAGATCGGTTTCGGCCAGCTTGGCACGAACCTCGGCCGGCACGGCGGCGTCCACATAGAGCAGGGCAATGGCTTCGCCACCAGCTTCGGCGCGACCCAGGGTGAAGTTGGCGATATTGACGCCATGCTCGCCCATGGTCTGGCCCAGCGCACCAATGATGCCGGGCACATCGTTGTTGGTGGTGTAGAGCATATGGGCACCCACCTCGGCGTCGATATTGATGCCTTTGATCTGGATAAACCGGGGCTTACCATCCGAGAACACCGTTCCACCAACCGAACGCTCGCGCTTTTCAGTCACGGCCGTCACCTTGATATAGCCATCAAAGGCGCCGGATTTGTCCTGGTTGGTGGTGGAGATCTGGATGCCACGCTCTTTGGCCACAACGGGGGCGGAGACCATATTCACATCCGGATTCACCTTTTTCATGATGCCGGCCACAACAGCGCAGTTCAGCGCGTCGAGGTTCATGTCCGCGGCCACACCATCATAGAGGATGTTGATCGCCTTGATCGGCTCATCCGTCATCTGGCCAACAAAGGCACCCAGATGATCGGCCAGCTTGATCCAGGGGCCCATGACCTTGGCCTCTTCGGCGGTGACGCTGGGCATGTTCAGCGCGTTCTCAACCGCACCGGTCAGCAGGTAGTTCGACATCTGCTCTGCCACCTGCAGGGCGACGTTTTCCTGTGCCTCGGTGGTGGCGGCGCCAAGGTGCGGTGTGCAGACCACGTTGGGCAGGTTGAACAGGGCATTTTCCTTGGCGGGTTCTTCAGAGAACACGTCAAAGGCCGCACCAGCGACATGGCCCGATTGCAGGGCTTCGGCCAGGGCTTCTTCGTCCACCAGACCGCCACGGGCACAGTTGATGATGCGCACGCCTTTCTTGGTCTTAGCCAGGTTTTCGCGGCTCAGGATATTGGCTGTGGCATCGGTAAAGGGCACATGCAGGGTGATGAAATCGGCGCGGGCCAGCAACTCGTCCAGCTCGACCTTTTCAACACCCATCTTGTCGGCCTTTTCCTGACCCAGGAAGGGATCATAGGCCACGACCTTCATCTTGAGGCCGCGGGCACGGTCGCAGACGATGCCACCGATATTGCCGGCGCCAATGACGCCCAGGGTTTTATTGGTCAGTTCGGTGCCCATGAATTTGGACTTTTCCCATTTGCCCGCATGGGTCGAGGCAGAGGCCTCGGGGATCTGACGCGCCACGGCAAACATCATCGCAATCGCATGTTCGGCGGTGGTGATCATATTGCCAAAAGGCGTGTTCATCACGATCACGCCCTTTTTCGACGCGGCCTCTTTGTCGATATTGTCGGTGCCGATACCAGCGCGGGCGATGACCTTGAGGTTCGTCGCATTGGCGAGGATCTTTTCCGTCACTTTGGTGGCGGAACGGATGGCGAGACCATCATACTGGCCAATCACTTCGGCCAGTTTGTCTTTGTCTTTGCCGAGGTCAGGCTGGAAATCTACCTCGATGCCACGATCGCGGAAGATCTGTACGGCGGCTTCGGAGAGTTTGTCGGAGATGAGTACCTTGGGAGCCATGGGTTTGGTCCTTTTATACGGGGGCCACTTGCGGCCTGTAAGTTGGTGGATCGCCCCCGGCCCGAGGGTGGGGGCAAATCGCCCCCGCCCATGGGGGCGGGTCGGGGGCGATCCGAGGCTATCGCCTCGGAAATGAAATCAATCAGCCTTGCGCGGCGATCTCGGCCTCAAAGGCCCAGGCGAGCCAGGGCAGCATGGACGCGATATCGGCGGTCTCAACCGTACCACCGCACCAGATCCGCAGACCGGCGGGCGCGTCACGATAGGCGCCAATGTCCAGCGCGATGTTTTCCGCTTCCAGACGTTTGGCCACAGCCTTGGCAAAGGCAGCGCCATCCTGAATGCGGTCATCAGTGAACTTCAGGCAGACAGAGGTGTTCGAACGTGTCGCATCATCCTCGGCCAGATTGGCGATCCAAGGGTTGGCGTCGCAGAAATCAAACACCGCTTGCGCATTGGCGTCAGCACGGGCGATGAGACCTTTCAGGCCGCCAACGGAACGGGCCCAGTCCAGCGCAAACAGATAGTCCTCAACCGCCAGCATCGAAGGCGTGTTGATGGTGGCACCGGTAAAGATCCCCTCAATGAGCTTGCCGCCTTTGGTCAGGCGAAAGATCTTGGGCAGGGGCCAAGCCGGAGTGTAGCTTTCCAGACGCTCCACCGCACGGGGGCTGAGGACTAGGATACCGTGGGCCGCTTCACCGCCCAAAACCTTCTGCCAGGAGAAGGTGGTCACATCCAGCTTGTCCCAAGGCAGATCCATCGCAAAGGCTGCAGAGGTGGCATCGCAGATGGTCAGGCCCTCGCGGTCGTCGGCGATCCAATCCGCATTGGGAACGCGCACGCCAGCGGTGGTGCCGTTCCAGGTAAAGACAACATCGTTGTTGCAATCGACAGAGGCCAGATCAACGAGCTGTCCGTAATCTGCGGTTTTCACCTCGGCGTCGATTTTCAGCTGTTTCACCACATCGGTGACCCAACCGGCACCAAAGCTTTCCCAGGCCAGCATCTCGACCTTGCGCTGGCCCAGCAGCGACCAGAGCGCCATTTCAACGGCGCCGGTATCCGAGGCAGGCACGATGCCAATACGATAATCAGCGGGGATGCCCAGGATTTCGCGGGTGCCTTCAATCGCGGCCTTCAGCTTGTCCTTACCGATGGCGGCACGGTGCGAGCGGCCCAGAGCGGCGTCGGCGAGTTTGGTGACATCAAAAGTGGGGGGTTTGGCACAGGGGCCAGAAGAAAAACGCGGATTGGCCGGCCGCGTAGCCGGTTGCTGAGTAGCCATCAATGCTATCCTTACAGATATCTGCCCTTCGTTGGGGAAGGGTGTCCCGCCGCTAGAGCTAGGGGGCCATGCTCTGGTGCGCAAGCGTCAAAATCGCCAGTCCGCGCCGCTTTGGCCAAATTTTGCGACACATGCTGACGCCTAAAGGAAACTTTCCTGACAAAGAATGAAGCGCGCCGCCGCCATTGCCCGCATGGGTCAGCTGTGGTTTCTGGTGTGGCAAATCTTGATTCGGAGCGGGTGATGACAGGTAGATTGGCACTGGTGACCTACTCGCTGGCCTTGATGCTAATGCTGGGCTGGCTCTTGGTGGCGGGGCAGTCGATCCTGCTGCCGGTGCTGGTCGGGGTGATTTCCGTCTATATTTTGACCACCGCCGCCGAAGCCCTGGTGCCGGTGCCCCTGATCGGGCGTCTGCCCCGCATCTGGCGCCGCATCCTGGCCTTGGTGCTGATGTCGCTTGGCTTTGCCATTCTGGCAGGGTTCATCACCAATAGTGCTGCATCCCTGTCGGCAGCGCTGCCGCATTACGCCGAGAACTTTGATATTCTACAGGAGCGGTTCCTGACCGCATTGGGCATCAAGGAAACCCCAAACTGGGGCGACCTGGGCGCGCAGCTGGTCGAAATGCTCGATGCCACCACCCTAATGCCCATCGCGCTGAGCACCATCAGCAACGGCGGCTCAATCCTGTTGACCGCGACGCTCTATGCTGTGTTTTTGCTGGCCGAGCTGGACCGGCTGCCGGCAAAAACCCTGAGCGCAGTGAAGGATCCCGCTCAGGCCGAACGCACTCTGGCGCTGGCCCATCAGATCAATGACAAAATTGGCAGCTATCTGGCGGCCAAGACCCTGGTCAATGTGATCCTCGCCCTGGTGTCTTATGCTCTCTTGTTAGCCCTGGGTATCAACCACCCCGCCTTTTGGGCCATCATCATTGGACTATTGAACTACATCCCCTATATCGGCTCGATCATTGCGGTCGTCTTTCCGGTGACCATGAGCCTGATCCAGTTCACCTCCTTTGCCCATGCTGGAATGGCCCTGGTGTTGTTGATGATCCCGCAACTGGCCGTTGGCTACTATATCGAGCCGAAATTCCTCGGTCGCTCGGTCAATCTCAGCCCCTTTACCGTGCTGTTGGCTTTGGCGGTCTGGACAGCGCTTTGGGGCATGACTGGCGCCATCCTGGCGGTGCCACTGACGGCCATGGTGATGATCATCCTGGCCGAGATCCCCACCACCCGCTGGATCGCGGTGATGATGTCGGAAACCGGCGACCTCTAGTCGCATCAGGGCCACAGACCTTGGGACGGGGCTGGCTCCCGCCCCCACATCCGGCTATGAGAGCGCGACCCACGCGCCAGATGGAACTGCCACATGTATATTGTCACCCTGCTTTGCGACCCCGCCAAACCCTGCCTAGACCCTGCCTTGGTCGACTCGCTGCGCAATGCCTGGGGTGGCGGCGAAGCCAGCTGGCTTGCCCCTGATATTGCGGCAGAATTCCCGCTCGAGCGGGAGCCCGACAATCTGTGGGAGGTCTGGAAAGATCTGCAGAGCATGGGCGTTGACCTGGTGCTGCAGGAGGCCGCCAACCGGCGCAAGAAGATGCTGCTGGCGGATATGGACAGCACCATGATCCAGCAGGAATGCATTGACGAGTTGGCCGAAGAGGCAGGTGTTGGCCCCCGAGTCAAAGAAATCACTGCCCGCGCCATGAACGGCGAGCTGGATTTTGACGGTGCCCTGACCGAACGCGTCGCGCTGCTGAAAGATCTGCCCGAAACGGTGATCACTCAGGTGCTGGACACACGCATTACCCTGATGCCTGGCGGGCCTCAGCTCCTGGCAACGATGAAGGCCGATGGCGCCTATACCGCGCTGGTCTCCGGCGGTTTTACCGCCTTCACCGCACGTATCGCAGCAGAGCTGGGCTTTGACGAAAACCGGGCCAATACATTGCTGGTGGCAGATGGCAAGCTTACCGGCAAGCCGGGCCTGCCGATCCTGGGCCGCGAGGCCAAGGTGGCGGCGCTGGAGCAGATCACCGCGCGGCTGGGCATCAGTGAGGCAGAGGTGATCGCTGTGGGCGATGGTGCCAATGATCTCGGGATGCTGCTGCGCGCCGGATCCGGCGTGGCACTGCATGCCAAGCCATCTGTGGCGGCACAATGCGAGATCCGTATCAATCACGGCGATCTGACAGCGCTGTTGTATATCCAAGGCTATAGCCGCGACCAGTTCAAAGGATAATCCCAGATGCTAGAAGTGGGAATTGAGACCCTGCTGCTTTTGATGGCGGCGGGCTTTGTTGCTGGGTTCATCGATGCTGTTGCCGGTGGTGGTGGCTTGATCACGGTGCCAGTGCTTTTGCTGGCCGGTGCCAATCCGGTAACCGCACTGGCAACTAACAAGATCCAGGGTCTGTTTGGCGCCGCCACAGCGGCCCGCGCCTATGCCAAGGGTGGCCATGTCAACCTGCGCGAGCAGGCAGGATCGGCGCTCATTGCCTTTGTCGCCTCTATCATTGGTGCCCTGCTGATCACCATCCTGCCGACGGGATGGATCCGGTTGATCCTACCTGTTCTTCTCATCGCCATTGCTCTGTTCTTTGCCTTCAAGAAAGGTCTCGGCGATCAGGATCGCGCCCGCCGGCTGAGCCCAGCGCTCTTTGCCATGACCATGGTGCCGCTCTGCGGTGCCTACGACGGGTTACTAGGGCCAGGGGCTGGCAGTTTCTACATGCTCGCCTTTGTCTCGCTTGCAGGCTACGGCATTCTCAAAGCCACCGCCCATACCAAACTGCTCAATCTGGCCTCCAATGCCGGCGCGCTTTGCGCCTTTGCCCTGGTGGCGACGCCCTGGTGGATCACCGGGCTTTGCATGGGGGTAGCGCAGATTGCCGGCGCACAGGCTGGCGCCACCCTGGCCCAGACCAAAGGCGCCGGGTTGATCAAACCCCTGTTGGTGCTGACCTCCCTGTCGCTGGCCTTCAAGCTGATCTGGGACATGCTGTAAGGGATCCGGTTGATCCGGACCCCTTGCCAAGGATAGCGGACTGTCAGCTTGGCAATGCAACCTGCCACAGAACAAGGGCAAGCAAAGCAAAAACCACTGCTGGGCCAATGGACTGCAGGGTTTCGCGATGGTGCAGCAGGGTCAGATGTGCAGCTGCCATAACCCCCATACCCAGGATCGCGCCCCAGCCGATGCCCGCTGGGAACAAAAGCAGCAACGCCACCGCCAATTCCAGCAGTGCGGTCACATAGCGAAACCAGCTTGGATAGCCCCAGCGGGCGTATCCCTCGCGGATCGTTTGCGGGCCATAGCCATTGGTGAAGGTGCCAATCAGGAAGAAAATGCTCAGAAACCAGATCAGGGCTTGGGTCATGTCGTGTACTCATCTTTCGAATTGTTCGAGGATGCGTACAAGGAGCCCGTCAGAGGACCACAAGCGCGCCCCTCGAAAAGTTAAGGGCACGCCGCGGTCCAGCAGAACCAACCTGATGATTGGCGCAGGAATCACCACCCTGCTACTCTGTTTTCGGCTGATTGCGACCTAGGTTTTCACAGAGGCTTCGTCAAGAGAGAATGCACGATCGGATGAGCGATGTCATAAAAAAATGTTCTATTTCAAATTGATAGCCCCTCACTTTAAAAAGTTTCCACCGCTATTATTTAACCCTTTCATTAATTAACTTTTTGGTTAATATAAGTTTCATGACACCGCTGCTGAAAACCTTTTCCGCCCTTGCCGATGAAACCCGCATGGGAATTGTCGAACAGCTGATGCAACAGGGCGAACTGCCCGCTGGTGCGCTGGTGCGTGATGCCAGCATCACGGCACCAGCGATTTCCCGCCATCTCAAGGTGCTGCGCCAGGCCGGGCTGATTGCCCAGCGCGCCGAAGGCACCAAACGGCTTTATTCGGCACGCCCTGAAAGCCTGCGGCTGATCGCGGATTGGACCCAATCCCGTCGGGCCTTTTGGGACAGCAGCTTGGACCGGCTGGAAGCCGCGCTACGTGAAGATATGGACCCGGAGGATTTTGAATGAGTGATGTATTGAGCGATCTGCAATTGGACCGCAGTTTTCCGGTTAGCCCCGAGCGGCTCTTTGCCTGGGTGACCCAGGCAGACAAGCTGATGCAATGGTGGGGGCCCGAGGGGCTTGATGTCTATGATCACGCCTTGGACCTCACCCGCCCCGGCCCCTATTTTGCCCGGATGCGTGGCTCTGAAGGCAATGAATACCATGTGTCGGGTCAGGTCACCCATGTCACCCCGCCACGCTCGGTTGGCTTTACCTGGGGCTGGCATGACGACACCGGCGCACGCGGGGCCGAAAGCCATGTCACCTTTACCATCACCGCAGCGGGCAGCGGCGCACGTCTGGTAATTGATCACCGCGATCTGCCCAACTCCGAGCAGGCGGAAAGCCATGCCAAAGGCTGGACCTCCACCCTCAACAAGCTCGCCTCAAAGATCCACTAGCACTGCAAACTCAACCAAAAGGGAGACGATCATGCCACAGTTCATTTTTGCCTATCACGGCGGCAAAACCCCCGAAAACGCCGAGGAAGGCGCAGCAGTCATGGAGGCCTGGAAGAACTGGATGGGCTCTATGGGCGCCGCCCTGGTGGTGCCAGGTAATCCCGTGGGCCTGTCTAAAACCGTGAGCCAAGGCGGCATTGCCGAGGATGGTGGCGCCAATCCTCTGTCGGGCTATTCCGTAGTGGAAGCCCGGGATCAGGCCGCTGCCTGCGACATGGCCCGGGGTTGCCCGATGGTGGTCAGCGGCCATGGCTCTGTCGAAGTGGCAGAATTGGTCGAGATGTAGTCCATCCCCGCCTGATCGCAGAGAACCCTGCCCGGCCAAACGGCGGGCAGGGCGGATCAGATGAGATCAGAACAGCATCTCGGCACTGGGACGGACCGCGCCGCAGTCGATGCCGCGGCGGTTCAGCAGCGGCGCATTCATGTATTTGCGGGTCTCCGGGTGATCTGCCTCCAGCACGCCCAGCCCCACCAGAATGGACGCAATCGCGCATTCGCTGGCCCGGGTGGCCCCATCCACGATTTTCACGGCAACACCCAGTTTCTTCTCGGGGATGATGGCGACAAACACCGCTTCGGCCCCAGTTTTGATCGCCACTTTACCGCCCATGGCACGCATCAGATTGGTACAGGCGCGGGTTTCACCGGCCACCAGGTCCGGATGGCTGGCCATGGCAGAGGTCAATGCCGCCGCCGCCTCGGAACTGCGATCCGAGCGCTCATGCGCCGAGGCAAACCAGCCCATCGCCCGCGCCAGCCCACGTACCGTGGTGGCAAAATTCGGCGCCGAACAGCCGTCAATACCATAGGTGGGGCTCGCCATGCCTGTCACCTCTTCAAAGGCGGTCAGGCAGGCCTGCTGCACCGGATGGTCGATCTCCACATATTCCGAGCCCGCGCCAAGATGCTGGTTCAGGGTCAAAAAGCCCGCATGTTTGCCCGAGCAATTGTTGTGGACCTGACAGGGGCTGTTGTCGGTCTTGATCAATTCATCGCGCGCCGGCAGATCCGCAGGCTCCTGTGAGCCACAGCGAAAATCACTATCCGACAACCCCAGCTGCGCCAGCCAGCTGTTGACCCGATCAGTATGGATATGGGCACCATTGTGCGAGGCACAGGCCAGAGCCAACTGTTCAGAGGTCAGACCGTATTTGGCCGCCGCGCCGGATGTGATCAGCGGCAGCGCCTGGATCATTTTGGCAGAGCTGCGCGGATAGATCACCGCCTCCGGATCCCCCCAGCTGCGCACAATCTGGCCAGCTTCGTCGCAAATTACAGCATGCCCCAGATGCAGGCTCTCCAACAGAGAGCCGCGCCAGATTTCAGCCATAGGAACTGGATTTACCATCGTTTAAGCCTCTTTTCTTGGCGATTTCCTGCCAAACGCACTTTCGCCCGTAGCGCTTGTTACGTTAGTGTGCTTGTGTATGGCAAGCGAGAGCATCAGGCACAGACGGCGGTCTTAACGCCGCCCGCTCTCGGTCACTTGAGGTAAAGACAGTCTTGGAGTCGGGACAAATGGCATCGAAATTCGCTCGCATGGTCGCGGGCCTATGTCTGGCAACATTGGCCACAGCAGCAACCGCGCAGCAAACCACAACCGACAATCGTGTTGGGGCAAATGTGGATTGGAGCGTTTTTCAGGGCGACAGCCCAAAAGAATGCTGGGGGGTTTCCGCCCCGAAGGAGAGCGTCAACACCCGCGATGGTCGCGTGGTCGCGGTGCGCCGCAGTGAAATCCAGCTGTTTGTCTTTTACCGACCCGACAGTGGCGGCAAGGGTCAGGTCACTTTTACCGGCGGCTATCCCTTTGCCCCTGGCTCAACCGTCAACATGACCATTGGTGATACAGAATTTGAGCTCTTCACCGAGGGTGAATGGGCCTGGCCAGCGACAGCCGCCGATGATGCCAAAATCATCACAGCCATGAAGCGCGGCGCTGGGGCCGTCCTGACGGCGCGGTCTGCACGGGGCACCCAGACCAAAGATTCCTTCTCCCTGCTTGGCTTCACCGCCGCGATTGAGGATGCGGAAAAGCGCTGCGGCAGCTGAGCGCCCCCTTAGAAAAATCTAAGCGTTGAACCCGGTCTTTTGGCCGGGTTTTTTATTCGCTTGGGTTGCGCGCCAAAATTCAGCCGTGAAACGGTCGCCCCTTACTGCCGCTGATTGACCCCACGTCTGCTTGCCTTCTTGACCCAGGTCAAAGCAGCTCCTTTGCGTTGAAAATTACCCTGAGTTGAATGCAACAGGAGATCAACCAATGCCCAAGTCTACTCTATCCTTGTTATTCACCCTTGCCGCGCTGGGGCTGGCCGCCTGCGACAAAACGCATGAAACCTACCCGATTTCGGGGGAGCAATGCGGGCCAGAAGATCCGGTAAAGACCCTGGATGCTGCCGATTGCAATATCCCGCTTCCTCCCATCTGACCCGGCGCTCACAGGGGGGCCTAACAACTGCCAGTTCTTTGCCACCGCAGGGCTCCGATCCCGCCCTGTGGTCCAATTTGTCTGCGCCAAGACAGATTGAATGATCGTTGTGCGCGCATCTTGCTACTTCACCACACGCTATGATCACGCAAAACCACAAGCGTGAGAGCTCGGTTCTTTAGTGCGCAGACCCTGTGGACCTCTGCCGGTTATCATCGGAAAACGGCGTCTTAGCTATGGCGGGCACAGACAAAAGGACCGCTGTTATGACCCCGACCACCCTGCATACTCTGGACACCGCCCCCCAGGCCGCAAAGCCTCTGTTGGAAGAATCCATAAAAACATATGGTATGATTCCGAACCTCTATGCCGTCATGGCCGAAAGCCCCTCGCTGCTGGAGGGCTATTTCCAACTGCACCGCCTCGCCGATGCGTCAGGCTTTAGCCCCGAAGAGCGCACGGTCATCTGGCTGACCGTCAATGTTGCCAACCAGTGCCACTACTGCGTGCCCGCCCATACCATGATCGCCCAGGGCGAAAAAATCGACAGCGCGGTGATCGAAGCTCTGCGCAACGAAACGCCGCTGCCCAGTGACCGCCTGGAAGCTCTGCGCAGTTTTACCCTGGCGGTGCGTGAAACCCACGGCCACCCCGGTGAGACTGCCATCGCGCGCTTTCACAAGGCTGGTTTCGACAACAAGGCGATGATGGATCTTTTGGTGATCTATGCTCAAAAGGTGCTGTCGAATTTCACCAATTCTCTGTTTGACACCCCGCTGGATGCCCCCTTCCAGAGCTTTGCCTGGCAACCTGCGGCGGAGTGATCCGCTATTGCTGACAGGCACTCTGCGCGGGCCGTGGGCCATCCCCCTGCGGCCCGCGCCACGGATTCTTGACGACAGGACAACCCGGCCATGCGGTCCCGTGCAGAGGTTTTCTTTTGATCTTTGCGCAATCTCCTATATGTAGCCGCATCCTGCCTCCAATAGTCGAGTCGATCAGCCATGACCGCCAATCCGCCAATCACCCCGGATATCCTGACAGTTCCCCGCAAGGAGAGCGAGGCGGGCAAGACCAATCTTGTCGGCATGACACGCGATAAGATGCGCCAGGCCCTGATTGACTGCGGCGTGCCGGAAAAGCAGGCCAAGATGCGGGTCGGACAGATCTGGCAGTGGATCTATCAGTGGGGCAAACGCGACTTTGCCGAGATGACCAATCTTTCCAAATCGCTGCGCGCGCAGCTGGAAGAGAGTTTTGAGATCGCCATCCCAGAGGTGGTGAGCAAACAGGTTTCCGAGGATGGCACCCGTAAATATCTGGTGCGCATCGCTGGTGGTCACGAGGTCGAGGTGGTCTATATCCCCGAAACCGATCGTGGCACGCTTTGCATCTCCAGCCAGGTGGGCTGCACCCTGACCTGCTCCTTCTGCCACACCGGCACCCAGAAACTGGTGCGCAACCTGACCGCAGCGGAAATCATCGGTCAGGTGATGATGGCGCGCGACGATCTGGACGAATGGCCCGTCCCCGGCACCCGCAACACCGATGAGGCACGTCTGCTGTCCAATATCGTGCTGATGGGCATGGGCGAGCCGCTGTATAATTTTGACAATGTGCGTGACGCAATGAAGATCGCCATGGATCCCGAAGGCATCCAGCTCAGCCGTCGCCGTATCACCCTGTCGACTTCGGGTGTGGTGCCCGAGATTGCCCGCACCGCAGAAGAAATCGGTTGCCTGCTGGCGGTGTCTTTCCACGCCACCACCGATGAGGTCCGTGACAAGCTGGTGCCGATCAACAAACGCTGGAACATCGAAGCCCTGCTCGAAGCCCTGCGCGCCTATCCCAGCCTGTCAAACTCGGAACGGATCACCTTTGAATATGTGATGCTGGACCATGTGAACGACAGCAAGGAAGACGCCCATCGTTTGGTGCAGCTGATCAAGGGCATCCCGGCCAAGATCAACCTGATCCCGTTTAATGAATGGCCCGGATCGGCCTACAAGCGTTCGTCGAACAACCGGATCAGGACCTTTGCCGATATCATCCATGATGCCGGCTATGCCTCGCCCATTCGCAAACCGCGCGGCGAAGACATCATGGCGGCCTGTGGCCAGCTGAAATCGGCAACAGAACGCGCCCGCAAAAGCCGCAAGCAGATCGAAGCAGAGGCCGGGGTCAAACCCTGACAGCCCGCCCAAAGGATCAGCCCCTAAGACAAAGACGCCTCGGGATCAGATGGTCCGGGGCGTTTTTTATTGCGCCTATGATGCCATCAGGCGCGTTGCCACAATCTTTCCTTAAACCGGATATAATCCGGCCACAGGCAACCAACAGTTTCTATTTCATAGACAATCAAAAAGAATCTGTGAGGAACGAGCATGGCCCTGACAACACATATCCCCGAACCCGCGAATAGCAACCTGGAACCCTATGTTCTGGACCTGATCCGTGAAGAACGTGAAAAAGCATTGAGCCCGCGCGAATGGCAGTTCCGTCTGCGCGGCTATGGCTATGCCATCAAGAATGTCGATGGCGCACAGATCGTGACAAGCCTGCCTAAGGGCACCGAAATTGGCGTCCTGCCAGCAGAATTCGCCTAAAATCCGGCCGCCAGGCCGGTATTCACAAAAGGATCCCCCACCCAAACATCTACATTTTCCACCCAAAAATTGGGGCCCCACACCCCGCTTTTGACGTTTACAAAGCACTCAGCCGGACACAGCTCCCACCTGTTCTGACTGAGTGCTTTTGTCATTCCACCTTAGCGATCGCGCCCCGGAAGACTGTCGCGCGCAGGTGCCGGCGACCAGTTCTCAATAATTTCCACAGCTTCCTGCGCCGTTTCAACAAAGCGGAACAGGCCCAGGTCCTCGGCCGAGATCGTGCCCGCATCTGACAGCGCGTCCCAGTTGATGATTTTCTCCCAGAATGCGCGGCCGAACAGAATAAAAGGCACACGCTCCATACGGCCCGTCTGAATCAGAGTAAGGCTCTCAAACAGTTCATCCAGAGTGCCAAAGCCACCGGGAAAGACGGTGATCGCCGCCGCCCGCATCAGAAAATGCATCTTGCGAATGGCAAAGTAATGAAAGTTGAAGCTCAGCTCGGGCGTGACATAGCCATTGGGGGCCTGTTCATGCGGCAGTACGATGGACAGCCCCACCGAATGACCGCCCGCATCCAGCGCGCCACGATTGCCCGCCTCCATCACGCCGGGGCCGCCACCGGTGACGATGACATTTTCACGTCCACCACTTTCCTTGGACTTTTCCGTCATCAGCCGGGCAAACTCGCGCGCCTCATCGTAGAAATGCGACAGATCCGCCAATGTCTGGGTGCGAGCGCTGTCTTTGTTGGCTGGGCTAGGAATGCGGGCACCACCAAACATGACGATGGTGCTGTCGATCCCCTGCTCGTTCAGCATCAGTTCTGGCTTCAGCAACTCCAGCTGAAGACGCACAGGGCGCAGCTCCTCGCGGCACAGGAAATCCTCATCCGCAAAGGCCAGCCGATAGGCAGGCGAGGCCGATTGCGGCGTCTCGGGCACATGTTCGGCGCGGCTCCGGTCGGAATGAGCATCCGGAAAGCGGCTGTGGCGATCATCATTCATGGCGTCTCGAACAATCCTAATTGAAATTCTGGAGGTCCAGCTTAGCGCCCATCCGCCGTGCAGCGCCAGCCCCGCTGTCTGCGCTTTGCTGAGATTTAAAACAGGAGCGCTAAGACTTGTCTCATCTGAGACAACCGCTAAGGTCCCCGGGCTGAGAAGAGGGAGAGCACGCAGATGGATTGGACCCGCGAAATCAATGAGGCCGTGCAGCGGATTGCAGGCCACATCCAGGTCACCCCGGTGATGCAGAGCCAGGGCTTTGGTCTGGATTTCCCAATCGAGATGAAGCTCGAGCAACTGCAACATACCGGCAGTTTCAAGGCGCGCGGCGCCTTTAACACCCTGCTGAGCCAGGATGTGCCCAGCGCCGGGCTGGTCGCGGCTTCGGGCGGCAACCATGGTGCAGCCGTTGGCTATGCAGCCCATCAACTGGGCCACAAGGCGCGCATCTATGTGCCGGAAATGGCTGGCCCAGCCAAGATTGCCCTGATCAAAAACACCGGTGCCGATCTGCAGGTGGTTCCCGGCGCCTATGCCAATGCCATGGAACAGGCGCAGGCCTATGAGCAACAGACCGGCGCCGGGCAGGTGCATGCCTATGATGCCCCCAGCACAGTCGCAGGACAGGGCAGCTGTTTTGCCGAATGGCAGGCCCAGGGGCTCGAAGCCGATACGGTGATTATCGCCGTTGGGGGTGGCGGCTTAATTGCCGGGGCCATGGCCTGGTTTCAAGGCGCCAAAAAGATCGTGGCCGTGGAGCCGGAAACCTCCTGTGCGCTGCACATGGCGCTGCAGGCAGGGGCTCCCGTGGATGTCGAGGTCTCGGGCGTGGCGGCAAACGCGCTGGGCGCGCGCCGGATCGGTTCCATCTGCTTTGACTTGGCCAGG
Source organism: Phaeobacter sp. 11ANDIMAR09 (assembly GCF_001294455.1). Taxonomy (GTDB): domain Bacteria; phylum Pseudomonadota; class Alphaproteobacteria; order Rhodobacterales; family Rhodobacteraceae; genus Pseudophaeobacter. Next base: position 122,454 of record NZ_LIKT01000001.1, read on the forward strand.
ACCCAGGATCTGACCTCACTCACCGTCAGCGATGACGCCATCACCGCCGCGCAAACCGCTCTGTGGCGCGAACGACGCCTTTTGGTGGAACCCGCAGGTGCCACGGCTCTGGCTGCGCTCACATCTGGCGCCTACCGCCCGGCACGGGGCGAAAAAGTGGCGGTTCTGCTATGCGGCGGCAATATCGCTCCCGACCCCATGGGCTGAGACTTGCACCACGGCCGCAGCCGCCCTATCGAGCCAAGCATGAGCGCAACAATCGCAGATACCATCTACCTCGCCCTGAGTGAGCAAATCATCCAGGGCGAGCTGGAGGCAGGCGAAAAGCTGCGCCAGGACCATATCGCGCGGGCCTTTGACACCAGCCACGTTCCGGTGCGCGAGGCCCTGCTGCGGCTGGAAGCCCATGGTCTGGCGATTTCCGAGCCCCGGCGGGGCACCCGTGTCAGCGCCCTCAACCCGTCGGAAATCCGCGAAGTGATCGAAATGCGGGTGGCTCTGGAGATTCTGGCGCTCACCCATGCCTTTGCCCGTATCAGCCAGGCAGATCTGATCGCAGCAGAAACGGCCCGTATCGCCTGCGACGAGGCCACGGATATGGTCACTTGGGAGCGCTGCAACCGCGCCTTTCACCGAATCATTCTGGCGCCCTGTCAGATGCCCCGGCTGCTGGCCTCGATTGACGACCTGCATATTGCATCCGCCAGGCATCTCTTTGCCAATTGGCAGCACCAATGGCGCCCCCGCATCGACCAGGATCACGCCGCCATTTTGCAAGCCATGCAGCGCCAGGATGCCGGCACGGCCTGTGAAATCCTGCGTCGACACCTGCGCCGGGTGGGGTAAAGGCGGCAAAACGCCGGGCGCGGCGTCATTTTGGCCGTAATCCGGGCATGACCTGCGGGCAGATTGCCGTTAGAAAGCTGCGAATCCTAATTTAGCAAACACGCCGGAGTACCCCCCAATGTCCAACGCTCAGCTGGAAACCGCGATCGAGGCCGCCTGGGAGGCCCGTGACACCATCACCCCCGCCACCACTGGCGAGCAGCGCGAGGCCATTGAGGCCACTTTGCAGGCTCTGGACTCCGGCTCCCTGCGGGTTGCCGAAAAAATGGACAGCGGCGACTGGCACGTGAACCAATGGGCTAAGAAAGCTGTCCTGCTGGGCTTCCGTATCAAGGATATGGAGATGCAGTCCGGTGGGCCTCAGGGCTCCAGCTGGTGGGACAAGGTCGACAGCAAATTCATGGGCTGGGGCGATACGGAATGGAAAGAGGCCGGCTTCCGTGCCGTTCCCAACTGCATCGTGCGTAAATCCGCATTCATCGCCCCCGGCGTTGTCTTGATGCCCTCTTTTGTGAACCTGGGTGCCTATGTGGACGAGGGCACCATGGTTGACACCTGGGCCACCGTTGGCTCCTGTGCGCAGATCGGCAAGAACGTACACCTCTCCGGCGGTGTCGGTATTGGCGGCGTGCTGGAACCCATGCAGGCCGGCCCCACCATCATCGAGGACAACTGCTTTATCGGCGCGCGCTCGGAAGTGGTCGAAGGCTGCATCGTGCGCGAAGGTTCGGTTCTAGGCATGGGCGTCTACATCGGCCAATCCACCAAGATCGTCGACCGTGAGACCGGCGAAGTCATGTATGGTGAAGTCCCGCCCTACTCCGTCGTGGTCTCCGGCTCGATGCCATCGAAGAACGGCGTCAGCCTTTATTGTGCCGTGATCGTCAAGCGCGTCGATGCAAAGACCCGCTCCAAGACAGGCATCAACGATCTGCTGCGCGACTGATCTCGCTATTTTTGTTGTGACTGCTGCGCGTCTCCTTGACCCCAAGGGGGCGCGCTTTTTCTTTTGCGGTTAGATCAGTTCCAATCCTACCAGAACCGCCCGGCTCCCCGGTGCAATTTCAACCAAACCAGAGAGGTCGCCGTGCCAGCCATCGCCCTGACCAAGGCAGATTTCAGCCTCCGGCAGGTCCAGCCGCAGTTTCCCAGTGAGTGCAAAAACCAAGTGCGCCCCATCGCCAAGCCTATGAGTGCCCGCTTCACAAATCTGCATTTCGGGACGGATTAGGTTTGGCTCATAGATCAGATTAAAGGCTGTGCAGGGGCCCTCTTTCAGGCGCGCTTCCAGATCCAGACCACCGTCAAAATACAGCGGGTCTAGCGGTTTGGCTGAAAGGCGATAATCCCCGTTGGACAGCTGCAAACCAGCGCCTGCGACAATACAGTGAATGCGGGACAGTCCGGGAAAGGTGGAAAAAGGCCCATCCTGATCAATCTGCGCCAGACTTGCCCGCCAGATCATCTGCGCCGTCCCCGCATCCCCATCCGCACGAGCCAGCTCCTGAGTGGAGCCGCCTCCGTTTTTCCAGGCTTGGGGGGCAATCTGTGAAATCGAAAACCGCATGATATATCCTGCAACAGCCTGTCAGCCGAGCGCAGCTTTGCGCCCTTTCTCGGCCGCTCGCAAGCAGGATTTCAGGCCTATCAGCCGGACAGTCCGGATCCGCTGAGCAAGGCGCGAGCCTCAAAGGGTTTCAGCGACAAGCGCGCGCTGGCGCCATATGCGCTCAGATCGCCGCCCATCAGTTCCAGCACCTCGGCCCGCGTGGCGCCATCAAAGCTGGCCAGGGTTTCCGCGCCGGGATGATAGCTTTCGCTCTCCAGCCCATTGCCGCAGATGATTTGGTGTTGATCAAACAGGAGATGCACATAGGTGACGGCCCTGGCATCCACCCGCCGGGTGATGCTGTGACCATTGATGAGATTCACTGCTTTGACCAGGACCTCGGAGGTGCCAAAGAGCACCTCGGCCCATTGATCCTTTAGCAGCACCCGGTGGCAGGGGGATAGCTCAAGCGCGGCATGGTCGCCCAGAGCACCAGCCGCAAACCGCACCGGAGCATCTGCCGCTTCGGCCCGACGCCGCGAGCGCCCGATCCAGCGCAGAGGCTGGGCGCCATGGTCGCGTGTCAGCACCAGATCTCCCGGCTCCAAATCTTCAATCCGAATGGGGCCATTGGGCGTTTCAATCAAGGTGCCCGCCACAAAGCAGGGCGTTGTCGTGACTTCGACAACCCCGGTGTCCGAATTCCCCAGATCGTCCTCAACCGTGTAGGTAAAGGTGGTCTCTTCGTCGCTATCTACATCATCCTGGCCCTCGATGGTCATGGTGCCATCGGAGTTCAGCGTGATCACTTCGCCACCCGCCAGGGTCACCGTCGACCCGGACACAACCGGCTGACCATTGATTTCGGTGATTGTCAGGCTGGCCCCATCCGCATGGATGTCATTGTCCAAGACATCTAGCGTTGTCTCGCCGCCTTCCTGCACTGTCGCCTCATCATCCTGAGCGATCAATTCGGTCTGAACGGAATCACCGGCTATCAGCAGATTGGAATCGTATTTTGCATCGCCCGCATCGGCGATGCCGATCTTGATGGTGTTCACCACATCCGGGTTGACCGGCGCCTTCAGAGTCAGCGTGACGGTGAACCCGTCCATTTCGGTGTTGTAAAGGTCATCATTCTGCGAATTGTCGACATAGAGATTCTCGTTCGACCCGGTGTTGATGTTGTCGATGGAGATATCGCCATCGCCAATTGTCATCTCGGCCTTTACGCCATTGACCCAGACGCCCACTGCATCGTTGAACCCCTGGTCGACATATTCCAGATACTCCTCTGAGGAGAAGGTAAACTGCATGGTCAGGGTGGAGCCGGCCGGAATGAACTCGGCTTCAAAGATGGCTGCATCATAGGTGCTGCCTCCGGCAATCGCGCTGAGATCGCTGTCACCGCTCGTGCCCATTTCTGTAGTGGTTCTGCTGGAGTCGTTCACATCCCCACTGCTGTTGGTGATGTCGGTGGCCTGACCCGTCGACAGGATAACACCGGTATCCGAAGGCGTCACACCCGGCGCGACACTGTCGCCATCTGTGTAGATCCCCGAAGAAGACGCAGCGCCTGTATAGCTGGCGCTTTGAATGGAAATGCCATTGCCGAACATTGCCTCAGCCATTTCCTGGGCTGTTGCAGAGGTATCAATTGGTAACTCTGAGGCGGTCGGCATATCGGAACCCTCTTGGATCTATGATTTCGCCTATCAAAGGCCGCGTGCCTGCGTAGGTGAAGAATCGTTTTCCCTATCTAATCAAACAGGCCTTACTGTGAGGTGAATGCTCGACAATTGACCCTCGGAGTTCCCTGCAAAACTGGATGAACTGAATTCGATTGACCCCGAGGCTCCGACAGGGCTATGGCGACGCCATGGAAAAAAAGAAGATATCCCGCCAGCAGGTCTATACGCTCCTGGTTCAGATCGGTCGCAAAGAGGGCGATGGTCTACCAGAAGGTGCAACCGGGGCTGCCCTGATGATCTATGCCTCCGGCGTGGATGAGGCAGAAGCCGTGCGCGAGACCGTCGCGATCCTGAAGCAGGCAGACACGGCACCGCTGGATGTGACCGGCTATGGCACCCTGGCGGAACGCCAGGAGGAAGGCCATGAAATCGGAGAAGAAGAGCTTGCTCTGATGCAGCGCGCTCTGGAGGAAAACTCCGTGATTGTTGCTCAGATGACGCCGTTCTTTGACGGTGATCAGCCGACTTTTCACTGATCTAGCAGCAAATTCTGCAACCAGGCCAGCCATCCGCGCTGGCTTGGAACAGCCGCGCGCGCAGAGCAGCCGGGCTTAGTTCATGCGGCCAAACCAGCTGTGGTAGAGCGCTTCATAACTACCATCTTCCTGCATTTCCAACAGGCTGCGATTCACCTGCTCGGTCATGGCAGAGCCCTGTGGGAAGACAAAGCCGTAATATTCCCGCAAGAACACCGATCCAATGGTGCGCCCATGCGCGCTGCCACCGTGCTGAACATAGTAATTCAGCACTGGCGCATCAAAAACCACCACGCGAATATCCCCTGCCTCAAAGGCCGCCAGTAGCTCTTCCAGGCTGTTGTAGCCCTGATAGTCGATATCGCGGCGCTGCAAAAAATTCGCCGCAGTTGAGGCCTCAATGGTGCCGGTCCGTTTGCCGTAGAGATCATTCACCGAAGTGATTGATCCGCTGATCGCCTCGACCGTCATCACGGCAGTGATCTTGGCGACAAAAATCGACACGATGAACAGCGAGGACAGCACCAGCATCACGCCAAACACCCGCCCGACGGCCGTACGGGGCACCCGCTCCTCAAAGCCGCCATTCACGACCAGATTGAGCGCCCACCAAAACGACGGGAACCAGGCCTCTTTGAGCGGGCGGTCAAAATAAGGCTGGGCACGGCGTTCCAGAGCCCACATGAACATGCCGCCCACCATAAGCAGCAGAAAGGCGAGGCCAATGGCCAGGGCAAGATCCCAGGACATCAAGGCATTGACCAGGGAGGGCTCGCTCACATCGTCCACATGAACCAGAATCTGCAGGCCGCTCTCGAACACCGGCTGGCTGAAATCCATCTCGGCTTCGCGGGCTGCGGTGATCGAGATATTCGCAGCCGCCAGATCCACCTCGGCGTCGCGCACCCCCGACAACATATCCGAAAAGCTGTCCTTGCGATGGATTACGAGCTCCCAGTCCAGGCGTTTGGAGATCTCGCGCAAGAGCTCAATGGAGAAACCGGTCTCGCGGCCCTTTTCAATCATTGAAAAGGGAGGGCGTGTCACCGTGTTGACTTCCACGACCTGCGCCGCCAGCACATTGCTCCAAAGCAGGAAGAGAAACGGGGTGATCAAGCGAAGAGCGCGCAAATCAAGACCTCAGGACCAGATACAACATTTCTGAAACTGTCTAAGTTGTTCATCTCGTTCAGGCAAGCGCGAAGGCGTCAGGCCACGCGCCGCTCTGCCAGAACTGCCGCGTCAAATGCTCCCAGCACCGGATATCTTGGCGGGCCATGTTCTGGCAGGGTCGCCCGCTCCACATTGGCCAATTGGCTGGCCCCAAGACGGGTGGCATCGCGGCGCAGGCTGCCAAGGTATAGACTCTCCAAAACCGAACCCGCCACCAGCAGCGGCGCGTGATCGGGCAGCACCAGTTGAGTGTACCGGGTGGTCAGCCCCCGGGCCTGCCCCGGTGTCGCCACAGGGGTACCCAACAGATGGCGCACGGGCACCAGAACTGCGGGCCGTCCAAACAAGTATTCCACTTCACTGCCGCTCAACACGACACGCTGTGAGGCCGAAACCTGGAGCGATTGCTGCAAACCGAAGTAGGGCGCGCGCAGGAGAACAGGCCGAAAGATCCCCAGGGCCGGCACTTCCCGGTGCAACACATGCAGGACCGGCAGGCTGTCGCCCGTTTCGCTCAGCACCAGATCCCCGCGCTGCAGGGTTTCAACAGGGCGATACCCCAGAGGGGTCGCCACCTGGCTTGCCGGATCAAGTCCGGGCATCGGCCCCAGGGGCTCCAGCCTGTCCGATATCGCCATGTAGCTCAGCGCCGCAGCGGTAAAGCGTAGCGGTCCGCAAGAGACCAGAGTTTTCAGATCCTGATAGCGCCAGGGACGCGGCGGGGGCAGCCGGGTGATCTGCACCCGATCACTGTCGGCACGTTCCAGGCCCAGGCGCGCATAGCCCGCCAAACTGTCCCAGGCATAGGTCAGCCTGACCTGTCCGGCGCGCCCGGATCCGCTGGGGTTCAGCGTCGCATGAGACAGGCTGCCCGCCTGTTGCAAGACCAGACTCACCCCGCCACCGGGCACCGCCTGAAGCCTCAAATCTATGGGCCAGTCGCCTCCCTGGGCAAACATCACCAGTGGTTCCGGCCTGCGCGTGTCGGGGATCGCCATCTCGATCACCAAGGTGCCGCGCAGCATCAAGGCGTCACCGCCCCCAGCAGCCTGCATGGCCTGCACCAGACCGGACAGGTCGGACCCGCCGCCCTCCAGATCGTTGATGCCCAGCCAGCCCATCGGTTCAGGCGGCCTGCAGTGCAGCAAGCAGCTTGCCTTCAAACCCCTTCAACCCCGGTCGAGCAGAGGCACCATAGCCAAGGCCCGTCTCTGGGTCGAGCTCGGGGAACAGCGCATAGATCTCTTGCAGGACAGGCTGTTCAAACAGCTGTCCGGTCTGCGGCCCTGGTAGGAAGCTCTCGGTCGCGAGCCCTTCGGAATAGATGACCTGATGCTGATCAAACAACAGATGAACATAGGTGACCTCGCCGCCAAACTGGCGAGAGACGTTGCCGCCGTTCAGCAGATCCTTGGCCGCCACCAGAACCTCTCCCTCCCCAAAGAGCAGCTCGGCATAGGCGTCGCGCAACAGGATCCGGTGTTGCGGAGACACCATCAGATCGCGATGCGAGCCAAAACTGCCTTCACGGATCAGAATCGGAGCAAAATCACCCTCGGCGGTCACGGTGCGGGAGCCAATCCAGCGCAGGGGCTGCGCCCCGTGATCCCGTGTTGTCACCAGATCTCCAGGGTGCAGATCCTCAACCCGGACTTCTCCGCCCGGCGTGCGGATCATGGTTCCCGCCACAAAGCAGGGGATCGAACTGGCATTCACAAAGCCGGTGTCGCTGTTTGTCCCGTTGCTGGCAGTATAGGTGAAATTGAAATCTTCGATATCCCCATCGCCATGCAGCGTCAGAGTGCCATCACCGTTCACCTCGACCTGCTGACCTGTGGTCAGCGTTACCACCGAGCCCGCCGTAACGGCCACACCGTTGACATGGGTTACCGTCAGAACCCCGCCCGAGGTACTGACATCATTGGCCAGAACATCAACAACCTTGCTGCCATCCGCCGCCACATGGGTCACATCTGTCGTTGCGACCAGATTGGTCTGCACCGAATTCCCGGCAATCAGCAAATTACTGTCATAGCTGCTGTCACCTACATCGGCGATCCCGATGCGGATGTCGTTCACCACACCGGGATTGACAGTCATGGTCAAAGTCATGGTGACGGTCAGGCCGTCCATCTCTGTGTTGAAATCGTCGCCGGTATTGTCGAGGTAAAGGTTCTCATTGATCGAGGCGCTGATATTGCCCGGATTGGCGGTGCCGCCGCTCACATCCATCTCAACAATCGAGCCATTTACCCAAACGGCCACCACATCCTGATAGACCGAATTTTGATACTCCGGGAACTCTTCAGAGGAAAAAACAAACTCCATGGTCAGGACCGAGCTGTCGGGCACAAAGCTCACATCCAGATAGGAGGCATCATAGGTTCTGGCACCCGCCGCAGCGTTGAAATCGGAGTTGTTGTTTTCGCCGCTTGTATTGCGCGAGGTATTGGTCGCCCGGTTCGGATCACCGCTGGAATTGGTAAAGCTGTTGGCCCGCCCGGTTGACAGAATAACGCCTGTATCACCCGGAGTCGCACCCGGTGCCAGGGCATCCCCATTCGAATAGATCGCCGATGACCGATTGTCGCCGGTGTAATCGGCGCTGACCACGGTGACACCGTCGCCAAAAATCTCTTCGGCCATCTCGGTGGCTGTTGCGCCGGTATCATATCCCAGCTCTGCTGCTGTCGCCATTTGCCTCGCCCCAATCCTCAATTGGAGAGACACATCACCTGTCACGCCACAGCAGAGTCCCAGTGTGCGCCCGAGCCTTGTTTGGCCCTTTTGTTTTGGCAAACCCACTTTGTGGTGTTTTGCGCTCTGGTGACCTGCCTCTGGTCTTATTTACTAATAATTTCTTAACACGGGTTTTTGCGCAGAGTCATCCGGGAAGTTTTGCCAAAGCCAAAACGCAGCTTTTACGCCACAAATGCCAGCCCCAAGCGGTCCGGCCTACTGCATCTTGCCACCGCAGGATCTGGCCGCATTTGCACGGGATCACAAAGCGCGCTAAACCCCTAAAAACCTTAGTCCAGGTGACAGATTTCAGCGCCACACAGGAGCAGCCCCATGCCCCCTATCGACCCGATCCAACTCACCGCAGATCTGATCCGATGCCCCTCGGTCACCCCAGAAGAGGGCGGCGCCCTGCAGCTGTTGGACGAGCTGCTGACCCAGGCCGGATTTGCCTGCACCCGCGTAGATCGCGGCGGCATTGCCAACCTCTTTGCCCGCTGGGGCGACAAGGGCCATGCCCGCAGTTTTGGCTTTAACGGCCACACCGATGTGGTGCCCCTGGGGGATGAGGCCGCCTGGACCATGCCCCCTTTTGGGGCCGAGATTAAGGAGGGCGTGATGTATGGCCGGGGTACCACGGATATGAAGTCCGGGGTTGCGGCCTTTGCCGCTGCCGCCATTGATTTTGTCACAGATACCCCTCCCGATGGCGCCGTCATCCTGACCATAACCGGCGACGAAGAGGGCGATGCCATTGATGGCACCACTGCTTTGCTCGACCATATGGAGGCCACGGGAGAGGCCATGGATGTCTGCTTGGTCGGGGAACCCACCTGCCCCAATACCATGGGCGAAATGATCAAGATCGGCCGTCGTGGCTCGATGACCGCCTGGTTCACTGTGACGGGCAAACAGGGGCACTCTGCCTACCCGCACCGCGCCAATAACCCGCTGAACGCCATGGCGCGGCTGATGGATCGCCTCGCCAGTCACGAGCTGGATCAGGGCACCGAGCATTTTGATGCCTCAACCCTGGCGGTTGTGACCATCGACACCGGAAACCCTGCTACCAATGTGATCCCGGCCCAGAGCAGCGCAACGGTGAATATCCGCTTCAATGACAGCCATAGCGGGGCCAGTCTCAGTGCCTGGCTACAGGAAGAAGTCGACCGAGTCACAACCGAGTTCGGTGTCGCGGTCGGCATGACCATCAAGATCTCCGGCGAGAGCTTTATCACCCCGCCCGGCGCCCTGTCCGATCTGGTAGCAGCAGCCGTTGAAGCCGAGACAGGCCTTGCGCCCGAGCTGTCGACCACGGGCGGCACTTCGGATGCGCGCTTTGTCAAACACCACTGCCCGGTTGTGGAGTTTGGCCTGGTTGGCAAAACCATGCACCAGGTCGATGAATGCGTACCGGTTGAGCAGATCACCCAGCTGAAATCCATCTACACCCGCATCCTGAAAGACTACTTTGCATGAGCACCTCCATCGCCGTGACCCAGGATTTTGAAGCCTGCCTTGCCCTGCGCCATACCGTTTTTGTGCAAGAGCAGGGTGTGCCTATTGAGGAAGAACAGGATGCGCTGGATGCAACGGCGACCCATCTGATGGCACGCGACGGCGACACCCCGGTGGGGACTGCGCGCATTCTGTTTCAGGAGGGCACGGCCAAGGTCGGGCGGGTCTGCGTGCTGGAACGCGCCCGTGGCACCGGGCTCGGCGCTGATATCATCCGCGCCACTGTCGATATTGCCCGCGAAACACCCGGCATCTCTCGTGTCAAACTGGGGGCCCAGATTCAGGCGCTTGGTTTTTATGAAAAGCTCGGTTTTCAAGCCTTTGGCCCTATCTATGATGACGCGGGCATTGATCACCGCGACATGGTGCTGGAGCTGGCGTGACACCCGTCCTGATCATCATGGTGAAGGAGCCCCGCCCCGGCCGGGTCAAAACCCGTCTGGGACGGGACATCGGTAGCATCGCCGCCACCTGGTGGTTTCGCCATCAAAGCGCCCGGCTGATCCGCCGCCTTCGGGATCCGCGCTGGCGGATTGTGCTTGCTGTTGCCCCTGATATGGCCGTCGCCTCGCGGGTCTGGCCCGCCGATATTCTGCGTCACCCGCAGGGACAGGGCGATCTGGGCCAGCGGATGAAATCCATGCTACGCCGGGCTGGTGCCATGCCGGGACAGATCAACCAAGGCCCCACTTGCCTGATTGGCGCCGATATTCCCGGCATTAACCGCGCCCATATAGCCCGCGCCTTTGCCGCGCTTGGCAATCATGACGCAGTTTTTGGCCCAGCACCGGATGGCGGCTATTGGCTGGTGGGGGTCAAACATCCCAAACGCCTGCCACGCAGCCTGTTTAAAGATGTGCGCTGGTCCAGTGAACATGCACTGGCTGATACATTGCGCGGCCTGCCCGGGTACCGGATCGCCCTGACAGATCAGCTGCGAGATGTGGATACCGGCGCCGATCTCAAACAGTCCTGAAGACAGGGTTGCGCGCCCCGTAACGCTTTTCATCATGACCTCCCTGTCCAGCCGTGCTAGGCGGGAGATATGACCCGTATTCCCTCCAAGGCCGAGATCCTCGACTGGATCAGCGCCCACCCGACCCAGACATCAAAACGCGACATTGCCAAGGCCTTTGGCATCAAGGGCGCGGACCGCATTGATCTCAAGCGCCTGCTGAAGGAGCTGGAGGCCGAAGGGCATCTGCAAAAGCGCAACAAGACCTATCGCGATCCGGAACAATTGCCGCCCGTCACAGTGCTGCTGATCAAGGCACCGGATGAAAACGGCGATCTTTATGCGCAGCCACTGGAATGGCACGGCGAGGGGATCGAGCCCATCGTTTTGGTGGTGACAACGCCTGCGGGCCCCGCCCTAGGACAGGGTGATCGTATTCTCGCCCGCCTCAGCAAAGTCGAAGGCTCGGATCACCACTACGAGGCGCGGATCATCCGCCGCATCGGCGTCAATCCCAAACGGGTCATTGGCATCTTCCGCAAGGGGGCTGAGGGCGGCCGCATTGTGCCTATCGACAAATCCTCCTCAAACGAGTGGATCGTTCTGGAAGACGCCATACAGGGCGCCAAGGATGGTGAACTGGTGGAGGCGGAACAGGCCGGTCCCAAGGGCCGCATGGGATTGCCGCGGGCGCGGGTGATCAACCGGCTGGGCGATCCATCCGCCCCCAAGGCCGTGTCGCTGATCGCCATTCATCAGCACGGCATTCCCGATGACTTCCCCAACAAGGTGGTCGCTGAGGCGGACGCCGCCAAACCGATGGGCCTGTCGGGGCGCGAAGATCTGCGCGATATGCCACTGATCACCATCGACCCAGCTGATGCCCGCGACCATGATGACGCCTGCTATGCCGAAGCCGATAGCGATCCAAAAAACCCTGGTGGCCATATCATCTGGGTCGCCATTGCCGATGTCGCCGCCTATGTCACAACCGGATCTGAACTGGACCGCGAAGCCCGCAAGCGCGGCAATTCCTCCTACTTCCCGGATCGCGTAGTGCCGATGCTGCCCGACCGGCTGTCGGGCGATCTGTGCTCGCTGCACGAGGGCGTGCCGCGCCCCTGTCTGGCGGTGCGGATGCAGCTGGATGCCGAGGGCAACAAGCTCTCGCACCGCTTTGTGCGCGGTTTGATGCGCTCGCAGGCCTCGCTGCATTACGCCGAGGTCCAGGACGCCATGGACGGTCAGGTGACAGACCGCACCGAGCATTTTCTGGACCCCGTGATCAAGCCGCTTTATGCCGCCTATGCCGCGTTGAAAAAGGCGCGTGCCAAGCGCGAGCCGCTGGACCTGGATCTGCCCGAACGCAAAATCGTGCTGAGCGACAGCGGACAAGTGACCTCAGTGGCTTTCCGCGACCGGCTGGATGCGCATAAACTGATCGAGGAATTCATGATCCTCGCCAATGTCGCAGCCGCCGAAACCCTGATCAAAAAACGCTCGCCGCTCTTGTTCCGGGTCCACGAAGAACCCGCGCCAGAAAAGCTGGAGTCCCTGCGCGAAACCGCCATGGCGGCCGGTTTCCCGCTGGCCAAGGGTCAGGTGCTGCAGACCAAACATCTGAACGCCCTGTTGAATGGCGCTGCGGGCACCGATGACGCAGAGCTGATCAATATCTCGACTCTGCGCTCGATGCAGCAGGCCTATTACACGCCAGAAAACTTCGGTCACTTTGGCCTCGCCCTGCGCAACTATGCGCATTTCACCTCTCCCATTCGCCGCTACGCGGACCTGATCGTGCATCGCTCGCTGGTCTCGGCTCATGGATGGGGAGACGATGGCTTGCAGCCAGCTGAGATCGAACGCCTCGAAGAGACTGCGACCCATATCTCCGAAACCGAGCGTCGCTCGATGATCGCAGAACGCGACACCACCGACCGCTATCTGGCCTCCTATCTGTCCGAACGGGTCGGCACTGAATTCACTGGACGGATCAGCGGCATCGCGCGCTTTGGTGCCTTTGTGAAAATGGATGAAACCGGGGCGGATGGTCTGGTGCCCGTGCGCACCATCGGGCGCGAGTTCTTCCACTTTGACGCCGAGGCCGGAACCCTGATGGGGGCCGATACCGGGTTCACCATCTCGCTAGGCCAGCGGGTAACCGTACGCCTGACCCAGGCGGCGCCCGTTACCGGCGGTTTGGAGCTGGAGCTTTTGTCGATTGAGGACGCAGACCTGCCCAAAGGCGGCTTTGGCGGTGGGGGCGGCAAGGGGGGTGGTCGTCGGCGCAGCCCCGCAGGACATACCGCAAAACGCAAAAGCAGCCGCTCCAAGCACAAGACTGCCAAGGTCAAGCGCAAGGTCGAACGTAACAAGCGCAGATGAAGTCTGGGCGCAAAGATCGCTCTTTGCGCCCCATCGCCCTCAGGGCATCTGCCCTGCTTGGTCAAAAACCCGTGTCAGGTACCGGCAAAGCACCGGGTTCCCTGTGATCCGCTCCACCGTGGGCGTTTTCACCATTGTCGAGCCCATGGCTTGGAGCATGGCCGCAACGCTCATGTCGGCACTGGTCACCTGCTTGCCAAATAGGAAATCCTGCCCTTCTAGCAAATCGGCGATGGCCTGTAGGTGGCCGTCAAGCTGCGCAAAGCGTTCAGCATCACTAAAACGGCCAATGCCCTGGAACTGCAGCCCTTGATGCACCGATCGCCGTATCGCCCCGGTGACCGGACGGCGCAGCAGAAAGGGAACTTCCTGAAAATAATTGTCACGGATGGTGGGCCAAACCGCATCGTTGTCCCAACGATCCCGCACCACAAAAAAGTAGAGCGTCTCTTCGGCCATGCGGATCAGGCTATGGGCCTGCGCCCGCTCCCGCTTGCCAAGCCCCGGATCAAACTCCGCGCCCCCTGCCTCCAGATAGCGGCGGATATTTGCGCTGTCGGAAATCAGCTCTTGGCCCACACGCAGGACCGGCAGTTTTTGGTGGGGCATCTTGCGCGGATCGCGCAGATCCTGGCGTTGCCATTTGGCCTGGGCATGGTTCAGCAGCAGCGCCGCCTTGACGCAAAAGGGGCTGAGGCTAAAGACCTCGGCGTTGCGGGGGTAAGTCAGCAGTGTGAGCATTGGGAAATCCTGTCTTTTGTTTCCAAAACAGACTATCGCTGACCAATGACAATATTTGTCATCAGGAGGCAGCAACACCCATGTCCAGAACCCATCGTCTGTTTCACCTCATGCAGCTGCTACGGCGCGGCGCTGGTCCCAAAACCGCAGCGCAATTGGGGCAGGACCTGGGAGTCTCTGGCCGCAGCATCCACCGCGATATTGCCACCCTGCGCCAGCTTGGGGCCGTCATCGACGGCGAGGCAGGCTATGGCTTTACCCTCATCGAGGACAACGCCCTGCCGCCGCTTGGGTTCCGAGACCTGGAACTCGAAGCCCTGGTTTTGGGGCTGCGCGAGGTTGAACAGATCGGCGATCCCGATCTGGCTGAGGCCGCCGCCGAGGCCCTGCGCAAATTGCAGGGACGCCTGCCCGAACGGCAATCGCACAGGTTGCGCCATGCAGTACTGAGCGCTCACCGCTTTGAGCGGCCACCCCTGCCCGGCATCACCCTGTCCGATCTGCGTCAGGCCACCTGGGACGAGGTCGAAATCGGGTTTGCCTATACCGACTTCAAAGGCACGCAGACCCAACGCCGGGTTCGGCCGTTGGGGCTGATCTACCTGGATCGCTCCAATGTGCTGATTGCCTGGTGTCTGATGCGCCGCGACTTCCGGATCTTTCGCCTGGATCGCATGGCCGCGCTACAGCTCACCGAGACCAGCTTTCGCCCCCGACGGATCCCGATGCTGCGCGAGGCACTGGCCCAGATCGACAGATCAAATTCGGCAAACACATCCTGATCCAGCAATAAAAAGGCCCCGGATATCTCCGAGGCCTTAATAGTTTTTTCCGTTTGCGCTGCTGATCAGCTAGGGCTCATGCCCCGCAGACGCTCCGAGCGACGTCGCAACATTTCAACGGTTGCAAGCAGCGCGATGGAAATCGCCACCAGGATCGTTGCAACCGCCAGAATGGTGGGCGAGATCTGCTCACGCAAGCCAATGAACATCTGCCAAGGCAGCGTCTTTTGTCCCGCCGAGCCAACAAAGAGAACCACCACAACCTCATCAAACGAAGTGATAAAGGCAAACAGGCCACCAGAGATCACGCCAGGCAGGATCAATGGCATCTGGATACGGAAGAAAGTGGTCACTGGGTCTGCACCCATGTTTGCCGCCGCACGGGTCAGCGAACGGTCAAAGCCGACCAATGTGGCCGTCACGGTGATGATCACAAAGGGAATACCCAGGGCCGCATGAGCCAGAACCACGCCGATATATGTCCCCTGCAGGCCAATACGGCTGTAGAAGAAGTACATGCCAGCCGCAGAAATGATCAGCGGCACAATCATGGGCGAAATCAGGATCGCCATAATGGCGCGCCGGAAGGGCACATGGGGTTGGCTGAGGCCAATCGCAGCCAGGGTACCAAAGGTCACAGAAACCAGTGTCGCCATGGGGGCAATCTTCAGCGAATTCCACATCGCGCTTTGCCAGGAGTCATTGCTGAAGAAGTCACGATAGTGTTTCAGCGAGAACCCTTCTGGATCCAGCCGCAGCATTTCCGGTGTGAAGGTAAAGAAGTCCTGCGAATTGAAGCTCAGCGGGATGATTACCACGATCGGAGCAATCAGGAAGAAGAAGATCAACCCGCAGATCACCCGAAAGGAGTAGTACCAGGCCCGCTGGCCGGTGGTCGCATATGGAGGAAGTGCACTCATTGTCGGTTACCCCAGCTTCACGTTGTCGATGCCGACAATTTTGTCATAGACCCAGTAGAGCAACAGCACCACTGCAAGGAGGATCGCACCCAGTGCCGCACCCAGACCCCAGTTGCCAGACGACGAGATGTGATAGGCAATCAGGTTAGAGATAAAGGTACCCTTGGTACCGCCTACGAGGGCAGGTGTGATGTAGTAGCCAACCGCGAGGATGAAGACGAGGATCGATCCCGCCCCAATGCCTGGAACAGATTGAGGGAAATAGACCCGCCAGAAAGCCGTCCAGTTGGTCGCGCCCAGAGATTTGGCGGCACGTAGATAGGTCGGTTGGATGGTCTGCATCACCGAATACATCGGCAAGATCATAAAGGGCAGCAGGATATGGGTCATGGCGATGATTGTGCCTAGCTCGTTATTGATGAGCACAAGCCGATTGTCGTCGCCAACAATCCCTATCCAGACCAGCACGTCATTGATGACGCCTTGTTGTTGCAGCAGAATTTTCCAGGACGAGGTCCGCACCAACAGCGAAGTCCAGAAGGGCAAGAGCACCAGAATCAGCAGCATATTGGCGGATCGTGTGGTGATATTGGCCAGCAACCAGGCAACCGGGTAGCCCAGCATAATGCAGCTGAAGGTAATGATCAGCGACATCCGCATGGTCCGGATCAACATGGTGTTGTAGATACGCTCGGTCTCAGGTCGTACCTCGGCACCGTCGGCCCCCAGCTTCATATCCACCGCATTGAGGAAATAGCCCATGGTCCGTTGCCCGGAATAGGTCTTGATGGTGCGCCAAAGCTCGATATCAGCCCAGCCATCGTTGAGCTCGATCAGGCGCTCTTTGTAGGGGCCTTCGTTCTCAACATCCCATTTTCGAACCTTGCGCCCTGATTTACGGAACACCGAGGCCATGCCCGGGTTCTCATAGTTCAGGCGTTTGGCGACTTTGGTATGAACCTTGATCTCAGCCGCAGCCTTGAGATCCACGGCCATAGCGGCAAAGACAGCTTCATCAGGAAGCTCCGATGACGCGGCATCCCAGTTTTCGAGTGCGCGCACAGTATTTGGCAGCACATCCTGAACGATTCGGTTGTCCACCGACCGGAACAGCATGTCGCCAACGGGCAGGATAAAGGTCACAAGGATAAACAAGAGCAATGGTGCGATGAGCATCAAGGCCCTGAGCTTCTGCATCCGCAGTGCCTTCGCGAGGCTACGCTTTAGAGGCGTGCCATCAGCGGCCAGCACTGGGCCGTTTTGGGTGGTGTCACTCATGGTGGGGGTCCCCGTCGGGTCGTTTTTTTTGGTGGAGAAAGGGCCCTGGCATTGGGGCCGGGCCCTTTCCCGTTGTCACAACGAGGTTAGATTACTTAACCAACCAGGCCTGGAATTTCGCGTCCAGATCGTCGCGGTTGTCTGCCCACCATTCGTAGTCATAGGTGTGCACGTTACCCGCGTTGGCAGGATCGGTTGGCATGTGTGGCGCCATTTCGATACCCAGTTCCGCGTGCTTACCAACCAGTGGCGCCGAGGAGGCACGTGCTGGACCGTAGGAGATGTAAGCCGCCTGATCAGCCAGACGCTGAGTGTCGGTGGCGAACTTCAGGAAGTCCATGGCGCGGGCTTTGCGGTCCGCAGGCAGACCGGCGGGAACGATCCAACCGTCAAGGTCAAAGGACTGCATGTCCCAGAGCATACCAATTGGCTGGTTCTGTTCAGCAATCGCCGAGAACAGGCGGCCGTTGAAGGTCGAACCCATCACAACTTCGCCATCGGCCAGCAGCTGGGGAGTTTCTGCACCAGCAGACCACCAGACAACGCTGTCTTTGATGGTGTCGAGCTTGGCCAGGCCACGGGCTACGCCTTCGTCGGTGCCCAGAACGTCATAGATGTCGTCCTTGGCAACGCCATCGCAGTACAGAGCCCATTCCATGTTATCGATTGGGCGCTTCTGCAGCGAACGTTTGCCTGGGAATTTCGCCAGGTCAAAGATGTCGCAGACAGAGGTTGGTGCTTCTGCGCCAACCAGGTCGGTGCGGTAGCCAAATGTGGTCGAGTAAACGATCTGTGGAATGAAGCAGTCGGACACCAGCAGGTCGCCGAAATCTTCAGAAGCCGAGGTGCCATCGGGGGCAGCAGCCAGATCTTCGTCGTGGTTGATTTCTTCGGCCAAGCCTTCGTCGCACAGACGCATCGCATCCGAGGCCACAACGTCAACCAGATCCCAGGTTACATTGCCGGCTTCGTTCATGGCGCGCAGTTTTGCAACAGCTTCAGCCGAGCTCTCGTCCCAAACAGCTTTTACGCCGGGGTTGTTGGCAATGTAGGGCTGTACATAGGCTTTGTCCTGGCTGGACTGGTAGGAACCGCCCCAGGACACCAGGGTCATTTCATTGGCCATGTCTGCGGCAAATGCCGCCGGCGCGACCAGCGCCGTAGTCATTACCAATGCTGACAGTTTTGTCATCTTCATGAGATATCTCTCCTTGTTGAATTTCTTAAGTTTCTTGCCCCCGGTCATGAGCGCCGGGGGTTTGCACGAGTAGACTTTAGGCGTCCAGAGCGCGGCAATCTTCGGGCAGCCAACCAATTTCGATCTGCTGACCTGGCTTCAGGCGAACCTGATCAGGGGCGTTCCGGGTCTTGATGACAAACTCATCATTGCCAGCCACCCGCAGACGGGTGCGGAAAATATCGCCCATGTAAATGAATTCAAGAACCTCAGCCTTAAGCGTATGTACGCCTTCGCTGAGACGGTCTTTGTTGTATTCAACACGTTCCGGGCGGATCGAAACACGGGTACGCTCACCCGGCTTGCTGACGTTGACCGGCTTACAGTCAATCAACTCGCCATCGTCCAACTGAACCAGAGCAACGCCGTTGTTGATCTCTTTGACCACGCCTTCCAGCGTGTTGTTCTCACCGATGAACTGGGCAACAAAGCTGTTCTGTGGCTCTTCATACAGCTTGTCTGGCGGGGCCAGCTGCTGAATGCGGCCATCTTCGAACACCGCAACCCGGTCCGACATGGTCAGCGCTTCGGTCTGGTCATGGGTCACATAGACCACGGTAATGCCCAGACGGTGCGCCAGATGGGTGATTTCGAACTGCATCTTTTCCCGCAGCTGCTTGTCCAGCGCGCCCAGCGGCTCATCCATCAGAACCAGCTCAGGTTCAAACACCAGGGCACGGGCCAGGGCGATTCGCTGCTGCTGACCACCGGAAAGCTGCGAAGGACGGCGGCCGCCAAAGGCGCCCATTTCCACCATATCCAGAGCGCGCTTCACCTTGGCTTCCCGCTCGGACTTGCCCATTTTGCGGACTTCCAGTGGGAATGACAGGTTTTCTGCGATCGTCATATGGGGGAACAGGGCGTAGTTCTGAAACACCATGCCAATGCCGCGTTTATGCGGTGGGATATTGTTGATCGAGGTACCACCAAGACGAATATCGCCATGGGTTGCCGTCTCAAATCCAGCCAACATCATCAGACAGGTGGTTTTCCCGGAACCTGAGGGGCCCAGCATGGTGAGGAACTCACCTTTGGGCATAATGAGGTTCAGATCTTTTACGACAAGATTTTCACCGTCGTAGCTCTTTTGCACGCGTTCGAATTCAACGAACGCGTCATTATTCGACGCATCAGCCAAAGCAGGCTCCCCGTTATGTAATCGGCAGATTGGTTCTGCGCTTCTGTGACGATGTAAGCATACCCTTGGCAGGGGATGCAACCGCCTCATCCGATTAGAGATGTTAAATTAGCTTAGGGGCCAAAAATTGACCGTTTAGACTGGCTGCGACGTCCGAAACCAGTTTTGCGACATTCGCAAGGCAAATCGCCTGCCCCAAGGGAAACTTTTGGAAAAAACGAAAATTTCTGGCGAAATAAAAATTCAAGACCCCACATCACAGGGATGCGGGGTCTTAGGGTCGTACACTTCAAAGCTGTGGCGCCAGGTCAGGCGCTTTTCAGCAGATCTTTCTCTTGCAGAATTGCGTAGCACTCATCCAAAGATTTGCGCGCACGCTCGATCAGCACATCGATCTCTTCCGGTTTGATCACCAGAGGCGGCGAAATGATCATCCGGTCGCCCACATGGCGCATCACCAGATTATTGGCAAAGCAACGCTCGCGGCAAATATAGCCCACGGTGCCCGCATCCGAGGCAAACACCGCCCGCGCCGCCTTGTTTGGCGTCAGAGCAATCGAGCCCATCATACCGACAATTTTGGCTTCGCCCACCAAAGGGTGATCTGCCAGGGCTTCCCATTTCTCTTTCAGATAGGGGCCCGCCACGTTTTTCACGTGTCCGACGACATCTTCCTCTTCGAGGATGCGCAGGTTTTCCAGCGCCACAGCCGAGGCCACGGGATGGCCGGAGTAGGTGTAGCCATGGTTGAACTCATCAGAGCCGATCACCGCAGCGACCTCATCCGTGACGATAGAGCCACCAATGGGGGCGTAGCCCGATGACAGACCTTTGGCGATGGTCATGATATCCGGACGAATACCCACCGTTTCGGAGCCAAACCAATTGCCGGTCCGGCCAAAACCGCAGATGACCTCATCGGCAATCAACAGGATTTCATACTTGTCGCAGATCCGCTGAATCTCAGGCCAATAGCTGGCCGGCGGCACGATGACGCCTCCGGCACCCTGAATAGGTTCGGCGATAAAGGCCGCAACGCGATCTTCGCCCAGCTCCAAAATCGCCGCTTCCAGATCCTGCGCCCGCTGCAGACCGAAGTCTTCCTCGGGCATATCACCGCCTTCTGCCCACCAATGCGGCTGATTGATGTGGTGAATATCCGGGATCGGCAGACCACCCTGTTCGTGCATGGCGCTCATGCCGCCCAGCGAGCCACTGCCCACCGAAGAGCCGTGATAGGCATTCTTGCGACTGATAATGATGGATTTTGTTGGCTTGCCCTTTAGCGCCCAGTAGTGGCGCACCATGCGGATATTGGTGTCGTTGGCCTCGGAACCTGAGCCTGCAAAGAATACATGATTCAGATCCCCCGGCGCCAGCTCGGCAATTTTGGAGGCCAGAGCAATTGCAGGCACATGGGTGGTCTGGAAGAAGGTGTTGTAATAGGGCAGCTCGCGCATCTGGCGTGCCGCCACTTCGGCCAGCTCATCGCGGCCGTAGCCGATGTTGACGCACCACAGACCCGCCATAGCGTCAAGGATTTCATTCCCTTCGCTATCGGTCAGGGTCACGCCCGTGGCGCGCGTAATGATACGGCTACCTTTTTCGGCCAATTCACCATTGGCTGTGAAAGGGTGCATGTGATGGGCTGCATCCAGGGCCTGCAATTCGGCCGTGGGCAGATGGTTGGTGATCGCGTTCATAAGACTGACTCCAGCGGTATGAGATTGCCACCAGAATATGATCAAATTTCGCCATGTCAATCGAATCAGTTGGTGCCCCCCAGGCCCTGACTCACTTGTTCCATGCCCTGCTCGACATCTTTTTCCATCGCCTGCGCCACTTTTTCCACCGCACCGCGACGCATGGCCTCAATGATGTCCTTGTGCCGGTCCGGAAAGCTCTGGGTTCCAAAGCGCCCGCAGACCACGCGCAGCGAGGGGCCAAAGCGCAGCCAGAGCCGATCTGCGAGGTCCGCCATGATGGGCGCATCAGCATAGGCGTAGAGCTCGGAATGGAAGCTGTAGTTCTGCACCAGATAGCCTGCGACATCCCCCGTTGAAATCGCCTGATCCAGGGCAATGTCAATGGCTTCCAACTGGGCAATCTGTTCCTCGGAGACCCGCAGGGCAGCCCGGCGAGCTAGCTCGGATTCTATTGATTTTCTTACATAACTCAGCTCATCAATGTCTTCTGAGCGCAGCAGTGGCACCGATACCCGGCGGTTGCCCTGAAATACCAAAGCCCCATCCGAAATCAACCGGCGAATGGCCTCGCGCACGGGTGTCATCCCGGCCTCCAGGGAATCCGTCAGCCCCTGTATGGTGACAGCCTGTCCCGGCGCCAGCTCACCAAAAAGAATCTGCGCGCGCAGCTTTTGATAGACCACCTCATGGGCGGGCAGCTTGGGTTCATCGCTTGGGGCTGCCTGGGCTGCTGAATTTGTCACCGACACTGGGGTTTTTCCTCCTGAATTTTGGGCAGCTTGCACGAAGTTTGCCCCGGTGAAAACATAAACAGTATTGCCGAAAGAGGCAAAACTTGATCAAATCCAGTACAGCCGGGCCAACACCGGTACCCACAGGGAGAAAACAATGACACTCAAAATGATGACAACGACTGCTCTTGTCGCCTTGCTCGGCTCCGTGGCCATGGCTGAAGAAGTGCGCGTCTACAACTGGTCCGACTATATCGACGAAGAACTGCTGGCACAGTTCGAGGAAGAAACCGGCATCAAATTGATCTATGATGTTTTTGACAGCAACGAGGTTCTGGAAACCAAAATGCTGGCCGGCGGTTCGGGATATGACGTTGTGGTTCCAACCGGTTCTTTCATGGCGCGCCAGATCCAAGCGGGCTCTTTCCAGAAGCTCAACAAAGATGCGCTGCCCAACCTCAGCAACATGTGGGATGCCATTGAGGAGCGCACCAGCCTCTATGACCCCGGCAATGAATATTCCATCAATTACATGTGGGGCACCACCGGTATCGGTGTAAACGCCGCCAAAGTCGCCGAAGTCTTGGGCGCAGATGCTCCGGTAGATTCGCTGGAATTGGTCTTTAACCCAGCCAATATGGAAAAACTGGCCGCCTGTGGTGTCTATTTCCTGGATGCGCCGGATGAAATGATCCCGGCGGCGCTGAAATACATCGGCGAAGACCCCAACAGCATGGATCCCGCAGTCGTGGCCAAGGCCGAGCCGGTGCTAATGGCCATTCGCCCCTATATCAAGAAGTTCCACAGCTCCGAGTATATCAACGCCCTGGCCAATGGTGATATCTGCGTGGCCTTTGGCTGGTCCGGAGACATCCTACAGGCGCGGGACCGCGCCGCCGAAGCCGAAAATGGCGTCGAAATCGAATATAACGCCCCTAAGGAGGGCGCGTTGATGTGGTTCGACCAAATGACCATTCCAGTGGATGCCCCCAACCCCGAGGGCGCCCATAAGTTCCTGAACTTCATCATGAATGCCAACAACATGGCGGCGGCGTCGAACTACGTCTATTACGCAAATGGCAACGAGGCCTCGCAGGAATTCCTGGAAGCAGACGTGATCGACGATCCGGCGATCTACCCTGGCCCGGAAACCGTGGAAAACCTCTATATCAAAGAGGCCTACCCAACCAAGGTACAGCGCAAGGCCACCCGTATGTGGACCAAGATCAAATCCGGCACCTGATCGCCTGGATGCCTGATCCGGCAGGGCGTGATGCTGCGCCCTGCCCTTTGCCTATTCGCACCAAAACCTCTGATCGCGCGCGGCCCAAGCTTGGCGCCTGTCAGAACCTGTGGGGGACGCAGCTTGACCATTCCTGTATTCGAACCCTGGAACGATCCCGAGGCCAAGCCCTTGATCCAGTTTCAGAACGTCACCAAACGATTTGGTGATTTCACGGCGATTGATGATCTGACCATCGGCATCTACGAGAAAGAGTTCTTTGCGCTGCTTGGGCCCTCTGGCTGTGGCAAAACCACCATGATGCGGATGCTGGCCGGTTTTGAAACCCCGACCGAGGGCAGCATCTATCTGGCTGGACAGGATATGGCGCCGGTGCCGCCCAACAAACGCGCCACCAATATGATGTTTCAATCCTATGCCCTGTTCCCGCATCTCAGCATCTGGGAAAACATTGCCTTTGGTCTGAAACGTGAAAAGATGCCAAAGCACGATATCAATGACCGGGTTGAAGAAATGCTGCGCCTCACCCGGTTGGAGAAATTCGCCAATCGCAAGCCGCATCAGATCTCGGGCGGTCAGCGCCAGCGGGTCGCTCTGGCGCGCTCGCTTGCCAAACACCCCAAACTACTGTTGCTGGATGAGCCGCTCGGCGCGCTGGACAAAAAGCTGCGCCAGGATACCCAGTTTGAGCTGATGGATATTCAGGAAAAGACCGGCACCACCTTTGTGATCGTGACCCATGACCAGGAAGAGGCGATGACCGTGGCCAGCCGGGTTGCGGTGATGGATCACGGTAAGATCATTCAGGTCGCCACCCCCGATCGCATCTACGAGACCCCCAATTCCGTCTACGTCGCTGACTTCATCGGTGAGGTAAACATCATCGACGGCACCGCCACCCCCAACGGCCCCGACAGCTATTCGGTGGCTTGGAAAGACGGCCAGGCGCCGCTGAATGTGCAAAGCCCCGCCGACTTCTCAGAGGGGCAGACATGCCACCTGGCTATCCGCCCCGAAAAGGTCACGATCAATGCCGAAAAACCTGAGGGTGTCGACAATCTGGTGCAGGGCAAAATCCTAGACATCGCTTACTTGGGCAATATCTCCACCTATCACGTTGAGCTACCATCCGGCGCGGTGATCAAGGCGCAAAGCGCCAATACCCGCCGCATCTCGCGTCGTGCTTTCACTTGGGAAGACACTGTCTGGCTGTCCTGGACCGCCACGGCAGGTGTTCTGCTGGCCGAATGATGCGCCGCTTTACCCTGATCGCTGTCCCGTATCTGTGGCTTTTGGCGCTGTTTCTGGTGCCCTTTGTCATCGTGTTGAAAATCTCACTGTCGGATGTCGAGCTGGCGCGCCCCCCCTATGCGCCGCATTTTGACTGGGCCACTGGCATTTGGGCCTTCCTCTCCGAGCTGGATTTTGAAAACTTCACCTGGCTTGCCGAAGATGATCTCTACTGGAAAGCCTATCTCAGCTCGCTCAAAATTGCGGTGGTCTCGACCTTCTTCACCCTGCTTGTGGGCTATCCGATGGCCTATGCCATGGCCCGTGCGCCGCAGGAATGGCGCGCCACCCTGATGATGCTGGTGATCCTGCCCTTCTGGACCAGCTTTCTGATCCGGGTCTATGCCTGGATGGGAATTCTGTCGAACGAAGGCTTCCTCAATCAGTTTCTAATGTGGACCGGGGTGATTTCAGAGCCGCTGACCATCCTCAACACCAACGCGGCTGTCTATATCGGCATCGTTTATACCTATCTGCCTTTCATGATTCTGCCGATCTATGCGGCCCTTGAACGGCTAGATGAATCCCTGATCGAAGCGGCCGAGGATCTGGGCTGTTCGCGTCTGTCCGCCTTTTGGCTGGTGACCATTCCACTGTCAAAGACCGGCATCATCGCCGGCTGCTTCCTGGTTTTCATTCCGGTATTGGGCGAATTCGTCATTCCTTCGCTTTTGGGTGGATCCGACACGCTGATGATCGGCAAGGTCCTGTGGGAAGAGTTCTTCTCCAACCGGGATTGGCCTGTGGCCTCGGCTGTGGCTGTGGTGCTGTTGCTACTCCTGATCATTCCCATTGTGCTGTTCCAGCGTAATCAGCAAAAACAGCAGGAGGCCGAGCAATGAAACGCATGAGTTGGTTCAACACCGTCTCGCTGACGCTGGGCTTTGCCTTCCTTTATGTGCCGATGCTGATTCTGGTGATTTACAGTTTCAACGCCAGCAAGCTGGTGACCGTCTGGGCGGGTTTCTCGACCAAATGGTATGGCGAGCTCTTGCAGAACGAAGCCTTCCTGAATGCCGCTTGGGTGACCATCAAGGTCGCGGTGATATCCTCGACCATTGCTACCGTTCTGGGCACCATGGCCGCCTATGTGCTGGTCCGCGGTGGACGTTTCATGGGGCGCACCCTGTTTTCCGGCATGATCTATGCGCCACTGGTCATGCCCGAAGTGATCACCGGTCTCTCCCTGCTTTTGCTGTTCATTGGCCTGGGACTGGATCGCGGCGTGATGACCATCGTGCTGGCCCATACCACCTTTTCCATGTGCTATGTCTCGGTGGTGGTGTCGTCGCGGCTGGTGACATTTGATCGCTCGCTGGAAGAGGCGGCGCTGGATCTGGGCTGCTCCCCGTCTGAGGCCTTCCGGCTGGTGACTCTGCCAATCATTGCCCCTGCGGTGATTTCCGGTTGGCTATTGGCTTTTACCCTGTCGCTGGATGATCTGGTCATCGCCTCCTTTACCTCAGGGCCTGCAGCCACCACGCTGCCGATCAAAATCTATTCCGCTGTGCGTCTGGGGGTCAGCCCTGAAATCAACGCGCTCTCCACCTTGATGATTGCGGTTGTCACCATTGGCGTCATCACCGCGTCATTGGTCAACAAACGCCAGATGGTACGGCAAAAACGCGACGAACGGGCGGCAGAGCGCAGCGCATGAAACGGATCTTTTCCAACTATGCCTATGGTCCCGGCCCGCGCGACAACTGTTGGTGGGACGAGACCATAGCAGCCCCCGATTGGCCCGAACAACGCGGCGAGATGCAGGTGGATGTCACCGTCATTGGCGGTGGCTTTACCGGGCTGTCGGCGGCGCTGCATCTGGCCGAAACCGGTGTCAATGTTGTGGTACTGGAGGCCGAGGGCCCCGGATGGGGCGCTTCGGGGCGCAATGGCGGTTTCTGCTGCCTCGGGGGCTCCAAGCTCTCGACCAAAGCGATGCTGCGCAAATACGGCGAAGAGGCCACCCGAACCTACGCAGAAGGCGAAGAGGCCTCGGTCGCGCTGGTGGCTGACTTGTTGCGCAAGCACCAGATCGAAGCTGACACCCATTCGCGCGGCGAAACCGTTCTGGCCCATAGCCCGCGCGCATTGAAGCAGATGAAGCAGCAAGTTGATCATATCAGGGCCGCAGGTGTGGACGTAGCATTTCACCCCAAGGAAGAGCTCGCCTCTGTTGGGATGAACGGCGCATTTTTTGGCGCTATGACAACGCCGGTTGGCTTTGGCCTTAACCCACGCAAATATCTGTTTGGTCTGGCGCAGGCAGCAACAGACGCGGGCGCCAAGCTGTTTCAACACAGCCCGGCGCTCAGGATCGCACAGGCGGGTGGCCAGCAGATTGTCACCACAGCCAAGGGTAAGATTCGCAGCGAAAAGGTGGTGATTGCCACCAATGGCTATTCCTCTGATGATCTGCCGGATTGGTTGGCGGCGCGCTATATGCCGACCCAATCCAGCGCCATGGTAACCCGGCCACTTAGCGAAGAGGAACTGCAAGCCCAGGGCTGGTTCAGCGATCAGATGGCCTATGACAGCCGCAATATGCTGCATTACTTCCGCCTGATGCCGGATCGGCGTTTTCTGTTTGGAATGCGCGGCGGGCTGATGTCGTCACCCGGTGTAGAAGCAGGTATTCGCCGCCAGCTGCGTCGCGATTTTGAAGCCCTATTTCCGCATTGGAGAGAGGTCGAAAGCACCCACAGCTGGTCCGGCATGGTCTGCCTGGCGCGGGACCTGGTGCCCTTTGTCGGGCCGATCCCGGATCATCCCGGACTGTTTGCGGGCCTGTGCTATCACGGCAATGGCGTTGCTATGGGCAGCTATGCCGGCCGGTTGCTGGCGGATCTGGTGCAGGGCAAAACGCCTGAGCTGCCCTATTCACCGGTGATACAGGGTCTCAGACGCTTTCCCTTTGGCACGGCCCGCCGGGTGGTGATGCCGCCGGCCTATGCCTTTTTTGGGCTGATGGACCGTTTCAGCGCCTGAAGCTCCAGCTCCAGCGCGCGGCGGTCCTGTGCTGCCCCTGCCTGGCTGCGCCATAGGCAGTATGCGGCCATGCGCCAATGATACCAGGGTTTTAGCGACAGGTAGCGCCCGACCACACCTGGGTCGGGATAGGCGGCAAGAAAGGCCTCCTCTTCGCCAGTCGACAAAACCTCCCCCCGGTAGAGGACCTGCATGGCCGGCGACAGAAACAGGGCCAGATCCTCGCTTGGGTCACCCAGTTGAGGGCATTGCCAGTCAATCAGCGTCAATGTCCCATCATGTGCCACCAGGTTCCCCGGCACCGGATCGCCATGGATCAATGACAACTGTGACAGGGGCGGCACCTGACCAATCGGGCGCAGACCCCGGATCTGCGCGACCGGTTCAGACGCGGTGGAGAGCTGGTCTAGGATCGCCTTCCCCTGCCACTCCAGGGCGGCGCTGCCGTTCATTCCCTCTGGCAGATCCTCAAAGCCGGGCTGATCATGCAACCGCCCCAACAGCTGCGCGACATGACCGCTGTCCTGCCTCCAGGGGGCTCCAGTGATATGGCCATAGATCAGCCAGGCCCGGCCCTCAAAGCGCCCGCTGGCGAGCAACTGGGGCACCATGCCGGTGCCAGCCAACGCCAGTAACGCCGCATTTTCTCGATGCGGGTCATTGGCAAACAACGGGTTGCCCCCGCGTGGTTGATAGAGTTTGAGCACGCGATCCCCGGCGCGCCAGACACGGTTTGACCGCCCCCCCTGCAAGGGAACAGGCGCAGAGACAATCAGTCCCCGCGCCCGCAACGATCTAAACAACCGCTGATCAAAATCCAGATCCGTTTCGTGCAGGGTCAGATGCTCCCATCAGAATCACCCAGCTCATGCAGGTGACAGATGTCGCCCGTTTACACGTCTGTCTGCTCATCCGCCATGTTTTCATCAGAATCACGCAGAGCTGTGGCCGAGGTGGCCAGAACCTTGGCACCGGTCTCCGTTACCAGAACCACATCGACACCAATCATCTGAGTTTCTTTTACCAAGGAATAGACTTCCGCTGTTTCCGAGAGGATCACCTCATCTTCCTTCTTGCTTTCCACCACAAAACTGTAGGTTCCAGCTGGAACGGTATCACCAGAGAAATTGGTGCCATCCCACTCATAGGGTTCTGCCGAGACGGGCAATGCAATGCGATTGACCTCATCGCCGCTCTCATTTCGGACGACCAATGTTACTTCATCCGCAGCGGCTGCCGGGTTGGGGGCTACAGTCACGGAATTGGTGCCGTCAAACAAGGCAGGCGCTGCAGCGCGGACTTCCTTGCCAACCCAGCCTGTCAGCGATGCCATATTCGCCAGCCCCAGCTGACTGTGCACAACGCTCAGATTGTCGTTGGTCAGAACCTGCTGTTCCACCATGGAGAATTCCGCCAGCTGCGACGCATATTCGGTATTGTCCATCGGTTCTGTCGGATCCTGGTACTTGGCCTGGGCCGTCAGCAACTTGATGAATGTGTCAAAATCGGAGGTCAGATTGGTGCCACCGCCCGTCGTAGAACTGCTGGAGGTCGTAGTGGCGGTGCTTGCGCCTGAAACTTCTGTCGTCATCGGTTAAACCCTCATGTCCACGCCGGCGTTTCCGAGCCGGAGATGTTGTACCTGTGTTTGTGCAATCTCAGCTGCTGCCAGCTCTTCAGAATCTCCTGTCCGGGAGGTGCCGCCAGCGGATTGGCTTTCGCCTTCGCCACTGGTTTGTCCACCCGAAGCTCCGCCGCCACTGAATTGGAAGGAGATATTCTCAAAACCCATCTTGCGGAACTCATCCGCCAGCTCATTGATATGCCGGCGCATCAGATCGCCTGTTTCTGCCCGCTCGGTCTGGATCACCACGGTGATTCCCGCCTCGCTGGTGGAAACCCGCATTTTCACCCGACCCAGCTCTTCCGGGTTCAAAGCCACATCAACATTGCGCTCACCCTTGGCGACAAAGGCCTGCGCCAGTTGCACGGCGACCAGGCGCGGAGTTTCGGGACGATGCACAGTGCCCGGCTGAATCGCCGCCTCGGTCAACAGCTGGGACAGGCCCGGCATATCTGGTGACTGATCAGAGTTCAGAAGTTGGGCCTCGGCGCCCTGGCCCCCGGCTTTGGCAGCATCACCACCAAGCATTTGCGCGTTAAAGGCCTGTTGTACAGCGCTGACCTGAGGAGTGGTGGTCGATTGTTTGGAGGTTGCTGCCGTGGCACTGCCAGAAACCACAGCATCGGCGTCACGCGATTCGCGGGCGCGCCCCTCTGCCCGGCGACCGGGTTCAGTGGCTGCCGCCGCGCGGGATTGGCCTGCAACGGCTGCCAAAACCTCGCCAGAGCTTGCCGCTTTGCCGAATGTGTCGCGCCCAGCCTTATCTGTCAGGGGCGCGTCCTCGAGCTCATTCGCGGCCACCGCGGCATCATCACCCCCGGCAGCCTGAGGCACGGACATCGTGTTTGCAGATGGGGCGCGAGAATCGCCCGCGCGGCGCCC
Organism: Phaeobacter sp. 11ANDIMAR09; assembly: GCF_001294455.1. Lineage (GTDB taxonomy): Bacteria > Pseudomonadota > Alphaproteobacteria > Rhodobacterales > Rhodobacteraceae > Pseudophaeobacter. The sequence continues at coordinate 152,403 of NZ_LIKT01000001.1, forward strand.
GCTATCCTGTGAAACGGTGGCGCCAGCTGCGGGCACCGAAACAGCCTGAGCTTTGTCACTGGGCTTTTGCTCTACCGCCAGATCTTGATCCGGCTCCACATCCGTTGCTGCAACAGATTTCTCTGCGGCCGCTGCCTGGGCTGCATTTTGGATCCCCGCTGCGGCTGCCTGTTGCGCGCCCGAAGCGGCCTGGGTGCGGATCGCGGTGGCGGTCTCTGCCTCAACACCGTCAATCATGGATTCCGGCGCGGCCTCTGCCAAGGTTGGCTGAGCCGTTTTGTCCGCATCACCTGCAGCAACACTATCACCTTTTGTGACATCGGTCTGCGCACCAGCAGATCCAGTCGATCTGCGCGCCTGAACAGCGCCCTCAGACACCAATGCCGGGGCCACAGAACTGGTTTTCACTTCTGTATTCTGGGCGCCGCCGACAGGTGGCACATCCGAGGCCAACACGTCGGTTTCTGTTTCCTGAGTCTGGCCCGGATTGGCTGTCAGATCACTGTCAGCAGCAGAGGTATCGCCCCCGTCGGGCTGAGCGGGGGAGGCATCTGTTTCATTGGTCTGTGAATTTGTATTGTCGTCTGATGCAGCGGTCTGGTCATCCGCTTTTTGGGTTTCAGACGCAGACGGCGCTTTGTCAGCCCCCTTAGCGGGGGTTTCCCCGGTCTCAGCCCGACTTTGATCGGCCTGCTTGGGTCGATCAGCGGTCTTTAGCCTTTCCGTCGCGCGGTCAGATTGGTTTGACCCTTCCCGTTCAGAGGTGGCCTTTGCCTCATCTCTACGGGCACGATCGTCGATGTGATCAGAAAAACTACGATTCCCATGCTGTCGCTGCGGGCTTTCTGCCGCCTTGACGCCAACGGGGTCTGCAGCGCCGGAGCGCACCTGTCCAAAGTGTACATTTGTAAGCATTAGGTTTCCAGACATTCTATCTCGATACCCCAGCCCTAGAGCAAAGCAGTTACGGTAATTTTAACCGCTATCTGGGCATTCTAGGAAAAATCAAACAAATCTGAATTAATTCCAGAGGAGAGGTGCAGGATGCCCAATCTGACGACAACCCACCAGGCCACAACAGCGCCGCCTAAGCTTCAACCCACGACGCAGGACGCGGCGATTCGCGATGCTGCAAACAAGCTAGAGGCTTCTTTTCTTACCGAAATGTTGAAATCCGCAGGGCTTGGAAAAAGCCGTGAAGGGCTTGGCGGTGGCGGCGCTGGTGAAGATCAATTCAGCAGCTTTCTTGTCCGCGCCCAAGCAGAACAAATTACCGAAGCCGGCGGCATTGGCCTCGCCGAATCGCTTTATCACGCAATGAAGGAATCCTCTAATGATTGACCAGAACCTGCAAATTACTCACCAAAATCCCCAAAACCTCATTGATGAGCTGGATGAGATTCTTGACCAAGAGCGCAGCGCATTGGTGCGCGGCGAATTGGACAAGATCGAAGAACTGCTTGCACGCAAAGAAACGATCATCGCCCGCCTCAACACAATTGACAGTCTGGAACGCGAGGCCCTCGCGCAGGTACAGACAAAGGTGTCGCGCAATCAGGAGCTGCTTAATAGCGCCATGGAAGGCATTCGCAGTGTCGCCACACGGATGGCAGAACTGCGCCGGGTGAAAAAGGGACTTGATGTCTATGATCGCGCAGGACGCAAGGCGCGCTATGGCACCACCATGGGGCAACGTCTGGAGAAGCGCAGCTAATAGGCGAAAGCTAAGTCGCTCCAGGGTTTAGTAAAATTCTACGGATTGTAGATTTAGACATTAGCACTCCCTTAGCAACTTTCGCGGCAATGTCTCCTTGCATCTCATCACTGAGGTGGCGCGAAAGCCGATTGGCTGAACGCACTGTCAGAAAGACGCTAAACGCCCCCTTCGGGGCAGGGAAAACTATCGAGACCAAAGTGTCTCAATCGCTAAAGGAATAAAGCTATGACCAGCATTCTGACAAACAATGGCGCAATGGTTGCTCTGCAGACTCTGTCTTCGGTGAACAGCAACCTCGACGAGTCCCAGACACAGATCTCTACTGGTAAACGAGTCAATGGCGCCAAAGACAACTCCGCGGTTTGGGCGATTTCCAAGAATATGGAATCGGACATCTCCGCTTATGAGTCGGTTCAGGACAGCCTCGATTTTGGTGCCGCGACCGTTGGTGTTGCTTCCGCCGGTATGGAGCAGATCGTTGAGACACTGAAAGACATGCGTGATCTCGTGGTTTCGGGTATCTCTCAGAACGTCGACCATGCTCAGATTGAAGCAGATCTGGCCAACAAGCGCGAAACCATCACGTCGATCATCAGCTCGGCGTCGTTCAATGGCGCAAACCTGCTCGATTCGGGCACAACCGCGCAGCTCGATGTATTGGGTGGCTTGGATTCTTCCGCGCCTATCACCGTTGCCGGAGTTGATACTACTGCCGATGTCATCACCGCCATGGGCAACACCCTGTCCGCGACCAACGCTGACACTGTTATGACCGAAATCGAAACAGCATTGGGCAACGCAATTGGCCATGCTGCGACATTCGGTGCTGCGGACAACCGTCTGACGGATCAGAAAGAGTTTGTGAGCAAGCTGACCGACTCGATGAAAACTGGTGTATCGGCCATGACCGATACCAACATGGAAGAAGCATCTGCCCGCCTGAAGGCGCTGCAGACGCAACAGCAGCTGGCCGTCCAGTCGCTGACCATTGCGAACCAGAACCCATCGACACTGCAGCAGCTGTTCCGTTAACAGCCTGATCCGGGGCGCTTTTAGCGCCCCGGACACCTTATCGTTTCAGAGAATCTGATGGAATAGTACGTTAGGAAAATACGTGAATGCCTTAAGCAAAGCGCGAAGCGCTTATTCAGCGGTGAAATCCCCGATCCGAACATCCAAAGACATGGAATACGAGACCATTGCGCATGTGACCCGCAAGATGATTGTTGCGGCAAGACGCGGAAAAGGTGGATTTTCAGAACTGGCACAGGCCCTGAATGACAACAACAAGCTGTGGAGAATATTTGCCGCGGACTTGGCCTCGGTCGATAACCCGCTGCCGCAAGATCTGAAAACCGATCTGAGCGATTTGGCTACCTTCACGCGTCAACACACCAGCAAAGTACTGCAGCGCAAAGCCCATGTGGGACCGCTGGTGGAAATCAACACGGCCATCATGCGTGGCCTTCGCAGCGGAGCAACTTAATTATGAGCGGACTGGTTCTAAAACTTGCGCCGAAAGAGCGTGTCCTGGTCAATGGCGCCGTCATTGAAAACGGTGACCGCCGCAGCAGACTGTCCATTGTGACCCCTGACGCAAATATTCTGCGTCTTCGCGACGCAATCCACCCCGAAGAAGCAAACACCCCGGTGCGCCGTGTATGCTATGCAATGCAACTGATTTTGACCGGCGACATCGATCCAGAGGAAGAACGTCTTCCGATGCTGCGCCGGATTGAAGAATTGAGCCAGGTTTTCACCGATCCGGACAGCCGTGCATCACTGGCCGAGGCCACAGATGCCTTTCTTCAGGACAACTACTACCGCTGTCTCAAATCGTTGCGTGCCCTGATGCCACGTGAAGATCGTCTGTTAGCTGTGCGTCCGTCATGAGCTTCCAACCCATCATACCCATCTCAGGTATCGGCGGTTGGAACTTTCTGCAGTCTACCTACGATAAACAGTTAGACTCCTTCTCCAAAAGCCCAGTGTTGCAACGCGACACTGAGTATTTTGAAGAAAACATCGGCAATGTTAAAACGGTTGATGATCTGGTCAACGATCGCCGCCTGCTATCTGTTGCACTCGGGGCCTTTGGCCTCGAGGACCAAGTAGACTTTAAAGGCTTGGTAAAAAAAGTTTTGCAGGAGGGCTCCACCGCTGATGATGCCCTTGCAGGCAAGCTGGGTGACGACCGTTGGGTGAGCTTTACTGAAACCTTTGGCTTTGGCCCAGGTGAAACAGTGAAAACCGGCGATGCAGCTGCGATGAAGAATCTGTCGGAGATCTACAAAGTGCAGTCCTTCGAGACCGCTGTCGGTGAGCAAGACAATTCCATGCGCGTCGCCATGTATTCTCAGCGCGAGATACAAGTCTTGGCTGAAGATGGTACCAGTACCGACACAAAATGGTTCAACGTGATGGGGCAGCCCGCCATTCGCGAGATGTTTGAGATAGCGCTTGGCTTGCCCACCAGCATGGGACAGGCGGATTTGGACACTCAGCTGGTCAATTTCAAAGACCGAGCAAAAGCGATGTTTGGCACTGACGACATTTCGGTCTTTGCGGAGCCGGAGAACATGGAGCGTCTGGTTAATGTTTATCTGGCGCGCTCCGAGATCGCAGAATTCAACGCATCAAATTCCGCTGGTGCAACGGCCTTGATGCTGTTGCAATCCTAGCGCAGCTTCCCCGAAACAAAAGGCGCCTGCCGGATATCCCGGCGGGCGCCTTTGTCATTTTCGCAATCTGACCTTTGCCATGAGTTGCAAACTCAGGAGGAACAGATCCGCCCCTTAACGCCCTTTGCCAGCGCGGCGCAGCATCAGTTGCAAGCGGCTGAAGCTGTTGCTCACGCCCTGTGGGTCTTCCTTGCCAAAGAAGGCATCCAGCTCTGGCCAGATCTTCACCGCCTGATCCAACACCGCATCATTGCCTTCGGAATACAGACCGGCACGGATCATCACTTCGGATTGCTCGTAAGAGCCCAGGAACTTGCGCACCTCCAGAATGGCTGCATTCTCTTCTGCAGTTGCTGCCGCTGGCAGGCTCCGCGAGACCGAGCGCGAAACATCAACCGCCGGGAAACGTCCCCGTTCAGCGATTTCCCGGTTCAACACGATATGCCCGTCCAGAACACCACGCAGGATATCCGCAATGGGTTCATCCATGTCTGAGCCCGCCACCAGGACGCTGAACACCGCGGTGATGTCGCCCTGCCCCTCAGAGCCAGGACCGGCCCGCTCACAAAGCCCGGTGATCAGTGGCGTTACAGAAGGCGGGAAACCACGCAGCGAAGGTGCCTCGCCAGAGGCGGCAGAGATTTCACGATGGGCCTCGGCAAAACGCGTTACGGAGTCGGCCATGAACAGCACGTTTTTGCCCTGATCGCGGAAATGTTCCGCAATGGTCATCGCCGCCCAGGCGCTGCGGCGGCGCACCAGGGCAGATTGGTCAGAGGTGGCAGCGACAACAACGGCCCGCTTCATGCCTTCCGGACCCAGGACGTCTTCAACAAAGTGATTCACTTCGCGCCCACGCTCGCCAATCAGCGCCATGACCACCACATCGGCCTGCATAAATTGCGCCATTTTTGCGAGCAGCGTCGATTTACCAACACCAGAGCCCGCAAAAAGACCGATGCGCTGGCCCTGGACGATGGGGAGAATCGTATTGAACACCGAGAGCCCTGTGTCCAGCCGCGCGCCCATATGGCGCCGTCCGGCCGCCTTGGGCGGCGGCGCCATCAGGTCGCGGGCCTGTTCTCCGCGCAGCAAAGGCCGCCCATCCAGCGGCTCGCCAAAGGGGTCAATGACCCGGCCAATCCAGTTGTCTCCCGGCGCGAAATCTGGCGCAGGCATCAGTTTGACCCGATCATTCATCGCCACGCGATCTGGCGAGCGATCAGGTAACATGCTGATTTTGTTGCTATCAATTTTCAGAACTTCCCCGTGCAGCTCATCCCCTGGCCCCCGGATCAATACCAGGCGGTCGCCGATTCGCGCTTCGCGTTCCAGACCGGAAATTTCGATTTCTCCACCAGAAATTCCGCTGACGCGGCCCATAGATGTTGCCAATTTCTTACTGGCGATTTGTTCGGTCAAAGCTTTCAGCTCTGGAATCATGGCCTGAGGCCTCCAACTAGTTCCTGAAACAATTTCTAAAGGAATCAGGGTTAAGCCTTGATTGAAATTGATCGAGGGAGAAGCCCCGGTGTTCACCGAACTGAACGTTTTTAAAATCGCATATTCGATGGCCAGCCACGCCGGCAAGCGTCAGGCACTGGTGTCTGAGAACATCGCAAACGCGGATACCCCTGGTTACCACGCCAAGGATATCAAGCCGTTTAAAGAGGTCTATGCCGCCGGGCCACGCCCAGGCGATATGGTGGCCTCTCGTGGATCGCATCTGAATGGTATTAACGGCTCCAACATGGATTGGGCTGTGACCACCTCCCCCAACGGTGCCGACCCCAACGACAACTCCGTCTCGATCGAAACCGAAATCCTAAACGGGGTCGAGGTCAAGCGTCAGCACGATCGTGCCCTCGCCATCTACAAATCTTCCATGAACATTCTGCGCACCAGTCTGGGGCGCTAAAGGAGGCATGAGCAATGAGTGAATTTTCCAATTCCCTGAGTGTGACCGCCAGCGGCCTGAAAGCACAGGCCACCCGCCTGCGGCACGTCTCTGAAAACATCTCTAACGCCGATACCCCGGGCTATCGGCGCAAAAGCGTTCCCTTTGAAGCCACGCGCGATTTGGAGAATGACGTGGAACACGTCAGGACCGGCCGCGTCACCCTGGATCGCAGCGATCTGGAAAGCATCTATGACCCCTCGCATCCCCTGGCGGATGGCAGCGGACACTATGATGGCTCGAATGTCGATCTGATGATCGAAATCGCCGACGCCCGCGAGGCCCAGCGCAGCTACGACGCCAACCTGAAAATGTTTGAACAAACCCGCAGCATGTCCTCTTCCCTGATGGATCTGCTGAGAAAATAACCTAACCCCCGAGGAGATCCAGAATGGATATTCGCTCTATCACCTCCGCCGCCGGAGGCTACGCCGCCGCCCGTCCCGCCACCAAAGTGGACCCCGAGTTCCAGGGCAATAGCCCCACGGACCAGCTGCGTTCCAGCTTTGCCAGTTTTGCCAACACTATGCAGGTTGGTGAGCAGACAGCGGTACAGTCGATGACAGGTGCAGGTGACCCGCATGCGCTTGTTCAGGCTCTGGCCCAGACCGAGCTGGCGGTAGAGACCGCAGTGACCGTGCGCAACAAGGTTGTTGAAGCCTATCAAGAAATCCTGCGGATGCCGGTCTAAGCCAATGATGAGCGAAGGCCAATTCTACGACACATTGCGACAGGCTCTTTGGGCTGCAGTGACCATGTCAACGCCGATCCTGGCGGTGGCTTTGGTCGTCGGCTTGGCCATCGGTCTGTTTCAGGCCCTGACATCCGTGCAGGAAATGACCCTGACCTTTGTTCCCAAACTGGCGGCAATTGTTGTCGTCTTCTGGATGACCATGGGCTTCATGACCCAGACACTCGTGGCCTTTTTTAATGGCCATGTCATTCCTTTGATCGCAGGAGTTTCGTGATGGAAACCGCAGGCTATGCAACCCTATCCCGCCAGTCCGGCCTGATGCGCGAAATGCGTGTGGTGGCAAATAACATCGCTAACTCTGCAACCACCGGCTATCGCTCAGAAGGTCTGATCTTTTCTGAATTTGTCCAGACCGCCCCGGGCCAGCAATCGCTGTCGATGTCGCAGGCCAATATTTTCAACACCTCGATGGAACAAGGCCAGCTGACCCAGACCGGCGGCTCCTTTGATTTTGCCATCGAAGGCGACGCCTATTTCATGATCGAGACCCCGCTGGGGGAGCGGCTGACCCGCTCTGGCGCTTTTTCACCAAATGCCGAAGGCGATCTGGTCACCATGGATGGCCATCGGGTTCTGGATGCAGGTCGCGCGCCAGTCTTTATCCCGGGCACCGCCGAATCCATTCATGTCGGCGCCGATGGCACCATCACTGCCGATGGCAATACCGTTGGCCAGATCGGGCTTTTCCAGCCGGATGAGGAAACTGTCCTGATGCGCGAGGACGGTGTGATGTTCCGCGCCGAGGGTGAGATCATCGATAGCGAAAACGCCAAGATGGTGCAGGGGTTTCTGGAAGGATCCAACGTCAATGCGATCACCCAGGTTACCCGCATGATTGAAATCCAGCGTGCCTATGAAATGGGCCAGAGCTTTCTGGAAACAGAAGACAAGCGCATCCGCAACGCCATTGAAAAACTGATCAAGTAAAAGGAGACCACCGATGCGTGCCCTTAAAATCGCTGCAACCGGTATGAGCGCTCAGCAACTGCGTGTTGAAACCATCGCGAACAACTTGGCCAACATGAACACCACGGCCTATAATCCACGTCGCGCTGAATTTGCCGATCTGCACTATCAGCAGGTGACCCGTGCGGGTACGGTGAATGCCTCGGATGGGACCATTCTGCCAACCGGTGTTCAGGTTGGTCTGGGTGTGCGCCCGGCCGCCATTTCGGTGCATCTTCAACAGGGCGCGTTGGAACAAACAGGCAGCGATCTGGATGTGGCCATCGAAGGCAAAGGTTATCTGGAAGTCACCCTGCCATCGGGGCAAAGCGGCTATACCCGTGATGGTGCGCTGAAACGCTCCGCCGAGGGGCTGATTGTCACCTCGGATGGATTGGCCGTGGCGCCGGATGTGACCATTCCGGACGACGCGCTGAGCATTTCGATCAACGCATCGGGCGAAATCTACGCCTATTTTGACGAAACCGCCGAAGGCCAGCTTTTGGGCCAGTTCAACCTGGCCAGCTTTACCAATCCCAAGGGGCTGGAAGCCATTGGCGGCAATCTCTTTGTCGAGACCGAAGCCTCAGGGGCGCCGAATGTTTCCACCGCCGGGGAAGATGGGCTGGGCACTTTCCGCCAGGGCTATCTCGAAGGCAGCTCCGTCGATTCGGTCCGCGAAGTCACCGAGCTGATCGAGGCCCAGCGTGGCTATGAAATGAACTCGAAAGTCATCTCGGCCGTCGACCAGATGATGTCGGCCACCACACAGATCCGCTAATGAAACATATTCTCGCCCTTCTCATCGCAGTGACAGCCCAGACCGCCTGGGCCGAAATCCTGGTGCCCACGCGGACGATCCGGGCCAAGGAAATCATCCTCGCCACCGATCTGACCTTCAAACAGGTCAATGTGGCTGGCGCCCTGTCAGATGCAAACGAAGTGGTGGGAATGGAAGCCCGTGTGCCGCTCTATCCCGGTCGCCCCATGCGTCCCAGCGATATCGGCCCCCCCGCGATTATCGACCGCAACGACCTTGTCTCGCTCAGGTTTCGCCGCAATGGGCTGACCATAGTGGCCGAAGGCCGTGCTCTGGGGCGGGGCTCGGAAGGGGAATGGATCAAGGTCATGAATTTGGCATCACGGAACACCGTGTCCGGGCGTGTAAACGCTGACGGGTCAGTAGAGGTAAAATAATGAACACTAAATCGATTGCCACCAAACTTGCACTGACTGGCCTGGTCCTGCTGGGGGCCTGCGCCCGCATGGATCATATCGGCAAACCACCGACGCTGTCAGAATCCACGCAATCCCCGGAACATGTTGCTATGCTGTGGCAGGGCCTGCCGACCGAGATCCAAAACCAGCGCGCCGTGGATGGCTCCTCCCTTTGGAGCGGCTCACAGAACTCTCTTTTGGGCGATCGTCGCGCGGTCAACAGGGGCGATATCCTGACCGTCGTAATCGAATTCGACGAAGAGGCCGAGATCTCCAACGGCACCAGCCGCTCGCGCTCAAGCGCGGAGAGCATGGGCGTCCCCCAGCTCTTTGGCGTACCACAACGCATTGACGAAAAACTCCCCGAAGGCGCCTCGATGGCGACGGCCGTGGATCTGACCGGCGCCAGCAGCTCCAAAGGCAACGGATCGGTCAAACGCAACGAAAAACTGGAAATGCGCGTCGCTGCCACGGTGGTGGATGTGCTGCCCAACGGGGTGCTTGCCATCAGCGGCAAACAGGAAGTTCGGGTAAACTTTGAGCTACGTGAACTGCTGGTTTCGGGCTATGTGCGGCCACAGGACATCAGCCGCCAGAACCAGATCACCTATGATAAAATCGCCTCGGCGCGTATCTCCTATGGTGGCCGTGGACAAATCACCGATGTGCAACAACCGCGATACGGCCAGCAAGTGCTGGACGCGATCCTACCATTCTGAGGTGAGCCATGATCGCTAAACTACTCCCCGTCATATTGCTGATTATCGGAACCGGAGCCGGGATTGGGGCGGGCATCATGCTTGCCCCCGCCCCGGAGCCCAAGGCCGAACATGCCGCTGGCGACGAAATGGGCGATGACATTGATCACGCCGATGAAGAAGAGGCCCTCGCCGAAAACGAAATGGGCGAGGACGTGTTGGAAGGCGACCCGACCCGCGAATATGTCAAGATCGCCAATCAGTTTGTCATCCCCGTGGTGGAGCGTGAAAACCTGTCTTCGCTGGTGGTGATCGCGCTCAGCCTCGAGGCCAAGGTTGGCATGAGCGACAAGATCCATCTCTATGAACCCAAGCTGCGCGATGCCTTTTTGCAGGTGCTATTTGACCACGCCAATATGGGCGGGTTCCGCGGCGCCTTTACCCGCTCTGATGTGTTGAACCCTCTGCGCACGGCGCTGCGAGAAGCCGCGCAAAAGGAACTGGGCAAGGGCATCTATGATGTGCTCATCGTCGAGATTTCGCGCCAGGACGTCTAAAGTCTCAAGTTGAAATTCTGAATACTTTTCCGGGCCCGCTCTCGTGAGCGGGCCCGTTTTTTAGGATCTGCGACCATCTGATCCTGTGACATCCCTTTGACCGGAATGGCGCCTTGCTCTGTTCCCTCGAGCCCGAGAGCAGCCATTCCTCACCCTTTGCGTCCTTTTTCCCTAAAGTAGATATTCAGGGTGCTGCCCTTAAACCGCAGGACAAAGCCGCCGTTTGGGGGCAGTACCCAATGACAGCTTTCAGTAAATGACTGATGACAATAGAGCCGATTTCAATTTGCGTTTCGCGACCAGTACGTCTCAGCCGCGGCCGAACATTCGTTGTCGAACCAGCACGCTTGACTGTCTAAATTGTGCGATTGCGCGACTGCGGCACCGGCCACCATCAAGTCGTCAACGCCCGACACACTGATGAAGAACTGCTGACCGTTCAACTTAACAGCCTCTCCAACAGACAGTAGTCTACCTTTTGCCCCTCCAGGAAAAACAGGTTGCCCTTCGTTGCCCAACCGTCGGCGCAGCTCTCCAATTTTCTGATCTAGTTCATCTCGCTCGAATGTGTGTCCAACAGCGCAAGCAACGACGGACTCGTAAGATCGGCCAGATATTACGAGACGAACGGTTCTAACATCGTCACTAGAAATGGCATTTTGCCGTCGAGGATTGATTACAACGCTTGGTTCGAAATGGAGGTGCTTTGCCAGAAGGAACACGAACTGAGAATTGAGAGCACCCACATTCGAACAAATGATATCAACACTCTCGGCCCGGCTACTCGTTGTAGCGAATGCCAAAAATAGAATCGCTACAAAGCCCGTGCACAATCCTTTGAACATTTCACCAGCCTACGATATCGCATCAATTTCCCAGAACTTATTGGTATGTAAAAAATTTCTATATTTTGCGCAAGACGTGAGCCGTCATTCGCTGCAAACTCCTGGACTGGTAAGTCTGGGCTCATAGCCGCCTTTCGCTGTGCATAGGATAAAATCCTGCGTTTGCTGATCATTGCGCCCACCTTTTACCCTGGCAGCATTACGAAGGATCTGCCTACAGCCTCGCAGGGGCGCGCTGTCTAAATACGGCTGAGCAGCTGCTCTTCCAGGGTTTTTGCCTTTGCCGCCTTGCGGCGCAGTTTTTCAGCTTTTTCCATATCACTCACCGCCGTCTTGCGGCCAAAGGTCTTGCGCAGCCGGTCCATCGCCATCAGCTTCCGAGCAGTGACCTGCGCCAGTTGCATGTTGAGGTTGCGTCGGGTGTTCAGATGCCAGCCTTCCCACAACAGATCCGCCCCAAGCGCCTTCATGGGCATATCGCCGTCTGCCTCTGTACGTGCCTCGCGCACCTGCGCCTCGAGCTTGGTCAATTGCCCGCGCAACCGAGCCTCGTGATCCAGGATCGGCTTAATCTTGGCATGTTCTTTTAGGTATTGCGCCTCGGTGACCGCCGCCATCTGCTCCAGCATTGCCAGTTTCTGTTTCATCACAGACCTCCCTTGGCGCGCTCACGCATCTCATCCGCAAAACGGATCGCGGCGGCAACCGGCGCATAATATTCTTCCTCGACCTCGCCGCCGATATCGATGGTGGCATAAAGCGCCCGTGCCGTTGGTGGATCGCTGTGGATCGGAATGGCGTTTTCATTGGCGATCCGGCGGATGGTGGCGGCAACTTCATCAACCCCCTTGGCAACACAGATCGGCGCTGTGCCCGCAGCACCTTCCCATTTCAGCGCCACCGCGTAATGGGTCGGGTTGACGATCACGACACTGGCCTCGGGCACCGAGGACATCATCTGACCCATGGCAATCTCCTGCGCCTTTTGCCGCCGCTTGCCCTTCATATGCGGGTCACCCTCGGCATCCTTGTTCTCGTCCTGGACTTCCTTGCGCGACATCATGTTTTTGCGGCGATGCTCATCATGCTGGAAAATTGCATCCACCACCCCAATGCAGATCGAAATCAGCAGGGCAATTACCAGGAACTCCATCCCCAGCTCGGCCAGCATCTTGATCACCGACGAGGCACCAGTGGCAGCGGAAGCGATCATTTCCGGCATGCGATAGTTGAGATAGACGCCGAGACAGATCGAATAGAGAATCAGCTTAAAGGCACTTTTGCCGAATTCAAACAGCCCGGCACGGCCAAATTTGTTCTTGGCGTTGGAGATCACCGAAATCCGCGACATCTTTGGTTCCAGCTTGGTTGGCGCAAAAACCAGAGCTCTTTGGCCAACAATCGACAACAACACCAAAACAAAAGGGATCATGAATAGAGGAATCAAGGGCCAGACCATGGCTGCAATCATGCCGCCAACGGGAGGCGTGCCATTGCCAGAGAACAGCTGTTTTGCCAACCGATCAGGCTGATCGATGATCGACATCAACACGGTGCCAAATTCGGTCACCATATTATGGCCCGCCGCGTAGAAAGCGACAACCAGCCCCATATAGGCCGCAGCGACGGAAAGGTCGGTCGATTTGGCAACCTCACCTTTATCGCGCGCTTTCTTGAGCTTGGCTTCTGTTGGCTCAAATGACTTGTCTGAATCGTCGTCGTCGCTCATTGCAGGCCACCTCCGGGATCAGAAAAGAAGGCCATCATCTCGCGCAGCCAGGTATCCAGGATCATCGGGCTGGCGACCATCAGAATAAACAACCCGCCAAAGGTAATCACCGGCGCACCCACAAAGAACACCATGAGCTGAGGCATCGCGCGGTTAATCACGCCCAGCGCCAAATTGTAGATCACCGCCGTGATCAGGAAAGGCGCCGCCAGGGTGAAGGCCAGATAGAAGGACTTGGAGATCCGGTGCAGCCCCCACTCGGAAAAGCCTGCAGGCTCAGGATAGGCGCCGACCGGAAAGATCTGGTAGGAATAGATCAGAAACTCCGCCACCCGGACATGCAGCCCCATCATCACGGCCAGCGCCAGACCGGAGACCAGCAGCACACCACCGATCGCAGGCAGCGCATCCGCACCGATACTGCCAAGAACTTGCGACAAGGAGGTGCTTTGTGCTGCAATTGTCCCGGCAATCTGTAGCCCCATGATAAACAGACGCACCGACACCCCCAAAGCCAGGCCGATAATGGCCTCGCTGGCGGCCAGACCGGCAAAATGCAGCGGTGTTGCGGGTTCGGGAAACAAGGACAAGGCCGGTGCCACAACAAAGGTGAAGGCAACGGCGATCCCCAGTTTCACATTCATCGGGACATATTGTTCGCCAAAGGCCGGCAGTACTGCCGTCATGGCGCCGACCCGCAGGAACACGATGGCAAAATGCCAGAAACTCGCCCCTAGAAATGCGCGCAGCTCTGGAGGGAAGTCCAGCGGTGTCATGCCGCGACCATTCCAACAAGCGCAGGGCGAGCCTCTAGGCCGATCTCCTCAAAGGAGAGAACCGGATTGGTGATGCCGCGGGATTTCAGGATAGTGCGCAGGTAGCGCCTGCGCCGGGTTGAGGTCACCACAGCGGCAAAGACACCCTGCTCGGTCACCGTGGTCAGGCGCTCGCTCAGCCCTTCAGCTAGGCGGTTGAACATATCGGGCGGCAGGGCCACGTCAAGATTTCCGGCGCTGACATCCATCTGATAGGTCGAGAAGGTATCTTCCCATTCCGGCGCCAGCTGGATCAGCGGGATGGTCCCGTCTTCGCGCTTCATCTCGGCAACCAACTGGAAACCCAGACGCTGACGCACCTGCTCACAGATCACTTCCGGTTGGGTGGACTGGATACGGGCTTCAGCAATGGCTTCCAGAATCAACGGCAGATTTCGGATCGAAACACGCTCGTCCAGCAACAGACGCAGAACCGAATGCAGAGTATCTAGCGGCACCTTGTCAGGCACCAGATCATCCAGCAGCTTGCGATTGGCTTCGGCGCGGAACTGATCGGTCAGTTCAGTCATTTCATTCAGCAGGCGACGCAGAGATTTGAAGGTCAGCAAACGGGCAAAGTTTTGTTTGATCACTTCCAGCAGATGGGTTGCCAGAATTTCCGGCGGGGTCACAACCGTCGCGCCTGCCAGCACCGCATCCTGTTGCTGAGCCGCATTGATCCAGCGCGCGGGCGCGCCATAAACGGGCTCGGTCACATCGGTTCCAGGTGGCAGGGCCCCATGATTGTCCGGCATCAGGGCCAGCACCATATCAGGGTGAAGAGTGCCACGGACCTGTTCCACCCCCTGAACCTTGACCACATAGGTGCCGCGTTCCAAATCGGCCTGATCGGTCAGGCGGATTTCGGGTAGAATGAGGCCAAAGCTTGTCGCGATATGGGTTCGCATATTGGCAATACGCGCGTCCAGGCCGGTGCCGGCATCCAAGACCATGCTCACCAGATCCGGTGCAAACTCCAGGTGCAGATCGTCCAGGTCCAAAATATCCCCCAGGGCTTTTGCCGGGGTCGGATTGGCGGTTTCTTCCATTTCCTCTTCGATTTCAGCCTCTTCTTCGGCCTTGATCTTTTGCTGAATGCGATAGGCTGCAAACCCCAGCACCCCGCCGCCAATGACAAAGGGCAGGAAGGGGAGGCCAGGAACCAGAGCAAACATAACCATCAGGACCGCAACCGTGGCCAGGGCCGCCGGGTGCTTACCGAACTGATCCATCAAAGCGATATCAGTCGCCCCGGTGGCGCCGCCACGCGCCAGCAACAACGCAGCAGCAATCGAGATGATCACCGATGGAATCTGCGAGACAAGCCCATCGCCGACAGTCAGGATCGCATAGGTCTCAAAGGCGGTGGAGACCGGCATGCCGTGGACCAGAACGCCCATCACCAGGCCCATCACCAAGTTCAATAGGGTGATCAACAGACCTGCAACCGCATCGCCTTTGACGAATTTTGAGGCACCATCCAACGAGCCAAAGAAGGTGGTCTCCTTCTGGTCGTTTTCGCGACGAGCCTTGGCGGTGGCGTGATCAATCGCGCCAGCCGCCATATCGGCATCAATCGCCATCTGTTTGCCGGGCATCCCATCCAGCGCAAAACGCGCCCCAACTTCGGCCATCCGGGCCGCACCCTTGTTGATCACCATGAAGTTCACGATGAGCAAAACACCAAAGGTCACCAAACCCAGAAAAACGCTGCCACTCATGACAAACTGGGCAAAGCCCTGGATCACATTGCCAGCCGCATCGGTGCCGGTGTGGCCCTGGCCGATGATCAGCTTGGTGGAGGAGATGTTCAGCGACAGGCGCAGCATCAAAGAGGCCAGCAGGATCGTCGGAAAGGAGGAGAAATCCAGCGGCCGTTCAATGAACAGGGTGATGGTAAAGATTAGAATCGCTAGGCCAAAGGAGGCGGCGAGACCCACATCAAGTACCCAGGCTGGCATCGGCAGAATCATCATGACGATGATTGCCATCAGAGCCAGCGCCAAAAGCACGGTCGGGCTGAATAGCTGTTGAGCGGTTAATTTAGGCACAAGCATTCTCTTGTTCTGGAGCAATCAGGCTGCTGATTTCGACGTGGAATTTGATGGCAGGCCAAAGCCCCCCACAAAATGGCGGGTCCTGGGCTATGTCGGAGGGGGGCATTGGCGGGGAGCAGGCCGCTGCCCGCTGCCCTGAAACAACAGGGGCAGGCCTATGGTGCAGTGACTGCGACAGGGCGCGGTCCAAAGTTCTGATAGCTAACAGCATTCTGCCTGTCCAATCGCGGATTCATCTAAAATCCAAGGTAGTTTCAGACAGTTGACAAAGTGTTAGCACGGACGGCGAAAGGCCGCCCTGCTGGACGGCCTTGCGGTTATATTTTGAAAGGGTGGGCGAGGTTTGCCCGGAGGTCGTTATTCTTCTGCGGGGGTATTGGCAGTGTCGACCCGGTTGAGCAGATCCAGAATATTGTCGCGGGTGCCGATACTGCTTTCGACCAAAGCACGGGCATGGGCCAGCGGCGTCAAACCTTCGGGATCTTGACTGGTTTCAGAGATCTGGCTGGTCACATTTGCCACCTGCCCAAAGGGGGCATCCTCGGCCGGGGTTATGGTTTCAATCGCTTCCAGATCTTCGGAATGCCAGAACCCGCGCGCAGCCGCGTTCATGTCCTCTTCTTCCAGCATATATTCACCCGAGCGCGCATATTCTCCGTTGCGCCACAGGGCTTCGGCCCGCATCCGGTTGGCGTCAGAGCCATCCAGACCCATTAGCTCAACCAGCGCATTATGGGGTTTGCCCAGCGCCAGCGCGGTTTCAGCCATCATCAGGCGACGGTCCTTATTCTCTGGCTCCAGCGCCAGCTTTTGCAGCAGCGACTGCGCCTGTTCTGCAAAGCCCAGATCCAGCATGCGGCGCGCCATCAGCTCGGCCACCGGGGCAGCTTCGGCGGCACTCGCCTGGCCAGAAAACACCAAACCATACTGCAGGAAGGTCACATCGTCCGCGCGTTCTGTCAGCAGCGTCATCAGTGGATCGACGACCTCGACACGTGCGGCCGGCCCATCCCGCTGAGTGATCTTCTTCAGCTCATCAAAGGCCTGGGTGAACTGGCCGGTCAGTGCCAGAGACATGACCCCGGCCTTGCGCAGCCTCGCGCCCAATTCAGTATCACGGCTTTCCAGTTCATAAGAGGCAATCAACTCCGGCACATCCGGCGACAGAGCCTTGCGCTCATTATAGCTAAGGTCGATCAGATCGATCAAAGCCGTTGGCGCGCTCTCGGTGCGCTCCGCCACCTCGTCGATCAGCTTTTCCGCAACAACTTCAGTATCCCCTTCCAGCTCGGCAATAGCGGCTTCGGCCAGGTTGAGCTCCGGCACAAATTCCATCCCGGTCCGGCTGACCGAGCGCAGAATGGATTCGGCAATGTGAAGATCACCAGAATCAGCAAACATAGAGCTGAGGCGCGGGCCAAAGTTCACCCGAAGATGTACTGGCAATTTGGCAAAGCCCTGCTGGATGGCATCGGTATTTGCGGTCTTGCGAATATTGCCATCCGCCAACACCGACCAAAGCGCCGATTGCCCGTTACAACCCTGCTGGCCCGAAAAGGGGTGATTGATTCCCAGCTCCCGACCATCCATCAGATCCGCCATCGCCAAAAGCGTGGCCTGTTGTTCGGCATCGACCCTGTCCGCAGGCAGCATGGTGAGCATCGCGCGGGCTTCTGCGCCAAACCCAAAATAGAGATACAACTTGGCCAGGGCGCGCACACCCGCCGGATTTACGTCGTCAAATTCGCGCACCAGCGCCCCACGCAGGGGACCAAGCTGATCGGCAAAGGAGCTTTCGTCATTGCCCCATTTTTGAATGGAGATCCGGCGATCCGGGATACAGTGGTCGTCCACATTGCTGTCCGATACCGACCGCGCAATCAGCCCCGTCTCGCGGTCGATAGCCGAGGTCACCGAAATATTGTCCAGCGGATTCAAAGGACGGTCCGCCCGACCCAATAGGTCGAGAGGCCGGGATCCTTCGCCCTCCCGGTCAGATTGCACCACATCCAGCAGACCCTGGTTAGCGGCGCGACCAATTTGCTGCAGCAGGCGATGCTCTGAGGCATTCACCGTTGCCGCCCGCGCGGTCTCATCCATGTTGAGCAACAGGTTGACCTCGGGCAATTCTTGATCGACCTCCGCTGTTTCCTGCTCAGTCACCTCCGCCTCTTGTGCCACTTCCGGCTTCAGAGGAGAGGGGCGCGGGGTCAGGCCAAGTTCAGCCTCCAACCCGGCCGCCAGTACTGCCGCCCCACGCGACCCCAGCTGTGCGGGTTCCGCCAGGCGGGAGGCTTCTGCAGCCATCTGCTGGGAGGTCGGAGCAGGGTCGTGCTCTTGCACCGGCTCGGCCTGCGATCGGCTGACCTGGCCACCCCGATCAGCGTTGATCGCGTTCTTCAGGTCCAAAGCCATACGGGCATCAGCAATGGCACCCTGCGACAGGTTAAAGCGGTAGCCAGAGGTCGCTGGGGCCACGGATGGCTCAGCGGCAGCGGTTTCAACTGGTGACCCAAGCGTCAGGCCACCAAAATTGCCCTGAATAGGATTGGAGGGCGCTGCCGCGCTGCGATTGTCTGTGATGTCGACAACCAGATAGCCATCACTTTGCAGATAGGATTGGATTTCACACTCACAGCCCAGCTCCATCCGCAGGGGCTGACCGGGGCCGCTTTGCGTCAGGCGTTCCAACCGATCACGTGGGATCAGGTCAAAAACTCGCGAGGTGTCAAATACAGCGGTAGACGAATTAATTTTTAGGCTTGCGGCACGCCCAGATTGGTTGAGCGTCCATTGAGCCCCCTCAGGCAGGCGCATGACCAGGCGCGAGAAGCCATCATGCTCACCGGAGCGGGCGACGATGGTCTCGGCCTGGGCAGAGGAGCCCGCCGCCAACGCTGTGGCGGCTATCGCAAATGCGCGCCAAATCATGCTGCGTCCTGTTTTACCGATCTAAGGGCTTCTTCCAGTTCAGAGAAACCGGGGCGAATATGCGAAGGCGTGTTCTGGCGACCAACTTCGATGCAGATGGCGGCCGCGTGGTTATGCAGATTCGCAACCAGCACTTCGCGGATCAATTTGTAGAAATGTGAGTCTTCCTCGGTGATGGTTTTCACCTTGTCGGCAAAGGGGCCGACCAGACCATAGGCCAGGAAAACGCCCAGGAAGGTCCCAACCAGAGCACCACCAATCATCTTACCCAAAACTTCTGGTGGCTGGTCGATCGAAGCCATGGTTTTGATAACACCCAGAACAGCCGCAACAATCCCCAGAGCCGGAAGACCATCCGCCATGGTTTGCAGGGCATGGCTGGAGTGCAGCGCATGGTGGTGATTGGCCTCCATGCGTTTCTCCAGCACCTCTTCGACCTGATGCGGGTCATCATAGTTCATCGAGGCAGAGCGCATGGTGTCGCAGATCAGGTTCACCGCTTCGCTATCCGCCAGGATTTTGGGGTATTTGTTAAAAACGGAGGAGTTCTCCGGGTCCTCGATATGCTGTTCCACTTCGACCGGGTTGGCTCGGGCGATTCGGATCAGCGAGAACAACAGGCACAAAAGGTCCCGATAATCATCGGACTTCCACTTGGCCCCTTTAAAGACCTTACCGAGGTCTTTCAGCGTGTGTTTGATGCCGCCCATATCGTTGCTGATCAGAAAGGCCCCAACCGCGGCTCCACCGATCATCATCATCTCAAAAGGAAGCGATTTAAGGATAATACCCATTTTGCCGCCGGCCAGTAGATACCCACCGAACACCATGACAAAAATTACCAGGATGCCTGCTATTCCGACCATAGGGTCACTCCAAATTTCGTTGCTTTATCTGAGCTTAGGCGAGTCGCATTAAGAAAGCCTGAGCGCGGGTCCCAAGTTATTCCTTGGGAACGCCGCTGTTACGACCAGCCATGACAACGCTGATTGTATAGGCCGCTTCCGGGCTCAGACCGGCCATAATGCCAGCCGCAGCCTCGGGCCGCATACGGGCCAGGAAACCGGCGGCAAAATTGGGATCCATCTCTTCAAACAGAGCTGCTGATTCTTTTGGCTTCATCTGTTCATAAACCGTGGTGAGACGATCTACATCCGCCTCTGTGGCGCCATCGGCCATAGCCAATGTGGTGCGCAGCTCTTCCTCGGCCAATTCCAGTGCCGCCAATTTTCGATCAATGGCTTCATCCGCGATTTCCAGGGCCTTCATGCGATCTTCGATCTCGGCTTCACGCGCTTCCAGGGCCGTTTCGCGTTCCTGAAAAGCCGCCAACATGGCCTGCAATTCCGCAGAAGAGGGCATACCCTCTGTTTGCATCCGCCCTGAATGATTGGGGGCTTCGCCCTCACCGTTTTGCAGGTTGGAGACTTCCCGCGCGATCGCAGGTCCGGCTTCCATGCCCAAACGCACCAGCGCAGAGCCAATCAAGAGCAGCGACAACAAGAGCAAGGCACGGCTGCGGCTGCGACCTGGCTTCTTTTCTTTTTTTGCCTTTGGGTTTTTTGCAGTCATCACGCCACCCGATTCTTGTCGCGGTTATGGCGGACAAACATCACACCCGCCGATTTGTTTGGGTCTTCGACCTGAACTTCGGGCTCGGGGGCTGCTTCGGTCTCATAGGCGACCGCCAGCGCATCGCTTTCCTCTGCGCGTGTGACAGCTGCGCGTGGAGGTTGTGCTGCTTCTGGCGCCACCTCCGGCAGGTCATGCATCGAGGCCATCATCAGTTCCAGTCGCTGCGCCACCGATTCGGCCCGCCCGGTGAGCTGATCCAGCGCCTGGCTGGAGCCCTCTGTGATTTGCCGTGCCGAGGCAAAAGATTTGTTCAGATCCTCAACCTGCGAGGAAAGCACGGCAACGGCTCCGCCGACGCCTTTCTCCAGGTCGTTGAACCGTTTCAGGCGCCGCGAAAGCACCAAACAATAAAAACCAGCCCCGAGGGCCCCTGCTGCAAGCAGGATATCAGCAATAAGGTCCATCCCGTTCTCCTAGTTCAGTACGAATTCCATAATCAGCAAATCACGCACACGCCCCTGACCGGTGGCTATGTTGATTCGCCGCAGCATCTGTGCGCGCAGTTTTGGAAGCGCCATGGGATCAGACAGATCCTCAATTTCCAAAGCGCGAAGATAGCTATTCAGAACATCGACCACACGCGGGAGAACTTTCTCGACCTCGGCCTGGTGGATTTGATCCACCTCGAGGTTTGCGCTGAACCGAAGATGTTTAATGCCGCTGGCTTTGCGCAGCGAAATAACAATCGGTTCCATTTCGATGAAGGCAAGCCCAGCGATATCCTCCGCCGACTCACCACTACCTACGCCTTCTGGCGCTACTTCAGCCGCATGAGTCTCTTCGGACTCTGCGGTTTGACTAAAGGGCAGAAGCCCTGACGAGACTGCAAAAAAACCGCCGCCGCCGCCTGCAATTGCAAGGACGACCCCAATGATGAGGGGCAGTTTGCTTTTTTTGACCGGTGCGTCTTCTTCCGCATTCACTACAGCGTCTGTCATGGCTTTCCCTAAAACGTCGTGCAAAGCCTTCATAACCCCTGAGGAACTAACCGAATGTTAAGGCCCCTCCGTCAAAAAGGGATCACGCCGGACAGAATGCCGGTGCGACGGAGGTTAAAGTGCAGCAGATCAAGAATGTCTGGACCGGGTTGGATATGCGGAAGCGACTCGTTGTGGTTGGCGCCACAGTGGCGGTCATCGCAAGTATCCTTGCCATGTCACATGTGGCGAGCAAGCCAACGATGAAATTACTCTATGCAGGGCTCGAAAGCGGCTCCGCTGGAGATGTTGTGCGGTCATTGGAACAGACCGGCACACAGTATGAAGTGCGGGGCGGTTCTATTTATGTACCGGCTGACCGGCGCGATGAGCTCAGAATGACCCTGGCAAGCGAAGGCCTGCCCGCCAATGGCGGTCGTGGCTATGAGCTGCTCGATTCGCTGACCGGTTTTGGCACAACATCGCAGATGTTTGACGCCGCATACTGGCGCGCCAAAGAAGGAGAGCTGGCCCGGACCATCGTTGCCAGCCCTCATATCAGCCAGGCGCGTGTCCATATCGCCAATACTGGCGCCAATCCTTTTCAACGCACGGTGGACCCAACAGCCTCCGTATCCGTCGTGCCTTTGGGATCCCCAATTACCCCAGCGCAGGCCAACGCGATTCGCTTCCTGGTTGCCTCCGCTGTCACCGGCCTGGCGGTGGATAATGTCGCCGTCATCGACGCCAATGGGGCGCTGATCGGATCTCCAGAAGCTGCAGCTGCTGCCGGCGCTGGATCTGATGATCGTTCGCAGTCAATTCGGGATCGGGTCATGCGCCTGGTCGAGGCCCGCGTCGGTCACGGCAATGCTGTGGTCGAAGTCAGCGTCGACACCGTCACCGACACCGAATCGATCCGCGAAAAGCATGTGGATCCGGCCAGTCGGGTCGCCATCAGTACCGATGTCGAGGAACGCGCCGATGTTTCCAGCAACCAATCCGGCGAGGTCACCGTTGCCTCAAACATTCCGGATGGGGATGCGGCCTCAGGTCAGGGGTCCAAGAACAACACCACCGCGACCCGCGAACGGGTGAACTATGAAATCTCGGAAACCGAGAAAGAAATCATTCGCGGCCCCGGAGCCATCAAACGCCTGACCGTTGCGGTCTTGATCAATGGTCAGACCGTCACCAATGACGCCGGAGAATCGGTTTTTGAACCGCGCCCCGAAGAAGAGCTTGGCGCTCTGCGTGAATTGATCTCGGCGGCCATCGGGTTTGATGAAACCCGTGGCGATGTCATCACTCTGAAGTCAATGGATCTTCCCACCATCGAACCTGCGGGAACCGAGGCCAGCTCGTCCTTCATGGACAATATCTACTTTGATGCCATGGGGCTTATTCAGATGGCGGCCCTGGCCATTGTAACCTTGGTGCTTGGCCTCTTTGTTGTGCGCCCCATCCTGTCTGGCAACAGCGAAGGCATGCCTGCCCTTGCGGCGCCAGGTTCGGGCGATATGCCAAGCTTGCCTGATCTGCCAGCCATGGGCACGGCACCTGGCATGGGTGACTTTATGATGAACCCGGATCTTGGCTCCAACATCGCTCT
Organism: Phaeobacter sp. 11ANDIMAR09; assembly: GCF_001294455.1. Taxonomy (GTDB): domain Bacteria; phylum Pseudomonadota; class Alphaproteobacteria; order Rhodobacterales; family Rhodobacteraceae; genus Pseudophaeobacter. Next base: position 175,471 of record NZ_LIKT01000001.1, read on the forward strand.
GGATGGTGAAATCCAGGATGGCGGCGGCCAGTTTGGCGGCATGGGTGACATGGGCGGCATGGGCGACATGGGTGGCCTGCCGGCCCTCGGCGCCGGTGGCGGTGAGAATCCGGTCGACCGTCTGCGAGAGATGATCGGCGAACGCCAAGAAGAAACTGTCCAGATCCTGCGGGGCTGGCTGGAAGAAAATGAGGAGCGGGCCTGATGGGCATTACACACCTGCTAGAAGATTTTGGGCCAGCGACAATTGTCCCGGCGGCCTCTTTTCCGGAAGTCTCGGAAGAGGTGATGGAAGAAGAACGTGCTGTCTCGTTTGAAAAGGGATACAGCGCCGGCTGGGATGATGCCGTGACCGCCAAGGACAAGGAATCAGCCCATATTTCAGCAACCTTGACCAGTTCGCTGGAGGATCTGAACTTTACCTACAAAGAAGCGCAGTCGCAGCTGATCGAATCCCTTGATCCAATGTTCAAGGTTCTGACCAGTGCGGTGCTACCTGATGCCATGGCGGCTACCTTTGGCCACCATATCGTCGATCAGATGACGGATATGGCCCGCACCCACACCGATGACCCGATGACCATCTTTGTGGCTCCCGGGGAAGGCTCCGCAGTGCGTTCGCTCTTGCCCGATTCTTTTGCCACTCCGGTTCAGGTGCAGGAAGACGAAGGCCTCACACCGGGCCAAGCCTATCTGCGCGCCGGCAATTCGGAGCGCGAAATCAACAGTTCCGGCCTGGTTGAATCCATTCAGGATTCGATTGACGCCTTCACCTACCACATCAGAGAGGAGAGCCAGTATGGATGATGCTGAGGATCTCAACATGAAAGCCACCGACACCAGCAACCCCTTTGTCTCCGTTCCGGTGGAGGTGGTTGTCTCGGTTGGCAAAGCCCGCCCGCTGGTCCGCGACCTTGTGGGGCTGAGTGAAAATTCGATCCTGTCGCTGGACAAGCGGGTAGAAGATCCTGTGGATCTCTATGTCGGGGACCGTCTTGTCGCCCGTGGCCAGCTGGAAGAAATGGAAGGCGATCAGGCCGGTCAACTGGCGGTTCGCCTGACCGAGATTGCCGATTTGCAAAACGGCCTGGGATGACACGCACAGCCTTTATCTTCACACTTGTTGTCTCCTGCGCGGCGCTGATGCTGCCGCAGGCGGCAATGGCGCAGGAGTTGAGCCTGTCGCTGGCCGAGGGGCAATCCATCTCGGCCCGCTCAATCCAGCTGATTTTGCTGATCACCGTGCTCAGCCTGGCGCCCGGCCTGCTGATCATGATTACCTGTTTCCCTTTTCTGGTGACGGTTCTGTCGATCCTGCGCCAGGGTCTGGGCCTACAACAGGCGCCGCCAAACATGATGATGATCAGCCTGGCGCTGTTTCTCACCTATTTTGTGATGGAGCCGGTTTTTGTCGAGGCCTGGCAGGTGGGCATCAGCCCCCTGATCGAGGAACAGATCGACATCGAAACTGGGATCATGCGAGGTCTGGAACCCTTCCGCGCCTTTATGGCCAATCGCCTGGATCCCGATACCTTCTATGCGATTTCTGATCTACGCCCTGAAATGGAGGCGATGAACCCCAGCCCCGAAGCCCCGCTTTCGGTGCTGATTCCCAGCTTCCTGCTGTCTGAAATCGCCCGCGCTTTTCAGATCGGCTTTCTGGTCTTCCTGCCGTTCCTGGTGATCGACCTGGTGGTGGCAGCGGTGCTGATGTCGATGGGTATGATGATGGTGCCGCCGGCGGTGGTCTCATTGCCGTTCAAACTGGCCTTCTTTGTGGTTGCTGATGGCTGGAGCCTGATCGCCACCGCCTTGGTGCGCAGCTATTATCCCTAGCCGCTAAAATATGACATAAATTCAGGCAATCCCCGCGCGGATCATGAGCAAGCCCCGGCCCAACGCCGGGGCTTTTTTGTTCTGCATTTAGGCTGACCCCAGCCCCTGACCTGCGGTGCGCGGGGTGAAATTCTTCTTGCGTTAAGTTATATCATAACATTACTAACATTCCCTAAGAATCTCCGCCACTCCCAGATATCCAAGGATCAAACCCATGCGCGACTCTGCCCCTGATGACGCCCGCCTCCCCGTAACCGTGCTTTCCGGTTTTCTGGGAGCAGGCAAGACCACGCTGTTGAACCGTGTCCTGAACAACCGTGACGGGCGGCGCGTGGCTGTGATTGTCAACGATATGTCCGAAGTAAACATCGATGCCGATCTGGTCCGCGAGGGCACTGAGTTGTCGCGCTCCGAGGAAACCCTCGTCGAGATGTCCAACGGCTGCATCTGCTGCACCCTGCGCGATGACCTGCTCAAGGAGGTTCGTCAGCTGTCAGAAGAAGGTCGGTTCGACTATCTGTTGATCGAATCCACCGGTATTTCCGAACCCCTGCCTGTGGCTGCCACCTTTGATTTCCGCGATGAAGAGGGCCAGAGCCTGTCTGACGTAGCGCGTTTGGATACCATGGTCACAGTTGTGGATGCTGTGAATCTGCTGGAGGATTTCTCCAGCCACGATTTCCTGACAGATCGCGGTGAATCCCTGGGCGAGGGCGACGACCGCAGCCTTGTCAGCCTGCTCACAGAACAGATTGAATTTGCCGATGTGGTGATCCTCAACAAGATCGCGGACGCAGGCCCCCAGCGTACAGAAAACGCCCGCAAGATCATCCGCGCCCTGAACGGTGACGCCAAGATCATCGAGACAAATCATTCCGAGGTGCCCGCCGAAACCATCCTCGATACCGGCCTTTTTGACTTTGACACCGCACATGAGCACCCAATGTGGGCCAAGGAGCTCTATGGCTTTGCCAACCACACGCCCGAGGACGAGGAATACGGCATTGAATCCTTTGCCTATCACGCCCGCGCACCTTTTGATCCGCAGAAGCTGCACGCCGTTCTGAATGGCACCCTCCCCGGTGTGATCCGCGCCAAGGGTCATTTCTGGATCGCAACCCGTCCTGACTGGGCCGCAGAATTCAGCCTGGCCGGTGCCCTGTCCTCTATCGCGCCCCTGGGACGTTGGTGGGCCTCGGTACCCGAAGACCGCCTGCCTACCCATCCGCAGGCGCAGGCTGAAATTGCCCGCAACTGGGTCGAGCCCTGGGGCGATCGTCGGCAAGAGCTGGTCTTTATCGGCTCCGGGCTGGAGCGCGAGGTAATCTGCGAACGCTTGAATTCCGCGCTGGTCAATGCCGATGAGTTCCTGCCCTGGGCCTGGGCCGATATGGCCGACCCCTTCCCCCAATGGGGACAGCGCTGATGCCGGATACCCTTCTTCGGAACACGCTGCAGCAGGTGCCTGCAGGTGTCAGTGTTGTAGAGCAGGCTGAGGATCTGTCGGTGATCCATCTCCCTGACTGCGCTGCTGCGATTTGGAACAAGGCACCCCTGCCAGGCTGCGAAGCCTGGCTCGATGCGTTGAACCCGAAGCAGCTGCCGCGGGCCCGCCTGATCCTGCGGCCAGATGCGGTAGAGCGCAGCATAATCCATCTGTTTGAAGGGGCAGAGATTCCAGCCTGCCCGGAACAGGACCTGCTGACAGCGGATATCGCTGCATTGGCAGAGCAGTTTTCGCAGATGATGACAGTAGACTATATCCGGCTGCGACTGGATGTGGTGCAAACCAATGCCTGCAGAAAGTTCCATGTGGATGCGGTGCAGGCCCGTCTGGTCTGCACCTATCGCGGCACCGGAACCCAATTGGGCATGCAGGACCAAAACAATGAACCACGGTGTTTGCTAACGGTCCCCACCGGCGCGCCTATTGTTCTGCGCGGCACAAAATGGCCGGAGTCCCCGCGCTCAGGCCTGTTGCACCGATCTCCGCCAATCGAGGGCACCGGCGAGACCCGGCTGGTTGTTGTCATTGACCCGGTAATAGATCCAGAAATGGAAATCTAACAGCAAATGAAAAACCCCGGACCAGAACTCAGGTCCGGGGTGCTTTTTTAGTCTGCCGTTTGTGCATTGATAGCCGGATCAGCGCACCACAAATTCAGCGTGTAGCGCCCCTGCGGCCTTCAGGCTTTTGAGGATATCGATCATATCGCGCGGCGACACGCCCAGCGCGTTCAAGCCCGCCACAACCTCAGAAAGGGATGTGGTTTCGCGCACCTCTGCCAGCTGGATGCCTTCTTCTTCGTCGATGGCAGCGACGGTCCGCGGCACCACAACGGTTTCGCCATCGGTAAAGGGGCTGGGCTGCGACACCAGCGGGGCTTCTTCGATGCGCAGGGTCAGATTGCCCTGAGCGACAGCCACGCGAGAGATGCGCACATCGCTGCCCATGACAATAGTGCCGGATCGTTGATCCACCACCACACGGGCCTTGCGCTGCGGCTCTACCCGCAGGTTTTCCATCCGCCCAACCGCATGGGCTGTTGAGCGCGTATTGGTGCGGGTGATGTCGATCTCGACGGTGCCGGAATCCCGCATCAGGGCAACGCCCCGACCAAACTCATCATTCACCGCACGTTCGATCCGCTCGGCCGTGGTGAAATCCGGCTCACGCAGGGCCAGTCGCATGGTGCTCAGAGAGGAGAGATCAAAGTCGATCTCGCGCTCAACCCGGGCTCCCGCAGGAATTCCCCCTGAGGTCGGAACCCCCTGGGTAACGGTGGCTCCGTCGCCCTCGGCCACGGCGCCACCTGCCAGAATGGTGCCCTGGGCCACCGCATAGATCTGACCATCCGCTGCGTTCAGGGGCGTCATCACCAGGGTGCCGCCCAGCAGACTTTTGGAATCACCAATGGCGGAAACCGTGACATCCACGGTTCCGCCAACCCGCGCGAAAGGCGGCAGGGTTGCGGTCACGATAACCGCGGCCACGTTTTTGGGCCGGAACTGTTCGCCGGTCACATTGACCCCAAGCCGCTCCAGAATATTGGACATGATCTCTTCGGTGAAGGGCGAGTTGCGCAACCCGTCCCCGGTGCCGTTGAGACCGACCACAAGGCCATATCCCACCAGATCATTGCCACGCACCCCGTCGAACTCGACAAGATCCTTGAGACGGATTGCATTGGCCTGGGCCAGGGTTGGCAACAGCAGGCAGGCGATCAGAAGGCGAAAGAATTTCATCATCACATGTGCTTCACAAGGCTGAGTTGGGCGCTGCGCGCAGTCACCGTATAAAGGATCTCCAGCTGGGTCTCGGTGGTCTTCATCTTGGCGGAGACCTCGTACTGATCGGCCAAAACGATGTCATTAAAGGCAAGGCTGAGAGCCGTTTTGCTGGCCAGATTTCGGGCGCTTACCCGTTCCAGCTGGGCCTCCATAAAGCCAATGTCAGCCTGGGCCGTGATCAGGCGTTCCGTGCTATCCGCCAATTCCCCACCTCCCTTATAGGTCAGGTCGGTTTTAGTATCCGCGGACAGTCCAAGAGCCGGTTCATCGAGCAGAGCAATGATAGCATAGCTTTGCAATGCGCTCTTCAGATTGTCGTCGTCAGCCCGCAAACTCAGCGACACTTTCTCCCCCGCGCCCACTTCAACCGGTGCGATATCCGTGGTGGATCCGTTGTACATTGCGGTGTCAAACCCTGTCGGATCCGCAAACCAATCCTTTACCGCCTGGATAATGTCATCGGCATCCGTCAGGCCGGAAACCTCTCCGATGAGTTCCGTCATCAGGGTGTCAGCACTGTTCAACGGGCTGGTTCCCGTGGCGGTTCCGGCAAAAAGGCTGCGCCCACCGGCCCAACCGTTAAAGGAACCGATAGCGGCTTCCAGCTTGCGCTCCGCCTCTTTGGCAAACTGCGTTGCATCGTTTTCAGTCAGGGCGGGTGAGACGGAATAGATGTCATCCCGCAACTGCTGTGTTCCTTCCTGCACACGCGCCAAGCTGTCCTGAATGCTGAGCGCGAACAGTTTGGTCTCACCAGTAGCAACTGTCTGGCTTTCGATCCGCTTCAGGCTGTTCTCAATATCTGCCAGATAAGAGAAGTCGCCGCCCAACTCCTCGGTCAGGTTGGATTTTTTGCCAGTCGAGACCTCTTCGGACAGAGTGGCAAGATCCAGCTTCAGCTCCGCATTGCGATTGCGCAGGAAGCTATGCGTGGTCAGGTCACCGTAGGAATTATAGATCATTCATTACATCCTCAAAAGAGTTTGCATCATCTCATCAATAGCTGAGAGCATTTTTGCATTTGCTGCATAGGCATTCTCGATGAGCATCATGTTTTGGAGTTCGGCGTCCGAATCCACACCAAGGGCCAGCTCTGCCTGGGCCAGCTCGGTGTAGCTGGTGGCGGCATAGCTCAGTGAATTGTTGGCGCTATCGCTGTCGCGGGCAAAACGCGACATCAGAGAGGCGCTGAGCGTGTTGAGATCCGACGAAATGGTGCCCAACTTGGTTGTCGAAACGGTCCGGTTTTCGCTGATGGCTTCTGAATAGGCGATCAATTGGCTGGCGTCACCGGGATCCCCCTGAGCCGCAGCATAAAGACCGTCGCGCAGGCGCCAGGTTTCCGCTTGCCCGTCCAATGAAACCAGATCATTCAACTGCAGCCGCGCAGACAGGCCAACTGTGTCAGCTGGATCAAACGCGCCGCCGCCGTCGGTAAAGATCCCGGCATCCGTGGCACCAATTGTGGCGTCCAGTGCCGGATCCTGAAACCTCTCGACCAGATCACGGGCCATGGCATCCAGATCAGTCTGCGCCTCAACAGCAACATTGTCGCGGATATCAAAGGCCGCGACCAGAGTTCCGCCTCGCAAAGGTCCGGATGCAGAGGTATCCATTGCCAGGCCATTGATTTCCAAACCGGACAACAGCCCGTTGGCCTGGGTCATCTGTGGCTCAATCGTGCGTTTGGCATCAAAAGTCAGCTCAGCAGCTTTCCCATCCAGCAGGGCAACACCGCCAACCGTATAGAGGGCAACGCGCCCCTGATCACGCTGAACGACATTTACCGGAATCGACTGGTTTACCGAATCAATCAGCTTATCCCGCTGATCTTCCATCGCTGTGGTGCTGCTGCCCGCCGCTTTGGACACCACAATACGCGCATTGATTTTTTCCAGTTCTTTCAACTGATTGTTCAGTTGATTGACCTGCACATCAATGGAAGATTCAGCCGCTTCGCGTTGCTTGTTCAATCCTTCAGCCGCGTCCGTGATGGATTGAACAATCAGACCCGCCTTTACCGAGAGATCATGCAATCGCTCTGTTGAATCCGGACGCGAGGTTGCTTCAACCAGGGCTGCATCAAAATTCGAGATCTGAGCCGAGATCGAAGTACTGTCGTCAACGGTCCCTACATAGCCGGACATTCGGGCGTAGAAATCCGAATAGACTCCAACCTTGGCATGTTCTGCTTGAGCCTTGCGAGTGGTGGATTGCAAGGCCGGGTCGACATTGCGTTCCACGTCCCCGATCCTGACACCAGCCGCATATTGGCTGGTGGACAGGTTCAGCTTTTGAGAGGAGTAGCCAGGCGTCAACGCATTGGCGAGGTTCTCCGAGGTCACTTGGGACAGCCGCGCATTCGCAGTCAGTCCGGTCATCGCGGAGTTAAGTGCACTTGTGATGGACATATCAGGCGCTCTTTCTAAGCCGGTGTCAAAAAATCAGCGGTGATTACCGCTTGATGTTGGTGGTTTCCTGAAGCATCTCATCGACGGTCTGGATCACTTTGGCATTAGAAGAATAGGCCCGCTGCGTCTTAATCATATCCGTCAGTTCGGTGGCCACGTCGGTGGCAGATTCTTCCTGCGCATAAGAGGCAACTTCGCCAGTTGGTCCATCACCCGCATCCCACAGGAAATAGGATCCGCTGTCCGATGATGGCAGATAAGTCTGATTATCCAATGACTTAAGGCCGTTCAGATTGGGAACATCCACCAGTGGAACCTTGAAGATGACGCGGCTGGCACCGGAATCATAATTGGCGCGGACATAGCCCTGCGGGTCAACTTCGACGCCAACCATAGTGCCAACTTCAGAACCATCTTTGGTCACAGAGGCCGGCGCAAAGGTATCAGAAAGCTGCGTAAACCCATCGCTTTCGCCAATCATGCCCAGATTGATTTCCATCGGACCGCCATCCACGTTCACCACAACGCTGCCGGTTGTAGCATCATAGGCGCCACCTGAAACGGCGGTCACAGAGGCCAACGAGCCGCCCGCAGTCCGGGAATCATTGAACGTCATGGTGTATTCACCAATCACAGCACCGCCAGAGGCGCTATCAGTGATCTGCATTGTCCATTCATTCGAAGTCCCGGTCCCAGGTACGGTAGGGGTATAGGTGATCCCCAATGTCTGCGAGCTGCCGAGGTTGTCATAGTATTCAACCGTCATGTTGCGCACTGTGCCGGCACTACCGGCCTCGGTGTCGGTGGCAGGCAGGTTTACCCCAAGCGACACTGTGGTTGTCGGCTCGCCGGTCAGCTGGTTCATGTTGTACTGAACAGGCTCAAGACCTTCGGCGGTGTCGCGTGGGCCATCAGAAACCGTGCCATCCGGGTTGGCAGGCCAGCCGAGCAGAACCAAACCCGAGCTTGTGGTCAGATAGCCTTCCGCATTGGTGCGGAACGACCCGGTCGAGGTCATCATCATGGTCGGAGAACCATTGTTGCCTTCGATTTCGGTCAGCGAAGCCACTGGCAGCATGCCCCGGCCACTGACAGCCAGGTCAGTCGAGTTATTGGTGCCAACCAGTGGGCCGCGCTGGTCAATCAAACGCATATTGCTGGCGGACACACCGCCGGCAGAGTATCGGCCACCAGAAGAGCCAACCACCATGGACTGGAAGTCGGTCTCTACACGTTTGTATCCGCTGGTAGAAGAATTCGCGATATTGTCCGAAATTGCGGCCAATGAACTCGCATTTGCGCTCAATCCGGAAACACCGGCATTCAGGGCGGAAGAAATGGTCATGTTGCGCCTTTCTGCTGCAATAAGTCGTTCTTGGAGCAACAGCTAGCGCATCAGCACTTAACGGGCGGCTAACAGATAAAATGCAATTCATCTGCGCCGCCCGAGGGTGGTAATTTATGGGGTTATTCGCGCAATAGGATGATTTCCACCCGGTTATTGCGAACCGCCATCGGGTTGGTAACGGCGAGTTTTCGATCCGCATGCCCGGTCACGCGATGGACGCGGCTGGATCTCATGCCGCCCGATTCGAGCAGGGTCCGGGTTACATTTGCGCGCGCATGGGACATCTCCCAAACTGGGTTCTGCGCCAATACAACCGGATGCGATTGAATGTGACCGCTGATCGCGATGTTATTCGTCACACTGCCGCTAACGCGCGCCACCATACGGACCAGATCCCGGAAAAGCGGCGTTGGCTCAGCCTCACCCGAGGCAAAGAGATTAACCCCATCCGTCTCGAACAATTCGATGATCAGCCCTTCGTCAGTGACACGGGTAATGATGTGGCGCGACATCTCGACCGAGACCATGCTTTCCCCGCCACGACCCTGTAGCTGTTCTTCGATGGCGCGGAATTTGCTGTCTTCCTCGGCCTTTTCGGCATCACTCACACCCGTCTCGCCCTGGGCTTTCTGCGTATCCATCGGATTGATGTCAGAAGCACCTGTACCTGACTGCGGTTGAATGTCTTCGGTGAACATGCTGTCGCCCTGGAAGGCGCCATTGCCGCCACCGGAAATCCGGCTCAGCGGGATCGATGGCGAGAAATAGTCCGCCAGACCTTTACGTTGTTTCTCAGTTGTTGCGTTCAACAGCCACATCAACAAGAAGAACGCCATCATGGCTGTCACAAAGTCCGCATAGGCCACCTTCCAGGCGCCCCCGTGGTGGCCACCGCCACCGCTGACTTTTTTCCTCTTGATGATAATGGGCGCCATTCCGTTTTGTGCGCTCATATCCACCACCACTAATTTTCACCCACTATTGGGATATCAGTTGGGGTGTTAATTGGCCCTTAACAGTTAAATTTGCCGGCAGTTAAGACCTGTAAAGAGCGGGTTTCACCTGCGCCACGACCAGTAACGGGCCAAAACCAGCTCCAGAATGGGGGAGCCGTGGTAAAGGGAGAGTGAACATCCTGCGCCCCAACTGCAAAACAGCGGGGCGCAGAACGGTTTAGTTGTCTTCGAGCAGAATCGAGCCAAAGGATTCGCGCAGTTTGTTTTTCAAAACCTTGCCGGTCCCGCCCAGAGGCAGATCGGTGACAAAAACCACCTTGTCAGGGATCTGCCAGCTGGCCACCTTGCCCTCATAATGCGTCAGCAGCTCTTCTTCGGTGAGTGCGCTATCAGATTTTATGGCAATCACCACTGGGCGCTCGTCCCATTTTGGATGCTGCGCCGCGATGGCAGCCGCCTGTGCCACCTGCGGGTGCGACATAGCGATATCTTCCAGCTCAACAGTCGAAATCCATTCGCCACCGGATTTGATGATGTCCTTGGAGCGGTCACGGATGATCATATAGCCGTCGCCATCAATAGTGGCGACATCTCCGGTATCAAACCAGCCATCCATGGTCAGGGCGCTGTCTTCCTGGCCAAAGTAGGTGTCGATGATCCAGTGTCCACGGATTTGCAGCTCACCCTGGGTCTCTCCATCATGGGGCAGCACATGGCCAGACTCATCAACAATGCGCAGCTCAACGCCATAGGGCGGACGGCCCTGGCCTTCGCGAATGGCGCCTTTTTCGGTATCAGACAGATCCTGGTGCTTTTGCAGCAAATGGTTCAGCGTCCCCAGCGGACTGGTTTCGGTCATGCCCCAGGCATGGATCAGCTCGACGCCGTATTTGTCGCGGAAGGCCGGGATCATCACGGTTGGCAGCGCCGAGCCACCCACAACCGTGCGTGTCAGGCTTTCGGCCTTGCTGCCGGTTTTCTCCAGCGCCTGCAGCAGCCCCATCCAGATGGTGGGAACGCCCAGCGCCAATGTCACCTGCTCACCGTCGATCAGACGCACCAGGCTTTCACCGTCCAGATTTGGCCCCGGCAACACCAGCTTGGCGCCGACACCGGCAGCGATATAGGGCACGCCCCAGGCATTGACGTGGAACATCGGGACCACTGCCATGACGGTATCACGCGCCGAAATCGCCAGGCCATCCGGCTGGTTGCCACCCAGCGAATGAAGCACTGTGGTCCGGTGGGTATATTGCACACCCTTTGGATTGCCGGTGGTGCCCGAGGTATAGCACAGGCTAGAGGGCATATTCTCATCCAGCACGGGCCAGCTATAGTCGTCAGCCTCAGCGCCAATCAGCTCGTCATAGAACAGGATACCCGGCACCGCCTCGGTCGCGGCCTCATCGCGGGGACCCATCAGAACGATATGTTTGATGGTCTTGAAGTGTTCTTTCAACTGGCCCACAGCGGGTACAAAAGTGGCATCAATGAACAAGACCTGATCTGCAGCATGATTGATGATGTAGATCAGCTGCTCAGGCTTCAGGCGCGGATTGATCGTGTGGCAGATCATGCCTGCCCCTGCGACACCAAAATAGATCTCCAAGTGGCGACGATTGTTCCAGGCAATGGTCCCGCAACGCTCCCCTTGGGCCACACCCAGACGCTCCAGCGCGGCGGCCAGTTTTCGGGCGTTGGCCTCGATCTCACCCCAGCTGGAATGCACCACCTCACCCGAGGTCTCTACCGACGTCACTGTGGTTTCGCCGTGATAACGACCCGCATGTTCAACCAGAGAACTGATTGTCAGCGGCTTGTGCATCATTTTACCAAGCATTTCGCCTGTCTCCTCATATTTATTCTGCAGCCAACGCCGCATGGCCACGGATCATATCCGCAGCCTTTTCAGCAATCATAATGGTGGGCGCGTTGGTATTGCCCCCAATCAGCCGTGGCATGACAGAGGCATCGACAACACGCAGCCCCGCCAGGCCCCGCACCTTCAATTCCGGATCGACAACAGCCATGTCATCCTGCCCCATCTTGCAGGTTCCCACCGGATGATAAATCGTATCCGAGCGCGCCCGGATGTGCTGCTCCAACGCTGCGTCATCCGGCTCTTCTTTGATAAAGAGTTCTTTATGAATATAACCCGCCAATGGTGCAGTCTGCATCAGCTGCCGCGTTTTGCGCGCGCCCTTCATCAGCACCGCCAGATCTTCGGGATCCGACAGGAACTGCGGGTCAATGCGTGGCGGTGCCATCGGATCAGCCGAGCTCAGCCCCACCGAGCCCCGCGATTTTGGTCTGAGCACACAGACATGACAACTGAAGCCATGGCCCATGTGCAGTTTGCGTGCATGATCATCGACAATTGAGATGACAAAATGCAGCTGGATATCAGCGCGTTCTAGGTGGCTTTCGGTTTTGAGGAAGGCCGCCCCTTCGGCAAAGGGCGTAGAAAGCATACCCGTTCCAGATTTGCGCCAATCGGCCATATGTTTCAGCAGAGACACACTGCCTGGCAGCGAGATGCCAAAATTGTCGCGATCTTTGCTTTTGTAGGCCAGGGTGAAATCCAAATGGTCCTGCAGATTCTGGCCAACGCCGGGCAGCTCATGCACCAACGTGATGCCATGGGGCTCGATATCCTCGGCCCGGCCAACACCGGAGAGTTGCAACAATTGTGGCGAATTAAATGCTCCGCCACATAGGATCACCTCACGCTTTGCTGTGACCTGCTTCTCCTGGCCGCCCTGGCGATAGGCAACGCCCGTGGCGCGCTTTCCCTCAAGCAACACGCGGGTTGCATGGGCCTTGGTCAATACGGTCAGATTAGGACGGTCCATCACCGGATGCAGATAGGCCGCCGCCGCCGAGCATCGCTCACCATTCCTATCCTTGGCGTGGAACTGAGTGACCTGATATTCGCCAATGCCTTCGTTGTCGCCGCTGTTGAAATCCGCAACCTCGCGGATCTGCAACGCCTGCCCAGCCTCGACAAAGGCCCGGGTTATAGGGCGTGGGGATTTCTGATTGCTGACCTGTAGCGGACCACTGCCCCCATGGGCATCATCACCGCCGCGCTCGTTGTTTTCCGCCCGTTTAAAATAGGGCAACACCGCGTCCCAGTTCCAGCCGTCACAGCCCAGATCGGCCCATTCGTCATAGTCCTTGGCGTGGCCACGCACATAGAGCATGGCGTTTATGGCACTGGAGCCGCCCAGCGCCTTGCCGCGCGGCTGATAGCCTTTGCGCCCGTTTAACCCCGGTTGCGGCACCGTTTCAAAAGCCCAGTTGTTGATCTTGGGGCGCCCAGGCAGCATGGCAACAACCGCAGCAGGGGCACGGACCAGAATACTGTCGCCCTTGCCGCCTGCCTCAATCAGGCAAACCGTGGTGGCAGAATCCTCGCTCAGACGCGCGGCCAATGTGGACCCCGCTGAGCCGCCTCCGACAATCACATAGTCAAACTGCATTGCTTCTCTCCCCCTACAACCCTTTGGGGATGAGCAGAGCCAAGCCGACAGGCTCTGTCCAGACTTACACAGCGTAATTCGGCAGCTGAGCACAGAGGGATGTGCCAAAAAATGGAGCCGCACCAAAGGAAAGGGCCGCAGCGGCTAAGATTTGCCCGCTGCGGCCCTTTCGCTTAACTCAGTTAAGCCTTCGCTTCGCTGCTGTCTTCTGAACGTGAGCTTTCAGAGGTTGGATCGCTCTCGCTTATGTCATCGAGCTCTTCGGCGTCGATGACATCTTGCACCACCACAGCATCAGAAGCACTCGACGCGCCAGTAATCAGCGGCAGCATATGCACGCCTGTGGCGCTGGCCACCTCTGGGGTTTCAGGCCGCTGCCAGCTTAGGGTGTCAAAGCTGGTGCAATGTTCACAGACTGGCGCCCATTCCGCGTGGATATGGTTGCAATTGGTGCAGAGCCACTGTGGCCCGCGTGGTGCTGTCAGCGCCCGGGCCAGCCAGGCCTGGGTCACCGCATTATCCGCGCCCTCGCCCTTCTCGATTGCTGCCATCAGGGTCAGCACCCGTGCATCCGGCGCCCGTTCGACCAGATCCCCCAGAACTCGACGCGCTTCGGGGAAGTCTTCGGCAACGATATGCAGCTCGGCCATGACCAACCGGGTTTCGTCATCCTGGGGCTTGAGCCGCGCCAGTTGATCAAAACGTTTCACCCGCTGCGGGGCGGTTTCTTCTGGCTCAACCTCAGCAAAGACATGGGCCAGATCCGGGTGCGGCTGCGCCTCCCAGGCTTTTTTCAGCACCTTGATGGCATTGCGTTTCTTGCCCTGCTCCAGATAGGCGCGCGCTGCCATAGCCGCCGCCGGAACCAGATCAGGCGAAAGTCGGTTGGCTTCAATCGCCTGTTCGCGCTGCTCTATAGTGGCTGCCTCATCTGCAACTTCGCGCGAGGCCGACAGGGCCAGCACCGCATCGCGCCGCTTAAAGACATCGCGCGGCAGTGAGCCGGATTTCAGCTTGGCCGACAGGGTCTTGCGCGCACCTGCCCAATCCTCGGCCTGGGCTTGCAGCTGCAACAGGGTGTCCTGAACCTCTTCGTGTTTGGGACGCAGGGCCAAGGCCTTTTCAGCCAGTTGCAGCGCCGTGTCCTTGTCCCCTTCTGAGAGTTTTTGCTTCATAATGCCACGCACGCCAACAAAGCGGGTGCTCTGATCGCTCAGCAAGCGTTTGTAGGCCTCGGCAGCTTTATGAGTATCCCCGGCCATCTCTGCGGCCTGGGCGGTCAACAGATCAGTGAGTTGCGGATTATCAAGATAGCGCGCCGCTTTTGACGCCTTGGTCAGCGCTAGGCGCCCCTCGCCGGAGGCCAGCGCCATCATGCCGTCAGACAGCGCCTGATAGCCCTTGCGCTCGCGCCCCTTGTCAAAATAGCGCGACATCGCCGTCTCATCGCCATTGAGGAACTTGAGCGTCGCCACCAGCAGCGTCAGCAGCTTGAGGAAGATCCAGACTGACAGCACCAACAGGCCCAGCGCCAGCACCGATTGCAGCGCCCCAAGGGTGTATTCGGTGCCCGCAACGGTGATCTGCACCCCGCCTGCGGTTTCCATCAAAATACCCGCCCCAAAGGCGATCAGCGCCACCAGGGCAACAAAAACCAGAATTTTCAACAATGACCAGAGCATGGCGGCTTCCTTATTTGGCGTTCAGGCTTTGGGCCAGGTGATCAACAGCCGCAATGGCTGCCAGACGTGTTTGGGCGGAGGCCTGCCAAGCGGCAAAAGCCGCTTGGGCCGCCTCGGGCAGGGTCTCTATCTCTGCGAGCGCATCGGCAATTGCGCCAGACTGAACTGCGGCCTCAGCGCGGGACAAAACCGCATCAGCGCCGTCGCCCTCTTGTCGTGTCACCGAACGGGCGCCAAGGTGACGATTGACATAATCCATCAGACCACCGCTGCCCTTGGTTTCCTGCCGCGCCAGCGCCAATGCCTCACGCGCGAGCGGCGCATAGCCGGCTTGCAGGCCAGACAGCGTGGCAACACCAGCCTCGCCACTTCCGGACAGATCCTGAGGAACAACAACCTGCAGGCTGTGCAGCTCCGCCAGAGGTTCGGCAAAGCTGCCGCCTGTATCCAGAGAGATACGGATTTTTGCCAGTGCCAGTTGGGCTGCAGCGATGCGTGCCGCCTCCAGACTTGCCTTCTCCGTGAGACGGGCCTCGGCCAGCATCTCTTCAACCTCAGAACGCTGGGTTGCCAAGCTTTGCTGCAACTTGGCCAATTCGCCCTCAAAGGCGGCAACCGCCTCGGGAGAAGCCGCATCGGTCAGCGGGCGTGCCTCTATCTGTTCCAGCCGGGCATTTAGATCCGTGATCTCGGCAGAGCTTGCAGAACCCGGCGCCGGAGCATCACGCAGGGCTGATACGGCAGATTCGAGCACATCAAGACGTGTATTCAAAGGCGCAACATCTGGCAGATCAATACTACCAAGTTGCCCCTGAAGTCCGGCAATCTGTTCTTTCAAGGCTGCTTGTTCCTTGGCATTGGCTGCCATATCGGCCTCATAAGCCGCCTGGTCTATGCCGCCAGTGCCCAGAAGGCTGGCAGGCATAACCGAGTTGAGGAACCCGCCCTGGCCAACAACAAAACCAAGCACAGCAGCCACGGCGCCGCCGAGCACAGCCGAACCAAACCCACCGCGTTTTTCGATGATGCGTTCCACTTCTGGCTGGGGGGCAGGTGGTACTGACGCTTCTTCGACTGCGTCACGCTTTTCAGCAGTCTCAGTCTCAGTCTCAGTCTCAGTCTCAGTCTCAGTCTCAGTCTCAGTCTCAGTCTCAGTCTCAGAGGGGGCCTCAGCCTCAACCTCTTCTTGGTCAAGCACCTCGGCTTCGATTTGATCCTCGGTCAGCTCCTCAGTGGCCAAGCTCTCGGTCTCAGAGGATGGCGCATCCTTTGCCCCAAGGTCCTGCGTGTCAGCCTCTGGCTTGATCACATCATCCGCAGTTGTCTTGTCAGCCACACTGGCCTCCCCTTGATTCTCAAATCACTTAAACTCAGCACAACGCCCTGACCCTACTGCGCCGGATTGCCACCCTCAAGGTGCGCCAACCGAACTGCGGCATCACGGACCATCACAGCCATATTGCGAGCATCCGGCATCTTACTTACCTGCAAGTCCTTGTAGTGCAAGCCCTTCACCTCTGTTGCCACGGCGTGACTTAACGCAATCAAAGTCAAATTGGCTTGATCCAACCCCAGACTGGCAAAATGCCGCGCAGTGCGTGGTGAAAAAAGCGGCGCAATGATCCTGTCCTGCGCCCGGATTTTTTGCAGGATCTCATCTGTTGGCGTCACAAGCTGCTGCTCATAGATTGCCTGCGCCTCGCAGGGCAGGCCAGCGGCCGCCAGGTTTCGCGCAATATCGCCACGGGTATGACGCCCGTGCATATGTAACAGGGGTACGGCTGGTCTGGCATCCCTAAGATACGCAATCAGCTCGGCTGCTGTGGCTCCGCAACATTGCGCGCGCCACCCAGCCTGTTCTGCGGCTCTGGTTGTACGCTGCCCAACACAAAAGGCTGGCAAGGAGGTCGGCGCCTGACCTGCCGCCAGAACTCCATTGCTGGAAGAGAAAACCACTCCTTTGTGTCCGTCAATAGCAACCGGCACATCAAGCGCCCGTATCCGCATTAAAGGGGCGTAAATCACATCCAGCTGTGCTTGCAGTTCAGCCGGCAGCTGCGCCACAAATCCCTGCGATGCTTCGAGTGGTCGTGTCATCAACAGGGCAATCTTGGTGGGTTCAGCACGGCGTTCAGAGACCGGGGCGTTGGTCATGCTTTGGGCTCCTGGGATTGTTTGCCTGCCCTATAGGTGCTAGCTCCACCAGCAATCTGATGCAACGGGTAGACCATGACACAAAGCCTGACACTTTTGGGGCTGGAAAGCAGCTGTGACGATACTGCCGCCGCCGTGGTGCGGCAAGAGCCAGGCCAGCGCGCCGAGGTGCTTTCGTCGATCGTCTTTGGCCAGACCGAATTGCACAGCGCCTTTGGCGGTGTCGTTCCGGAAATCGCCGCCCGTGCCCATGCGGAGAAACTCGACCACTGCGTTGTGGATGCGCTGGCCGCTGCCGGGGTGACCCTACAGGATCTGGATGCCATTGCAGTCACCGCCGGGCCGGGATTGATTGGCGGGGTAATGTCTGGGGTGATGTGTGCCAAGGGCATTGCTGCCGCAACCGACCTGCCGCTGGTCGGCGTCAACCATCTGGCGGGTCATGCGCTGACGCCTCGGCTGACCGATGATGTGGCCTACCCCTATCTGATGCTGCTGGTCTCTGGTGGTCACTGCCAATATCTGATCGCCCGTGGGCCTGAAGATTTCACCCGCCTGGGCGGCACCATAGACGACGCCCCGGGCGAGGCCTTTGACAAGACGGCGCGCCTGCTGGGTCTGCCACAGCCTGGCGGACCTTCGGTGCAGAAAGAGGCCGAGAACGGCGATCCCAAGCGATTCCGCTTTCCCCGACCGTTGATCCAGCGCGCAGATTGCAACCTGTCCTTTTCCGGTCTGAAAACCGCACTGATGCGAATGCGCGATCAGATCGTAGATGAAAAATCGGGCCTGACGCGGCAAGACCGCGCCGATCTTTGCGCCGGGTTTCAGGCGGCTGTGGCGGATGTTCTGGCCTCCAAAACCCGCCGCGCCCTGGCGATCTATCTGGCTGAAACCCCCGCCACACCGACTTTGGCTGTGGCAGGGGGCGTGGCTGCAAATACGGCCATTCGCGCTGCATTAGAGACTGTTTGTGCAGAATTGGACACTCAGTTTGTGGCCCCACCTTTGGCGCTGTGTACGGATAATGCCGCGATGATTGCCTATGCTGGTCTCGAGCGTTTCAAAGCAGGTGCCCGCGACGGAATGGATCTAACCGCCCGCCCCCGCTGGCCCCTGGATCAAAGCAGCCCGGCGATGCTGGGATCAGGACGCAAAGGAGCCAAGGCATGAGCCTCTCTGTGCTTGGTGCCGGCGCCTTTGGCACTGCTCTGGCGATTTCATTGGCCAAACAAGCGCCAGTCACCCTGTGGGCCAGAGACGCCCGGCATGCCGCTCAGATGCAGGAAAACCGCTGCAACGCCGCCCGACTACCGGATGTTACCCTGCCGGAAGCTTTGACGCCCACCAGCGATTTCCACCTGGCTGCCAGTGCCGAGGTGCTGCTGCTGGCGGTGCCCATGCAGAAACTGCGTTCGGTTTTGGAGGCCAACCGCGAAGCATTGGACGGCAAAGTTCTGGTGGCCTGCTGCAAAGGCATTGAGCTGAAAACCGGGCTGGGCCCAATTGCAGTGATCTCTGAGGTGCTGCCAGATGCCAGATCCGCCCTGCTGACCGGCCCCAGTTTTGCCGCCGATATTGCCCGTGGCCTGCCCACAGCTCTCACCCTAGCCTGCGCCGATGCGGATCTGTGCCGCCGCTTGCAGGAACAACTGACCACCAAAAACCTGCGCCTGTATCGCACTACGGATACCTGTGGCGCCGAATTGGGCGGGGCGCTGAAAAATGTCATCGCCATAGCCTGTGGCGCCGTGATTGGCGCCGGACTGGGCGATAGCGCCCGAGCGGCGCTCATGACGCGTGGCTATGCTGAAATGCAGCGTATGGCGCTGGCCTGTGGGGCAAAGCCAGAAACCCTGGCCGGTCTCTCCGGCTTTGGCGACCTGACCCTCACCTGCAGCTCAACCCTGTCGCGCAATTACCAATTGGGCCTGTCCATCGGACGTGGTGACGGGTTTGACCCCACGGTCACCGTCGAAGGGGCCGCCACTGCGCGTGCCACCGCAGCCAAGGCCAAAACCATGGGCCTGGACATGCCCCTGACCAAGACCGTCGTCGGATTACTGAATGGTGACTTGACGATTGCTACCGCCAGCGCTCAACTGCTGGCACGCCCTTTGAAAGAGGAATGAAATGCTGATTGCCCTGATCGCCCGTGACAAGCCCGGCCACCTGCAAACCCGTGTGGACAACCGCGCGGCGCACCTTGCCTATATCGAAGAGACCGGCGTTGTGGCCCAGGCCGGCCCTTTGCTGGATCAGGATGGTGAGATGGCCGGCTCTTTGGTCATTCTCGACGTCGAAGACATGGCCGCCGGTGAAGCCTGGGCCGCTGCGGACCCCTATAACAAGGCCGGTTTGTTTGAGGCGGTTGAGCTGATCACCTGGAAGAAGGTTATCGGCTGATGCGCTACTGGCTGTTCAAATCGGAACCCTCCACCTGGGGATGGCCGGATCAGGTCGCCAAAGGTGAAACGGGCGAGGAATGGGACGGCGTGCGCAATTATCAGGCGCGCAACTTCATGCGCGAAATGCGCCTTGGCGATCGCGGCTTCTTCTATCACTCGCAAAAGGAAAAATCGGTGGTGGGTATTGTCGAGGTCTGCGCCGAATCGCATCCCGACAGCACCACCGCGGATGACCGCTGGGACTGTGTGGATATCAAAGCCCTGCGCGCATTTACCCAGCCAGTAAGCCTAGACCAGATCAAGGCAGATCCCCGGCTGGATGAGATGATCCTAGTGCGGAACTCGCGCCTGTCGGTGCAACCGGTGACAGAGGCCGAATGGCGTGCGATCTGCGCATTGGGGCAGACAGAGGCGGATTGATCTGCCAATCTTTTCACCAAACGAATTTGTTTGGGAGGAGATGAACCTTGGAAATTCTGAACGTTCTGGTGGCCGCTGCAGCAGGTTTTGTCCTGGGCGCGGTCTATTACGGCATCTTGGCAGAGCCCTGGATGGTAGCCGCCGGGATCAAGCGAGGCACCGATGGCAAGCCGGAGAGCGGCCAGACCCCGATGATCTTTGCCCTTAGCTTTGTGCTGCAATTGGTGGTGGCCGGAATGATGCGCCACGTCTTCGCCCTGTCGGGGGTCACCACATCGGGTGCTGGCTTGATTGCAGGCCTCGGGGTTGGGTTGTTTTTCATCAGCCCCTGGATTGCGCTCAACAACCTATACGCGGGGCGGCCGATCAAACTGACCTTGATTGATGCGGGTTATGCCAGTCTGGCCTGCGCTGCAATGGGATTGGTTTTGTCACTGTTTTAACGCCGTGCCTCGGCAGCAATACCAGCGTGAAAAATCGCCTTTAGCTAAGGTCTTGAACGAAAAAAGGGAAGATCCTGCCAAACCGGTAGGATCTTCCCTTCCACCCCGCGTGCTCCACAGTCCACCACACGCGTATGAAAATTCCGTCCTAGCCGTCCTGGCTGGTCCTTTGTAGATAGCCCACTTCTGGTTGTCTTTGCAAATCATATGCTTGGACAATACCATTCAAATGCAAAACACCTGGCGACCAGGCCAGGTGTTTCACAAAGGCCCAGTACTGGGCTAGATCAGTAACTTTTTGGACTTAGCCGTAAACAGCTTCTTTGCCAAAATGTTTGGTCAGCATGTAATAGACCACGGCGCGATACTTGTTGCGCTCGGATTTCCCATAGATTTCAACAACTTTGTTGATTGCTTCCATCAGTTCCGGCCCATCAGAGAGACCCAGCTTCTTGATCAGGAAGTTCTGTTTCACGGTGTCCAGCTCGCTTTCCTGGCTGGAGGCCACTGTGGAGGCATCTGCATTGTAGATCGCCGGACCACAACCAATGGTAACCTTGGTCAGCAGGTCCATATCTGCGTCCATGCCGCATTTGTTTTTCAGATCGTCAGCATATTGCGCGATCAGATCGTCTCTCTTACCCATAAACGTTCTCCAGCTACTGTGTTGTGGTCGGCCAAAATCAAGAAATTGCAGAGGCTTAACGAAAGACTAACGCCAGACCGAGAAGAGACAAAGGAAAAGTTTTGCCAGCTTTTCCCCGCTGAAGATATTCTGAGGCTCTTATGATGGGCGGCAAGGATCGGACGGAGACCAACCATGACAGCAAGCAACAGAGACATCGCAATCTCATATTTGGACATGGAAGCTGCTGAGGATGTCGCTTGGGTAAAACAACGCGTTCAAAAAGCGTTGAAAACGAAGAGCAACGCTGAGCTGCCATTTAACACTTTTTCTTTGGAATTAGACTCCAAAAAGCAGACAGTCACCCTCCACCAAGACTGGTTCGACTGTCAGCCAGAAGTCTTTTCTGCCGACGAGTTTTTCAACCTGGTTAGCACCAGTCGTTCTCGAAGAAAGAATGCATAGAGAGAAGCGCTTCGGGACAGTGCAAAAGCGCTGAAAACCCAAACGCCACCCAAGGTCTCCCCTGGATGGCGCCATTTTTCAGATCTGGATCAGATCTTAGTAGCGGTAATGCTCTGGCTTGAACGGACCTTCTGGGGTCACACCGATATAGGCGGCCTGCTCAGGGGTCAGGCTCGACAGTTTCACGCCGATGCGCTCCAGGTGCAGACGAGCCACTTTCTCATCCAGGTGCTTGGGCAGGATGTAGACCTCGTTCTTGTACTCATCGCCGCGCAGCCACAGCTCGATCTGAGCCAGAACCTGGTTGGTAAACGACGCCGACATCACAAACGACGGGTGACCGGTGGCGTTGCCAAGGTTCAGCAGACGGCCCTCAGAGAGCAGGATCAGACGGTTGCCCGAAGGCATCTCGATCATGTCGACCTGTTCTTTGATGTTGGTCCATTTGTGGTTCTTCAGGTTTGCGACCTGAATTTCGTTGTCGAAGTGACCGATGTTGCCAACGATGGCCATGTCCTTCATCTCGCGCATGTGCTCGATGCGGATCACGTCCTTGTTGCCGGTGGTGGTGATGAAGACATCAGCGCTGTCGACAACGTCTTCCAGACGCACAACTTCAAAACCGTCCATGGCGGCCTGCAGGGCGCAGATCGGATCAACTTCGGTGACTTTGACGCGGGCACCAGCACCGGCCAACGAGGCAGCCGAACCTTTGCCGACATCGCCGTAACCACAAACAACGGCAACCTTGCCGGCCATCATGGTGTCGGTGGCGCGGCGAATACCGTCAACCAGCGATTCCTTGCAGCCGTATTTGTTGTCAAACTTCGACTTGGTGACCGAATCGTTCACGTTGATCGCAGGGAAGGGCAGCTGGCCGTTTTTCTGCAGCTCATACAGGCGGTGCACGCCGGTGGTTGTTTCCTCGGACACACCCAGGATGGCTTCGCGGGTCTTGGTGAACCAGCCGGGGCTTGCCGCCATACGCTTTTTGATCTGCGCAAAGATGGCTTCTTCTTCTTCCGAAGTTGGCACTTCGATCAGATCGGTCTCACCGGCCTCAACACGGGCACCCAGCAACACATAGAGGGTCGCGTCACCACCATCATCAAGGATCAGGTTGGCTCCTTCGGGGAACATGAAGGATTTATCCAGGTAATCCCAATGCTCTACCAGGGTCTGGCCCTTGATCGCAAAAACCGGAACGCCGGCTTCAGCGATGGCAGCGGCGGCGTGGTCTTGGGTCGAGAAGATGTTGCAGGAGGCCCAGCGCACATCCGCGCCCAGCGCGACCAGTGTTTCAATCAGAACAGCCGTCTGAATGGTCATGTGCAGCGAGCCAACGATGCGCGCGCCCTTCAGCGGCTTTTCTTCACCGTATTCCGCGCGCAGTGACATCAGGCCCGGCATTTCGGTTTCCGCGATGTCCAATTCCTTGCGACCGAATTCAGCCAGCGCAATGTCTTTTACAATGTAGTCCTCGGCCATAGTCCGCTCCGTTCTGGTTACGAGTTATCTTGCTGCCGCAGGTAGCACTGCAATAGTTTATAAGCAACGAAGATGGGCGCATTGCGCAGGCAGAAGCCAACTATGGCCGAGGTAAGCGGCCAGTTGCCAACGGATCAGCTCGGCAAACCGGGCAAATTGGCCGGGGTGGCCACTTCGAAATAGTGTTCACCGGCGGCAACAATGCAGCTGATTCCCGTTGGATGGGTCACCAGCACCGTAAAGCTGCCGGTTTCCGCCGAGGACCAAACCTCTACCACTGTGTTGACCGACTGGGACTGTTGCAATCCCCCTGCGGTGAGGTTTTCGGAATAGGTCTGTTGCAGCCGTTCCACCACTCCGTCGCGGGGAGCACAGCTGGCAGCAAAGGCCGGCGGGGCTATGGCCGCCATTCCAAAGATCAATGCAGACGAGAGAAGACGTTTAAACATGACAGACTCCTTTTTTGTTGAGCGTCGTCTCATAAAAAGGGCCATGCCAATTGGGCGTCTTGGGCCCCTGAGGTCATATAAATATTGGGTCTGAGCGCCCTGGTTTCAATCTCACGGCTGTTCAACTTCCCTTGGGCGGTAGGCCCGAGGTAGCAACCGGATCGGTGAAACGCAGCGCAAAACTGCTTTTGCCCGCAGCTCTGAAGGGCTAGGCAGAAGCAAGTTGAATTCACTGGACCGACCGCAATGCCCACCAAACCCGCCCGCGCCTGGCAACGTATGCTCTCTGGCCGCCGACTTGATCTATTGGACCCAACGCCGATGGATATTGAAATCAGCGACATCGCCCATGGGCTGGCTTTTGTGGCCCGCTGGAACGGGCAGACGCGAGGGGAGTTTGCCTATTCGGTGGCTGAGCATTCGCTCTTGGTCGAAGAGCTCTATTCGCGGCTTTACCCCAAGGCTCCGGTGAAATGGAAATTGGCCGCTCTGCTGCACGATGCGCCGGAATATGTCATTGGTGATATGATCTCCCCGGTGAAAGCCGCCGTGGGGCCGGGCTACGAAGATCTGGACCAGCGCCTGACGGCCGCCATTCACATCAAGTTTGGCCTGCCCGCTCTGCTGCC
This sequence comes from Phaeobacter sp. 11ANDIMAR09, assembly GCF_001294455.1. Taxonomy (GTDB): domain Bacteria; phylum Pseudomonadota; class Alphaproteobacteria; order Rhodobacterales; family Rhodobacteraceae; genus Pseudophaeobacter. The sequence goes on from NZ_LIKT01000001.1 coordinate 199,558, forward strand.
CAAGACCATCAAAGCCCAGATCAAACGGGCCGACAAAATCAGCGCCTGGATGGAGGCGGTACAGATCGCCGGATTTTCCGAAACGGAAGCCAATAAGCTATTTGGGCGGCCAAGAAGCGAAGTGATCGACGGTCTGGCCATTGATCTGCGCCCACCTTTGCAGGTGCGTCAGGCCTTTGTGGCGCGTCATGCGGATCTGCTGCAGCGCCTGTAACCGTCACTCCAAAGACGCCCCGCGCAGAACGCAGTAAAACCCAAACGGTTTAGGAAACCATTTTGTTGCGTTTACGCTTTGGCTTGGCTTCGACAAACCCATCCGGGCCGCCCAGACCCTTTTTCTCCAGGATCACAGCCCGTTCATCCTCGGACAGGGAAATCCAATCGCCGGTGCCTTTGATGAATCCCAGGCTCGACAGGGTTTCGCCGATGATCTGGTGGTTCAACTCGCCAAAGCTCAGCCGGTTGGATTTTGCACCCTCTTCCGGCACCCATTCGGCGCGCAGCCCGTCAATCACCACCGGATTGCATTTGCAAAAGCTTTCAACGTGTTTGGCCAGCAGGTTGTTGGCACCGGAACTGCGGCGCAGGATCATCGCCACCTCCTGTTCCGGACGGCCCACCATGGCAAAGAGATGCAGCGCCGAACCATCGGCAGCAATCACGTGTTTGGCCGCTTTGTAGCGGGCCACCTGAACCGTCAGGCTGTGTTCTTGCGGATGGAAAATCTCATAGCCCTCTGCCTCGAGCAGGGCCTCCATCTTTTCCTCCCCCAACAGACCGCCTTTGCCAAGGCCCAGTTTGGAGCGCGAAATATAGATTTTATCCGGGCCTTCTGGCGCCACATGAGTGGCAAAACGGTCGTGCACAGCCTGGCGGAACTTGCGCGTGCCCACGGTGATCTTGCCCAGGCCAAAGCCCTGCCCGGGAATCACCAACTCTTCGACGCAGGTGGGCTGATCCACCACCTGAATGGGCAGGTCCGTGCCAAAGAGCGACAGATACTCGCGCTGAAACCCACGCACTTCTTTGCCTACCTTTGGACGTTTGGGCATGAACAAAACGCCCCTGATGTCCTCTTCTACGTCAGGCAAGGCCCAGAGGCGCGACGAGCTTTCGACCAGGAAATGTCCAAAATGCGCCCAGAGCACCCCGCCCCAGAGCCAACGACCCTCGAGGGTTTCCACCACCTTTTTGGGCCGTTCCGGTTCGATGGTGATGGGGCGGAATTTGCGCCAGAGCGCCGCCTCGGGACAATAGCTGCCATCGGCGTAGAACACCCCTGCGGGTTGTACCAAAGCACTGATCCTGGGTGGCACGACGCAGGCATCCCCAAGCGTCAGAATTTCTTCGGACCATCCGCCTGTGGGCATAGGCTGATCATCTGGATCAATCTCCAGGCCGCTTGCGTCTTTTGACATGACGATCCCTACCGAGGACTGCGTTTCGCCAGAATGCGCTGCAGCGTCCGACGGTGCATATTGAGCCGCCGCGCTGTCTCTGAAACATTGCGGTCACAGAGCTCGTAGATACGCTGGATATGTTCCCAGCGCACCCGGTCTGCGCTCATTGGATTTTCCGGGGGTGGCGGCAGCTCGTCATCACCGCTCAGCAGTGCATTCATGATATCCGCCGCATCAGCGGGTTTTGACAGGTAATCGGTTGCGCCAATTTTCACTGCAGCTACGGCGGTGGCAATGGCGCCATAGCCAGTCAACACCACAACCCGGCTGTCGGGACGTTTTTCGCGCAGGATTTCGACAACATCCAGCCCATTGCCATCCTCGAGCCGCAGATCCACCACCGCAAAGGCTGGGGGACGGGCTGTGGCAATGGCGCTGCCGCCAGCAACTGAGCCTGCAGTTTCAACTTCAAAACCGCGTTTTTCCATTGCCTTGGCCAGGCGTCGCAGAAAGGGCTCATCATCGTCGACAAGCAAGAGTGACTTATCTGGTCCAATTTCCTGCATTGCATTATCGGCCATGCCCGGTCCTCCGCCTGGTTCCGCGTATAGTTATACGCACGTTCTTGAATTTGATACTAGCGACCCGACCGGGAAGGTCAAACAGCTCGTCCTTGCTGCATGTTTTCCTATCACATGTTTTCGACAAAACAGCTGACTTTATCTGCAACCTGTTCAGGGGTCTCATCCCGGCGGAAAAAGTCGACAAAACCGATTTCAGGCAGCACCAGATAGGCAAAGGTCGAATGATCGACCAGATAGTAATCATCATCACCAGGCTGGCGCTTGAAATAGGTCTTATAGGCCCGGCTCGCCGCCTTGACCTGCTCCAGAGAGCCGGTCAGGCCGATCATCTTTTCATGCATGTTGAAAGCAAAATCGCCGACAACTTCCGGAGTGTCACGTTCGGGGTCGATCGAAACAAACAGTGGTGTAGCGCTAATGCCGCGCTCAGCCAGAACATCAATCGCTTCTGCATTGCGCGACACATCCAACGGGCAGACATCCGGGCAGAAGGTATAGCCAAAGTACAGGATCGTCGGTTCGGTAAAGACATCCGCGTCGGTCACGGTTTCACCCTTGCTGTTTACCAACTCAAACGGGCCGCCAATTGTATCCCCGCCGCTGGCGATCGAACTGCCGCGACACTGGGCGAACTGATCCGCGTCGCCGCCGCGTGTTAAAAACCAGGTACCACCGGCCAGGGCGGCGACAAAGACGACAGCAAGGATTGAATAGAGGCGAGCCATGTGATCACACTTTATGTTGCAGGAGGAGAGTTGATCGTTTTCACCGCCAGACCTATCAAGAAACGCGGGCAATGCAAGCCGACCACATGGTCACAGGCCTGTGAACCGGGCACCACTTACCCCAAGCTCCAGGAGCTTTAGCATGAGCGACACACAATTTGGTCTGATGCAGGGCGAAGACCGCAGCCATTGGATCCGCCTGCGCACCCTGATTATGTTGCGCTGGGTAGCCATCGCGGGCCAATTGGTGGCAATCACCGTGGCGCAGTCGCTGTATAACCTGCAACTGGAGCTCGGTCTGTGTATTCTGGCTGTTGGCGTTTCAGTGATCAGTAACCTTCTGGCGATTTTTGTTTTCCCGGAAAACAAACGCCTGTCGGAGTTTGAAAACTTCCTGATGGTGCTGTTTGACCTGCTGCAACTTGGGTTCCTGCTCTATCTGACCGGCGGGCTGCACAACCCCTTTGCCTTGCTGGTGTTGGCCCCGGTGACTATTTCTGCTGCCATGATGGGATTGCGGTCGACCCTGATCATTGGCGGCACCGCCATCATCCTGGTCACCTTGATGGCCGAATTCCATATGCCGCTGCGCACAGCACAGGGGTTTATCCTGCGCATTCCGGATGTGTTCATCTTTGGCAACTGGACCGCCATCGTCATCGCCATCGTGTTTATCGGAGCCAATTCCTTTCGCATTAGCACCGAGATGCGGCGCATGTCCGATGCGGTCTCTGCCACCCAGCTGGCCCTGTCGCGGGAACAAAAGCTCACCGATCTGGGCGGCGTGGTGGCTGCCGCGGCCCATGAGCTGGGCACCCCGCTGGCAACGATCAAATTGGCCAGCGGCGAGCTGATCGACGAATTGGAAGAGCAGCCGGATTTGCGCGAAGACGCTGAACTCATTCGCGAACAGGCCGAACGCTGCCGCCATATCCTGCGCGACATGGGCCGCGCCGGAAAAGACGACCTGCATCTGCGCCAGGCACCGCTTTCGACCGTCATTCACGAAGCCGCTGAGCCCCATCTCAACCGCGGCAAGGAAATCCAGTTTGACGAAGGACCGCTGGAAGACGGCAGCTTTCAGCACCCGACCATTTTGCGCAAACCCGAGATCATTCACGGCCTGCGCAATCTGGTGCAGAATGCCGTCGACTTTTCCCGTTCAACCGTCTGGATCGATGCCGCCTGGAATGATGAACAGATCTGCCTCACCATCTATGATGACGGTCGCGGCTTCCCGCCACATCTGATCGGGCGCATCGGAGATCCCTTTATGCGTAAACGCCGCAGTGAAAATGATCGCAAGCAACGGCCCGAGTACCAAGGCATGGGTTTGGGATTGTTCATCGCCAAAACCCTGCTAGAGCGTACTGGCGCCGAGCTGACCTTTACCAATGGCACCGGAAAGCCTCTGCCGCACCCTCAGGAACGGCGCGGAGCCATCGTTGGGGTGGTCTGGCCCAGAGACCAAATTGACGCATTGGTCGGAGAAAATGCCGTGCCAACCGGGGAAAATAAATGGATAGAAGTTTAACTATTCACTTTTAGGTAATTAATTAAACTACAGTTAACCATTTACGCGTCATCATGGGGAAAACAAGGACTGACTAGAGGCAGGACATTATGCAGAATATCATCTCGATCGAGTGGTTGATGCTGGCCACACTTTGCTGCGCCACGGCAGCCGTAGCCGTTTGGTGGCTCTCGCCTGAGCAGCGCTCCAAAGGCATGGAACAGGATCTTTTGGTTGGCGATGGCCGCACCGATGCGGTGTTTCTGTTTGATGACACCAATCTTATCGGCTGGTCCTCTGGCGCGCGCAAATTCATCGGCGAACATGCCGAGCATTTCAGCTGGAACATGCTGCGGGACCAATTGGCCCGCAACTACCCCGGCCTGCCGCAAAGCCCCGGTTTTCTCAAAGACGTTGGTCCATTGGTTCTGTCCGGCACTGCCTCTGCCGAAAGCCGCGAAGCCCATTGCGAATGGATTGATGGCATCACCCGGGTGCAGCTGCGCCGCAGCACTCTGGAAGAGCAGAACAAGAGCCTGGATCAGGAGCTCACCACCCTGCGGGCCGCCGTACATCAGGCGCCCTACCCTGTTTGGCTGCAATCGGATGAGGGCGCGGTGACCTGGTCGAACCTCGCCTATGATGATCTCAGCCACAAGATCCGCGGACGTGATGCGGAATTCTCTGATCCCCTGTTTGAAAACCTGGACGAGCCAAAATCCAGCGGCAAGGCCGAGCGGATCTCGATCCCGATGCCCGAAAGCACCAAGCGCCTGTGGTACAATATCTCCACCACTGAGACCGAGGCCGGCTGGCTGTGTCACGCTGTGGATGTGAATGCGGTGGTTGACGCCGAAGTGGCCCAGCGCAATTTTGTGCAAACCCTGGCCAAGACCTTTGCCCAGCTCTCCATTGGTCTGGCGATCTTTGACCGCAACCGTCAGCTGGTGCTGTTTAACCCGGTGTTGATTGATCTCACCGCTCTGCCGGCGGGCTTTCTCAGCTCGCGCCCAACCCTGATGACCTTTTTCGACCGGTTGCGCGACCAGCGCATGATGCCCGAGCCTAAGAACTATTCCAGCTGGCGTCACCAGATCGAAGACCTGTTGGAGGCCGCAGCCGAAGGCCGCTATCAGGAAACATGGTCCCTGCCCTCGGGCTCTGTTTACTCAGTCTCGGGTCGTCCCCACCCCGATGGTGCCATTGCCTTTTTGTTCGAGGACATCACCGCCGAGGTCACCCTGACCCGTCAATTCCGTTCTGAGCTCGAGATGGGTCAGTCGATCATGGACCAAATGGGCGAAGCCATCGCAGTCTTTGCCAATGACGGTACCATGACCTTCTCGAACGAGACCTATCATGAGCTGTGGAAAATGGATCCCGATGCCAGCTTTGCCAAGGTTTCCATCATGGACGCCGCCCGCGTCTGGCAGGATACCTGTAGCGCCACACCAGCCTGGGGTGAGATCCGCGACTTTGTTGCCGGCAGTGAGGGGCGCACCCCCTGGTGGGCACAGGTTCAACTGCGCGATGGGACGCCGCTGCTGTGCAAGGTCACAGCGATCCAAAGCGGCGCGACCATGGTGAGCTTTCAAACACCAGAACCGGGTCTGCCGCCTCTGGATCAACAGAAATTCGCCATCACCGATCAAAGCGGCTCTGCCTGATCGGCAGAGGCCAATCCTCCCTCACCTTTTGCAAACCAAACGACCCAAAAGGGCGTGATCATCCAGCCGGGTGACGCGCCCTTCGCGCTTGCAGCCAGCGCAGCCCAGAGGCATTGTGCGGCCATGACCAAACCCAGCGAAACAACCCCCTCTGCCTCGATCTCTGCACCCATTGCGCCCAGCCCGATACATCTCAGGCTGGACACCCCCGACGCGACGACAGATCTGGCGCAACAGCTTGCCCACCAGCTGAACCCCGGTGATTGCCTATTGCTAGAGGGGCCAATTGGCGCTGGAAAAACTCATTTTGCCCGCAGCCTGATCCAATCGCTGATGGTCCAGGCCGAGGATGTGCCCTCGCCCACTTTTACCTTGGTACAGACCTATGATGTGGCTCAGGGTGAGCTCTGGCATGCAGATCTCTACCGGCTTTCTGCCCTGGAAGAGATCGAGGAGCTGGGCCTTTTTGAGGCCTTTGACGAAGCCATCTGCCTAATTGAATGGCCCGATCGGTTAGCAGAGCTGACCCCAGCCCATGCCCTGCATCTGCAACTGGCACTGGACCCGGCAGAAGAAGAATGCCGCCACCTGACCCTCAGCTGGCGAGACGCCAAATGGCAAGACCGTATGGATGTGATCGCAAATGACAAATCGTGAAAGCCAGATTTCGGCCTTTCTGCAGCGTATTGGCCGTGGCGATTGGCGCCGAGCTCCGCTGGCGGGTGACGCTTCGGCGCGGCGCTATGAACGGCTGAGCAGTCCCGATGGGCGCAGCCTGGTCCTCATGGATGCGCCACCCGCCAGTGGTGAAACCATTCGCCCTTTTGTACGCATCGCCAATTACCTGCGTGCGCTTGATTTCAGTGCCCCGGCAATCATCGCCGAGGACGCGGACAACGGCTTTTTGCTGACCGAAGACCTCGGCGATCGGCGCTTTTACGAAGTGCTCAATCAGGATCCGAAACAGGAAAAAGCGCTCTACTCCCTCGCCACCGATTTTCTGGTCCAACTGCACAAGACTGGCAACTCTGTGGCAATGCCCAGTCTCGCGCATCTTGGTCCCCGCGTTATGGCCGAAATGTCCTCTTTGGTGATTGACCGCTATCGCGGAGGCATCACCGGTCAGGATGATCCGGATCTGCAAAGCCGCTTTGAAAACCAGTTCGAAGACATCCTGCGTCAGACGCTCAATGACCAGATGGTCTTTGTGCACCGGGATTTTCACGTGCAGAACCTGATGTATCTGCCGGACCGTGACGGGGTGGCGCAGGTTGGGGTTATTGATTTCCAAGACGCGCGTCTGGGGCATCCGGCCTATGATCTTGTGTCTTTGTTGCAGGACGCGCGCCGCGATGTGCCAGCTGGCATCGAAGCCCGGATGATCAATCGCTACCTGACGGCCACCGACCTGGAGGCCTCTGGCTTTCGCAGCGCCTATGCGGTCATCGGCGTGCAGCGCAACCTGCGCATTCTGGGCGTTTTTGCCCGGCTCTCGCAGGATTTTGGCAAACCCCAATACATTGATCTGATCCCACGGGTCTGGAGCCATGTCGTCAATGGCCTGGAACACCCTGCCCTCGCCCCAATGGCCGATTGGTTGTTAAAGGAATTGCCAGCCCCAACCCCTGAAAACCTGGCAAAGCTGCGCGGATGAGATCTACCATGCCCCATAGTGTCATGCTCTTTGCTGCCGGTTTTGGCACCCGGATGAAAGCGCTGACCAAGACCTGCCCAAAACCGATGATCCCGGTCGCTGGTCGGCCGCTGATTGATCACACCCTGGATCTGGCACAAGCAATCCAGCCAGACCGGATCGTCGCTAATCTGCATTATTTGCCACAGGTGCTCGAGGCACATCTCACGCCCAAAGACGTGCTGCTCAGCCCTGAAAGCCCGCAGGTTCTGGATACCGGCGGCGGGTTGCGCCAGGCCCTGCCGCTCCTGGGGGATGATCCGGTTTTCACCGCCAATACCGATGTGATCTGGAAAGGCGAAAACCCCTTTCAAACCGCGCTGAGCGCCTGGGATCCGGGGTGCATGGATGCGCTTTTGGTCTGTATCCCCATTTCGCGCTGCCGTGGCCGCCAAGGCGCCGGTGATTTCAGCCGCGACAGCGCGGGGCGCATCAACCGGGGCGGTGATCTGGTCTATGGCGGCGTGCAGATCCTCAAGACCGAGGGGCTACAAGACATTGAAGAAGAGGTGTTTTCCCTCAATCTTCTATGGAACGTGATGGCCCAGAAGGACCGGTTGTTTGCGGTGGAATACCCCGGCCATTGGTGCGATGTGGGACACCCCGAAGGGATCGCCATAGCCGAGGAACTGATTGCCGATGATGTTGTTTGAACCTCAGGACAGCCCCCGTGTCTTTGCCGTTCCAATGGGCGTTGATTTTCCGCGCGCCCTGGCACAGGGGCTTATTCAGCGCGGGCACCCCCTGCCGCCCGAAGATCTGGCACGGGTCGAAGTGATCCTCAACACCTCGCGGATGATGCGCCGTTGCCGCAGCCTGTTCGAGGAAGGCCCCGCCCTGTTGCTGCCACGCATGCGTCTGCTCACCGATCTGGCGCAGGAGGCCAGCCTGCAGGGGCTGCCCCCGGCCCTGCCGCCATTGCGCCGCCGGCTGGAACTGTCACAGCTCATCGCCCGGCTGCTGGATGCCCAGCCTGATCTTGCAGCGCGCTCTTCGCTATATGATCTCTCCGATAGCCTCGCCAATCTGGTCGATGAAATGCAAAGCGAAGGCATCAGTACCGATGTGATCCGCAACCTGGATGTCTCTGACATGTCTGGCCACTGGTCGCGGGCGCAGCAATTCATCGGCATCGTGGATCAATTTGTTGATCTGCACAGCGGCGCCACCGATGTTCAGGCCCGGCAACGCCAAATGGTCGAGAACCTCATCGCCAAATGGCAGGTAGAGCCGCCCCAGCATCCGGTGATCCTGGCCGGCTCCACGGGTTCGCGCGGGACCACCCATATGCTGATGGAGGCCATCGCCCGCCTGCCTCAGGGCGCCGTGGTACTGCCCGGATATGATTTTGAACAACCCGCCGAGGTCTGGACCCATCTACGCGATGCGCTCACCTCCGAGGATCACCCGCAGTATCGCTTTGCCAAACTGCTGTCCGACCTCGACATGACTCCCCGCGAGGTGCAGCGCTGGAGCCCAGATGCGCCGGTCTCGCCTGCCCGCAACCGGTTGATCTCGCTGGCGCTGCGCCCGGCACCTGTTACCCATGCCTGGATGAGCGAAGGCCCAAAGCTCACCGAGCTGGACCAGGCCTGCGCCGATGTCACCCTGGTCGAAGCAGCAAACCCGCGCGCCGAGGCTCTGGCCATCGCCCTGCGGCTGCGCCAGGCTGCCGAGGAGGGCAAAACAGCCGCGCTGATCTCGCCCGACCGAATGCTGACTCGGCTGGTGTCCGCGGCGCTGGATCGCTGGGGAATTCTGCCGGATGATTCCGCCGGCCTGCCGCTGCAGCTGACCCCTCCGGGGCGGTTCCTGCGCCATGTGGCAGAGCTGTTTTGCCGCCCGCTGACGGCAGATGCGCTGCTCACCCTGCTAAAACACCCGCTGACCCATGATGGCAGCAGTGCCGAGGCGGCCCGTGGGGACCATCTGCGCCATACCCGCGATTTTGAGCTGGACCTGCGCCGCAATGGGCCTCCCTTTCCCGATGCTGCCAGCTTTGAAGCCTTTGGCACTGAACGCGATTTAACCTCCGGTTGGGTCGACTGGCTGTCGCAGAACTTTGCCGACCAACAGGTGACTGCACCGCTCAATCTCATCGATTGGGTGGCGCTACTGCGTGCTCGGGCCGAAGCGATTGCCGCCGGCAGTCAGATACAAAGCGCAGGCGAAAGTGGCACGCTGTGGGACAAAAAGGCTGGCATTGAGGCGCTCAAGATCTTTTCCAATCTGGAGGCTGAGGCCGAACACGGTGGCGCGATGTCAGCCCGCGATTTTGCCGATCTTTTGTCAGCCATCCTGTCTCAGGGCGAGGTGCGCGACCGGGACACCCCCTATGGATCCATCATGATCTGGGGCACGCTCGAGGCCCGGGTGCAGGGCGCAGATCTGGTGATCCTGGGGGGCCTCAATGAGGGCAGCTGGCCGGAAGCCGCCAAGCCTGACCCTTGGCTGAACCGGCAATTGCGCCATCAGGCCGGGCTCTTGCTGCCCGAGCGCCGCATTGGCCTATCGGCCCATGATTTCCAGCAGGCCGTGGCCGCGCCCGAGGTTTGGCTCACCCGTGCGGCGCGCTCGGATGAGGCTGACACGGTGGCCTCGCGCTGGCTCAATCGCCTGACAAACCTACTCTCCGGCCTGCCCGATCAGGGTGGCAAATCCGCTTTGGATGCGATGCGGGCACGTGGGCAGGAATGGCTAGACTGGGCCGATGCTCTGGAGCAGCCCAGCGAAATACCCGCAGCTCCGCGTCCCTCTCCGCGTCCGCCCGTTGCCAGCCGCCCGCGTCGGCTGACCATCACCGAAATCCCGCGCCTGATCCGTGATCCCTATGCGATCTATGCCAAACATGTGCTGCGTCTGCGGCCGCTGAACCCGCTGGTGCAGGAACCGGATGCATTGCTGCGCGGTACTGTGGTGCATGAGGTCTTTGAGGTTTTTATCCGCGACAGCCTGGAAGATCCCAGCCGCCTGACCTCCGATTACCTGATTGAAACCGCCCGTGCCCTGTTGGAACGGGACGTGCCCTGGCCCGTAGCGCGCCTATTGTGGCTCAGCCGTATCCAGCGTCTGGCCGGCGATTTCATCCTGGCCGAACAATCCCGGCAGAGCCGCGCCACACCGCTCAAACTGGAGGCTATGGGCGAGGCCCGGCTGGAGCCGCTGGATTTTGCCATTGCCTGCCGCGCTGACCGTATTGATCAGGACGAACGCGGCTTTCTGCATCTCTATGACTACAAGACCGGCGCGCCGCCCTCAGAAGCGCAGCAGAAGAAATTTGAAAAACAGCTGCTGATCGAGGCCGCCATGGCAGAGGAGGGCGCGTTCAAGGAAATTGGACCAGCAGAGGTGGCCCGCGCCGCCTTTATTGGGTTGGGCAGCAATCTGAAGGAAGTGCCAGCCCCGTTGCAGGATCAGCCCCCGGCCAAGATCTGGGAAGAGCTGAAACAGCTGATCGGCGCCTATTTTGAGCAGGATCAGGGCTATTCCAGCCGCCGCATGGTGCATCGCGATGATATTGCAGGCGACTATGACCACCTCGCCCGCTTTGGCGAATGGGATCGCAGCGCCACACCTGAGCCCGAGGATCTGACATGAGCACCCCCTCTGCAAAACCCCGCGATGACGCCTCTGAGGCGCAGTTCCGTGCCGCGCGCCCTGATGCCTCGACCTGGCTCGCGGCCAATGCCGGCTCCGGTAAGACAAAAGTTCTGACCGACCGCGTGGCGCGGTTGTTGCTCAAGGGCGTGCAGCCGCAGCACATTCTGTGCCTCACCTATACCAAGGCCGCCGCCAGCGAGATGCAGAATCGTCTGTTCCAACGTCTGGGCGAATGGGCAATGCTGCGGGACCCCGAGCTGACAGCGGCGCTCAGTGAGTTGGGCGAGGTCAACACGCAGGCCGAGGATCTGGCCCAGGCGCGCACGCTCTTTGCCCGCGCCATTGAGACCCCCGGCGGGCTCAAAATCCAGACCATCCACTCCTTTTGTTCCTCCCTGCTGCGGCGTTTCCCGCTGGAGGCCGGCGTCAGCCCGCAGTTTTCCGAGATGGAAGACCGCGCCGCATCCCTGTTGCGGGCCGAGATTGTCGAAGACATGGCCAAGGGTGAATTGGCGCATCTGGTGGGACCTCTGGCCCGCCATGTGGGCGGCAGTGATTTTGAAGATTTGACTTCGGCCCTGTGCCAACGCCGCGCCGAGTTTGAAACTATTCTGGACTGGTCCGCGCTACTGGCCCGCTTTGATCTGCCGGATGGGTTTGATCAGGCAGAGCTTGAGGCCATGGTGTTTCTGGGCGGCGAGGCAGAATTGCTGTCGCGCACCCGTGCCATGCTGGAAACCGGCGGTACCACCGATCAACGCGCCGCTGCCAAACTGGCTGGGATCTCCACGCCGACACTGACCGACCTTGCCACATTGGAAGGCATTTTTCTGACCGGCGCCGGAGCTGCGGATCCTTTCACTGCCAAGGTAGGGAAATTCCCCACCAAGAAACTGCGCGAAGCCAATATTGCCCTGATGGACCAGCTGGAGCCTCTGATGCTGCGGGTGGAAGACGCCCGCGCCAAACGGCTGGCGCTGGTGGCGGCGCGGAAATCCCAGGATCTGCACCAGTTCGCACAGGTCTTTCTACCGGAATATGAAGCCCGCAAGCAGCAACGCGGCTGGCTCGACTTTGACGATCTGATCCTCAACGCGCGCCATCTGTTGAATGACCCGGCGGTGGCCGCTTGGGTGCTGTACCGTTTGGACGGCGGCATCGATCATATTCTGGTGGATGAGGCCCAGGATACCAGCCCGGTGCAATGGAACGTGATCGAAAAACTGGCGCAGGAATTCACTGCTGGGATCGGCGCACGATCCGATGTCGAGCGCACCATCTTTGTGGTCGGCGACAAGAAACAGTCGATCTATTCCTTTCAGGGTGCCGACCCGGATGCCTTTGATCGCATGCAGGTGGAATTCGCCAATCGGCTATCGGAATCTGGATCGGGGCTGCAAAACGCCGCGCTGGAGTTTTCCTTCCGCTCCTCGGCGGCGATCCTGCGGCTGGTGGATCTGGTGTTTAAGGATAGCCCGCGCGCCGGCTTTCACAGCGATGCCCTGCACCGCGCCTTTAAATCCGACCTGCCCGGGCGGGTGGACCTGTGGCCTGCAGTGGACAAGAGCGACGAGGACGAAGAGAGCGACTGGACCGATCCGGTGGATCGCCCCGGCAAGCGTCACCACACTGTCATTCTGGCCGAACGCATTGCCCGCCAGATCAAAGACATGATCGACCACAAAGTCACAATTCCCGAGGATGGCCCAACGCGCGGCACATTTCAGCGCCGCCCCGTGCATGCGGGCGATTTCCTGATTCTGGTGCAGCGCCGCTCGGAACTGTTTTCAGAAATCATCCGCGCCTGTAAAAACGCCGACCTCCCCATTGCCGGGGCTGATCGGCTCAAGGTTGGGGCGGAGCTAGCAGTCAAGGACATCGCCTCGCTGCTGTCCTTTCTGGGTACGCCCGAGGATTCGCTGGCCCTGGCCGAGGTGCTGAAATCGCCCCTGTTTGGCTGGTCCGAGCAGATGCTGTTTGATCTCGCCCATCACCGCAGCAGCAAACACCTGTGGCCGGCGCTGCGCGAGCGTCGCGATGACTTCCCCGAGACCATGGCGGTGCTGGATGATCTGCGCGATCAGACCGATTTTCTGCGTCCCTTTGATCTAATCGAGCGCATCCTGACCCGCCATCAGGGGCGGCAAAAACTGCTGGGCCGACTGGGACCTGAAGCTGAGGATGGCATCAATGCGCTACTGTCGCAGGCCTTGGCCTATGAGCGCTCTGACATTCCCAGCCTCACCGGATTTCTGGTCTGGATGCAGACCGATGATCTGGAGATTAAGCGACAGATGGGGGCCTCGGGGGATATGATCCGGGTGATGTCAGTCCATGGCTCCAAAGGTTTGGAAGCGCCGATTGTGATCCTGCCAGATACCGCCAAACGCAACGCCCCCAGTGATGCGGAGATCATGGTGGCGGAGGGCACACCTCTGTGGAAACTGCCCAAGGATCAGATGCCGGATCTGCTGGCCAATGCCCGCGAGGCGGCGCAGGAGAAACAGCAAAACGAACGCCTGCGCCTGCTTTATGTGGCGCTGACCCGGGCCGAAAAATGGCTGATCGTCGCCACAGCCGGGCAGTTGTCGAAAGAGGGGGACAGCTGGTATCAGCGGGTTGAGGCGGCCCTGCAGGAGAGCGGCGCCACAGCCTGCGATCTGCCGGGTGGGGAAGGCTTGCGTCTGGCGCATGGCGATTGGGAGGGCTTGGAGCTGGTCTCGCGTGAGATCCAGGACAAAACCCTGCCCAGCCTACCCGCAGTCTTTACCCAGCCCGCGCCTGCCTATCTGGCCCCGGAACCTGCGCTAAAGCCTTCGGATTTGGGGGGAGCCAAAGCCCTGCCCGGGGAACAGGGTCTGAACGAAGCGCAGGCAATGGCCCGCGGCAGTCGACTGCATCTCTTGCTGGAACATCTGCCGGCAAGGCCCCACGCTCAATGGGGGGACCTGACGGATCGGTTGTTGCTAGATGCTGCGGATCGCGCCGAACTTCTGGCCGAGGCCGAAGCGGTGTTGACCAATCCAGACCTGTCCCACGTCTTTTCTCCTGATGCCCTGGCCGAGGTTCCGGTCACGGCCTGGCTGGGTCATCGGCGAATCTACGGCATCATCGACCGGCTGGTCGTGACTCCGCGGCGGGTGCTGGCAGTGGATTTCAAATCCAATGCCGAAGTGCCGCAAAGCCTGCAGAACTGCCCCAGGGGTCTGCTGCGCCAGATGGGCGCCTATGGTCATGCCCTGCGCCAGATCTACCCGGACCGTCAGATTGATTGCGCGCTGCTATGGACCCGGAACGCCAGCCTGATGATGTTACCGCACGATCTTGTGACAGATGCGTTCAAGGAGGTGTTGGAACCTTGACGATCTGTTACGCTCTACCTAGGTTCCCAGTCCAGTTGCCATAGATCTCAGGAGACATTCCCATGTCCACCGTAGCCGTCACCGACGAAACATTTGACGCCGAAGTCAAGAACTCCTCTGTCCCCGTTGTGGTGGATTTCTGGGCCGAATGGTGTGGTCCCTGCAAACAGATCGGCCCCGCTCTGGAAGAGCTGGCGGCCGAATATGGCGACAAGGTAAAGGTTGTTAAGGTTGATGTTGACAGCAACCCGAACTCTGCCGCTGCCATGGGCGTGCGTGGCATTCCGGCGCTGTTCATCTTCAAAGACGGTCAGGTTGTTTCCAACCGCGCCGGCGCAGCCCCAAAGGCCGCGCTGCAGAGCTGGATCAACGAATCGATCTGATAGATCAAAGCTCAGAATTCTTTAAAGGCGCCCTCGATTGAGGGCGCTTTTTTATTTCAAGGACTCCCTTTATGACCCCAGTATTTCGCCAAAAAGCTATTGCCATCTGTAGTGACAAGATTGACAAAAAAGGCGAGGGCGTCGGCCTATCCTTTTATGCCTTTTTCAAGAACCAAAATGAGGATCCTGAACTGCTTATGCAGGTTGCGACCTGGTGGATCCAGACCCATCGGCTGGACCATTTTGAGAAGGCTGTGAAAATCCGGGAGATGCTGCGGTCCGATCTGTAGCCCGATCGGAGAGAGGCCCATCTGATGTTTCAATCGGGATCTAAGGGGGCGCTGCCCCCATCGGCCCTGGCGGGCCTCTTCCCCCGGGATATTTTAGGCCAAATGAAGAATGGGGGTTTTCTTTTGGCCCTGGGCGCGGAGAGTGGCGGAGCGGAGAAACAAGGGGGCTGGCATGGCCAAGACACGGGTATTGGTGGAGTTTGGAATGGGCAGCTCGCTGCGGCGGCAGGATTATACCGAGGCCGCAATACGCGCAATCAAAGATGCGCTCTGGCATAATTCGGTCAATATGGCGGAGCTGTTTGATTTTCCAAAGGAAGCGATGATCATCGATGCCGAGATTGGCGTGGCCCAGCCGGAT
This sequence comes from Phaeobacter sp. 11ANDIMAR09, assembly GCF_001294455.1. Taxonomy (GTDB): domain Bacteria; phylum Pseudomonadota; class Alphaproteobacteria; order Rhodobacterales; family Rhodobacteraceae; genus Pseudophaeobacter. The sequence goes on from NZ_LIKT01000001.1 coordinate 215,136, forward strand.
CAGGTGGATGTGGCGGCGCTGAAGGCGATCTTTCCCTATGGGCAGCCCAGCGTCACGGTGCGTGAAGGCGGGCTGGATGTGGCAAAGCCCCAGGGTGGGGGCGTCACGGTGATGGCCAATGCCGCCGTCATTGTCTCCTTTGATATGGAGCAGGTGTCATGAGCAAGAAACGGATCATTTTGGAAATGGGCACCGGCAATGATCTCTATGGTCAGGACTATACCAAGGCGGCGCGGCGGGCGGTGCAGGATGCTCTGCATCATTCCTCGATCACCCTGTTTTCCAAACTGGGGCTAGATCACACTGAAATGCAGGTGGATGTCACCATTGCGGTACAGGACCCCAATCAGGTGGATTGTGATTTGGTGGCCGAAGATCTGCCGCGCGGGCGGGCCAGGGTGCGGGCGGTCAAGGGGGGGTTGAACGTCACGGATCCGGACTCCGACGCTGTTCATGTGATCGCCACCGCTGCGATTGAAGCCTGGGTGCCGGATCAGGCGGGTCGCTACAAGCTCAAGCGCTGAAAAAGACAAAGCCGCCCCGGATTGGAGCGGCTTATCTGCTTTGGTGCATGCTGCACCTGGTCTACAAAACTTACAGTTTGTCGATATCTGCCCGCGCGAGGCCGATGTCTTCCAGCTGTGCCGCAGTGAGCTGAGACAGCGCCTTGCGGGTCTGGCGGGATTCATTCCATTCAACCATGTTGGTTTTGAAGTTCATGAGTCCGTCTACCAAACGAAGAACGGAGACTGCGCCCAGCGGCGCATGGAGGTTTGCGGTCGTCATTGCACTAGTCCTTTAAATTCGTGTGTATTCACGTTGTCTGCTTGTAGGCTTCATGTAGGAGAGCTTGCTGAGTCCTACAATTGCCCATTAAACAGCCCCGTTTTGCGCTCTGTGCATAGCGCCTAAGCAGTTGGTTAACGCCCTGCCCGAGTTTGAACGCGGTGGCCAGGGTCTGCAGCATCCGGCTGAGCCTTGTACCGGATCGGAGATAGATCCATATAGAAGGCAACAAAACTGGAGGCATAAATGGCAAATGATCAATTCCCAGGCTGGCACGGAACCACCATCATTGGTGTCAAAAAGGGTGGTGAAGTGGTCATTGCCGGCGATGGGCAGGTCTCTCTCGGGCAAACGGTGATCAAGGGCACAGCCCGTAAGGTGCGCCGCCTGTCTCCGGGAGGGTTTGACGTGGTTGTCGGCTTTGCCGGCTCCACCGCCGATGCTTTTACCCTGTTGGAACGCCTGGAAGCCAAGCTGGAAGCCACCCCAGGTCAATTGGCGCGGGCCAGCGTTGAACTGGCCAAGGATTGGCGAACCGATAAATACCTGCAAAAACTTGAAGCCATGCTGATCGTCACTGACGGGACCGAGCTCTTGGTGATCACCGGAGCCGGGGATGTGTTGGAGCCCGAACATAATGTGGCGGCGATTGGATCTGGCGGTAATTTTGCGCTGGCGGCAGCGCGGGGCATGATAGACAGCGACCGCAATGCCGAGGCTGTGGCCCGCGATGCCATGGCGATTGCTGCTGATATCTGTGTCTATACCAATGGCCGTTTGACCGTCGAAAGCATTGCTGCCGACAGTCGCGCCGCAAACCCCACCTCGGAGAGCTGATGTGAGCCAGATCGACCAGGATGACATTCGCGCCGCCGTCGGCTCTGGCCTGATCAGCGAGGCCCAGGCGGCCTCCTTGCTGGCAATATCTCATAGCCGGCGCGGAGCGCGTGAAGACTTGGCGCCTGGAGATGAACCCTTTGAGCTGTTCAAAGGGTTCAATGAGATTTTCATCGTCATCGGCATGCTCATTCTGGCCTCAGGCTGGGCTGCCGTCACCGCGGCCTATATCGCAGGCTCTCTGGGTGGATATATAGACAAGACCATCTATTCTGCGGCCCTGGGGGCTGTGCTGCTCTGGGTCTTTGCCGAATATTTCATTCGCCGTCGCCGGATGATCGCCCCAGCCATCGCGCTGTCACTGCTTTGGGCTGCCAATGCCGGGACCGGCATGACCGCCTTTTTCTCGGAACCCTTCATGGTGGCACAGAATGATCTGTCCAGCCTGCCGCTGCCTATGGCGCTGACCACGGCTGCAGTAGCGCTGTTCTGGCTGCGCTTTCGGGTTCCCTTTGCCATGGCTCTGATTGCGCTTGGGGTTTTTGCCCTTACCCTGATGATGGCCGCGGAACAGGCCGGCCGCCCAGAGGGGATCAGCGATTTCTTCCTGTTTTCTGCCTCTGGCCCCTTTGCCTGGGTGACCCTGGTGGTGGGAATCGCCGTCTTTGCTGTTGCGATGATGTTTGACCTCAGCGATCCGCACCGCGTCACCCGGCGCGCGGCGCAGGGGTTCTGGCTGCATGTTGTGGCCGCGCCTGCCCTGGTCAATACCATTGCGCTGAGCCTGCTGGACCAGGGCACTTCTGGCGCGCAGCTGACGCTGGTTGCTGTGCTGTTTGCCTTTGCCCTGGTGGCCATCGTGATTGACCGGCGCTCCTTTCTGATTGCCGCCATCGGGTATAGCGTGACCCTGGCAGGCACTGTGTTTGACGGTGATGGTGCTGCCATGACCATTCTTTTGCTGGGTTTCTTCCTGGTGATCCTTGGCGCCTTCTGGGCGCGGATCCGGGCCGCCCTGCTTTCTCCTTTGGGTGCTGTGCTGCCGCTGCACCGCCTTCCTCCTTCTCACTGAAACGAGACATCCCATGACTGACCTGACACCCCGCGAAATCGTTTCTGAACTGGACCGCTTCATCATTGGCCAGAACGACGCAAAACGCGCCGTAGCTGTGGCCCTGCGCAACCGCTGGCGCCGCAAGCAGCTGCCGGATGATCTGCGCGATGAGGTATACCCCAAGAACATCCTGATGATCGGACCTACCGGCGTGGGCAAAACCGAAATCTCGCGCAGGCTGGCCAAACTGGCGCGCGCGCCGTTCATCAAGGTAGAAGCCACCAAATTCACCGAAGTGGGCTATGTTGGCCGGGACGTAGAGCAGATCATCCGCGATCTGGTGGATAGCGCCATTGTTCAGACCCGCGAATTCATGCGCGAAGACGTCACCGCCAAGGCACAAAAGGCCGCCGAGGACCGGGTGATTGACGCGCTGGCAGGCGAGAGCGCCCGGGAAAGCACCCGAGACGTTTTCCGCAAAAAGCTGAAATCTGGGCAGCTTGACGATGCGCAGATCGAATTGGATGTCGCCGATACCGCAAACCCGATGGGCAATATGTTTGATATTCCTGGCCAGCCCGGCGGCGGCAACATGGGGGTGCTGAACATCGGCGATCTCTTGGGCAAGGCCATGGGCGGGCGCACGGTACGCAAAAAGATGACCGTGGCCGAAAGCTATGAAGTGCTGATCAGTGACGAGGCCGACAAGCTGCTGGATGATGAGGTTGTCACCCGTGCTGCCATTGAATCGGTTGAGCAAAGCGGCATCGTCTTTCTGGATGAGATCGACAAGGTCTGCGCCCGTTCGGATGCGCGTGGTGGCGATGTCAGCCGCGAAGGGGTGCAGCGGGATCTGTTGCCCCTGATTGAAGGCACCACCGTCAGCACCAAACACGGGCCCATCAAAACAGACCATATCCTGTTCATCGCCTCCGGCGCCTTTCATGTCGCCAAACCGTCGGATCTGTTGCCCGAATTACAGGGCCGCCTGCCGATCCGGGTCAACCTGCGCTCGCTGAGCGAGGCGGATTTTGTCCGCATCCTGACAGAAACCGACAATGCGCTGACACTGCAGTATACCGCGCTGATGAAAACCGAAGAGGTCGAAGTGACCTTTACCGAGGATGGTATCGCCGCGCTTGCCAAGATCGCTGCCGAAGTCAATCACACGGTTGAAAACATCGGCGCCCGGCGCCTTTACACAGTGATTGAACGGGTGTTCGAAGAGCTTTCCTTTAACGCCCCCGACAAGGGCGGAGAGAAGGTCACCATCAACGCCAGCTTTGTCGGCAAACATCTGGGTGAATTGGCCAGCAAAAGCGATCTTAGCCGCTATGTACTGTAAAACACTGCGACGCGCAAATGCGGCGCGTTGCAGACCGGTTTGCATCTGGCTGTGGGCTTGTTAGCCTGCAGCCGGATCATCCGGATTTAGGTCTTCTACAAAGGTTGTTTATGTTTGTCCTCCGTTTGGCTGCCGGGATCAGCCTCCTTTTGGCCCTCGGCTGCACGGATCGAAGCCTGTCTCCGGTCACCCCCGAAGCCCTGAATGTGGGCACGCCAAAAACCATCTTTGTCGCCACAAACAGGGCCGAACTGCCCGATGGGTCTTTTGGGCCGGCCCGCAGCGAAGACTACAGCCTGCTGGAGCTAACGGTTTCCATTCCGCCAACCCATACCCCTGGCAAGCTGGAATTCGGCTACGCAAACCCTGATCCCCAAACTGAATTCACCCTGGCTGCACGCAATCAATTTCAGGATATTGCGGATTTTGATCGCCGTATTAAATCCGAGCTGAGCCAATATGCGCCAAATGAGCGGGACGTGCTGGTCTTTGTACATGGCTACAACAGCACCCAGGCCGAAACCGCCTTTCGGGCTGCCCAGCTGACCCATGATCTGGATACTCCGGGGGCCACGATTGTCTATTCCTGGCCAAGCCTCGGCAGCCCTCTGGGCTATGCCTACGACGGTGACAGCGTCTTGTTTGCCCGTGATGGATTAGAGCGACTTTTGCGGCATCTAGAAAAGGCCGGTGCCCGGAGAATTGTTCTGGCAGCGCATTCCATGGGATCCGTGCTGGCCATGGAGGCTCTGCGCCAGATGGAGATCAGATCCCCAAATTGGTCAGACCAGAACCTTGCCGGCGTCATCCTTTTGTCCCCCGATCTGGATCTGGATGTTTTTCGCAGCCAGATCAGACAGTTCAAAAAGGTGCCGGAACCCTTTGTGGTATTTGTGTCGAGCAAGGACCCGATCCTGGGCATCTCCCGGCGCATCCGGGGAACCCACAGCCGCGAACGTCTCGGCAGTCTCAGCTCCATTGATGCGGTCTCTGACCTGCCGATTGAAATTATCGACACCAGCGCCTTTGCCAAAAACGCCGAATCCGGTCATTTCATAACCGCAACATCGCCAACGTTTCTTGCCCTGTTGAATGAGGCGCAGGCAACCGAGGATGCTTTTGATGCCCGCCCCCAAGCGGTAGCAGAATTTACCCAGATCCTGCCAGACGCGGCGGTTGATCATGACATGGTAGGCGAGGCCCTGTTAGTGACCTTTACCGGCGGCGAGCGCTGAACGGCTGCTTTGACCTGTTAGCGGGTACGACGCAAATAGACGTAATAGGCCCCTTCGCCACCATGGGTCACATGAGATTGGCTGACCTGCAGCACCGCCTGTGCTAAAGGCGGCAGCGCCAGCCATTGTGGCACGTGATGGCGCAGAATTCCGCGCGGCACTGGGATGGGCCCAGGTTCATCCCGGTCCTTGCCCTTGCCTGTCACCACCAGAACCAAACGCTTGCCCGAGGCCTGCGCCGATAGAATGAACCGGGTCAGCGCTGGATGAGCGCTGTCCACCCGCATACCATGCAGGTCCAGTTTGCCTTCGGGTTTCAGCTTGCCACGCTTCATCCGGCGAAAGGCCTTTTCGTCCATCTGCAATGGGCTTGCTGCCAGGGCCTTTCCCGGTGTGGGTTTCAATGCATGGCGTTGTGGCTTTGGCTTGGCCTTGCTGCCCAGTTCAAAGACCTCCAGCAGGTTTTCCGAGCGAACCTGCGGCTGCTTTGCTGGTTTGGGCTTAGGCAGGGGCAGGGCGGGCGGCGTGGAATGGCTGCCGGGATGCAGGCGCTCGGCGTGTTCCACCACCTGATGCCAAAGCTCCACCTCTTCAGAAGTCAGTTTGCGCCTGCTCATCAGTACTCATCCGGAACCAGCGCAAAGGCGCGTTGAATTGGCAGCAGAACCACCATCCGGCCCGGATCGCGCAGCCGGCCTGCTGCCTGACCTGCGCTATCGCCGGTACCATAAAAAACATCAGCGCGCTGCGCGCCTTTGATCGCGGATCCCGTGTCCTGTGCAATCATCAGCCGGCGCATCTGCGTTTCGCCGTCCTTTTCCATCCAAACAGGGGCGCCCAGGGGCGTAAATTTGGGGTCCACCGCCAATGTGCGCAGGGTTGTCACCGAGCGATTCATGGCGCCAACCGGGCCTTTTGAGGGGCGGATTTTGCGGATTTCACGAAAGAACACATAGGAGGGGTTGTGCAGCAACAGCTCGCGCCCGGCAACCGGATTGCGCCGCACCCAGGCCTTGATCACCTGAGCACTGACCTGATGCGCCTTGTAGATGCCACGGCGCACCATTTCCGTACCCACCGAACGATAGGGATGCCCATTGGCGCCGCCATATCCAACCCGGAGCATACCACCACCATTCAGACGAATACGGCCCGATCCCTGAATTTGCAGAAAAAACAGCTCGACCGGGTCATCCACCCAGGCAATTTCCAAGCCACGCCCCTGCATCACCGGCCCCGTCAGGATATCGCGACGGGGCAGCCAGGGATTGGCCTGCTTGGCCTCGGGGGGCATCCGATAGACCGGATAGCGAAACCGGGATGTACGATAGCGGGAGCCATCCAGCTCGGGCTCGAAATACCCTGTAAACAGCGCCGGGGTGCCGTCTTCGACCAAAACGGGACGAAAGAAAAGCTCAAAAAAGCTGCGCGCACCGGCCCTTGCTTCATCCTCTGGCAACGCCTGAGATTGTGACTGTGCCAGCGCGCATAGGTTCTGCCAGTCCTGATCCTTAAGATCGGGGCATGTTTCCAAAAATACCTTGAGCGCTGCTGCATGATTGTCCTTCTCCCAGCCGTTCAGCTGAGAGAAGTCCAACATCTTATAGGTGGTTTCAGCACCTGCTCCCGTAGCCGTCATCGCGGCCCCCATAAGAGCCGCTGCCCGGAAAAGCCTCCCGAGCATTGCACTCACCCGTCCGTGGCGATCAACTGCCAGTTTGGATCATCACCACCCATGCTACGGGCAAAAACCCAAACATCTTTTTGACGTTTGATCGCCTTGGCATCACCTTCGACGATTTCGCCTTCGCGATTGCGCACAACTGAGGTCAGCTCGCCGACAAAACGCATGGTCAGTTCGGCAACGCCGGTGGTTTCATCGAAGATCGCATCCACCACTGCAGTTTCGCGCACGCCGATGAATTCGGCCTCAATGGTCAGCCCCTGATCTTCACGCTGTGCGACGGCCTCGACAAAGCTGTCAAAGACGTCTTCAGCCAGAAAGCCCTGAAGATCATCCAACTCGCCGCGCTCAAATCCCATCAGGATCATTTCATAGGCACCGCGGGCACCCTGAACAAATTCCCCGACCTGAAAGGCGGGCTCGACCCGCTTCATCGCAGCCAGCGCTTTGGCCTGATCCGATCCTTCTTCGACATAATCGGTGATATCGCGATCTGGCCCGCCCTCGATCACTTCGAGATCGGGTCCGTTGCTGCGCCTTTGTGCAGGAGCGACAGGAGGTTTTTCAAATCCTTCGCGGGTGCCCAGAACGCTTCTGAGACGCAGGATCAAAAATACCGCAATGCCGGCCAATACCAAAAGACTAATCAAAGGCGACTCCATAAGAACCTCTCGCTGGATATTCCGTGCCCGGTTTGAAACCTGGGCGTTCTCTCCTTATGTAGGGGGTCAAGGGTGGCAAGTCTACCGTCCAGCGTATGTTCAGAGGAAACCGCTAAATGTATCTTTTTCTCGCCTTTCTGATGGTGCCTCTTATTGAAATTGGCCTGTTTATTCAGGTTGGCGGCGCGATCGGCCTCTGGCCGACTTTGGCCATTGTGGTGTTGACTGCTGTGCTGGGCACAACCTTGGTGCGCTCACAGGGGCGGCTGGCACTGGGACAGATGCGAAATTCGTTTCAGACCCTGTCTGATCCCGCCGAACCCCTGGCACATGGGGCGATGATCCTCTTTGCCGGCGCGCTGCTGCTGACGCCTGGCTTTTTCACTGATGCCTTTGGCTTTGCCCTGTTGATGCCGCCGGTGCGGATCGCGGTCTATCGCTACATCAGCAAGCGGGTCACGGTGGCACAGTTCCAGATGGGGTCTGGCACCGTGCATGGATCCGGTATGCCGGGGCAGGGGCAGGGCCAGCCGCGCAGCAGCCACAACGCTCAGCCTCCTCGTCAGGGCGATATCATTGATGGTGACTTCGAAGAGGTAAGGCCAAGAAAGCCCAATCAAAAGCCTTCTGGTTGGGTCGAAGGTCCAAAATAACCTGCCGCAGACTTGCGAGACTTCCTAGCCGTTGAGATACCGGAACCAAGCTGTTAAGCACGGGTCAAACTGATTTTTTAGGAGTATCTCAATGGCCGAAAATGGCGCAAACGGGGGCGCACAGCAGCCCCAGGTCCAGATGAATATCCTGGGTCAATACATCCGTGACATGTCCTTTGAAAACGTCATGGCCCAAAAAGGCGCCGGTGGTGAAGTTCAGCCCGACGTCAATGTTTCGGTCAACCTGGATGCCAAGAAACGCTCGGTTGAGAACCAGTATGAGGTCATGACCAAGCTGAACATCGAGTCCAAAAACAAAGAGGGCGGCGACGTTCTGTTTGTACTGGAACTGGAATATATCGGCGTCTTCAACATCGAAGGTGTTCCAGAAGACCAGCTGCATCCCTTCTTGCTGATCGAATGCCCACGCATGACCTTCCCCTTCCTGCGTCGCATCGTGTCCGATGTCACCCGTGACGGCGGTTTCCCACCGCTGAACCTCGACAACATCGATTTTGTTGCGATCTACCGCAACGAGCTGGCCCGCCGTCAGGCCGAGGCTGTTCCGCAGCAGTAATCTGCTCGCGTTTCACAACAAAAGGCGCCGCTGACCTTGGTCGGCGGCGTTTTTGTTTGCGGTCATCAGATAGGGTTTAGCCCGCTTTGAGGTTCCAGAGCGCCTCTTCGCCCATTTTGGCAACAAAGGCTTCATGCGCTTCTGCCTCTTGTGCTGTCAGCCGGGACGGCAGCGGGGCAGGACGCGGGGCCGGGCGCCATTCTTCGACAATCTGACCGCCGGAACTGGCGTTGGTGGAGAGGCCAAAGTCTGGCTGACGCCCGCCAATGAGCTCCAGATAGACATCCGCCAAAATTTCGGAATCGAGCAGAGCGCCGTGCAGGGTCCGATTGCTGTTGTCGATATGGAACCGACGGCACAGTGCATCCAGCGTCGCGGGCGAGCCGGGAAAGCGCTTGCGCGCCATTGCCAGAGTATCCAGCGCCTGTTCCATCGGCAGCGTGCGCAGCCCCATCCGGTCCAGCTCAAAGTTGAGAAACTTCATGTCAAAGCTGGCGTTGTGGATCACCATTCGCGAGTCGCGCACAAAATCCAGAAAAGCCTGACCAAATTTGGCAAAGACCGGTTTGTCACGCAGGGTGACCTGGCCTTTTTCCGGCTGTTGCGGTGGCTCCAGCAGGTCCGGACCAATCCCGTGAACGCCAAAAGCCTCCTGCGGCATGCCGCGTTCGGGGTTGATATAGACGTGGAAGGTCTCGCCGGTTGGCATGTGATTGAGCAGCTCAACCGCCCCGATTTCGACAATGCGGTCGCCCGAAAAGGGATCAAATCCGGTGGTCTCGGTATCGAGAACGATTTCACGCATCTTTTGCTGTCTTTCTGATCTGGTCCAGGATGGCACGCACCTGAGTTTCTGCGTGGTCCAGAGTATCCGTTTCTATAATGAAATCCGACCGCGCAGATTTTTCGTCGATGGGCATCTGTTTTGCCAGGATCTGTTCAAACTGCGCTTCACTCATGGTGCCGCGTTCCAGCACCCGGGCGCGCTGGGTCTCGGCATCGACCCGCACGCAGGCCACCGCATCCATTGCCGCGTCACCACCGGTTTCAAACAACAGCGGAATATCAAAAACCAGAACATCACTTGTCGCCTGATCACGAAAGGCCTGCCTGTCCGCGGCCAGCAAAGGATGCACAATTGCTTCGAGCCGGGCAAAGGCGGCGGGATCTTTGGCCAGGATCTGTTTCAGGGCCGCGCGGCTCACCGCGCCGTCAACCACCGCGGTCGGGAAATCCTTTTGCATTGGAGCAACTGCTGCGCCACCGACAGCGTACAGCCGGTGCACTGCCGCATCGGCATCCCAGATGGCGCAGCCCATCTGCGCAAACAGGCCGGCGGTGGTGCTTTTGCCCATGCCAATGGATCCGGTCAGCCCCAGATGAAATGTCATCGCAGCGCAGCCGCGCGTGTTGCGGTATCCACATCGGGGCGTTGGCCAAACCAGCGTTCAAAACCCGGCACGGCCTGATGCAGCAACATGCCCAACCCATCAACCACGGTGCAGCCAACCTCTTCTGCTGTTTGCAGCAAATCCGTCTTGAGCGGTGAATAGATCAGATCGGTGACAACCTTGTCCGGGGTCAGCCCATCCAAAGGCACCCGCAGGCGGGGTTTCCCAACCATGCCAAGTGAGGTGGTATTGACCACCAGCAAGCCTTCTTCGACGATATTCCCGGCATGGAGCCAGTCCACAACAGTGATGCGCTTGCCAAATTCCTTTTGCAGCTGTTCAGCTCGGTCGCGGGTCCGGTTGGTCAGCAGGATCTCGGGCACGCCGGCTTCGATCAGTGAGGCTACAACCGCACGGCAGGCGCCACCTGCACCCAGTACAGCCGCCGGACCATCGCCAGGAACCCAATCCGGCGCGCCCTGTTGCAGATTGGTGATAAACCCATAGCCATCTGTATTGTCTGCCAGAATGGAACCGTCACTGCGAAAGATGATGGTATTGGCTGCCCCCATTAGCTTCGCCCGATCAGTCACCTTATCCGCGATCTGCATCACCGCTTCTTTGTGCGGGATGGTGACATTGACCCCGACGAACCCGGCCTTGGGCAGGGTTCGGATTACGGTCTCCAGGTCGTCAGGTTCCACATGCATGGGGATGTAGTGGCCAGCAATGCCATGGGTCTTGAGCCAATGCGTTTGCAACTGTGGCGATTTGGAATGCGCGACCGGACAGCCAATCACACCGGCCAGCGGGATTTTCTTGTCACTCATTGATCAATTGCACCCTGTAGTCCCAAATAGTTGAGCAGTTCCACCAGAGGTAGTCCCAGAACATTAAAGTAACTCCCTTCAATGTTAGAAAACAAGCGCACGCCTTCCTCTTCCAGCTTATAAGCCCCAACGGCATGTCGAATACTTTGCCAGTTGCGCGTGACATAGGCGGAAAGATAGCCATCCGAGCACTCATGCATCCGCAGCCGCACCTGACCGACATGGCGCCAGATCGGCTCGCCGTCACGGTAGATCACTGCGGCGGACAGTAACATGTGTCGTTTTCCGCGCATGGCGCTAAGCTGCGCCAGAGCTTCCTCTTCGCTTTTTGGCTTGGACAAGAGCCTACCTTCAAAGTCGAGCACTTGATCACAGCCGAGAACCAGCGGCCCTGGGTTTTTCATACTCACTTTGCGCGCCTTTGCTTCGGCCAGGGCATCAGCGATGTCACGGGGTCCAGCGCCTTCGGCCAGCAAGGCCGCTTTGATCGCCTCTTCATCGACGCGGGCTGGTTGCACGTCGAAGGGCACGGCGGCCTGACGCAGCAGCTGCGCACGGATTTCGGAACCAGAGGCCAGCAGGATGTGGGCAGACATGTGGAAAACCCCATGGAAAAGACGCGCAAGTTTATAGGATGGTTTGTATGGTTTTCAGCGCTTTTGGCAAGTGCACAGGCAAAGTGGAAATTCCAGGAAAGGATCCGCTGATTCCTCCGCCGGGGATTGGGATAACTCGCCAAAGCGGGATATCTGCGATCTCCCTGATTCCTCCAAAGGATATCCCCAAGGTAATCTAAGTTAACAAACCGTTAATTTCCCTTATTTACAAAGGCGTTAACCAAAGTGTCACCAATGTGGCGACTTTGCTGCGGGCTATTCATTCACACTGGGGATAAGCCCGTGAAGGACTGAATAATCCACCGAAATTGGCCACACTACAAAAACATCATCCTTTAAATCTTTCTTTATTATTATAAGGGTGAGCCATCGAAGCCTGAGAGAGAGACCGATGGACCTGACAGACTGGATGTTCACCCTCTACCCATATGCGAAATCGCTGCACATCATGGCTGTGCTCAGTTGGATGGCAGGTTTGTTCTATCTCCCGCGTCTGTTTGTGTATCACGTGGAGCAGGCAGAGAAGGTTCCTGAAAGCCTCTCGATCTTTGTCACCATGGAATACAAACTGCATCGTTTCATCATGCGTCCTGCCATGATGGTGAGCTGGGGCGCAGGGCTGTTTATGGTGGCGACGCCTGGTATCGTCGACTGGAGCTATATCTGGCCCTGGACCAAGGGTCTCTCGGTGCTTGCGATGACATGGTTCCACTACTGGCTCTGGCAGCGTCACAAAGACCTGGAAATGGGTCAGAACCGGCTTAGTGGCAAATACTATCGCATGATGAACGAAGTCCCGACCCTGCTGATGGTGGTGATCGTGGTCTCGGTGATCTTCAAGTTCTGATGCCTTCGCAACAGCGAGGCCTTGGCTGTGCTTACAGCGCTTCTGAGAGGGGCAGGAGGGGGTATTTGACTTATCAGGCCTCAGCCCCTATGTATGGCGCCCAACAGGCCCGTCCGGGCACTTGTGTTCTCCGAACTTGATAATAGCAGCACTCCCCAAACCGCCGGGGCAAAAAGGCCATATATTGATGACCGTCGAATCCCTTAATCTTTCTGATCTCAAGGCAAAGAGCCCTAAAAACCTTCTGGCCATGGCCGAAGAGCTGGAGATCGAAAACGCCTCGACCATGCGTAAGGGCGAGATGATGTTCCAGATCCTGCGTGAACGCGCGGATGAGGGCTGGGAAATCGGCGGTGATGGGGTGCTGGAAGTGTTGCAGGATGGATTCGGTTTTCTGCGCTCGCCCGAGGCCAACTATTTGCCTGGCCCGGATGATATCTATGTGTCGCCTGACATGATCCGCAAACACGCGCTGCGCACCGGTGACACCATCGAAGGCCAGATCAAGGCGCCGCTGGAGGCCGAGCGTTACTTTGCCATGACCAGCGTCACCAAGATCAACTTTGAAGATCCTGAAAAGGCGCGCCACAAGATTGCCTTTGACAACCTCACGCCGCTCTACCCGGATGAGCGTTTGAAGATGGAAGTCGAAGATCCAACACTGAAAGACCGCTCTGCCCGGGTTATCGACCTGGTTGCCCCCATCGGCAAAGGTCAGCGTTCGCTGATCGTGGCGCCGCCACGTACCGGTAAGACGATGATTTTGCAGAATATTGCAAACTCGATCGAAAAGAATCATCCGGAATGCTACCTGATCGTCCTGCTGATCGACGAACGTCCGGAAGAGGTCACCGACATGCAACGATCGGTCAAGGGCGAGGTCGTCTCCTCCACCTTTGACGAGCCCGCAACCCGCCACGTTGCCGTGTCCGAAATGGTCATTGAAAAGGCCAAGCGTTTGGTCGAACATAAGCGAGATGTTGTTATCTTGCTCGATTCGATCACAAGACTTGGTAGAGCCTTCAACACAGTTGTTCCCTCCTCTGGCAAGGTTCTGACGGGTGGTGTGGATGCAAATGCTCTGCAACGCCCCAAGCGTTTCTTTGGCGCCGCCCGGAATATCGAAGAGGGCGGTTCGCTCACCATTATCGCCACCGCACTGATCGATACCGGCAGCCGTATGGATGAGGTTATCTTTGAAGAATTCAAAGGTACCGGTAACTCCGAACTGGTTCTGGATCGCAAAATTGCCGACAAACGGGTCTATCCTGCCATTGACATCCTCAAATCCGGCACCCGGAAGGAGGAGCTCTTGGTCGATAAGGGCGATCTGGCCAAGACCTTTGTGCTGCGCCGTATCCTCAACCCGATGGGCACCACGGATGCTGTTGAATTCCTGCTGGGCAAGTTGAAACAAACCAAATCCAACTCGGATTTCTTTGATTCGATGAACACCTAACCGCCAAGGGCCAATAAAAGAGGACGGCCAAGATGGACACGATCTTTGCATTGGCCTCCGCACAGGGGAAGGCTGGGGTTTCAGTCATCCGTATTTCCGGCCCGCTGGCCCTGGATGCAGCCAATCAGATCTGTGACCGGCCCTTGCCCGCAAAGGGACGGGGGCTGCGCTGCCTGTTGGATCTAGATGGTGGGCATCTGGATGAAGCCCTGGTTCTTACCTTTGCCGCGCCGGCCAGCTTCACAGGCGAGGACAGTGTTGAGTTTCAAGTTCACGGCAGTACCGCTGTTGTGTCCGCTGTTCTGGGCCGTTTGACCAAATCACCTGACTTGCGTCTGGCAGAACCAGGAGAGTTCACCCGTCGTGCGTTGGAAAACGGCAAACTGGATTTGGCACAGGTCGAAGCCCTGGCAGACCTGATTGATGCCGAGACAGAAGCCCAGCGTAAGCAGGCCCAGGTGGTTCTTGCCGGCGCATTGGGGGACCTGGCGGAAAGATGGCGGGCTGATCTGATCCGTGCCGCCTCTTTGATCGAGGTGACGATTGACTTCGCAGACGAAGATGTTCCGGTTGATGTCACACCCGAGGTCACATCGCTGCTAGACAATGTTGCCAGAGATCTGAAGGCGGAAACAGAGGGTGTCAAAATCGCCGAGCGCATTCGCGATGGGTTTGAAGTCGCCATCATTGGCGCGCCAAATGTTGGAAAATCTACTCTTCTCAATATGTTATCTGGTCGTGAGGCGGCAATTACCTCCGAATTCGCCGGCACAACCCGCGATGTGATCGAAGTCCGAATGGATCTCGCCGGCCTGCCTGTGACCCTGTTGGATACCGCTGGTCTGCGAGAGACCGACGATCATGTCGAAGGGATCGGCATCGAGTTAGCGCGCAAACGGGCAGAACAGGCCGATCTGCGTGTTTTCCTGGTTGAACCCGATGAGGTCCTTGAACTGGAGATGAAGCCCGGGGATATTCGCCTGCGTCCCAAAGCTGACAGGCGTGAGGATGATACCGGTAGTATTTCTGGAAAAACCGGGCAGGGGATTGATCATCTGGTCTCTCACATCTCGGATGTCTTGAAAGACCGCTCGACCCAGGTCGGCATTGCCACGCGCACCCGTCATCGCGAAATGATGCTATCCGCGCTGATTAGCCTGAACGAAGCGCAGACTGTTTTGCAGCGGGGCGCCGAATTCTACGAAATTGCGGCCGAAGATATTCGCTCTGCCGTCAGGTCTCTGGAAATGCTTGTAGGCCGTGTCGGTGTTGAAAACCTGCTTGATGAGATCTTCTCAAGTTTTTGTCTTGGAAAATAGGGAGTGTTTCACGTGAAACATTCAGACTTTGATGTTGTTGTCATTGGCGGCGGCCACGCTGGCACCGAAGCTGCACATGCTGCAGCCCGCATGGGGGCGCGCACGGCTCTGATCACTCTCACCCGCGACGGTATCGGTGTCATGTCTTGCAACCCGGCCATTGGTGGCTTGGGGAAGGGTCATCTCGTCCGTGAGATTGACGCGATGGATGGGGTCATGGGCCGGGTTGCGGACCTTGCCGGTATTCAATTCCGTTTGCTAAATCGCCGCAAGGGACCCGCAGTACAGGGGCCGCGGGCTCAGTCGGATCGCGGCATCTATCGGAATGAAATGCTCAAGCTGACAGAAAACCAGCCGAATCTGGAGATTATCGAAGGCGAGGCAACCGACTTCCTGATGGAGGGTGACCGGGTTTGTGGGGTTGTTCTGGCTGATGGCAGCGAGATCCATAGCAAACAGGTCATCCTGACCACTGGAACCTTCCTGCGTGGGGTGATCCACATCGGTGATGTTTCCAAGCCGGGCGGAAGGATGGGAGATCGTCCCTCCGTCAAATTGGCAGAACGGTTGGATAGTTTTGCCCTTCCTATGGGACGCCTCAAGACAGGTACACCGCCTCGCTTGGATGGGCGCTCGATCAACTGGGATATCCTCGAGGGTCAGCCCGGCGATGAGGAACCAACCTTCTTCTCTTTCATGACGACCAAATTGTCGGCTAAGCAGGTTGTCTGTGGAATCACTCACACAAACGAACAAACCCACGAGATCATTCGGGAGAACCTCTCCCGATCAGCGATGTATGGTGGGCATATTGACGGTGTGGGGCCCCGCTATTGCCCGTCAATCGAAGACAAGATTGTACGGTTTGCGGATAAGGCATCACATCAGATTTTTCTGGAGCCAGAAGGGGCTTCGGATCATACGGTCTATCCAAATGGAATTTCGACCAGTCTGCCTGTCGATGTTCAACTGGATTACGTCCGTTCCATTGTTGGGCTGGAGACGGCCGAAATCCTTCAGCCCGGATATGCGATTGAATATGATTACATTGATCCCAGAGCGTTGTCTCTGGATTTGTCGCTAAAGGATGTCCCCGGACTATTTCTAGCAGGCCAGATCAACGGGACCACAGGATATGAGGAAGCCGCCGCGCAGGGGATGGTTGCGGGGCTAAGCGCAGCTGCCAAGTGCAGGGGGCAAGAGCCGATCCTGTTTGGCCGCTCAAACAGCTATATTGGCGTCATGGTTGACGATCTTACGACCCATGGTGTGACAGAGCCTTATCGCATGTTCACATCGCGCGCTGAGTTCCGTCTGTCCCTACGCGCGGACAACGCGGACCAAAGATTGACGCCATTGGCTCTGGAAGCTGGCTGTGTCTCCGCTGAGCGGAAACATGCTTTTGAGGGTAAGATGGAGCGCTTGGTGACGACAAAATCCACATTGGAATCGGCTGTTTTTACACCAAAGCAAATCTCTGGATCAGGAATCTACGTTAACCAGGATGGAAACAAGAGAACAGGTTTTGAAGTACTGGCCTTTCCGGATGTTACCTTTGATGATCTGATTCCACTTATCCCCGAATGTTCCGAGGCTGATGAGGTGACAAAACGGCAGCTAGAGCGGGATGCGCTTTACGTCCACTACATTGCTCGTCAAGAAAAGGAAATCGCCGCAGTCAAACGCGACGAAGGATATGTGATTCCCGAAGGATTTGACTATGGTTCGATCGAAGGCTTGTCGGCTGAGCTGCAGCAAAAGCTTTCTGCAGCCCGTCCAGAAACCCTCGCCAAAGCTGGTCGGATCAACGGGATGACTCCTGCCGGCCTGGCTTTGGTTTTGGCAAGACTTCGGAAAAATATGCGTTCACAGGAGAAAACCGGATGAATGGACGTGGCTTGCTCGATCAAATGAATGTTTCACGTGAAACAATATCGAGATTGGAGCGGTTTGAGGAGATTCTGCTGAAGTGGAATCCCAAGATCAATCTGGTTTCCAAGGCCAGCCTCGAAAACCTTTGGCACCGACATATTGTTGATTCGGTGCAGGTCTTTACCTCTGTTAAAGATCCTGGCGACTCTTGGGTTGATATCGGCAGCGGTGGCGGGTTTCCTGGGATTGTGGTTGCAATCATGGCAGCTGAGTATTTTCCCAAAACTAAAGTCACCTTGATCGAAAGTGACCAACGCAAGTCGGCTTTCCTACGTACAGCCGCACGGGAATGTGGAGTTCCCGTCACTGTTCTGAGCCAGAGGATTGAACAGGCCACGCCACAGAACGCACATATCCTGTCGGCACGGGCGCTGGCAGAGCTCGATACGCTTCTAGAATTTTCAGAACAACACTTGGCCAAGGATGGCCTGGCTGTGTTCCCAAAGGGTGCGAATTGGAAAAAAGAAGTGGATAAAGCTGCAGAGCGATGGAGTTTCGATGTTGAACCGATTACAAGTTTGACTGAGACTGAAGCAGTTATTCTTAAGATCAAGGGAGTCGTTCGTGTCTGATTTATCCCGCCCAGAGGGGCCTCGAATTATCGCGGTTGCAAATCAAAAGGGCGGAGTAGGTAAGACAACGACAGCCATAAATCTGGCTGCGGCTTTGGTAGAGACCGGGCTACGGGTTTTGGTCGTTGATCTCGACCCTCAGGGAAATGCTTCTACCGGGCTTGGGATTGAAAGCGCGGATCGCGAATCTACCACATATGACCTTTTGGTCGATGATGCCCCGCTAGATGAGGTGATTCGAACTACAGAAATCGAAGATCTCTGCGTGATTCCGGCTACCGTTGATCTGAGCTCGGCCGATATTGAACTCTTCGCCAATGAAAAGCGTAGCTTCCTGTTGCATGACGCGCTGCGGCAGACTGCGATGGATGAATATGATTGGGACTATGTCCTGATTGATTGTCCACCTTCTCTTAACCTTTTGACAGTGAACGCCATGGTTGCAGCGCATTCTGTCCTGATCCCATTGCAAAGTGAGTTCTTTGCTCTGGAAGGGGTGTCGCAATTGTTGCTAACCATTCGGGAGGTTCGTCAGTCGGCCAATCCAAATTTGCGGATCGAAGGCGTGGTGTTGACCATGTTTGATCGCCGCAACAACCTGTCCCAGCAGGTCGAACAGGATGCACGGGACAATCTGGGCGAACTGGTATTTGAAACCAAGATTCCGCGGAATGTGAGAGTCAGTGAAGCGCCGTCCTATGCTTTGCCTGTCCTCAGCTATGATGGCAACTCTTTGGGTGCGCAGGCCTATCGCGCCTTGGCAGAAGAGTTGATCTCTAACAACCAAACAGTCGCGGCGTGAGAGCGGAGTAGAAAATGTCTGAAAAAAGAAACAAACCCCGTGGATTGGGTCGTGGTCTGTCTGCCCTGATGGCGGATGTTAATCCCGAGCCCGTCAGCACCGAGGTGCAATCGCCGCGCAATGCAGAGATCCTGGTCCCGATCGAAAAGGTCGTAGCCAATCCAGATCAGCCCCGTCGCCAGTTTCTGCAGGAAGATTTGGATGATCTAACGGCCTCGATCAAGGAAAAGGGCGTTCTGCAGCCCCTGATCGTGCGACCTCGGGAGGGGGGCAACTACGAGATCGTGGCGGGTGAACGCCGTTGGCGTGCGGCCCAGGCGGCACAATTGCACGAGGTCCCGGTGCTCGTTCGGGACTATTCGGATGTTGAGATGATGGAAGTGGCCATCATTGAAAACATCCAGCGCTCGGACCTGAATGCAATGGAAGAAGCGCATAGCTACAAACAGCTGATGGAACGGTTCGGCCATACCCAGGAGCGCATGGCAGAGGCCCTGGGAAAGAGCCGTAGCCACATCGCCAATCTGGTGCGTCTGTTGCATCTTCCAGAGGACGTGAGAGCGCTGGTTCATGAGCGTAAACTATCTGCCGGACATGCGCGGGCTTTGATCACCTCTGACAACGCTTCGGACCTGGCCAGCAAGATTGTAAAAGGCGGGTTGTCGGTCCGCGCCACCGAAGCGTTGGTCAAAAAAGATGCGGCCGGGCTGCAGGCTGCGGCGCCACGTAAATCGCGCCCGGCAGCAGATAAGGATGCAGACACTAAGGCGCTGGAGGGCGATCTGTCGGCAATGCTTCGGATGAAGGTTTCGATTGATCACAAGGCGGGAGGCGAATCTGGGTCTGTCACCATCAGCTACGAGACGCTGGATCAGCTGGATGAACTTTGCAACATCCTGAGCAAGTGATCAGATGCTGGGGCGGGTCCAGATAAAGGTCAGGACTGCTGTCAGAACGACGATTTGAATCAGGATGACATGGGAGGGAGCTCCCAAGACCAGCGAGAGCAATAGAACGGCGGCAATCGATACGGTTGCCGCCTTTTTTGCGGCTGGTCGTATGGCGCCGCGTTCGTTCCAATCTAAAATCATTGGCCCAAAGATCCGATGGCTGATCAGCCAGGAATGTAGGCGTTCGGAGGAATTGGCAAAGAAGAAGGCGGCGAGCAGAAGGAAGGGAACGGTTGGCAATAGCGGGAGAACAATTCCGATGACGCCAAAAGCCAGAGAGAGTATTCCGAGCCCGGCATAGAGAAATCTCATCTGTTCAATCCAACTCTAAATGGGTCAATCAACCAATAGCTCACGCAGCACCGCGTTCAGGACTGCACGGCCTTGATCCGTCGCGCGAATTACCTGATCCGATGTAGTCACCATGCCGAGATTAACAAGGTCCTTAACCCGGTCTTGCGGCAGTTCTTGACCTGATAGGGCAGTATAGCGTGGGATGTTCATGCCCTCGGCCAGGCGCATCGACATCATCATGTATTCAATCGCTGTGTCTTCTCGCGGCAGGGCCTGACACAGGCTTTCGCCTGAGCCCTCTGACACCGCTTTGAGCCAAGCACCCGGGGCACGATGGGTCTCCGTGGCATAGCGTTGACCCCGGTGTGTCACACGGCCATGGGCCCCGGGTCCGATGCCGAGGTAATCGCCATAGCGCCAGTAGATCTGGTTGTGCCGTGAGGCTTCACCGGGGCGGGCGTGGTTGGAGATTTCATAGGCTGGCATGCCATGGGCAGCGCAGATCTCTTGGGTGGCCTGATACATATCAGCGGCGCTGTCATCCGTGGGAAGATCACGCAGTTTGCCACGGGCATAGCGATCGCCAAAGGCGGTGCCTTCTTCAATGGTCAGCTGATAGAGAGACAGATGATCAATCGCCATGTTCAGCGCTTCAGTGAGTTCGCTTTTCCAATGGGTCAGGTCCTGACCTTGGCGGGCATAGATCAGATCAAAGCTGACCCGGTCAAAACAATTGCGTGCAATGTCGAAGGCCGCGCGGGCCTCCGCGACGGAATGAATACGGCCCAAGAAACGCAGATCTACGTCGTTCAGCGCCTGGACGCCCATGGAGATCCGATTGACGCCGGCATCGCGGTAGCCTGCAAAACGGCCAGCCTCGACCGATCCGGGGTTTGCCTCAAGGGTGATTTCGATGTCATTGGCAAAGGGCCAGATTTCACGTGCGCCTTCGATCACCGCTGCGACGGTTTCTGGCATCATCAGTGACGGTGTGCCGCCGCCAAAGAAAACCGAGTTCAAAACCCGGCCTTCCATTCCTTGAGAGACTCTTTTGAGTTCACTCAAGTAGGCTCTGACCCAGGCCTTTTGATCTATTTTTGCGGTGACGTGACTGTTGAAGTCGCAATAGGGGCATTTGGCCTGACAGAAGGGCCAGTGAACGTATAGGCCAAAGCCCCCATGACGCCAATCATCCACTGAAGCAGCCTTTGACAAAGGCGCTGACCGCATGGCCACGGTGGCTGATGCGGTTCTTCTCTGCTTTGTCCATCTGGGCACAGGTCACGTCATAGCCTTCGGGCATGAACATCGGGTCATAGCCAAAGCCGCCTTCGCCACGAATGGGCCAAACCAGCTCGCCGGCCATGACGCCTTCAAAAACCTCGTCATGGCCATCGGGCCAGGCCAGAACCAGAGTGCAGCGAAACTGTGCAGAGCGTGGGGCATCGGGGCCTTTTGCGGTGATTTCATCATTGGCACGGGTCATCGCCATCATAAAGTCGCGACCATTCCCGGTCTCTGCCCAGTCGGCAGTATTGACACCGGGCGCGCCATCCAATGCATCAATGGTGATGCCGCTGTCGTCAGACAGGGCAGGGAGGCCAGTGGCCTTGGCGGCTGCATGGGCCTTGATGCGGGCATTGCCGACAAATGTGTCTTCGGTCTCTTCGGGTTCCGGCAGGTTCATTTCTGCGGCGCCCACAACCTTGACGCCAAAGCGCGCCAGGATTTCGGTGATTTCTTGCAGCTTTCCTGCGTTGTGAGTGGCGACCAGAATCTGGTCGCCTTCAAACTTGCGGGTCATGCGCAGGCCGCCTTTTGCAATTCGGCCAGCTCCTGGGTGCCTTTTTCGGCCAGGTCCATCAGCTGGTTCATCTGATCGCGCGAAAAGACAGAACCCTCGGCGGACATCTGCACTTCGATCAATTTGCCAGAACCGGTCATGATGAAGTTGCCATCAACGCCGGCCTCAGAGTCTTCGGGGTAGTCCAGATCCAGAACAGGCTGACCCGCGTAGATGCCACAAGAGATGGCCGAGACCGGATCCATCAGCGGGTCGATTTTGACCTCGCCGGCTTTCATCAGCTTGTTTACCGCTAGACGCAGAGCCACCCAGCCACCGGTGATTGCGGCACAACGGGTGCCACCATCGGCTTGCAGCACGTCACAGTCGATGGTGATCTGGCGCTCGCCTAGAGCGACGCGATCAACGCCAGCGCGCAGGGCACGGCCGATCAGGCGCTGAATTTCCACGGTGCGGCCACCCTGTTTGCCGGCCGCGGCTTCACGGCGCATCCGGGTATTGGTGGCGCGGGGCAGCATGCCATATTCGGCAGTGACCCAGCCGAGGCCGGACCCCTTGATGAAAGAGGGCACCCGGGGCTCCAGGCTGGCAGTGCACAGCACATGGGTTTCCCCTATTTTGATCAGGCAGGAGCCTTCGGCATGTTTGGTGAAACCGGTCTCAATCGAGACGGGGCGCATTTCGTTCAGTTCTCTATTGGAGGGGCGCATGGGTTCTTCCTTTTTTGCTGCTTCCCCGATAGCCGCCGGGACAGCGGAGATGCAAGCATGATTGACCTTTTCCCTTGTGGCTCTTTAATGCAAATTGAGCCTTGAGCTTTCTCAAAGTAACGCGCTTGACCGTAGAATTGCAGATGACCGACGCCAAAGAAATTCTGAGTGACATGAATGACCGCTCCCGCGAGGTGTTCCGGACGGTTGTCGAAAGCTATCTGGAAAGCGGCGAGCCGGTGGGAAGCCGGACCCTGACGCGATCCTTGAACGAAAAGGTCAGCGCGGCGACGGTGCGCAATGTGATGCAGGATCTGGAATTTCTAGGCTTGCTGGACAGCCCCCATGTCAGCGCCGGTCGCATCCCAACCCAGCGGGGATTGCGGATGTTTGTTGATGGGTTGCTGGAGGTCGAAGATCTGAAATCTCAGGACCGGGAGAAAATTGACGCGACCCTCGGCAAAAACGCGGGCGATGTTGGTGGTATGCTGGACCGGGTCGGTTCAGCCCTGTCTGGGGTCACCCAGGGGGCGTCTTTGGTGCTGACGCCAAAGCAGGAAAGCGAAATCCGCCATATCGAGTTTGTCTCGCTGGCGCAGGATCGCGCGCTGGTGGTTTTGGTGTTCTCCGACGGTCATGTAGAAAACCGCCTGTTCACCCCACCGCCCGGTCAGACCCCCAGTTCGATGCGCGAGGCGGCCAATTTCCTCAACGCGCTGATCGAGGGACGCACGCTGAGCGGGGTGCGGCGTGACATGCAACAAGAGATTGATGCCCGTCGCCAGGAGATCGACGTGCTGGCGCAGGACATGATTGAAAGCGGGTTGGCGGCTTGGGAAGACGACGACAGCGAAAAGGCGCGGCTGATCGTGCGGGGTCGGGCGAATCTGTTGGGCGAGGGCGGTGGTGAGCCGGCGGAGCTGGACCTCATTCGCAGCCTGTTTGATGACCTGGAGCGCAAGCAGGATATCGCAGAATTCCTGGAACTGACCGAAGATGGCGAGGGTGTGCGCATTTTTATCGGTTCAGAGAACAAACTTTTCTCACTTTCGGGTTCCTCTTTGGTGGTCTCTCCCTATATGAACTCGGATCGAAAGATCATTGGCGCGGTTGGGGTGATTGGCCCGACTCGCCTGAATTACGGACGGATTGTGCCGATTGTGGATTACACGGCGCAACTGGTTGGGAAGTTGCTTTCTGACCGGAGCTAGAGGTTGAAAAAATGGCAGAGCCCAGAAACGACGATTTTTTGGACGACATCGAAAATGTCGAGGCGGAAGAGCTGGCGGCGGAAATGGCTGAAATGGACGATGCTGCGATTGAGCTGGATGAGCTGCGGGCTGAGCGGGATGAATACAAAGACCGCTTTATGCGCGCCCTGGCCGATGCTGAGAATTCTCGCAAACGTGGCGACAAGGCCCGTCGCGAAGCCGAGCAATACGGCGGCTCAAAACTGTCGCGCGATATTCTGCCGGTCTTTGACAACCTGAAACGTGCGGTCGAATCGGCCACCGATGAGCAAAAGGAAGTTTCCGCCGCTCTGATCGAGGGTGTTGAGTTGACCATGCGCGCACTTTTGGGTGTGTTTGAAAAACACGGCGTGCGCATTGTGTCGCCACAGGTTGGCGATCGCTTTGACCCGCAGGTGCATGAGGCGATGTTTGAAGCTCCGGTGCCCGGAACCAAGGCTGGCGATATCATTCAGGTCTCGGCTGAGGGCTTTATGTTGCATGACAGGCTGCTGCGTCCGGCGCAGGTTGGTGTGTCCTCGACCCCTGCCTAAAACGGCAGCCAGGGAGAACGGGCCCAAGGGCCCGTTGCCTGCGGCGCGAATATTTTTGGAAAGATGATGAGCGGCGCCAGGTGGCAGCCGCTCATTTCTATTTGCCGGCCTCTTTCAGGCGGTAGAGCGCCTCCAGGGCTTCACGTGGGGAGAGCTCATCCGGGTGTAGGTCCTTCAGCAGCTCATCCACTGGGGAAGGCGCGGTCTTGGCCTTGGGCTGTGGCGGCGGGGCTGCGGCAAAGAGGGGGAGGTCGTCGATCTGGATCTTGGCGCCCGCACCTTCGCGACTGCCCTGTTCCAGTAGATCGAGCACGTCGCGGGCGCGGGCAACTACAGAGGCAGGCAGGCCGGCCAGCTGCGCCACCTGCACCCCGTAAGAGCGATCCGCCGCGCCCTTTTTGACCTCATGCAAAAAGATCACCTCGCCCTCCCATTCCTTGACCGAAACGGTTGCATTGTCGACGCCGGTCAGCTTGTTCGAGAGCTGGGTCAATTCGTGGTAATGGGTGGCAAAGAGAGCGCGCGACTGGTTGACCTCGTGCAGATGTTCCAGCGTGGCCCAGGCGATGGAAAGCCCATCATAGGTGGCGGTGCCGCGGCCGATTTCATCCAGGATAACCAGGGCGCGATCATCGGCCTGATTGAGGATGGCGGCGGTCTCCACCATTTCGACCATGAAGGTTGAGCGCCCCCGGGCCAGATCATCCGAGGCGCCGACACGGCTGAACAGCTGGCTGACCAGACCGATGTGGGCGGATTCGGCTGGCACATAGCTGCCCATTTGGGCCAGCAGAGCGATCAGCGCATTCTGCCGCAGGAAGGTGGATTTACCGGCCATATTGGGACCGGTCAAAAGCCAGATGGCGGCACCGTTGCTGGCGGAGAGGTCACAGTCATTGGCGACAAATCTATCCCCACCCTGTTGCCGCAGGGCCCGTTCCACAACTGGGTGTCGCCCGCCGGTGATGGCAAAGGCGCGGGAGGCATCCACATGGGGGCGGGCCCAGGCTTCGCCGCGCGCCAGATCGGCCAGCGCGGTCAGAAGATCCAGCTCAGCCAGTCCACGCGCCGCAGCGTTCAACCGCGCAGCCTGGTCCATGATCGCCCCAGAAAGGGCTGAATAGAGCCGCTTTTCGATCTCAAGCGCGCGATTGCCGGAGTTCAGAATCCGGGTCTCAATCTCGCTGAGCTCTACCGTGGTGAAACGCACCTGGTTTGCGGTAGTTTGACGATGGATGTATTTTTCCGACAGCGGAGGCGAGAGCATTTTATCCGCATGGGTGGCGGTGGTTTCGATGAAGTATCCCAGCACATTGTTGTGTTTGATCTTCAACGAGGTGATGCCGGTATGGGCGGCATAGTCCTGTTGCATGCCCGCAATGACCGTTCGACCTTCGTCGCGCAGGGTGCGGGCCTCGTCGAGTTCCTCGTCATAGCCCGAGGCGATGAAACCACCATCGCGGGCCAGGAGTGGTGGTTCTGCGACCAGGGCGGCATCCAACAGATCCAGCAGCGCATCAAACCCGGTGAGATCAGCGGTGGCCGCAGCAATCAGCGGCGGCAGATCCTCATGTGCGTTGCGTTCTGCGATGGCGGCGGCCTGGGCCAGCCCATTGCGGATTGCGGCAAGGTCACGCGGACCGCCGCGATCCAGCGCCAGGCGCGACAAGGCCCGATCGAGATCCGGGGTTTTGCGCAGGGCGTCGCGCAGTTCTTCACAAAGCTGATCGCGTTCGACCACAAAATCCAGGGCCGCTAGCCGGGCATTGATCACATCGAGGTTGCGCGAGGGGCTGGACAGGCGTTGCTCCAGCAGACGGGCCCCACCGGGAGTGACGGTGCGGTCTATCACTGAGAGCAGCGAGCCGGCGCGTGCGCCAGAGAGCGACCGGGTAAGTTCCAGACTGGCGCGGGTAGAGGCATCGATCTGCACCACCCGGTCTTCCGCTTCCTGAACGGGCTGTTGCAGAAGCGGCAGTTTGCCTTTCTGGGTGATCTCCAGATAGTCGATCAAGGCGCCCATGGCCGAGATTTCAGCCCGAGTGAAGCTGCCAAAACCATCCAGAGCGCTGACACCAAAGAGCGAACAGATGCGTTTTTCCGCGGCGGTGCTGTCAAAGCTGGCCTTGCCCAGTGGGGTCAGCGGAATTTTATACTCTTCGGCCAGGGGAGAGGTTGCCTCATAGGTGGCCCCATCTGCCACGATCAGCTCGGATGGGGCAAGCCGTGCCAGTTCGGGCGAGAGCCGTACCTGGCTGATGGGCATCACATGAAAGGCTCCGGTCGAAATATCGGCCCAGGCCAGGGCGGAGTCTTCGCGCAGTTCGGAATAGGAAACAAGGAAGTTGTGACGGCGGGCTTCGAGCAGGGAGTCCTCGGTCAGGGTGCCGGGGGTGACCAGCCGTACCACGTCGCGTTTGACTACCGATTTGCCACCGCGTTTCTTGGCTTCGGCGGGGGTTTCCAGCTGTTCGCCAACGGCCACGCGAAAGCCCTTGCGGATCAGGGTCAGCAGGTAGCCTTCGGCGGCATGAAAGGGCACGCCGCACATCGGGATGTCTTCGTCATTGTGCTTGCCGCGTTTGGTCAGGGCGATGTCCAGGGCCTCGGCGGCATTGACGGCATCGTCAAAGAACAGCTCGTAGAAATCTCCCATCCGGTAAAACAGCAGGGCATCTGGATACTGTGCCTTGATGTCGAGATATTGCGCCATCATCGGCGTGACTTTGGACAAGAGGGATCTCCGCGCATTCGGTATTTTTATCGTCGCGACCATACAAACCGGCGACCTGCGGCGAAAGGTGAAAACGTATAGTCGTTGTGGCAGCTGGATGGCTGAGCTATTAAGTTCCAGCCCGCCTAGAAACGCCCCATGGAAAAGAACGCAAAACGATGCCCAAAGCAAAGATCACCGACGAAGAAGCTCTCGCCTTTCACCTGGACCCGACGCCCGGAAAATGGGAGATCAATGCAACCGTCCCGATGACGACGCAGCGGGATCTGTCGCTGGCCTATTCGCCCGGTGTTGCAGTGCCCTGCGAAGCGATCGCGGCCAATCCCGAAACCGCCTATGACTATACCAACAAGGGCAACCTTGTTGCGGTGATCTCCAACGGGACTGCGGTTCTGGGTCTGGGCAATTTGGGCGCTCTGGGCTCCAAACCGGTGATGGAGGGGAAATCCGTTCTCTTCAAACGCTTTGCCGATGTGAACTCGATCGACATCGAGCTGGACACCGAAGACCCGGACAAATTCATCGAGGCGGTGAAGCTGATGGGGCCAACCTTTGGCGGTATCAACCTCGAAGATATTAAGGCGCCGGAATGTTTCATCATTGAGCAGAAGCTCAAGGAAGAGATGGATATCCCGGTTTTCCACGACGACCAGCACGGCACGGCGGTGATCTGTGCGGCCGGGTTGATCAATGCGCTGCATATCTCGGGTAAAAAGATTGAAGACGTAAAGATCGTTCTCAACGGTGCCGGGGCGGCGGGCATTGCCTGCATCGAGCTGTTGAAACGCATGGGCGCGCGGCATGAAAATTGCATCGTCTGTGACACCAAAGGCGTGATCTATCAGGGCCGGACCGAGGGCATGAACCAGTGGAAATCGGCCCATGCCGTCACCACTGAGCTGCGCACTCTGGAAGAGGCCATGGATGGGGCGGATGTGTTCCTGGGGGTGTCTGTCAAAGGCGCTGTGACTCAGGAGATGGTTGCCAAAATGGCCGACAATCCGGTGATCTTTGCCATGGCGAACCCCGATCCGGAAATCACCCCGGAAGAGGCCCATGAAGTTCGCGTTGATGCCATCGTTGCCACGGGTCGTTCCGACTATCCAAACCAGGTCAATAACGTCCTTGGTTTCCCTTATCTCTTCCGCGGTGCGCTGGATATTCATGCCCGCGCCATCAATGACGAGATGAAAATCGCTTGCGCCCACGCCTTGGCGGCTCTGGCGCGCGAAGACGTACCGGATGAGGTGGCTCTGGCCTATGGAAAGTCACTGACCTTTGGCCGCGACTATATCATCCCGACGCCGTTTGATCCGCGCCTGATCTACCGTATTCCGCCTGCCGTGGCCAAGGCCGGCATGGATACAGGGGCGGCGCGTCGTCCGATCATTGATATGGAGGCCTATGAGATTGGTCTCAAAGGTCGGATGGATCCAACCGCCTCGATCCTGCGTGGCTTGAATGCGCGGGCCCGTTCGGCGCAAAGCCGGATGATCTTTGCCGAAGGCGATGATCCGCGGGTTCTGCGGGCCGCTGTCAATTATCAGCGCTCCGGCTTTGGCAAGGCCCTGGTTGTTGGTCGCGCCGATGATGTAAAAGCAAAACTCGAAGCCGCAGGTATGGGCGATGCAGTCCGCGAACTTGAAATCGTCAACGCCGCCAATACCACCCATCTGTCGAGCTACAAGCAGTTCCTCTACAAGCGTTTGCAGCGCAAAGGTTTTGACCGTCACGACATTCACCGGATGGCGGCCCGCGACCGGCATGTCTTTGGAGCCTTGATGCTGGCCCATGGTCATGGCGATGGGCTGGTGACGGGGGCCACCCGTAAATCCGCCCATGTGATGGATCGCATCAATCACGTCTTTGACGCCGACCAGCAACACGGCGTTGCTGGGGTAACCGCGCTGCTGCACAAGGGCCGCATCGTTCTGATGGGCGACACATTGGTACATGAATGGCCGGACGAAAATGATCTGGCCAATATCGCTGAGCGTGCCGCTGGGGTGGCCCGCCACATGGGGCTTGAACCCCGCGTGGCCTTTGTCAGCTTCTCCACCTTTGGCTATCCGGTCTCGGAACGGGCGGAAAAGATGCATATCGCGCCCTCGGTCCTGGATGCCCGCGGCGTTGATTTTGAATATGAGGGCGAGATGACCGTGGATGTGGCGCTGAATGCCACCTCACAAGAGGCCTATCCCTTCCAGCGCCTCACCGGTCCGGCTAATATCTTGATCGTGCCTGCCCGGCACTCGGCCTCGATATCGACCAAACTGATGCAGGAAATGGGCGGCGCCACCGTGATTGGTCCGATCCTTTCGGGCGTGCCAGAGCCGATCCAGATCTGCTCCACCACCTCGACCGCCAATGATATCCTGAACATGGCGGTGCTGGCCGCCTGCAACATCGGATAACAGCTATGGCAATTTGGAATCTGGGCTCAATCAATGCGGATATGGTTTATGCCATGCCGCATCTGCCGGTGGCGGGTGAAACCCTGGCGGCCACAGGATTGGACCAGTTCCTGGGCGGTAAGGGAGCCAATATGTCGGTCGCTGCCGCCCGCGCCGGCTCCACGGTGCATCACATCGGCGCGGTTGGGCCTGAAGGTGGCTGGGCAGTGAGCCGTTTGATGGAATATGGCGTCGACACCCGCCATATTGCGACACAGGATCTACCCACCGGACATGCCATAATCTCTGTGGACCCGTCCGGCGAAAACCAGATCATCCTGTTTCCGGGTGCCAATCATGCAATCTCAACGGGTCAGATCGGTCAGGCGCTCAGTGCCGCTCATGCCGGGGATCTTCTGATCTTGCAGAACGAGACCAACCTGCAGGCCGAGGCCTCCAAGATGGCGCGGGATCTTGGGCTCAAAGTGGCCTATGCCGCTGCCCCCTTCGAGGCCAGCGCAGTTCAGGCGGTTCTGCCTTTCCTGGATCTCCTATTCCTCAACGCGGTTGAAGCAGAGCAGTTACAGCAGGCAATCGGCAAGGCGCCACAGGATCTTGGTGTTGCGGATGTCATCGTTACTCTGGGTGCCAAGGGTGCGCGTCACTTTAACGGGGCCACGGGGAACACCAGGGATGTTCCCGCCCTGCCGGTCACTCCAGTTGATACTACAGGGGCTGGCGATACTTTCACCGGCTATGTGCTCTCCGGGCTCGACCGGGGTCTGCCCATGCCCCAGGCCATGGCCCAGGCGGCCCGCGCTGGGGCTCTGATGGTCACGCGCCACGGCACTGCTGATGTAATCCCCGACCTGAAAGAGGTGCAAGAGGCTCGCTTCTAAAGCGCCGCTTACCCTTTTCATTTGGCCTGAAATATCCCGGGGGTGAATTGCGCCGTGGCGCAAGAGGGGGCTGGCCCCCTCATTCTGATGCCTAGAGAGTTTAATAGGCCTTGGCAAAGGGCGCTGCATCGCCCCAGAGCTGGATGACACGACTGTCCCGGCCGCAGGCCTGGCGATACCGCTTGTAAGCGGCCGCCTGGCGCTTGGGACCAAAACGTGTCAGCACCAGTTTGCTGCCCTTATAGTAATCCTGGTGGTAGTCTTCTGCGTGATAAAACGTTGCACTCTCCAGAATAGGTGTGACGATTTGTTGTCCCAGCGCGGAGGCTGCTTCGGCCAATACCGTCTTTGCCAGAGCCTTTTCTTTTGGGTTAGAGACAAAAATTGCCGTGCTATAGACATAGCCACGATCGCAGAATTGTCCATCTGCATCGGTGGGGTCGACGGATCTGATGAACAGTTCCAGCAGATGTTTGCGACTGACACGCGCGGGGTCAAAATGGATCTCAACAGCCTCGAGATGCCCGGTATTGCCCTTTCCAACTTGACCATATGTTGGGTTTTTTGTGGTGCCGCCCGTATAGCCGGAAATGGCTTCGATCACGCCGGGCACCGATTCAAAATCGCTTTCAACACACCAGAAACATCCCCCCGCAACGATGAGCTTTTCCTGGGTTTGGGCCTCGGCCTCATGCCCTCGCAGCACCATGGCGAGCAGCATAAAAACGGTGAGGGCAATGGGTTTCAAGGTTTTGAAAATCTGCATGGGTGACCTCCGGTATTGCACCCTGTTCGGGGCGATATCTGCACCCTGACGGGAGGGCTGCTTTGGCTCAACCCTGTGTCATCAAATGTCACGCGGAGGTGAGCGCAAGTTACCGCTTGGAAGTTGTATCCAATCCTTTTAGCGTGCCGCCAAGGAGGACCCGATGACCAAAAAAATGAGCACCCATCAGGCAGCGGAAGATCAGCGCAACGAAGAGATTCTGATTTATCTGAATGGCAAGATCGTGCCCAAGGCAGAGGCAACCGTCAGCGTCTATGACAGCGGCTTCATGCTGGGAGATGGTGTCTGGGAGGGGCTGCGCCTTTACAATGATACCTGGGCCTTCATGGATGCGCATATTGGTCGACTGTTCGAGGCGGCAAAAGCGATTGATCTGGACATTGGTTTAGATCCGGAAGGCGTCAAGAATGCTTTGTTAGAGACGCAAAAGGCCAATCAGATGACATCGGATGCCCATGCGCGGCTGATGGTGACACGGGGGCCCAAGACACGGCCATTTCAGCATCCGTCGCTGTCGCAGCAGGGACCAACCATGGTGATCATCATGGAACATTCCACGCCCAATCTGCCGCGGCCTATTCGGTTGGCAACGGTGCCGCATCTGCGGGGGCTGCCGATGACTCAGGATCCCAAGCTCAATTCCCACTCCAAGCTCAATTGCATCCTGGCCTGTATCGCCGCTGAAAAGGCTGGCGCGGATGAGGGGCTGATGTTGGATGTGAACGGCTTTGTGAACACCACCAATGCCTGCAACTTTTTTATTGTGCGCAACGGCGCGGTTTGGACCTCGACCGGGGATTACTGCATGAATGGCATTACTCGGCAAAAGGTCATCGACCTGTGCCGTGCCAATGACATCCCCGTTTTTGAGCGCAATTATTCACTGGTTGATACCTATGGCGCCGATGAGGCCTTTCTTACCGGCACCTTTGGCGCTCAGACCCCGGTTGGCGAGATCGACGGGCGCCAGATCGGTACCGGCGAGATGGGGCCGATGACCAAGCGCATTCGATCCCTGTACAAGGCCCTGATCGATGCGGAATGCGCCTGATGCGGATTGCCATGTGGTCGGGGCCGCGCAACCTGTCGACGGCGATGATGTATGCCTTTGGCAACCGCAGTGACTGCGCTGTTGTGGATGAGCCCTTTTACGCCGCCTATTTGGCCCTGACCGGCCTGCAGCATCCGATGCGCGAAGAGATCCTGGACAGCCAGTCTCAGGATGCAGGTGACGTTGCCCAGGCGCTGCTGGGGCCGGTGCCGGCTGCCAAACCCTATTTTTATCAGAAACACATGACCCAGCACATGATCGCGGGGGTGCCACGCGATTGGATGCGGGAGGTGACGAATGTTTTCCTGATCCGTCACCCGGCACGGGTGATTGCCTCTTATGCCCAGAAGCGGGAAAACCCGACACTGGAGGATATCGGCTTTCGCCAGCAGGCGGAGCTGTTTGATTTGTGCCGCAGCTGGGGGCAGACGCCGGTTGTTGTCGACAGCCATGACATTCGCGCCGATCCCGCAGGCAAACTGGAGCAGCTCTGCGAGGCCATTGATCTGCCGCCATCGCCAAGGATGCTGAGCTGGCCCAAAGGTGGCCATTCCGAGGATGGCGTCTGGGCACCGGTCTGGTACGGGGCAGTGTGGAATTCCAGCGGCTTTTCTGGGCCGGAGGGTGATCTGCCAACGGTGCCAGAGCAACTGCAGCCTGTGCTGGCAACAGCCATGCCCTATTATGAAGCAATGAAAGCGCAAAAAATCTGAGGAGCGGAGGGGGCTTTGCCCCCGCGCCACAGGCGCTCCCCCAGGATATTTGCAGCCAAATGAAAGGCCTGAATGCGGCGTTCGGGAGGCTATCCGATCAGCTTGCCCAGCTTTAAGGCTGTGGCCATATCGCCAGAGATTTTTAGTTTACCCATCATCACCCCGGTCATCGGGTTCAGCTTGCCCTTGAGCAGTTTGAGCAGATTGTCCTGACTGAGGGCAATGGTGCAATCTGTCTCGCGGTCCTCCGTCGAAGCGCCGCCCTCGGCCAGAATGATGACACCATCGGCGCCGCAGTCAAACTTCAGCGAGCCCTCAAAGCTCTTGCCTTGAAGGGCCTCAGATATGCCCTGTGCAATGTCAGCTAGCGCCATTGGATTGCCCCTTTGAAACATTTCCGCGTTTGAAACACGGTCAATGGGGTAGGCAAGCGCTGGGCAGCTGGCAAGCCTGACGGGGCGGCAAGCACCAGCCTAAGGGGCGCAAGACTGCAGGCGGCGCCTTAAGAAATGGCTTCTACTGTCACATCGCAGGGCGTGGCTGCAAAAAACGTGGCGAGCACCTCGGCAAAGATGTCTGGTGCGCCTGGAACGGCGGCAAAGAGGGTCATAGAGGAGCAGAGTTTCTTTGCATCTGTCGCGCCCAGGATTGCTGCGGGGTCTTGCCCCTGATGGGTCAACATCAATTCGGAGACCTCGATCAGGCGGGCGCGCAGCACCTCATGGCCCAGATAGGCACTGGCCTCGGAGAGGTCTTCGATTCCATAAAGCTGCGCCATATGGGATTGGCCAAGTTCTGCCAGCTGGGGAAAGACAAACCACATCCAATGGCCGGTCTTTTTGCCGGCTTTCAACTCGGCCAGCACGTCAGCCCAGACGGTGTCCTGAGCTTCGATAAACATTTCCAGCTCTTCCGCGAAATCATCTTCAAAGAGGTCATCCTCTTGATCAGTCATCCTAAACTCCGTCTGCGGCGATATCTGGCAGACCCTAGCGGATGCGGAACTACTGCGCCAGACGCTCTTTGAAACTGTCGATGTGTCTGAGCCAGTTGCGAGGGAGCGGAGGGGCAAATTTGACAGAGATGCCTTTGGTCGCCGTCAAAACACATTGAAGGGGACAAAAAAGGGCCGCTCCCAGTGGTGCGGCCCCTCGTGCAAATCTCTGATGTTCCAGAGTGTTACTTTTTCAGGCGACGCTCGCGCGCAGCCAGCAGCTTCAGACGCAGGGCGTTGAGCTGGATAAAGCCCGCCGCATCGGTCTGGTCATAGGCGCCGGCATCTTCTTCGAAGGTCACATGGGCCTCGGAGTAGAGCGTGTGATCCGACCAGCGGCCAACGCAGGTGGCGGAGCCTTTGTAGAGCTTCAGACGCACGGTGCCGGTGACATGGGTCTGGCTGGCGTCGATGGCGGCCTGCAGCATTTCGCGCTCGGGGGAATACCAGAAGCCATTGTAGATCAGCTCGGCATATTTTGGCATCAGCTCATCTTTGAGGTGCATCGCGCCCCGGTCCATGGTGATGGACTCGATGCCGCGGTGCGCTTCCAGCAGCAGGGTGCCGCCGGGGGTCTCGTAGATGCCGCGCGATTTCATGCCAACAAAGCGACCTTCAACCAGGTCGAGACGACCGCAGCCGTGCTTGCCACCGTATTCATTCAGCTTGGTCAGGATGGTGGCGGGCGACATGGCCTCACCATTGATCGAGACCGCATCGCCCTTTTCAAAGCCGATTTCGATGAATTCGGGCTCGTTGGGGGCATCCTCGGGGTGGACTGTACGCTGGTAGACGTAATCCGGTGCCTCGACGGCGGGATCTTCCAGAACCTTGCCCTCAGAGGAGGTGTGCAACAGGTTTGCGTCCACCGAGAAAGGCGCTTCGCCACGTTTGTCCTTGGCAACTGGGATCTGGTTTTGCTCAGCGAACTCCAGCAGCCGGGTGCGCGAGGTCAGATCCCATTCACGCCAGGGCGCGATCACCTTGATGTCGGGGTTCAGCGCATAGGCGGCCAGTTCAAAACGAACCTGATCGTTGCCCTTGCCGGTGGCGCCATGGGCCACGGCATCAGCGCCGGTGGCTTCGGCGATCTCGACCAGACGTTTGGAGATCAGCGGACGTGCGATCGAGGTGCCCAGCAGATACAGGCCTTCGTAGACGGCATTGGCGCGGAACATCGGGAAGACAAAATCACGCACGAACTCTTCGCGCACGTCCTCAATATAGATGTTTTCCGGCTTGATGCCGAGCAGTTCAGCCTTTTTGCGGGCGGGCTCCAGCTCTTCACCCTGGCCGAGATCGGCGGTGAAGGTGACAACTTCGCAGCCATATTCGGTCTGCAGCCATTTCAGGATGATTGAGGTATCAAGGCCACCGGAATAGGCCAGCACAACTTTCTTGGGCGCGGACATAGAATTTCCTCTCAGTCAGATCGACTGGGCGATAGCGGGTTTCCGCCGCGAGGGCAAGCTTTGCAGGGCTTTTCATTCAATTGCCTCTCGCTTAGCGTGCGGCCAAATTGATGCATTCGTTTGAAGGGGTGTTGTGTGCGATGGGCTGGAAGATTTTCTCACATTCGGTGTTTTTGCTGAATCACAATCTGAAGGATGCCCTGCGCATTTCTTCGCCGCTGATTGTCACCATGCTGCTGAACCTGTTTCTTGGGGGCGCTATGGCGATCGACAATTTGGAAGCCGGGACACCGCAAGGTACTGGGCCCAATCTGTTTCTGACACTCCTAAGCGCAATTGCCGGCCTGTGGGTCGCTGTGGCCTGGCACCGTTTTGTGCTGCTGGAAGAACGGGGCGGCAGCCTGCCGACCTTCCATGGCAGCCGTATGGTTTCCTATTTTATTGTCATTTTGCTTATGATGATTGGTTTGGCGCTGGGCGCCGGGGGGGCGGGCGCCATCGCTGGCATTGCGCTCAGCAACATCACCCCGCTGTTTGTCTTGGCCATGCTGGCAATTGTCGTGACGACCCTCTGGGCCTTTTACAGGTTGTCGCCGCTTCTTCCGGCTGCGGCCCTGGGGGAAGCTATGGGCGTGAAACAGGCCTGGGAGGCAACCGCCGACATGTCCGGCGCAGTGCTGGGTGCGGCCCTGCTGCTGATCGTATTTGCCTTGCTTTGTGGTGGGGCTGCCATGCTGGTCCTGTTTCAGGTCAACATTTTGATCGGGGTGATCCTGATGGGGGTGGTGCAATGGGCCTATACCATGGTCGGGATCAGTGTCCTGACCACGATCTACGGAATTGCCGTGGAGGGCCGCGATATCTGATCTCCCTGGGTTGTTCAGGACATTTGTTTTGTACAGGAGATCCCTATTGCCGAATTTGGATATGGCTTTGTGGTCAACGGGGAAGGCCTGAATAGACAGATCCTTTGGGTATTCTTCGGTATGCTTTGACCCTGCCCTCTTGCCATGAAGGCAGGCTTGGTTCAGTCAGGGGATATGACGGATTTCATGACCCAGGCCCGCGCGGCCGAGGCGGCGATGCGCGATGTGTTTCCGCCCACGCCGCTTCAGAAAAACCTGCATCTCTCCGATCGTTACGGAGCGGATATCTACCTCAAGCGTGAGGATCTGAGCCCGGTTCGCTCTTACAAAATTCGCGGTGCGCTCAATGCGATGCGCAAGCAGCAGGATCAGCAGCTTTTTGTCTGCGCCTCGGCGGGAAATCATGCACAGGGTGTGGCCTTTATGTGCAAGCACATGAGCGTCAAAGGCGTGATCTTTATGCCGGTGACCACACCGCAGCAGAAGATCCAGAAAACCCGGATCTTTGGTGGGGACAATGTCGAGATCCACCTGGTGGGCGACTATTTTGACGACACGCTGGCGGCGGCACAGGAGTGGTGTTCCCGCGAAGGCGGTCATTTTCTGTCGCCTTTTGACGATGCAGATGTGATCGAAGGCCAAAGTTCGATCGCGGTGGAAATCGAGGCTCAGTTGGGGCAGGTGCCGGATCACGTCATCCTGCCCGTGGGCGGCGGGGGTATGTCCGCCGGGGTGACCAGCTGGTTTGGCGAACGGGTGCATAGTCTTTATGTCGAACCCGCGGGTGGCGCCTGTCTGCGGGCGGCGCTGACAGCCGGGCATCCCGTCTCGCTGGACAGGGTCGATACCTTTGTGGATGGCGCTGCGGTTGGCCGACTGGGAGAACGGCCCTTTGAACTGTTGAAGAATGTACCCCTGCCGGATGTTATCGCCCTGTCCGAGGATCGGGTCTGCACCACCATGATCGAGATGCTGAACGTCGAGGGAATCGTTCTGGAGCCTGCCGGGGCTTTGGCAGTCGAGGCGCTGGGCGATCTGCGCACATGGATTCGCGGCAAGACAGTTGTCTGCGTCACTTCAGGCGGAAATTTTGATTTCGAACGCCTGCCTGAGGTCAAAGAGCGGGCGCAGCGATACTCCGGCGTAAAAAAATATTTTTTATTGCGGCTGCCACAGCGCCCCGGAGCCTTGAAAGAGTTCCTGAATATTCTGGGGCCGGAGGATGACATTGCCCGATTCGAGTATTTGAAAAAGTCTGCACGCAACTTTGGTTCGGTCCTGATCGGGATCGAAACCAAACGCCCAGAGAACTTTGCGGATTTCTTTGCGCGTCTGGATGGCGCAGGCATGGCCTATACCGATATCACCAATGACGAGACCTTGGCACAGTTCCTGATTTGACGGAGCCAGGCTAGCCATCAGGCCTGACAGCCCTGTTTGGCGTCAGGGTTTGGGAGGCAGCGCTTTTGCGAGACTGTCCGAGGCTTCGCCAAACTGTGTTGCGCTGTTGCCCGCCTTTCACTGATCAGTAGATGCGGAGAAAACTTCCTGCAATTCCGATCTTATGTATCTGAGATACATTATTTTCTCAGATCATAGGATCTGGCTGTATTTTAGCCCAGCTTGGGAAGTTCAGCGATAAAACTTTGTTTGGACGCCTCAAACATATTGAGGATTGCTGGCAGGTCGACCTGCGCGGCTTGGCCTTCCGCTGATTGGCGTTCTCCCTGCAGGCAGAGTTCGGCAAAGCTTTCAAAGCCGAGATTCAGCGCGCAGCCCTTGAGGAAATGCAGGTCCTGTTCTAGCTGACCACGGTCGTTGCTCCGCAGCTTCTGGATAATTTCTTCGACTTCTTCCAGGAAAAGCTCCACAACTTCGGTGAAGTCATCAGGCCCGATTTCGTCTCTCAGTTCTTTTACTCGAGGCCAATCAATCATGACGTGTTCCTATTTGCCTTCAGTTTGAAAGGGACTCATAGGTTGTATGTAGTAAATTTATGGTGAAAACGTGTTCAGAGACATTTTTCAAAATTCATATCCTATTAAAGGTCTGGCCTGATAGTGACAGCAGAGACTAGCCCACGACTATTTTGTATGAGGAACCGAAGGTGCTGCCAGACAGTTCACTGGAGAACGAGGAACACGCGATGAGCGGGTCAATCAGCCGAGTATTGGTTGTTGATGACAGCCGTTTGCAGCGCCGTATTCTGGTGGCCTCTCTGCAAAAGTGGGGTTTTGACGTCGTTGAGGCTGAAAGTGGCGAGGCCGCGATGGAGATCTGTCGCCAGGAGCCCCCCGATCTGATTCTCAGCGACTGGATGATGCCGGGAATGAATGGGCTGGAATTTTGCCAGGCCTTCCGGGAGCAGTCCAAGGACAACTATGCCTATTTCATTCTGCTGACCTCGAAGAGTGAAAAGAACGAGGTGGCCGAAGGTCTGGATGCCGGCGCCGATGATTTCCTGACCAAGCCTGTGAGCTCGGACGAGCTGCGCGCGCGGATTTCTGCTGGCGAACGCATTCTGAAAATGCAGCGGGAGTTGTCGGAGAAAAACCGCATTGTTTCCGATACGCTGGATGAGCTGCAGAATGTCTATGACGCCATCGACAAGGATCTGATTCAGGCCCGCAAGATTCAGGAATCATTGGTGCCCGAACTCTCCAAGGAGTTTGGGTCTTCGACCGTCAGCCTGCTGCTGAAACCCTGTGGTCACATCGGCGGCGATCTGGTTGGGATGTTCTGTCCTGGCGTGAATCGGATCGGGTTTTATTCGATTGATGTCTCTGGGCACGGTATTACCTCGGCGATGATGACTGCCCGTCTGGGCGGCTATCTTTCCTCGACTTATTTTGATCAGAATGTCGGCATGGAGCAGCGCTTCAAACGGTTCTATGCACTGCGCCAACCGGATGAGGTGGCCCGGTTGCTGAATGCGCGGCTGATTGCGGATACCGGCATCGAAGAATATTTTACCATGGCCTATTGCATCGTTGATCTGCGCAGCGGTGTGTTGAAGATGGTGCAAGCTGGGCATCCACATCCGCTGCTGCTGCGCCGGGATGGCAGTACCGAATTCCTGGGCAAGGGCGGCGTGCCCATCGGCCTGGTGCCGGATATCAGCTACAGTCAGGAAGAGGTCGTTCTGGAAAAGGGGGACCGCTTGTTGCTCTATTCCGACGGCTTTACCGAAGCGCGGCTTGAGAATGGCGAGATGTTGGAGGTCGAAGGCCTGCTGGATCTGATCGGCAAATGCGACACCCGTCAGAGCGGCAAGGAATTCCTGGATGACCTCTATTGGAACCTCACTCAGATCATGTCGCAAGAACATGGGCTTGAGGATGATGTTTCGGCCACCCTGTTTGAATATGAAGGCCCCTAAAGCCTGATCGGAAAGATTTTCAAGTCCCCAAGCACAGATGACGTAGGGGATAGTCAGGGGGAGGCGAGGCTCCCGCCAATCGTCAAATTATCAGAGATAATTCGCTCTTGTTGGGCCCGGCAGACCGCAAAAGCGGTCTGCGGTTGCGCATCTTTGTGAGCTCGTTCAATCAAAACCCGGCTTTGCACGGGTCCGGCTTCGCGACAGGTAGAGTTGGGTAAAATGGCGGTCTCCGTCATTGCCGAGCGCCTGAAGAACCTCGGCGGGCTGCATCCAGATGGCGTGATGACCGGCTTCGCTGGGAGGTCCCATCCTGCGTAGAGGGCGCGCCAGGTAGATGTGACAGATTTTTTCCGCCCAGAGGTCATATTCAGGCATGTAGGTATACCGGCGGAATGCGCCGAGTCTCTTGGGGGTCCTGATAGACCAGCCGGTTTCCTCAAAGACTTCGCGATGCAGGGCCGGCAGAGGGGATTCTCCGGGGTCGATACCGCCGCCGGGCAGTTGGATCTCTGGCTGTGGATCCATCTGACGGGTCACCAGAAACCTGCCATCACGGGGCAAAATCGCATAGGCGCCAGGACGCATGCGATATCTCTGTTTCTGCTGCGGAACCTCACCAAATCGCCTGATCATCTGCGCCCCCTTCACTCTATCGTGGAAAACCCTATATAGGCTCGATATGCCAATCACCGGCGCTTAAGGAAACCCCCATGACCGTTGGATCAGAAATGTCTCTTGGATCAAAAATTGCATGGGACGATACCGTCCTGCCTTTTCAGCTTGATGCCTCCGATATGCGGGGCCGCGTGGTGCGGCTTGATTCGGCGCTTGATGGCATTCTGAAGCAGCACAACTACCCCCCCCAGGTCGAGGCCCTAGTGGCTGAGATGGCTTTGCTGACTGCCATGATCGGGCAGACGATGAAACTGCGCTGGAAATTGTCGCTGCAGGTCCAGTCCAAAGGGCCGGTACGGATGATTGCCACCGACTACTACGCGCCTGAGGCAGAGGGCGAGCCGGCCCGGATTCGCGCCTATGCCAGCTATGACGCGGATCGGCTGACGCCAGGCGCGCCATTTGATCAGGTGGGCGAGGGGTATTTTGCGGTGATGATCAATCAGGGCGAGGGCACCAAACCCTATCAGGGCATCGCTGCGCTGGATGGCGAATCGCTGGCGGCCTGTGCTGGCGCCTATTTTGCCCAGTCCGAGCAGCTGCCGACGACCTTTACCCTGACCTATGGGAAATCCTCTGGCCCTGGCGTTGCCGAACATTGGCGTGCAGGTGGCGTGATGCTGCAGCATATGCCAAAGGCCTCCCCCTTTGTGGCTTCGGATGCTGCGGGCAATGGCGCCACGCTTCAGGCCGCAGATCTGGTTGATGGCGAGACTGAGGAGAACTGGAACCGCGTCAACACGCTGCTGAACACCGTCGAGGAGCTGGAGTTGATTGGTCCCTCGATCACCCCGACCGAGCTGTTGCTGCGTCTGTTTCACGAGGAAGCGCCACGAGTATATGAAGCACAGACGGTTCACTTTGGCTGTACCTGTTCCGAAGAGCGTGTGCGCCAAAGCCTGTCGATCTATTCGGCCAAGGACATCGCCACCATGACCACAGAGGAGGGTCGGGTGACAGCTGATTGCCAGTTCTGTAGCGCGCACTATGATCTGGACCCTAAAACGGTTGGCTTTGAAGCGGAAACAGCAGCAGGTGACTGACCTGCGGCAAAAGCTGAAGGCGGCATTGGCGCAGCAAGGGGCGGGATCGTCTGATTTTGATCTCAACCCCGACCTGGTGCTCCCCGGCGCCCGCAGGCTGCGCCCTGCGGGGGTTCTGGTGGCAATTTCTCTGTTTGAAGAGGCGCCTCGGGTCATCCTGACCAAACGGTCTTCGGCCCTGAAACACCACCCCGGTCAGATTGCTTTTCCTGGTGGCAAAGTGGACCAGAGCGACGCTGATGTCACCGCTGCTGCGCTGCGGGAAGCCTGGGAAGAGATCGGCCTGCCGCCTGAATTGCCTGAGGTGATTGGTCATCTGCCCAACCATGAGACCGTGACCAGTTTTCAGGTGACGCCAGTGGTGGCGCTGCTGCATGAATGCTTTCAGATACGTCCCGAGGCGGGCGAAGTGGCCGAGGTGTTTTCGGTGCCGCTTGCCCATCTGCTGGAACCTGCCAACTATATCATTGCCTCGCGCAGCTGGCGTGGCACCCGGCGGCATTACTACACCGTGCCGTTTGGGCCCTACTACATCTGGGGCGCAACCGCGCGTATGCTGCGGAACCTGGCCGGGGCGCTACAGTCATGACGCTGGCTGCTGAAGCCTGGCTGAATGATCCGGCAACACAAAGCGTCTGTTCCGCGCTGACCGCAAATGGCGCCCAGGCCCTGTTTGTCGGCGGCTGCGTGCGCAATGCCCTTATGGGAGTTGCTGTATCTGATATTGATATCGCCACGGATGCCACCCCAGAGGAGGTTCTGGCATTGGCGAAGGCTGCTGGGATCAAGGCGATCCCGACTGGGATTGAGCATGGCACCGTGACACTGGTGAAGAATAAGATCCCGCATGAGGTGACCACCTTTCGCAAGGATGTGGCCACCGATGGCCGTCGGGCCGTGGTGGCCTTTTCCAAAGAGATCGCGGAGGACGCGGCGCGGCGCGATTTCACCATGAACGCGATCTACGCCCACCCGGATGGCACAATCGTTGATCCCCTTGGGGGGCTCGCGGATCTCCTGGCGCGACGCCTGCGCTTTATCGGTATCGCCGAAAACCGCATTCGCGAGGATTATCTGCGCACCCTGCGCTATTTCCGCTTTCACGCCTGGTATGGCGATCAGGAAGCAGGATTTGATCCTGAGGCTTTGGCGGCAATTGCAGCCAATCTTGACGGGCTGTCACAGCTGTCTTTGGAGCGGGTCACGGCTGAATTTTTGAAACTTCTGCGGGCCCCGGATCCAGCACCGGCCATTGCGGTGATGCGCCAGATTGGTGTTCTGGGGCAGGTCTTGCCGGGTGCGGATGACCGGGCTTTGGCACCCCTGGTCCATCTACAGGGGCAGTTTCCGGACAGAGATGCCTCTTTTGATCCGATCTGCCGGTTGGCTGCGCTGGGCGGCGCGGCGTTGCAGGATCATCTGCGCCTAAGCAAGGCAGATGGCCGACTGTTGGTACAGCTGCGAGAGGCGGCAGTGGATACAATGGCAGCCGCTGAGCTGAGCTATCGGTTCGGGCGAGAGGTGGCACTTCAGGTGGTAGTGCTGCGCGCGGCCCTGCTAGAACAGCCGGTTTCGCTCGGTTTGGACCCAGATCTCAGGCTTGGAGCGACTGCAGCCTTTCCGCTCAAAGCGGCTGACCTGATGCCGGGTCTGTCCGGTGCTGCCCTCGGGGCGGCGCTGAAACAGCTGGAAGCTGCCTGGGTGAGCTCAGGCTTTCGGCTTAGCCGTGCAGAGCTATTG
Source organism: Phaeobacter sp. 11ANDIMAR09 (assembly GCF_001294455.1). Lineage (GTDB taxonomy): Bacteria > Pseudomonadota > Alphaproteobacteria > Rhodobacterales > Rhodobacteraceae > Pseudophaeobacter. The sequence goes on from NZ_LIKT01000001.1 coordinate 257,968, forward strand.
CAACAGTTGAAATAACGCCACAGCTGCTGAGATCTGCCCGCCTAACGGACAATCCGGTGGTGACAGGGGGCAGAATCTATGGCTAATTCCGCCTAGCCAAAACAATCATGCCGGGAGGAATGCGAATGTACTACGGGATCTGGTTTAGCTAAAGCCGTACCGCCCGTTTCAGAACGGGGGCGCGGCGTCGCCTCTTGTCTGCATTTTTGCATTCCCTATCTGCTCAAGTAACTGGAGCGCCCTGTCATGTTTCGTTTTTTTGAAAATCTCATTGATCCTTATTGCGACTACCCGGAAACGGATCAGCCACCGACCCGGCTCTGGCCCTTTCTCAAGGCCTATTCTCAGCCGTTCAAAGCCGTGTTCATCTTGACCGCCTGTATGTCTGTGGTGGTGGCGGCGATTGAAATTGGCCTGATCTACTACATGGGGCGGGTGGTTGACCTGCTGTCGAACCCGCCGGAACAGGTTTGGCAGAACTACGGAACCGAGCTGATCCTGGTGGCGCTGTTCATTCTGCTATTGCGGCCTTTGCTGCAGCTGGCGGATGTCTTGCTGCTCAACAACAGTATTCTGCCGAACTTTGGAACACTTATTCGCTGGCGGGCCCATAAACATGTGTTGCGCCAATCTGTCTCTTGGTTTGAGAATGACTTTGCCGGCCGGATTGCCAACCGGATCATGCAGACCCCACCGGCCGCAGGTGAAGTGGTGTTTCAGGTCTTTGACGCCATCACCTTTTCGCTGGCCTATCTGGTGGGCGCGGCGATCATGCTGATGGTTGCGGATGCGCGCTTGATGCTGCCTTTGCTGGTCTGGTTTGTACTCTACGGGTTCTTGGTGCGCTGGACGATTCAGCGGGTGGGGCCTGCCAGCCAAGCGGCCTCTGATGCGCGATCAACGGTGACGGGTCGGGTGGTGGACAGCTATTCCAACATCCATTCGGTCAAGATGTTCGCCCATGATAATCGGGAACTCGACTATGCAAAAGACGCCATCGAGAACACGCGGCTGACCTTCCAGAAGGAAATGCGCATCTTCACGGTGATGGACGGTGTTCTCGTCTCGTTGAACGGGCTGCTGATTGTTGGGGTGGTCGGCTGGGCGCTGCATCTGTGGATGATTGGCGCCGCCTCGGCTGGAGTGGTTGCGGCGGCAACCGCGCTGACATTGCGGCTCAATGCCATGACCGGCTGGATCATGTGGGCGCTGACCTCGTTCTTTCGCCAGCTTGGTGTGGTGGCCGAAGGGATGGAGACAATCGCCCAACCCATTGATCTGGTCGATGTCGCGAAAGCCAAACCGTTGCAGCTGTCCCAGGGTGAGGTCACGCTCAAGGATCTGTCGCATCACTATGGCCGCGAGGCGGGCGGTTTGGATCAGCTGAATCTGGTGATCAAACCCGGGGAGAAGATTGGCCTTGTGGGGCGCTCGGGTGCGGGCAAGTCGACTTTGGTCAAGCTGTTGTTGCGGTTCTATGACCCAGATGCGGGGCAAATCCTGGTGGATGGTCAGAATATTGCTGCCGTCACCCAGGATAGTCTGCGCAGCAAAATTGGCATGGTGCAGCAGGACAGTGCGCTTCTGCATCGCTCGGTGCGGGACAACCTGCTTTATGGGCGGCCCGATGCCAGCGAAGATCAGATCATCGCTGCCGCCAAACAGGCGCAGGCGCATGAGTTCATTCTGGACCTTGAGGATCCCCAGGGGCGGTGTGGCTATGACGCTCATGTGGGCGAGCGCGGTGTCAAACTGTCCGGCGGCCAGCGTCAGCGTATCACCCTGGCGCGGGTGATCCTGAAAGATGCGCCGATCCTGCTGCTGGATGAGGCCACCTCGGCCCTGGATTCCGAGGTGGAGGCCGCCATTCAGGAGACCCTCTATGGCATGATGGAGGGCAAGACGGTGATCGCTATTGCACATCGCCTGTCCACCATCGCACGGATGGACCGCATTCTGGTACTGGATCAAGGCCAGATCGCAGAGCAGGGTAGCCATGAAGAGCTATTGCAGGCCCAGGGGCTATATGCGCAGTTCTGGGCGCGCCAGTCCGGCGGATTCTTGAATATCGAGGCAGCAGAATGAAACTAGGCAATCTGATCGACGCGTTTCAGCCCGCCAAGGGCCCGCCGCCGCAGAACCTGGGCGGGTTCCTGCGCTGGGTGCTGGCCGGAGCCTGGCCGATGCTCATCCTGGCGGCTGCGATTTCGGGCTTTGCCGGCGCCATGGAGGCAGGGACCGCCTATTTCCTGGGATTGGTGATTGATACCGCTCTCTCCAGCGGGCCAGAGGCCTTTTTTACCAGTGGCAATCTCTTGGTAATCCTGGGCGCGCTGGGCTTTTTCATGCTGGTGCGGCCGGTTCTCTTTGGTCTGTCGGCGGCGTCCAATGCCATTGTGGTGCAGCCCAATGTGAATCCGCTGGTGCTGTCACGGCTTAATCGCTGGACCCTGGGCCAATCGGTGCGGTTTTTTGACGATGATTTTGCGGGCCGCATTGCGCAAAAGCAGATGCAGACGGCCTCGGCTGTGACCTCGGTTGCGACCGAGATGATCAATGTGGTGGCCTTTGCTCTGGCCTCTCTGGTTGGCTCTCTTGCGCTACTGGGCGCGATTGATTTTCGCATTACCTTGCTGTTTCTGATCTGGCTGATTGGGTATTTTGCCCTGATCCGATTTTTCCTGCCACGGGTAAGACAGCGGTCTGGAAAGCGTGCCGGGGCGCGGGCGATGGTCTCGGGGCAGGTGGTGGACAGCATCACCAATATCAAGACAGTGAAGCTGTTCGCCCATGCGTCGCATGAGGAACGCAGCGCCCAGAACGCCATGGTGAAGTTCCGCGAAACGGCGCTGGAGTTTGGCTATCTGGCTGCCAGCTTCCGCTTTTGCCTGATGACCCTCGCGGGTCTGTTGCCTGTCCTGCTGATCGGCGCGACCTTGTTGCTGTGGCGCAATGGCATGGCCAGCGAGGGCGACATCGTTGCCGCTGGCGCAGTGTCGATCCGCATTGCCCAGATGACAGGCTGGGTCAGTTTCACCCTGATGGCGATCTATTCCAACGTGGGCGAGATTGAGAACGGCATGAAGACCCTGACCCGCCCCGATAGGGTCGAAGACCTGCAAGACGCAGAGACTTTGCGGGTCACGGAAGGGGCGATCACTTTTGACTCAGTTGGCTTTGCTTATGGGCGTGATGTAGGCGGCATTCGTGATGTCTCTCTCGCCATAAAACCCGGCGAGAAACTGGGCATTGTGGGGGCTTCCGGTGCGGGAAAATCCACCCTCGTTTCGCTCTTGTTGCGGCTCTATGATGGGGAGGGTGGCCGGATCTTGATTGATGGGCAGGACATCGCCGGGGTGACGCAGGATAGTCTGCGCGGTCAGATCGGTATGGTCACCCAGGAAACTGCCATGTTCAATCGCTCGGCGCGTGAAAACATTCTGTACGGGCGACCTGATGCCAGCGAAGAAGAGCTGGTGGCGGCGGCCAAACAGGCCGAGGCGCATGAGTTCATTCTGGACCTCGAAGACGGGCAGGGACGTCAGGGCTATGACGCCTTTCTGGGTGAGCGGGGGGTCAAACTCTCCGGAGGTCAGCGGCAACGCATTGCCCTGGCGCGGGCAATCCTGAAGGACGCGCCGATCCTGATCATGGACGAGGCCACCTCGGCGCTGGATTCCGAGGTTGAGGCGCTGATCCAGGCGGCGCTGGAGCGGGTGATGCAGGGCAAAACCGTGCTGGCCATCGCCCACCGCCTGTCCACGCTCAGCGAGATGGACCGGATCATCGTGATGGAGCAGGGCCAAATTGCCGAGGTCGGCAGCCACGCGGAACTATTGGCTTCGGGCGGGCTCTATGCGCAGTTCTGGGCGCGTCAGTCCGGCGGCTTCATCTGCACGGATGAGGCAGGCACCGAAGCAGCAGAGTGATTTTGCCAAGAGCGGCGTCTCAGCATAGAAAACCCGGCTTTCTCCTGGATTGTCGGGTTTTGTCCTTTTTTCATTGGGCCACAGTCGCTATCTAGCCCGAATGACAGATGTAGCCAGAACCACAGCAACCATCCTTCGACTCGGCCATCAAGGCGACGGAGTCGCCCATGGCCCAATTTATGCCCCCCGCACCCTGCCAGATGAGCAGGTCAGCGGAATTTTGGAGGGTGCGCAGCTCACCGATATTCGGATTGAGACCCCGTCCGAGAACCGCATTCAGGCGCCGTGCCGCCATTACAAATCCTGCGGCGGCTGCCAATTGCAGCATGCCAGCGAGGGTTTTGTTGCGACCTGGAAGCAGGGCATTGTGGAGAAGGCGCTGCAGGCCCAGGGGCTGGAAAGCACGTTCCGCCCGATCCATACCTCGCCCGCCCAGTCACGCCGCCGTGCGACCTTGGCAGTGCGGCGCACCAAAAAGGGCGCCATGGCCGGGTTTCACGGTCGTGCCTCGGGGGTGATTACACCGATCCCGGATTGCCAGCTGCTGGACCCGGATCTGATTGCTGCCATTCCCCTGGCCGAGGCCCTGGCGATGGCAGGCGCGAGCCGCAAGACGCCGCTGTCGGTGACACTAACCACCTCCGAAACCGGGCTGGATGTGTTGGTGCGCGAGGGCAAACCTTTGGATAGCGAGTTGCGCAGTGCCCTGGCCGCGCTGGCCGGGCAGCACGGGGTAGCGCGTCTGACCTGGGAGGACGAACAGGTGGCGATGGAACAGCCGCCTCTGCAGGCCTTTGGGCCGGCGCGCGTCTGCCCGCCTGCTGGATCCTTTTTGCAGGCCACGCGGGATGGTGAAGCCGCACTGTTGGCTGGCGTTCTCGAGATCACCAAGGGCGCCAAGCGCATCGTGGATTTCTTTGCCGGTTGCGGCACCTTCTCGCTGCCATTGGCGGCGCAGGCCGAGGTTCTGGCGCTAGAAAGTGAGCCTGCAATGATCGAGGCGCTGGAGACTGGCTGGCGTCAGGCCAGGGGGCTGAAGAAGATCACTGCTGAGGTGCGGGATCTGTTCCGCAATCCTCTGCTGCCTGAGGATCTGAAACCCTTTGGGGCCTTTTACGAGGCGGCCGTGATTGACCCGCCCCGCGCCGGTGCTGAGGCCCAGGTGGCACAGCTGGCCGCAGCCCGGATGCCGGTGATTGCCTATGTCTCTTGCAATCCTGTGACCTTTGCCCGGGATGCAAAGACGCTGGTCGTAGCTGGCTATCGCCTCAACTGGGTGCAGGTTGTTGACCAGTTCAGATGGTCGGCCCATACCGAACTGGTTGCCAGTTTCACGCTGGATGACTGATCCCGACCCTAATTCGACTGTAGAGCTGAACGGAGCCTGACGACTGTGATTGAACGCCTGAACGGACTTTTGGAAGACACCCGATTCACCCGCTTCATCATGGCGGTGATCATGGTCAATGCGGTGACTCTGGGGCTTGAGACCTCTGAGGTCGCGATGGCGCGGGCTGGCGGGTTGATCCATCTGATCGACAAGATCTGCCTGGGGGTCTTTATCGTGGAGATCGCCATCAAGCTCATTGTGCGCCGTTTCAAATTCTTCCTCAGCGGCTGGAGCCTGTTTGACTTCGTCATCGTTGGCGTGGCCCTGGTGCCTGGCGCGCAGGGATTCTCGGTGCTCCGGGCGCTGCGTATTTTGCGGGTGTTGCGGGTGATCTCCGTCGCGCCCAGCCTGCGCCGTGTGGTTGAGGGCTTTGTCACCGCGCTGCCGGGTATGGGATCTGTCTTTTTGCTGATGGCGATCATTTTCTACATCGGGTCGGTGATGGCGACCAAGCTGTTTGGCGCCAGCTTCCCACAGTGGTTCGGCACACTGGGGCAATCTGGTTATTCGCTGTTTCAGATCATGACCCTGGAGAGCTGGTCCATGGGTATCGTACGTCCGGTGATGGAGGTCTACCCTTATGCCTGGGCCTTCTTTGTGCCCTTTATCATGGTGACAACATTTGCTGTGGTGAACCTGCTGGTGGGTCTGATTGTGAACTCGATGCAGGATGCACACTCTGCCGAGGAGGGTGAGCGCACGGATGCCTATCGCGACGAGGTACTGGAGCGTTTGAAGAGCATCGAGGCGCAGCTCAATGCGGTCAAGGTTTCGGAGGCTGGGCCAGTTGACGCTCCAAACAGCAAGTTGTGATTTTGAATTTTTGGCGATTCGGGGTATGGCGCTAAAAAAGGCGAGCAGGCCAAACAGGAAAAAGACATGGACAGACGCGCATTCGGACTAACGGCAGCTGCCAGCCTGGCAGTGGCTGGCTGCGGTAGAGGCCCGCAAGTGAGCCGGTTTAAAACCTATGACGGCCCAGAGGTGACCAGCATTGTGGTCAACAAGGGTGCCCGTAAGGTCTATCTGTTGCACGGAGAAGAGATCCTGCGCGAATACAAAATGGATCTCGGCTTTGCGCCACTGGGGCACAAACGTATCGAGGGGGATGGCAAAACGCCCGAGGGGCTGTATCGCATCGACCGGCGCAATCCCAATAGCGCTTTTCATCTGTCCATTGGTATCTCCTATCCGAACGCCGAGGACCGCGCCCATGCGCGGGCCATGGGCAAACGTCCCGGTGGCGAGATCTTCATTCACGGCGAGCCCAACAATGAAAAAGATCGCAAACGCGCAGCGCGGGTCTCTGACTGGACTGCGGGCTGTATTGCAGTAAAGAACGACGAGATCGAAGAGATCTATGCGATGGTGCGCGATGGCACGCCCATCGCGCTGCGCGCCTAGGCGCAAGCGGTTCTGACAAAGATGAAGGGGCCCTCAGAGGCCCCTTTTTGCTGCGCTGGTTTTGTTTGTTGCACCGTTGTGCTGGGGTGTTGGACCCTTTGGATGGCCTAGTTGGCCATAACCAATGTCCACCAGATCTTGCCATTGGCCTCCTGGAACCACGAAAAGCCCATGTTTGTGGCCTTAGGGTCCAGGATTACTGCACGGGTGCTTGGCGCTTCCATCCAGGCCGTCAGGGTCTGCAGCTCGTTTTCATAGGTCTCCGAGATGTTTTCCCCCTGCACCGTGCCAGTATAGCCAGCGCGCATGACACGGTCCAAAGGGGAGGAGCCGTCGGAGCCAAAATGCCAGGGTCGGTTCTGGACGGACATGTCGCGGGAGTGGGTGGCGGCTGCCGCGTTCAACTGTGCGTTCAGCTGAACCTGTGGCGCAGCTGCCGCCTGACGCAGGGCATTGACGGAATCCAGCATCCGCAGCTGTACTTTGTCGGCGTTCCGAATGCGGTAGGCCGAGCTGCCGCCGTTTTCTGGTGTTGGCGTGCAGGCCGCGGCCAGTGCCAGGGTGGCGGCCATCAGGATCAGAAATACACGCTTCATCGCAAGTCTCGCTCTATCGTTTGTCCAAGCACTTAGCCTATCCTGTGGCAGCTGCGCAAACAGGCGCGGGGAAATCCGCACAGAAAACGCATGGTTTGATTTGCGACTGCGGCTTTCCGGCCATACTATGCACATCAGCCGGATTAAAACGCGCAGGATATATTTCAGATGACACGATCTCTTTTTAACGGCGGCACCCGTCGTCAGTTTCTGGCCGGTTCTGCGGCCCTGATAGCCTCACCCGCTTTGGCGCAAGTGGCTCCAGAACCTGAGGAAGAACAGGCCTTTGACCCCCTGCGCCCGCCCCCTGAACCAGAGCCGCCAGTGAAGCGGAATATCTCGGCTTTCCGGTCAAAACGCTGGCAGCCTTACTTTGATCATCTTCGCAAAGGAGCGATTCTTGTCGACATCGACAGCCGGGCTTTGCACTATTGGTCTGAAGATGGGAATAACTACAGACTTTTCCCCTCTTCTGTGCCGTTGTCTGATGACCTGACGCGGCGCGGGCGGACCAGGATTACCCGCAAGGTGGACGGACCCGGCTGGGCGCCCACACCCAATATGCGCAAGCGCAATCCAGAGTGGCCGGCCTATATCCCTCCTGGACCGGATAACCCATTGGGAACACATGCTTTGTACCTGGGTTGGAAGTACTATCGCATCCATGGAACCCATGACACCCGCAAGATTGGGCGTAAATCTTCCAATGGCTGTATCGGGCTCTACAACGAGCATATCGCCGAGTTGTTTGAGGTGGCCAAGGTAGGCACCCAAGTGTTGCTAATTTGACGACATGTGGCCTTTCGCAGGCCGGAAAATGGCAACAAGCAATTGCAATTCCGAAGCTTTACTGGTTAGAAAAAATCACGAGGTAAGTCTTGGGTGCGTAGGCCATTTTTAGGTCTGCGCTAATTCTGGAGGTTAACATGAACAAACTTGTACTCGCAGCCGCACTGACCGCCGCTGCTTCCACCGCGACTGCTGGCAACCTGGCCGAGCCAATCGTTGAGCCCGTAGTGATCGAAGAAGCTGCAACCAGCTCTTCCAGCGGCATCCTGCTGCCACTGCTGCTGCTCGTCCTGGTTGGCGCGGCTGTTGCAAGCAGCTAATTGCTTAGCATAAGAATTTAAAAAGGCGGTGGTTTTCCACCGCCTTTTTTATTGTCTCGGCTCTGGCTGGTGGCAGGCGTGTCGGCTGCCTAGGGCAGCACGACCTCGGATAATATGCTGTCCAGGGATGCAAGGATCATTTCGACCCCCTCCGCATCAATGGTCAAAGGCGGACGGATTTTGAGGATATTGTCCTTGGGACCTTCGCTGCCGATCAAGATACGGTGGTCGCGCATGCGGTTTTTCACATAGGAACAGATCTGCGTGGCTTCCGATCCATCTGTCTGGATCAGCTCCAGCCCCAGAAACAGACCCATGCCGCGCACATCGCCAACGCAAGCGTATTTGGCCTCCAGGGTTTTGAGCCCCTCGATCAGCTTTGCGCCCATGTCGCGGGCATTGTCCTGCAGGCCCTCATCATCAACGATATCCAGCACCTCTTTGCCCATACGGCAGGACAGAGTCGATCCGCCAAAGGTGGAGAAGAACTCAATGCCGTTGTTGAAGCTCTCGGCGATTTCCCTGGTGGTGACCAGCACTCCCAGGGGGTGGCCATTGCCGATGGGCTTACCCATGACAACGATGTCGGGGCTGGCGCCCTGGTGTTCAAAACCAAAGTAATAGTCACCCAGGCGCCCTAGACCTGTCTGCACCTCATCGGCAATACAGATCCCTCCGGCAGCGCGGATCTTTTCATATACCGCAGGCAGATAGCCCTGTGGCGGGATGATTTGCCCCCCGACCGACGGGAAGGTCTCGGCGATGAAGCCCGCAATCCCTTGGCCACGTGCTTGCAGGGCTGCAATGGCCGGATCCACCAGATCGGCAAACTTCTGGGCCCGGTCCGGGTCATCGCGCTTGAAACTACCGCGATAGTCATCGGCCACTTCAACCAGTTCCACCCAGTCAGCTTTGCCCACGCCGCCGGGTTTGTTGAACTTATAGGCCGAGACATCGATTACCCCGGTGGTATTGCCGTGATAACCATGATCTGGCGTCACCATCCCCTTGGCACCAGTATGGGCGCGGGCCAGGCGCAGGGCCAGCTCGTTTGCCTCGGTGCCCGAATTCACAAAGAAGCAGACCTCTAGATGGTCTGGCAGTTTTGACAGGACCTTGTCGGCAAAGGCGGTTTGCGCCGGGTGCAGGTAACGGGTGTTGGAGTTCATCCGCTTGAGCTGATCCGCCGCCACCGCCTGAATGCGGGGGTGGGCGTGACCGACATGGGGCACATTGTTATAGGCGTCCAGATAGGGGCGGCCCCATTCATCAAACAGGTGGTGTTTCCAACCGCGCACCAGCATCACCGGATCAGAATAGGTGAGGCTGAGGTTGCCGCCAAAATGATCCTGACGCCCCTGGCGGATTTCGTCCTTGTTGGTGGGGGCATAGCGGCATTTGTCATCCGGCAGGTTCAGCAGCGCCGCTGGGTTCGGGCAGATGGCCCGCCACATATACATCTCGTCCGGGTCGCCAACGCCGGGCCAGTCCGCCTCGATGCCTTCGGTGGTGAGGGCCAGTTGAAAATGCACATGCGGCGCCCAGCCACCATTCATGCTGGCATCACCCAGACGGCAAAACTCTTCACCCTTGGCGATCATGTCTCCGGGGCTCAGGCGGTCGCAGCACTCAGGGTCGAGGTGACCATAAAGCGTGTAGAACGGATCACCCGCCGGGGTCTCGTGACGTAGGATGATCACCCCGCCGTAATCCAGATGGCCATTGCGGTTTTCAACCACAAAGACTTCGCCATCCAATGGCGCGTACATTGGGGTGAAATCGGGGGCAAAGGCATCCACCGCCAGGTGCACGGTACGGCGGTTGCTGGCCTTAAAGGGACCTTTGCGAAAGGCGGGTTCGGCGTAGATCAGCCGCGGTTCGTGATAATAGCCGAGCCAAATCCTTCCCTGGTCTTCGAATTCTTCACCGACGCGGGCGGCCTCTTCCAGTGGCATGTGAAAGGGGTTTTGCGGCCAGGTGGAATTTTCCACTGACAGCGATCCCATCGGGGCATCCTTTAGATCGACGCCCATGAGGGGGGCAAAATTGCCGCGTTCTGCCTCCAGCCAGCCCATCACGCGGTCGGCGCCATCGACCACGGGCAGGTCGCAGGCGGCGCGCAGGCGGGCCGCAAGCAATCCGGGATGCAGATCATGGGTTTCCAGGAAGCGCCAGGCTGGGGCCTGGGAAATGGTCACATAGGGGTCATCCGGATTTTCGACAGCCATCAGAGTGGAATTCACCACACTGACCGCAAGACGAGCGCGCAGCAGCGGGTAGATCAGGTCGACCTCTTGCGGGGTCAGCGGATAGGCGCTGTGATAGCCCGCCACCAGGGCAGCCAATGCGCCTTCGGGGTCGGAATGATCCAGCACGATATAGGCCGCAGCAATGGCCAGGTCACAGATCCGGGGGGCGGCGCACATGTCGCCCAGATCGATCAGCCCAGAGACCTGACGCGGTTCAGTGTGCTCCCCGGCCACCATGATGTTGTAGTCATTGGCGTCATTGTGGATCGCCTGTTTTGGAAGAGTCCCTAATACAGGCTCTAACTTGGAAAATTCAGTCTCGATTTCTTGGATTAGGGTCTGTTTGGCCGGATCGGTGATAGAGTCGATTTCGGCGCTGATCCAACCCGCCTGCATCAGATCCCATTTGAAATCACGCGCCAATCCGGGGTGCTGAAAATCGACCAAAGCCTTGCCCGCGCCGCCCAAAACCGCGCCGACCTCATGGATCAGATTCAGTGTCTTTGGGGCGCTTTTTGCATAGCATTGTCCCGGCAGGCATTCGAGCATCCAGCACAGGCGCTCAGAGCCTGTTTCATCGGCAATAGAGAGCATTGCAGAGCCCTGCGCAGACTCGATCACCCGCGGGCAGGGCAGCTCTGGCGCGGCTTTGGCAATATGCTGAAAGGCCAGGACCTGCATTTCAACCAGAGCGGCTTCGCAGCCGGGGCGCATGGCTTTGAAGATATAGGCGCTGCCATCACTGGCCTCGGCGCGGAAGTTCAGATCATATTCGCCATCTAGCTGGCGTAGCTCCGCCGTGATGCCCCAATGGGTTCTAAGGGCATCGGCCCAGTGCAAAAGGTTCATGTCTCAAGGCTCCCCGTTTGCCGAAATATGGCAATCCAATATTGGATCCTATTTGGACCGGGGAGGTTGGTTTAGTCCAGCCAACCTTTGAGGTTTTCCTCAATTACGCCCGCGAGCGCCGCAATATGATCCTCATCATCGTTGAGGCAGGGAATATAGAGAAAGTCTTCGCCGCCGGCCTCTTCAAAGCTCTCTTTGATCTCTTCGTTGATCTCTTCCAGTGTCTCGATGCAATCGGCGGAAAAGGCAGGTGCCATCACAGCGATGTTTTTCTTGCCTTCTTTTGCCAGGGCGGCAACGTGATCCACGGTATAGGGTTTCAGCCATTCCTCGGGGCCAAAGACCGACTGGAAGGTGGTGGTAATCTCGGTGTCCTGCCAGCCCAGCCGTTCGCGCAGCAGCCGCGTGGTTTTCTGGCACTGGCAATGGTAGGGATCGCCCTGCATCAGATAGCGTTTTGGCATGCCGTGATACGAGACCACCAGGATGTCGGGGCGTTTGTCGGCCTCTGCATAGGCTTCTTCCACCGAGCGGGCCAATGCCTCGATATAGGCGGGTTGGTCAAAGTATGGCGCGATGGTGCGCGCGGCGGGCTGCCATACCTCCTCCATCAGGGCGCGAAAGAACTGGTCATTGGCAGTGCCCGAAGTGGCGCCGGCATATTGCGGGTAGAGCGGCATAAAGAGGATCTTTTGGCAGCCGGCTTCGACCATGGCGCGGACTTTGGATTTGGTAGACGGGTTACCATAGCGCATGCAGAAATCCACCATGACCTGATCGCCGTAGCGCTGGCGCATGACCTCGGCAATCTTTGTGGTCTGATCCTTGGTGATGGTCATCAGCGGGCTTTCACCCTTGTCATGGTTCCAGATCGACTTATAGGCCGCGCCCGATGAAAACGGGCGTTTGGTCAGGATGATAAGCTGCAGCAACGGCTGCCATTTCCAGGCGGGGTAGTCGATCACTCGTTTATCCGACAGGAACTCGCTCAGATAGCGGCGCATGGGCCAATAGCTATAGTCATCCGGCGTGCCCAGATTGGCCAGCAGGATGCCAACCTTTTCGCCCTTGATCTTGGGGTGATCGGCTGGCGCATGGGCGGGGCAGGTGGCGGTCATGGAAGAATCCAGCATGGCGTTGGGAGGTCCTGTATCTGCAGCGTGATCTAGCGAATTGAAGTAAAGGCGAAAACCATATTTCGCCACAAGATAGGGTGTTACGCATCCAAAGGCCAATTGGATCACATTGGCACAGTGATTTGTTTTTGTTATCGCGCGTGCGCTGCTACTCGGGTAGTTTTTTCTCTGGCACCTTCAGGGCCTCGGCCAAGCGCATCTTGGCTGAACCGGGGCGCAGCGGTTGCTGCTGGCTCTCCGAGGGCGACCAGCCAGTGAGGCAGACCAGCTCGAAAGTGGCGGGCAGTTTGCCATTTTCTAGGGCAAAATGCGCGCGGTAGATGGCTTCGGTCTGGGCAAAGAGCGCGCGGGGGCTGGGGTGTTTCAGGCGCTGTGCCATGGCATTGCCTTCGCCCATGGCGCGCAACTCCTGCATCAGGTGCAGGCTGTCGCGGTACTGCGCTGTCAGAGGCACCACATCGGCAACCGGCAGGGCAAAACCGGCGCGTTGCAGCAGCCCGCCCAGATCCCGGACCTCTCCCATTGGGGCGATACGCGGCGACAGCCCGCCGGTGACGTGGGTCTCGGCCTCGGCAAGGGCGCTGCGCAGCTCGTGCAGAGTACGCCCGCCTAGGGCCACCGCCAGCAGCAGACCATCCTCGACCAGGGCGCGGCGGCATTGAATCAGCTGACCCACCGGGTCATTGGCCCAATGTAGCGCCATGGCGTGAATCACCAGATCATAGGCCCCGGGTGCGAGATCCAGCAGATCGTCATCCGGCACAATTCGGGCATCGGGAAAGGAATTTTGCCAAATATGAGCAAAAGGTGAAACAATCGCTACCTTCGTAAAGGTCCTGTTAACCATTGTTAAGCGATCTTCAACCTCGTCCCGGGCCAGGTCGTGAAGGAACAAAGCTTCAGGCTGGTGGCGGGCGCGATGGATCGCCAATACCTGGCGGTCGAACAGCTCTGGCTGTGATTTGGGTGTTTGCGTCATGGGGGCTATTTAGATGTTGCGGACGCAGTTTCAAACCGCTGTTTCACTTGTCTACCCCCCCAAATGTCTGGGCTGTGACGAATTGGTCGAACAGGACTTTGGCCTCTGCGGCACATGCTGGGGCGAGGCACATTTCATCAGCGGTACGGTCTGTGAAAGCTGTGGCGTGCCGCTGCCGGGGGATGGCGATGGTCATCGGCTGGACTGTGATGAATGCATGGCGGTGGCGCGCCCCTGGAGCCAGGGCCGGGCTGCGATGTTGTACAAGGGCAAGGCCCGCAATCTGGTGATGGCGCTGAAGCATGGGGATCGCACTGAACTGGCCGCTCCGGCCGCAGCCTGGATCGAGCGGGCAGCTGGGCGTTTGCTGCGCGATAATCCTTTGGTTTGTCCGGTGCCACTACATTGGTCCCGCTTGCTCAAGCGTCGATACAACCAGTCGGCTTTGCTGGCTGACCATCTGTCCAGGCAGGCGCGTCTGGACTATTGGCCCGACATGTTGAAACGTGTCAAGGTGACGCCCAGCCTGGAGGGCAAAACCCGGGCGCAACGGTTTTCGGTGCTCAGCCGGGCTATTGTTGCGCATCCGCGCCATCGGGCTCTGATGCAGGGGCGTGTGGTTTTGCTGGTGGATGATGTGATGACCTCTGGTGCGACCCTGACCGCCTGCGCCGATGCCTGCCGCGCAGCAGGGGCTGCAGATGTGCGGGTGGCGGTCCTGGCCCGGGTCACACGGGCGTGATCTGCCGCCGCTGACACTGGCAATGATTGCAATGCGGCCCCATATGGCGCAAAACATCGCAATCAGACAATTGGAGACCCGCATGAAATCGGTCGAAATCTACACCTCGCCTCTTTGTGGCTTTTGCCACGCGGCCAAACGCCTACTGAAACAAAAGGGCGTGGAATTTTCCGAGGTCAACGTGCTGACCAATCCTGGGCGTAAGCAGGAAATGATTCAGCGGGCCAATGGCGGCTATACCGTGCCGCAGATCTTTATTGGCGAAACCCATGTGGGGGGCTGTGATGATCTTTATGCGCTGGAGCAGGCGGGCAAGCTGGACCCGCTCCTCGCCGCCTGACCACAAGAGACCAAGACCCAAAGGGGAGTTCTGATGCGCGCCGCCCTGTTGCAGATCACATCAAGTGATTCCCCGAACGAAAACCTGGACCTGCTTCAGCGCCTGATCGCTGAGGCGGTTCAAAATGGGGCTGGGTTTGTCCTGACCCCAGAGGTGAGCAATTGTGTTTCGCTGAGTCGCGCGCATCAGCAGGAGGTTCTGTGCCACGAAGAGGAGGACGCAAGCCTTGCGGCTCTGTGTCAGACGGCGGCCCAGCATCGGATCTGGCTGTCTCTGGGCTCCTTTGGGGTCAAGACCCATGATGCTGACGGCAGATTTGCCAATCGTCAGTTCCTGATCTCGCCGCAGGGAGAGATCGTGGCACGCTATGACAAGATCCACATGTTCGATGTGGAGGTTACCCCGCAAGAGACCTTTCGCGAATCCGATGGCTACCGGCCCGGAGATCGCGCTGTTATCGCCGAAACGCCCTTTGGCACTCTGGGGCTGACCATCTGTTATGATCTGCGCTTTCCACAGCTGCACCGGGCGCTGGCCAAGGCCGGGGCCGAGATCCTGATTGCGCCGGCGGCCTTTTCTCCAGTCACAGGTGCGGCTCATTGGCACGCACTGCTGCAAGCCCGCGCGATTGAAACCGGCTGCTATGTGTTGGCGGCGGCTCAGACAGGCAGCCATAAAACCAGCCGGGGCGCTGTGCGCAAAACCTATGGTCATTCGCTGGTGGTGGCACCCTGGGGCGAGATCCTATTGGATGCGGGCAGGGATGCGGGGATAAGTTACGTTGATCTTGATAGGGAAAAAGTGGCAGAAGCACGCAGGCGTGTGCCCTCCCTGACCCATGATCGAGAGTTTGACGGACCCTGATGGAAGAAACCCACTCCCTGGCGGTCTCGCTGTTCAGCGAGATTTTGATGGCGGATCAGCTGGCGCGCTCACGCCTGGGCAAGGCCCTGCCCAAGGGAATGGAACTGTCGCATTTCTCGGTGCTCAACCACCTGACTCGCACCGGGGTTGAACGCTCTCCGGCGCAATTGGCCAAGGCCTTTCATGTCACCCGTGGTGCCATGACCAATACCCTGAACAAGCTGGAAGTGGCGGGCTATATCCATATTCGCCCGGATTGGGATGATGCTCGGCGCAAAATGGTGGCGATCAGCCCGGCCGGTAGGCAGGCCCGAGATGCCGCCCTGGCCAGCATCGTGCCGCTGATTTCAGAGGTGGTGAATGATCTTGGGGGAGACCGCGTGCGGGCGACACTGCCAATTCTGCGGGAACTGCGCGCCAAGCTGGAATCAACCGCCTGATCCGAGCAATAGTGATACTGAAAAAGGGGATGCCTGTTGCAGGCATCCCCTTTCGCCCATCAGAGCCCTCTGTCGAGATGTGAGTGGTGGCAGAGCCAAAGCGCATTCAAGCTTTGGCGAGAGGCTCTAATGGGTGTCTGGATCAGAGCGCATTCTGTCGCCGGGCTGACCCCTTGGTGGTGATCGCTGAAGTTGTGTTCGTTAAAGGGTAACTCAAATTCACCTTATCTCTTTGCGACTCATTTCCCAAGGTTGCAAAAGATAGGAGGCACCTATCCCTAAGGCTAGGTGCCCGACTGCTGGAACTGCTCTAGAGCCCCTATGCGATCTCAGTGGTCTTTGATGCTGGCGGTGACATAGTTGACGGAAAGATCGCGATCCGAAATAGACCAGTTCCAGCTAAGGGGATTAAAAACAAACCCTTTGCGGTCAACTGGCGTCAGGCCAGCTTTGCTCAGCAGATCACACAACTCGTCCGGGGTAATGAACTTGTGCCATTCATGGGTGCCGCGTGGCAGCCAGCGCATCACCACCTCGGCGCCAAAAATGGCCATGGCATAGCTTTTGGGATTGCGATTGATGGTCGAACAGATCTCCAACCCGCCCGGTTTCAGCAGATCTTTGGTGGCGGTGAGATAGCTGAGCGGGTCAGCCACATGTTCCACCACCTCCATATTCAGCACCACGTCAAACTGTTCGCCTGCGGCGGCCATATCCTCGGCGGTGGTATGGCGGTAGTCGATTGTCAGCCCAGTCTGTTCGGCGTGCAGCCGCGCAACCGGCAAATTTCCCGCAGCCGCATCTGCGCCGGTCACTTCGGCACCCAGCCGCGCCATGGGTTCACACAACAGCCCGCCGCCGCAGCCGATATCCAAAAGGCGCAGCCCTTTGAACGGCTCTGGATCTGTCAGGTCCCGGTCGAACTCCCCGGCAATCTGGCTGGTGATATAGTCCAGACGGCAGGGGTTCAGCATATGCAGCGGCTTGAACTTGCCATTGGGATCCCACCACTCTGCGGCCATGGCTTCGAACTTGGCGATTTCCGCCAGGTCGACTGTGGATTGAGGCGCTTGCATTCCTGTCTCCGTATGTTCTTTTGTAGGCTCAGGTTTCATCTAGGTCAGTAATGGACAAATTCTCGGATCAAAAGCGCGCAGTGCATTATCTTTACCCCCCGATCGATACATTTGATCAGCGGATGCTCGAAATGGGGCAGGGTCACAAGGTCTATGTTGAACAATCGGGGAACCCCCGTGGCATCCCTGTGGTGGTCTGTCATGGGGGGCCGGGCGGTGGCAGCAGCCCGGCGATGCGGCGGTATTTTGACCCGCTTGTCTACCGGATTATCCTTTTCGATCAACGTGGTTGTGGGCGTTCGCAGCCCCATGCCTCCTGCGAGGACAACACCACCTGGCATCTGGTCGCCGATATGGAGGAAATCCGTCGGCAGCTGCAGATCGAACGCTGGCTGGTCTTTGGTGGCAGCTGGGGCGCGACACTTTCGCTGATCTACGCGCAGACCCACCCGGAGCGGGTGATTCAGATTGTTTTGCGTGGCGTCTTTTTGATGACCAGTGCCGAGCTGGACTGGTTTTATGGCGGCGGGGCAGGTCGGTTCTGGCCGGAACCCTGGGCCAAGTTTGTCGCCCCCATTCCCGAATCCGAACGGGGCGATCTGATCGCTGCCTATAACAAACGTCTGTTTTCCGGGGACAGAACCGAAGAGGTTCGGCTGGGCCGGGCCTGGTCTGCCTGGGAAAATGCTTTGGCCTCGATCCATTCCAACGGCACCTCGGTTGAGGGGCCGGGTGATTATGCCCGTGCCTTTGCCAGATTGGAGAATCACTATTTCATAAATCGTGGGTTTCTGGATTTTGATGGACAGATCCTCGCCAATATGGGCCGGATCTCGCATATCCCGGGCACCATCGTGCAGGGGCGCTATGACATGATCTGCCCGCCGGTCTCAGCCTGGAAGTTGAATGAGCTGTGGCCAAATGCGGAATTGATCATGGTGCGCAATGCGGGGCATGCTTTGTCGGAGCCGGGAATCAGCGCAGAGCTGGTCCTGGCCATGGACCGCATTGCCGAGGAACTCTTGCCTTGACCCGTATTGACCGTCGCGCCCTGTTCACCTCTGGTGCCGCCGCCGCCCTTCTGGCGGCCACGGGCACGTCACTTGCGGCTGCGCCGCGAGCGGGGGGCGTGCTCCGGCTGGCCTTGCCACGGGAAAGCGGTCTGCTGGATCTGGTGGCCCGTGGTGCCGTGTTGGATTGTCTGACCGAAATTGCTCCGGATGGGCTGTTGCGGGCCGAACTGGCCACAGCCTGGGAGAGTGTTGAGGATGCGCGCATCTGGCGGTTTGATCTGCGCCGGGATGTGCTGTTCCATGATGGCACAGCCTTGCAGGCCACAGATGTTGTGGCCTCGCTGCAGGGACGTTTTGTGGCGGGTGGGGAACAGATGTCGATTGTGGCGCTGGATTCGCAGCGGATTGAAATCCAATTGTCCAAGCCCAATCCGCATTTGCCCTATCTGCTGGCAGGTCCCAGCTATGCGATTGCCCCGGATGGCGCGGTTGATCTGCCCCTGGCGCGATTGGTGGGCAGTGGCTGTTACCGGGTTGAACGCGCCCAGGAGGCCCGGCATTTCCGCGCCGCCAAGGTCGTAGGCCACTATAAGGACGGTCAGGCCGGCTGGGTCGACAGCCTGGAGGTGATTGTCATTCCCGATGCAGCCGTCCGGGCCGAAGCTCTGCGTGATGGTTTTGTCGATGTGGCGGCCCTGCCGCAACCGGCTGAGCTGCTCAAACGGGGTGGTTTTCTGTTTCACCCCTCGGCCGAAGACATGGCGCTGGCGGCGCGATCGGATGTCGGCCTGCCGCGGGTGGTTGGTCAGCAATCCGCCCTGGATGATGGCCGTATCGCCGAACGCTGGTGGCGGCTTTGATCCTGGGCTTTTCCCTCGCTGGGGATGCGCAAATTGGGGGGTGTTTTTGACAGCTCCCCGTTGCTGTTCGGCAGATCGCAACACAAGACTTGCAGATTCGTAGCAAGGGGCGTATATGGCTTTTCAACAGCGGCGTGTTGAGCTCTGGTTCAAGACACCTCCGGATTAGTTCAACGGGCCGCGCGCCCGTTTTTTTGTGTCCAAATGGACGCCGAATCCAACGCCCAGCCCGATAGGGACCAACCCGATTGTGGGAAGCTTAATGACGAATGACCTGATTGCCAAAGCCGCGATTGATCGCCGCCTGGCCGAAATCCTTATCCCTGTGATCGAGGATCTCGGCTATGAGCTGGTGCGCATTCGCCTGATGTCCGGCAAAACCACCACGTTGCAGATCATGGCTGACAAGCCTGAAGGCGGTATTGAGGTGGATGATTGCGCTGCTATTTCCAATGCTGTCAGCGCCTCTCTGGACGTCGAGGATCCGATCTTGGATGCCTATACGCTGGAGGTCTCCAGCCCCGGTATCGACCGGCCGCTGACCCGGTTGAAAGACTTCGACATGTTCGAGGGCTATGAGGCCAAACTGGAAACAGATGAGCTGGTTGGCGGCCGCCGCCGCTTTAAGGGTGAGCTGGCGGGCACCGAAGAGGACGAGGTTCTGATCAATATCGAAGATCAGGGCAAGACTGTTACCATTGGTCTGAAATTTGATTGGCTCTCGGATGCCAAGCTGGTTCTGACCGATGATCTGATCACGGAAATGCTGCGCCAGCGCAAAGCTGCCGGCACATTAAACGAAGACGCATTCGACGAGATCGAGGCCGAAGGGTCCGAAGAGGAGAACAAGTAATGGCTATCACCTCTGCAAACCAGCTAGAGCTGTTGCAAACTGCCGAAGCCGTGGCGCGCGAAAAGATGATCGACCCCGGTCTGGTGGTTGACGCGATGGAAGAAAGCCTCGCCCGGGCCGCCAAGAGCCGCTACGGCAGCGAGATGGATATCCGCGTGTCGATCGACCGCAAGACCGGCAAGGCGACCTTTACCCGTGTGCGTTCGGTGGTTGAGGATGAGGCTCTGGAAAACTACCAGGCCGAAATGACCGTCGAGCAGGCCAAGCAGTATATGGCGGACCCCGTGGTTGGTGACACCTTTGTCGAAGAAGTGCCCCCGGTGGAAATGGGCCGCATCGCGGCACAATCGGCCAAGCAGGTCATCCTGCAGCGCGTGCGCGAAGCGGAACGTGATCGTCAGTTCGAAGAGTTTCAGGATCGTGCAGGCACCATCATCAATGCGCTGGTCAAGCGCGAAGAATACGGCAACGTTATCGTCGATGTGGGCGCCGGCGAAGGCATCCTGCGCCGCAACGAGAAAATCGGCCGCGAGAGCTATCGCCCCAATGACCGTATTCGCTGCTACATCAAAGATGTGCGCCGCGAACCGCGTGGCCCGCAGATCTTCCTGAGCCGGACCGCGCCAGAATTCATGGCCGAGCTGTTCAAGATGGAAGTGCCGGAAATCTATGACGGTATCATCCAGATCAAAGCCGTGGCCCGGGATCCCGGTTCGCGCGCCAAGATTGCTGTGATCTCTAACGACGGCTCAATCGATCCGGTTGGCGCCTGTGTCGGTATGCGCGGCAGCCGTGTGCAGGCCGTTGTGAATGAGCTTCAGGGGGAAAAGATCGACATCATTCCATGGAATGATGATCAGCCGACCTTCCTGGTCAACGCGCTGCAGCCTGCCGAAGTCTCCAAGGTTGTTCTGGATGAAGAAGCTGGCAAGATCGAAGTTGTGGTGCCCGAAGAGCAGCTGAGCCTGGCGATTGGCCGTCGTGGTCAGAACGTGCGTCTGGCCTCGCAGCTGACCGGCCTTGATATCGACATCATGACCGAAGAAGAAGAATCGGCCCGCCGTCAGAAGGAATTCGAAGCGCGCACCGGGTTGTTCATGGAAACTCTGGATCTGGACGAATTCTTCGCTCAGCTGCTGGTCTCCGAGGGCTTTACCAATCTGGAAGAGGTCGCCTATGTCGAGCTCGATGAGCTGACCGTCATCGACGGTGTTGACGAAGGCACAGCCGAAGAATTGCAGGCCCGTGCCCGTGACTACCTGGAAGCCAAGGCCAAGGCTGCTATCGACGCTGCCATCGCATTGGGAGCAGAGGACAGCCTGATCCAGTTTGACGGGTTGACCCCGCCCATGATCGAGGCTCTGGCCAAAGACGACATCAAGTCGCTGGAAGATTTTGCGACCTGTGCCGACTGGGAACTGGCGGGTGGCTGGACCACCGACAATGGTGAGCGGATCAAGGATGACGGCATCCTGGAGCCCTTTGGCATGAGCCTGGAAGAGGCGCAGACCCTGGTGATGACCGCACGGGTCCTGCTGGGTTGGGTTGACCCTGAAGAACTGCTTGGCTCGGAAGAGGGCGAAGAAGATCTGGTCGAGGGTGAAGACGGGGAAGCCGAGGCGTAAGCCTCGGGTTTCCGAGTAGGAGAAAGACAGCATGGGTCGCGCAGGCGCCAAAAAAGATCACGACGACGGGCCGGAACGCAAATGCATTGCGACTGGCGAGACCCAGCCAAAGCAGGGTCTGCTTCGTTTTGTGATGGGGCCTGATTCTCAGGTGGTTCCCGACATCTTTGGCAAATTGCCAGGACGTGGGGTCTATGTGACGGCCAGTCGTGCGGCGCTGGAATTGGCGGTAAAGAAGAAACTCTTTGCCCGCGGCTTCAAGGCCCCGGTGACCCTGCCCGATGATCTGGCAAATGAGGTGGAGCGCCAAACGCTGCGCCGATTGGTGGACCTGCTGAGCCTGGCCCGCAAATCGGGGCAGGCTGTTGGTGGCTATGAAAAAGTCAAGGATTGGCTAGGTAAAGAACAGGCCTCAGTTCTGATTCAAGCAAGTGATGGATCAGGGCGTGGCAAATCGAAATTGAGTACCCCGCATCGGGGAAATTTTATCGGATGTCTCACTGCGGATGAGCTGGGGATGGCATTTGGGCGTCAAACTATGATACATGCGGCGCTCGCCTCTGGTGGACTCAGCAAACGTGTTGTAGACGAGGCGCAACGGTTGCAGGGTTTGCGTGAAATGGTGGGCGGCAGCGGCCGCACAGAAGGATAAAGAGCTTTATGAGCGATAGTGACGGCAAAAAGACCTTGGGTCTGCGTGGCGGCGGTTCCCGGCCTGGGAACGTAAAACAGAGCTTTAGCCACGGGCGGACCAAGAATGTCGTGGTGGAAACCAAGCGCAAGCGCGTTGTGGTGCCCAAACCCGGTGGCAACAAGGGCGGCAATGCCGCGCCTGCAACCGACGGTTCGCGTCGGCCCGCCGGGATCACCGATGCAGAGATGAGCCGCCGCCTGAAGGCGTTGCAGGCTGCCAAGGCCCGCGAGGCCGAAGACGCGGCAAAGCGTGCTGCTGAAGAGAAAGCCCGCGAAGAAGAGCGCGCCCGTCGTCGGGCCGAGGCTGAGGCCAAGGAACGCGAGCAGCGCGAAGCGGAAGAAAAGGCCCGCCAAAAGGCCGAAGACGAAGAGCGTAAAAAGCGCGAAGCTGCGGAAGCTGCAAAGCGCGCAGCCGAGCCTGCCGCCAAAAAAGCTGCGCCTGCCGAGGGTGCGCCTGCGCGCAACCCCGCCTCCAAACCAGCACCTGCGCAGACACCGCGCAAGTCTGACCGCGAACGCGAAGAGCGTGGCCGCAGCGCCAAGGCGCGTACCGGCGACGACAACCGTCGTTCCGGCAAGCTGACACTGGGTCAGGCCACAGGGGGTGCGGGCAACCGTCACCGCTCCATGGCTTCGATGAAGCGTAAGCAAGAGCGGGCACGTCAAAAAGCGATGGGTGGCACGGTTGAGCGCGAAAAGGTTCTGCGCGAAGTGCAGCTGCCAGAAGCAATTCTGGTGTCTGAACTGGCAAACCGCATGTCTGAACGTGTTGGCGCGGTTGTGAAATCGCTGATGAACATGGGCATGATGGTCACGCAGAACCAGACTATCGATGCCGATACCGCCGAGCTGATCATTGAAGAATTCGGCCACAAGGTTGTGCGCGTTTCCGACTCTGACGTTGAAGACGTGATCAACGAAGTGGCAGACAACGAAGACGATCTGCAGGGTCGCCCACCGGTGATCACCATCATGGGTCACGTTGACCACGGTAAAACCTCGATTCTCGATGCGATCCGCAACGCCCGCGTTGTGGCGGGTGAAGCCGGTGGTATTACCCAGCACATTGGTGCCTACCAGGTCACCACCGAAAGCGGCACTGTGCTGAGCTTCCTCGACACCCCTGGCCACGCGGCCTTTACCTCCATGCGCTCCCGTGGTGCACAGGTCACGGATATCGTGGTTCTGGTTGTGGCGGCGGATGACGCGGTGATGCCGCAGACCATCGAAGCGATTGCGCATGCCAAGGCGGCCGAAGTTCCGATGATCGTGGCGATCAACAAATGCGACAAGCCAGCCGCTGATCCGATGAAAGTGCGCACAGATCTGCTGCAGCACGAAGTCATCGTGGAAGCCATGTCTGGTGATGTTCAGGATGTCGAAGTCTCGGCCCATACCGGCCAGGGCCTGGATGAACTGCTCGAAGCCATTGCACTGCAGTCAGAAATTCTGGAACTGAAAGCCAACCCCGATCGCGCTGCTCAGGGTGCCGTGATTGAGGCGCAGCTGGATGTGGGCCGCGGCCCCGTTGCCACTGTTCTGGTTCAGAACGGGACACTGCGCCAGGGTGACATCTTTGTTGTGGGTGAGCAGTACGGTAAGGTCCGCGCGCTGATCAACGACAAAGGCGAACGCGTCAAGGAAGCCGGTCCGTCGGTTCCTGTCGAAGTTCTGGGTCTCAACGGTACGCCCGAAGCGGGTGACGTGTTGAACGTGACCGAGACCGAAGCGCAGGCCCGTGAAATCGCCGAGTACCGGGCGCAGGCCGCCAAGGACAAGCGCGCAGCGGCTGGTGCGGCGACCACTCTGGAACAGCTGATGCAGAAGGCCAAGGATGACGAAAACGTCTCTGAGCTGCCAATTCTGGTCAAAGCTGACGTGCAGGGCTCTGCCGAAGCCATCGTTCAGGCGATGGAGAAGATCGGCAACGACGAAGTCCGCGTCCGCGTGCTGCATTCCGGCGTTGGTGCCATCACCGAAACCGATATCGGTCTGGCAGAGGCCTCCGGTGCTCCAGTCATGGGCTTCAACGTGCGGGCCAATACCTCGGCACGCAACACCGCCAACCAAAAAGGCGTCGAGATCCGCTACTATTCGGTGATCTACGATCTGGTTGACGATGTGAAGAAGGCCGCCTCTGGTCTGCTCAGCGCCGAGATCAAAGAGAACTTCATCGGCTACGCCCAAATCAAGGATGTCTTCAAGGTTTCCAACGTGGGCAAGGTTGCCGGCTGTCTGGTCACCGAGGGTGTTGCCCGTCGTTCCGCAGGCGTGCGCCTGTTGCGCGACAACGTGGTGATCCACGAAGGCACGCTGAAGACCCTCAAGCGCTTCAAGGACGAAGTCCCCGAAGTGCAGTCCGGTCAGGAATGCGGCATGGCCTTTGAGAGCTATGATGATATCCGCGCAGGCGATGTCATCGAGATCTTTGAGCGCCAGGAAGTCGAGCGTAATCTCGACTAATCCTCTGCGAGGTTTATCTATAGGAAAAGCCCCGGTCTTTTGGCCGGGGCTTTTCTGTTGTGGACGTTCGGAAACGTCGCGGAGGGATTTCGTGTGGCAGATAAACCGCCAGCGACTGATTGAGGTCAGCGCCGTGGGGACCTGATGCCCAAACCGGGGCGGAGGGGAGCGCCCTGATTGTGGTTGAACCCGCCACGCGCTGATCATTGCGCAGTGGCAGCGTCAAAGGAAGGTGCGCCTTAGGATGCTGAGCTGGCCATTGGTATGGCGGATTCCACAAAGGGATAGTCCCCTGAAATGGGCTTTGGACCCTCAAAAAAAGGTGGGGCGGCCAATGGCCGCCCCGGTTCTGTGAGTGAGTGGTGGTCTTTTGTGCGCAGCGCAAGACATGTGATCCAGCGGATCTGAGGGCTGCACTGCGCCGATAGGTTTTGCCTGTATGACCCTGCCAAGGATCCCATGGCAGCCGCCCTGGGGAGAACAAGGCGCTGTTCAAGGTCCTGTCTTACGGTCTGTAGAGAAGCTGTTGTGGTGAGCTTTTATATCTTCTGCCCAAATTCTGACAAAATAGTTAACAAAAGGTTTCCAGTGATTCGCGGCCCGAATCATTTTTTCAAAATCGCGTGGATTTTCTGAAAAATTTACGATTTGGAGTTGAGAAACCCCAGGTTGCCAAGGCAGCAGATGCAAAAAGGGCCCCTGGCAGAGATGCAGAGGCCCTTGGGTGATCATTTAACAGCAGCGGTTACAGCCAATCGCGCAGAATAGGGATAAGCGGGATATCGGCGGCCGGCATGGGGTAACTGCGCAGGTCCTGCGCCTGCACCCATTTCAGGGTCTGCCCTTCGCGGGCCTGTGGGATGCCTTCCCATTTGCGGCAGGCAAACAGCGGCATCAGCAGGTGGAAGTCGTCATAGCTGTGGCTGGCAAAGGTCAGCGGCGCCAGACAGGATGCCCAGGTGTCGATGCCCAGCTCTTCTTGAAGCTCGCGGATCAGCGCGGCCTCCGGTGTCTCGCCAGCTTCGATCTTGCCGCCGGGAAACTCCCATAAACCAGCCATGGATTTGCCTTCGGGGCGTTGTGCCAGCAGCACGCGCCCTTCGACATCAATCAGCGCAACGGCAGAGACCAGAACGGTTTTCATGACCGATAGTCCGCGTTGATGGTGATGTACTGATGGGTCAGATCGCAGGTCCAGACCGTGCAGGCTCCCGTGCCCAGACCCAGATCCACTTTGATGGTGATCTCATCCCGCGTCATCTGGGCTGCGCCATCTTCTTCGCGATAGTTGGGTGAAACCCAGCCTTTTGTCGCTACCAACACATCCCCAAAGGAGATCGACAGCAGATCGCGGTCCGCCGCGGCACCAGATTTTCCGATGGCCATCACCACCCGGCCCCAATTGGGGTCTTCGCCCGCGATTGCGGTCTTGACCAGCGGGGAATTGGCGATCGCCAGACCATGTACCTTGGCTTCGGCATCATCCACGGCACCAGTGATCTGGATTTCGACGAACTTGGTGGCACCTTCACCGTCGCGCACCACCTGATGTGCCAGATCCAGCATCACGGCTTCCAGCGCCTGGCTGAATTCAGCGCTGCCCGAGACATCAACCCCAGAGGCGCCGGTGGCACAGAGCATCAGACTGTCCGAGGTCGAGGTATCGCTGTCCACGGTAATACAGTTGAAGCTGCGATCACACAGACGGCTCAGCTCGGCCTGCAGGGCCTCCTGCGGCAGCTGCGCATCGGTGAAGATATAGACCAGCATGGTGGCCATATCCGGGGCGATCATGCCCGAGCCCTTGGCGATCCCTGCAATCGAGACAGTCTCTCCGCCAATGGTCACCTCGGCTGAGGCGCCCTTGGCAAAGGTATCAGTGGTCATGATCGCTTCGGCGGCGGCTTCCAAGGCATCCACCTTTAGGCCGGCGTTCAGATCATTGATCTGAGCGATGATGCGGTCATGGGGCAGGGGCTCGCCAATGACACCGGTCGAGGCGGTAAAGATCCGCGCCTCGGGCAGGCCGGTGGCGGCGGCCACGGCGGCGCAGATCTCGGCAACCGAGGTCTGGCCATAATGGCCGGTAAAGGCGTTGGAATTGCCTGAATTGACCAGAATGGCAGCCCCGGTCGAACTGTCGCCGCCCAGCTTGGCCTGGCAGTCGCGCACCGGGGCCGAACGGGTTTTTGAACGGGTGAAAGTCCCTGCCACGGTGGTGCCAGGATCCATCACCGCCAGCATAACGTCATTGCGCCCCTGATATTTTACCCCGGCGGCTCCTGCACTCAGCCGCAAGCCCTTGATCGCGGGGAGCTCAGGAAAAGCGGCGGGTGCCAGCGGCGAGCGGGGAAGACTATCGCCCATCTTTAGTTCCTCACCAGGCTCAGATCGCGCAGAATCGCGGGGTCCAGATCTTCGATTTCGGGACGTTCGATAACAGCGGCGGCGGTCAGATCACTGACGCGGGCCTCGACGGCGGCATTCTGCAATTCCTGGCTCAGGGTCTCGCGAACCTCCTCAAAGGCAGGGGCGGCGGTCTTGCGGCGTTCCTTGAGCAGGATGAGGTGCCAACCAAACTGGGTTTCGACTGGTTCGGAAATCTCGCCAGCGCGCAGGTCCAGCACGGCCTCTTCAAATTCGGGCACCATTCGGCCCCGGGTAAACCAACCCAGATCTCCCCCATTGGGACCGGATGGGCCGGTGGAGCGTTCTTTGGCCATGATCGAAAAATCCGCACCGGTGTCCAGTTCCGATTTGATTTCCAGCGCGTCTTCCTGGGTTTCGACCAGGATATGGGCGGCGTTGAACTCGTCACCGCCATCGCCATCGGAATATTTGTCCTCGTAGGCCTGACGCAGGGTCTCTTCGTTGCTGGCGCTCTTCATCACGCTTTCGATGACATTGGCGGCCAGCAAGGCCCGCTTTTCGTTGTCGACGGCCAGTTGCACGTAATGGGGCACACTGCCGTGCAGCTCTTGCTTCAGCGCGGTCTGCTGCACCAGCTGATCAAGGATCGCGTTGTAGAGCACATCATCGGGCAATTGTTTGTATTGTTCGGGCAGGCTGTCGCGGGCCATGATCATGTGACCCAGCGTGATTTCTTCGCCGTTGACGGTGGCAATCACGGTATTGGCATGGGGCGCGGCCAAAGCAGGCAGGGGTAGAGCCATAAACATGGCCACAGCGGTGCCTTGCAAAAAAGTGAGACCTTTACGCATTGAATTCTTCCTATTCCCGGGCCGCAAAGGGGCGCGGCGTTGACACTTATTTTCCTGACCCTTACATCCCAAAGAGGCCTGAGGCAGGACCGTCGTTTGCACCATTGTTTATGGGTTGCGACCACGACGAGCAAGCCTGCCTGATACAAGGGCCACGAAGAGGATCGTTGGAGAACACATGCTGGGTATCGGAACACTCGCCAAAAAGGTTTTCGGGACACCGAATGACCGCAAAATCAAGGCGACACGGCCACTGGTTGCAAAAATCAATGGGCTGGAAGAGACGTTCGAGAAACTCAGCGACGAGGGTCTCAAGGAAAAAACTGCGGAACTGCGCCAGCGGGCCCTGGACGGCGAGTCGCTGGACGCGCTGCTGCCCGAGGCCTTTGCCAATGTGCGCGAAGGCGCGCGTCGTGCCCTGGGACTGCGGGCCTTTGACACCCAGTTGATGGGCGGGATTTTCCTGCACCAGGGTAACATCTCCGAGATGAAAACAGGTGAGGGCAAAACCCTTGTCGCGACCTTCCCGGCCTATCTGAATGCGTTGACCGGCAAGGGTGTGCATGTGGTCACGGTGAACGAATATCTGGCTAAGCGTGACTCGGAGTGGATGAGCAAGGTCTTTGGCGCCCTGGGCATGACAACCGGCGTGATCTGGTCCGGCCAGCCCGACGACGAAAAGATGGCCGCCTATACCAGCGACGTCACCTATGCGACCAATAACGAGCTGGGCTTTGATTATCTGCGCGATAACATGAAGCCTAGCCTCGATCAGGTGTTCCAGAAACAGCACAACTTTGCCATCGTCGATGAGGTCGACTCGATCCTGATCGATGAAGCACGAACGCCACTGATCATCTCCGGCCCGGCCGAGGATCGTTCGGAGCTTTATGTCTCCATCGACAAGGTGATTCCGCTGCTGTCGGAGGATCACTATGAAGTGGATGAGAAAACCCGCGGTGTGACCTTCACCGAAGAGGGCAATGACTATCTGGAGCAGGTGCTGCGCGAGCAGGGACTGCTGGAGGCCGAGGCCTCTTTGTACGATCCCGAAAGCACCACTGT
Source organism: Phaeobacter sp. 11ANDIMAR09 (assembly GCF_001294455.1). Lineage (GTDB taxonomy): Bacteria > Pseudomonadota > Alphaproteobacteria > Rhodobacterales > Rhodobacteraceae > Pseudophaeobacter. The sequence goes on from NZ_LIKT01000001.1 coordinate 286,864, forward strand.
GGTGCATCATGTGAACTCGGCTCTGCGGGCGCATAAACTTTTCCTGCGCGACAAGGATTACATCGTCCGCGATGGCGAAGTGGTTTTGATTGATGAATTCACCGGGCGCATGATGGCGGGCCGCCGCCTGTCCGAAGGGCTGCATCAGGCGATCGAAGCCAAGGAAGAGGTCAAGATCCAGCCAGAGAACACCACGCTGGCCTCTGTGACCTTCCAGAACTATTTCCGTCTCTATGCCAAACTGTCCGGCATGACCGGCACAGCCCTGACCGAAGCAGAGGAATTTGCCGAAATCTACGGGCTGGGGGTTGTTGAAGTTCCAACCAACAGGCCCATCGCACGGGTCGACGAAGATGACCGGGTCTATCGCACCGCCATGGAAAAATTCCAGGCGATGATTGACGAGGCCAAGGTTGCCAATGCCAATGGTCAGCCGGTTTTGATGGGGACGACTTCGATCGAGAAATCGGAGCTGCTCAGCCAGATGCTGGAGCGCGATGGTGTGAAACACAACGTGTTGAACGCCCGCCACCACGAACAAGAAGCCCAGATTGTTGCGGATGCCGGTCGGCTCGGCGCGGTGACCATTGCCACCAATATGGCTGGTCGCGGTACAGATATTCAGCTGGGCGGCAACATCGACATGATCGTCATGGCGGCGCTAGAGGCCAACCCGGATGCGGATCCGGTCGCCCTACGCGCCGAAGAAGAAGCCAAACACGCTGAAGAAAAGAAAAAGGTGCTTGAGGCTGGTGGTCTGTTTGTGATGGCTTCAGAGCGTCACGAAAGCCGCCGTATCGACAACCAGCTGCGCGGCCGTTCGGGTCGTCAGGGGGATCCGGGGCGCACCCTGTTCTACCTCAGCCTCGAAGATGATTTGATGCGGATCTTTGGCTCAGAGCGGCTGGACAAGGTCCTGTCGAGCCTGGGCATGAAAGAAGGCGAAGCCATCATTCATCCCTGGGTGAACAAATCGCTGGAGCGCGCCCAGGCCAAGGTCGAGGGTCGCAACTTTGACATGCGTAAGAACGTGCTCAAATTTGACGACGTGATGAATGATCAGCGTAAGGTGATCTTTGGTCAGCGTCGCGAAATCATGGCCGCAGAGGATCTGTCCGAGATCGTCGGTGACATGCGCCATGAGGTGATCGACGAGCTGATCGACACCTATATGCCGCCCAAGACCTATGCCGAGCAGTGGGATGTTGAAGGCCTGCACGCGGCGGTTTTGGAAAAGCTGAGCATGGATGCACCGGTGGCTGACTGGGCCGCTGAGGAAGGCGTCGACGATGAGCAGATGTCCGAGCGCCTGGCCGAAGCGGCAAACCAGATGATGGCGGAAAAGGCCGCAGCCTTTGGCCCCGAAAGCATGCGCAATATCGAAAAGCAGGTGCTGTTGCAGACCATCGACGCCAAATGGCGCGAACATCTGTTGACGCTGGAACATCTGCGTTCCGTGGTTGGCTTCCGTGGCTACGCCCAGCGTGATCCGCTGAACGAGTACAAAAACGAAAGCTTCCAGCTGTTCGAGACCATGCTCGATTCGCTGCGCGAGGATGTGACCCAGCAGTTGAGCCGTGTCCGTCCGATGACCGATGAAGAGCAGCAGCAGATGCTGGCCGAAATGGCGGCCCGGCAGGCCGCGATGCAGCAGATGGCATTGGGCGGAGCCGCAGCAGCTCCCGAGGGCAACCCGGAGGAGGCGGCGCCAGGGTTTGTTGAAGATGATCCCTCGACCTGGGGCAACCCCTCGCGCAATGACAAATGTCCCTGCGGCTCTGGCAAGAAGTTCAAGCATTGCCACGGCCGACTGACCTGACCAATGAGGTTAAGGCCGTGTCGCGCCGCGCCTGATGCCAACATAAACAATGCATAAATAGCCCCGGCCTTTGGCCGGGGTTAATTGTTTTTGGTTATCCAATTTCAGGAGATCCCCTAGGCACATTCTCTGTGTCTTGGTTCAAAATGCGAATAAATGCCTGAATCTTTTCAAGGGGCGGCCACAGATCGGCCTCCTTTTGTGGGCCTAATTCAGAGGGCTCGAAGTGGGTCTTTCGGGTATTGGAGGTTTGAAATGCTGAACAAACGCATCCTTCTGATCAGCGCGGCTACCGCAGCCTGCGCCTTGGGAATCGGCTTTCTGATGCAGCCATCAACCTTTGGCCCTTCAGCTTCTGATCACGCGGCGCTGGACCAGCTCCAAGACGCAACATTGGCACAGCCAATTGAGATCGAGAAAATCACCCTGACCTCCGCAGACTCCGGCCTCTCTCGCCAAGAGCAGGCGGCGGTGACCCCGTCTGAGACCTCTGCAGTTGTCGCCGCTCCAAGGCTGGGCGCTGTGGCAGCCTGCGTGGTCGAGACCCGTGCGACGGCCTTGCCCGGGGCTTTGGTCGGGCTTCAGATTTCTGCACCCTGCCGGGGCGGAGAGCGGATCACCCTGCATCATCATGGCATGATGGTGACGGAAACGCTTGGCCCTGAGGGGCAGCTTGATCTGGCGATCCCGGCGCTGTCCAGCCCGGCAATAGTCATCGTAGAACCTACAGCGCTGGAGGTCACGGATACAGCCATTGGTTCGGTTGCACAGGTTACAGTACCGGATCTGGCCGAGTTTGACCGCGTGGTGCTGCAGTGGAGCGGCAACAGTGGCTTTGAAATCCACGCCCGTGAATTTGGCGCCCAGTATGGCGAAAACGGTCATGTCTGGCATGGGGCAGACCCGGCTCAGCAAGCCCAGGGCGCCTTGGTTCAGCTGGGCGATGCCAATCAGCTGGCTCCGCGTCTGGCCGAAATCTACAGCTTTCCCCGCGACAGGGTTGCTGCCCTTGATCAGGCCGGTGTTGTAGAAATCAGTGTCGAAGCCGAGATCACGCAGATCAATTGTGGCCGCGAAATTTCTGCTCAGAGCCTGCGTGTGGTCGCCGGACGGGTGCAAACGCGGGACTTGATCCTCAACATGCCGGATTGCACTGCCTCTGGGGACTTTCTGGTGTTGAATAATCTGGTAGAAAACCTGAAAATCGCAGCCAAGTGATCTGCGGTTAGTTCAGGATTTCAAATGATCAATTTTCGTGCGGCGATCTGCGCCGCACTTCTCCTTTTTGCCCCTGTGGGACTGGCCCAGGCGCAGGATGTCACCCTGTCCTCCCCGGATGGGGTGGTTGAGATCACCGGCAATCTTCTGGGCTTTGATGGCGAATTCTATCGGGTCGAGACTAAGTTTGGCGAATTGACCCTGGATGGTTCAGGGGTCAGTTGCGAAGGGCCGGGCTGTCCCAGCCTGTCGGATTTTGTCGCTGAGGTGACCCTGTCTGGATCGGCAAATATGGCCGAGGTGCTCCTCCCCTCGCTGATCGAAGGCTTTGCCCTGCGCAACGGCTATAAAACCCAACGAGTCTCGCTGCCGGATGGGGTATTTGAATATCTTCTGTTGCAGAGCGAGGGCCGCCCCGTGGCGCGGTTTTCCTTTCTGGTCAGCTCGACCGATGAAGGTTTTGGCGACTTGATTGCGCAGCAGGCCGATATTGTCATGGCTCTGCGGGAAATTCGCCCGGAAGAGCAAAAACAGGCCCGCGCTGCTGGGCTGGGGGATATGACAACCGCTCTGCGCAGCCGAATTGTGGCGCTGGATGCCATGGTGCCGGTGGTGTCGCCTGAAAACCCGGTGACTCGGATTTCAATCCCAGATCTGGCAGGGATCTTTTCCGGGGCGATCACCAATTGGCAGGTGCTGGGGGGGCCGGATGCGCCGATTTCGGTGCATATGCCGCTGGCATCCTCTGGCCTGACCCAGGGGTTTGCAGACCGGGTTCTGGCGGCTTCTGGTGTGGAGCTGACACAGGAATTGCGCCACCACGAGCGGGGCACCTCCCTGGTGCGCCGGGTGGCGACGGACCCCTTTGCAATCGGCATCGCTAGCTTTTCCAATCTGGGCACCGCGCGGATGTTGACGTTGACCGGCGCCTGCGGGTTTTCCCTGCGGGCCAACCGACGTGGGATCAAGACCGAGGATTATCCGCTGACCGCGCCGATGTTCCTTTATCTGCCGCAGCGCCGCCTGGCCAAGGTGGCGCGGGAATTCCTGGCCTATGTGCGGGGACCAGGAGCGCAGATCGTGATCCGTCGCGCAGGGTTTGTCGATCAGGCGCCAGAACATATTTCAATGAATGCCCAGGGGGACCGGCTGAGCAATGCCATTTTGGCGGCAGGCCCTGAGGTCGAGCTGGCGGAATTGCAGCGCCTGGTGAAACGGCTGACGGGGTTTCGCCGTCTCACTACGTCCTTCCGGTTCGAGGCGGGGTCTGCGCGCCCGGATGCACAATCGCGCAGCAATGTCGCGCAGCTGGCCCGGGCGCTGGAGACCGGGCTCTATGATGGCAAGGTGCTGAACTTTGTGGGTTTTTCCGATGGCGACGGGGCGGCTTCGGGCAACCGGGCCATTGCCCTGAAACGGGCCGAGCGGGTGCGCGACGCGGTTTTGGCCACGGCAGAGGAGGGCAGTGTCGCCCGGGTCGAGATCAAGGTGGAGGCCTTTGGAGAGGCGCTGCCAATGGCCTGTGATGACAGCGACTGGGGTCGTCAGGTCAACCGCCGCGTTGAGGTCTGGGTGAAATAAAACCGAGGCTTTCCTGAGCGGTCGGCGGGTCGGGTGAGCCCAAAAGAGGGGGGAGCTCCCGCAGCTTTTGAGCTCATCACAGATGAGTCAAAGCGCTTTGGGCCCGGCGCCGCTGGCGCGGCGCGGTTGCTCTGCTTTGCTGCAGCAGCGGTTACAGCAGCCCCTCGGATTTGAAGCTCAGTTCAGTGGCGCTGCCGATGATAAGATGGTCATGCAATAGGATGCCTAGCGGTTTTAGAGCCTGATTGATCCGTTCGGTCATGTCGATATCGCTGGCAGAGGGCGAAGGGTCGCCCGAGGGGTGGTTATGGACCAAGATCAGCGCGCTGGCGTTGAGCTCGAGCGCCCGTTTGGCCACTTCGCGCGGGTAGACGGGCACATGATCGACAGTGCCACGGGCCTGCTCCTCATCGGCGATGAGACAGTTTTTGCGGTCCAGAAACAGCAGCCGGAAATGTTCGATGCTGCGATGCGCCATAGTGGTGTGACAATAGTCCAGCAGGGCGTCCCAGCTGGAGATCACCTGGCGCTGCATCACCCGGGCGCGGGCCATCCGTTGGGCTGCAGCCTCGAGTACCTTGAGATCGGTGATTAGCGCCTCGCCGACGCCTTTAACCTGGGCCAGCCGTTCGGGGCGCGCACTGACGACGCGGGCAAAATCGCCAAACTGTTTGAGCAGCTGATGCGCCAGCGGTTTCACATCCTGTCGCGGTAACGAGCGGAACAGGACCAGTTCCAGCAGCTCGTAGTCCGGCATGGCAGCCGCGCCACCTTCGCAGAAGCGTTGGCGCAGGCGCATGCGGTGGTCCTTGATATAGGAGGGCAGCCGACTGGCGCTGAGCGACGCAGTTGATGGCGTATTCTGCGCCAAGACCTCGTTGGAAAACAGGGGGAGGGTCGCGGTGTCGCCTGCGAAGCTTTTAGCCTTGTTGCCTGCCATCTGATTCCTTTCCCCCTGCAGTATAGCGGGCTCAAGGCTAGGCGCCAAAGGACATGTCTCAAAAGAAAAGCGCCCCCTAAGGGACGCTTTTATTGGTGATGTTTTGATTGTAGCGACGGAGCGCGCGGCTCACGTGCCAAGCCCGGGAGGCTTAAGACGCACTGGGAAGACCCTGCCTGTGTTTTCCGCCGGTTCGGCGTTGAAACGATCCACTGGATCGCTTCTTAGACGCGCCTCACCCCTTCATGCCGTCCCAGAAGCCTTTGACTGAGGAAAAGAAGCTGCGGGATTCGGGGTTTGTGTTGTCTTCCGACAGATCCTCGAATTCGCGTAGGATTTCCTTTTGTCGCGCGGTCAGGTTGACCGGTGTTTCCACCGCCAGTTCGATGAACATATCGCCAACACCGCCGCCACGCAGGGCGGGCATGCCCTTGCTGCGCAGACGCATCTGGCGGCCGGACTGGCTGCCTTCGGGGATCTGCACACGACCGCGACCACCGTCAATGGTGGGCACTTCGATGGCGCCACCCAGCGCCGCCTTGGCCATGGAAACGGGTACGCGGCAATAGAGGTTGTTGCCATCGCGCTCGAACAGATCATGCGGTGCCACCTCTACAAAGATGTAGAGATCACCCGGAGGTCCGCCACGCAGGCCAGCTTCGCCTTCGCCGGCCAGGCGAATGCGGGTGCCGGTTTCCACGCCTGCCGGGATATTCACCGACAGCGAGCGGTCCTTTTCGATGCGGCCATGACCATGGCAGACCTTACAAGGGTTTTTGATGATCTGACCCAGACCAGAACAGGTGGGACAGCTGCGTTCGACGGTAAAGAAGCCCTGCTGTGCCCGCACTTTGCCCATGCCCGAACAGGTCGGGCAGGTGGTGGGTTCAACACCACCTTCGGCACCAGAACCGTCACAGGCGGTACAGGAGACTGAGGTGGGCACCTTGATGGTCTTGTGCAGACCAGAGAAGGCCTCTTCCAAGGTGACGCGCAGATTGTAGCGCAGATCCGCCCCTCGAGAGGCACGCTGACGTCCGCCGCCTGCCTGGCCACGCCCGCCCATGAAGTCTCCAAAGAGGTCGTCAAAGACATCGGAGAAGGCAGAGGAGAAGTCACCGCCGCCGGGATGCCCGCCGCGCTGGCCGCCACCCCCCCCCATGCCGTTTTCAAAGGCAGCATGACCAAAACGGTCATAGGCGGCCTTTTTCTCGGCGTCTTTCAGAACATCATAGGCCTCGTTGGCCTCTTTGAACTGAGCTTCGGCATCCGGATTGTCGCTATTGCGATCGGGATGCAGCTCCTTGGCCTTCTTGCGAAAGCCCTTTTTGATCTCATCGGCGCTGGCCCCTTTGGCCACTCCGAGAGTCTCGTAGTAATCACGTTTCGACATCGGTTTACCCCTGCTGCCTCAACGACAACGAGCCGGTCCGAGGTCCGGACCGGCCCGCCGTGGCCAAGTGTTCAGACCTTAGCGCTTGTCGCCGTCCAGATCTTCGAATTCGGCGTCGACGATGTCGTCTTCACCGGGAGCGGCACTCTCGTCCGCAGCCGAAGGCTCATCGCCTGCCTCATCCTGAGCCGCCTTGTAGATGGCTTCACCCAGACGCATGGAGGCCTCGGTGACATTCTGGATGCCTGCCTTGATCTTTTCGGCATTGGCGCTGTCGCCTTCCAGATCATCACGCAGCGCGGCCAGAGCCAGCTCGATGGCTTCGACAGTGGAGGGATCCACCTTGTCGCCATGCTCTTCGACGTGCTTTTCGGTCGAGTGGATCAGGCTTTCGGCCTGGTTCCGCGCTTCGATCAGCTCGCGACGCTCTTTATCCGCTTCAGCGTTGTCTTCCGCGTCTTTGACCATCTGGTCGATGTCAGCGTCGGACAGACCACCAGACGCCTGGATGGTGATGACCTGCTCTTTGCCGGTGCCTTTGTCTTTGGCCGAAACCGACACGATGCCGTTGGCGTCAATGTCAAAGGTCACTTCGATCTGAGGCAGGCCGCGTGGCGCTGGTGGGATCTCTTCGAGATTGAACTGGCCTAGCATCTTGTTGTCTGCCGCCATTTCGCGCTCACCCTGGAAAACCCGGATGGTCACAGCCGACTGGTTGTCTTCGGCGGTCGAGAAGACCTGAGACTTTTTGGTCGGGATGGTGGTGTTGCGGTCGATCAGACGGGTAAAGACACCGCCCAGAGTTTCGATACCCAGCGACAGAGGCGTTACGTCGAGCAGAACAACGTCTTTCACGTCACCCTGCAGAACGCCGGCCTGAATGGCGGCACCCATGGCAACCACTTCGTCGGGGTTCACACCTTTGTGCGGCTCTTTGCCAAAGAATTTGGTGACCTCTTCGATCACTTTTGGCATCCGGGTCATACCACCAACCAGAACAACTTCGTCGATGTCAGAGGCGGAGAGACCGGCGTCTTTCAGAGCCGCAGCGCAGGGCTTCATCGAGGCTTTGATCAGGTCGTTGACCAGGCTTTCCAGTTTGGCACGGGTCAGTTTCATAACCATGTGCAGCGGCTGGCCCGAGGACGGATCCATCGAGATGAAAGGCTGGTTGATTTCGGTCTGGCTGGAAGAGGACAGTTCGATCTTGGCTTTTTCAGCGGCTTCTTTCAGGCGCTGCAGGGCCATTTTATCTTTGGTCAGATCAACGCCGTGCTCTTTTTTGAACTCACCCGCCAGGTAGTTGACGATGCGCATGTCAAAGTCTTCACCGCCGAGGAAGGTGTCGCCGTTGGTGGATTTCACCTCAAACAGACCGTCGTCGATTTCCAGGATGGTCACGTCGAAGGTACCACCACCAAGGTCATAGACCGCGATGATCTGGGTTTCTTCCTTGTCGAGACCATAGGCCAGAGCGGCAGCTGTGGGCTCGTTGATGATGCGCAGCACTTCGAGACCAGCGATTTTGCCGGCGTCTTTGGTGGCCTGACGCTGGGCGTCGTTGAAATAGGCAGGAACCGTGATCACCGCCTGAGTAACGTCTTCACCCAGGTAGGACTCTGCGGTTTCTTTCATCTTGCCCAGAATGAAGGCCGAGATCTGCGAAGGGGAGTATTTCTCACCCTTGGCTTCGACCCACGCATCACCGTTGCCGCCATTGACCAGGGCAAAGGGCAGGTTCTGCTTGTCTTTGGCCAGATCCGCGTCATCAAAGCGACGGCCGATCAGGCGCTTGACACCAAAGACCGTGTTGTCTGGGTTGGTGACAGCCTGACGCTTGGCGGCCTGGCCGACCAGGCGCTCATCATCTGTGAAGGCAACGATAGAAGGGGTAGTCCGCGCGCCTTCAGCGTTCTCGATGACGCGAGGCTGCGATCCATCCATGATGGAAATACAGGAGTTGGTTGTTCCGAGGTCAATCCCGATAACTTTGCTCATTTTGATCCCTTTACTTACTAAGGCGATTACCCGCGGCCTGAACCCGTTGTGGCATCCTGGCCCCGATTTTGTTGCAGGAGGGGTCTGCACCTCTCCGCTCCACGGCGTATATAGGGAGCGAAATATGCCCCTGCAAGCGTCAGAACGCATGGTGAAATGCGATTCATCGCGCTTTTTTGCATGGGAATTGGTTAAGAACGGAATAATCGCCATGAGCGTGCTGCGAATACGCGGGTTTGAAATTCACAAGGCCTATCTGGCGGCTGAGGCGCAGCGCGCCCTGATTGAAGATCTGCGGCCGATCCTGAAGGCGGCGCCGCTGTTTTCGCCGTCTGTTCCTGGCGGTGGACAGATGTCGGTGCGCATGACCTCAGCCGGGGGCTTTGGCTGGTTTTCTGATGCAGCGGGCTATCGCTATATTGACCGCCACCCAAAGGGTCGGGCGTGGCCTGCGATTCCGGCGCCGGTCCTGAATCTGTGGCGCGCGGTCACCGGGGTGCAGCGCGATCCGGATTGTTGCCTGCTTAACTACTATGGTCAGGAGGCAAAAATGGGCCTGCATCAGGACAAGGACGAGGCGGATTTTTCCTATCCCGTGGTTTCGATCAGCCTGGGCGATGATGGGCTGTTCCGGATGGGGGAGAGTCGGCGCGGTGGCAAAACAGATACCATCTGGCTCAATTCTGGGGATGTGGTGGTGATGGGCGGCGAAGCGCGGCTAGCCTATCACGGGGTGGATCGGATCCGGTTTGGATCCTCCCGGTTGCTGCCCAAGGGTGGGCGCATAAACCTGACCCTGCGGGTGGTGACGTGAATGCCACTCAGATGGGGTGGCCTCCAGGCCGGCGCAAGACAGGGATATCCCGTGGTTTGGCTCCGAAATTTTGCGTCAAAACCTAGCGCCGGGCGTTCCAGCTGATTGAGACATGGCGGCGGGTGTAGAACTCGCCCATCAGGCCGATCATCACCAGCCCCAGAGCAACCCAGGCAGAATATTGCCAGCTGCTGTAATGCGGGTTGTAGTTGATAAAGACAAAGCCGCGCGCCTGATCAATGCAGTGAAACAGTGGGTTCCAGTCGAACAGGGCCAGCATGAAACTGGGCAGGGTATTGGCCAGGAACATCTTGCCCGAGGCAATCATATTGGCCCGCTGGTAAATCAGGGTCATGATGCCGACAACGCCTGGGGCCCAGGGTTTGAGTACCAAAAAGACCAATCCAACTGCGGCGCCAGTGACCCAGGCCAGCATGACCATGCCATAGGCCTGGATCGGTTGTTCGATCTCCAGCGGGGTAAAGGCCACGTGATAGACAAAGAGGATCAGAAACAGGGACACCGTCTGAATATAGAGCGAGCCAAGTGCTGCCGAGAGAATCGCCACCATGGTGTTCATCGGCGCGTGTTGCATCATCGGGCTGGCGGGGCCTTCGGCTCCGGCAACGGCGCCTACCGTTTTGGTATGGGTCAGAAACAGAAAAACCCCGGACATCACATAGAGCAAAAAGTCGCCGCGAATGGCTGAGCCACGCATCCCCAGAATCGAGAACATGATATAAAAGACAATGACAAACATCACCGCCTGCATGATGTTCATGGACAAAGCGATTAAAGCATTGTTGTGCTTTGAGCGTACGCTGCGCACGATCGAGTGAAACACCACCTCACACAAGGAAATGAAACTCGAAAACCGATTCTGCTTGGTCCGAACCTGAAACATATTGCCTGCTATCTGTGCTGGGGCCAATTGACCCGGCTGATATCTCAATGGACTTCTTGATGATCCACCTCTGAGTCAGCATAAGGGGCCCGAGGCAAATTTTCAATTAACCCTTTGCGAGTGGGAGTACCTGTGTGACCTACGAAGAGCTTATCCCTGTGATCCGCCGCCTGGCGATCGAAGCCGGTAGCAAGATCATGGAGATCTATAATTCCGATGAATTCGACGTGAAGGTGAAATCCGATGATAGCCCGGTAACGGCGGCAGATGAGGCTGCGGATGCTCTGATCTCGGCCGGTTTGCGCAGTGCCTTTCCGGATATGATGTTGGTCACCGAAGAACAGTCAGAATCGCATAAGGAACGCGGCGACACCTTCCTGATCGTGGATCCATTGGATGGAACCAAGGAATTCATCCATCGGCGCGGCGATTTCACCGTCAATATCGCCCTGGTGGAAAAGGGTGTTCCAACCCGCGGGGTGGTCTATGCTCCGGCGCGCAACCGCATGTTCTTTACCCTGGCAGATGGGACCGCTGTCGAAGAAACCGGCGCTTTTGATCCGGCAGTGGTTGGCGCGACCAGACCGATTCGGGTCGCCAAGAGCGACAATGCGGCGCTGATGGTGGTGGCCTCCAAATCACACCGGGATCAGGCGACCGAGGACTACATCAACAAATACAGCGTCAAAGACAGCAAAAGCGCAGGCTCTTCGTTGAAGTTTTGCTTGGTGGCCACCGGCGAGGCCGACATCTATCCCCGCGTTGGGCGCACTATGGAGTGGGACACTGCAGCGGGCCACGCAGTTCTGTCCGGCGCAGGCGGGCAGGTGGTTCGCTTTGACGATCATTCGCCGCTGCTCTATGGCAAGGAAGACTATGCCAACCCCTTCTTTATTGCCACTGCGCCTGATGTTGAGTTGAAAGAAGCCTGATGTCCGTATTGATCGTCATTCCCGCCCGCTATGCCTCCACCCGCTATCCCGGTAAGCCGCTTGTGGAACTCACCGGGGCTCAGGGTGACAAGAGCACACTCATTGAACGCTCCTGGCGTGCGGCCTGCGAAGTGCAGGGCGTGGATCGCGTGGTAGTGGCCACGGATGATGATCTCATACGCATAGCGGCAGAGAGCTTTGGTGCCGAGGTGGTCATGACCTCCGAGAGTTGCGCCAATGGCACCGAACGCTGCGCTGAGGCCCATGCGGCGCTGGGCGGCGGCTATGAGGTGGTGGTCAACCTGCAGGGTGATGCCCCCCTGACGCCGCATTGGTTTGTCGAAGATCTGGTGGCGGGGCTGCGCGCGGCTCCCGAGATGGGGCTGGCAACACCAGTATTGCGCTGTGACGGTGACACGCTTAACAGCCTGCTGAAGGACCGAGCCGAAGGGCGCGTTGGCGGCACCACGGCGGTCTTTGGTGGCGATCATAGCGGTCTCTATTTCTCCAAAGAGGTGATCCCCTTCTGTGCGGAGCGCTTTGAAGGGGCTGCCCTGACACCGGTCTTTCATCATGTTGGTGTCTATGCCTATCGCCCCGATGCGCTGGCGGATTACCCCAGCTGGCCGGTCGGTCCGCTGGAACAGTTGGAGGGGCTTGAGCAACTGCGGTTTCTTGAGAACAACCGCAAGATTCTTTGTGTTGAAGTCGAGGCGCGCGGGCGTGAGTTCTGGGAGCTGAACAACCCCGAAGACGTGGCGCGTATTGAGGCGATGATGCTCAAGATGGGCAAAAGTTGAGCAAGTTTCCCCTGTTTTTGACTGTGCTTATACGAAAGAACAGGATTGCAGAGTTGAGCTAGGTCATCAAAATTGCGTAATTTGTGAGTAATGTATCTGCCAAAACGCATCGTTGTGTGATGCCTGAATAATATGGCGCCCTTAAAGACATTAATGGGCGTTTGACTGCTGAGCTGACTGTCCAGGTGGTTGTCTCTTGGTGAAATTGAATTTGTCCTGGACGTAGATTGGTGAGAAATCTGATGCGTAGAAAAGTAACCAAAGCGATTTTCCCGGTTGCGGGTCTGGGGACCCGGTTTCTGCCCGCGACCAAATCGGTGCCCAAGGAAATCATGACCCTGGTGGACCGCCCGCTGGTGCAATATGCCATCGACGAAGCCCGCGCCGCCGGCATCAAGGAATTCATCTTTGTCACCTCGCGCGGCAAGGGCGCCTTGGAGGATTACTTTGACCACTCGCCCGTGCTGGAGCAGGAACTGCGCAAGAAGGGCAAGGATGCACTGCTGGAGATCCTCAAGGATACAAATATGGACAGCGGCGCCATCGCCTATCTGCGCCAGCACCGGGCGCTGGGGCTGGGCCATGCGGTCTGGTGCGCGCGCCGTCTGATCGCCAATGAACCCTTTGCGGTGATCCTGCCCGATGATGTAATCGCCGCCGAAAAACCCTGCCTGCAGCAGATGGTCGAAGCCTATGAGGATCTGGGCGGCAATATGGTTGCCACCATGGAGGTCGCGCCCGAGCAGACCGCCTCTTACGGGGTGCTGGATCCCCGCCCCGGCGCCGAGACCTCCGGCGCGGTGGTTGCCGCCCGCGGCATGGTGGAAAAGCCCAATCCGGCGCAGGCGCCCTCAAACCTGGCGGTGATCGGCCGCTATATTCTGTCGCCTTCGGTGTTGCGCAATCTCAACCAGATGAAATCCGGGGCGGGCGGCGAGATCCAGCTGACCGATGCCATCGCCGAGGATATCGCCGCCGAGGTGCCGACCCATGGCTTCCGCTTCAAGGGCGAGCGCTATGATTGCGGCTCTAAGGCCGGGTTCTTGCAGGCCACCGTTTCCTTTGCCCTCTCACGCCCCGAGCTGCGCGACGATCTGATGGCCCACTTGCACAAGGTCACACAGCTTGACCAGGCCGCAGAATAAGCGGCGGGATTGAAAGGCATGGCCCTGCGGCAACTGCGGGCGGGGCCAGCAACATAAAACTCCTGAGAGGCGTTATTAACGTGAAGACTGTTCTGGTAACCGGCGGTGCTGGCTATATTGGCTCACATGCCTGCAAGGCGCTGAAAGCGGCGGGCTATACGCCTGTGACCTACGACAACCTGGTGACCGGTTGGAAAGACGCGGTAAAGTTCGGGCCCTTTGAACAGGGCGATTTGCAGGACCGTGCCCGGCTGGATGAGGTCTTTGCCAAGCATAAACCAGTGGCGGTCATGCATTTTGCCGCCCTGAGTCAGGTTGGCGAAGCGATGAGTGAACCGGGGCGCTATTGGGCCAACAATACCGGCGGATCGCTGAACCTGATCGAGGCTGCAGTGGCTGCGGAGTGCCTGGATTTTGTGTTCTCCTCTACCTGTGCCACCTATGGTGAGCACGACAATGTGGTGCTTGATGAGAACACGCCACAGCTGCCGCTGAATGCCTATGGCGCTTCGAAACGCGCGGTTGAGGATATTCTCAAGGATTTTGGCGCCGCCTATGGGCTGCGCTCGGTGATCTTTCGCTATTTCAACGTGGCTGGCGCGGATCCCGAGGCTGAAGTGGGCGAATTCCACCGCCCCGAGACCCATCTGGTGCCGCTGGTGCTGGATGCCATTGACGGCAAACGCGATGCGCTGACCATTTTTGGCACCGATTATGACACCCCTGACGGAACCTGTATCCGCGACTATGTTCATGTCTGTGATTTGGTGGATGCCCATGTGCTGGGTCTGCAATGGCTGGAGCAGGATAAGGGCAGCCAGGTATTCAACCTGGGCACCGGATCCGGCTTTTCCGTACGCGAAGTCATGGACCGGGGCGCGGCTGTCACCGGTCGCCCTGTGCCCTGCAACACCGGCCCGCGCCGGGCCGGAGATTGCACCAAGCTTGTCTCCGGTTCCACCCGCGCAATCACCGATCTTGGCTGGAACCCTCAACGGTCTGATCTGGACACAATGATCGCTGACGCCTGGAAGTGGCACCAAACGGGCCACTACGAGGCCTGAATATGGAACCAGCCCGCGCAGCCGCATTCTCACCGCCGGGCTGGCGACAAGGGTATCGGTTGCGTTTGAAACGGCGACGATTGCTGTGGCGGTCGCTGCGGTCGCGCCATCAGCTGCGCTCAGTGGTGGACCGCACGGGTCTTATCAAACCGGGCGATATTCTGGGCTTTGTGGTGCTGAGAAATGAAAGCGCCCGTCTGCCCTATTTCTTGCAGCACTACCGGGCGCTGGGGGTTTCGCAGTTTCTGGTGGTCGACAACGGCAGCACCGATGGCAGCGGTGCGTTCCTGGCCGGTCAGCTCGATGTCTCCTTGTGGCAAACTGAGGCAAGTTATCGCGCGGCACGGTTTGGGCTGGATTGGAGCAGCTGGCTGCAGATGCGCTATGGGCACGGTCATTGGTGTCTGACCGTGGATGCGGATGAGCTGCTGATCTATGACGGCTTTGAGCACCATGACCTACCGGATCTGACCGCAGTGTTGGAGGATCAGGCGATCCCCGGTTTTGGCGCCCTGATGCTGGATCTTTACCCCAAGGGGCCGCTGGGCACCCAGAGCTACGTGCCGGGGCAGGATCCCTGCGAGGTTTTGCCCTGGTTTGACACGGGCCCCTATCGGGCCAGCCGTCAGGCGCCTTTGGGAAATCTTTGGCTGCAGGGGGGCGCCAGGGAGCGGGTGTTCTTTGCAGATGCGGCGCAGCGATCACCAACACTGAACAAGATCCCGCTGATGAAATGGAACCGGCGTTACGCCTATGCAAATTCAACCCATTCGATCCTGCCTCCGGCTTTGAATGGGCTCTATGAGGGGCCGGGCGGGGCACAACCGGCCGGAGTGCTGTTGCACACAAAATTCCTGCCCGAGATTGTTTCCAAATCGGCAACCGAAAAGCAGCGTCAAGAGCACTTCCATACGCCGCAGGATTTTGACCACTACTATGACGCCCTGGCGGCGGCCCCAGTCCTGTGGGATGAAAGTTCCCATGAATATAAGGGGTCCGGCCAGCTCTGTACGCTGGGGTTGATGTCAAATCTGACTTGGGACTGACCAAAACAGCCGCTGGCCTTTAGGGGGAATTCCTGTTTGGAAGAACCAGGATGCCCTGTAACTGTTTCTAAATCCGTTGTTCCTAGTATTTTTCCGTGACATATTGCGACATATGGCTGGGATCAGTGTGGCTGCGGGTTTTGCCTTGGTGGATAGGTGATGTGCTGCAATTGATTTTGCCAATTGTTTGCATCGTCGGACATTTCTCTTTTCGGGCATGGAGTTGTCGTGGGGCTTTGGGATTCTTACCGGATGCGTGTTCGGCGCAAGCGCAGGCTGGTCCGAGCTCTGCGCAAGTCGCGCGAGCTGAGCTCGGTGCAGGATAATACCCAGGCCATCCGTCCTGAGGATGTGCTTTTGGTTTCTACCATGCGCAACGAACAGATCCGGCTACCCTATTTTCTGGATTATTATCGCAGGCTGGGGGTCAATCACTTCCTCTTTGTCGACAATGGATCCGAGGATGGCACCAGCGCCTATCTGCAGGGCATGGGGGATGTTTCTCTGTGGCAGACACGGGCCAGCTATCGGCGCTCGCACTATGGGGTCGATTGGATGAACTACCTCAAGCGCAAATATGCCCACGGGCATTGGGTGCTGGTGGTCGATCCGGATGAGTTCTTTATCTACCCGTTCTGTGATACGCGGCCCATTCAGGCGTTGACGGATTGGTTGGACACCTCGGCTATTCGCAGCTTTTCTGCGATGCTGATTGATACCTATCCCAAGGGCCGCCTCAGCGATACGCCCTATCAAGCGGGACAGAACCCTTTGGAAATCGCCAATTGGTTCGACAGCGGCAATTACACGATCAGTAAGAACCATATGTATGGCAACCTATGGATTCAGGGCGGGCCACGGGCGCGGGTATTCTTTGCCGATGAGCCCAAAAAGGCACCAGCTCTGAACAAGATCCCGCTGGTGAAATGGGACCGAAAATATGCCTATGTCAGCTCCACCCATTCCCTGCTCCCGCGGGGGTTGAACCAGGTCTATGAGACTGACGGGGGCGAAAAGGCCAGCGGAGCGCTGCTGCATACTAAATTTATTGATACCTTTGGCACCAAAGCCAAGGAAGAGCTGGCGCGCAGTCAGCACTATGCCAATTCGCGCGAATACAAGGCCTACGCCGAAGGACTGGATCAGCAGCCTGAGCTGTGGTGCAAGTGGAGCGAAAAATACATCAACTGGCGGCAGCTTGAAATCCTGGGACTGATGTCCAAAGGAAACTGGGCATGAGCAGCGTCGGGATCATCATGCTGGTGCATACTGCGCTGGATCGCGCCGCCGAGGTGGCGCGCCATTGGACAGCCAGCGGCTGCCCGGTGGTGCTGCATGTCGACAAGAATGTTGATGGTAAGACCTACAAAGCATTCCGCCAAAGCCTGGCACAGGATCCGTTGATCCAGTTCTGTAAACGGCATCGATGCGAATGGGGCACCTGGGGCATTGTCGCGGCCTCGCAATCGGCCTCGTCCCTGATCCTGAAACAATTCCCCGAGGTGCGCCACGTTTATCTGTCGTCGGGGTCCTGCCTGCCGCTGCGCCCGGTCGAGGAGTTGATCGACTATCTTGCTGCCCGCCCGCGCACAGATTTCATCGAAAGCGCAACCACGGCGGATGTGCCTTGGATTGTGGGCGGGTTGGATTTTGAGCGCTTCACTCTGCGGTTTCCTTTCTCCTGGAAAAAGCATCGCTATCTGTTTGACCGCTATGTCGATCTGCAGCGCCGATTGCGAATGCGGCGACGCATCCCTGCAGGGTTGGTGCCCCATATGGGCAGCCAATGGTGGTGCCTGACCCGGCAAACCCTGTCGGCCATTCTGGAAGATCCTGACCGGGCGAGTTACGACGCCTATTTTCGCAAGGTCTGGATCCCGGATGAAAGCTATTATCAGACTCTGGCACGACAGTATTCCACCAATATTGAAAGCCGTTCGCTGACCCTGTCCAAATTCGATTTCCAGGGCAAGCCGCATATCTTTTACGATGACCACCTGCAGCTCCTGCGGCGGTCGGATTGCTTTGTCGCGCGCAAGATCTGGCCGCGGGCGGACCGGCTGTACCAGGCCTTTTTGACCGATAGTGCCGGGGCGATGAAAAAGACCGAACCCAACCCGGGCAAGATCGACCGCATCTTTGCCAAGGCGGTGGAGAGGCGCACCAGGGGCCGTCCGGGGCTCTATATGCAAAGTCGTTTCCCCAGGCGTTGGTCGGTCAATAGCGTTACCTCGAATCCCTATTCAGTGTTTCAGGGGTTTTCCGAGCTGTTTGAAGATTTTGAGAGCTGGCTAACGCGGATCACCGGGGCGCGGGTACATGGGCATCTTTTTGCGCCTGAGCGGGCCGAACTGGCCGGGGGCGGGGCGATGATCAATGGTGCGCTG
This sequence comes from Phaeobacter sp. 11ANDIMAR09, assembly GCF_001294455.1. Lineage (GTDB taxonomy): Bacteria > Pseudomonadota > Alphaproteobacteria > Rhodobacterales > Rhodobacteraceae > Pseudophaeobacter. Next base: position 304,905 of record NZ_LIKT01000001.1, read on the forward strand.
ACCGATGGCGCCAAGATGCGCGATTACAGCGCGCAGAGCTTTCTGACCAACCTGATCTGGAATACACGGGGCGAGCGTCAGTGCTTTCAGTTTGGACCGGGTGACAATCAGAAGATCTGTAAGGTGCTAGCCCGCGATCCCAATGCGCAGATTTCAGTGATCAGTGGGGCCTGGGCAGTGCCGTTATTCCGCTCGAACCAGAATTTCACCGAGCTGCGCCGCGAAGCCGCCCGCTTGCAACAGATTGAGGCCAAGTATCTGACCCTGCTGCGGGACCAGAAGACCAAGGCGCGGGTGCGCATCTGGTCCATGGCCGAATTCATTGAAGCCCCGATGGAGCCCCTACAAACCATCCTGGATGAGCTGGGACCACAGATCCCCCGCCATTTGAGCGAGGCACCGACGATGGTGAACCTGGATGGGTTTGGGCAATTCCTGCAGAACCTCAAGAACCAGGGCATGCACCCCTACCTGATGGGGGATTTCCCGGTAGAGCAGGGGCCGATAAACATGCCAAAACCTCCCAGAAAACCCTATCTGGTGCGAAAATAGATTATGACAGCTCCTTTTGATTACTTCATTGTCTTTGCCGAAATGCGGACGGGCTCCAATTTTCTGGAAACCAATCTCAATGCCTATGAGGATTTGTTCTGCCATGGCGAGGCCTTTAATCCGCATTTTATTGGCTATCCCAATGCGGACAATATCCTGGGCATCACCCAGAGCATGCGCGAGGATAACCCAGCCTGTCTGATCGCGCGGATCAAATCGGAACCCGGCGGGCTTGGGGGCTTTCGCTATTTTCATGACCACGACCCGCGGGTTTTGGATCTGGCGTTGGAGGATCCGCGCTGCGCCAAGGTGGTGCTGACCAGGAACCCCTTGGAGAGCTATGTGTCCTGGAAGATAGCCCAGGCCACAGGGCAGTGGAAATTGACCAATGTGAAGCGCCGGAAAGAAGCCTTGGCGCATTTTGATAGTGGTGAGTTCTCCCGTCATGTTGCGGCACTGCAGGATTTTCAAATCACCCTGCTGAACCGTTTGCAGAAATCCGGGCAAACCGCTTTTTACCTTGCCTATGAGGACCTACAGAGCCTCGATGTGATGAATGGTCTGGCGCGCTGGTTGGGGTCGCAGACTCAGCTGGAAGCGCTGGATGACAGTTTGAAACGGCAGAACCCGGCGCCGGTGGTCTCCAAGGTCGAAAACCCGAACGTCATGGCAGAGGCCCTGGCGGGGATGGATCGATTCAACCTGAGCCGCACGCCCAATTTTGAACCCCGTAGGGGGCCTGCGGTTCCCAGCTATGTCGCCGGGGTGGTGACGCCGCTGCTCTACCTGCCGATCAGAGGCGGGCCGGAAACAGAGGTAAAGGCCTGGATGGCGGGGCTGGACAATGTTGAGCCAAACGGCCTGATCCAAAAGATGAACCAAAAGCAGTTGCGGCAATGGAAGCGGGGAAATCCCGGATTTCGCAGCTTTACGGTGCTGCGGCATCCGGCAGCCCGGGTGCATTCGGTGTTCTGTCGCCGCATTCTGCAAAAAGGGGGCGACAGCTATGGCGCAATTCGCGAAACCCTGAGGCGGCAGTTCAAGCTGCCGCTGCCCAAGGATGGCCCTGACGCGGGTTATAGCAAGGCGGATCACTACGCTGCTTTCTCGCAGTTTCTGACCTTTTTGCAGACCAACCTGGCGGGGCAGACCTCGGTTCGGGTGGATGCGGAATGGGCCAGCCAGTCGCAGGCGTTATCGGGGTTGGCGGAGCTGGGCGCACCGGACCTGGTGTTGCGCGAAGAGGAGCTGGCAGAGGCCCTGCCTGATCTGGCGCGCCGGATGGGACGCGCCACGCCGGGCCAACCAGAGACGGCCCGCGAGGATCAGCCCTATTCATTGGCAGAGATCTGGGATGCTGCTTTGGAAAAGCAGATCTCAACCCTGTATCAGCGCGACTATGTGATGTTTGGGTTTTCATCCTGGCGGGCCTAGGCTGGATTGCTCTGCTGGCGGACCGAAGGTCTGCCGGCAGGCCGATGGGGGTGGTCTGAGAGCAGCGGGAGGCTCCCGCCCCCCAAAAGTGTTTTGCAAGCAAAACCCTATTGAGCCTTGGGCCTGGCGCCGCCCTGCGTGCGGCGCTGCACAGCTTTCTAGCAAGCCCTCTGTGACATGAGAGCCCGGACCGAACCTGGCCACAGGGGCCTGAAAATCGCGCGGGCGCATGAGAACTCCAAAGGAGTTTTCATGCCGGGCCCAACGGGCAGAGATCTTTGACAAAGATCGATTGACGGGCGGGAGCGCTTGGGGAGACCAAAAGAGAAAACGCGCGGGCCTTGGCCTGCGCGCTGCATCTTTCAACCGCACAGGACAGCTGGGGAGCTGCAAATCCCCTCTGGTTTAAGCGGCTTGCACTGGGGTTGCTTCGGTCAGGATGGTGAAGAGCGTTGCGGGGTCATGGTTGGCGCGCAGCTTGGTACAGAAGCTCTGTTCGCGCAGTGTGCGCGACACCAGGGCCAGGGCCTTCAAATGCTCAACCCCCGCGTCTTCGGGGGCAAAGAGAGAAAAGGCAATGTCCACTGGCTGGCGATCAACGGCGTCAAAATCCAGCGGTTTTTCCAGGATCAAAAAGACCCCGCGTACCGCATCCAGACCATGGAGCCGGGCATGGGGCAGGGCAACACCGTGGCCCACACCTGTGGGGCCAAGGCTCTCCCGGTCTAGGAGAGCCTCAACAGTGGATTGCGCAGCAAGACCATAGGAGGCCTGCGCCACCTCGGCAACTTCCTGAAACAGGCGCTTTTTGCTGGATACGGCTCCGATAACCCGGACTGCGCCCGGCTTAAGGATGCTTGAAATCTGCATTGCTCACCTGCTCCGTTCAGATGCCGTGGTGCGGCCTTTGGGCCTTAACTCTGAGGGTCGATCCAACCAATGTTGCCATCTTCCCGGCGGTATACCACGTTCACCCCGTTTTTGCTTTCATTGCGGAACACCAGCACCGGCGCCCCTGCCAGCTCCATCTGCATCACTGCCTCACCAACAGAGAGGGATTGAATCCGGGTCTCCATCTCGGCAACGATGATCGGCTGCAGCGTTTCGGGCTCGGCTTCGGTTTCCGCGTCATCAGAGGCGAGGATATAAGAGTTGGCGCCGAGAATTTCAACCGGTTCGCTGCGATCACGATGGTGATCTTTCAATCGACGCTTGTACCGGCGCAGCTGTTTTTCCAGTTTCTCGTTGCAGGCTTCAAAAGCGGAATAGATTTCAGTGGCATGTGCCTTGGCCTGGGCGGTCAGCCCAGTGGACAGATGGACCGTGGCTTCGCATACATATTCATGGGCCGACTTGGAAAAGACGACATTTGCATCGGTCGGACGTTCTGCATATTTCGAGACGACAGTCCCCAGCTCGGTCTGTACATGGGTCTGCAGGGCTTCGCCAATGTCGATCTGTTTACCGGTGATTTTGTAACGCATGTGATCTCCTTCACAAATTTCCACCCAAAACACCCTCCGGGCCGGGCCCGCAGAGCTGTCGTCAGTTTTGGGTCAGGGGATTAGGCTGAAGACAGGGCTGCAACCCTTCGGGTCTTGTTGCCAAGACCACGCGTCGGACTGCTTCGTACTGCACTTTTGCCATAGGTCAATTCGATGACAATCCGCACGGAGAGTCAATGGAGTTACGGCAAATTGATGGAGAGAATTCGCTTTGCTTTGTAAAAAAGTGCTGCGGGAAAAGCTGCTTTTTTGAGGCAGGTTTTTGGGGGCGGTTCTCGCTATCGTCGCGTTTTTCGGGGCTTAGGAAATGCGGAAATTATCGCCCAGGTAGACGCGACGCACGTTCTCGTTTTCGACCACTTCGGCGGGGCTGCCGGACATCAGGACCTGGCCATCGTGCAGGATATAGGCACGGTCGACGATCTCGAGTGTTTCGCGGACGTTGTGGTCGGTGATTAGGACGCCAATGCCGCGTTTTTTCAGATCCGCCACCAGGTGACGGATATCGCCGACCGAAATCGGGTCCACCCCGGCAAAGGGTTCATCCAGCAAAAGGTACTTGGGGTCGGCGGCAAGACAGCGGGCGATTTCTACCCGGCGGCGTTCACCGCCAGACAGGGCCAGGGCGGGCGCGCGGCGCAGGTGCTCGATGGAAAAATCCGACAGCAGCTCTTCCAGCCTCTCGCGGCGGCGATGGCCATGTTTCACCGCGATTTCCAGAACTGCCATGATATTGTCTTCGACCGAGAGGCCGCGAAAGATCGACATTTCCTGTGGCAGATAGCCAATGCCAAGCCGCGCCCGGCGGTACATGGGCAGGGTGGTGACATTCTGCCCATCAATTGTCACGCTGCCGGCTTCGGGAAAGATCAGGCCGGCAATGGCGTAAAAGCTGGTTGTCTTGCCAGAGCCGTTTGGGCCCAGCAGCGCCACGACCTCGCCGCGATCCAGGGAGATCGAGACATCGCGGATCACGACCTTCTTGCTGTAGCTTTTGCGCAGTTTTTCGATACGCAGCCCAGACGAGCCTTCGGTCAGTTTCAGATCAGGTGTCGGAGCCATCAGTTATTATCGCTCGAGCTGGCGCTGGGGTTGAGGATTGTTTTGACGCGACCCGCCATGCTCGCCGTCCCGGTGGTGAGATTGACCACCATCCGCTGTGAGGCAAGCGTGCCTGCACCCTGGTCGAGCAGCACATCCCCGGTCATGACGATGGTGCCGTCGTCAATGGTATATTCAGCCCGCTGGGCCTCGGCGGCATCCGGGCCGCTGACCAAAAGAACGCGTCCCGTGGCCTCCAGTCTTTCGATTGCGCGTTTCCCCTCTGCGTCGGTTTTATAGACCACCAGCACGCGGTCGGCCGACAGGCGCATCACTCCCTGGGTGATGAGCACGCTGCCAGTGAATTCCGCTGCGCCATCGGCCTGGTTGACCGACAGAGCATCAGAGGTGACTTCAACCGGAAGCGAAGGGTCGGCCTTGACCGCGCCAAAGGCCACATTCTGCGCGGTTGCGGGTAGGGCAAGCCACAGTGTGGAGATCAGGAAAAGCAATAGGGAACGCAAATGAGTCACAATCTATCTTTCCAATTTTTGGGGAGAGTACACCAGCTTGACACCATTGGTGAAGAGCAGATGCACTGGCCCTCCCACTGTTTCTGACGCGATCTCCATATGTCCGGCTGTCAGGTCTCCCAAATCGCCCGTGGCCTGAATGGCACCGGGGCTTTCGGCGTGAACTGCGCTGAGTTGGGTCTTTAAGGCTTCGGTTTCAACCACCATGCCATCGGTTGTGATGATTTCAACATTGCCGACAAACCGGGCGAGATCCTGATCCGGATGCACCGTTCCGCGATCCGAAGTCAGGGTGATCTGGCCGCCGGTGGTCATGCGGATCTCTGCCCTGAGCGCGCTGGCGATCACTGGTTGGTCCTCGCTGGCGCGGGCCACATCTGCTGTGACCCAGATCTCATCCCCCTGTGCGGTCGAGCCCGAAAAGAATGGTGCCGTTACCTGCTGGCCTCGCAGGCGCTCTTCGATTTCACGATCCGCAAAGGGAATTGTCACCTCGCCGTCAGAGCCGGGCGAGATGAGAAAGAGGGTCGCCAGCAGGGCGAGCGCTGCCAGCGGCAGGAACACCTTGAGGTAGCTCACCATGCGGGAATACTGATCCATGACCGGCTGACCTGCCCCTATCCGAGACCGGCGCGCAGGCAGTCGTGAATGTGCAGCAACCCTTCGGCACGCTGTCCCTTGTCCGGATCGACCACAAACAGGCAGGTGATCTTGCGCTGATACATGATGGCCAGGGCTTCGGCCGCCAGGGCATCCGGTGCGATGGTGGTGGGGTCCGGAGTCATAACTTCTGCGGCTTCTTTTTGCAAAAGACCATCCATATGGCGCCGCAGGTCACCATCGGTGATGATGCCCTTCAGGCTGCCCTCGGCGTCAACGACACCGGCAACACCAAAGCCCTTTTGACTGATCTCGATGAGCGCCTCGGACATGGCTGTGTCGGCGGTGACAACAGGCAGGGTCTCGTGCCCGTGCATCAAATCGCTGACCATGCTCAGCTGGGCGCCGAGTTTGCCGCCGGGGTGGAAATCGCGGAAGTTTTCAGGGCGGAAATCCCGGTGCTTCATGATGGCGATGGCCAGGGCATCGCCCATGGCCAGCGTCAGCGTGGTGGAATTCGAAGGCACAATCCCATAGCCGCAGGCCTCGCCAGTGGCGGGGATTTGCAGCTGCACATCGGCCTGCGTCATCAAGGTGCTGTCTGGTTTGCTCGACAACCCGATCAGCGGGATGTCAAACCTGCGGGTAAAGGCCAACAGATTGGCCAGTTCGGGGGCCTCGCCGGAATTGGAGATCGCCACCACCACATCGCCCTTGGACAACATGCCCAGATCGCCATGGCTGGCCTCTGCGGGGTGGACAAAATAGGCCGGGGTGCCGGTGCTGGCCAGGGTGGCGGCAATCTTGCGGCCGATATGGCCGGATTTTCCGATGCCGCTGATGATGACGCGCCCGGTGGCGGCCAGAATCAAATTTGCCGCTTCGACAAAGCGTTCGTCAAAGCTTTCGGCCAGTGCGTCCAGCGCACGGGCCTCGTCTGTGGCCACCTGGCGGGCAGTGGCAAGGAGTTTTTCAGAGGAGGTCATGAGTGTGCAAAAATATCCGTTTCGGGCCATCCGGCGAGATCCAGTTTGGCACGCATGGGCAAAAAGTCAAAACAGGCCTGGGCCATTTCCATGCGCCCTTCCCGCTCAAGCCGCTTATTCAGAGCTTCCCGCAGGCGGTGCAGATACAGAACATCCGAGGCCGCATAGTCCAGCTGCGCATCGGTCAGCTTCTTGGCGCCCCAGTCGCTCATCTGTTGCTGCTTGGAGATGTCGACACCAATCAGCTCTTGGGTCAGGTTCTTGAGCCCATGACGATCCGTATAGGTGCGCACCAGACGGCTGGCGATTTTGGTGCAATAGACCGGTGCGGTCAGGGCGCCGAAAGCGTGGTACATGGCGGCGATGTCAAAGCGGCCAAAGTGGAACAGCTTAAGCGTATTGGGATCTTCCAGCATGGCGCAGAGGTTTGGCGCCTTGGTCTGGCTCTTGGCAACCTGCACGATATGGGCATTGCCATCGCCATCGGACAATTGAATGACGCAAAGCCGATCCCGATGGGGGTTGAGCCCCATTGTCTCGCAGTCAATCGCGACCACTGGGCCGAGCGTCAGGTCGTCGGGCAGGTCGTTTTGATACAGATGGTTGGCCAATGCAGAAATCCTTTGCCGGTGGTGGACCCGTGGCGGGTCACATCCTGGTCGCAGTCTGGGTCGTCGTCTGGGTTATTGCAGGGCGACAAGCGCCGATGGTCCCGAAATAAGGGCAATGCCGAGCGAACTCAACTCCTCGCTTGGGTAAGTGGCTGCTGAACTGCGGCTTTTTGCGCGGCAGCGGGCGCACACCGGTCTGCCGCGGGGAATTGGCTTTGGGGAGGCCCTCTGTGGCTCATCTAGAGCATAGTTCTAGATCGCGGTTCTGAAGGCGGGGTTAAGGTGGCATTGAGGGGGTAAATGTCCCGCTGCATCAGGTGATTGGGCGGAGCGCGGTTCCCCAAAGAGCTTGCTGAAGGAGGGCAATAACCCCAAGCCGGCCGAGGGGCGCGATTTGTTCAAATCTGAGGGGAAAG
>NZ_LIKT01000002.1 GCF_001294455.1 Phaeobacter sp. 11ANDIMAR09
AGTGTAGTTTTCGCCGGTAACGGAGATAATTCTTTGGGCAAGTTGAACGGGATCGGTGCCCGCCAACTCTGTTAGGGGTTGGTAGGAAAAGCCCCGAGATCGAGAGAGTCTTTTTGCAGCCTCGTAGCTCGCGCGGGCATTATCATGGTCGCCAGTTGCGAGGGCTTCCCATTCGCTCAAGCGCGCCGCTTCAACATGGGCTGCTTTGGTCTTGGCTTCCGCTCTGTCGCTGGTGTGAAGGGCTTGGCGTACTTGGGAAACGGGCTTGCCGGTGCCCCCCCAGGACGAGACCCAAATACCTCTTTGGCACCCGTTTAACCCAGTAGAAGCGGCCACGATCATTTACAATGCCCACTGAAACGCTCCCCTGAGTTCATTCAATAACACCAGTGATGCGCAGAATGAAAAATGCGCTTTCCTGAAGCAAAGTGAGCCGTCAACAATCGTGAGGTAAGTGGCCATGGCAGCGGAAAATGCGCGCTTGCCAAGACAGGGTGAAACCTGGCCGCCTTGCTGTTTGGTTTGTCCATCCATGTTAACATTCCCGGACTGTTTGATGTCAAATGTTGCGGGATTTGTTGCGGGGAAATGTTGCGGGATTGAGGAGGTGAAATCAAGTCATCAGGCTGGATTTAGTTATAAGTGCTTGTTTTATAACGAATAGACATGAAAAAACCCGATGTGAGACACATCGGGTTATATAAATTCTGGCGGAGACGAAGGGATTCGAACCCTCGAGACCCTTCCGGGCCTACTCCCTTAGCAGGGGAGCGCCTTCGACCACTCGGCCACGTCTCCGTTGACCCGTATATGTCTGGTAGTCGGAGGTGACAAGGCCCAAAAATGAGGGGTACACTATTTTTTTGCCGAAGGCTTTGCCAAGTCATATCTCGCCTTGCAGCGGGGCAAGCTGATATACTGACGGGCCAGCCCGTCGCTCTGCGGGCTGGCGTGTTTTCAATGGGATATGGTGTCTTGGTGGGCGGTTTTATCCGGGGAGGACGGTCTCTACCGCGCGTTTGGTGGCGGCGACCACAGTGTCAGCCTCGCTGCGGCTGAGGCAGAAGGGAGGCGCAAATCCGAGAATGTCTCCCTGTGGCATGGCGCGGGCGATGACGCTGTCTTGAGCCAGAAGAGCCGCAGAGATCTGCGGGCCGATCTTATCTGCTGCGTCAAAAAAGCGGCGGCTGTCCCGGTCCTGAACAAATTCAACTGCACAGAGCATGCCTTCGCCACGAATGTCGCCGACATGGGGGTGATCACCCAGGGCCTCACGCATGCTTTGCTGCAGATAGGCGCCGGTTGAGCTGGCGTTCTCGATCAGGTTCAGCTCATCAATCAGCTTGAGGTTGGCCACCCCGGCTGCGGCGCCAATGGGATGTGCGGAATAGGTCCACCCATGGCCGATGGGGCCGTTTTCATCGGTGCCCTGCTCCAGTACTTTCCAGACCTTGTCAGAGACGATGGATCCGGACAGGGGGGCATAGGCCGAGGTTAGGCCCTTGGCGATGGTGATAATGTCGGCCTCCAGGCCATAGTGATCAGAGCCAAACATGGACCCCAGACGGCCAAATCCGGTAACAACCTCATCGGCGACGAGCAGGATGTCGTGTTTTTTCAGAACCGCCTGGATAGCAGGCCAGTACCCTGCGGGGGGCGGGACAATGCCGCCGGTCCCCAGCACCGGCTCGCCAATAAAGGCGGCGATGGTATCGGCGCCTTCGCGTTCAATCATGGCTTCCAGTTCAGCGACACAATGGGCGACAAACTGCTCTTCGCTCTGGTTCAGGTCATCGCGGCGGAAGTAATAGGGCGCTTCGGTGTGGATAACCTGAGCCAGTGGCAGGTCGAACTTCTTGTGAAACAGCTCCAACCCGGTGAGCGATCCTGTGACCAACCCCGAGCCGTGATAACCGCGCCATCGCGAGATGATCTTTTTCTTTTCGGGGCGCCCCAGGATGTTGTTGTAATACCAGATCAGTTTGACGTTGGTTTCATTGGCGTCAGAGCCGCCGAGGCCAAAGTAAACCTTGGACATATTGGCGGGTGCGCGATCCAGGATCATTTTGGACAGGGTGATCGAGGCTTCGGTGCCGTGGCCCACATAGGAGTGGTAATAGGCCAGTTCCTTGGCCTGGGCGGCAATGGCCTCGGCAATCTCGGGGCGGCCATAGCCGACATTAACACAGTACAACCCGGCAAAGGCATCGAGCAGTTGGTTGCCGTCGCGGTCTTCGATATGGACGCCGCTGGCGGTTTTGATCACCCGCGAGGGGCTTTCACCACGGGCATGCTGAGCCAGATGGGTGGAGGGGTGAAAGAAGTTGTCGCGGTCCCAGCTGTCTAGTTGATCGTTCTTCAGCATTATTTCTTCCCGTAGCTGTCGCGTAGAATTTACGCAATTGTGTACAACGGCAAATGAATCACTTGCCTTTGTGGTGAAACTTGGCAGTAATCTTAAAGAAACTCCATGATGTTTTTGATGTTGTACACATCACAACTCCTTATACCTCAGAAAGGATAACGCAGTGGTCCCAGGAAATGCCCCGTTCAGCCGCGCTGAATACGACCGCCGTATCACTAAGACCCGTGTGGCCATGCAGCAGGCAGGGATTGAGCTGCTGTTTGTGACGGATCCGTCAAACCAGGCCTGGTTGACCGGCTATGATGGCTGGTCCTTCTATGTACATCAGGGCGTCCTGCTGGGGCTGACCGGCGAACCGATCTGGTGGGGGCGTTACATGGACAGTATCGGGGCAGGGCGGACCTGTTGGATGTCCACAAAGCAAATCCATGGCTATGGCGACCACTACGTGCAATCAACTGAGCGTCATCCGATGCAGGATTTGGCGGGCCATATTCGAGCTTTAGGGTATGAGCGTGCGTGCATTGGTGTCGAGATGGAGAATTATTATTACTCCGCCAAAGCCCATGCGGTGTTGGTGGCCGAACTGCCGCAGGCGCAGATGCAGGATGCCACAGCTCTGGTCAATTGGCAGCGGCTGGTGAAATCCGAGGATGAGATCGGTTTTATTCGCAAGGCCGCGCGAATTTCGGAAAAGGTCATGGCCACTGCCATTGAACGCGCCGCGCCGGGGGTGCGCAAGAACGACCTGGTGGCCGATATCTATCATGCCGGGATCACCGGCGTTGGCGATGACTGGGGGGATTACCCGGCGATTGTGCCGCTGACCCCCTCGGGGCTGGATGCCACTGCGGCGCATCTCACCTGGGATGGGGCGCCGATGCGCGAAGGCGAGGCGACCTTCTTTGAGCTTTCCGGCTGCTATCGCCGCTATCACGCGCCGCTGTGCCGGACGGTTTATCTGGGCACCCCGCCAGAGGAGGTGCTGCGGGCCGAAGCGGCGCAACTGGAGGGTATCGAGGCGGGCCTGCAGGCGGCACGGGCAGGCAATCGTACCTGTGATATCGCCAATGCCTTTATTGATGTCCTAAAAAGCCATGGCATTCACCGCGAGGGGCGTTGTGGCTATCCCATCGGGCTCAGCTACCCGCCAGACTGGGGCGAACGCAGCGCCTCGATCCGCAGCGAAGATACCACTGTGTTGGAGCCAGGCATGGTGTTCCACTTTATGCCGGCGCTGTGGATGGACACCTGGGGGCTAGAGACCACCGAGACTATTCTGATCACCGAAGATGGCGCGGCAGAAACCCTCTGTGATGTGGAGCGCAAGCTCTTCATCAAAGGCTAGGGCGATGGAATTGCGGGCGCGCACCTGCGAGATCCTGGGCGATCTCATTGCCTTTCCCACCCTGTCCAGCGACAGCAATCAGGCCTTGATTGCCTACGCGGCAGGGCTGCTCGAAGATTGCGGCGCCAGGGTTGACCTCTCCTCGTCGCCCTGTGGGACCAAGGCCAACCTCTTTGCCACCTTGGGGCCAGAGGTGGATGGCGGCATCTTGCTGTCTGGCCATAGCGACGTGGTGCCGGTGACGGATCAGGACTGGAGCAGTGACCCCTTTGTGATGGAAGAGCGGGACGGGCGGCTGTATGGCCGTGGCACCTGCGACATGAAGGGTTTCATTGCGGCCTGTCTGGCCATGGCGCCGACCTATGCGACACAGGTTAGCACCCGACCGATGCATTTTGCCTTTACCTATGACGAAGAGATCGGCTGTTTTGGCGCCCAGCACTTGGCAGCCGATTTGCAGGCGCGGGGGCTGACGCCGGGGGTGGCCATCATTGGTGAGCCCACAGAGATGCGAGTGATCGAGGGTCACAAGGGCTGCTATGAATACAGTACCCATTTCCATGGGTTAGAGGGCCATGGGTCGGCGCCGGATCTGGGCGTCAACGCGGTGGAATATGCGGTGCGCTATGTGGCAGAGCTGCTGCAGCTGAAACAGCGGCTGCGCGGCATGGCCCCGGCTGGCAGCCGGTTTGATCCCCCCTGGACCACGGTGAACGTCGGTGCCCTTCAGGGCGGCGTGGCGCACAATGTGATTGCCTCAAAGGCACAGGTCGACTGGGAAATGCGCCCAGTCACGGCCAGGGATGCTGATTTTGTCAAAACCGCGCTGCGCCAATTGTGCGAGACGCATCTATTGCCACAGATGCGCCAAACCTACCCGGAGGCGGAGATCACGTTGGAAACCATCGGAGAGGTCGCGGGGCTGGAGCCGATGGATCAGAATGAAGCCCGCCGCATCATGGCCGAACTGACCGGGGCCAATGGCACTGATCTGGTTGCCTTTGGCACCGAAGCGGGTATTTTCCAGGCACTTGGCATGGATGTGGTGGTCTGTGGTCCGGGCTCGATTGCCCAGGCACATAAAGCGGATGAATATCTTGCTTTGGACCAGCTGGATCAGTGCCTGTCGGTTCTACAGCGACTTGGGAGATATCTTTAGGTGACAGTGAAACCTTCCCCACAGGAGGCTTTGGAGGATGCAGGGCTGTCGGTGCGGGATCGTCATGCCCTGATGCACCACGAGATCCGACAGCGGATCTGTCTGCTGGATTATCTGCCGGGCATGCGCCTCTCGGAAGTTGCCTTGGCCGAAGAGTTCGGCACCAGCCGCACGCCGATCCGCCGGGTTCTGGCCCGGTTGGAGGACGAAGGGCTTGTACAGTCTATCCATGGGGTTGGTACGGTTGTGACCGATGCAGATCTGACCGAGCTAGAGCAGGTCTATCATCTGCGGGTCGAGCTGATCGCCCTGACCGCCCGACTGGATCCTGTGCTGCCCGATGCGGGATTCCTGGGGGAATTTGATGCGTTGGTGCGGCGTGGAGAAGATATCATTGCCAGGGGCACTGCGCGGGCCTTTACCCAGTTTGACATAGATGTGTTTAAGGTTTTGCTACGCTTAACCGCCAACCTGCCTCTGCGTCAGACGCTTGAACGCTATTACTTCCAGACCAAACGGCTCTGGCTGCGCGCGGCCGAAGAAGCGCAGTTGGATTTGGAAGAAGAGTTCCGCATTTTTCAGCACGAGCTGGAAGCCATTCAACTGGCTCTGCGCGCTGGCGATGTCGAGGCTGTGGCCCATATCCAGCGGGCGCATATCTCGATGAGCCTGAAACGTCTGCAGCTCAAGTGCGCTTAGGGAAAGGGCCAGGCGCCAATCACCGCGTTGTGCAGATGCAGGGCCGCCATCCAGAACAGCAAAGCCAGCAAGCAACGCGGCGCGAGTAAGCGCAGGTTCTGCCGCCACCAATGCCGGCGCAGCAAGGGCCGCAGTGATAGCCAGGCGGTCTGAGCAAACAAAGCATCCGCGCTGTCGCCCATCTGCCGCGCGGATTTCCTGTCAAAGGCCCAGATGGCAGCGACCGGGAAGCCGGCAAAGGTGGCGAACAAAATGACATGGGCCAGCTCGCCGTTGGCCAGCAGATGTGCGCTCGACCAGATCATCAGGGCCAGCAGCAGGGGGTGGCGGCTGACGGCGGCAAAGCCGGGATCTGCCGGGGTGAAGTCTGCCCCCTGTTTGGAGCCCAAGGTATTTGGGCAGCGCAGTCCGATCCCACAAAGGACCAGCACAAACACAAACGGCATCACCAGGTTGACGAGCCAACGCATCCAGATGTGATGTGGCCAGATCTGCACGCGCGGAGCGTCTCCGGTCGCAAGGATCAGCCAGCCCAGAAGCACCAGCGAGAGGCCACCGTAAAGGGAGAAATAGGTCCGCCGTCCTACACGGGCAATGAGTCTTTCGCGCAACCCGCCAAGGCGGGGTAGGATATGGCCGCCCAGAAAGGCCGCCAGGGCAAGGGTGAACTCCAGCCATTCGGCCATCAGTTAGATACTCCTGGCGGCTCTGGGATCAGCACTCGATACCGCTCAGCGTCGAAAGGTGGTGCGCATTCGTGACCACAATGCGTTTGCGGGCCGATTTCACTGTGCCGACCTTTTCCCAGGCCGAGAGCAACCGGCTGACCGTGTGCAGCGTGGTGCCGGTCATTTCCGAGATATGTTTGCGGGTGATGGGAAAGGCGACTTCCAAACCGTCTTCAACCTGGCTTCCCGATTGATGCACCAGCCGCAACAGGGCGGCAGCGACCCGGCGCTCTACAGCCTGGGTTGCCAGTTCGGTGATCCGGGTCTGCATCTCGTCCAGCCGCAGGCCCAATGTCTTGTAGGATTCGGTGGCAAAGCCAGGATAGGTCTGCACAAAGGGTTCCCAGAGGCGAACTGGCCAGGACAGTGCGAGGGTTTCGGTGGCGGTAAAGGCCGTCGCAGGATAGGTGTCGCGTTGCAGGGCCGGGGCAATGCCAAACAGCTGTCCGGGCGGGATATGCAGAGCGATGATCTGCTCGCCCTCAGGGGTGGTGCGCACCACGCGGATATGGCCATCCAGCAGCAGGTAGAAGCGATCGGCTTCATATCCTTCGCGAAAGATCTCGGCCTCAGGGTCATAGCGCTTTGAGCTGGCCTGATCGAGAACATCACGAATTTGCCCTTTGGACAGCTGCGAAAAGGGGGGCAGATCACGCAGCAGGCTTTCATCGAGTTTGGCCAAGGGATCTCCTGATGGGCAGCTGGATTTGCGTCGCAATCGAGCCTGAGTTTGTGGTGCGACAAAGAACCTGTGCAGTAGATAGATCATAGCTGGGGCGCAGAAAACACCCGGCCAGTGGCAATTCGCGTAAATTGAGGGCGGCTTTGGGGCGGGCGTTCATGGCATTGGATCAGCAGGCCTGGCCTCAGTCACAAGGAACTACCGATGACTTCCCGCTCACCTTTCATGGGTCCTGCCCTGTTTTCCTATGGCTTTCGACCCTTCTTTGCCGGGGCCAGCGTCTTTGCCATGGTGGTGGTGCCGGTCTGGCTGCTGATCTGGCACGGAAGTCTTGAGTTTTCGGGTCATTTCCCGGTGGTCGATTGGCATATTCACGAGATGATCTTTGGTTATGGTAGCGCGGTTCTGGCCGGTTTTCTGTTCACGGCAGTGCCGAACTGGACTGGACGGATGCCGGTTAGGGGCTGGCCGCTGGCGCTGTTGTTCCTGGTCTGGATCCTTGGGCGGGTGGTGCTTTGGGGCGCTGGGCCGCTGCCCGCGCTTTCCCCGATTGTGGTGTTGGTCGTGGACGGCAGTTTCCTGCTGCTGGTCGCGGCAATGATCGCGCGCGAGGTTATCGCAGGCCAGAATTGGCGGAATCTCAAGGTTCTGGTGCCGGTTCTGATGCTGGCTGCGGGCAATATCCTGTTTCATCTGGAAGTTCAGCTGAACGGCAGTTCAGATTATGGGCGGCGTTTGGGGATTGCATTGTTGGTGTTTCTGATCATGTTGATCGGAGGGCGGATCATTCCCAGCTTTACCCGCAATTGGTTGACCAGGGAGCGGGGCAGGGAGGGGCCGATGCCTATAGCCTTTTCCCGCTTTGATGGCCTTTGCCTGGTGATTGGTGCCATCGCGCTGATGGCTTGGGTTCTGGTGCCTTTGTCCTTTGTCTCAGGTGTGCTCTTGCTGCTGGCTGGCGCCTTGCATGTGGCCAGGCTTACCCGTTGGCGGGGGCAGGCGGTTCTGGCCTCCCCGTTGCTGGTGATGCTGCATCTGGCCTATTTCTTTGTCCCAATCGGGGTGATGGTTTCGGGCTGCGCCGCCTTTGGGCTGATGGAGCAGGTGGCAGCAGTCCATCTGTTGGGAATCGGGGCGGTTGGCGGCATGACCATGGCCGTGATGATGCGGGCTTCGCTAGGTCATACAGGGCGCCCATTGGTCGCCGGACCTCTGTTGAGCCTCGGTTTTGGGCTCTTACTATTGGCGGCTTTGGTCCGGGTGGCGGGCACTATTTTCCCCATGACCGTGTTAGACTGGGTGCAGGTTTCCGGCGGGTTCTGGAGTCTTTCTTTTGCGCTTCTGAGCTTGCGGTTGGTGCCCTGGTTGCTGCGCGGGAACTTGGCGCGCCGCAAACCAAATTCCTCCCCAAACCCTTCTTAGGGAACGAAAAAATAAGAGGCAGTAGGGGAGTGTATCCCCCTTCGCTTAACGCCCTTGCCTGCGCCTTGGCAAGGGCGGGAGTGCCTTGCGGTTTCTTAACAGGCCATGCTGTTTCTCGCCTTGGCAAAAGTGTGGAGGAGATGTCAGTATTTTAGGGTTGAATATTTTAATCTTGAAATAAAGTGTATTTGGCGCTTACAATTTTGAGCAAGATCTCCCCCAACAGTATTTGGGGGTGCCTGGTTTTACGCAGGGCCCGTTCAAGAGGGCCATAGCTGGGCAAGAAAAACTGGCGCCCCCTGCCTGATCTGGGGATAGTAACGTCATGGCACCTGCGACCAACGTGGGGCACGCACATTGAAGTACTTAGGGAGTATGCGAACAATGAAGATTTTGAAATCACTCGCGATGGCGACAGCTGTGTCGACGCTGGCCCTTGCCGCGCAGGCGGAGACCAAAATTGGCATGATCACCACGCTGTCTGGCGGTGGCGCTGGGCTGGGCGTTGATGTGCGCGACGGCTTCATGCTGGCGATCGAGGCCGCAGGGCGCGACGATATCGAAGTGGTGATCGAGGACGATCAGCGCAAACCCGAAAGCGCCGTGCAGATTGCCGATCGCATGATCCAATCGGAAAAAGTCGATATCATGACCGGCATCATCTGGTCGAACCTCGCAATGGCGGTGGTGCCGGCGGCCACGGCGCAAGATGTGTTCTACCTCTCGCCCAATGCCGGCCCTTCGGTTCTGGCCGGCAAGCGCTGCCACAAGAACTATTTCAACGTCGCCTGGCAGAACGACAACCTGCACGAGGCCGCCGGCGCCTATGCCAATGACGCGGCGCTGAAGAACAGCTTTATCCTGGCGCCGAACTACCCGGCGGGCAAGGATGCGCTAACCGGCTACAAACGTATGTATGGCGGCGAGCTGGCCGGTGAAATCTACACCAAGCTGGGTCAGACCGATTACGCCGCCGAGATCGCACAGATCCGGGCGTCAGGAGCGGATTCGGTCTATTTCTTCCTGCCCGGCGGTATGGGGATTTCCTTCCTCAAGCAATATGCCGACAGCGGTGTTGACCTGCCAGTTGTGGGCCCTGCCTTCAGCTTTGATCAGGGCATCCTGCAGGCCGTGGGCGCCGCGGCGCTGGGTATCAAGAACACTTCGCAGTGGAACAAGGATATCGACAATGCGGCCAATACGGCCTTTGTCGCTGACTTTCAGGCCAAATATGGCCGTCTTCCCTCGCTCTATGCCAGCCAGGGCTTTGACACAGCCAACCTGATCCTCAGCGCGCTGGACAAGGCCGAGGTCAAAGATCAGGACGCTTTCCGCGCCGCACTCAAGGCTGCCGAGTTTGACTCGGTACGCGGTGACTTCAAGTTTGGCGACAACCACCACCCGGTGCAGAACATCTACGTGCGCGAAGTGATCCAGGAGGGTGATGTTTTCACCAACAAGATCATCGCCACCGGTCTGTCTGATCACGCGGACGCCTATGCGTCTGAGTGCAATATGTAAGCGACCTTGAAAGGTGGGGCCACGAATGATGATCGTGGCCCTAACCAAGGAAAGAACCCCCATGTCTCTTATTCTCATTCTTGAGCAGGTCCTGAACGGATTACAGTTCGGGGTCATGCTCTTCTTGATGGCTGCTGGTCTGACTCTGGTCTTTGGCGTCATGGGGTTGATCAACCTCGCCCATGGTGCGCTCTATATGGTGGGAGCTTTCGCGGCTGCCGCTGTGGCGGGCTGGACCGGATCCTTTGTTCTGGCGCTGATGGCCAGTCTGGCGGCCGCCGCTGCAGCTGGTGCGCTGGTTGAAGTCACCGTCATTCGCCGCTTGTATGATCGCGACCATCTGGATCAGGTGCTGGCGACCTTTGCGCTGATCCTGATTTTTTCCGAGGGCACCCGCTGGCTCTTTGGCTCCTTTCCGCTGTTTCTGGACGTGCCGAGCTATCTGTCCGGGCCGGTGATGTTGCCGGGAGGCATTCAGTATCCGCTCTACCGTCTGGCCATTATCGTGATTGGCCTGGTGGTTGGCGCTGGCTTGTTCTGGCTGATCGCCCGCACCCGAATTGGTGTTCAGATCCGCGCTGGTGAAGCCGACCGCGAAATGATCGCGGCGCTGGGCGTGGATATCTCCAAACTCTACACGCTGGTCTTTGCATTGGGCGCGGCCTTGGCTGGTCTGGCCGGGGCGCTGGTTGGTGCGATCCAATCGGTGCAGGTCGGCATGGGGGAGCCGGTGCTGATTCTGGCCTTTGTGGTCATCGTCATAGGTGGCATCGGTTCGATCAAGGGCGCGCTTGTCGGCGCGTTGTTGGTGGGGTTGACCGACACATTGGGCGGCGTCTTCCTACCACGGCTCTTTGCACTCTTGATGGAGCCCGCAAGTGCGGCCTCCCTGGGGGCGTCACTCGCCTCGATGCTGATCTATATCCTGATGGCGGCCGTTCTGCTGGTGCGCCCATCCGGCCTATTTGGAGGGAGCGCATAACATGGGGCGCGAGAAACTATTCAATGCGGCCGTATTGCTGGTGATGCTGGCCGTGCCGCTCCTGGCCTGGCAAATGGACGAACCCTTTATCATCACCCTGGCAACCAAAGTGGCAATCCTGGCTCTGGCTGGCGTGGGGCTGAACATTGCCTTGGGCCTTGGCGGCTTGGTCAGCCTGGGACACGCGGCATTTTTTGGCATTGGTGGCTATGCCATGGGTATTCTGGCGTCCCATGCGCAGAACTATGAGCCGCTGTTTGCCTGGCCTTTCCTGTTTGAAGGCAGCAATCAGATGCCCCTGATCTGGCTGGTGGCTGTACTGGCAAGTGCTGCAGCAGCGCTGGTGATCGGGGCGCTTTCCCTGCGCACCTCGGGTGTCTATTTCATCATGATCACCCTGGCCTTTGGGCAGATGCTTTACTACTTCGCGATCAGCTGGTCCGCCTATGGTGGCGAAGATGGGCTATCGATCTGGGTCCGCAACGAGATGCCGGGGGTGAACACCCTGGATCCGATCCAGTTCTTTGCCGTCGCCTTTGTGCTGCTTTCTCTGACCCTGTGGTTTGCGGCGCGATTGGCCAAATCTGGGTTTGGCCTGGCGCTGTCAGCCGCGCGGCAGTCTGAAGAGCGCGTAGAGACCGTTGGATTGGCCCCGTTCAAGCTGCGGCTCATGGCCTTTGTGATCTCTGGGGCGATCACCGGACTTGCCGGGGCGTTGTTTGCGGATCTCAACCGCTTTGTCAGTCCGACGATGCTGAGCTGGCACACCAGCGGCGAGATCATGATCTTTGTTATCCTTGGCGGTGTGGGGCGGCTCTATGGGCCTGTTGTGGGGGCGGCGGTTTACATCCTGCTCGAGCATCTCTTGGGAGGGATCAGCGAATACTGGCAAATCTTCCTTGGGCTGCTGCTGCTTGGCATGGTGCTCTTTGCCCGGGGTGGCCTGATTGGCGCCCTGCTGGGCCGGGAGGTGGCGCATGACTGATCCGGTTCTGAAGGTAGAAAACCTATCCAAGAGTTTTGGCGCCTTGAAGGCCAGCGATGACATTTCCCTGGATCTGCGCCCGGGCGAGATCCACGCGTTGATCGGCCCCAACGGGGCCGGGAAATCGACCTTGATCAAGCAGATCGCAGGGGGCTTGCGTCCCGATGCGGGACGGGTCGAGGTGCTGGGCCAGGATGTCACTGCGCTGGATACAGTTGCCCGGGCCCGTATGGGGCTGGGGCGCACCTTCCAGATCTCCTCATTGGCGATGGAGTTCTCTGTCTTGCAGAATGTGGTGTTGGGGGCGCTGGGCGCGCGCGGTCGTGCCTATGGGCTGTTTCAAAACGTGATGAAGGACAAAGCCCTGCTGGCCACCGCGCAGGAGGCCCTGAAACGTGTCGGGCTGCAAGAGGCGGCGCAGCAGCGGACATCGGATCTGTCCCATGGCCAGCGCCGCCAGCTGGAGGTTGCCGTTGCCCTGACTCTGAAACCACGTTTGTTTCTGATGGACGAGCCTATGGCGGGACTTGGCGCCAGCGGGTCAAAGGATCTGACAGGGTTTTTGGACACCCTGCGCCACGAGGCGCCGATTCTGTTGGTCGAACATGACATGGACGCGGTGTTTGCCCTGGCAGATCGTATTTCGGTGCTGGTCTATGGCGCAGTCATCGCCACTGGCACGGCGGATGAGATCCGCAACAACCTCGAGGTGCGCCGCGCTTATCTGGGCGAGGAGGATTTGGTATGAGCCTTTTGACTGTTCAGGGGCTCATGGCCTCCTATGGTCCATCGCAGGCGCTGTTTGGCGTCGACCTCTCTCTGGATGAGGGCGAGGTGCTGGCGCTGATGGGCCGTAATGGCATGGGCAAGAGCACTACGATCAAAGTGATCTGCGGCATGCTTGCGGCCTCTGATGGGGGGCTGGACTTTGCTGGGCGCGATTTGCGGCAGATGCAATCGCATCGCATTGCCCAGCTCGGAGTCGGGCTGGTGCCCGAGGGGCGGCGCTGTTTTGCGCCCCTGACGGTCGAGGAAAACCTGACCGCCGCTGCCCGTGCGGGGGAGTGGGATTTTGCCAAGGTGGCCGCGCTGTTTCCCCGTCTGGCAGAGCGGCGTCACCAAAAGGCCGCGTCGCTTTCGGGCGGTGAGCAGCAAATGCTGGCCATTGGCCGCGCCTTGATGACCAATCCGCGCCTGTTGATCTTGGACGAGGCAACCGAAGGTCTGGCCCCGGTGGTGCGGCAGGAAATCTGGGCCGCCATTGGTACGCTGAAATCGCAAACCGGCATGGCGATCCTGGTGGTCGACAAGACCCTGAAGGAGCTGGCGCAGGTGGCTGACAAGGCTGTCATCCTGAACAAGGGAGAGACAGTCTGGTCTGGCGGGATGCAGGATCTCACTCCAGATCTGACGGATCTCTACTTAGGGGTTTGAGCGGGGACAAAATGTGCGTGGCTTGCGCCGGGCCACAGATACCTGCGGCCTATGAGCTGTGTCACGACGCCACCGCGTTCGAACCGAGGAGGGCGGGACGCGAAGCCCCCGCCCCGTGGGGGCGGTTCGGGCGCTTTGGCAATGCGCGAATGATGTATCGTTACAATCCTAGGATGTCAGCTGTGCGGGACGGAACCGCCGTTGGGCTTTCTGTTTTCTATGGCCGCTTTTTTCACAGACCTTTCTTATGGTAGGAGGAATGGATGGAATATTCAGTCATTCTTCGCGGCTATCGCTACAGTGTTTACAATCGTATTGCGCGAGTGGTGCTGCACGAGAAGGGTGTCGCATACAAAACTGAAGAGATTGATCCCTTCGCCGCCAATGTCCCGGAAGGCTATCTGAGACGGCATCCATTTGGACGGGTGCCTGTCCTAAGCCATGGCGAGTTTGATGTATTCGAAACTTCCTCAATTTCTCAGTACGTCAATGCGGCTTTTGAGGGGCCGAAATTGATGCCAGCCGAAGCTAAGGCAGTGGCACGTGTCACGCAGGTAGTCTCGATTGTCGATAGTTACGGTTATCGAACCATGGTCCGACAGGTTTTTGCCCATCGAGTTTTTCGGCCCGCTATCGGTGAAGTCGCAGATGAAGCTGAAGTCTCAGCGGGCATCGATGCGTCTCACACTGTACTAGGTGCACTGAACAACATCGCGAAAGAGGGCCGCGTTTTGGATGGCCAGAGTTTCACCGTCGCAGACTGCCACCTAGCGCCGGTGATCGCCTACTTTGTGCAAGCACGGGAGGGCGCTGGTGCATTGAAGGCTCACAAAAGACTAGCTGACTGGTGGGCAACCGTGTCCCAGCGAGAAAGCCTCCAAACCACCGAACCCGGCCTTCCATGCAACTGAGTCAATGTGCCATGCCGGAAGCCGTCATTCATGCGACGCGCAGCATTCGGGACTAAGGGCTCAAACCGGTCATACATATTTTGACTAAACAACATGCCTTCGGCGCGCGGTTGCAGGACGGCCGGGCAAAGACAGATCCGCGTCTCCACGGGAAGACCGGGAAATCACACGCCCCTTGGAGACCACAGCCAGACGGGCCGGGCGCAGGCGGACCGCCTCGGTGGGGTTGCTGGCGTCCTGCACCACCAAAGAGGCCTGCGCGCCGACCTTCAGGCCATAATCCTTGGCCCCGGTGATCTGGGCATTGGTCTCGGTCACCATGGTGAAACAGCGCGCCATCTCATCGGGATGGGTCATCTGCGCTACATGCAGCCCCATAAAGGCCACGTCCAGCATGTCGCCGGTGCCAAGCGAATACCAGGGGTCGCGCACGCAGTCCTGACCCCAGCCGACCGGTATCCCCAGCGCCTGCATCTCTTTCACCCGCGTCAGCCCGCGCCGTTTGGGATAGGTGTCATGACGTCCCTGTAGCACGATATTGATCAGCGGATTGGGAATGGCAGAGACCCCGGCCTCGGCCATCAGAGGCAGCAGTTTGGAGACATAGTAATTGTCCATCGAATGCATCGAGGTGAGATGCGAGCCCGCAACCCGTCCCTGAAGCCCCAGGCGCTGGGTCTCATAGGCGAGGGTCTCGATATGGCGGGAATGCGGATCATCGCTCTCATCACAATGCATATCCACCATCAGACCCCGCGTGGCTGCGATCTCGCAGAGATCGCGGACCGAGGCCGCCCCATCCGCCATGGTGCGTTCAAAATGCGGAATGCCGCCCACCACCTCGACGCCCATATCCAGCGCCCGCAGCAGGTTTTCGCGTCCCGTGGGGCTACGATAGAGCCCATCCTGCGGAAAGGCGACCAATTGCAGGTCTATGTAGTCCTTCACCTTTTCGCGCACCTCCAGCATGGCGGTGACGGTATTGAGGTGATCCGGCGTGGTGTCCACATGGCTGCGGATGGTCAGCAGGCCGAGGCTCGCCGCCCAGTCACAATAGGTGAGCGCGCGCTCGACCATCTCGTCTACCGTGGTCTGGTCGCGCAGCTCGCCCCAAAGGGATATGCCCTCGAGCAAAGTGCCGGAGCCATTGACCCGTGGCAGGCCGTAAGAGAGCGTCGCATCCAGGTGAAAATGCGGATCGACAAAGGGCGGCGCAACCAGATCGCCTGTCGCGTCGATCACCTCGCGGGCCTGCGCTTCGATCATTGGCTCGATAGCGGCAATGCGATCTCCGGTGATCGCAATATCGCGCTGGTTGCCATCGGGCAGGGTGCCGCCCTTGATCAGCAGGTCAAACATCATCTCTCTCCCTTGTTAAAGGGCACCATCAGCGCCGCTGGGATTTCGGCGCGGCGGGACATCACCACCAAGGCCAGAATTGATAGGAAATAGGGCAGCATCAAAAAGACCTGATAGGGCACCACGGCACCAATGCCGGTCTGTTGCAGGCGGATCTGCAGCGCATCAAAGGCGGCAAACAGCACGGCGCCCAGCACCGCCTTGCCCGGTTTCCAGGCCCCAAAGACCACCAGCGCAATGCAGATCCAGCCGCGGCCGTTCACCATGTCAAAAAAGAAACTGTCAAAGGCCGAGAGCGTCAGGAACGCGCCGCCCACTGCCATGAAACCCGATCCAACAATCACCGCCCCCATGCGGATGGCGGTGACCGACAGGCCCTGTGCCGCCACCGCAGCGGGGTTCTCTCCGGCGGCGCGCACGGCAAGGCCCAGGGGGGTGCGGTAGAGCACAACAGCCGTCAGCCCCGCCAGGACGAACCCAGCATAGGTCAGCGGCGTTTGCGAAAACAGCGCAGGACCAACAATTGGCAGGTCCGACAGCAGCGGGATCTCATAGGGTTGAAAGGCGGTGATCTTGGGCGGGGATGACACCTCGGGCAGGACCACGCGGTAGGTGTAGAAGGTGAGCGAGGTGGCCAGCAGCGTCAGGCCAATGCCTACCACATGTTGCGAGAGACCAAAGGGCACACTGAGGATGGAATGCACCAGCCCCAGCATCATGCCGGTGATCATCGCCACGGCGACACCGCCCCAGAGCGGCAAGCCGCCCCAGACCGCAATCCAGCCGGCAAAGGCGCCGGCCACCATGATGCCCTCAATCCCGAGGTTCAGCACCCCGGCGCGTTCGCAGATCAGTTCACCCAGGGTGGCAAAAATCAGCGGCGAGGCAATGCGGATGGCGGCGGCCCAGAAACTGGCAGAGAGGAGAATATCGAACAGATCCATATCAGTCTCTCCGCACACGGAATTTGGTCAGGAGGATGGCCAGCACCATAAACAACAGGGCCGAGGCCAGCATGATATCGGCGATATAGCTGGGCACGCCCACGGCGCGGCTCATACTGTCGGCGCCCACGAATATGGCAGCGACAAACAGCGCTGCCAGCACCACACCCAGGGGATGCAACAGGGCCAACATGGCGACAACGATGCCAGTGTAGCCAAAGCCGGGCGACAGATCGAGCGTCAGTGCGCCTTTGAGCCCTGAGACCTCGGAAAAGCCGGCAAGCCCGGCGAGGCCACCGGACAGGAGTGCGGTTTTCAGGATGACGCGGGTGACGGGAATGCCGGCAAAGCCAGCGGCCTCGGCATTCTGGCCCACGGCGCGCATCTCGTAGCCCAGGGTGGTGCGGGTGTTGATCACCCAGACCAGCAAGGCGGCGACCAGCGCCAGGGCAAAGCCCCAGTGCAGCCGCAGCCCTTCGACGATGCGGGGCAGGCGGGCCTCGGATGTCAGGCGCGCGGATTTGGGCCATCCCATGCCCATGGGGTCCTTCAGCGGACCTTCAAGCAAATAGGAGACAAACAGCAGAAAGATGAAGTTGAACAACAGGGTTGTGACCACCTCGTCCACGCCCAGACGGGTTTTCAGCAATGCCGGGCCCAGCAACAACAATGCGCCGGCCAGCATGGCGGCAAGGCCACAGAGCGGCAGCATCAGATAGCTGGGTAGGCCCAGGGCTCCGGTACCCAGGATCACGGTGAGCACCGCCCCAGCATAGAGCTGCGCTTCGGCGCCGATGTTCCACAGTTTGGCGCGAAAGGCGACGGCAATGGCCAGCCCGGTGAAAATCAACGGCGTGGCGCTGTTGAGTGTCTCCAATAGGGCAAATTTGGAGCCAAAAGCCCCGGTCAGGATTAGGCCAAAGACCGCAAAGGGATTGCCCCCTGCAATCAGCGCCAAAGCGGCGGCTACCAGAAATGTCGCGGCCATGGCCAGTGCAGGGGGCACAATCCGGCGTGCCGGGCTGGGGGCCTCAATTGGTTCAAGCCGCATCTGTGGCCTCCGCGTCAAACCCATGGCCGGCCATCCAACCGCCCAGTTCTTCGGGGCGCATGCTGCCCCGAGCAAAGCCCGGGCTCAGACGGCCCTCGGAGATCACATGGATCACATCCGACAATTGCATGATTTCATCCAGATCCTCGGAGATGAGCAAAACAGCCGCACCGCGATCGCGGGCCTTGGCCAGTTGTTCGTGTACATAGTTCACCGCACCAATATCCAGGCCCCGAACGGGTTGATTGGCCAGAATGATCTGCGGTTCTTCTTCCAACACCCGGCCCAGGATCAGTTTTTGCATATTCCCGCCCGAGAGCAGGCGAATGCGGATATCAGGGCCGGGGCAGCGTACATCATAGGTCTGGATCAGATCCTTGGTAAAGGCACGGGCACGGGCCCAGTCCATCCAGCCGCGGCGGCTGAAGCGGCTGGCATAGGTTTCCAGAATGGCGTTCTCGGTCAGGTCAAAATCGGCGATGGTGCCGGTCTTGTGCCGGTCTTCGGGAATGCGGGCGATGCCCTGGGCGATGGCACTGCGGGCAGACCAGTTTTTTATCGATTGCCCGGCCAGCATCATCTCGCCACTTGCCGGGGTGATCAGACCGGAGAGCAGATCGGACAGCGCGGCCTGCCCATTACCAGAGACCCCGGCAAGCCCGGTGATCTGGCCTGCTGCTAAGGTGAGGTTGAGGGATTTCAACCCCGGTGCTGCACCATGATCCGGGGTGCTGACCTCGCGCAACGACAGCAAAGGGGCGCCGGGCGCTGCGCTCTCAATACTGGGGGCGGCGACTTCGGCGCCAACCATCAGCGCCGCCAGTTCCTCGCGATTGGTGCTGTCTGTGGCGCGTTCAGCCACCAGTTGGCCATGGCGCAGCACCAAAACCCGGTGCGAAATCGCCATGACCTCGTGCAGTTTATGGCTGATGAAAATCACCGACAGCCCGGTGGCGATGGCTTCCTCCAGGGTGGCAAACAGCGCCTCGGCCTCTTGCGGGGTGAGCACCGCAGTGGGCTCATCCAGAATCAGGATTTTGGCGTCACGATACAGCGCCTTGAGGATCTCGACCCGCTGGCGCTCGCCCACCGTCAGACGACCAACCTTGGCGCTTGGGTCGACCTTGAGATGGAACCGCTCCGACAGGGCGCGTATGCGGGATTTCACCTCTCTGGGCTTTAGCGATAGTCCTGAGAGATCATCAACGCCCAGAACGATATTTTCCCAGACCGTCAGATTGTCGGCCAGGGTGAAATGCTGATGCACCATGCCAACGCCTGCATCCAGTGCAGCGCGGGGCGCGCCGGGCGGCAGCGGCTGGCCAAACAGCTCAACCTCTCCGGCATCGGCGGTATATTGGCCAAAGAGGATATTCATTAGCGTGGTCTTACCCGCACCATTTTCGCCCAATAGCGCGATGACTTCGCCTCGGTGCAGGTCAAAGCTCACCTCCTCATTGGCCGTGACCGGACCAAAGCGTTTGGTGATGCCCTGAAGGCGCAGGACAACCTGCGCCTCTGTTGTTGTGCTCATGCGATCAGGCCCGGATCAAGAGGATTTGGGCTCTTCGTCGTTGATGGCAACCGTGTAGGAGCCATCCTTGATCGCTGCGGTGCGCTGGGCCACCAGATCAAGCGCCGCCTGCGGGATCTTACCCTCAAAGGTGCCATAGGGGGCGAGCGAACAGCCGCCCTCCTTCATGAAGGAATAGGTGCCGTAGTCCTTGGCGGCGAAACTCCCGGCCTGCACGGCAGCAATGGCGGCGTCCAGGGTGGGTTCAAAATGCCAGATCGCCGAGGCCACAACCGTTTCGGGGTAGTCAGATTGGGTGTCGATCACATTGCCGATAGCCAGAAGACCCTTTTCCTTGGCCGCATCCGAGACGCCAAAACGTTCGGCATAGAGAATATCGGCGCCGTTCTCAGCCATGGCAAAGGCGGTTTCCTTGGCCTTGGGGGGGTCAAACCAGGAGCCGATAAAGGAGACCTGGAACTTCATGTCCGGGTTCATCTCTTTAGCACCAGCCATGAAGGCATGCATCAGGCGGTTGACCTCGGGGATGGGGAAGCCACCGACCATACCGATGTTGCCGGTTTTTGACATGGCACCGGCAATGATGCCGGACAGGTAGGCGGCATCCTGGATGTAGTTGTCAAAGACCGACAGGTTCGGGACTGCGGCGTCTTCCTTGAAAGAGGAGCCCATCAGGAAGGCGACATCGGGATAGTCTGCCATGACTTCGCGGGCTTCGGCTTCGACGCCAAAGATCTCACCGATGATCATCTTGTAACCGCTTTCGGCATATTCACGCATGACGCGGGAATAGTCCGAATTGGAGGTATTCTCGGAATAGGTGTAGCTGATATCGCCCCGATCCTGCGCCGCCAGAGCAGCGACATGGATACGGCTGACCCATTGCTGCTCGACCGGAACTGTATAGATGCCGGCAACTTTGATCGGCTCGGCTGCTATCACGCGCGCAGGGGACAGGCCCAGACCCACGGTCAGAGCAGCGGCGGCGCTGGTTCCAAGGAATTGACGGCGCGTCGGCGCGCCCAAAACGGATTTGGTCATTGAAAGTCCCCCTGTGGAAAAGCCGATCCTTTGCGGATCCTGACCAAAGGGTAAAAATATCCACCGGCCATGGCAAGAATACTTTCCTGTTTCTCACAAGCTATTGGGATATTTGTTTAAATATTATGCGCCGCGGGCTGTGTTTTGGAAAGTTGTGCGTTTATCCAACTCTGTCGTGCTTTGTGGCTTGGTAGCCTGTTTCGGCAGCCTGTCGGTTTTGGTGGTGTTTTTGTCCAAAAGCGGCGCGGTTCTTGCCGGGCATAGCTGCTCCTTTGGGGGCGCTATTTATGAGGGTGCTATGGCCTATTCCGGACTGAGAATCATCAAGGAAGCCCTGAGCGGGCATAGGGGCTGGAAGCCAGCCTGGCGCGATCCAGAGCCTAAGGCGCACTATGATATTGTTATCGTTGGTGGCGGCGGACATGGGCTGGCAACGGCCTATTACCTGGCCTCGCGCTATCAGACAGCTCGGGTGGCGGTGCTGGAAAAAGGCTGGATCGGCGGCGGCAATGTGGGGCGCAACACCACCATCGTGCGCTCCAACTATCTGCTGGATGGCAACCAGGCCTTCTACAATCTTAGCCTGCGCATGTGGGAGGATCTGGAACAGGATCTGAACTACAACGCCATGGTCTCGCAACGCGGCATTCTGAACCTGGTGCACACGGATGCGCAACGTGATGCGGCGCGGCGGCGCGGCAATGCGATGATCCTGGCCGGGGATGACGCCGAACTGCTCGATACAGATGGGGTGCGTGCGCTTTATCCCTTCCTCAACTTTGAAAACGCCCGTTTCCCGATCAAGGGCGGCCTGCTGCACCGTCGCGGCGGCACCGTGCGCCATGATGCGGTGGCCTGGGGCTATGCGCGCGGCGCTGACCGGCGCGGTGTCGATATCATTCAGAACTGCGAAGTCACCGGCTTTAAGGTTGAAAATGGCACATGCCTGGGGGTGGAAACCACCCGCGGTTTTATCGGCGCGGGTAAGGTCGGCGTTGCCGTTGCCGGTTCTTCCAGTCGGGTGATGCAGATGGCCGGGCTGCGCCTGCCAATCGAAAGCCACGTGTTGCAGGCCTTTGTCTCCGAAGGGCTGAAGCCTGTCATTCCCGGTGTCATCACCTATGGCGCCGGGCATTTCTATTGCAGTCAGTCGGACAAGGGCGGGCTGGTCTTTGGCGGCGATATTGACATGTACAACACCTACGCCCAGCGCGGCAATCTGCCAGTGGTCGAGGACGTGCTGGAAAGCGGCATCTCTCTGATCCCGGCGTTGGGCCGGGTGCGCCTGCTGCGCAGCTGGGGCGGCATCATGGATATGTCGATGGATGGCTCTCCCTTTATCGACCGCACCCCCATCGACGGCCTCTATTTCAATGGCGGCTGGTGCTACGGCGGCTTTAAGGCAACGCCGGCTTCGGGCCTGTGTTTTGCCCATCTGATGGCAACGGATACCCCGCATGAGGTGGCGCAGGCCTATCGTCTGGATCGGTTCCGCAGCGGCCACATGATCGATGAAAAGGGCCAGGGCGCCCAGCCCAACCTGCATTGACCCGCAAAGAAGGATTTTGAGCGATGATGATCGACCATCCCCTGTTGGGTCTGCGTGACGCACAGGAATTCACCTATCTCGGCGATGCCAGCCTGATCGACCGCCCCGACTGGCAGGCCGAGGACGCCCAAGACGCGTTTCACGACTACCTCTATCTGCGCGACAACCCGGCAGGTGCGCACCGCGAATTGTGGTTCCACGAGACTGGGGATCGCTCCTGGCTGGTGGTGACCCGCAATACTCTGACCCATGAGATCACTAAGGTGGAACTGGCCCGTGATGTGGCCCGAGCGCGAGGGCGCAGCAAATGAACCAGGTTAACCGACTGACTGGCGGCCAGATCAACCGCGCCAAGGAACTTAACTTCCGCTTTGATGGCCGCAGCTTCAAGGGGTTTGAGGGCGATACGCTTGCCTCGGCTCTGCTGGCCAATGGTGAGCGCCTGATGGGGCGCTCCTTCAAATATCACCGCCCGCGCGGCGTGCTGACGGCAGGATCAGAAGAGCCCAACGCGCTGGTCGAGCTGCGTCAGGGCAACCGGCAAGAGCCCAACACCCGCGCTACCGTGGCCGAGCTGTTCGAGGGGCTGGAGGCCAAGGCTCAAAACGCCTGGCCCTCGCTGCGGTTTGACGCCATGGCGGTGAACGACCGCATCAGCAATTTCCTGACAGCGGGGTTCTATTACAAGACCTTCATGTGGCCAAAACCCTTCTGGGAAAAGGTCTATGAGCCGATCATCCGCAAGGCTGCTGGTCTGGGCTCAATCTCTTTCGAGGACGATCCGGATCTCTACGACAAAGGTTTCCTGCACTGCGATCTGCTGATTATTGGCGCTGGCCCTACAGGTTTGGCAGCCGCATTGACCGCCGGTCGTTGTGGTGCACGCGTGATCCTTGCGGATGAAGATTTCCGCATGGGTGGACGCCTCAACGCTGAGACCTTGGCGCTGGGCGATGCATCCGGTTCTGACTGGGCGGCCGAGGCCATAGCGGAACTGGCCAGCCTCGACAACGTGCGTCTGATGACCCGCACAACTGTCATCGGGGCCTTTGATCATGGGATCTACGGCGCGGTTGAGCGCGTGCAGGATCACCTGCCGCAGGCCCAGGCCGACAAGCCACGCCAGATCCTCTGGCGGATCTATTCGCGTAGGGCGATGCTTTGTGCAGGTGCAATGGAACGCCCGATTGCCTTTGCCGACAACGATCGCCCGGGGGTGATGTTGGCCTCGGCAGTACGGTCCTATGTGAACCGTTGGGCTGCCGCGCCGGCGCAGGAGATTGTGATTTTCACCAATAATGACGATGGCCATCGTACCGCTGCGGATCTGATTGCCAAGGGCGTCAAAGTGCCCGCTGTCATCGATGTGCGCGCGGATGCGCCTGCGGTTGCCGGGGCCGAGCTGCTCGCTGGGGCCGAGGTCATCGGCACAGAGGGGCGTCTGGGACTCACATCCGTCACCGTGCGCCTCGCCAATGGTCAGACCCGCAAGATCAAATGCGGTTCCCTGGCCGTGTCTGGTGGCTGGAATCCCAATGTGCATCTGACCTGCCATCAGCGTGGACGCCCGCATTGGAATGCCGAGCTCGCGGCTTTTGTGCCCGGACCCGAGCTGCCAAGCGGTATGACGGTTGCAGGCGCCGCCAATGGTCAGCTCTCCACCGCGCAGGCCCTTGCGGGCGGCGCCAGCGGAGCCGTTGCTGCACTCGGGGACTTGGGGACCACAGCCAAAGCCATTGATCTGCCACAGACCGAGGATGCGCCGATTGCACTGAAGCCTTTCTGGCATGTGCAGGGTGGCAAGTCGCGCGCCTGGGTCGATCTGCAGAACGATGTCACCGTCAAGGACGTGAAGCTGGCGCATCAAGAAAACTTTGTCTCCGTCGAGCACCTGAAACGCTATACCACCCTGGGCATGGCCACCGATCAGGGCAAGACCTCCAATATGCTGGGGCTTGCGGTGATGGCCGAGCTCACCGGCAAATCTATCCCGGAAACCGGCACCACCATTTTCCGTCCGCCCTACACACCTGTGCCCATGGGCACCATGGCGGGACGCGCCACTGGCAAACACTTTCACCCGACCCGCAAAACGCCTTCGCACCACTGGGCCGAGGAACAGGGCGCGGTCTTTACCGAAGTGGGCGACTGGCTGCGGGCGCAGTGGTTCCCCCGACAGGGAGAGACTCATTGGCGCCAGTCGGTGGATCGCGAAGTGCTGCAGACCCGCAAATCTGTGGGTGTCTGCGATGTGACCACCCTGGGCAAGATCGACGTGCAGGGCAAAGATGCCGCGACCTTCCTGAATAAGGTCTATGCCAATGCCTTTGCCAAATTGCCGGTGGGCAAGGTGCGCTATGGCCTGATGCTGCGCGAAGATGGCATTGCCTATGACGATGGCACCGCCGCGCGTCTGGCTGAGGATCATTTTGTCGTCACCACCACCACCGCCAATGCGGTGCTGGCCTATCGCAATATGGAATTCGCCCGTCAGTGTCTCTGGCCGGATCTGGATGTGCAGCTGATCTCCACCACCGAGGCCTGGGCGCAATATGCCGTGGCCGGCCCCAATGCCCGAAAGCTGTTGAAAAAAATCGTTGACGCGGATGTGG
This sequence comes from Phaeobacter sp. 11ANDIMAR09, assembly GCF_001294455.1. Taxonomy (GTDB): domain Bacteria; phylum Pseudomonadota; class Alphaproteobacteria; order Rhodobacterales; family Rhodobacteraceae; genus Pseudophaeobacter. The sequence continues at coordinate 24,327 of NZ_LIKT01000002.1, forward strand.
ACATCTCCAACGAGGGCTTCCCCTTCATGGCCTGCGGTGAAATCACCCTCTGTGGCGGATTGCGAGCGCGTCTGTTCCGCATCTCTTTCTCGGGTGAGCTGGCCTATGAGGTCGCGGTGCCTACGCGTTATGGCGATGCCCTTGTGCGCGCCCTAATGGAGGCGGGAGAGGAATTTGATGTCACCCCCTATGGCACCGAAGCGCTGGGCGTAATGCGGATTGAGAAAGGCCATGCCGCCGGCAATGAACTAAACGGCACCACCACGGCGCTGAACCTAGGGTTGGGGCGGATGGTCAGCAAGAAAAAAGACTGCATCGGCAATACCTTAAGCGAACGCAAAGGTCTAAGCGACGCGGCAGGATTGCGACTGGTGGGCTTTAGACCTGTCAAGGCGCAGGATCCGGTGACAGCCGGGGCGCATTTGATGCGTGCCAGCGGCGAAATCAGCGCCGACACGGATCAAGGCTATATCACCTCTGCCTGTTTCTCACCCAACTTGGGTTGTTCGATTGGCATCGGCTTCCTGAAAGACGGCGCCAATCGCATGGGCGAAAAGCTCCGCGCGGCGAACCCGCTAGAGGGCAGCACTGTCGAGGTCGAAGTGGTCTCGGCGCATTTCATTGACCCAGAAGGGGAGCGTCTTCGTGCTTAATCTCAAACCCATCACCGCCCTTGGCGCAGAGGTCCCTCAGGTGGACAGCTTCGACGGGTTGGAGATCGCCGAACGCGCCGATTTTGCCCTCGCCAGCCTCGCGGCCCGGCAGGGCGAAGAGGTGCTCTGCGCGACCAAGGCACAAGCCTATCTGGGCTTTGCTTTGCCACAACCAGGACAGGGCAGCCTGGCCGCGCCGTTCTCGGCCTTTTGGATGGGGCCGGATCAGTGGATGATTGCGGCACCACACGACAGACATGAGGATCTTGCCAGCCACTTGAAACAGGCGCTTGGCGAGAGCGCCTCGGTCAGTGAACAGACGGATGGCTGGTGCCGTTTCGACCTCTCGGGCGCGGGCCTTCAGGCGGTGTTGGAACGGCTCTGCAATGCGGATCTGGCCAGCATGGCTGCCGGAGAGGCCCGCCGCGTGCGGCTGGAGCATCTGGGCTGCTTCATCTGGTGCCTGGAGCCCAGCCAATCGGTTGCGATCCTTGGTCCGCGCTCTTCGGCGGCCTCATTGCATCATGCGCTGGTTGGGGCGGCAAAATCGGCACTGTGAACCGAAGTTCGGGACCTACATCGACGGCAGTACGCTGTCGTCGGTGATCCTTAGCGAGGTCTTGGCTTGACGTTCCTTTTGCGGACTGGTGCCAAAGATTTCGCGGTAATGGCGCTGAAAGGCTGCAGGGGAACTATAGCCGACCATATAGGCAATGCTGGTCACGGCATCCTGACCATAGAGCACCAGCTGCCGGGCCTCTTTCATGCGCATTTGCCTATAGTATTTCAGTGGGCTTTGCCCGGTGGCGCGTTTGAAACTGCGCTCCAGACTGCGCGACGACATATGGATGGCCTCGGCCACGGCGCTGATCTGGATCGGGGTTTCAATGTTCTGAGCAAAGATTTCGATCGCTTGGGCCACCTTGGCGGGCAGCATGTCGTTGCTGACAGCATTGCCGAGGGCCGGAAGTTTCTGCTGAACCGAGGCACCACGCACAAAGGGATGCTGGAACCAGCAGGCGGTTTCCGTGGTGATGGCAGCACCAAGACGGGCCTCGATATGGTTGAGCATCAGGTCGAACACGGCGGCCGCCCCCGAGGCAGTCTGGCAGCTGCCTTCATCGCTCATCACGGTTTGCAGGATTTCAATCTGTGGGAATTCTGCCTGAAACGCCGCCTCGTAGCACCAATGCACCGACATCGGCTGATCTGCCATCAAGCCGCTGCGGGCCAAGGGGAAGATACCGCCGCTAAAGGCGCCGACCTTGCCGCCTCGGCGCAGGTGTCGTTGCAGGGCGGCATTGGCCTTGCCAGGATCATTGAAATTGCCATCGGGACTGGCGACAAAAAACAGATGGTCCAGGTCATTGGCCTCGGACAGACGCAAATCCGGGGCAAAACTGACCCCAGCAGAGGAGGCAATGGGCCCGTCTGTTTCGGCGAGGATTTGCCAGCAAAAGGCCTGTTCCCCCGAGATTTCATTGGCGGCGCGTAGCGGTTCGATCGCCGAAGTGAGACAGGCCATGGGAAAGCCGGGAAAGATCAGAAAGCCCAGGGTAATAGGCTTATGGGGTGCGCGCGGCGGGGGAGAGACGTCGTTCATCTAGGCCTCCTGTGTCCGACGGGGTGCTGTGACGGGATTGGGGGCTGCATCGCAGTGACAGTTCTGATGATCTGACGCTCCAATTCGCGCGCGGCCGGCGACACCGGATTTCCTGCTTTGCGCAGTAGGTGGATTTGGCGCCGCGCGCTGGCATCAACCAGCGGGCAGAACACAAGCCCAGATGATTCGGCCAGTTTTGCGGTCATTTCAGGTAGAATCGTAACCCCAAGTTCCGCCTGAACCATGGCCAAAAGCGACGTCATATTGTGCACTTTGAGTAGGGAGTTTTCGTGTAACCGTTGCGAGGCCTCCGTCGGGATCTGTGCAGAAAGCGCATTGGCGATGAAGCGATGCGGAGCCAGATCCTTCCAGTTGATCGGTCGATCCAGAGCCGCCAGGGGATGAGACGCTGCGCACACCAGGCCAAAGGCATCCGAAAGCAATTCCTGACGATGCAGACTGCCCCCGGACAGCGTGGCAGTAGCCAGCCCTATATCGACCCTTTCGCGGGCCAATTCCCGCAGAACCGAGGCCGAGTCCATATCGCGCAGCTCGATCTTCACTTCGGGGAAGTCTCTGGAATAGCTCAGGATTGCCTGCGGCAGAATCGTCCCGGCGACCGAGGGCACAGCCGCGATGCGCACCTGACCCTGACGCGCCTTGGCAAAACCTTCTATCGCCTGAATGGTGTTGTCGAACTGGCGCAGCTCATGCTCGGCCTGTTCCAGGACAAATTCCCCCAGGGCACTCAACTTATTCTTGCGGTCAGTCTCGAACAGAGGCTCTCCCAGATGACCTTCCAATTGTTTGAGCATCATTGAAACGGCTGAAGGCGTGCGCCCCAGCTGCTCGGCCGCTTCGCTTAGTTTGCCGCGTCGGGCCACGATGGCAAAGCAGCGGAGCATTTCAATCTTAATAGACATTTCAGTTTTCCTGAAATTAACTTCACTAGTTTGAGTTTGAATGAACTCATGCTCGGAGTCCATAAGCAGTGAACGCAATTGCATGCTGACTGATACGGGGACCTATCTCATGAGCGAACTTCACAAAAACCTGATTGCTGGCGAATGGCTGGCTGGCGAAAGCGAGATCGAGAACCGCAACCCTTCGGATCTGTCGGATCTGGTTGGCGTCTATGCACAGGCAACGGCGGACCAGCTGGAAGCCACTTTGGATCAGGCCCGCGTGGCACAGGCCGAATGGGCTGCCTATGGTCTGGAGCGCAAACAGGCTGTGTTGAACGCCATCGGCAATGAAATGATGGCCCGCGCCGAAGAGCTGGGCACATTGCTGTCGCGCGAAGAGGGCAAGCCGCTGGCCGAAGGCAAAGGCGAAGTCTACCGCGCTGGTCAGTTCTTTACCTATTACGCGGCTGAATGCCTGCGTCAGCTGGGCGAGAATGCAGATTCCGTTCGGGACGGCGTTGAAATCGATGTGCGCCGCGAGCCTATTGGCACTGTGGCCATCATCAGCCCCTGGAACTTCCCCACCGCGACGGCGTCGTGGAAAATCGCCCCGGCTCTGTGCTATGGCAACGCGGTTGTTTGGAAACCTGCCAATGTGACCCCTGCTTCGGCTGTGGCTCTGGCGGAAATCATCGAGCGTCAGGACATTCCCAAAGGTTTGTTCTCCTTGGTGATGGGCGCCGGTCGCACCATTGGTCAGCGTCTTGTCGAAAGCCCCAAGATCGACGCAATTTCCTTCACCGGTTCCGTTCCAGTTGGCAAAGGCATTGCCACCGCTGCAATCCAGAACCTGACCAAGGTTCAAATGGAAATGGGCTCCAAGAACGCCCTGGCGGTGATGGATGACGCTGATCTCGATCTGGCTGTGACCCTTGCCCTGGGTGGCGCTTTTGGCGGCACTGGTCAGAAATGTACTGCCTCATCGCGTCTGGTTGTGCATGCATCGGTGCATGATGCCTTTGTTGAAAAGCTGGTTGCTGGCACCCAGGCGATGAAGGTCGGCCACGCGCTGGAAGCCGGCGTACAGATGGGCCCCGTGGTCAGCGAGCAGCAGCTGAGCGAGAACCTGTCCTATGTGGATTTGGGCAAATCCGAAGGCGCGGAACTGGCCTGTGGTGGCGCCCGCCTGGAGATGCCCACCGAGGGCTTCTATATGTCCCCCGGCGTGTTCCTCAACACCTCCAATGATATGGCGATCAACCGGGAAGAAATGTTTGCGCCGTTGACCTCTGTGATCAAGGTTGGCAGCTATGAGGAAGCCCTGAGCGTGGTGAATGACACCAACTTTGGCCTGACCTCTGGCATCGTCACCCAGAGCCTGGCGCGCGCCACCCATTTCCGTCGCAATGCGCGCACGGGTGTTGTTACCGTTAACCTGCCCACCGCAGGCACTGACTATCACGTACCCTTTGGTGGCCGTGGCGACAGCTCTTATGGTCCACGTGAACAGGGTAAGAACGCGGCCGAATTCTACACCACAGTCAAAACCGCCTATATCAGCGCCGGAAAGCCTGTCTGATGCTGATCGACTGTCTGCAATATGCCAACTGGTCGGAAAAGATTTTCCGCCAGCTGCGAGAAGGGGGCGTGGATGCGATCCACGTCACCATCGCCTATCACGAGAATTTTCGCGAAACGGTGCTGAACTTCGAGCAGTGGAACCGCTGGTTTGAGCAGTACCCGGATCTGATTATGAAGGGGCAGTGGGCCTCTGATATCGATGTGGCCCGCGCAACGGGCCGCACCGCAGTGTTCTTTGGGTTCCAGAACCCCAGCCCGATGGAAGATGACATTGGTCTGGTGGAAATCCTGCACACGCTGGGTGCTCGTTTCATGCAGCTCACCTACAACAACCAGTCGTTGCTGGCGACCGGCTGTTATGAATCCTACGACAGCGGTATCACCCGCATGGGCAAACAGGTCATCAAAGAGATGAACCGGGTTGGTCTGGTGGTCGATATGAGCCATTCCGGCGATCGCTCCACCATCGAGGCGGCGGATATCTCTGAGCGCCCCATCGCGATCACCCATGCCAACCCCTATGACTGGTCGCCAGCGCTGCGTAACAAGAAGGATGATGTCATCCGCGCCGTGACTGAAGCTGGCGGCATGCTGGGCTTTTCGGTCTATCCGCATCACCTCAAAGGCAAGGGCGACTGCACGCTCGAGAGCTTTTGCCAGATGATCGCCGATACGGCTGGGAAATATGGTGCCGAGCACCTCGGGATTGGCACCGATCTGTGTCAGGACCAACCCGACAGCATCGTGGAATGGATGCGCGTTGGACGTTGGAGCAAGGAAATCGACTATGGCGAAGGCTCTGCCGCCGCCCCCGGTTTCCCGGAGATGCCCAGCTGGTTCAAGGACAACCGTGACTTTGGCAACATCAAAGCGGGTCTCAAGGCCACCGGTCTCAGCGATGCGGAGGTCGCCGGGATCATGGGCGGCAATTGGTACCGCTTCTTCAAGGAAAATTTCGTCGCAGCTGCGGATCAGTAGCTGCAAATGTGAGTGACGGGAACGCGCGACCCGTTTCCCGGGGAGGGAAAACTATGTCTGATACAACTAACGAAACCAAGGGGCAGGAAGGGGCTGTCAACAAGCCGCTTTTCCTGATCTCGGGGGGCTTTATTGCCCTGTTCTGCGTGGCCGCGCTGGTCAACCTGGATGGGCTTTCGGCCATGGTGGACTGGGGCTTTAACTTTGCCGCCACCTATTTTGGCCTCTATTGGCAGGTGCTGCTGCTGGCCACCTTCTTGATTGGTCTGGTGCTCTGCGTTCTGCCCGGTGGCCGCGCCATCATGGGTGGCTTGGCCGCGCCTGAATTCACCCTGTTCCAGTGGGGCTCGATGATCATGTGTACCCTGCTTGCAGGTGGCGGCGTGTTCTGGGCGGCGGGTGAGCCGATTGCCCACTTCCTCTATTCGCCACCGCTTTATGGTGCCGAGGGTGGGACCGAGGCAGCTGTGAATCCGGCGATTGCCCAAAGCTTCATGCACTGGGGCTTCCTGGCCTGGGCCATCCTGGGCTCGCTCAGCACCGTTATGCTGATGCATTACCACTATGAAAAAGGCCTGCCACTGGCGCCACGTACCCTGCTGTACCCGGTGTTTGGCGACAAGGCGATCAACGGCCCCATCGGCTTGATTGCCGATGCCTCTTCGATCATCGCTGTGGTTGCCGGCACCGTGGGACCCATCGGCTTCCTCGGTTTGCAGGTGAGCTATGGTCTCAACGATCTGTTTGGCATTCCCGATGTCTTTGTCACGCAGTTGCTGGTGATTGCTGGTCTGGCTGCGCTCTACACGATTTCGGCAATGACAGGTCTGTCCAAAGGCATTCAGCTGTTGTCCAAGGTCAACGTGATCCTGGCCGCTGCCCTGCTGCTCTTCGTGCTGCTTGCTGGCCCAACCGGCTTTATCTTCAGCGCCTTCTTTGAGGGTTTTGCCACCTATCTGGGCAACTTCTTCCAGATGGCGCTGTTCCGCGGTGATGCAGGTGTGTTTGGCGAGCCCGGCTGGCTGGGCTGGTGGACCGTGTTCTTCTGGGGCTGGTTCATGGGCTATGGTCCGCTGATGGCGATGTTCATCGCCCGCGTGTCCCGCGGCCGCTCGATCCGCTCTATCATCATCATGCTGTCGATCATTGCCCCCATCGTGACCAACTTCTGGTTCACCATCATCGGCGGTACCGGCATCTCGATGGAACTGACCGAACCCGGCACCATCTCCAAAGCATTCGAGGGCTTCAACCTGCCCGCAGCGCTGCTGGCGATCACCAACAACCTGCCCATGGGCTTTATCATCTCCATCCTGTTCCTGATCCTGACCACCATCTTTGTGGCCACCACAGGGGATTCGATGAGCTACGTGATTTCCGCTACCATGAGCGAAGGTGACAATCCTCCGACAGCCGTACGTGTCTTCTGGGGAATTGCAATGGGCGTCATGGCGGTGATCCTGATCTCGGTCGGTTCCGGCGGTGTCTCCAAGCTGCAAAGCTTCATCGTGGTGACCGCAGTGCCTGTTTCGCTGATCCTGCTGCCCTCGCTTTGGGATGCCCTGCGTATTACCCTGGCAAAAGGCAAGGAAGGCTGAAGCCAGACTTGAAAACTCCGGGTGGGCACTAACTGGTGCCCATCCGTTGCCTGCATCGGCAGGAAATGGAAACGCGCGAACACCCAGATTGTAAAGGCTCTCTAGTATGACCGAAGTCTCTTGCCGCGACCCCAATTTGGTGATGCGCCTTGCCCGCCTTGGTTCCATCCACCAATCGCGCCTGTCCTTTATGCGCATCCTGACCCGCCGTATGGCGCGCGAGGGATGGCGTTTTGAACAGACCGCTTTTGAGATCAACGACCAAGGTGTTGGTCATGCGGTTTACACTGCCCATGGTCCGGAACGCGCCTATTCTCTGATCGCCTATGCTCATGACCTGCCCGCCGAAAAGCGCTCGGATCGGGTGATTGCCGAAGCCTGGGATGCGACGTTTACCCTGTTTGATGGCATTCCCACAGGCGCCGATATCGAACGTTTGTCGCAGAACATCCCGGTACAGGAAGCTGGCCGCGTCAAAGGCACTGAGCTTTCGGTCTCGCGGGCCAACCGCTCGGTGCGCCTCTGGGAACATGTTGTCAGCAAGCTGGCCGCAGGCGAGCAACCCGATGCGGCTCAAATTGATGCCGTCGGCTATCTGATGCGCACCACCGCCGTCTATGGCTCGGGCAAACTGGGGGCAGCAGATCGCGAGATGATCGCAGACCGCCCCGAATTCCGCGTGCCGTTCCAGGTCGAGATGCTTTCGGTCTATCTGACCCGCTGGTTCGTGCGTGATTTGGTGCAATATATGGCAGATACCCGCGCTAAGGCACTGGGGGCCAGTGCAGCCAAGCTGGACCCCGATCTGGCGCGCAGCATGGGCATTGGCAATTCCACCGGCCTCGGCATGGCGCCGTTCCTGTTGAATCACCCGGTGCTGTTCAGCAACTGGGTCCAGGTTCGTGAAACCGCGCTGCAGCGTGTGCGCGGGGTTGCCTCAGCCACCGCCGATGAGATCGCTGTTTTCAACGATATCTTTGCCCGTAACAAACAATCGGTCGCCAACTGGCATTCCGAACACCCGGTTCAGCTGGAGAAGCTGGCGGCCCTACAGGCTGACGTTGATCTGATCAGCGCCAAACTGGAAGATGAAGGCCTGGCGCAGAGCTCCCCCTGGGAGAGCCTCTATCAGTGGAGCACGCAGTCGCTGACTGTTGAGGGTCAGGAATGGCTGGTCTCCCTGATGCTGGAGCCCTATGGCGATCTGGTGGATGATCTGGCGGATGAAATGTCGGCGGATAACACCGCCACTTTCCGTATTGCCGGCGCCATGACCGTCGCCCGTCTGCGTGAAGTCTTGCAGGATGTTTACGGCTGGGCGCTCAAGACCGATTGGAGCCTTGCGGCCAACAAGGCCCGCGCCTGGTACGTCTCTGAAGAAAAGCTGGAGCCGCGTCTGGGTGAACGCTTTGAAGAGCCCATCGAGGAATATGAGCAGCCCTTGGCGCCGGGGCGCGATGCCACCCAGCTCTTTGCCGCCTTGGCCCATTGGCCGGAGGAGACCCCCGTCGCCGAATTCCTGCTGCGCCACCCCGAGCACCGCCATTCGGTGCGCCGGGCTCAGATTGCCAATCGCGCCCCCTATGCCGAGATCCGTGACAACACGATCTCCGAGGATGTGCTGCCAATCGATATGCTGCGCTGCAAGTTGGCATTCTTTGGGGCGATGCATTTCGACCCCCGTTCGGACCGCTGGGTCCGCATCTGCATGTATGGAAACGCGCCCTATCCAGAAGAGCTGTCGACGCGTGACGGTGATTTCTGGGTCTATCCAGATGCCCAGTCAGTTGCGAAGGAGGGCTAAAGTGATGAGCCATTCATTGAACGAAATCGAAGCCATGAGCAAACGCGCCGCCCGCGGCGCTGGTCTGGCCTGGGGCCTTGCTGAAGAGGCCGCCAAGGGTACGCGCTGGCTCTCGGCCTTCAGCTTTCCCGGCACCGAAATGCTGGCCGGACTTCTTGCCTTGAATGATCGCCTGCCTGCGGTGGATTTTTCCCCCGCGACTCTGACTGGTCGATGGTCGGCCCCTGCTGGCCGCATGAGCCCGCTGATTGCTGGTGCCGCGATGAGCGACTGCGCCATCCGCATGGAGGCTGGCCAGGTGATCGAGATGGAAAACGTCTCATTTCCGTTGCTGGTGGTGCCGTTTGCGGGCGGTGCAGCGCTGCGCCTTGGCGTACCCGTCTCCGTCTCCTGGGAAGGCGTCAAGCTCACCACCGACGGTCAGCGTCTCTGTGTGCAGGGGGCGCGTGATGCCATTCTCACCATGCATGCAACTCAGCTCAGCTGTGCGGCCCCGGCGGCGATGACCGGCCAGAGCGAGCCAGTCATGCGCGCTGATGTGGATGAAGCAGCCTGGGCCAAGCTGGGTGAATTTGCCCATCGCACCTATGCGCCTGCCACTGAAAGCTCTCGCCTGCTGGGGGCCGGTTCTGGTCTTAGCGACAACGACTGATGCGAAAGGGGGCGCGTCCTGCGCCCTGGTTCCAAAACTGAAAGAAGAGGAAACCTCCGGATGACTGCCACCGAAACTCTGAGCCTGAGTGACATCGAAACCCTCGCCTATGACGCCCTGGTGGCGGCGGGCACCTCGCCTGAAAACTCCCGGCCTCTGGCGGTGGCAACCGCCATGACCGAAGCCGATGGCGTTGCCTCGCACGGGCTCGCCTATGTGCCGATCTACGCGGGCCATGTGGACTGTGGCAAGGTGGATGGCAAGGCAGAGCCGGTGCTGAGCCAGCCGCGCCCCGGCGTGGTGGCCGTGGATGCCGCCACCGGTTTTGCTCATGCTGCCATCGACAAGGGGTTTGAGACCCTGATCCCGCTGGCGCTTGAACAGGGCGTTGCGGTTCTGGCGGTGAAGAACTCCTATAACTGCGGCGTGTTGGGGGTGCATACTCAGCGTCTGGCGCAGGCGGGTCTCTTGGGCTTTGGTTTCACCAATGCCCCAGCCTCCATCGCGCCTTCGGGCGGGGCCAAGCCCGTTCTGGGCACCAACCCGATCTCCATCGCTGCACCCGGTGTCGATGGCGAAGCCCTGGTGCTGATTGACCAATCCGCCAGCACCATTGCCAAAAGCGAAGTGATGAAGCACTCCCGCGAAGGCAAAGCGGTGCCGGAAGGCTGGGTGTTGGACGTGGATGGCAACCCCACCACCGATCCGGATGCTGGCCTCAAAGGCTCGATGGTGCCTTCGGGTGGCTACAAGGGCGTTGGCATTGCGCTGATGGTCGAAATGATGGCGGCAGCCATGACCGGGGCCTCCCTCGGGACTGAGGCCAGTCCCTTTTCGGGTCCTGTGGGTGGTCCACCCAAGACGGGTCAATTCTTTATCGCGATTGATCCCGGCGCCACTTCTGCTGGCAGCTTTGCTGAGCGTATCTCGACACTGGTGGCTTCGATCCGCGATCAGGATGGCGGGCGTCTGCCCGGCGATGGCCGTGCCAAGGCCCGCGCTCGCGCTGCAACCGAAGGCGTCGCTGTGAACTGCGCAACCTTGGAAAAGGTGCGCGCGCTTCTGTAAAGCCAGGCACTGCTTTAGCCTGACCGGGTTGCGTCATGACCTGAAAAAACGCCCCGCAGAACAGAGGGTTTGTGGGGCGTTTTTGTCTCAAACATAGGTTGGGTCAGGCGAGGTATTCCAGCTTTGCCCCGGTAAACTGACCAGTGACAGCAGGCGCCGCCGCATCAGGCAGGAGGCAGAGAGCGGTGGAGAGCCCATCCGGCAATGCTGCCCGAGGTGCACTTACTGAGATCAGGCCCGTTTTTCTGAGATCAGGCCCGTTTTTGCCGCTCCGTATCCTGTCCGAGGGTCAAGAATATGGCTTGATCCCTTGCCACCCAGGGTTCCTGCCGCTGCCGATGTCGCCAGGGCGCGATCGGACAGGGAAACTTTTGCACGTAGCTCTCCCTCTGGGGCGGCTACGCTAACATGCCAGGCAGTGCCATCTGGGCGCTGGCCCAGAACTGCGCCGGAGTTGCGGCCCCCGGGCATGGGCGCAGGATGGGCGAGTCGTTTGTAGCACGCACTGACCAACGTGAAGGAGGCAACCTGGGTGGATCTTGTTTGCCCGTTTTCAGCAAGGCAGATCAGGCAACTGTCGCAGCCAGGGCACTCCCGGTCTTGACTGTTCTGATCCTCAAGCGGGATCTGCACTTCAACGGCGCCAAACTCGCTGCAGATTTCGATCCACCGGCCTGAGCCTGCCGCCTTGCCCAGGCTCGGAAACAGCATTTGAAGCACCAGCATCACCACAAAGCCACAGCCTGCAAGGCGGCGGAACAGTCCGCCGCTGAACAGGAAGATATGCTGGAAATTAAGAGCCATTGGTCGCCAGGGTGGTTGCGAGAACTTTGTTGACCCGAGCTGGCCGTGGATTTGGCAAGTTTGTACTGTAACAAAGGACATTGCGGTTGGCACATTTTTGGTGTGATATTCGTGTTGTGGAATTTATCGGAATTTTCCCCGCCCTGAGCCCCACAAAGGCAGCGTTTACAAAATGTTACGCGGATTTGGGGCTAAATCGGCCTGTGTTGATGAAACTTCTCGCCACGCGGTCACGATCCATGCGGGCAAATCAGGTGGATTCTGTCCCAATAATAGTGAGACTGCTGGCGACGGAATGTCCGTGGAAAAACGTTTATGTTTTCTGGCTCTGCATTGGACCCACGATTGCCCCTGACACAAAGGTAGCCCCCATGAACCTGCGCCCTCTTCTTGTACTTCCCCCACTTGCGTTAGGGGTCCTGGGCTTTGTCTGGATGACCTCTCGTCCGGCCCCTGAGGTCAGCGTGCGCCAGGAAGCGGAATTGGCGGTGCGTGTCCTGCCGGTGGTGAGCCGGGAAATCACCGCCAGTGCTGAGGGGTTTGGCCGGGTTGAGGCAGAACACAGCTGGACCGCGATCTCCGAGGTTGAGGGGCGGGTCCTGAGCATTGCCGCAGGGCTGGACACGGGCAGTATCGTTGAAAAGGGTACGGTTTTGGTGGCCATCGACAAGACGGATAATGAGCTGTCGCGGCAAAAGACTCTGGCCAATATTGCGGCGGTGGAGGCGGATCTCGCAGAGCTGACTCGCGAGGAGGAAAACGCGCAGCGGCTGTTGTTGGTCGAGCAACGCATTCTCAAGGTGGCTGAGGCCGAGCTGGCGCGGGTGCAGTCGCTGCTGGATCGCGGGGCAGGGACCCAGGCCACTGTCGATACCGCGGAAAAAACCTATCTGGCGCAGCAGACCTCGGTGACCAATCTGACCAATACCCTGTCGCTGTTCCCGGCCCAGCGGGATGCGTTGCAGGCAACGCAGGCGGTGCGTCAGGCCGAATTGACCGAGGCCGAGCGGGCTCTGGAAAAATCTGTCATCACCGCGCCGTTTCGGGGTCGGGTGGCCAGCAAATCGATCGAGGTCGGGCAGTTTGTCCGGACCGGGGATACATTGATGGCGCTGGACAGTACTGCCGCGGCAGAGGTCACGGCCGAGGTTCAGCCCAGCAGTTTTGGCCCGGTTGTGTTTGCCGGATCGCAGAACGTGTTGTTGCAAAATGGCAGTTTTGATACCAGCCAATTCACCAAAGCCCTAACCCGCGCAGGTGTCACGGCCCGGGTAGAGCTGTCGACATCGGAAAACTTCGATGCCTGGCCTGCCGAGATCGTGCGGCTGCGCGGCACCATGGATGCAGATACCGGCACGATGGGAATTGTGGTCAGGGTGACAGATCCGCTGGTGGCGCAGCAGGGGCTGCGACGCCCGCCGCTGCATACAGGCAGCTTTGTCCGGGTGGTCTTCTCCAGTCAGGCTCGGCCGGATAGCATCGCAATTCCGCGCCATGCGCTGCACATGAGCGATACGGGCAGCCCCTTTGTCTATCTGGCAGACAAAGAGGAGCGGCTTGCCCTTCGCGAGGTTGTGCCGGGGCAGGTCATTGGTGGAGAGGTGCTCATCCAGTCTGGTCTGTCTGATGGTGAGACCCTGGTTCTGGGGCTACCCAGCCCGCCCGTTGCAGGTCTAAAACTGGCATTGGTGCCGGTTTCCTCGGCGGCGGAAGGCAACTGATATGATTTCCTTTTTTGTGCGCCACCCGGTTGCCTCCAATCTGATGATGCTGCTGTTTTGCATCCTGGGCATTGGGGTGCTGAGCAACCTGGAGCGCGAGACCTTCCCCGAATTCACCGCCTCGACCGTGGCGGCTTCGGTTGTCTACCCCGGGGCTTCGGCGCGGGATGTGGATGAAGAGATCTGCACCGCGCTGGAAACCGCTTTGACCGGTACATCCGGGATGACCGAACTGACCTGTCTGTCAGTTGATGGCCGTGCAACTGCCACCGCAGAGCTGGAAGAAGGTGGGGATCTGACGCTGTTTTTCAACGATGTCTTTTCGGCAGTGTCCAGCATCAATGATTTTCCGGCGGATGCGGAGAGCCCCACGGTGGAAATTCAGGCCCGCAGCGATCTTGTTGCTCTTGTCGCGGTCTCGGGCATTTCTGGAAAACAGGGGCTGATCGAATATTCCGATGAGCTGGCCGAACGCCTGCGCGTCTTGCCCGGTGTTGCCGAGATCTCAGTGGCCGGCATCACGGATCGCGAACTGCAGGTGGTCTTTGATCAGGATGCGCTGCACCGCTTTGGCCTTTCACCGCGCAATATTGTCGATGCCATCCAAGCCCGCAGCCTGAGTCAGCCGCTGGGCAATGCGGATCTGGATGAAAACAGCCTGGTGCTGCGCTATGCCGATACCCGCCGTTCGGTTGCCGATCTTGAGGATTTGATCGTACTGCAAAACCAGTCCGGCAGCTTTGTTCGGCTGCGTGATCTGGCCGAGGTCCAGTTGAGGGATACCGATGAGAACATCGCCTCCTATATTGATGGCGATCAGGCGGCGATCATTTCGGTGTCCAAATCCAAGACCGCTGACAGTATCCGAGTATTCGAGGCCGTCGACCAGGTCCTGAGCGCGGAACGCGCCGCCTATCCTGACCCTTTCCGCATCACTGTGACCAATAACATGACCGAGCTGGTCGAAGAGCGTTTGCAGCTGATTGTCGAAAACATCGCGGTTGGTTTGGTTTTGGTGTTTTTCACCATGTGGCTGTTCTTTTCTCTAAAAGAGGCTCTGTGGATCTCTGCCGCTCTGCCGGTGTCCTTTCTGGGCACATTGTTTGTGATGAGCGTGCTCGGCATCACCATCAACATGATCACTCTTGTGGCTCTTTTGATGGCGGTGGGTCTGATCATGGATGATTCCATCGTGATTGCCGAAAACATCGACAAATGGCGGACCCGCGTTGGCCCGGCTGAGGCCGCCTCTCGCGGGGCACTGGAGGTCTTGCCTGGAGTGACCTCCTCTTTCCTGACAACCGCCTGCGTTTTTTGTCCATTGTTGTTCCTGGCGGGTGATATGGGGCAGATCCTGCGGTTTATTCCGATGGTTCTGCTGATTACCCTGGCAATTTCGCTGTTTGAGGGCTTTTTCATTCTGCCGCACCATCTGAGCCATGGAAAACCAGGCAAACCAGAGCTTCATAAGCCCCGCTTGGCGGAACGTGCTCTGGAGTGGGTCAAAGAGCGCTGCGTCTTGCCGATTGCCGCGCGCTTGGTCTCCCTGCGCTATCTGACCTTGGGATCGGTCTTTGCCGCCCTGATCTTGTCGGTTGGTTTGATTGCTTCCGGCTCGGTCAAAATGATCGGCTTTCCCACCACCGAAAGCGATACCCTGACCATCCGCTTTTCTCTGACCTCGGGGATCAGCCGGGAACGCACCGTTGCGACGGTTGACCAATTGCTGGAGGGGCTGCACCAGGTGGATGCCGAGCTGACGCCCAAGACAGAAGGCGGTGCTCCCTTGGTGGAGCGGGTTCTGGTCCGCTATGCGGTCAACTCGGAAGTCTATGACAATGGGTCCAACACTGCCACGATCACGGTGGATCTGCTGAGCAGTGCTCAACGAAACGTCAGCGCCGATGCGGTGCTTGAGGCATGGAGGCTGGCGGCGGGTCCTATTCCGGACCTGATCCAGGCTTCCTTCTCGCAGTCCGAAGTCGGGCCAGGTGGTTTTGATCTGGATGTGGAGCTCACAGGCTATGACCTTGCCGAGCTGGAGGCGGCCTCGGCCGCGCTGCGCACCGAGCTGTTGAAGCGCCCGGATGTGGTCGAGGCCTTTCAGGACTTCTATGGAGGGCGCCAAGAGGTGCGGTTGACGCTCAATGAATATGGCTACCTGGTTGGCCTGACGCCACAGGCGCTCTCGGACCAGCTGCGCAGCGCCTTTCAAGGCACTGAGACCGATAGTTTCCGCTCCAATCAGTCCGATATGACGGTGCGAGTCAAACTGGATGACACGGTGGCCAATCTGATCGAACTGGAGCGCTTTCCGATCCTGGTAGGAGAAGGCAAGCTGGTGGCTCTGTCGACGGTTGCCGAGATGACCCTGTCGCAGGGCTATCCGACGATCACCCGCAAAAGCGGCAAGGCTCTGGCGCGCATTCGCGGTAAGATCGACACCGAGGCCGTGACCTCAACGCAGCTTGCCGCAGTGATCAGCAATGAGTTGGAACCAGAGCTGCAACAGAGCTTTCCGGGAGTAGAGATCGGCATTTCGGGCGCCAGCGCTGAACAGGCGGAGTCGCAGTCTTCCTTGATGAAGCTGCTCCTGCTGGGGCTTGTGGGCATCTTCATGGTTCTGGCCTTCCAGTTCCGTTCTTACACGCTGCCCTTTGTGGTGATGCTTTCTATCCCCTTTGCCTTGATTGGAACCATTCTGGGGCATTGGGGGATGGGCATGGATATCTCGATGCCCAGCCTCATTGGCTTTGCCTCGCTGGCGGGGATTGTTGTGAACAACGCGATCCTGTTCCTGACCTTTTTTCAGACGCACCTAAAGGGCGATGACTATCTGGCGGCCTCGCTGGATGCCGTGCGCGCCCGGTTCCGGCCCATCCTGTTGTCGACCTCCACCACCATTGCGGGCCTGGTGCCGATCCTGTTCGAGACCAGCCCGCAGGTGCAGACCCTGGTGCCGGTCGTGGTTTCGGTGGCCTTTGGTCTTTTGGCCTCGATGGTTCTGGTTCTCTTGGTCTTTCCGGCGCTGATCTCGGTCTATTTTGACATGGTGAATGTGCGCAAATGGGTGGATCAGTTCCAGCGCAGCGAGAATGTTCTCTGACCTTCGCGACACAGCACAAGGGGCGGCTGCCTATGCGCAGACCGCCCCTGTTTACTGCGGACCTAGGTGGGGTCAAAGCCCCAGATCTGACAGGCCGGGGTGATCATCGGGGCGCCGCCCCAGCGGCCAGTGAAACTTGCGCTCTGCTTCCTGGATCGGCAGATCATTGATGCAGGCAAAGCGGTTCTGCATCAGGCCGTTTTCGGCAAACTCCCAGTTTTCATTGCCATACGAGCGATACCAGTTGCCGCTGTCGTCGTGCCATTCATAGGCATAGCGCACGGCAATGCGGTTCTCGGTAAAGGCCCAGAGCTCCTTGATCAGGCGGTAGTCCAGCTCGCGGATCCATTTGGCTTCAAGAAAGGCCTGGGCTTCGGCGCGGTTGCTGACAAAGGTTGCGCGGTTGCGCCATTTGGTGTCCGGCGTATAGGCGAGCGCCACCTTGGCGGCATCGCGGCTGTTCCAGCCGTCTTCGGCCAGGCGTACCTTTTGGATGGCGCTGTCACGGGTAAAGGGCGGCAGAGGCGGGCGGGTTTCCATAGGGAGGCTCCTTTTGGTCAAACGAGAAGGGGGAGGGATTAGAGGTCGAGAATTAAGGGGGCACTGTCTTTGGCGGGGCGGGCGCAGCACAGCAGGGCTTCACCCGCCTCCACCTCGGCTTCGGGAGGGCTGCGATAGCTGACGCGGCCTTGGGATAGTTTGGTCGCGCAACTGCCACAGGACCCCGACCGGCAACTAAAATTGGGCGTCAACCCCTGGGCCTCTGCCAGCTCCAGCAAGGAGCCGTCTTCGGCGCTCCACTGGGCAGCGGCATCAAGGCTGGCAAAGCGGACCTCGGCGGCCTCGGCTTCATCTTTGGCGGGGTGATCCATCGCCTGCGAGGAGGCGGAGGTGTCGGCGGTGCGGGTCAGGGCGGCGGGGCCAAAACTCTCGGCATAGATCCGGGCGTCCCGCACACCGAGGCGGAGCAGGCTGTCATAAACCCCCTGCATGAAGGGGGGCGGGCCGCAGAGGAAAAAATCATAGTCATCCAGAGCCAGCACCTGCCGCAGGGTGTCATCGGTGATATGCCCGGTGCCGTTATAGTCTTCGCCGGGTTTTTCACCCTCAGCCGCGTTGCTGAGGATGGACAGGTAACGGATCTGTCCCTCGGTTGCCTGCTGCAGGGCGCGAAAGGCATCCGCAAAAGCGCGCTGGGCGCTGTCACGGCTGGCATGCACCACCGTGAGCGGACGCAGATGACGGGTGCGCAGCCCTTCGCGCATCACATGGCTGGCCATGGAGATCATCGGTGTGACGCCGACGCCCCCCGCCAGCAGAACCGCAGGGCGGGTCTCCGTAGGATCAATATAGAATGAACCGCGCGGCGCTTTCGCCTCCAGAACATCGCCCGGTGTGACCTGGTCATGCAGCAGTCGCGACATCTCGCCCTGTTCTTCGCGTTTGACCGAGATCCGGTAATAGGGCTCGCCGGGGGCAGAAGAGACGGTATAGCTTCGGCTCAGCACTTTCGCGACCGCCTGCCCAGCGGGCGGTGTTTTGGATCTGGCGCGCAGGGTGAGAAACTGACCGGCTTCAAAGGGCAGAAGCGGCGCGCCATCAGCAGGCTCCAGATAAAAGGAGCGAATGGCCGCGCTTTCCTGCTCCACCCGAGCGACCCGGAAACGGCGCCAGGCGTTGCGGCCCTCTTCCTGTTTGGCGCGTGCGCTGCGCTCTGCCCAGGTATCTGCCATGAGTGAATGCGGGGAAAAGGCGCCGAGTTTGGCGCGAAACGGCAGGGCATCGCGCAGCCAAAGCCCATGGTCCAGGGTAAAGCGCCACCCCCGGTCGGCGCCGTGGAAGCCGCGAATTTCCGGTGCATCCTTTGACAGCAGCTCGGTGGTCCCGGTGAGCATCAACAATGTCCCGGTTTCAAAATCTGGAAACACCAACCCGGCCTTGGGGTTGAGCAGGAAATTTCCGAATGTGTTGAAGTGGTTGTTGCCGGGGAAATCGGGAATGATCAGGCTGTTGCCATCGATCTGTACAAAACCGGGCCGCCCACCCCGATGCGAGACATCGACCCCTTCATTGGTGGGATTGTCACGCGCTTCGACTGCGCTGGCGACAAAGAAGACATCCGCCGATCCGATCTTCCTGCGGGCCTCTGCGTCCAATTGGGTAAAGCACGGCGCAGCCTGCGCCGGGGTGCTGTCGGCGGGATCGCGCAGAAAGGTGATGTCGCGGTGCTGGATATACTGCGGGCAATTGCCAAAGGACTGGTCCACACGCAGTTGAACCTGGGCCTCCCCCAGCGTTGCGACACGGCCATTCATCCGGTTGCGACGGCGACTGTGCGGCTCAATCCCAAGCAGCCCTATCGGCGCCTCGGGGCGCAGGGCGCTGCGCACTGGATCGGTCTGTGCGGCGTTCAAAGCGATGTCCAGATGACGGTTGTCCGGGCTGTTCGCGAAACCGGGGGCACCTGGAAACAGACTGGCCCAGGGCCAACCCTCGGCGTCTACAGCCCCCACCACCACAAAGGGCAGCTGGGCAAAAAACGCCCGGTGTTGATCCGGCATAAAGGGGCGGATCACCCTGCGACCAAATTTCTCCATCATCTCGCGGCTGCCGTTTTCGCTTTGCAATTGCTGCTCTCCGGCATGGAAGGGTGAGGCAGTCTGGCTGTCATCAGGCTGGGCGGGGAGGGCAGGGGACATGGCGGACCTCGTTACGGCTGGGGCTAAATGGAAATGGGACAAGAAGGCAACAGGGCAATGTCCGGGGCGGGCTTGCCGCCCCGGGCTTTGTCGTGAGTGGGCAAAATCAAGCCGCGGCGCGCAGGCCGACGGGGGTGACGGGCATAGGCTTGAAGCCTTTCAACCCTTCGATATTGGCGAGCAGGCGGCGCACATTGGCATAGGTCTCCAGCGAGATGCCGCCTTCGGGGGCATGGGCCACATAGGAATAGATCGCCACATCCGCGATGGTGGGGGCCGAACCAACCAGGAAGTCGCGCCCCTCCAGGTGGGCCTCCAGTTTGCCCAGCACCCGCTCGGCGACAGTTTTACAGAACTCTGCATCCAAGGCTGCGTTGAAGACATTGATCAGACGTGCGGCGGCCGGGCCAAAGGCAACCTCACCCGCAGCCAGGGTCAGGAACTTCTGTACCTCGGCCTCGGCCACTGGATCGCTGGGCAGATAGGCTGGGGCGTATTTGCGCGCCAGATAGACCAGAATGGCATTGGCGTCGGTGATCACGGTATCGCCGTCCTCAATCACCGGCACCTGACCGGCAGGGTTCAGCGCCAAAAAGGCCTCGCCCTTTTGTTCGCCGCTGGCGAGATCGACGTTGATTACCTCATGGGCGATGCCTGCCAGGCTGGCAAAGAGTTCGACACGATGAGCGTGACCGGAGAGCGGGAAGCTGTGAATGCGAATCGTATTGGACATAGTCTGTACCTCAAGGTTTTGCCGCGACTGCGGCCCGGGTGAAAGCAACTGGTTAAGAGCTGCGGTTCGATGAGGTAGAGATACATTCAGAACACTTGGGTGATAATATATCTATCTGTGGAGTAAGTATGTACGAAACGGCGATAATGAACTAGGCTGCCTGCACCTGACCAGAGCAGAGGGCTAAGGGAATGGACACATTGGATTGCATGCGGACCTTTGTTGCGGTTGCGGCGCAGCATTCCTTTACGGCCGGGGCACGCCAGATCGGCATTAGCACCAAACTTGCCAGCAAATATGTGGCCCGGCTAGAAGAACGCCTGGGCGCGCAGCTCTTTCACCGCACCACGCGATCCGTCACCCTGACCGATACCGGCCAGGCCTATCTGGAGCGTTGCCTGCCTCTTCTGGATCAAATCGACGAGATGGAAGGCGTCATACAGGAGCGCCAATCTGAATTGGCGGGGGGGATCCGGATCACCGCGCCTACTGGCTTTGGCAGCCGCGAACTGGTGCAGGCCGTGACGCCGTTTCAGCAGGCGCATCCAAAGGTGCAGATCGAGATGCTGCTGTCAGACTATCACGCGCCCATCGTCGAAGAAGGCATCGACTTGGCGGTGCGGTTTGGCAAGCTGCAGGATTCCACCCTGGTGGCGCGCAAACTCTGTGACATGCGTTTGGTGGTGGCCGCCGCACCTGACTATCTGCAGCGCAATGGGGAGCCGGGTCACCCCAAGGCGCTGGCCACCCATAACTGCCTGTTACTGCAATCTTCGGCGCAGCCGGATATCTGGCGCTTTCGCGAGGCAGGGGAGGTGACTTCGGTGGCGGTAAATGGCAGTTTTCGCGCCAACTCCCCACGTGCTGTTGCCCATATGGCGGCAGGGGGGCAGGGCATCGCCCGCTGCCCTTACTACACGGTGAAACCCTTTGTTGAGTCCGGACAACTGCAGCTGCTCTTTGCTGAGTGCGAGGATGCGCCATTGCCGCTCTATGTGGTTTATCCCCCCAGTCGCCATTTGACGGCACGGATTCGCGCTTTGATCGAACATCTGGCGACTTGGTTTCAATCGGGGGGGCAAAATCTATGGGCGCCTTAACTGGAGCGCCTACAGGCCAGCGGTCTCATTGATTGGGGTCGCGGCGCCAAGATCGCTTTGGATACGGATGAACTCATCTTCGCCGAGGCCAAGTGCGCAGCTGTCTGTTGACCATTGACCAATCACCTGTCGAGGCACGGTGACGGCCGCCGTCAGGGCTTCTTCGAGGGGGATGCCGCATTGTGAGACCAGTACACGCAGGGCCGTCGTGAGATCCAGATCAGCGCCCGCTAGGGTGCCGTCCTCCAACGTGAGACGCCCGTTTTGGCGCAGGATCTGGCGGCCCTCCAGTTTGAACGCGGAAATGTCGCTGCCAGCCGGGGCCATTGCATCGCTCACCAGGTAGATTTTGCCTTCGGGGCTGGGACGACCCATTTTAGCAGCCCAGGCGGCACGCATCGCCGCAGGATGTACATGAATGCCATCGGCAATCAGACCGGCGTGCAGCGCAGGGGAACTCAGCGCGGCGCCAACCAGGCCGGGCGCGCGATGGTTCAGCGGGCTCATGGCGTTGAACAGATGGGTAACACAGCAGACACCCGCCTCGGCGTATTCCAAGGTCTGCTCATAGGAGGCGTCGCTATGCCCCAGCGACAGCAGGACACCGGCATCCCGCAGGGTCTTGATCTGATCCAGGCTGACGCTTTCCGGAGCGAGGGTCACCATCAGCACGGGGAGGGCTTCGGCGGCGGCAATCAGCAGCTCCAGATCCGACAGGGTCATTTCCCGGATCAGTGCTGCGTCATGGGCGCCTTTGCGGCTTTGGGCCAGATGGGGGCCTTCCAGATGCAGCCCGGCGATACCGGGCACACCAGCCTTGATTGCCTGTGCTGCGGCTGCGATGACTTGTGCCGTTTTTTCGGCTGTGTCGGTGATCAGCGTCGGCAGGATCTGCACGGCACCCAGCCTTCTGTGAGCTTTGGCGATGCGCGCCAGCCCGGCGCAGCTGGGCTCTGCGTTTAGCATGATGCCATCGCCGCCATTTACCTGCAGATCAAGATAGCCGGGGCTGAGGATATCGCCGCCAAGATCCACATACCGGCCCTGGGTTTCGGGCGCATAATCCGGCAGCAGGGCGACCAGTTGACCGCCCTCAAAGCGGGCGGTCAGACCCTGTTTCAGGCTTTGGCCATCAAAGATCGGCCCGCCGCCGAAATACGTGGGGGTGCTAGTCATCCTGTTGTCCTGACGCGGGAGAGCTTGGGGGAAGGGGCTGGATGGCGAACTGCCGTGCCAGAGCCAGCGCTCCGGACAGAGGGTCGCCCAGGGGCTCCTGCAGGGCCTGTTGCATCTGGCGGGGCAGATAGTTGCGGTATTCAGGCGCGAGCCCCCCCGTCAAACAGAGCGCGTGACCGGGTGCCCAGCCAATCCGGGGCAGGGTGTCGGCGAGGTAGCTAGCGCCCTGGCGCATCAGACCCTCAGCGAGAGCATCGCCAGTTTTTGCCTGGCTGGTAACCGTGCGGGCCAGCGCGCCAAATTCCAACGGGCTGGCTTGGGCTGCAAACGCGACAATCGCGGCCGGGCTGGAAAACTGAGTCAACAGGCGCGTGCTTAGGCCGGTGCCGGGCTCCAGCCCGTCGCACACATTCAGAGTGCGTGCCAGAGCCAGGCGGCCCAGCCACTGCGCCGAAGCCTCATCGCCCAGGTGCTGGCCCCAGCCGCCAATGATGCGGTCTCTGCCCTGGATCTGGCTGGCCAGAAACGATCCGGTGCCGCAATGCGCAATGGCCCCGTCACCTGCCCCAAGTGCCCCGCGCAGGGCTGCAGGTCTGTCGTCTGCGATGCGGACCCGCACAAAGGGAAGCGCCTGCTCTAGGCGCTCGGCAATCTTGGGGCTGACAACCCCGGCCAAGCCAAGAAAGGCAGGCACTTCGCCGAGTTGCGCCAGTGTCAGCCCGGCTGCCTTGCCCAGCTGCGCGAGCCCCAGGCGAATCTGCTCCAGGGCACCGTTAAAGTCGCTGGAAGCATTGGCTGGCCCGCTTTCCACTCTAAACACCCGGCCTGCCCATTCAAGCGCAAGCCGACAGCGGGTGCCGCCGCCGTCAATGGCAAGGAGTGCAGGTAGGGGGCTCTGTGTCATGGAGACAGGTATAAGTGCCTGACAAGAAGGGAGCCAGCCCAGATTGTTGCCAGCCGGGAAGCCGCGGCTTGCAGGTCGCAACTCGCAAGGATCGCGTCTGTGTCCAAAGCATATGGTACTGTTTTGCAGGAGAGAAATGGTGGCGTGGGGGAGACTTGAACTCCCGACCTATCGATTATGAGTCGATCGCTCTAACCAACTGAGCTACCGCGCCATCTTCTGTGAGGGGCGATTTACGGAATGGCGCCCCTGGGGTCAAGGCGCAAATGCAGGAGAATGGCCTATTCGGAGATGTTTTTTTGCCCGCTTCAGCTGTTTTCTTGGTTTTTAGCCCTTTGCGTGCGACTGGGCAGGGCCTGCAGGGTGGCGCGAATAAAAAGATCGCATAGATCCGGTGCCGTAATGGGCAGCATATGGCCGTGATCGGGGGCTATTTGGCAATTTAACCCGTAGCTTTCCATGGCTTGGCCCTGGGTTTTTGGGGCGAGAATCGCATCTTCGGCCCCAAAAAGAATCGCCCCGGGGGTCTTTAGCTCTTTGGTGTAGCGGGTGGCCTGGATCTCGATTGCAGGGTATAGGAAGGAGGCATCCGCCGAGGCCGCGACAAAGCTCTCAGGGCGCAGCCCCAATGCGCCGCCTGCCTTGGTCAGGAAGTCATCCGGACAGGCCTCGGGGGCAAAGATCTGGTCGAGGACCGGCGCGGCAGTGCGCTCGGCGGTTGGGACAGCAACCGTCTGCGCCATCAAATGCCGCATGACACTGGTGTGGACGATCAAGCCCTTAAAGGCTTCAGCTCCCTGTGGGGAGGGGTGGGTCAATGGGGCCAACAGGGCCAGGCCGCGAATTTTATCGGGTGCGAGCAGGGCCATGGCCAGCGACACGGCGCCCCCCAAGGAATGCCCGACTAGAACGGGCTGGTCGATCCCAAGCTGATCAAGAACGCCGCACAGGGTCTTTGCCTGTTCCGGCAGGCGAGCCAGGGCATCGCTGGCGCGGGTGGAGTATCCACATCCGGGCCGGTCCAGGGCGATGACCCGATAATCCTGAGCCAGCCTTTCGGCAAGAGCATAGGTGAAATGCTGCAACTGACCGCTGAGCCCGTGGATTAGAACCAGTGGTTGCGCATGCCGCGGGCCGATGTCGATATAGTGGATCCTGCCCCGTGCCGTGTTGCAGAATTGGCCGATCGGAGGCACTAGGGCGCGGGCCTCTCGGGCCAGCTTGCGAGTTTTTAGATGCGACGCGCCCAGGAGGGCTGCAGGGGCGGCAAGAGCGATCAGGGCAAGGCTGCTAAGTGCGGACATCAATACTCTCCGAAGAAAAACATTTAGGGGCGCTTAGGCCGGGGCTCTGCCTTCCAGCGCCGGAAGCTGTGGTTGCGGTAACCTGTCCAGGAGATCAAAGACACGGGTGCGACAGGCCTCTCCGGCCCAGGTTTCTGGGGAAAACCCCTGGGGCAGAACCGGGTGACGCAGGGCAATTCTACGCCAGTGGTGCACGATTAACGTGCGTAGCGTTGCCACCTGCACTGGGGTCAGATCGACCTCGGGCGGTGGAATTTTGGCCAGGGCGTTGTGCAGGGATTGGCAGGCCTCGATCAAATCCTGCGGGAACAGGCGGGCCTGCAACCAGCCGGGGACAGACAGATCAGACAGGGTTGCCACAAACAGATCATCCAGCCCTGCGGGGGCTGGCCCATATCCCAAGGCCGTGCGGCGGTTGACCTGGGTATATTGCGGCAGCAGCAGGGTTTCTTCCAGCGTGGTAAGGCTATTGCCGTCTTCGGCGATCAGAAGATGCCAGCTTTGGGGCGGCTGTGGTGCGCGGGCATAGATTCGCGGGGTCACGGCGGCGGATTGATTCCGGCCAAATTCGGTCAGATAGTGCACTGAGGCTCGTCCAGACCGGGTGCTCTCGATCCAGCCATCTTTGCGCAGCCGGTGCAGGGCCACGCGGATGGCTTCGGGCTTGATCCCCATGGGGGTGATGATCTGGGTCAGAGTGGTGCCGCTGATCTGATCGCCGGGCCTCTGTGCCAGATCGCCAAACAGCGAGACAATGATCGACCAGACCCGCAGGTTCTGCAGGTCGGTGAGCTGGGCAATGCTCAGCTCAAAGGTCTGAGGGGATAGTGCTGTCATGACAGCAGGATAAGCGCTCCGGGCCGGTTAGGCCAGCCCGGAGCGTAAAGGCGTCACCTGTTTTGACGCCTCAGAAAGCGTTCATGGTCAGCAGCTCGTATTCCGCGACCTTTTCATCATCCTGGTTGGTCAGGGTGACATGCCAGCGGACCTCGCCGTATTCCTCGTTCCGAGGGGTCTTTTTCTTCACGCTCAGACGCACTTTGATGCTGTCCCCCGCCGAAACCGGCTTCATGAAACGCAGGTTATCGAGACCGGTGTTGGCCAGAACAGGCCCTTCATTGGGCTCGACAAACAGGCCTGCGGCAAAGGAGAGCAGCAGATAGCCATGCGCGACGCGACCGGGGAAGAAGGGGTTCCGCTTGGCGGCCGCGTCATCCATATGGGCGTAGAAGGTATCGCCGGTGAAGGTGGCAAAATGCTCGATATCGTCCAGCGTCACCTTGCGCGAGGGGCTGTTGAGCGTCTCACCGATGGCCAGCTCGCCAAATTTGCGGGTGAAGGGATGCGCCGGGGCCTCGACTTCGGTGCCGCCGGGCACCCACTGCTGACCAATCGCGGCCAGAATGTCGGGGCTGCCCTGAATGGCGGTACGCTGCATGTAGTGTTTCACACCGCGCACGCCGCCCAGCTCTTCGCCACCACCGGCACGACCGGGGCCACCATGCACCATATGCGGCAGGGGCGAGCCATGGCCGGTGCTTTCCTTCATCGAGGTGCGGTTGTTGAAATAGATCCGCCCGTGATAGGCGCCCGATCCCAGCGCTACCTCGCGGGCGACTTCGGGATCATTGGTGATGCAGGAGGCCACCAGCGAGCCCTCGCCACGGTTGGCCAGTGCTACAGCATGGTCCAGATCGCGGTAGCCCATGACGGTGGAAACCGGGCCAAAGGCTTCGGTGTCATGTACGCGCTGGGCAGCATCGGGGTCTTCACAGTGGAACAGCATCGGCGGCACAAAGGCACCTTTTTCAGCATCGGCGCCCTCAACCGCAAAATCATCGGGGTTGCCGTAGACGCGGGTGGCCTCAGTCGCCAGAATCCCCGCCTTCTCCAGCACGTCGCGTTTCTGGCCATTGGACACCAGTGCGCCCATGCGGGTGCTTTCCAGACGTGGGTCACCAATTGTGGTCTTGGCCAGGCGGGCAGACAGGGCCTCAATCACGGCCTCGGATTGCGATGCAGGGGTGATGATGCGGCGCACGGCGGTACATTTCTGCCCCGCCTTGGTGGTCATCTCGCGGCTGACTTCTTTGATGAACAGATCAAATTCTGGCGTGCCGGGTGTGGCATCTGGCCCTAGGATCGAAGCGTTCAGGCTGTCCTGTTCCGCCACAAAGCGGATGGAGTTTTCCAGGATCACTGGATTCTGGCGCAGTTTCAGCGCGGTCTGGGCCGAGCCGGTAAAGCTGACCACATCCTGCATGGTCAGATGGTTGAGCATATCGCCCAGACCGCCCGAAACCAGCTGCAGCGCACCGGCAGGCAGGATGCCGCTGTCGAGCATCAGGCGCACGGCGAGTTCGGTCACGTAGCAGGTGGCAGTCGCAGGTTTTACGATGGCAGGCACACCCGCCAGCAGGGTGGGGGCGAGCTTTTCCAACATGCCCCAGACGGGGAAGTTGAAGGCGTTGATATGGACCGCAACCCCTTGCAAAGGTGTGCAGATATGCTGACCGAGGAAGGTGCCGTGGCGCGACAGCTGCTCGACCTCGCCATCCAGATAGACCTTGGCGTCGGGCATCTCGCGGCGACCTTTGGAGGCAAAGACAAACATGGTGCCGATGCCGCCGTCGATGTCGATCATGTGGTCCGCCTGGGTGGCGCCGGTCTCAAAGCTGAGATCATAAAGCGCCTGTTTGTGCTCATTCAGATGCGCCGACAGCGCCTTGAGCATCCGTGCGCGGTCATGGAAGGTGAGCGCCCGCAGGGCAGGGCCACCCACGTCGCGGGCGTAAGACAGCATCGCCTGCACATCCAGCGCGTCATTGCCGGCCTGCGCCAGCGGGGCGCCGGTGACGGCGCTGGCGATGTTGCGGGCGCCGGCGCCTGGGGCGATCCATTCACCAGCGGCAAAACTCGATACGTCTAGAAGGCTCATGCTCTGTCCTTTTCATTCCTGTGGCCGATCCCCTGTTGCTGGTCGTGAGACGACTCGCCGCGCCAAGGGCTCAAATTCGCATTCAATGATATATTGACCGACTGGTCGGTTTATGCAAGAAATTTGTCAACGGAGTTTTGCATCGCGCCTGTTTCGACTGGTCAGATCCAGCGAGACGGGGCTGCAGGAGGGAAAAAGACATGAGCGATTCTATTCTGGTCGCGGATCACGGCACTTGGGTGGAGATCACCCTGAACCGGCCGGATCGGCTCAACAGTTTCAACGATGAAATGCACTATGCCCTGCGCAGCGCCATCGAGGCCGCGCGTGATGGTGGCGCCCGCGCCATCCTGCTGACCGGTGCTGGCCGGGGTTTCTGCGCGGGCCAGGATCTGGGCGACCGCGACCCGCGCAAGATGGATGGCCCGCCGGATCTGGGCAATACCGTGCGTACCTTCTATGCGCCGCTGGTCAATTTGATCCGCTCGCTTGAGTTTCCGGTGATCTGTGCGGTCAATGGCGTCGCTGCTGGGGCTGGTGCCAATATCGCGCTGGCCTGTGACATGGTCTTTGCAGCGGAAAGCGCCAAGTTCATCCAGTCTTTCTCCAAGGTCGGGTTGATCCCGGACACCGGCGGCAGCTGGCATCTGCCACGCCTGCTTGGCGAAGCCCGCGCCAAGGGCCTGGCCTTTACCGCGCAGCCCTTGCCCGCCAAACAGGCCGAAGACTGGGGGCTGATCTGGAAGGCCGTTCCGGATGCCGATCTGATGGAGACCACCCGCGCCATGGCCGCGCAGCTGGGCAATGGGCCCACCCTGGGTCTGGGCCTCAGCAAACATTGCATTCAGGATGCCGCCGTTGCCACCCTGCAGGATCATCTGGAGCAGGAGGCCGACGCGATGAAGACCTGCGGCGAAAGCGCCGATTATGCTGAAGGTGTTGCCTCCTTTCTGGAAAAACGCGCGCCCAAGTTTCAGGGGAAATGAGCATGACCGCAGAACTCACGCCTAAACAGCGTGCTGAAAAATCCGCAGAGGCCATGTGGGCCAGCGACAATGCCTCAAAATGGGCGGGGATGGAGATCTCCGCGATTGACGAAGGCTCCGCTACGCTGGAATTGACGGTCGAGGCGCATCACTGCAATGGCCATGGTATCTGCCATGGGGGCGTGACCTTCATGCTGGCCGACAGCGCCTTTGCCTTTGCCTGCAACAGCCGCAACCAATCAACGGTGGCGCAGAGCAACAGCATCACATTTACCGCCCCCGGCAAGCTGGGCGAGCGCCTGATCGCCTGCGCCATTGAGGTATCCCTCACCGGGCGCAGCGGCATTTATGACGTGACAGTTGAAAACCAATCCGGCCAGATGATCGCAGCCTTTCGTGGGCTTTCCCGTGCGATCAAAGGTCAATTGTTTGAAGAATAAGTGAGGAGAACGCCATGAAAGACCTGACCCCGAATAAGGCCGACCTCGACGCGATCGAGATTGCCTCGATTGATGAAATCCGCGCGGTTCAGTTGGAGCGCCTGAAGTGGTCGCTGCGTCACGCCTATGACAACGTGCCGATGTATAAAGAGCGCTTTGACGCGGCTGGCGTGCACCCGGATGATCTGCAGCAGCTGTCGGATCTGTCGAAGTTCCCGTTTACCTACAAAAACGATTTGCGCGACAATTATCCCTTTGGTCTTTTTGCGGTGCCACGCGAAGAAATCATCCGTCTGCATGCCTCCTCCGGTACGACAGGCAAGCCGACTGTTGTGGGCTATACCGCCAATGACATCTCCAACTGGGCCGATCTGGTGGCGCGCTCTTTGCGGGCTGCGGGTCTGCGCAAGGGCAATATGGTGCATAATGCCTATGGGTATGGGCTGTTCACCGGCGGTCTGGGGGCGCATTACGGTATCGAACGTCTGGGCGCGACCGTGGTGCCCATGTCTGGCGGGCAGACCGAAAAGCAGGTCGGGTTGATCACCGATTTCCAGCCCGATGGCATTATGGTGACGCCCTCATATATGCTCAATATCCTTGAGCAATATCATAAGGTTGGCATGGACCCGCGCGAAAGCTCGCTTCAGGTGGGTATTTTTGGGGCTGAGCCCTGGACTGATGCCATGCGTCGCGAGGTCGAAGCCGCCTTTGATATGCATGCGGTTGATATTTATGGTCTGTCTGAAATCATGGGGCCGGGTGTGGCCAGCGAATGCGTCGAGACCAAGGACGGACCGGTGATCTGGGAAGATCACTTCCTGCCCGAGATCATTGATCCCGTAACTGGCGAAGTGCTGCCTGATGGCGAAATGGGCGAGCTGGTCTTTACCACCCTCACCAAAGAGGGCCTGCCGATGGTGCGCTACCGCACCCGCGACCTGACGCGCCTGTTGCCCGGCACCGCGCGCTCGATGCGGCGGATGGAAAAGATCACTGGTCGTTCGGATGACATGATCATTCTGCGGGGCGTCAATGTCTTCCCCAGCCAGATCGAAGAGCAGCTGATGGCCACCGGTGGTTTGGCGCCGCATTACCAGATTGAACTGTACAAAGCCGGTCGCATGGATGCGATGCGGGTCTATGTTGAGGCCAACCCAGATGCCACCGATGAGCTGTCCAAGACCGCAGCAGCGCGGATGCTGACCAAACGCATCAAGGATATGGTTGGTGTCTCCACCGAGATCATCGTAGGAGAGCCCGGCGAGGTCGAGCGCAGCCAGGGCAAGGCCAAGCGCGTTGTCGACAACCGCGACGCTGACTAACCAAGGAGAGAGCTGACCTCATGGCCCGCACCATTGCAAAAGATCATGACGAAAAGCGCGCGCAGATTTTGAAATCTGCCGCCAAGGTCTTTGCCGAGGCGGGCTATGATCGTGCCTCAATGACCCAATTGGCGCGCGAATGCGGGATCTCCAAGGCCAATATTTATCACTACTATGACAGCAAGGATGCCGTGCTTTTCGGCCTCCTTGATACCTATCTGTGTGATCTGCGCGACCGCGTCTGCGGGGTCGAGGTCGCGGATCTTGCCCCGGATGAGGCCCTGCGTCAGGTGGTGGCGGAAGTGCTGCTCGCCTATCAGGGCGCGGATTACGAGCATAAGGTGCAGTCCGGCGCCATGGGTGCTTTGCCGGAAGAGCAACAAAAACTGCTGCGCGCCTATCAGCGTGAAATGGTGCAGTTCCTCAGCGACACATTGCAGGCCGTGGCGCCCGAAGTCTTTGAAGGCAACGCCGAGAAGCTGCGCTCCGCCACCATGTCGGTCTTTGGCATGCTGAACTGGTACTACATGTGGAACTCCGGCGCCGGTCCCCAGGCGCGTGAAGACTATGCCGAGCTCGTCGCCAACCTGACCCTGAACGGGGTGCGGGGGTTGTAGAGCAATGCCTGCTTCGAGCCCTTCTTGACCAGAAGCTCTCCACCAACTTGTGGGCTCAGACTATGGTAATAGGGGGGATGAAAAGCTAAATGCAGCAATGGCTAATCTTACTGGAGCTGTTTTTCTTGGAGGTAGTTTGATGACCAACGAAATAGATCTGCACGCGGCGAACCATGTGCCAGCTTCTGGGTTGGGCCGATCGCTGGTATATTACTATTTTGTTTTGATTTTGTCGGTGCCGGTCATCCTGTTTGGCATAACCAATACCACTTTGAAATTCGGTATTCTTGCTTTGATGTTAAGCGCTTTGGTTGC
Organism: Phaeobacter sp. 11ANDIMAR09; assembly: GCF_001294455.1. Lineage (GTDB taxonomy): Bacteria > Pseudomonadota > Alphaproteobacteria > Rhodobacterales > Rhodobacteraceae > Pseudophaeobacter. The sequence continues at coordinate 55,337 of NZ_LIKT01000002.1, forward strand.
GCCGCCGGTATACGTTTTGCGGAAAAAGCGAAGACTGCGTGCGCTTCGTCAAGCATAGGTTACGGCGCTAAGAAAACGTTCCGACGAATGACTGCTGCAGCGGTGGACAACGGTCACTTTGTCCGCATAGCGGCCCTTCATGGGCCGTTGCAATATACTGTTTCGCCAATTGTCAAAGCGCCGCTTTGGCAGCGCCTGAACCGCCCCCACGGGGCGGGCGCTTTGCTTCCCGCCCCTCGGTTCGGACGCGGGGATTTTTTGAAAAGTGTTTGAAGGCAGCTCAGTTCGCATAGTGGCTTTGGCAAAGGCCTGATTTGTTGTTACCCAGTTTAGGTGCCTTAGGGAGCGCTTAGAGGGGCTATCTCGTCAAAGATGCGCGCAGTACCTCCCATTGTCGCCGCGAGATGCGCTCTTTGGAGGCCAGTAGCCAGTAGCTCTCGTGATGTGGCATTGCTTCGCAGCTCACCTGCACCAATGCGCCACTGTCCAGATCGGCCTGACAGAGCGGCAGCGAGCCGAGCAAGACCCCCAGCCCGGCGCGGGCCGCCGCCAGGGCCGAGGCAAAAGTGTCGTAGCGCAAGGCGGTTGGCGAGGTGGTGACCTGGCCGCTGAACTCACGCCAATTGCGCCAGCTGGGGCGGGGCCCGGACACGGACAGGCGCGGCAGCTCGCGCCAGTCTTCAGTGGTTTTTAGCAGAGCGGGGGAGGCCAAGGGCGCGATGCGCTCTTCATATAGCGGCGCCTTGTAGAGCCCAGACCAGTCGCCGGCACCATAACGGATCTTGACGGTGCCGTCGTCCTCGGCCGCATCGCCGGCCAGCACCATGGTGTTGATGGTGATTTCAGCGCCACTAGCGGCCAGCAAAGCAGGCAGGCGGGGGGTGATCCATTGCTGCACGATGGAGGAGCTGGCCGAGATCACGATCTTGTTGCGCCCCACCCCAAACAGCGCCTCTGAACTGTCGCGTAGCGCGTTCAGCGAAGCCTGCACATGCGGCAGCCAGGCCTCACCTTCGGTGGTCAGATGGATGGCGCGGGTTTTGCGTACAAAGAGCTGGGCGCCGAGCTGGTGCTCCAGATTGCCGATGCGCTGGCTGATGGCAGGCTGCGTGAGGCCGGTTTCGCGCGCCGCAGCGGTGAAACTGCCCAGCCGCGCGGTGGTTTCAAAGGCGCGCACCCATTCCAGTGGGATGCTGTCGAATTTGGAATCGCTCATAAGCAAATCTGAGTCTCATGTGGGTTTTTGCTGATTTGATTTTATAGGGGCGAAGGAGGAGACTGTCACCCGTGAACAGATCAGCTAGGACCTTTCAAGCGATGACCACCGTATCTCTCTCCGCCAATGGCGATTTCCTGACCCTAGACCTGGAGGGTCATTCGCGCCGTTTCCATGCCATTTGGCTGCGCGACAATGCCCAGGATCCAGAGACCCGCGCACCGGGCAATGGCCAGCGCCTGCTGGCCCTGCGGGACATCCCTGCCGAGACCAAACTGGTGGCGGCCGAGATTGCAGAGAATACCTTGAAGGTGAGTTTTGCCCCCGAGGATAAAAGCGTGGAGTTCGACCTCAACTGGCTGGCTGCCAGTGCCTACGACAAACCCGCTCCGATCGAGAGCGGCTGGCTGGACGCGGGGGTTGAACCCTGGAACAGCAGCCTGATGTCCTATGTGCCTACAGGTGATTTTCAGGCCCTGAGCGGGGGTGGTGATGCGCTGCGCGACTGGCTGGGGCAGGTCACGCGTTACGGCTTTGGCAAGATTGAGAATGGTCCGACCGAGGATGGATCGCTGTTCAAGGTGGTCGATCTGTTTGGCTATGTACGCGAGACCAATTATGGCCGCCATTTTGAGGTCCGCACCGAGGTGAACCCAACCAATCTGGCCTTTACCGGATTGGGGCTGCAGGCCCATACCGACAACCCTTACCGCGACCCTGTACCTTCGATCCAGGTGCTTTACTGCCTTGAGAGCTCGGCAGCGGGGGGCGAGAACATGGTGGTCGACGGCTTCGCCGCCGCCCTGTGTCTACGCGCCGAAAACCCAGAGTATTTCGAAGTGCTCGCCAAGTACTGCGCCCGGTTCGAATATGCCGGCGATGCCGATACCTGCCTGCAGTCTCGCCGCCCGATGATCGAGCTAGCCCCCGACGGGGAGCTGATCGGCGTGCGTTTCAACAACCGCTCCTTGGCGGCGGTGCAGGATGTGCCCTTTGAAGACATGGGCACCTATTATGCTGCCTACCGTCGTCTGGGTGAGATCATTGATGACGAGGCAATGGAGGTGACCTTCCGTCTGGAGCCCGGTGAGAGCTTTGTCGTCGACAACACCCGGGTTTTGCATGCGCGCAAAGCCTACAGCGGCGCGGGGACCCGTTGGCTGCAGGGTTGCTACGCCGACAAGGATGGGCTGCGCTCGAAATATGCCGCCCTGTCGGCGACGTAAGGAGGGGATGAGATGAGCAAGCCGGATATCGCCAGCCTGAACCACAGCAATATCGTTGATTTCCTCGGTTCGATCTTTGAACGTCGTGGTGGCGAAGAATACCTGGGCGAGCCCGTCACCATGGGCGAGCATATGCTACAAGGCGCCACCATTGCCGAGCAGAACGGCCAGGCGGAAGAGATCATCGTGGGCGCGCTACTGCATGACATTGGTCACTTCACTTCGGAGTTTGGCACCTATCACCCGGATGACACCGAAGACCGTCATCACGAAGACGCGGGCGCCGAGGTGCTGGAGCAGTTCTTTCCCAGCGTGATCACCGATTGCTGCCGCTATCACGTTGCGGCCAAGCGCTATCTCTGCGCCACCAAGCCCGAGTATTTCAAACGGCTCAGCCCGGCCTCGGTGCATACGCTTGAACTACAGGGCGGGCCGATGAATGCCGAAGAGGTTACCGAGTTTGAGGCCAATCCCAACCTGAAAGAGATCATCGCGGTGCGCTATCTCGATGAGGCGGGCAAACGCGCCGGGATGGAGACGCCAGACTATTGGCACTTTGCCCCCATGGTGCAGCGTATGGTGGATCGTCATTGCGGCAGCTGCGAGGCGGGTTAAGCTTCACGATTATTGCCGTTGAATACCTGGCCGACAGGCCAGGCAGCGCCCGACCCTCCCCACGGGAGGGCGCTTGCGCACCCACCCAGGGTCAGGCGCTGCCCTAAGGTTTCGGGCGAACCAGAAAAGACAAGCCCTCCAAATCAAATTGGAGGGCCTGCTTAGTTTCCGAAGGTTGGATCTGATCAGAGCTCGACCGGGGATACCATGCCGACAATGTCATAGGTTTTACGCAGGATCGGTGCGGTGATGGCGCGGGCGCGCTCGGACCCACGGGTAAGGATCTTGTCGATCTCATCCTGGTTCTGCATCAGGCGGGACATCTCGGTGGTGATCGGAGACATCTTCTCGACCGCCAGTTCCGCCAGCATCGGCTTGAATTCCGAGAACTGCTTGCCGCCGACATCGGCCAGCACCTGATCCACCGTCTGGCTGTTCATCGCCGCATAGATATTGACCAGATTGCGCGCTTCGGGACGCTCTTCCAGCCCCTCGGCCTCAGAGGGCAGGGCATCGGGGTCGGTCTTGGCCTTGCGGATCTTCTTGGCGATGGTATCGGCGTCATCGGTCAGGTTGATGCGGCTGGCGTCTGAGACATCGGATTTCGACATCTTTTTGGTGCCATCGCGCAAAGACATCACCCGGGTGCCGGCGCCTTCGATCACCGGCTCTGTCAGCGGGAAGAAGTCGACGCCATAGTCATGATTGAACTTGGCGGCGATGTCGCGGGCCAGCTCCAGATGCTGTTTCTGATCCTCGCCAACCGGCACATGGGTGGCGTGATAGACCAGAATATCGGCGGCCATCAGCGCCGGATAGGCAAAGAGACCGAGCGAGGCGTTCTGGGCGTTCTTGCCCGCCTTGTCCTTCCACTGGGTCATGCGCTGCATCCAGCCCATGCGGGCGACGCAGTTAAAGATCCAGGCCAGCTGTGCGTGCTCGGGCACCTGGCTTTGGTTGATCAGGATGGATTTCTCCGGGTCCAGACCGGCGGCAATAAACCCGGCGCAGAGCTCGCGGGTGGATTTCTGCAGGTCTTTGGGGTCTTGCCAGACGGTGATCGCATGCAGGTCCACCATGCAATAGATGGTCTCCGTGTCCTTGGCCTGCCAATCGACAAAGCGCTTCAGGGCGCCCAGGTAGTTGCCCAGGTGCAGGTTGCCGGAAGGCTGAATGCCGGAGAAGACGCGCGGCGTAAATGTCGTATCGCTCATGGGTGCGAAACTCCCGTCTGGAATTATGGTCCTTAGTCGCTTACCCATGGGCCAGCGCAGGGTCAACAGGGCAGCACCTGCAGGCAGGCTGCGCAGGCCGTAAATCGACCGCATCAGGTCAAGGAGTACGATAAACTATGAGTGACGATCCAAATATCTCGCCCGTCAACCCGCTGCCTCCTGCCGTGGTGGCGCTGGTGCTGGTGATCATGGGGATTGAAGCGGCGTTCTCTTTGGGGATGCGGGGCATCATTGGTGGCCCCGAGGCCATTGGCTGGCGGCTGGAGGCCTTTCAGTCCTATGCCTTTTCTTCAGAGATCTTTTGGTGGATGCAGGAAACCGGGCAGTGGCCAGCGGAACATTTGATCCGGTTTCTGTCTTACACCTTTGTGCATGGAGCCTTTACCCATGCGCTGTTTGTCTGCGTTTTTGTGTTGGCCATGGGCAAGATGGTAGGTGAGGTGATGGGCGATCTGGTGATGGTCATCATCTTCATGGCATCGGCCATTGGGGGGGCGGTGGGATACGCCGTGTTGATCAATGGGGCGGTGCCGTTGATCGGGGGCTTTCCGGCGGTCTACGGCTTGATCGGGGCCTTTACCTATATTCTGTGGCGACAGCTCTCGCTGGTGGGCGCACAGCAAAGCCGGGCCTTTTCGCTGATTGCCTTTCTGATGGGAATACAACTGCTGTTTGGGCTGCTCTTTGGCGGCGCTCAGGACTGGGTGGCTGACCTATGTGGCTTTGCCACCGGCTTTGGCCTGTCGTTCTTTTTGGCGCCTGGGGGCTGGGCGCGTATTCGCAGCAATATCCGTCGCGACTAGCAGAGATGTCGCAAAAAGGGGGGGGCTCCCGCCCGTCCTGCGGCCTTTGACAAGGCCTTGTCCCGTTGGGCCAGGCGCCGCGCTGTCGCGCGGCGCGGCTGCGCGTGACGCTACTGAGGCGCTGATTTAGCCTTTGCTGCGACGCAGGCCGGCTTGGAAATCCGATAGCCGGAAGGCGCCGATCCCGGTGCCAATTGCAAAATAGCTGATGATGCCAATCGCGACCAGCAGGGCCAGCACTGGATAGCGGATGCTGGCGCTATAGAGCCAGGGCTCCAGCATCCAGGCGGCGCTCCAAAGCAGGGCTCCCATCAGCAGGGCAGCGATGAGAATACGCCAGATCCGCTGTTTGAACCGGGCGTCAAAGCGGGCGCTTTGCCCCATCCCACCGGTGCCACGCGCCAGCTGCCAGACCATAGCCCAGCCGGCAATGGTGGTGCCTATGGCGGCCCCGATAAAGCCAAGAAGCGCAGCCCCTGCGATGGCGACCACCGCGTTGACCACCATGGCGTTCAGCGCAAAACGAAACGGCGTGCGGGTGTCTTCGCGGGCAAAATACAGCGGTTGCAGGACTTTTTGCAGCACAAAGGCGGGCAGGCCCAGCCCGTATATGGCTACGGCCAGTGCGGTGGCTTGGCTGTCGCTGAAAGCAAAGGCTCCGCGTTCAAACAGCACCGAAACCAACGGCAGGGGGATGGCCACCAGGGCGACGGCCGACGGGATGGTCAGCGCCAGTGAAATCTCCCCGGCGCGGCTGAAGGCATGTTGCGCGCCCGCCCCATCTGCGGCGGCCAGACGCCGCGACAGATCCGGAAGCAAGACGATGCCGACCGCGATGCCAACCACGCCCAGGGGCAGCTGATAGAGGCGGTCGGCATAGCTGAGCCAGGCAATCGCCCCGTCAAAGAAGCTGGCGACCTGACGCCCGACCAGCAGATTGATCTGCACAACCCCGCCCGCCAGCATGGCCGGAGCGGCAATCACTGCAAGGCGTTTGAGATCCGGGGTGAGGCGTGGTCGACGCGGCGTCAGGCGATAGCCCGCCCGACTGGCGGCAACCCAGACCAGCGCCATCTGCGCCACCCCGGCCAGGAGTGTCGCCCAGACCAACAAGGTCCCCTGCGACAACCCAGGCAGCTCTGCCTTGTCAGCGGGAAGATAGGCATCCAGCAGACCGCTTTCGCCGAGTAACAACGCGCCAACGAGGATGATATTGAGCAAAACCGGCGCGGCGGCAGCCGCCGCAAAGCGCCCCGAGGCATTGAGCACGCCAGAGAGCAGCGCCGCCAGCGAGATGAACAGAATATAGGCAAAGGTGATGCGGCCAAAATCCACGGTCAGATCAAAACGCGCATCGGCGCGAAAACCGCTGGCCATGGCCAGAACCAGCCAGGGCATCACCAGCTGCGCCAGCAGCGTAAAGACGATCAGCACCGTTGCCAGGCCGGTAAGGGCGTCACGGGCAAAACCGACGGGGTCGTCGTCCTTTTGCAGCTTTTTGGAGAACAGCGGCACAAAGGCGGTGTTAAAGGCACCCTCGGCAAAGAAACGGCGGAACATGTTGGGCAGGCTGAAGGCCACGAGAAAGGCCTCGGCCACTGGCCCGGTGCCCAGAAAACTGGCGATCATGATATCGCGGGCAAAGCCCAAGATACGGCTGGCCAGGGTCCAGAACCCGACGGTCATAAAACCCGATAGCAATTTTACCGGTTTCATGAACGGGCCCGTTTTGACCCTTCGGAGATGGCGTCACGCAGTTTCCGCTCCAGAAAGTCCTGTTTTGATTTTGCATGGTACTTCAAGCCGAACATATCCTTGACGTAGAAGGTATCGACCACCTGTTCGCCATAGGTCGCAATCACCGCATTGGCGATATAGACATTGGCGCCGGCCAGGGTGCGGGCCAGATCATAGAGCAACCCGGTGCGATCGCGGGTGTCGACCTCGATGATTGTGTAGATCTCAGAGCCTTCGTTATCAAAGGTGATATGGGTGGGCACCTTAAAGGCCTTTTCGCGCTTTTTGAATTTGTCGCGGGTTTCCAGCGCCTCCCCGGTGATCACCTCGCCATTGAGGGTCTTGAGGATCATCTGGTTCAACCTCGGCAGCCGTGAGGCCTCAAACGGGTGGCCATCGGCATCCTGAATCCAGAAGGCATCCGTCACATAGCCATCCTTGGTGGTGTAGCTGCGGGCATCGACCACATTGGCACCAACCAGGGCCAGTGCTCCAGAGACGCGGGCAAAGATGCCAGGGTGATCGGCCATGACAAAACAGGCACGCGTCGCATCGCGGTCATCATCCGGGTAGAGCCGGATGACAATTCCTGCATCGTCGTTCTTAGCCTCAAGCTCTTTCAACATCTCGGCAAAATCGACGTGGGCGGTGACGTGCAGGCCCTGCCAGTAGGGATCGTAATGCCGCCCGGTCTCGCGTTTGAGATCGGATTTGGACCAATCGGGCAGGGCGGCACGCAACGCTTTTTTACCGGCGGCCCCGCGGTGCTCGCGGTTGAGCGCCTCCATGCCGTTGTCCAGCGCCTCGCGGGTTTGGTTATAGAGCGCCCGCAAAAGGGCCGCCTTCCAATTGTTCCAGGTATCTGGCCCTACGCCGCGAATATCGCAGACGGTCAGGACCAAAAGCAAATCCAGCCGTTTGACAGATTGCACTGCCTTGGCAAAGCCCCGCACAGTGCGCGGATCAGCAATATCGCGCTTTTGCGCCATGTCCGACATCAGCAAATGGTTGCGCACCAGCCATTCGACGGTTTCGCTATCGGATTTGTTGAGCCCCAGACGCGGCGCCACCTTGCGGGCGATCTGGGCACCCAGGATGGAATGATCCAACTCGCGGCCCTTGCCGATGTCATGCAACAACATGGCAACCAGCAAAACCTTGCGGTTGATCCCCTTGCGGATCACTTCCGACGACAGGGGCAGTTCGTCTTCCAGCTCGCCCTTCTCGATGGCGGTGAGGTTGGAGATCACCTGAATGGTGTGCTCGTCCACGGTGTAGGAGTGATACATGTTGAACTGCATCATCGCTACGATTGGCTCAAACTCAGGGATAAAGGCCGAGAGCACGCCCAGCTCGTTCATCCGGCGCAGGGCGCGTTCCGGGTTGCCATGTTTTAACAGCAGGTCGAGGAAAATTCGCCGGGCTTCCTTATCGCCCCGCATCTCATCGTCGATCAGATCCAGATTGGCCGTGACCAGGCGCATGGCATCCGGATGGATCAACATGCCGGTACGCAGCGCCTCTTCAAAGATTTTGAGCAGATTAAGCTTATTGTCGAGAAATGCCTCGGGGTCGGCCACATCCAGGCGGTTGTGAATGACTTTGTAGCCGGGCTTTACCCGGGGGCGGCGCCGGAAGATGCGCTCAAGCAGGGGGGCGCCTTTTTGCTGGCTTGCCTCCAGCTTTGTCAGCAGGATCCGGGTGAGATCGCCAACGGTTGTGGCATGGCGGAAATATTCCTGCATGAAGATTTCGACGCCGCGCCGCCCGGAGCGGTCCTTGTAACCCATGCGGCTGGCCACCTCGACCTGCAGATCAAAGCTGAGCTGCTCGGTGGCGCGCCGGGTGGCCAGATGCAGGTGGGCGCGTACCGCCCAGAGAAAATTGGCGGCGGTGGAAAAGGTGTCCAGCTCCTCTGGCGAGAACAGCCCGATCGGGACCAGATCGGCCACGTCCTGCACCTGATAGACATATTTGGCGATCCAATAGAGCGATTGCAGATCACGCAGCCCGCCCTTGCCTTCTTTGACGTTGGGCTCAACCATGTAGCGCTGACCCTGCTTAAGATGACGCTCATCGCGTTCGGCCAGTTTGGCTTCGATGAAATCATGGGCATCCCGCGAAAACAGCTCAGCGCGCAGCCGGTCTTCCAGCTCCTCTGCGAGCTCTAGATCACCGGTCAGAAACCGCTGCTCCAGCATGGCGGTACGGATGGTGTAATCCTCGGCGCCCAGCCTGATGCAATCCTTGATGGTGCGGCTGGAATGGCCCACCTTGAGCCGCAGATCCCACAGGATATAGAGCATCGATTCAATGACGCTCTCGGCCCAAGCGGTGATCTTGTAAGGGGTGAGGAACATCAGATCGACGTCTGAAAACGGCGCCATCTCGCCACGGCCATAGCCGCCAACCGCGATCAGAGCGATCCGCTCTCCAGAGGTCGGTGTGCCAACCGGATGCAAATAAGTCGTCGCCACATGATAGGCTGTCAACACCAGACCATCGGTCAGGAAACTGTAGGATTTGGTCAGGGCGCGGGCTGAAAAAGGGGCCTGTGCATAGACCGCGGCGATGGCGTCGCGCCCCTGCTTGTTGGCATCGCGCAACAAAGCCACGGTCTGCGCACGCAGGGCATCGGGCTCTAGCTCTTCGGCCAGGGTGGCAATCCTGGCCTGCATTTCTGAGAGGTCAAAGATGGCCAGACCATCACAGATCAGCTCGGCAGCCGGAAGGGGGCCGAGCTGATCAGAGGAGGCTGTCCGGGCCGGATCAGAATCCTGCGCCGGAGAAGCTGCTGGGGGCTGCGTCAAGGATGACTACCTTCTGTTCTTGGATCGTTGCAATGGCCAGGCCACGGTCGTTGGTGCCATCCGCGCGCAGACGGAAGATGCCGCTGGTGCCCTGGAAACCTGCCCCCTGGGTCAGAGCAGCTGCCGTCAGAGCATCTGACTTACCTGCGCCGACCAGAGCGCCAATTGCGGCGATACCATCATAGGCCAGCCCACCAATGGAATGCGGCGCGTTGCCATAGGTTGCTTCATAGCGATCCCGGAAGCCGCGGGCCTTGCCGGGGTCGGGCATGGCAAACCAGCTGCCTTGGACGCCGGGCAGGGCCAGGGTTTGGGCGGGCACATCCCAACGGGTGAGGCCAATGTACTGAATGTCTTCAGGTTTGACACCGGCTTCGGGCAGCAGCTGAGTCAACAGGGGCAGAGCGCCCGCAGTGGTGGCTGTCAGGAACAGCGCATCTGCGCCGCCACTGGTGGCCGAACGAATTTGTGGAATGGCGTTGATCACGCCCTTTTGAGACAATTCATAGCCGACGCTGCCCGCAATGTTCACACCGGTCTGAGAGGCCGCATTGCGGATGGCAGCCTGACCAGCCTGACCAGCGGAATTGTTGCCGCCGGCAATCAGAATGTTGGTCTTGCCCTGGGATCTTGCATAGGCGGTCAGGCGGCGGGCCGTGTTGTCAAAAGTTGGCCCCAGGATAAAGACATTGCCCCCGGCAATCGAGGTGGTGTTGGAAAAGGACAGAACATTGACGCCCTTTTGCGCGGCGGCAATACCGGCGGCATTGGCGGCTTCGGCATATACCGGGCCCAGAATGATCCGTGCGCCAGCGTTTACGGCTTCGGTTGCGGCGGCTGCGGCGCGGGTGGGGTCGCCTGCGGTATCATAGATGCGCAGATCAATCTGCACGCCCTGCAGATCAGCAATTGCGAGACGCGCGGCGTTTTCCAGGCTCTGCGCCAGGACAGCGTCGCCGGATTGCGCCGAGCCACGTGGCACCAGCAGCGCTACGGGAACGGGCTTGGAGGTATTGATGGTGGGGCCCCCGCCAATCGCAATCGGATCACAGGCGGCCAGTGCAAATGTGGAAATCGCGGCCACGGCAGACAATGTTGCCTTGCGGGCCCGCTTGAAAACAGCAAACATAATGGACTTGTAACTCCCCTTGTCCGGCGCTTGTGCGCCGTGTTGGTTCTGGGGCAATCATAAACGACCAAAAAGGCGGGTCCAGCGTGAATCATCAGATCGTCAATTTGTTGCCCGGACTGTATTTTGTGGCAACACCTCTGGGCACGGCGCGCGACATCACGCTGCGGGCGCTGGATGTGCTGGCCTCGGCAGATCTCATTGCCGCCGAAGACACCCGGTCGCTGCGTCGCCTGATGGAAATCCACGGTGTTCCGCTGGGCGAGCGGCAGGTGATTGCTTATCATGACCATAGCGGAGTGGGTGCGCGCGGCAAATTGCTCTCAGCCTTGGAGGCTGGGAAATCTGTTGCCTATGCTTCCGAGGCGGGGATGCCATTGATCGCGGATCCCGGCTATGGCTTGTCCAAAGCCGCTTCTGAAGCTGGGTATCTGGTGACTTCTGCGCCCGGTGCCACGGCGGTGACCACGGCGCTGGCGCTGGCTGGGTTGCCAACGGATGCGTTCTTTTTTGCGGGTTTTTTGCCCAATGCGAGCGGTGCACGGCGCAAACGGCTGGAAGAGGTCGCGGCGATTCCCGGCACCCTGGCCTTTTACGAATCCCCCAAACGGATTGCCGCTTCGGTGGCCGATATGGCCGCAGTGTTGGGCAATCGCCCGGCGGCGCTCTGCCGTGAGCTGACTAAGAAATTCGAAGAGGTCCGCCGCCTGCCGCTGTCTGAGCTGGCCACCAGTCTGGAAGAGAACCCGGTGAAAGGCGAGATCGTCGTTCTAGTGGATCGTGTCTCAGAAGCGACAGCAAGTGATGGAGATATTGAGAGCGATCTGCGCGCAGCGCTGATCGACAACTCGGTCAAGGATGCTGCCGCAATCGTCTCGGAGGCCCATGAAATGCCGCGCCGCAAAGTCTACCAGATGGCGCTGAAGCTGGCGAAAGAGGGCTAAGATGGCCAAGCCCCCTGCCTCAACCGGGTTGCGCGCGCATCTTGCGGGGGCCGCGGCTGAGGAGCAGGCGGCTAGGGCTTATGCGGCGCAGGGCTATGAGCTGGTGGAGCAGCGCTGGCGCGGGGCAGCCGGAGAGATCGACCTGATCCTGCGCAAAGGTACGCTGCTGGTCTTTGCCGAGGTCAAGACCGGCCCCAGCTATGAGGCGGCAATTGCGCGGATCAACCCGCGTCAAATGGGCCGGGTTCAGGCCTCTGCCGCCCTGTTTCTGGAGCAGCAACCAGAGGGGACTTTGAGCGAGGCGCGTATAGATGTGGTGCTGGTTTTTAGCACAGGCGAGGTCGAGATTATCGAGAACGCCTATGGTCAGGGCTAGCTCTGACCACGGCAATTTGAACAAGGCATATTGAACCTGACTGCTGCCTGCGCCATCTATTGCCAAAGCAAAAGGGAACCTGCCATGAAAATTGCCTTCCAGATGGACCCGATCATGGGTGTGGACATCAACGCTGACAGCAGCTTTCGCCTGGCAGAAGAAGCGCAGGCGCGCGGCCATGAGCTGTTTTTCTACCTGCCCGATCAGCTGGCCTATCAGGAGGGACGCATCACTGCGCGTGGCCAGGACATGACCGTCCAGCGGGTGGCGGGAACCCCGGCCATCCTGGGGGAGATTCGCGAAGTCGATCTGGCCGATTTTGATGTGATCTGGCTGCGTCAGGATCCGCCCTTTGATATGCATTACATCACCTCCACCCATCTGCTGGACCGGTTGAAGGATGACTGCCTGGTGGTGAACGACCCGTTCTGGGTGCGTAACTATCCGGAAAAATTGCTGGTTCTGGACTTCCCCGACCTGACTCCACCCACGGCCATTGCCCGCGATCTGGACACGATCAAGGCCTTCAAGGCCAAGCATGGTGATATCATCCTTAAGCCGCTTTATGGCAATGGTGGCGCCGGGGTGTTCCGCCTGGACGCCAATGATCGTAACCTGACCTCCCTGCATGAGCTGTTCACCGGTTTCAGCCGCGAGCCACTGATCGTGCAGAAGTTCCTGCCGGATGTGAGCAATGGTGACAAGCGGGTGATCCTGGTGGACGGTGAACCAGTCGGGGCGATCAACCGGGTGCCCGCAGCGGGCGAGACTCGCTCGAACATGCATGTTGGCGGACGCCCTGAAAAGGTCGGCCTGACAGAGCGCGATCTGGAGATCTGCGCCGCCATCGGGCCTTTGCTGAAGGAAAAGGGCCAGATCTTTGTCGGCATCGACGTGATCGGCGACTACCTGACCGAAATCAACGTGACCTCGCCCACCGGTATTCAAGAGCTGGAGCGGTTTGACGGGGTGAATATCGCTGAAAAGATCTGGGCGGCAATCGAGGCTAAGCTTGGATGAGCGTTCTGCGCCCATTACTGAATACATATCTTCGCCTGACTGAAAAGCGGTTCTTGAAGAATGCGAAGGGGCCAGAGGCCCTGCGCCGGAGCATCGAAACCAAGGCGCGCCTGCTGTTTCATGGGCCGTTGTCGATGCGTCTGCAGCCTGGCGCGTTGGCAGGACGTGAGGCCGTTTGGATATCACCGCGAAAAGGCCCCGAGCCGCAGGTGACGCTCTTGTACTTTCACGGGGGAGGATATGTTTTTGGGTCGCCCCAGACCCATGCTGCCATGGTTTCCTCCCTCGCTAAACGCGCCGGCGTAGGGGCAGTTTTGCCGCGCTACCCATTGGCACCGGAACATCCGTTTCCAGCGGCGTTTGATCACGCGCTCGCGGCCTATCGTGCCTGTCGGGAGCAGGGCGGTCAGGTGATCATCGGAGGCGACAGCGCCGGTGGCGGGCTTGCACTTGCGTTGCTTGGCCATTTGTTGGCCAGGGGCGAGCCGCTCCCAGAGGCTGTTTTTGCGTTTTCTCCGCTCACGGACCTGACTTTCTCCGGCATGAGTATTCGTGAGAACGCTGAAGCTGAAGTCGTTCTGCCTGCCGAACGGGCGCAAGACATGGTTCAGATGTATCTGAACGGAGAGGATCCAATGACCCCGTCGGCCAGCCCCTTGTTTGCCGACTTCACAGGCGGCCCGCCTGTGTGGATCACAGCTGGGGATACCGAAATTCTGTTGGGTGACAGCCGCCGCATCGTGGATCGGATGCAGGCGCAGGGCGTTGATGTCACCTATGTCGAAGAAGTTGATTTGCCGCATGTTTGGCCCCTGTTCCACAACATCTTGCCCGAGGCGCGTTCAACGCTGAACAGCTTGGCTGCCTGGATCGGGGTTCAGGCTGGGACCAGGGCAGGGACCCGGTAGCTGACCGCTTCGGCGACATGGGGTTTGAGCACATATTCTGAACGGTCGAGGTCTGCAATCGTACGCGCCACCCGCATCACCCGGTGATAGCCCCGCGCCGAGAGGCCAAACTGCTCCGCTGCGCGCTGCAAAAATTCGCGGCTCTGAGGTTTTAGCGCTGTAGCCTGTTCCAGCACCGCGCCTTCGGCATCTGCATTTTGCCAGACCTGCGGGAGATCGCCATAGCGCGCGGTCTGGATCTCGCGGGCGATCGCGACCCGTTGCGCCACTTCCGTAGAGCCTTCACTGGCGGCGGGCAGGTCCAGGTCCTTATAGGCGACGGGCGGTACTTCGATCCGTAGGTCAAACCGATCCAGCATCGGGCCGGAAATGCGCCCCAGATAATCCTCGCCACAATTTGGGGCACGAGAACAGGCGCGGGCGGCATCGGCGAGGTAGCCGCATTTGCAGGGGTTGGCCGCCGCCACCAACATAAACCGGCTGGGGTAGCGGATATGGGCATTGGCGCGCGCTATCATCACTTCGCCGGCCTCCAGCGGCTGGCGCAGGGTTTCCAGCACCGCGCGATTGAATTCGGGCAGCTCATCCAGGAACAACACCCCGTTATGGGCCAGGCTGATTTCGCCGGGCTGCGCCCGCCTGCCGCCGCCAACAATGGCCGCCATCGAGGCCGTGTGATGGGGCTCGCGAAAGGGGCGGTTGCGGTCGATGCCGCCCTGGTCGATGAGGCCGCATAGCGACTGAATCATTGCGGTTTCCAGCGCCTCTGCCGGGGTGAGCGTTGGCAGGATCGAGGGCAGGCGCGCCGCTAGCATCGATTTGCCCGAGCCGGGTGGGCCAACCAGCAGCAGGTGATGACGCCCGGCGGCGGCGATCTCTAGGGCGCGTTTGGCCTGTTCCTGGCCTTTGATGTCGCGTAGATCCCGTTGAACTGAATCGCTGCGCATTTCGCCAGGGCGGGCGGGGGCAAGGGGCATTTCACCGGTGAAATGGCGCACCACTTCGGTCAGGCTGGACGCGCCAATAACCAAGGCATCCCCTGCCCAGGCGGCTTCGGCGGCAGAGGCCTTGGGGCACAGAAGCTGCCGCTCGGTGGCGGCGGCCCCCATGGCTGCAGGCAGGGCGCCGGTGACGGGCATCAGCAGCCCATCCAGCGATAGCTCTCCCAGCGCAACGGTTTGTTCAACCGCATCCGGCGGGATGAGCCCAATGGCGGCCAGCAGGGCCAAAGCAATGGGTAGGTCGAAATGGCTGCCTTCCTTTGGCAGATCCGCGGGCGAGAGATTGACGGTGATCCGCTTTGCCGGCAGGGCAATCGACATAGAGGCAAAGGCCGCGCGCACCCGCTCGCGCGCTTCTGACACGGACTTGTCCGGCAGGCCAACAATGGCAAAGGCAGGCAGCCCCGCGACAAGCGAGCACTGCACCTCGACAAGGCGCGCGTCAATGCCGTGAAAGGCCACAGTCTGTGCACGGCTGATCATGTCCATTCATTCCCTTGATCCAACACCGAAAAACCATAGGCACCGTGGTATTGGAGTCAGCAGGGAGTTGGCTGGCGACAGCGCTTTTTTGCGCTGATTTCCCGCAGGCCGGCAGCTTTTGGCCTCCTGGGGTGAAACCAGGCAGGAGGCCAGCGGGGGCTGTTTGTCTTCCTAGCCGAAGGGCCAGGGCGCACGATCGAGATCCAGGAGGTAGGGCTCGGGGTCATAGGTGACCGTGCGCGCCTGGCTCTGCCACCTCTGCACCGCAGGGTCAGAGAGCAGCAGCTCGCAGTAGCTGCGCGTCGCCTCCGAGACTGGCAGATCATAGCCAATGATCCGTGCCGCCACCGGTGTGTAAAACACCTCTGCCAGCGAATAGTGACCAAAGAGATAGCCATCGCTGCTGCCAGAGATTTTACGGGCATGGGCAAAGAGTGTCTCGATCCGGGCGAGATCGGTGAGCACCGCTTCTGACGGGATAAACCCCTGCCAGACATGGGACAGTTGCATCGGGCAATCGCCGCGCAGGGCGGAAAAACCAGCGACCATTTCCGTCACCAGCCAGCGGGCCGTGGCGCGCTGATCCGCTGCTTTTGGCCAGAGCCCGGCCGTGGGAAAATCCTCGGCAAGTGTCTCGGCCATGGCCAGGCTTTCGCCGATCACCAAACCCTGTTCGGTCCGGAGCGCAGGCACAAGCCGTGCCGGGGCCAAATGGGCCATGTCCTGTGCCATCGAGCCGGAATAGAGCCCTACCAGATGGGTGTCATGCGGGATTGCGAATTTTTCGAGCATGAGCCAGCCGCGCAACGACCAACTGGAATACATGCGATCACCAATATAAAGTTCATAAGCCATGGGGGAAGGCTAGCAGCAGAAAATTCATTCTTAAATCGAATATTTGTGCGGTAATTCATCACATATTTTGATTATTTCCGACTTAGATTAGCTGATTAAGCGCTCCGCTGCGCCAGCCCTCTGGTCCGTAGAACAGCTCAGTAAGCGACAGGTTGTCAATCCGGTGCGAAAAAGCCACCTCCGGGCTGAGCCCCTGAGCCCGCTGGATCTGGGTCAGGATTTGGCCAAAGTGACCGACAATCACCAGATCGCGCCCGGCATGGGTGGTGAGCAGCTTATCCACCGCGTCATTGACACGGGCGCAGACCTGATTCCAGCTTTCGCCGCCTGGCGGCGTGGTGTCACCAGGGGTCTCCCAATAGGCGCGAATGCGGGTGGGGTCTTCGGCGTCGATTTCTTTCCAGCTGCGCAACTCCCAGTCGCCAAAGTGGATTTCACGCAGGGCAGGCATATGGGGCAGACGTTGGCGGCCGCCCTGAATCGCCGTCGCAGTCTCCACCGCGCGGATCAGATCGGAAGAGACGACCAGGGCTTCGGGTGGCAAGGCGGCCTCAAGCCGGGTCAGCGCCGCTACGTCCGACAGATCGGCGGGCAAATCGGACCAGCCCACCATAGTTTTGGCATGGGTCGGGCCGTGGCGAACCAAAAACAGACGTGCGTTCATAGCTGACCTTTCAAAACCAGGGGCAGCCCGGCGGTGACCTTGACCACGGTATCCGCGCTGGCCGCCAATGCGATGTTGAGCCGCCCCTGCGCCTCCCGAAACCGTCGGGCCAGCGCATTTTCCGGTACAATGCCCTGGCCTACCTCATTGGAGACCACCACCAGCTCGGCCGGGCAGGTGGTGATAGCGGCCAAGAGCTCAGCCTGTGCGGCCTGCAGATCATGTTCGGCCAGCAGGTGATTGGTCAACCACATGGTTGCGCAGTCCAGCAGGCAGATCTGCTCTGGGGGCAGTTGGCGTAATACAGCCGCCGCTGCCAAAGGCTCTTCATAGGTTGTCCAGTCCGAGCCGCGCTGCCGTAAATGGGTCGCGACCTTGGTTTTCATTTCGTCATCAAATACTTGTGATGTGGCGAGGTAACTCTTTGGCTTTGCAGATTTAAAGCACAAATCTTCCGCAAATTTGGACTTGCCCGAAGCCGCGCCGCCCAGAATGAATGTGACAGGTGCCGACAAGTTCTTTACCCTTGGAAATGAACGGTTTCGCGTTTTGCGTACCTGCTGGAGCGGCCCAAAACAAGGGCGAAGACAGCACCGTCCGCAATGCTGGTCTGCTGCAACAAGTATGGGCCAGAGTTCTGACGATAGATCAGAAGCATATTATCCCGAGACTGTGCCGTGGCATCGCGCTGCGGGGATTTGGACAGCCGGCCCGCCCTGACGACCCCAAATAGAACTTCGCCGAACTGTCCCGTTGCAAGACGATCTGACTGTGGGAGGTAGAATGGCGCGCGACGATAGAACCCATAACCCATTGCCCAAGACGGCGATGAAAGCAGAGCTGCTGGATGCAGAAACAGAGAAAATGCTGGCCTATGCCTGGCGTGACCACCGGGATGTGGCGGCGCTGCACCGGCTGACCAATGCCTATATGCGGCTGGCGATCTCCATGGCGGTAAAATTCAAACGCTACGGCGCCCCGATGAATGACCTGATCCAGGAGGCTGGGTTGGGATTGATGAAGGCTGCCGATAAATTTGACCCGGATCGGGGAGTGCGATTTTCCACCTATGCGATCTGGTGGATCAAGGCCTCGGTGCAGGACTATGTGATGCGCAACTGGTCCATGGTGCGCACGGGGTCGACCTCGGCGCAGAAATCTCTGTTCTTCAATATGCGCCGTGTTCAGGCCCAGCTTGAGCGCGAGGCTGCCGCCGAGGGGCAGCAACTGGACAGGCACCAGCTCCTACAAAAAATTGCCTCTGAAATCGGGGTGCCCTTGCGTGATGTCGAAATGATGGATGGGCGGCTCTCTGGCGCGGATTTTTCGCTGAATGCGGTGCAGAGCAGCGAAGAGGAGGGGCGGGAATGGATCGATATTCTGGAAGATGACAGTGCCCAGGCGGCGGAACTGGTCGAGGGCAGCCATGATCGGCGCAAACTCCGCGGCTGGCTGGTTGAGGCCATGCAGAGTTTGAGCGGTCGCGAACAAAGGATCGTGGTGGCGCGCAAATTGAAAACCCCGCCGCGCACGCTGGAGGATCTGGGCCGCGAGTTGAGCCTGTCGAAGGAGCGGGTGCGTCAGCTGGAGGCCGGGGCCTTTCAGAAAATGAGAAAAACGCTTGATACAAGGTCTCGGGAAGTGCACAAACTGCTTTCATGAAAAAGCATAGTTTTTTAGTCAGATATATTCTAAGCGCGATTTTTGAACCTAAAAGACCCTTTGTGGTCCTGGGTGCGGTCGCAGTTCTGTTCACCGGGACAGTTGTAGAATCCAGGGCCGATGGCCTTGATACACCGCCGCAGGCGCAAACCGTTGCGGAGGCGGCAGTGGTTCTGTCCGAGGCGGATGTGATCATCTTGGGAGAGGTGCATGACAATTTTCGCCATCACCAAGTGCAGGCGGAGCTGGTCACCGCGCTTCAGCCTAGCGCTTTGGTCTGGGAAATGGTCACCCAGCCACAGGCTGAGCTGTTGACCCCCCAGATCCTGCAGAACCCGGGCGAGACGGCCCGTATCTTGGACTGGGAGGCCTCAGGCTGGCCCGCATTTTCTCTGTATGCGCCGGTGTTTGCAGCGGGGCAGGGCATGGCTCAGTTTGGCGCCCATGTGCCGCGTTCTGAATCGCAGGCGGCGCTGAAATCCGGTGTCGCCAGCTATTTTGGCGCTGACGCTCAGCGGTTCGGGCTGGATCACCCCCTACCGGAGGCGGAGCAGCAGATTCGCGAAGCAGAGCAGATGATCAATCATTGCAATGCCTTGCCGGATCATATCCTGCCTATGCTGGTGGATGTCCAGCGGCTGCGCGATGCCAGCTTGGCGGCAGCGGTGGAGCGGGCTTGGTTACAGACAGGGGGGCCGGTTGTGGTGATCACCGGCAATGGGCACGCCCGGCTGGATCGTGGGCTTGCCATCTATCTGCAACGTGCCCTGCCGACGATCAAAATCCTGGCGCTTGGGCAGATGGAAGGTGATGCCACAGGGGGGACATTTGACCTTGTGCTTTCGACCCCCTCCGTCTCGCGCCCCGATCCCTGTCTGGCCTTTGCCAAACCCGACTAGGGCTTTGCTCTTCCCTGAGGCATCACGGGGATAGGGCAAAACCGTTTCCCTCTTTGCGGATCAAGAGCTAGTGTTGCCGGGGGCTTGTGGCCAAGCCCGTGGCAAACAAAGGGCAGGCGAGATGCTGGCAGGAAAGAAAATTCTTCTGATCATTGGCGGCGGTATCGCGGCCTATAAATCGTTGGAGCTGATCCGCCGATTGCAGGACCAGGGGGCCTCTGTCACGCCGGTCCTGTCCCGCGCGGGTGAAGAATTTGTCACGCCCCTGTCGGTCTCGGCGCTGGCGGGTGCGGCGGTGCACCGGGACCTGTTTGATCTGACGGCGGAGGCCGAAATGGGCCATATTCAGCTGTCGCGCAGCGCGGATTTGGTGGTTGTGGCCCCGGCGACCGCCGATTTGATGGCCAAGATGGCGCAGGGACTGGCCAATGACCTGGCCTCAACCCTGCTATTGGCTACGGATACAAAGGTGCTGCTGGCGCCTGCGATGAATGTGCGCATGTGGGAACACCCGGCAACCCAGCGCAATATAAAGGCCTTGCGCGGAGATGGCGTGGGGTTTGTTGGCCCCAATGAGGGCGGCATGGCCTGTGGTGAATTTGGCCCCGGACGTTTGGCTGAACCGGCAGAGATCCTGGCGGCGATCACGGCTGAGCTGAGCCAGCAGCCCGAAGCGGGGCGTCTGGCTGGGCGGCGTATTCTGGTTACCTCTGGCCCGACGCATGAGCCTATAGACCCTGTCCGCTATATCGCCAATCGTTCGTCCGGGGCACAGGGGACGGCGCTGGCCCGTGCTCTGCGCGATCAGGGAGCGGAGGTGGTGTTCATCACGGGCCCGGCAGAGGTCCGCCCCCCCGAGGGGGTGGAGGTCGTTGCGGTGCAAAGCGCGCTTGAGATGGAGGCGGCGGTGCAGGCCTCCTTGCCGGTGGATGCCGGTGTCTTTGCGGCGGCGGTGGCCGATTGGCGGGTTGCCAGCGCCTCGGACCGTAAGTTGAAGAAATCTAAAGATGGGCTGCCTGTGCTGGAGTTTGCCGAAAACCCGGATATCCTGAAAACCGTGTCTCGAATGGTGGAGGGGCGTCCCCCCCTGGTGGTCGGCTTTGCGGCCGAGACCAATGATGTGGTGGAAAACGCCACGGCCAAACGTTTGCGCAAGGGCTGCGACTGGATCGTTGCCAATGATGTCTCGCCCGCAACCGGCATCATGGGCGGGCAGGAGAATGCGGTGATCCTGATTTCGGATCACGGCGCTGAAGAATGGCCGCGTATGGACAAGGCAGAGGTTGCCACCCGGCTTGCGATCCGTATCGCCCAGGACCTGCAGGGTAAGAGCGACACGCAGCCAGACTGAGCGCAGGGCCGGCCTGCGACCCGGGGCGGCGCGCTGCGATCCACAAAATTCCAATGCAAAGAAAGAAGCACCTATGGTTGAGATCAGAATGATCCAAGATGCGGGCGCAGACCCAAGCCTGCCCTTGCCAGCCTATGAAACCGCCGGGGCTGCCGGAGCAGATCTGCGGGCCAATCTGCCGGATCGCGGCGCTCTGACCCTGGCGCCTGGAACGCGCGCCCTGGTGCCAACGGGGCTGCGGTTGGAGATCCCAGAGGGCTATGAGGTGCAGATCCGCCCACGCTCCGGACTGGCATTGAAACACGGGATCACCCTGCCAAACAGCCCCGGCACTATCGACAGCGATTACCGCGGTCCGCTTGGGGTGATCGTGATGAATGCCGGAGAGGTTGATTTTACCATTACCCATGGCGACCGGATCGCGCAGATGGTGGTGGCTCCGGTGCTGCAGGCGCAGTTCACTTTGGTCGACGCCCTGTCTGGTTCTGATCGTGGTGACGGCGGCTTTGGCTCCACCGGGGTTGGCTGATGCTTCGGGTTCTGTTCATCGCTGGGCTCATCTGGTGGGGGGGGCGCTTTGTCCAGCTGCCACGATCCCTGCGTTTGGTGCTCCTGGGGCTTTTGTTTCTGGCGGTTCTAACCCTGCATCTGACCCTGCCTGAGGGTCATGGCTTGCGCGAGGCCACCGGCGGCTCGCCGGCGTTCTGGCTGATGCTTGGCGGTTTTGGCCTCTTGGCGACGGGCTATGGCTGGATTATCTCTCGGCTCAAGTCCCGCGCTCAAGCCCAAGGCAGCCCCATGTCACAACCTCCGGCCCTGTTTACCGACACCGAGTTAAACCGATACGCCCGCCATATCGTCCTGCGCGAATTGGGCGGGCCAGGGCAAAAGAAGCTCAAGCAGGCCAAGGTTCTGGTCGTTGGCGCAGGTGGGCTGGGCGCGCCGGTGCTGCAATATCTGGCGGCGGCTGGGGTTGGCACCATTGGGGTGATTGATGACGACGCGGTCGAAAATGCCAATCTGCAGCGCCAGGTGATCCACCGCGACCAGGATATCGGCATGCCAAAAGTCTTCTCTGCGGAGGCCGCGATGCGGGCGCAAAACCCCTATGTCGAGGTGCGCCCCTACCAGCGGCGCCTGACCCAGGAGATGGCGCAGGAACTGTTTGCAGACTATGATCTGATCCTGGATGGGACCGACAATTTTGACACCCGCTATCTGGTGAATGAAACGGCGGTTGCTCTGGGCAAGCCGTTGATTTCGGGCGCTCTGTCGCAATGGGAGGGCCAGCTGAGCCTGTTTCACCCCAAATCCGGTGGACCCTGCTATCAATGCATTTTCCCCGAGGCGCCAGCTGCGGGCCTGGCGCCCTCTTGTTCCGAGGCCGGGGTGATCGGCCCCTTGCCCGGCGTTGTCGGCACGATGATGGCGGTGGAGGCGGTGAAGCAAATCACTGGAGCTGGCACGACCCTGCAGGGCGAGATGCTGATCTACGACGCGCTTTATGGCGAAAGCCGCAAGATCCGCCTATCCTCACGAAAGGATTGTCCGATCTGCGGCGCAGGCTGACCCTTTGGCCCGCTGCACCTTCTGATCCGGAGGGTCCTTGCCCTGTCGGCGCAATTGAGGCCGCGCCATAGGGCGGCGACCGCCGCGCGCCAAAGGCGCGCGGCCGGGCCCAACAGCAAGGTGGCATCTCTGGATGCCGCTGGCGCTGGCGGGAGCCCCCCCTCTTTTTTCAGAGAAACGACCTGTGCTTAAAAGGCTGGTGCAGCGCAGAGCCGGGGTGTTGTCTGATTGCGGCTGCTGCGCATCACCGCTACCCTTTCCTCAAAGGAGACCACTGTGATGACAAACCCCCTCTTGGCCCGCTGGGACACCGCTTTTGAAATTGCCCCTTTTGATCAGATCAAGGATGACGATTTTGCGCCCGCCCTCGATCATGCGCTGGCGCAGCATCAGGCCTGGATTGCACAGATCGCGCAAAATCAGGAACCGGCAGATTTTGCCAATGTGATCGAAGCGCTGGAAACGCCGGTTCCTGCGCTTGAGCAGGTGCTGTCAGTGTTCTTTACCGTAGCCGGCGCCGACAGTAATCCGGCGCGCGAGGCTTTGCAGCGTGAGTTCTCCCCAAAACTGGCGGCACATTTTTCGACCATCACCGCCAATAAGGCGCTTTACGCCCGGGTCAAAGCCGTCTGGGATCAACGCGATAGTCTGGATCTGACAGAGGAGCAGGCTCGGGTTTTGATGCTGACCCACCGGGGCTTTGTACGCGGTGGCGCAGCCCTGGAGGGCGAGGCCGATCTCCGGATGCAGGAGATCAAAGGGCGTCTGGCAGTTCTGGGCACCGATTTTACCCAGAATCTGTTGGCGGATGAGCGCGATTGGTACATGGAACTGGCGGAAAAAGATCTCGAGGGATTGCCGGAGTTTGTGATTGATGCCGCCCGCGCCGCCGGGGTGGAAAAAGGCAGCGCCGGCCCGGTGGTGACTCTGTCGCGGTCTCTGATCACGCCTTTCCTGCAGTTTTCTCCGCGCCGGGATCTGCGTCAGAAAGCCTTTGCCGCCTTTGCGGCGCGCGGCGCCAATGGTGGTGCCAGTGACAACCGGGAGATTGCCGCTGAGATCCTGGCCTTGCGGGCCGAACGGGCGGCGCTGTTGGGCTATGACAGCTTTGCCGATTACAAGCTGGAAACCGAGATGGCCAAGACCCCGGCGGCGGTGCGTGCGCTGTTGATGGAGGTCTGGCAGCCAGCCGTGGCCCAGGCCAACCGTGATGCGGAACACCTGGCACAGATGATGCATGAGGAGGGTATCAACGGCGATCTCGAACCTTGGGACTGGCGCTACTACGCGGAAAAACGCCGCAAGGCGGAACATGATCTCGATGAGGCCGAGCTGAAGCCCTATCTGCAGCTGGACCGCATGATCGAGGCCAGCTTTGCCTGCGCCAATCGCTTGTTTGGGCTGGAGTTCAAACCGCTGGATGTGCCGCTTTATCATGCGGATTGCCGCGCCTGGGAGGTGACCCGCGCGGGTAAGCATCTGGCCGTTTTTATCGGCGATTACTTTGCCCGTGGCTCCAAACGCTCAGGCGCCTGGTGTTCGGCGATGCGGTCACAGGCCAATTTCCCCAAACCAACCAGCCCGGTGGTGATCAATGTCTGCAATTTTGCCAAGAGCGATCCGGCACTCCTGTCCTGGGATGATGCCCGCACTCTGTTCCATGAATTTGGCCATGCGCTGCACCAGATGCTGTCAAATGTCAGCTACGAGAGCATCTCAGGCACCTCCGTGGCGCGGGATTTTGTGGAACTGCCAAGCCAGCTTTATGAGCATTGGTTGGAAGTGCCTGAAGTTTTGAGCGAATTTGCCATCCATGCGGAAACTGGCGCGCCGATGCCTGCGGATCTGTTGAAAAAGGTGCTGGGAGCCGCAACCTTTGATATGGGCTTTCAGACAGTGGAATATGTCGCCTCGGCTTTGGTGGATCTCGCCTTTCACGAAGGTTCGGCGCCGACGGATGTGATGGCAAAACAGGCTGAGGTTCTGGCCGAGATCGGCATGCCGCAGGCGATTGTCATGCGCCATGCGACGCCGCAGTTTGCCCATGTGTTCTCGGGCGATGGCTATTCTTCAGGTTACTATAGCTACATGTGGTCTGAAGTTATGGATGCAGATGCCTTTGCCGCCTTTGAAGAGGCGGGAGGCGCCTTTGATCCAGAACGGGCCAAAGCGCTGGAGGCGCATATTCTGTCCACCGGTGGCTCAAAGGATCCTGCAGAGCTCTACACGGCGTTCCGGGGGCGTTTGCCGGGGGTTGAGGCCCTGTTGAAAGGGCGCGGATTGGCTGCTGAATAGGGTCTCGAACAGCACCGGGGGAGGGGCGCTGCCCCCG
This sequence comes from Phaeobacter sp. 11ANDIMAR09, assembly GCF_001294455.1. Lineage (GTDB taxonomy): Bacteria > Pseudomonadota > Alphaproteobacteria > Rhodobacterales > Rhodobacteraceae > Pseudophaeobacter. The sequence continues at coordinate 80,172 of NZ_LIKT01000002.1, forward strand.
GTCTGTGACCTCCCCCGGAATATTTTTGGAAAGATGATAAAGAGTAGCTGGGGAATTGGGGGTCAGTACCCGAGATCCCGGTTGACTTGATTGAGTAGGGGCAAGCCTGTTTCGCCGCGCTGAATGTTTTGGACAATCATCTGTGATGCTGTCAGCGGCCGGGTTTCGGCGGCGATATGTGGTGTCACTGTGATCTGCGGGTGTGCCCAGAAGGGATGCTCTTGTGGCAGTGGTTCCTGGCGGAAGACATCCAGGGTGGCATGGGCGAGATGGCTGCTGTCCAGGGCTGCCAATAGGGCCGCGTCCTCTATCAAAGGGCCGCGGCCGGGATTGATGATGCGGGCCCCTTTGGGCAGCAGGGACAGGGTTTTGGCATCAAGAGTGTTATGTGTAGCCGGGGTGTCCGGCAGCAGCAGGATCAGGATTTGGGCCTGTTGCAGGGCTCGTGCAAAGCCCGCGTCACCGTATTCGCAGGTGATGCCGGGGATGCATTTGGCGGAGCGGGACCAGCCGGTGACCGGGAAGCCAAGCTGTGCCAGGGCGGTGGCGCAGGCAGCGCCCAGAGCGCCGAGCCCCAGCACGGTGACAGGGCGTTCCTGAGCAAGGGGAGGCACGACCGGATCCCAGCGGTCCTGGGTTTTGAGGCTGCGGTCAATGTCCAGGTGATAGCGCAGGACATGGCCCGTGACCCATTCCACCATGCCCGCGGTCAGACCGGGATCCACCATTCGACACAGTGGTTGAGTGAGGGTCGTATTGCCGGTGATTTTCTCCACCCCGGCCCAGAGGCTGAGGACCGCTTTGCAGGCCGTATAGCCCGTAAAATCCTGCAGGTCGGAATTGGGCGCATAGATCACATAATCCACCTCTGCCGGAGCGTGGTCCTGGCGCAGATCTACCTGGAGCCCAGCCTTGGCAAAGGCTTCCCGCAGCGGGGCCTGGTAGGTGTCCCAGCGCTCGGGGCGGGCGGCAAACTGAACCTTGATCATGTGGCAAATACTCCGGACATGTCTTTGAAGCCTTTGATTTCAATTGGGTTGCCGGCGGGGTCATGGAAAAACATGGTGCTTTGCTCACCGGGCTCATTGGCAAAACGTGTCACTGGCGCCAGGGTGAAGTCAAGACCGGCAGCGGTCAGCTGGTCGGCGAGCAATTGCCACTCCTCCTGCGGTAGGATCACCCCGAGATGGGGCATGGGAACCAGATGATCACCGACCTTGCCGGTCTTGGCGGTGGCAAAGACCGGTCCCAGGTGCAGGGAGATCTGGTGGCCAAAAAAGTTGAAGTCGACCCAGGTCTCGGTGCTGCGCCCCTCCGTGCAGCCCAACAGGCCGCCGTAAAAGGCGCGGGCCTTGTCCAGGTCATCTACATGGTAAGCGAGGTGAAAGATGCTCATGTCGCGTTCTCCTGTTTGTGTGCCCTTGATTTACGCGAAGACAAAAGAAAGCCCTAGCTTGCTTTGCTGTGTTCAGACATAAGTTTTTCTCATGGATCTAAGATTTGTCAGCAGCCTCATTTTGGTTATCGACGCGGGCTCTTTGGCGGCGGCAGCCCGGATGGGAGGTATCACGCCTTCGGCGGTGGCGCAGCGGATTGCCACATTGGAAGCCCTGTTGGGGGTGTCGCTATTGGTGCGTGCGGGGCGGGTGATGCAGCCGACGCCCGAGTGCCGCCGCCTGTTGCCGGGGTTGCGGCAATTGCTGCGCGACGAGGCGGCGCTAAAGGGGCTGTTGCAGGCCGACGGGCTGCAAGGTCAGTTGCGATTGGGAGCCATTTCCACGGTGATCAGCGATCATGCCAAGGATCTGGTTGCCGGGCTGCGGAGCGCGGCGCCACAGGTCGAGCTACAATTGATCCCGGGGGCGTCCAGTGCCCTGTTTGCTGAGTTCGAAGCAGAAGGTTTGGACGCAGCATTGATCGTACAGCCGGAGTTTACGCTGCCCAAGACCATGCAGTTTACGCCGATATCACGACAACAGATCGGTTGGCTGCTGCCCGAAGCCGGAGGGGGCGCTGTGCCGGAAGGGGAGTTGCCTTGCATTCTTTATAGTCGCGAGGCCTGGGGCGGTGTTGCCTGCTGGCAGGCCCTGCAGGTGCAGGAGAGCAGCCCCAAGGTTCTGGCGGAGATGGACGCGCTAGAGAGTATTGCAATGTTGGTGCAGGATGGGTTGGGCCGGTCGGTTCTGCCCAGGTGGGCCACGCTTGATCGCTATGCTCCAAACGCGCGATTTGTGCCAATTGCCGGGCTCTACCGCGAATTTGGCCTGCTGAGCTGGAGCCGGGATCGCAGCAGGCCAGTGCTCAAGTTACTGCTGGAGATCCTACAAGGCAGCAGCAGGTCAGATCCAGGGTCGGATCATCGCGGGCGATGAATATTGGCGCTTTGGACCAGGCCAAAGGCGGCCAAGAGCACCAGCATCGCAGAGCCGCCATAAGAAACCAATGGCAGGGGCACGCCGACCACGGGGGCAAGCCCCATGACCATCGACATGTTCACGGCAAAGAACAAAAAGAAGGTGATGGCCACGCCGAGGCTAACCAAAGAGGAAAAGCGATCCTTAGCCGCCAGCGCGGTGACAACGCAGAATACGATGATCAGCACATAGAGGCTGAGCAGGGTAAGCCCGCCGATGAATCCGAACTCCTCGGCCAGGGTGGTAAAGATGAAATCGGTGTGTTTTTCCGGCAGAAAGTTCAGCCGGGATTGTGTGCCCTGCATGTAGCCGCGCCCGGACCAGCCACCGGATCCCAGTGCGATTTTCGACTGGGTGATGTGATAGCCTGCACCTAGGGGGTCTTGCGAGGGGTCAAGGAAGGTATCAATACGCAGATACTGGTAGTTCTTTAGCAGTTGCCATTCGGTGCCTCGGCTTTGAAAGACGGCGGCCACCAGGCCCAGGCCCGAGGCAATGACGGCAGCAAAATAGGCCCAGTGAACCCCGGCCAAAAACATCACGCCGCCACCTGCTGCCATCAGCAGGATCGAGGTGCCGAGATCAGGTTGGCGCAGCACCAGAAAGGTTGGCAGCAGGATCATCATCACCGGGATAAAGACCCAGATCGGGCGCGAGCTGCGCTCAGGCGGCAACCAGTCGTAATAGGCGGCCAGCAGCATCACCGAGGTGATTTTCATCAGCTCGGAAGGCTGCAGGCGCATAAAGCCAAGGTCGATCCAGCGCTGGGCACCCATGCCGACGGTGCCAAAGAACTCAACGGCCAAAAGCAGGACGACGGAGACCAGATAGGCCAGAATAGACATGTTGCGCCAGAACCAGATCGGGATCAGCGCCACCACCAACATCACGCCCATGCCAAGCAGAAAGCGTTTGAATTGAGGTTCCGCCCAGGGGGAGAAGGATCCGCCCGCAACCGAATAGAGCATCAAAAACCCAACTGCCGCCACCGAGGCCAGCAGGAGGGTCAGGGGCCAGTTCAGATAGAGGATCTTGCGCAGGCCCGTGGGAGTCGATTTGGCGTTATACTCAAGATAGCTCATGCGCGGTCACTGTCCGGGTTTTCAGCACGTTTGAGCCGCTCTCGTTCCAGCCGCTCCTGCTGTGCCTTGATACGGCTGCGGTCGCCTTTGGGGTAGGCTTCCAGCGGCGGGGTGCCATTGTAGAGCGCCTGCAGCATGACATCGCGGGCAATCGGCGCGGCAGCCTTGGAGCCGCCACCACCATGTTCGACAATTACCGAGATCGCAAATTTGGGGTCGTCAAAGGGGGCAAAACAGACATAGAGCGCATGATCGCGGCGCTCCCAGGGCAGGTCCTTGTTGCTGATCACCCCGGCGGCGCGTTCGGCGGCGGTGATGTTGCGCACCTGGCTGGTGCCGCTTTTGCCAGCCATGCGCATGCCTTCGGCGATGATGCGCGAGCGATAGCCGGTGCCGCGGCGGTCATTGCTGACCGAATACATGCCGCGCCGGATCATGCGCAGATTGTTCTCATTCAACCCCAGCATTTCACCGGCACCAGAGGGCTGTTCCACCCCGTCGATGGATTTGATCAGACGCGGGGACAGGTCCCGTCCGGTGGCCAGTCTGGCGGTCATCACAGCCAGTTGCAGTGGGGAGGCCAGCATGAACCCCTGTCCGATCGAGGCATTGACGGTATCGCCAACCAGCCAATCCTGCCCTTTCACCCGGGACTTCCATTCGCGGTTGGGGGCCAAGCCACTGGCCACCGCAGACATTGGCAGATCGTGGCGAATGCCCAGTCCCAGCCGCTTGGCCATGGCAGAGATCTTGTCGATGCCTACCTTGATGGCGAGGTCGTAATAATAGACATCGCAGGATTGTTTGAGAGAGGTGTTGAGATCGACATGGCCGTGGCCGCCGCGTTTCCAGCAGTGAAATTTGCGGCCCGAAACCTCCAGGTGGCCTGGGCAATAGACCGTATCTTCGGGCCCGATCAGCCCCTCTTCGAGGGCTGCGAGGGAGGCGACCATCTTGAAGGTGGAACCGGGGGGGTAGGTGCCTTGAACGGTTTTGTTGGCGAGCGGACGATAGGGGTCTTCGGTCAGCATCCGGTAGTCTGCGACAGAGATGCCCCGTACAAATTGGTTGGGGTCAAAGCTCGGCGCCGAGGCAATCGCTCGCAAATCACCATTTTCGCAGTCCATCACCACCACGGCGGCGCTTTCGCCACCTAGCCTGGCCTGAGCGTAGTTTTGCAGATCGGCATCGACAGCAAGCTGCATATCGGCGCCCGCCTGACCTTCCTTGCGGTCCAGCTCGCGCATAACGCGCCCGCCGGCGTTGACTTCGATCCGTTTGGCCCCGGCGGTGCCGCGCAGGGTATCTTCGCGCTTGGCCTCAAAGCCAACCTTGCCAATCTGAAAGCGCGGGATGCGCAGGATCGGATCCGGTGCCTCCAGCTTGCTCAGGTCGTAGTCCGACACCGGACCGACATAGCCAACCACATGGGCAAAATCATCCAGCTGCGGATAGATTCGGGTCAGGCCGACTTCGGGGGTGATGCCCGGCAGGGCCGGGGCATTGACCGCCACCTTCGAGATATCCTCCCAGTTCAGCTGATCCGCCAGGGTGATAGGCAGAAAGGGCCGGTTGCGGCTGATCTCAGTGCGGGCGCGCTCAATATCTTCGGGCGGCAGGGGGATCAACTCTGACAGCTTGGCGATTACTTGCTCCACATCCCCGGCATCCTCGGGGACCAGAATGATCCGGTAGGAGGGCGAGTTATGCGCCAGGGTGCGGCCATTGCGATCAAAGATCTCGCCGCGGGCCGGGGCCAGCAGGCGGATATTGATGCGGTTTTCTTCGGCCAGCAGGCGAAACTGATCCGCCTGATCAATCTGCAAATAGCGCATGCGCGCGGCAAGCCCCCCGACAAACCCCAGTTGCAAGCCCCCCAATAGCAAAGCACGGCGGCTCAGCTTGCGGTGGGCACCTTCCAGATCTTTGGGGGATCGGCTCATTTGCGGGCTTCCAGAATTTCGGCTTCGGCAGCTGTGAGTTTGCGGACGCCCAAAAGGCTTTGGCTGAACAGCGCCACCAGGGGGTAGGCGGCAATAGTTGCAAAGATCTCGACCATCGACAAGCTCAAGGGCGCGCGGGGGATTGCAAGGATGGAGAGGGTGAAGCGGTTCAAGATGGCGATGATGAGGATCACCAGAGCAACCGATAGCCATTCGGCAGCAAAGGTTGTTTCGTGCTGTGGCTGGGTGCGGGCGCGCAGGAATTCACAACCCAGCACCACCAGCAGCGTGAGCAGACCGGGCGGGCGATGAAACAGCAGATCGGCCATCAGCATGACCGCGATCAACAGCAGCACAGGCACATAGTCCGGTCGGCGCAGCGACCAGGCCATGGCCAGGCAGATGATCAGATCCGGCGGGGCCCAGGTGCGCGCCTGCGTATCCAAAGGCAGCAGATGAAAAAAGATCACCAGAAAGGTCAGCGCCGCAAAAGTGAGCCGCATGAGTTGGATTTTGCCGGGGGTGACCTCAGCCATTTCCAGCTCCGCCACTGTCGGCCCCCGCGGATCCGGCGGCGCCATTGGCCGGGCGGGATCTGGGGGTATTGGCGCCGGGCGCAGGCACGATCAGCCCACCGGGGTCTTGGATCACTTGGGTGCCATGATGGCGCAGCACCCTCAAAAACTCGAGGCGTTCATAGTCTGCCGACAGGCGCACCCGCATGCGGCCGCTGCGATCCTGGGTCGCCTGTCCCACCAGTAGTCCGGCCGGAAAGACATCGCCATCCCCCGAGGTCACCACGCGGTCGCCAGGGCGCACCAGATCGGCGTTTTCCAAAAAGGTGAGCAGCGGCACGGTACTGTTGTCGCCGGTCACCAGTGCCGTCTGGCCCGAGGGCTGGATGGTCACCGGAACCGCGCTGGCGGCATCGGTCAGCAGCACCACGCGGGCGGTATTGCGACCGGTGCCAGAGATGCGGCCGACCAGCCCAATGCCATCCATGGTGGCCCATCCATCCTGAATGCCATCGCGGGCGCCGACGTTCAGGATGACCGATTGACGAAAGGGCGAGCCGCTGTCGGCCATGACCACGCCAGTGATAAAGGTGAGCTTGGGGTCCAGCCGCACGTTGTTGAGGTCCAACAACCGGGCGTTTTCCTGTTCCAACTGCAGGGCGGCCTCTTTCCAGGCGCGCATCTGGCGCAGCTCGGACCGCAGTTCGCGGTTTTGCTCGGCCAGACGTTGGTAACTTTGGAAGTCTCGAAACAGATTGACCACACCGGTCACGGGGACCATGGCCCAGTCCATATTGGGGACCACCGCGTCGATCAGCTGAGCGCGAAATCGTTCCACCCGGGGGCTGTCGATCCGCCAGACCAGAAACAGCGCAGCCAAACAAAGACAGGCCACGACCACCAGAAGGCGGCGCAGTGGCGTTGCATAGTCTTCGCGCTGGGAGCGGTCTTTGGCCAAGGGGCTCCTTTCCGACGCCAGTCAAAGCCGCCTTTGCAAAGGCAGGGCGGCCTGGCAGGCTTAGCTATCGTAGTCGATGGCGTGGCGCAGCTGCTTTTCAAACTCCAGCGCCTTGCCGGTGCCCAGTGCCACGCAGTTCAGGCATTCATCAGCAATCGAGACGGCCAGGCCAGTCTGCTCACGCAGGGCCAGATCCAGATCGCCCAACAGCGCGCCACCACCGGTGAGCATCACACCGCGATCGACGATGTCTGCTGCCAGATCCGGGGGCGTGGTTTCCAGCGCGGTCATCACCGCTTCGCAGATCTGCTGCACCGGTTCTGCCAGAGCCTCAGCCACCTGGGCTTGGCTGATTTCGATTTCTTTGGGGACGCCGTTCAGCAGGTCACGGCCACGAATTTGCATCGACTGGCCGCGGCCGTCGTCGGGCATCCGGGCGGTGCCGATGGAGGTCTTGATACGTTCGGCGGTAGCCTCACCGATCAGCAGGTTCTGCTGGCGACGCAGGTAGGAAATGATCGCCTCATCCATACGGTCACCACCAACACGCACCGAACGCGCATAGACGATATCCCCCAGGGACAGAACCGCCACCTCGGTGGTGCCGCCGCCGATGTCGACAACCATATTGCCGGTGGGGTCGGTGATCGGCATGCCAGCACCGATGGCGGCTGCGATGGGTTCCGCGATCAGGCCCGCGCGTCCGGCGCCCGCCGAGAGCACGGAGGTGCGAATCGCGCGTTTTTCAACTGGGGTGGCACCATGGGGCACACAGACGATGATCTTTGGTTTGCGCGAAAAAGGCGAGCGTTTGTGCACTTTTCGGATGAAATGTTTGATCATCTCTTCGGCAGTGTCAAAATCGGCGATCACACCTTCGCGCATGGGGCGGATGGCCTGAATGCTGCCGGGGGTGCGGCCCAGCATCAGCTTGGCGTCTTCGCCAACCGCCAGCACTTTCTTGACACCGTCCTTGATATGATAGGCAACCACCGAAGGTTCCGAGAGGATCACGCCCCGGCCTTTGACATAGACCAGTGTATTTGCGGTGCCGAGGTCGATGGCCATGTCCGTTGTCAACAAACCGCCAAGATTTCCGAAAAGCGCCATATAAAATGTGATCCTATTGAACTGCAGCGAGGGGCGACTCCGCGAGGGTCGCAGACCAAGGTCTTATACCAGCGAAGCGCTGCCGCGAAAGGGCGTTTTCGGCTCAACTAGCGCCTTTTCGCCGGCGAGGGCGAAAATCTGGGCAGACGGGTTGTACTTTCGCTGTCGCACCGTCAGGTGATCGCTAAAGGCAGGCGCGATGGGCTGGGCACAAGCAAGGCTGGTTTCGACGTGATTTCTTTGGGTTCCGTGCAGGGCCAATTCGCGCTAAAGCCAGTGACATGCTTTCCTATCAACATATCTATCACGCCGGAAATCTGGCCGATGTGCAGAAACATGCGCTGTTGGCAGTGATTCTGTCCTACCTCACCCGTAAGGATAAACCGGTCAGCTATATCGAGACCCATGCCGGGCGCGGGCTCTATCATCTGGACGCGCCGGAAGCGGTGAAAACCGGTGAAGCCGCCGCAGGGATTGATCGGGTTCTGAGCGAGGACATGCTGCCCGAGCAGCACCCCCTGCGGCAGGCGCTTGCTGCCTGTCAGGCCGCGCATGGGGAGGCCGCCTATCCGGGCTCGCCGTTGATTGCCTCGACCCTGCTGCGGCCCCAGGACAGCCTGCATTTTGCCGAGTTGCACCCTGGCGAACATGAGGGGCTGCGGCAGGCACTGCCACGGGGGCGGGCCAAGGTGCATTTGCAGGATGGGTTCGAGCTGGCGCAATCGCTGGCGCCGCCAACACCGCGGCGCGGGGTGTTGCTGATTGACCCGAGCTATGAAGTCAAAAGCGACTATGGCCGCATTCCCGGCATCATCGCCAATCTGCATCGCAAATGGAACGTCGGCGTGATTGCCCTATGGTATCCGATCCTCAAGGATGGTGCCCACGGCTCAATGCTGCGGGCGCTTGAAAACCAGAACCTCCCCGGTGCGCTGCGCCATGAGGTGCGGTTTCCGCCCGCGCGCGAAGGTCATCGGATGATTGGGTCCGGCATGTTTGTGATCAATACACCCTTTGGCACCGAGGCAGAATGCGCGCGGTTAGATAAGAATTTTGCCACATTAATTTGACCCGCTGCAGACCTTGGGAAGCCACGGAAAGTCTGGCCTCAAAGAGCGGCATCGCGGGCTTCCCACTTTTTGATCCAGTCCCAACCTCCCAGGGACTCGATCAGTGGCTCTAGCTGGGTTTCAAATTGCTTCCATTTGCCCAGGCCAGACGTGTTGAGACCTGCGCGCACTTGCCGCAATGAAGCTGTTTTGACCAAGCCCTTGCTGTTTTGCGGTGTCAGGCAGTTTGGATCCCACTCAAGTCCGACATGCTTCAGCAACGCCTTCATCTGCGGTTCGGGGGCTTCTACCAGTTGACGATAGGATTGCAGGTGCAAGCGACTGCCCAGTTTGGGAATGTAGTCATCCAAAGATTCATAGCTGGCACGGATGTAATGGCCGATCCAGGCCAGCTTCTTGGAATAGAAATGCCCTGCGTGGAAGTTAGTGCAAAACAATGAGAGGCCAACATCCAGCGGATGGCGCATCATAAAGATAAACCGCGCGTCGGGGAGGATCATCCGCGCAAAGCCCATCTCAAAATGGTTTTGAGGTAATTTGTTGATAATGATCTCAGGCTTGGACGTACCGTTCTGAAGCGGGTGATGTGCCAGATAAGCCTTGCGACCGGCCATGGCCTGTTCTGGGGATGTGTTTCGACACCAGTGCCAGTCCTTTTCCTGATGCTGGCCAAAAGGGAGCGCCTCGTCTTGGTGCTGCGTGATTTCTTGTGAACGATGGTCTGTTAAAATAAAACGAACCTGCATTAAGGCCGGACTTTCGCCAATTGTACCGACCCCCTGATGCGCATTCAGCATGTTTTCTATCAGGGTGGTCCCCGAGCGGGGTGGTCCGACGATAAACACTGGTTTTGCGGTGTTGATGTCACATTCTAAATGGGGCAGATGGCTGGGATCAAAGTGTTGGCGCTGGCCAGTCACAGACGCAGTTACGGCCTCAGCATTGTATCTGCCGGGGGTCTCGTCCTTGGCGGCTTTGAAATAGGAAAAGGCGATGTTAGTCCGGCCTTCCGTAGAGGAAATTTTTCCTAAAGCACTGAAAATATTTCTCTTTTCAGATTGTGAAACTCTGCCCTTCGCGAGCAACTTACGTAGCCGTTTGGCGTAGCGGCTATTCCAGTCGTATGGTGATGCGACGTAAAGTGCGGTCAGGGCCATGACTGAGTTGGGTTGGAAAGAAAGTATCTGTTCAAAGGCTTCAGCGGCTTCAGCTATATTGCCGTTTTGCAGGCGCCTTGCCCCCAACTTACCCCAGGCAGAGATATTATCCGGCCAGGTTGTGACGATGGCCTCGAGGACTTCAATGCCGCGTTCAGGCCTTTCAAGTCCAAAATAGCATTGGGAAATCAGATCCAGCATTGCGCAGTCAGCGAGACCTGCTGCGACCTGGGGGTGTAGGATCGTGAGAACGTTTTGAAACTGACCCTGCTGCATCAACTGCAGGTAGGGACGGGGATCAAACCCCGACGCCGCCGGTTTGATGATTGCCTGTTCAGTCATGCAACTGCCTTTTACCTAAAGATAGAACACAGTTTTAGCGACATTTCCTTTCGTGATTGATAATTTGAACGCAACCACGCATCAAAATTTTGCCTTCTCAAATCAGCGAGCTTATCCCCCCCCTTTATTCGCTGGTCAGGAAAGGGGAAGAGCTCGCTGAGATTTCTGGGTCAGGTCACGTCTTTATACGAGATCTCGCGGGTATCAGCGCCTTCACCAACCCGGTCGCGCCGCACAATCACTCGGTTCAGCGCGTTGATATAGGCCTTGGCCGAGGCCACAACCGTATCGGTATTGGCGCTTTCGCCGGTGGCAATGATGCCATCTTCTTCGAGCCGTACAGAAACCGTGGCCTGAGCATCGGTGCCTTCGGTCACAGCATTCACCTGATAGAGCTGCAGACGGGCGGTGTTTGGATAGAGCTTGCGGATCGCCTTGAAGGTGGCATCCACGGGGCCGTCGCCGTTCTCCACCGCCGTCAGGTCTTCGCCGTCGATCTCCATTTCAACGGTGGCCTCAGCCGGGCCGCCGGTGCCGCAGACAACCTTCATCGAAACCAGCTGCAGATGATCGTTTTCGGCATCCTCGCCCGAACGCATCAGGGCGAGGATGTCGTCATCAAAGACCTCTTTCTTGCGGTCGGCCAGCTCCTTGAAGCGCACAAAGAGATCTTTGAGCTGGTTGTCGCCAACCTCAAAACCCAGGGTGGTGAGCTTGTCGCGCAGTGCGGCGCGGCCCGAGTGTTTGCCCAGGGGCAGCGAGGTGCCGGACAGGCCCACGTCTTCGGGGCGCATGATCTCAAAGGTTTCTTTGTTCTTGAGCATGCCATCCTGGTGGATGCCGCTTTCATGAGCAAAGGCGTTTTTGCCGACGATGGCCTTGTTGGGCTGCACCGAGAAGCCGGAAACGGTCGAGACCCGGCGGGAGATATGCATGATCTTCTGAGTGTCGATGCCGGTCTTCCAGGGCATGATATCATTGCGCACCTTCAGCGCCATGACAACCTCTTCGAGCGCGGTATTACCGGCCCGTTCGCCCAAACCATTGATGGTGCATTCGATCTGACGCGCCCCGCCAGCCACAGCCGCCAGCGAGTTTGCCGTCGCCATCCCGAGGTCATTGTGGCAATGGGTGGCAAAGATCACCTCATCGGCACCGGGGACGGTCTCGATCAGGCGTTTGATCAGATCGGCGCTCTCAACCGGGGCGGTGTAGCCGACTGTATCGGGGATGTTGATGGTGGTCGCGCCAGCCTTGATGGCGATTTCGATCACCCGGCACAGATACTCCCATTCGGTGCGGGTGGCATCCATCGGCGACCATTGCACATTGTCCACCAGATTGCGGGCATGGGTCACGGTCTCGTGGATCTTGTCGGCCATCTCATCCATCGAGAGATTGGGAATGGCGCGGTGCAGCGGCGAGGTGCCGATAAAGGTGTGGATGCGAGGGCGGGCCGATTTGCGCACGGCCTCGGCGCAGCGGTCGATATCTTTGAAATTGGCGCGGGCCAGACCACAGATCACCGAATTCTTGGAACGCTCGGCAATCTCGCTGACCGCCTTGAAATCGCCCTCGGAGGCGATTGGGAAACCGGCTTCGATAATGTCGACGCCCATGTCGTCCAAGAGCTCGGCAATCTCGAGCTTTTCGTCATGGGTCATGGTGGCGCCGGGGCTTTGCTCGCCGTCGCGCAGGGTGGTGTCGAAGATCAATACGCGATCTTTGTCAATCGAGTTGGTCATATCTGTAGCTTTCTGAAGTCTGTCCTAGGTGCATTCTCGTGGCGCGCAAGCCAAAATCCTCTGAGCGGACGCGCCGAATGGCACGCTCAGAGGCGGGCTAGGAGCAGTAGGGCGCGCAGTGACGCACCGCGAAGGGCGGTGTCGATCATGGGGATATCTGCGCAAACTGTCATAGGCCGATTTATACAGAGCAAAATACGAATGGAAAGAGGGAATTTCGCGGCGCGCGGTGAGGTTTTAGCACTCAATAGTGCGGTGGGGTGACAGCCGAGAGCAGCCGGGTCAGGCCGGGACCGGGGTTGCGATAGCCGTGGGGCTGATCCGAAGCGAATTGGATTGTGTCGCCTACACCCGACAAAAACACTTGATCCTTGATGGTCACTTCCAACTGTCCTGCGCTACGCAGGGGCAATGGGTGTTGCGGGTTTGCTACATTCTGGAGCCGCTACTGCGGCGACAGCTCACCTAGATAGAGATGGCCTGAAGAACTTCAGCCAGCCCCGAGGCTGCCTGGCCGGGGCTTGCGGTGGCACCTATTACGTTAGTTGTCTGCGCTACTGGTCTCTTCTGCGGGGCTGTCACTGTTACTTTGCGTGGCAGCTTCTTCTGAGCCGGGTGGCGCCCCATTGGTCCACTCGCCGCTGACCTCCTCACCACCGCTATAGGTCATGGTGCCGGGGCCCTGGCGTTTGCCGTTCAAAAAGCTGCCGACATAGATGTCGCCATTGTGATAGGTGGCGGTGCCTGCACCAGTGATCTTTCCTTCGGTCCAATCGCCTTCATAGGTGAAGCCGTTGGGCACTTCGAGCCTGCCCTGTCCGTGGCGCTGACCGTTGACAAAGCTGCCCGTGTAGACCGAACCATCCGCATAGGTCACGCGGGCCTCGCCGTGGCGTTTTCCGTTCTGCCAGCCCCCGTCGTAGCGATAGCCATTGGTGTCGCTCATCACGCCCTGACCGTGGATTTGGGCGTTGAGAAAACTGCCAGTATAGGTCACATTATTGGTATAGGTGGCGGTGCCTGTGCCCTCGATCACCCCAGCGATCCAATCGCCCTCATAGGTGGAACCATCACTATAGGTGATCTTGCCGGTGCCATGGGAGAGATCATCCTGAAACTGGCCCACATAGACTGACCCATCCGGGTAGGTCACGCGGCCGTTGCCCTCGATCTGGCCCGCCAGCCAATCACCAGTATATGTATAGCCATCGGTCTCGGTAAAGGTGCCGGTGCCATGGCGCAGGTCATCCTCAAACATGCCTTCATATCGGTCGCCATTGGCGTAGATCTGCGTGCCGATCCCCTGGCGACGTCCCTGGTCCAGAGGGCCGCTGTAGACATCGCCGTTGGGCTGGGTCAGCGTGCCGATGCCATGCATCTGGTTGTTGGCCCAGTCCCCTTCGTAATGAACCCCGTCCGACATCTGCAGCGTGCCTTTGCCATGGAGCAGCCCATCGGCAATGTCGCCCTGATAGATGTCGCCATCCGGGTAGGTGATTGTGGCCGCGCCCTCCTTGCGGCCCTCGACCCAATCGCCATTATATTCATAGCCGCCGGGAATCTGTAGCACGCCTTTACCCTGGTGCTGGCCCTGAACAAAACTGCCCTCGTAGCGTACCCCATTGGCATAGACGGCAACCCCCTGGCCATTGATGACGCCCGCCATCCATTCGCCCTCATAGGTGCCCCCATCCGAGAGAGTGATTTTCCCCAGGCCCTCGGGTTTGCCCTTGACGAACTCGCCCTCATAGACCGAGCCATTGGGAAAACGCGCCACGCCACGACCCAGGATTTCGCCCTCGACCCATTGGCCGGAGTATTCATACCCATTGGGCAGGCGATAGGTGCCGGTGCCATGTTGCAGCCCCCCTTTAAAGGTGCCCTCATAGACACCTCCGATTTCATCTTGGCTGGTGATGATCGTGCCGTCCTGGGCCTGGGCCTGGGCTTGGCCTGCGGCGGTGGCGGCCAGGGTCAGGAGAGAGAGTATCGCAAGCGTTCTGCTGAAACCGGTCATAAAAACCTCTGTCTTACCCGTGCTGGTCTGAGCCCGCGCAGGAATTGCTTTTGCCAATGGGTTACTTCGGGCGACTTGCTGGGAAACTAAGCGAGCAAACAGCTTGTCGCAATGTCTTTTGCGCTCGCCCCTTTTCCTTGGCTGCTGATCTGATAAACGACTAGCAACATGTTTTGCAAAGGGCTTGTGCAAGATGGCTGATCGTTTTCGGGTGACACTGGCGCAATTGAACCCCACCGTCGGGGATATTGCGGGCAATGCTGCAAAGGCCCGCGCGGCCTGGGCCGAAGGCCGCGCCGCAAACGCGGATCTGGTGGCGCTGCCAGAGATGTTCCTGACGGGCTACAATACTCAGGATCTGGTGATGAAGCCGGTGTTTCAGCAGGCTGCAATGGCCGCGGCTGAGCAATTGGCGCAGGACTGCGCCGATGGGCCGACGCTCGCAATCGGCTGTCCTTGGGTCGAAGGCGGCAAGCTCTACAATGCCTATCTGATCCTCAAGGACGGCAAGATCGCCTCGCGCTGTCTGAAACACCATCTGCCTAATGAAACCGTCTTTGATGAGGTGCGCATCTTTGATGTGGGGCCTCTGGGTGGTCCCTATGCGGTGGGCGATACCCGTATTGGCTCGCCCATTTGCGAAGATGGCTGGCACGAGGATGTGGCTGAAACCCTGGAAGAAACCGGTGCCGAATTCCTGCTGATTCCCAATGGCTCGCCCTATTATCGCAACAAGATGGAAGTGCGGCAGAATCACATGGTGTCCCGTGCGGTGGAGACCGGCCTGCCGGTGATCTATCTCAACCTGGTGGGTGGTCAGGACGATCAGGTCTTTGATGGCGGCACCTTTGTGTTGAACCCCAATGGCGCCTTGGCGCTGCAGATGCCGGTCTTTGATGAGGCGCTTGCCCAGTTGGATCTGGAGCGCACTCCCGAAGGCTGGCGCGCTGTTGAGGGCGACAAGGCGCATCTGCCGGATGAATGGGAGCAGGACTACCGGACCATGGTCGAATCCCTGCGCGACTATATGGGCAAGACGGGATTCAAAAAGGTGCTGCTAGGGCTATCCGGTGGGGTGGATTCAGCCATTGTTGCGGCCATCGCCGTCGATGCCATCGGGGCCGAGAATGTGCGCTGTGTCATGCTGCCTTCGGAATACACCAGCCGGGAATCGCTGGACGATGCCGAAGCCGTGGCCGAGGCGCTGGGCGTGCATTACGACTATGTGCCAATTGCCGAAGGCCGTGATGCCATCACCAATACCCTGGCACCGCTGTTTGCCGGGCGCGACGAGGACCTTACTGAGGAAAACATCCAGTCCCGCCTGCGCGGGCTGTTGCTAATGGCAATGTCGAACAAATTTGGCGAGATGCTGCTGACCACCGGCAATAAATCCGAAGTGGCTGTGGGATATGCGACGATCTATGGCGACATGAATGGCGGCTACAACCCGATCAAGGATCTCTATAAGACACGGGTGTTCGAGACCTGCCGCTGGCGCAATGCAAACCATCGCCCCTCCTGGATGATGGGGCCGGCCGGAGAGGTCATTCGCCCCAATGTCATCGACAAGCCGCCCACGGCAGAACTGCGAGATGATCAAAAAGACAGCGACAGCCTGCCGGATTACCCGGAGCTGGATGCGATTCTGGAGATCTTGGTCGATCAGGACGGCTCGATTGCCGATTGCGTGGCAAAAGGTTTCGCGCGCGAAACAGCCAAACGGGTGGAGCATCTGATCTACATCAGCGAATACAAACGCTTTCAATCCGCCCCCGGTGCGCGGCTGTCACCGCGGGCATTCTGGCTTGATCGTCGCTACCCTATTGTCAATCGTTTTCGTGACTCATCTTGACTATTAAATTGAGACCGAAAACCGGCCAGTCTGGCTTTGGGTTCATAAATGCCACCTGTTTGCAATGATTTATGTGGTAAATTCCGTGCTGAGAGACCCGGCGATGCGTCCGAAAAATCACATTTTGTTCCCACTGGGCAAAAGGGCTATTTTGTCCCCTAGACCCAAAGCCAACAGCGCGGCATAGACCTCATCATGCCTGGACCTAAGCTGCCCCATTTCCAAGCCGATCTTGCCCTGCCCAAACGTGTCGATGCGGTTGTTGTTGGCGGCGGGATCATTGGTGCCTCGACGGCCCTTGAACTTGCCGAGCGCGGGTTCTCTGTCCTGTTGTGCGAAAAGGGCCAGATCGCGGGCGAGCAAAGCTCGCGCAATTGGGGCTGGGTGCGGATTTCGCAGCGTGACCCCCGTGAGCTGCCGCTGATGGCCGAGGCGATGAAACTCTGGCAGGGGCTGGAGGCGCGCACTGGTCATCCCACAGGCTATCAGCGCTCTGGCATTCTTTATACCGCCGAACGCGGCCGCGAAGAGGCCAAGCTCGAAACCTGGGCGCCGCATCTGGCGGCGATGGACATGCCGGGGCAGATGCTGCGTGGTGAGCTGTTGCAACAGCTGATGCCTGGTTTCCAGGGTAAGGTGATTTCCGGCTATTACACGCCATTGGACGGACGGGCGGAACCGCAACTGGCGACACATGCCATCGCCTGGGCCGCACAGGCGGCGGGCGCCAAAGTGATGACAGAATGCGCGGTACGTTCGGTTGAAACCGAAGCCGGGCGGGTGAGCAGCGTGATGACGGAACGTGGCCGCGTGGCCTGCTCGGCCGTGGTGGTTGCGGGGGGCGCCTGGTCGCGGCTGTTCCTGGGCAATGCGGGGGTTGCACTGCCTCAGCTCAAAGTGCTGAACTCGGTGCTGCGTACATCCGCAGTTCAGGACGGGCCAGAGGTCGCTCTTTGGAGCGGAAATTTCTCGCTGCGCAAACGTCTGGATGGTGGCTATACCATCGCCAACGGAACCGAAAACCTGGTCGATATCGTGCCTGACACCCTGCGGCTGGGGCTGAAGTTTCTGCCCAGCTACTTGCAGGAGTGGCGTTCATTGCAACTGCGTCTCACTGGGTCGGGTCGGTGGCGGGAAGAAGCTGCACAGGCCCGTCGTTGGGTGCCACAGCAGACCACCCCGTTTGAAAACACCCGGGTGCTGGACCCCGCGCCCTCGCAAAAGGCGATCAAACAGGGTTGGGAGGCCGCGCAAAAGGCCTTCCCGGTGCTGCAAGGCGCCGACGTGGTGCAGAGCTGGGGGGGGATGATTGATGTTACCCCGGACGGGGTGCCAGTGATCTCGCAGGTGGATGATCTGCCGGGGCTGTTTGTTTCTACCGGTTTCAGCGGGCATGGCTTTGGCATCGGTCCGGCGGCAGGCCGTCTGACAGCGGATCTGGTGACGGGTGACACACCTGTGGTGGATCCCCATGAATTCCGCCTGTCGCGGTTCTGGAAAAAGTAACCCGCCAGACAGACCAGCCCCCAGACTCTAGGTGCAGGGGGGACAGGTCCCGCGTTGCTGGGCAGCTGCCAATATGTCGTGCAGTCAAGTCGACCTGACTGCACAGTGCTGCGCTCTTTAGCCCATCATTTGATAGCTGACCGGGACAAAACGAAAGCCGGACCCACGTGTTTCCACATAGCCAGCCGCCGGGAAGGGCATGTGATAGCCAATCATCGGCGTGCGGGTGCTGGCCAACATGTCGAGCGTGGCCCGCCGCGCGGCGGTGGCGGCCTCTTTGTTCATGTCGAATTTGACCTCCCAATCCGGATGGGCAAAGGACCAGACATAGTGATTGGCCAGATCCGCGGTCAGCATCAGCTGCTGCCCGCCACTGTCGAGCAGATAGCCCATGTGACCGGGGGTATGGCCAAAGCTGGCAGCGGCGCTGATACCTGAAGCAACCGATCCGCCATCCTCCAGAAACGCGAGCTTTTCGGCAAAGGGAGTCAGCTTTTGGGCCATCAGCGCGCCAATTCCACCGCTCTTGTCCTGGGCGGACCAGAAATCATATTCCAGACGACCTGTGACATAGCGGGCCTTGGAAAAGGTTTCAGCCCCTTCGGTTGTCAGGCCGCCGATGTGGTCTGGGTGCATATGGGTGAGCACGACCACATCGATATCCTGCGGCGTCAGCCCAACCTCTGCCAGGGCCATCTGAATGCCTCCCTTGCCCAGGCCCGTGTCAAACAGGATTTTCTCTTGGCCCGTGTCAACAAGTGTGGGGGTAAAGAAAAACTGCGCCATATCAGCGGGGATAAAATTCGCAGCCGAGGTCGCAGCAAAGTCGTCGTCACTGGCGCCACCGCCAAATATGGCCTTGGCATCGCCAACGGGCCGACTGCCATCGAGGAGCGTGGTTACCGTAAAATCGCCAAGTTTGAACTGTCGTGTATACGCGGCGGGGGCCGGGCGAGGCGGGGCGGTTTGCGTTGTTGCGCTGGCGCTGCGGGCAGTCGCCGCCAGGGGCAGGGCTGCAGCGGCGGCGAGGGCGGAACGACGGGAGAATGTAGCAGTCATGAAGGGTCCTCTTTGCAGGGTGACCGGCATGGGGTCCGGTTTTGGGTGCCGAAATCGATTGGGCCTGGGGGAATCTGCTGGAAGTCGTTCCAGCATGACACAAAGCGGCTGCCTAGGGCATGGCCCTCACGCAACTGTGTGCGGGGGTGTCGGCGGTAGGACGCGGGTGGCTAAAACTGGACAAAGTCGGCGTCATGTGAGATGGGCAAGGCAACAGGAGATATCTGATGACAACCACTCGTTTTGCCCCGTCGCCCACTGGATATATCCATGTCGGCAACCTGCGCACCGCGCTGATGAACTTCTTGATCGCCCGCAAGGCAGGCGGTGAATTTATTCTGCGCATTGATGACACCGACCCTGAGCGCTCGAAAGAAGAATATGTCGATGCGATCAAACAGGATCTGGACTGGCTAGGCCTGACCTGGGACCGGGTTGAGCGCCAGTCAAGCCGGTTGGAGCGCTATGTTGCTGCTGCCGATGAACTGCGCCGCATTGACCGGTTCTACGAGGCCTTTGAAACTCCGACGGAGCTGGATCTCAAACGCAAGAAACAGCTCAATATGGGCAAGCCACCGGTCTATGACCGTGCAGCTCTGGCCCTGTCGGAGGATGAAAAAGCTGCCCTGCGCGCCGAGCGCGGCGATGGTGTCTGGCGGTTCAAGCTGGATCAAGAGCGCATCGAGTGGAAAGATGGCGTGCTGGGCGATATCTCGATTGATGCGGCTTCGGTCTCTGACCCGGTGCTGATCCGTGGTGATGGGCAGTTTCTTTATACGCTGGCCTCTGTGGTGGATGACACCGAGATGGGCGTCACCCATGTGGTGCGGGGCTCTGACCATGTGACCAATACCGCGACCCAGATCCAGATCATCAAGGCGCTGGGCGGCACGGTGCCGGAATTTGCCCATCACTCACTGCTGACCGGCCCGCAGGGCGAAGCCCTGTCAAAGCGGCTGGGCACCCTGGCGCTGCGCGATCTGCGCGAAGCTGGCGTACAGCCCATGGCGCTGCTGAGCCTGATGGCGCGTTTGGGGTCTTCTGATCCGGTGGAAGTGCGCAGCGAGATGGCGGAGCTGATCGAGGGGTTTGACATCAACCGTTTTGGCGCGGCGCCAACCAAGTTTGACGTTGAGGATCTTTATCCGCTGACAGCACGCTACCTGCAATCGCTGACTCTGGAAGAGGTGAAGCCCCATGTGGAGGCCCTTGGCGTGCCTGCGGACAAACAGGAGGCCTTTTGGGCCATGGCGAAAGAAAACATCACCACGCTGAAGGATCTGCAGGGGTGGTGGGATCTGTGCCAGAATGGCGCTGCGCCGCTGATTGCCGATGAGGACGCGGAGTTCATTGCTGAGGCGATGAAACTGCTGCCCGAAGGCCCCTATGATAGCGACAGCTGGAAGAGCTGGACCACTGCGGTCAAGGAGGCCACAGGCCGCAAGGGCAAGGGATTGTTCATGCCGCTGCGCAAGGCCGTCACGGGGCGCGAACGCGGGCCCGATATGAGCGCGCTTTTGGCACTGATGTCCGTGGTGCAAGCGCGCGGCTAGCGGACGGATCACATCCGAAGACAATAAGGGCGGTCCTGAAAGGGGCCGCCTTTTGTGGTTTAAGCGCAGTGTTGGTAACGGGGGGGGCTCCCGCCTGCTCAGCCCCATTCGCAGAATGGGACGACACAGTTGGGCCGGGCGCCGGGCGAGGCCCGGCGCGAGCGCGGGGCAGGCCACATCTTTACCCTCTGAGCCGGGCGATTGCGGCTAGCTCAGAATTTGCGCTTTGAGCTGGTTCAGATGGTGGTCAACCAGTTGCTGCTCTGCCGCTGACAGGATTTGGTGACGGGGGTAGCGGGGGGCTTGGCGGTCATTCAGGATTGGGGCGTCCCAGCCCCGGGTGCTGGCAAAAAAATCGGCAACCCCGGCTTCGCCAAAGACCTGAAGATGGCCCTGCACCACCACATCAAGATAGCTGAGCAGGATGGGGTGAAGCCGACTGCCCTGGTTCTGCGCTTTGGCGGGCACAGCATAGAATGAAATCTCGGTCTGATCCGGCAGCCCGTGACGGATCTGTTGCTCTGCGGTCAGGCGATCGTAGGCGAATTCGCGCGCGTCCAGAGCCTGCCAATCGGCTCCGGGCACCGCAGCGATAAGCCCGTCGATCTGGACCTGCGGGGCAGGCTCCACCGTCAGGAATGCCACATCCCGCAGAGCCGTGTGGCACCAGCGGCGGCGCCACCCCATGAGCTGCGCTGGCTGGGCGTCAAGATAATCATGAGTGGCTGTGTTCACCAGGCTGCCATAGCCGAAGAAATAGGGGGGAAGAGGCGTCATTTGATCGTTGTTCCGTTTTTTGAGACCGGGTCAATTGATGTATGTCAAACCGCTTTTTGCCGGGCCGTGCAATATAGCCAGAGCCTAAAGTAGCGGGAGCCAGGAAGATGCGCATCACAAAAAGGACCAACATTGCCGTCCGGCTGTTGATGTATTGCGCTGCAAATGCGGATCGTCTGGTGACCAAGGCTGAAATTGCCGAATGCTGCAATATCTCGGAGAACCATTTGGCGCAGGTGATCAACCAGCTGAGCCAGCTGGGCTATCTGCATACCCAACGTGGGCGCAATGGGGGCATGGCCCTGGGGCGGCAACCAGAAGCGATCCAGATTGGCAATGTCTTTCGTGACGTCGAAGGTGCATTGCCGATGGTGGAGTGTTTTGCCGATGCGGATAACACCTGCCCGCTCTCCAATGCCTGCCGCCTGAAGGTGGCGCTTTCAGAAGCCGCGCAGGCGTTTTATGCCTCGCTGGATGATATCACTTTGGAAGCGCTGATCTGTGACAATCACGATCTAATGCGCATTCTGCAACCGGTGGCCTGTGCTGGAGCTGCGACGGCGGAGGCAAGCTGAGTTCGGCAGGCCCTTTTGCGCGCTGACTGCAGGCCGATCTGTAGAGAAGAGATTGCAAACTAAACCCCAGGTCCGCTCCGGCCTGGGGTTTGGTTGTTCTGTGCTGTGAGGCAAGACCTGTTATCAGCTGTTGAGCCTATTCACGGGCGCGCAGGATTCGGGCCGGGCGGGCCGCCAGCGGGCGCCAGGCAAAGATCAATCCCGCCAGCAAAGTGGTTGCAATGCCGCCGGTGATCACTGCCAGGGCATTGGGCCAGATCACTACATAGGCGGTCTCAAAGACAAAGACATTCACCGCCCAGGCGCCCGCAATCCCGGCCAGGAGCGCAACACCGCCCGCTCCGGCACCCAGAATGATCGAGCGTAGCGCGAAGCTTAGCAGGATTTTTGCGCGGGTAGCGCCAAGGGTTTTCAGCAGGGCGGCCTCGTAGCGCCGTGCGGGCTCTCCGGCGGCGGCTGTTCCAAGCAACACCAGAAAACCGGTCAGCAGCGTGGCCGCCGCGCCATAGCTGGTGGCCGCGGCCAGTTGGCGCAGAATATCCGAGACCCGGTCAATGGCATCGCGGACCCGGATGGCGGTGATATTGGGCATCGCCTGCGCTAAATCCCTCAGGATCTGCGCTTCTGAGCTGGCTTCGGCGTAGACCGTGGCGATAAAGCTATGGGGCGCACCGGCCAGGGCGGCCTCGTTGAGGGTCAGCACAAACCCCATGCCCGCAGTGGAGAAGTCGACATTGCGAAAGCTGGTGATCTCAGCCTGGATATCGCGCCCCAGAACGTTGAGCGTGATGGTGTCGCCAAGGCTCAGTCCCAGCTCGTCGGCCTCTTCGGCGGCAAAGCTGACCTGGGGCGGGCCGGTATAATCATCGGGCCACCAGCTGCCAGCCACGACCTCGGTGCCTTTTGGCTGGGCCGCGGCATAGGTGACGCCACGATCACCGCGCACGACCCAGTGATCGCCGGCTACCTCTTGTGCCGGCACGTTGTTGATTTTGGTAATCACGGCGCGCAGCATTGGAGCGCTTTCGACCTTGCTGACCGCCGGATCCCCGTCGACGCGCTCCAGAAAGGCGGGCATCTGATCACGTTGGATATCGACAAAGAAATAGGAGGGCGCAACATCCGGCAGATTGCCCGCGATTGCGCGGCGCATATTGCCGTCGATCTGACCAATTGCAGCGAGAACCGTGAGCCCCAGCCCCAGCGCCAGAACCGCAGGCACGGCCCCATCGCGCGAGGTGCCAATGGTAGCCAAGGCCCACCGCAATGCGGGGCGCCCGCGGGTGATGTGGGATCCGCGCCGTGCCAGCCAGCCAAGACCAAGCGCGGCAATCAGCAACACCAAGAGCGCCCCCATCAACCCGCCAGCCGTCCAGAGTGTCAGCTCAGCCGCGCCCGAGAACCAGGCGGCAGAGCCCACAAGCAGAGCCAGGGCCAGAGCCGTGGCCAGAATGTAGCGCAGGGCGGGCAGGCGACTGACTTCACCCAAAGCGCCACGAAACAACGAGGCGGCGCGGATACGCTCGGCCCGCGCCAGAGGCCAGAGGGCAAAGATAAAGGCGGTGAGAAAGCCATAGAGCGCGGCCTCCACCAAAGTGGCGGGATAGATGGCGAACAAGGCCGGGAAGGGCAATTGCGCTGCAATCATCGGCCCCAGCAGGATCGGCCCAAGCCCGCCCAGGAGCAAGCCAATGCTGACCCCCAGTAGGGTCAGCGCGCCAATCTGCAAGAAATAAGTGAGAAAGATCACCTGCCGTTCAGCCCCAAGCGTGCGCAGGGTGGCGATGGTTTCGGTCTTGGTGGCCAGGTAAGCGCGCACAGCGGCAGAGACACCCACGCCCCCCACCGCGAGGCCCGAAAGCCCCACCAACACCAGGAAGCCGCCCAAGCGTTCCACAAAGGTGGCAATGCCGGGAGCGCCATTGCGGGCATCACGCCAGCGCATGCCATTGTCTTCGAACTGGGCCCGGGCCTCTGCCTGAAGCGCGTCCAGATCGGTCTCGGGCGGCAAGGTCAGGCGGTATTTTGTGGAAAACAACGAGCCGGGAGCCAAAAGGCCGGACCCTTCCAGCGCGGGCAGGGAGACCAGCGTGCGCGGCCCCAGGGCAAAGCCGGAGGCGGCGGCGTCTGGCTCGGCCTTGATGGTGGCCATGAGCACAAAGTCACGGGTGCCAAAGCGCACCGGGTCGCCGGGCTTTAGCCCCAAACGATCGGCCAGAACCGGCATCATGGCGACACCGGGCAGATCTCCGTCGCCCGCAAGCGCGTTCTCCAAGGGGATATCTGGCTGCAACCTCAGGGTCCCAGCCAACGGATAGGCGGTATCAACCGCCTTGACCTGGGTCAGCGCGCGTTCGTCGCCGAGTGTCGCCATCGAGCGGAACTCGACCACTTCCGAGACAGCCTGGGCTTGTTCGGCCATCCAGG
The DNA here is from genome assembly GCF_001294455.1 of Phaeobacter sp. 11ANDIMAR09. Classification (GTDB taxonomy): domain Bacteria; phylum Pseudomonadota; class Alphaproteobacteria; order Rhodobacterales; family Rhodobacteraceae; genus Pseudophaeobacter. Next base: position 104,277 of record NZ_LIKT01000002.1, read on the forward strand.
CGCGTTCTTCGTCATTGGCAAAACGATAGGTGAAGGTCATCTCGGCATCGCCGCCCAAGAGGCTGGCGCCTTCCTGGGTCAACCCGGCTTCGATTGAGGCTCGGATAGAGCCAATGGCGGCGATCACGGCAACGCCAAGCGCAAGACAGGCCAGAAAGATACGAAAGCCTTTGACGCCGCTGCGCAGCTCCCGCAGGGCAAAGCGCCAGGCCAGAGATATGGATGAGGCGGGACCGCTTGGGGTCATGGCCGTCATTCCGCAGCCTCAGGCGCCGCAGCGGTTCTGCCCTCGGTCTCGGCCAGACGGCCGTCGCGGAGACGGATCACCCGGTCACAGCGAGCGGCCAGCTCGGGTGCATGGGTGACCATGATGAGCGTGGCGCCCGAGCGGTCGCGCAGACCAAAGAGCAGGTCCATCACCGCCGCGCCATTGGCCTCGTCCAAATTGCCGGTGGGCTCATCCGCCAGTAGGATTTCCGGGCGCGGGGCCAGGGCGCGGGCCAGCGCCACACGCTGTTGTTCACCACCGGATAGCTGCGCCGGGAAATGACCCGCACGATGCCCCAGACCCACGGCTTCCAGCTCGGCCTGAGCGACCTCAAAGGCATCGCGGCGTCCGGCCAGCTCCAGCGGAGTGGCGACATTTTCCAGCGCCGTCATGGTGGGGATCAAATGGAAGCTTTGGAACACCACCCCCATGTGGTTGCGGCGAAACCGAGCCAGGGCGTCTTCATCCATGGCGGTGAGATCCTGCCCGAGGGCCGAAATATGTCCGCCTGTGGCCAGTTCGAGCCCGCCCATCAACATCAGCAGCGAGGACTTACCCGACCCGGAGGGGCCGATCAGGCCCAGGGTCTCTCCCTTTGTGACATCCAGAGAAATATCCTGCAGAATTCGCACCGGTCCGGTATTGCCATTCAGCGTTAATGACGCATCTTTAAGGTGAAGAACGGGTCTGTCTGTTTCTGTCATGAAGCTGCGCCTGTTAAATGGATTGTATCGGATATGGAGCATTTGCCACGATGCGCAAGGTTTTGGCCCTGTTTGGGATTATTATTTTTGCCTCCCTTGCCTCTGGCGGGCGGGCAGAAGAGCTGCGGATCACTGCCTTTGGCGACAGTCTGGTGCAGGGCTACGGGCTGACCCAGGGCGAGGGACTGGTGCCGCAGTTGCAACATTGGTTGCAAGAACAAGGTGTTGCGGTTCGTCTGAGCAATGCCGGTGTGTCGGGGGATACCACCGCTGGTGGCGCCGCGCGGATCGACTGGACCCTGGCCGATCAGCCACAGGGGCTGATTGTGCTGTTGGGAGGGAATGATCTGCTGCGCGGGCTGTCGCCCAAGCAGGCCCGGGCCAATCTGCGCCAGATCCTGCAGGCGGCGCAGGCCAGCCGGGTTGAGGTGCTCCTGATTGGCATGCAGGCACCGGGAAATTTTGGTCCCGAATACAAGGCAAGCTTTGACAGCATCTATGCGGATCTGGCGCAGGAGTTCGACGCCCTGCTGCACCCGGATGCCTTTGCCGGCATTCGGGCCGTGGTCGGTGCTGATCCGGCGGCAGCGCAGGACTATATGCAGAGCGACAATATTCATCCCAACGCCCAAGGCGTCGCGCTGAATGTCGCCGCTTTGGGGCCAGTGGTGCAGGAATTGGCAAAACGCATTGAGGCCTCCGCAGCGGATAGCTAGGGGCCGGATAGAACAGCGGCCCCGAGGCAGGGGCCGCAAAAATGGGTTTGCCTGGGTGGCTTAGAGCAGCGCGAGATCAACAGCAGATTCACGACCGTCCCGGCCAGGCTGCATCTCGTAGCTGACTTTCTGATTGTCAGCGAGGCCAGTCAGACCGGACCGCTCCACCGCAGAAATGTGAACAAATACATCGCTGCCGCCATTATCGGGGGCGATAAAGCCGTAGCCTTTGGTGGTGTTGAACCATTTGACGGTGCCAGTTGCCATCGTCTCTTCTCCTAGTTTCTTCTCACGCGCACTGCCCGCAGCATGCGGCAGTATGGCTCGCTCATTCTGGGGAAAATTCACCCATCAGGGGTCAATTGCACCCCTTTTATGACCTCGCGATGACAGCATTGGACAGAAGCAGCGCCCGCGCAAGAAAAATTCGAGCCCTCGTAGGGGCAAGATGTCGGCCCTGCATCAATTGTGCGCATTCCGCCCATATGGGCTGGGCCGGTCTGCGAGATCGACAACCGCAAGGGGCGTTGGTGGGGCAGATCGCTCCAATCAGGCTAGAGGACTGTGACTTTGGTGCCGATGGGTACGCGGTTATACAGATCGCTGACATGTTCGTTCAGCATCCGGATGCAGCCATTGGAGGCCGATGAGCCAATTGTTTCGGGCTGGGTGGTGCCATGGATGCGGAAATAGGTATCCACCCCATTCTGATAGAGATAGAGCGCCCGCGCACCTAACGGGTTGTCTGGACCGCCGGGCTGCACATAGCTGTTGCCGGCAAAACGCGCATAGCTGCGGGGGCTGCGTTCGATCATCTCTGGGGTTGGGCGCCAGCTGGGCCATTCTGCCTTGCGCTGGATGATGGCGCTGCCGGTGAACTCCAAGCCGGCCTTGCCCACTCCAACGCCGTAGCGGATGGCCTTACGCTGTTCGGTGACGAAGTACAGATAATAGGAGCGGGTCAGGATCAGGATCTCACCGGGCAGAAACTGCTTTTTGATCCGCACAAACTGTGGGGTTGGATCATAGACGGGCGGCTCTTTGGCGAGGGCAGGGCTGGGCAGGGCCAGATTGGCGAGGGAAGCAGCGGAAAAAGCTGCCAGAGCGGAACTGGTAAAGCTGCGGCGAGAAACCATTTGGGCCTCAGATTTTGGAACAGGTTGCAGCCAGTCTGCGTTTCGCCTTTGGCCGGGTCAAGCCTGCAGAGCGCGAGATCGACTTGTAGACTGCAGATCAGGGCCTATATCTGGTGGCGATACCGGACTGAGAAACGCACTGGAGCACCTGTGATGGCAGATCAGAAAGCCATGAAAACACTCACCTGCCTTGCCTGTGGGCAGTTGAACCGCGTGCCGGAAGCCAAACTGATGGCTGGCGCAAAATGTGGCAGTTGTAGTGCGGCTCTGGTGCCAAAACAGCCGGTGGATGTTGACCCGGCCGTGCTGCAAAAGGCGGCACAGAATGACGATCTGCCTTTGGTGGTGGACTTCTGGGCGCCCTGGTGCGGGCCCTGCAAGATGATGGGGCCGGAATTTGCCAAAGCGTCAAAAAAGCTGGCAGGGCAGGCGCGTCTGGTTAAGCTCGACACCCAACGTCATCAATCGACGGGCGGGCGCTATCGGATCAAAGGTATCCCAACCCTGGTGGCTTTTGAGCGGGGCAAGGAGAAAAAGCGCCAGTCCGGCGCGCTGCGCGAAGGCCAGATTGTCAGCTGGGTCAAGGCGGGCTAGCCAGCTCTCTCCCTAAAGAGTTGCTCACTAGAAGCGGGTGATCCGGTGCAGTTTTTTGCTGTCGGCAAACCGGTGTAGGGTCAATCGTGCATAACGCGGTAGCAGTTATGCGCTGGCTGTGGGGTGCTTGTCCATGGTCAGCGACTGGGTGGCGAAGCCCCCGCGCACAAACAGCAGGGTGAGAGACAGGGCGGAGATCAGAATGCCGGAACCGGTATAAAGCAGCAGGCTTTGCCAGATGTGCAAATCGAACAATGCAAAGCCAGTAATGGCAGACAACAGTCCAAAGACTGATCCAAACATGACACTCACTAAAGCCATAAGATTTCTCCCTGATCGAGATCGCATAAAGATCCTAGCGCAGCTCGGTCATCCCAATACAGAAGCAAATAGTTAAGATTTTGTTTAAACTGTGTGCACAGGATGGCAAACGCGCTGGTTTTGCTTGACAGCTGCGCGTCCCGGGGGCTTTGGCAGGGTCACTTTGAAACCAGCGCCTGACCCGCGCGCGGTTTTGGCATCTTGCCTCGCCCCTGTTGCAGCACATGGGCGAGCTCATGCACCAAAAGGTCGGTGTTCTTGGCGCTGGCGGGGCGGGCAAAATAGACATCATTGCCGATGGTAAAGGCCTTGGCCCGCAGCTCCTTGCACAGGTCTTTGGCATTGCCACCGATATGCACCTTTACCTTAGAGAGCTTGCTGCCAAAATGCGCCTCCAGCCCCTTGCGCAGATCGCTGGGCAGTTTCTTGCCCTTGGTGCCCTCTGGCTCGGTGGTGAATTTGCGGCGCTTGGCCTTGCGGCCCTTGGTGGCCTCAATCTTGGCGGTGATTTCTTCGGGTGAGATCGGCATGGAAAACCCCTTTCTAACAATTGGCACGGAAACAACAGGTGTGAGGCCCAGCCAACCTAGCGCAGTGCGGCAAAAAGGCAAAATGCACGGGGAAAGTGGGGGGAGAGAGCGCGCGCCATCCTGCTTTGCCTTCGGCGAGAATATTTTGGGAAAGGTGAAAGGCGGGTCGCCTCGTGCCTTCGCCAATGTGTTCACCCGCGTAGGGCGATGATGCGTCGTGCGAGTGCAGTTGCAGAAGGCCCTGTTAAGATCATGTTGAATTTTGGACGTAGCCGCTAGGCCCGCGCCTGACCTACTCCCCGGGAAGGCGCTTCGTCTCTCCTCTAGGTCAGGCTCAGCTCCTAGGGTTTGAGCAACTGACCCCAAAATGTAGGAAGGGCGGCCAAGGGCCGCCCAACGTAATCCTAGATCAACAAAGTCACCGCACAAACTTCTTGTGCTTCAGGCGCTTGGGCTCCAGCGCGTCGGCACCGAGGCGGCGCTTCTTGTCTTCCTCGTAGTCTTCAAAGTTGCCCTCAAACCACTCCACATGGGCGTCGCCCTCAAAGGCCAGGATATGGGTACAGATCCGGTCGAGGAAGAAGCGATCGTGCGAGATTACCACGGCGCAGCCGGCAAAATCGACCAGCGCGTCTTCGAGCGCCCGCAGGGTTTCCACGTCCAGATCGTTGGTTGGTTCATCAAGCAAGAGAACATTGCCGCCCTCTTTCAACAGACGCGCCATATGCACGCGGTTGCGCTCCCCACCCGACAGCAGGTTCAGCGGCTTTTGCTGATCGCCGCCCTTGAAGTTGAACGAGGAGCAATAGGCGCGGGAGTTCACCTGGGCGTCGCCCAGCTCGATGATTTCAGCGCCACCCGAAATCGCCTCCCAGACGGTCTCGTTGTCCTTCAGGTCATCACGGGACTGATCGACATAGGAGAGCTTGACCGTGTCCCCGTAGGAAACGCTGCCTTCATCGGGCTGTTCCTGACCGGTCAGCATCTTGAACAGGGTCGATTTGCCGGCGCCGTTGGGGCCGATGACGCCAACAATGCCGCCGGGGGGCAGATCAAAGGACAGACCTTCGACCAGCTGCTTGTCGCCATAATGTTTCGAGATGCCTTCGACCTCGATCACCTTGTTGCCCAGACGCGGGCCATTGGGGATGACGATCTGCGCCCGGGTGAGCTTTTCGCGTTCGGACTGGGCGGCCAGATCGTTATAGGCGTTGATCCGGGCCTTGCTTTTGGCCTGACGGGCCTTGGCGCCCTGGCGCATCCACTCCAGCTCGCGCTGCAGGGTCTGCTGCTTGGACTTGTCTTCGCGGGCTTCCTGCTCCAGGCGCTTGGCCTTTTGCTCCAGCCAGGCGGAGTAGTTGCCCTCATAGGGGATGCCCTTGCCACGGTCGAGCTCGAGGATCCAGCCGGTGATGTCATCCAGGAAATAGCGGTCGTGGGTGACGCAGAGGATGGTGCCTTTGTAGTCGATCAGGTGCTGTTGCAGCCAGGCGATGGTTTCCGCATCCAGGTGGTTGGTCGGCTCATCGAGCAGCAACATGTCAGGGGCTTCGAGCAGCAGCTTGCACAGGGCCACGCGGCGCTTTTCACCGCCCGAGAGATTGGCGATTTCCGCATCATCAGGCGGGCAGCGCAGGGCCTCCATCGAGATGTCGATCTGGCTGTCCAGATCCCAAAGGTTTTCCGCGTCGATGGCGTCTTGCAACGCGGTCATCTCTTCCATCAGCTCGTCAGTGTAGTTCTCGGCCATCTCGACCGCGATCTGATTGAAGCGATCAACCTTGCCCTTCTTTTCCTTGACGCCAAGCATGACGTTTTCGCGCACAGTAAGGCTATCGTCGAGCTTGGGTTCCTGCGGCAGATAGCCAACTTTGGCGCCCTCGGCGGACCAGGCCTCGCCGGTGAAGTCCTTATCGAGGCCAGCCATGATCTTCATCAGGGTGGATTTACCGGCACCGTTGACGCCGACGACACCGATTTTCACGCCAGGCAGGAAGGACAGGTGAATGTTTTCAAAGCATTTCTTGCCACCGGGGTAGGTCTTGGAGACACCCTGCATGTGGTAGACGTATTGATAGGCGGCCATGTGACTGCTCCATGATGGGGGAATTTCTGCTGGCTGGTGTGATAGCGGATGGAAGGCAAAGGGGCAATGCGGGATGCGCTGGCAGCTAGGGCGTGTTCGCCCATATGCATCGCTCCTGCACGGCCCGGCGTACTTTGGACTGTATCCGCCCCGATGAATGCACCGGCAATGGCGTCGCGACGTGATGAAGGCGCAGGCGCCAAATCTCAAAAATAATTCGGAAGAACAAAGGTGTCAGGGCAATAAGCGGAGACACCAGGGGGGGATTTAACTACGACTTGGGATTTCAGGTCGCTGAGCATCCATTTGTGGCTTTGCTTCCCACAGGCGCAGATGTCGCCTCCGATACACCAAAAAATCGCGCAGCTTACAAGGGGGAGGGCTGTATAAAGTCGCTGGCCGCGCCGATGTGAGCCCTGGGTGAGGCATCGACCTGGGCTTGGGGCTTGGCATCCCGTTGATTTATGTGCATCAACCGTTGGATGAAGCAAGGGTTTCCATATCTGCGTCCCGGTATGACCGTGGGACTTTTGGGCGGATCGTTTGATCCGGCGCATCTGGGCCATGTCCAGATCAGCCGGGCTGCCTTGCAGCGGTTCAACCTGGATTGCCTTTGGTGGCTGGTCTCGCCGGGCAATCCGCTGAAAAGTCGCGCGCCCGCCAGTATGGAGCGGCGCATTGCGGCGGCGCAAAGGTTGATGGATCATCCGAGGGTGCGGATCAGCGATATCGAGGCTCGCCTGGGCACGCGCTACACGGCTGAAACCCTGCGGGGCCTGCGGCGCATCTATCCGCATGTGCGGTTCACCTGGTTGATGGGGGCAGATAATCTGGCGCATTTCCATCTCTGGAAGGATTGGCAGCAAATCATCGAAACCGTTCCGGTGGGGGTGCTGGCTCGCCCTGGAGACCGGATTTCTGCGCGGCTTTCGCCTGCTGCAAAAATCTACCGAAGTCGGATGCTCAAGGATGACCAAAGCCAAGCTCTGGCGCGCTCCGCAGCCCCGGCCTGGTGCTTTGTCAATGTTCCGATGATTTCCGCCAGCTCAACCAAGATCCGGGCAGCAGGGAAATGGTCCGCGATGCCTGAGCAAGATCCAGATCAAAGCCGGGATTGACCTCTCGGAGCTAGGCTGACCTGAAAAGAGCCCATTGCTGCCTTTTTCACGACCCTTTGCCGGGTCACACTGCCTGTACCTGTGGGGTCTTTTGTCGCTGGGGCCTTATGGGAGGGACGTTTTTTCAGGCGATTTTGGTGCAGATAGGGTATGAGCTATGGCGCAAACAGTAGGTATGGTCTTCATTTGCCGTTTAGTAGCAATTTTATTAGATATTGACTGACATGTATTCGAGACGCTTTTTCCTTTCAGCCGCGGCAGCGGCCCTGGCCGCGCCGGCAGCCTTGGCAAATGCGCCCAAAACCTCTCTGCGGCCTCAGGCCCGCGCCGCCGCCGGATCTGTCACAGCTGTGCCTCAGGCGGGGGCGAGTTCCAGCCTCAAGGCGCTATTGGCCCGTTCCGGCTTGTCCGGTCAGGTCGCCTGCGCCGTAGCTGAAGTGCAAACCGGCAACGAGTTGGAAGCCCATTCGGGTGAAGAAGCCTTGCCGCCTGCAAGTGTCGCCAAGGCGTTGACGGCGCTTTATGCGCTGGACACATTGGGAGCCAATCACCGATTTGCCACCCGGGTTCTGGCGACGGGAACAGTGACGGGTGGGGTGCTGAAGGGGGATCTGATTCTGGCGGGGGGCGGAGACCCGATGCTGAACTCTGATCACCTGGCGCAACTGGCCTCTGCTCTGAAAAAGGCAGGCATCCGCGAGGTGCGCGGCGCCTTCAAAGTCTGGGATGGTGCGCTTCCGCGGGTGCGTTCAATTGATGCCGGGCAACCGGATCATGTGGGGTACAGCCCCGCAGTCGCGGGTATAGCGCTCAATTTCAACCGGGTGCATTTTGAATGGAAGCGGGCGGGGAGCAGCTGGAACGTCAGCATGGATGCCCGCACGGAAAAATACCGCCCCGAGGTCAGCATGGCGCGGATGAAGGTCGCCCGCCGCGCACTGCCTGTCTATACCTATGCGGATCGCAACGGGGTGGACAGCTGGACCGTTGCCTCGCAGGCGCTGGGCAAGGGTGGGTCGCGCTGGTTGCCGGTGCGTCGCCCGGCGGAATATGCCGCCGATGTGTTTCGCACCATGGTCCGGGCGCATGGCATCAAGCTTAAGTCCGCCAAGCGGATCTCCTCCTTGCCGACGGCCACTTTGCTGGCGCAGCACCACAGTCCACCGCTGGATATGATGCTCAAGGCGATGTTGAAATATTCCAACAATCTGATGGCGGAAATGATCGGCATGATGGCCACGGCCAAACGCGGCAAGACCCCCAAGGGGTTGAAGGATTCCGCTGCCGAGATGTCGCGCTGGGTCCGTGCCAAATATGGGGTGACAGCGATCCGGATGGTGGATCATTCGGGCCTGGGAGAGGCCTCCCGGGTTGCTCCAAATGCGATGCTCAAGGTTTTGGTCGCGGCCTATAAGGCCGGTCGGCTGAAACCGCTGCTCAAGAGCTTTCCAATGCGCGACGCCAATGGGCGGGTGAACAAAAACCACCCGATCAAGGTGGCTGCCAAAACCGGGACCCTGAATTTTGTATCGGGGCTCGGGGGCTTTTTGACCACCTCCAGCGGCACGGTTCTGGCCTTTGCGATCTTTGCCGCCGATACCAAGGCGCGATCGCGCATCAGCCGGGCAGAACGCGAACGCCCCAAGGGCGCCAAGAGCTGGAACAAAAAGGCCAAGCGCTTACAGCAGCAACTGATCGAGCGCTGGGGCCAGAGCTACGGCACCTGAGCCCAGCCGCAAGGTGATGCACGGCAGGGCCCTGAGGGCGAACCTCAGGTCGCGGGTCTCACCTCGACAAAGGTCTCGTGGTAGCAGGCGCCATCCTCGATATCGGTGCGAATATCCGCTGGGATCAGCGCATTGACGGTATATCCCGTTTGCGAGCTGCCGCGCCAGGTGCCCTTGGGCGAGTAGAGCACGCCGGGGCGGGTGGCCTGGGTGATCTTCAGCTCTAACGTGACCGCGCCGCGCGCATTCCAGACCGAGACGAGGCAGCCCTCCGTCAGGCCGCGATCCTGGGCATCCTTGGGGTGCATTTCCAGCACTTCTGGCCCGGCAGAGGCTGGATCGCTGCCAAAGGTGGCATTGGTCCGTTTGGCGGAGCTGGGGGTGATCAACGTCAGAGGTAGGTCCGGCGACACCGGATCATAGCGTGGTACGCCAAAGCCATAGCGCCTCTCATACGCCGCGCTGAACAGTTCGATCCGTCCCGAAGCTGTGGCGGGGCGGATGTTCTTGCACATGACCAGCGGTTCGCCATCCGGGGCCATCATTTCGATGGCGCTGTCCAGCGGGATCTGGCTGGGGCGTTTGCCTGCCAGCTGCGGATGGCTGGCGTCAATGGCCTCATCCATCAGCTGGGCATCGCTGGCCCGAAACAGCGGATCCGTATAGCCAAAGCGGGCTGCAAGACGGCGGAAGATCTCGGTATTGGGCAGGCTTTCGCCGACATGAGGGATCACCGGGGCCGCCCGTTGCAGGTAGTTCTGACCGTAGGCGCCGTAGATATCGTCGAACTCAAAATGCGAGGCTGCCGGCAGGATCACGTCGCAATAGGCCATGCTGTCGGTCATCACCACATCGCAGCCGGCGATGAACAGATCATCGCGCATCAGCGCCCGCATCAGATTGGCCTGATCCGGATGCGTGGCCACGGGGTTGTGGTTGTAAATCATCGTGGCCTTGATTGGGATCTCCAGGCTATCATCCTGCAGCACATTGGCCAGATCGACGATGTTGAAGGTCCGGGTGCCGGGCTTGATCAGGTGATCGCCCTGCAGGCGGGCTTGGGTTTTTGGTGTTGCGCCGCCGGATTTTGCCATGACACCAGCGCCCAGACGCCCGTGGTGACCCAACAGAGCTGGCAGCGCCATGCCGGCCCGCAGCGCCGAGCCGCCGGAGCGTCCGCGCTCAATCCCGTTGCCAAAGGCGCAGGTCATGTTCTTGGCGGCGATCATCATATCGGCGAGGGCGTGAAAATCGGCAGCTGAAACCCCGCAGGTCTCGACAACCTGATCCAGCCCATAGTGCCGGGCCTGTTCCATATAGGGCTCAAAGCCCGCGACCCACTGCGCGATGAAGCCCTCATCCAGCGCGCCCCGGCGCTCCAGCTCGGCTGCCAATCCCATGGCCAGCACCACATCGGTGCCAGGTTTGATCTGCAGGTACAGGTCGCATTGCTCGGCAATCTTGATCCGCTTGGGGTCTACCACCACCAATTTGCCCCCACGCGCCCGCAGCTTTTTCAGCAGCGGCGCCAGATGCAGGTTGGAGACGGTGACATTATTGCCCCAGATCAGCGCCAGATCGGAGTATTCGAGCTGCGCTGGCGGCATGCCGGGGGCGGCGCCAAACAGACTGGCATAGGCACCACCCCGCACCCCGCCGCAGAGGGGGCCGCGGTCGAGCATGCTGGCTCCCATCTGGTAAAAGAACCGCCGATCCATTGAGCCCCCAGCCAGCTCCCCATGGGGGCCGGCATAGTTGAAGGGCAACACGGATTGGGGGCCGTGGGACTCAATCGCCTGGGTGAAGCCCGCGTGGACCATGTCCAAAGCATCGTCCCAGCTGATCTGTTCAAACTGGCCAGAACCGCGCGGGCCGACCCGTTTGAGCGGATGGGTCAGGCGGGCCTTGCCATGTACAAACTCCGGATAATAGCGTGCCACCTTGTTGCAGATGACATTGGCCGTATAGGGATTGGCAGTGGAGCCTTTGACCTCTAGCACCGTGCCGCCCTGTACCTTGACGCTGAGGCTGCAGGTGTCAGGGCAGTCCAATGGGCAGACTGAGGGGAGGGTGGTTATGTCGAGGGGCTGGTTCATGATCTGGCTCCAAAGGCGATGTTGATGCCAGTCTATCGCCCAGAAGGTCATGCCATTAAGTGCCAAAAATAGGGAAATTGACCAGACCAATTGGTCGCGGTAGCGTTGGTCATGCTCAATTCAGCTGTGGCGCACTCCCGGCAACCCCAATGAGGAATTCCCAATGAAACTTCCCAGACTTCCACTAAAGGGGTCCTGCCTTTGTGGTTCGGTGCATGTCAGTCTGTCTGCCTTGCCTCTTTTGACTTTGGCCTGTCACTGTCGTGATTGCCAAAAACTATGCGCCAGCGCCTATTCCCTGACCGCAATGTTCCCGGCGGACAGTTTTTCTGTCACTGGAGACCTGATGAGAGGTGGGCTGCGCAGCAAAGGTCGAGAACACCACTACTGCCGCTCCTGTCTGACCTTTGTCTATTCCCGTATCACTGGAGCAGATGAGCGGGTGAACCTGCGGATTCCCGTACTCGAGGATGCCGCTGCGCTGCCGCCCTATGTTGAGGTGATGACAGATGAAAAACAGGACTGGGCTGAGGTTTCTGCCGCCTACAGCTATTCTCGGTTTCCTGAGGGCGCCGATGAGCTAAGGGGATTGATGGAGAGCTATTCCAAGGGCTGGTCGGAGCCTGTCCAGCCAAAAGACTAAAGGGGGCAGGCTCCGAGGGCGCATTAGACCATGTGACGAGCCCGGGCGCCGCGCTCAATAGCGGCAGCATGCAGGCGGTCGATGTTGAGCTCATAGCGCACCTCGGCGAGGAACTCGAGCTCGGTTTCAGCCAGTTTGCCATCGGCAGCGGCCACGTCGCAGGCCAGGGCATAGGCGGTTTCATACAGGCGCTCTGGCAGATCATCGCGGATCAGGCCAAACAGGGCTTCCAGCCCGTCTTCCTGCTCAAACAGGTCCAGCACCGTGTTGGAAATCCGCGTCATGCGGTCGATGTCGTAATCGGCAAAGACTGGCAGCATGTTGACGGCGGATTGAATCTTGATCAGCTCGGCGGTGCGGATGTTTTCGTCCGAGGCAGAGACCGCCACCATCAGGGCCACAAGGCAGTCCTGCTGGGACATGGATTGGGCGTTTTGCTCGGGCATGTGAGATCCTTTTTGCACGATTTTTCAAGCCCAAGGATAGGCATGGCCAGGGCAGGGTTCAACTGCTGCCTCTGGCCCATCGTTGGGAAACCGGCACAAACTTGCGCTGAGCGGCGGGAAACAGCCAGTTCTCGAGGCTTTTAGCCCTGGGCCTCTTCAGCGGCGGTAAAGCGATAGGTGATCTGCTCGAAACTGGCCTCAGCAAAGCCATAGGTGAACCGCAGCCCATCAGGGCCGGCCTGGGTGCCATGTTCTGCATTGGCGGGGACATAGATCGCGACGCCCGGACGGATTTCATGCGGGGTGCCATCAATGGTGACCACGCCCGAGCCTTCGAGGCCAAGATAGAATTCCGGCGGATCGTGGCGGTGGGGCAGCAGACGACCATGGGGTTCGAACTCGGCAATGCCCAGCACCATATCGCGCGACTTTTCCGAGCAGCTGTTGATCAGGGTGCGCCAGCGCACTTCGCCATAGGCGGCATCAGTGCCACCTGACAGCGGAACCTGCGCTGCATCCACCACCAGCAGGGTGTCCTGGGGGGCGTGCGGCAGGTTGGAAGCCTGGTGAAACTGCTCTGTCTCGCCAAGATCAGTGGCAAGTGTTGTCATATCGGGTGCAAAATCCAGGGTTGTTTCCTGCTGCATGGTCTGGGCCTCCTTGAGGTCGGTGTGAGTGGATCGCGGGGCTGCGGCTCAATCTCAGATAAGGGGCTTTTTGTGTTTCGCTCAATGCGCTAAAACTGCATCCTAATATACGATGAGGTTATGTTACATGGAGCGTCTTCCTAGCTTTTCGGGGCTCACAGCCTTCTATGCGGCGGCACGCCATGGTACACTGACGGCGGCCGCCGAAGAGCTGAATGTTTCGCAACCGGCAGTTTCCCGTCGGATCGCGACTCTGGAGGCAGATCTGGGCTGTAATTTGTTTGATCGCAGCCACAAGCCTGCCCGGATGACCCAAGCAGGTAAGGATCTATTGCAGGCTTTACACAGTGGCTTTGGCCAAATCGAAGACGCGGTGTCGCAAATCAGAAAAGCGGCTCAAACGCGGATTGTGACGGTGACGGCCCCCTCTGGGTTCGTCGGATTCTGGCTCATCCCCCGACTGGGAGAGCTGGAGCAGAGCTTTCCGGAGATGACGATTCGGATCATAAGCCAAGAGTATGGAGAGGCAGTGCGCCCTGGAGATCTGGTGATCCGCTTTGGCCTGCCCGGTGGGGGGGGCGAGACCGAGACCCGACTGCTGAGCGATGAGGTCTATGTCGCCGCCAGCCCGCTCTATCTGACGCGCTTGGGGATGACGGCGCAGGACTATGATTTTTCCCGTATGACCCTGCTGACGATGGAGGCCGCCCGCAGCCAGTGGCATGATTGGCCCAGCTGGTTCAAATCCGCCCATCAGGTGATGCCGCAGGGCGCGCGGGTGCTGGATTTCAATTCCTATGCGATGCTGGTGAATGCTGGCCTGGCAGGGCAGGGGATTTTTCTGGCCTGGGGCGGGATTCTGGACAGTTTCATCGAAACCGGGGCCCTGTTGCGGCTGCAGGCGCCAACCACAACATCGGCGCGGGGCTACTTTGCTGGGCTGAGAGACGGGGCGGCTGCCCACCAGGATGTCCGCCAGATTCTGGACTGGATCGTCGAAAAGGCGCATTTTCCCGGCTGAAACCTCTGTGTGGGGGGCTCTCTTCATTGACTCATGCTGCATCTGCGCAATAGACCGGGCCGACCTGCTGCATGGGGCAGTGGGACAGGAATGAGGCGGCCACCGGGGCCGCTATTGGAGAACAGCAATGTCTGATTTGCGCGACACCGCTCTCACGAGCAAGGCCTGGCCGTTTGAAGAAGCCCGTCGGGTGCTCAAACGTTATGCCAAGGGCGCGCCGGAGAAGGGCTATGTGCTGTTCGAGACCGGCTACGGACCCTCAGGCCTGCCTCATATCGGCACCTTTGGTGAGGTGGCCCGCACCACCATGATCAAAAATGCCTTTGAGGTGATCAGCGATATCCCGACCAAGCTCATCTGTTTTTCCGATGATCTGGATGGGATGCGCAAGGTGCCGGGCAATGTGCCCGATGCCGATAGCCTGACGCCCCATCTGCAAAAGCCGCTGACCTCGGTGCCGGATCCCTTTGGCACCCACGAGAGCTTTGGCCATCACAACAACGCCATGCTGCGCCGGTTCCTCGATACCTTTGGCTTCGAGTATGATTTTTACTCAGCCAAGGAATTCTATGAGAGCGGCGCGTTTGACGAGGTGCTGAAACGCGCCGTTGATAAATACGATGATGTCATGGCGATCATGCTGAAGTCTCTGCGCGAAGAGCGCCGCCAGACCTATTCGATCTTTTTGCCGATCCACCCGGAAACCGGCCGGGTGCTCTATGTGCCGATGAAAAAGGTCTGCGCCGAAACCTATACGGTGACTTTTGACGACGAAGACGGCAAGGAATGGACCCTGCCCGTCACCGGCGGCAATGTGAAGCTGCAGTGGAAGCCGGACTTTGGCGCCCGGTGGGCGGCGCTGGGCGTTGATTTTGAGATGTACGGCAAGGATCATAGCACCAATACGCCGATCTATGATGGCATCTGCCGGGTGCTGGGCCAGCGGGCGCCGGAGCATTTCACCTATGAATTGTTCCTGGATGCCAATGGGCAGAAGATCTCCAAAACCTCTGGGAACGGCATTTCGATTGACGAGTGGTTGAGCTATGCCAGCGCCGAAAGCCTGTCCTATTTCATGTATCAAAAGCCCAAGACCGCCAAGCGGATGCATTTTGACGTGATCCCCAAGGCGGTGGATGAGTACCACCAGCAGCTGCGGGCCTATGCAACCCAGGACCAGAAGGCGCAGCTCAACAACCCGGTCTGGCATATCCATGCAGGCGATGTGCCGCAGTCGGATATGGTGGTCTCTTTCTCGATGCTGCTCAATCTGGCCTCGGCCTCCAGCGCTGAAGACAAGCAAACCATGTGGGGCTTTATCAATAAATATGCCCCTGATGCCACGCCCGAAACCCACCCCGGCATGGATCAGGCCGCAGGTTTTGCGGTGGCCTATTTCAACGACAAGGTAAAACCAACCAAGGTCTTCCGTGCGCCCAGTGACCAAGAGCGTGTGGCGCTGCAGGATCTGGCCGATGCGTTGAAATCTGCGGATGCGGCCCTGGCGGCGATTGCCAAGAAGAATGACATTGTCGGCAAGGATGATGCGCTGCCAGCGGCGGATTTCGCCGATGAGGAATTCCTGCAATCGGTGGTCTTTGCCATTGGCAAGATCCATGGTTTCGAGCCGCTGCGCGATTGGTTCACCGCGATCTACGAAGTCCTATTGGGCGCCTCACAAGGCCCGCGTTTTGGTGGCTTTATCGCGCTGTATGGCGTCAGCGAGACGATTGACCTGATCGAGAAAGCTCTGGCGGACTGACCGAGAACCCCGGCAGGTTTAATGAATTGGGAGCGCCCTTTGGGCGCTCTCTCTTTTTTTGTGAAGGCGTTTTCCGCTCAGGATCCCACCAAAGCAAAGCTTTGAAGACCTAGACCCCTCGCCTGATCTGAGGTCCTGGCAGGGGGCGGCTGCGGCTTTCCAAACAAAATCGCCGCATCCCCACCCTGAGGGCGGGGCCCCTCGGTGATTTGATTTGGGCCGCTGCCTTTCCCTGCCGGGCGGTCCTCAGGCGAGGGGCAGGCTCCAAAGCAAAGCCGATAGGGGGGGGTGCGGGGGCGGCGCGCGCCCTACTGGGAAAGTTTTCAGCTCGGGCCTCTAGCTCTTGGCGGCGTTGTGCATGGGCGCTGTTGGAAAGGGTTTTGGGATGAACAAGGTGATTACGGCGGGTCTGGAGTTGATGCCACCAGAGTTCGAGGCGGGGCTGGATGTCTGGTCGAGCGGAGATGGCACGCCTGGGTCCGACACATATGACGGCGCGGCCAATGCGGCCATCGTGGTGGCGGATGCAGATTTTGCGGGCTGTCTGGAACTGCAGAAGCTGGAGGCGACCCAGCGGCTGCGCTACATGGGGAAGACGCCGCTTTTGCCGGGGTGTTATCTGCAGGTGAAGGCCCGGATCAAGGCGGTGAGCGGCGCCCTGCCGACAGTGCGGATCGCGGCCTGGGCCGGGGATAGCAGTGAGTCTCATCTTTCAGGGGTCACCGAGGTGGGGAGCAGTACGACGCTGACCTCCTATGGATCTGTGGTCGAGGTCAGCGCCATCATTGGCATTGGCGATCGAACGGGTGTGGACATGGCCTGGGGCTTGGCGGCGCGATATGGTCATTTTGGACTGGACCTGATTGGCCCCAATGGGGGGGTGGTTCGGATTGACGATATTGAGATCACGGATCTGACCAGCGCCTTTCTGCGGGACATGGTTTCGGTTGTGGATGTCGTGGATTTTGGTGCTGTCGGGGATAATGTCACCGATAACACTGCTGCCTTTGAAGCGGCGGATGCGGCGGCTGCGGGGCGACAGATCCTGGTGCCTGCCGGGCAGTTCTTTTTGGCGCAGACGGTTTCATTGAACAATCCGGTGCATTTTCAGGGCAGCCTGCGGATGCCGGTGGACCGGATGCTCTTGCTGCGCAAAAACTTTGATTTCGCGACCTACGCCGCTGCCTTTGGCAATGAAGAGGCAGGGTTCAAGAAAGCCTTTCAGGCGCTGTTGAATTCATCGGATCACGAATCCCTGGATCTGGGAGGGCGCATGGTGACGGTGACTTCGCCGATCGACATGCAGGCAGCGGTGCCCAATCGCAGCTCCTATTCGACACGGCGGGTGATCCGCAACGGGCAGTTTTCGGCCTCGGGCGGGGCGGCCTGGGATACGCAGGTCTGGAGCGAGCAGGCCACCTATGATCCCAATGATCCGCGCAAGTTGAAGGCGGTCAGCAATATCGCCAATATCCCCGTTGGGGCCTTGGTCGAGGGCAGCGGCGTTGGGCGCGAGATCTATGTCCGCAGCAAGAATACCGGCGCCGGTGAGCTGACCCTGAATGCGCCGCTCTATGATGCGTCTGGCACCCAGGTGTTTACCTTCAAGGATTTTAAATATCTGCTGGATTTCAGTGGCTTTAGCGCGTTGAGCAAATTTGGCATGACCGAGGTCGAGATCCAGTGCAACTCGCATTGCTCAGCTCTACGGCTGCCTTCGGCGGGGACGGTGTTCAGTCTGGACCATTGTTTCGTCTCGCGCCCCAAGGATCGCGGGATCACTTCGATCGGTTCGGGGTGTCAGGGCATTCTGGTGGACAATTGCCAGTTCCTGTCGGCGGAGGAGGCCGAAACCGTGCCCAACCGCAGCAGCGTTGGGATCAACGTCAATGCCAATGATGCCAAGCTGCGCAATAACCGGGTGACCAAGTTCCGCCATTTTGCCCTGCTGGCCGGGGCCAACAATACGATCACCGGTAATCACTTTTTCCAAGGAGATGGGGTGGCCGACGGGGTGCGGACGGCAGGGCTGGTCATGGCCTCGACCTATTGTGCTTCGACGATCTCGGACAACTATGTTGATAATTGCTTTATTGAGTGGACCAATGAGCAGGATCCAACCCCGAATTTCACCACCGGGTTTTCGTTTTCGGCGCTGTCAATTACCGACAATGTGTTCTTGTCCAGCGATGTCGCCCCCTGGTTCAGCTATGTGGTGATTAAGCCCTATGGCAATGGGCATTTCCTAAATGGGGTCAGCATTTCAGGCAACAAGTTCCGTTCGATCAATGGCAATATCGACCGGGCGGATCGGGTGGATACAAGTTTCTCTGACCTGGACTTTAGCCGCAGCAAATCGGTGTTCTTTGAAGGCAATACCTTTCATGGGATCACCACTCCGGTTGCCAGCCCTATGCGGATTCGCCATGAACAGGCAACGGTTGCCAGTAGCTGGACGGTTTCGACCGCCGGTGCGATGCCGTTTCTGGGACGCGCGCGGGCGGTGGATGCGGTGGTGGCCATTGGTCCAATGCGCAACTCCAGCGGCACCTATAGATATCCGCGCCCCTGGGTGCAGCTGGAACAGGGCAGCAACAAGGATGAGATCCGGTTGAACTGGGGGGAAAGCCTGCGCGGCGAAGTGCAGGTGGTAGTGCGGGTCGACAAATAGGCCGGCGGCCCTAGCCGGGCTGGGCCATATCGTCAGGGCTGAGAGTGAAAGCCTTGCCAAAGCCGCCGTTCAAATTGCCCAGGCGCAGGTCAAAGCGCACAAAAGAGAAATCGGCAAACCCGATATAGAGTTTGGATTTGGGATGGCCGCGCAGGTAATGCGCGGCCAATTCCGTGTGTTGGCTGCTTTGATTGTCAACGAACCTTGCCGTGCCGACCAGGCTCAAGCGCGGATGGGTGAGCGGATCCCCCTTGGGGCCGGGTTCGCCGACCAGCAGGGAGCAGGCTGGATTGGCGCGCAGATACTGGCCATGCAGGGCAAGGCTGGAGATCAGGCTGATGGGCTGACCTAGCGGGCAAAGCCCAAAGGCAACCCGGGTGACAAGCGGGCAGCCTGTGCTGTCCAGCGTCGCCAGAGCAGCAAAGCGGGCCGTCTCCATCAGGCTTTGTGCGAGGGTGCGGGCGGCGTCATCGGTGGGTCGGATCGGGGAAGGTTTGGGGGCTGGTTGCGAGGGGGGCTGTGTCATTGGGATAGGTCTCTGAGCCAGTTGTTTGATCAGGGGAGCAGCGGAAGGTTCTGGCTAGAGCGCCGCGTTAGAAGCGATGCCACAGTGCGACCTTTAGGCCCAGACTTTGCGTTTTTGCGCGCCGGTATTCAAGCCCGATGGTCAGGTCACGGGGCTCAAAGCCCAGTTTGTCAGCCAAGGACAGATTGGCGAGCTTGATGCGCAGGGAAGGTGTAATTGCATAGGTGAAATCGTTGCCTCGGCTCAGAGATGTTTCGATCCGCAACAGCGGTGAGACCCGGCGATTGCTTTCTAGTCCAAAACTCCCGTCCAGTTTCCAAAGCGGATAATCGGCATCGCCACGCTGCTCGTAGGCCAGATCCACGCTGCCCCAGAAAAGCCCCTGTCGGGTCGCCCAGTTGCGTCCGGCGGACAGGGTGAGGCGATACATCGGGTGCCAGGCGAATGCTGTGTGATTACCTCCCAGAGCCAGCTCGACCGCGACTTGGGTTCTGCGCGGGCCTTGGCGCAGAGGCAGCCGCGCAAAGACCAGCGCATGGCCGGATTGGTTGTCCTGCTGGTTCAGATCAATTCCAAGATCAAACCGGGGTGAAAGCCCAAAGTCACGATAGTAGCCAAACTCGCTGACCAGCCCCTGCTCGGATTTTCGCAGCGTTACACTGGTTGCGGAGAAGCCGGTATCAACCGGGCGCTTCCAGGCGCCTGCTTTGGCCATCAAGGGAAAGGCAGCAAGGCAGAGCGCCAGAACAAAAACACCAGGACGAGACGTGCGTGGTTGAGGGGAGGGGAGATCGAACATATGCAATCCATACGTGCGCTACCGCTGCTGACAAGCCCGTGGGGAAAAAACGAGTCATATTATTGGCGCAACCATCGTAGGCTGGTCACACTTAGCCAAACAGCCAGGGAGAAGCCTATGCCAAAAATTACCGATGGTGCGGAGATCCAAACGGTCATTACGACCTTTGAAATGACACCAGGGACCTGTCAGGATCTGCTGGATGCGCTGCAGGATGCCTATGGTGCCTTTATCTCGAAACAGCCAGGATTTGTGGCGGCGGGGCTGCATGTGAATGATGCACAGACGCGGATTGCAAATTATTCACAATGGCGCAGCCGCGAAGATTTTATGGCGATGCTGCGCTCTGATGAGATGCGGGCACGCAACCGAAAAATCAACGAGCTCTGTCGCAGTTTTGAACCGGTGATGTATGAGGTCTCTGCCACATTCGAGGCGTCCTGATCGCACAAGAGGTGAGGTCACAAAGGGCAAAGTCCCTGATTTGAATCAAGGTCCGTAGGATGATCTGGGTCCATGCTCCCCTTAGGCGAGTAGCCAAGGAGGCTTTCATGTACCACAATATTCTCGTGCCAATTTCCTTTGACCCGGATCGGGATGTATCGGCGCCGCTCAAACTTGCGCAGCTCTTAGCCACACCAGAGGCTAAGATTACGCTGCTTCATGTGGTTGAACAGGTGCCGGCCTATGCGATCTCCTACATGTCTGCAGACTATCTGGCCGACACACGCAAAGCGTTGGAATCTGAGCTGGCGGCCCTGGCCAAGACGCTGCCAAACACTGCCAACAGCCTTGTGATCGAAGGGCACTCGGGGCGGTCGATCCTTGACTGGGCGGAGGTCAACAAACCCGATCTGGTGATCATCTCATCTCACCGTCCAGGCATGCAGGATCTGCTGCTGGGATCGACCGCCAGCCAGGTGGTGCGTCATGCGGCCTGCGCCGTGCATGTGGTGCGGTAGATCCCTGCGGCCCCATGGGGCCACAGTGGTTTTTCAGCCGGAAGGTTCAGCGAAGGCGGCCAGGCCCTAGGGCTCGGTCGTCTTCATGTCTTTAGGCGTGGCGCAGAAATCCGGTGATCAGGGTTTTGGCCAGGCGGATCATGCCACCGGGCAAGAGCGCGGATCGCAGCAGAATCTTGTTGGAATTCACTGCAGCAGCAATGCGTGTATAGTGTTCCTGCTTGTTTGCTGCAGAGCGCAGCAGGACGGTTTCTGCCTGGGCCATTGCCTGCACGGCGGCGCGGTTCACCCGTGGGATGGAGGCCGGCTTTACTGGAGTATAGGTTTCAAGGGCACGTCGGCGTTTGGGCTGGGTGGTGTCGCGGTTCTGCGCAACCACTGCTTCTAGTCGGCGTTCAACCTGTTGCAGGGCTTCTTTGGCCTCGGAATAGGCGCCATTTCCTTCCAGTTGGCTTGCGGCGCGCCGATAAACCCAACGATAGCAATCACATCGATACGCTGGCGGCTGATTGCTACAACGGTCGCCGCCCCGTGTCAGCGTCTTTACCACGGATCTGGTTGTTGCGTTGCTTAAGCCATAAGAGGCGGCGCCACCGCCGCCCGCATCTCCGCCCGCCTGCGCTGGGTTTGGGCTTTGCGTCAGGGCAAAGAGCGCAATCAAAGGAACAGAGGCTGCAATTCGTTTAATAATATTCATAAAAACTCTCCTCATTACCAGGGCAGGGTAGCATGAAGGAAGCATGAAGCAAGCCACCCGAGGCTTGGCATTCTTGGCCCCAGTTGAACCAAGTCTGGCAAAACCCAGGGCGTCGATCCTGGTCAGTCGCTTTAGGCCCACTGGAGGCAAAGGACCAAAGGACCTTTGATCGGATGTTCAGCATCGCCATCGGCAATTGGCCGGGGACGCTCTTGGTGCCGAAGCCATCTTTGTTGTGACCACAGGTTCTTGCTAGCAGTTGCTCCCTAGTCTGGTCATCAGGCGCGGCTGCGCAGGGCATAGCCTGCAAAAACCCCTGCCAAGCAGCCAAAGAGATGAGCCTCCCAGCTTACTCCTGGCTGTCCGGGCAAGAGACCCCAGATCATGGTGCCGTAAAAGAAAGCAACGCCAATGGCGACCAGCAGGGGCAGGGGGCGTTTTTCGATCAGGCCTCGGGTCACCAGAAACCCAAACCAGCCAAAGATTAGCCCCGAGGCCCCCACATGGATTGCGCTGGCCCCAAAAAGCCAGAGGCCTAGACCTCCAAACACAACGACAATGGCCGAGGCCTGCAGGATCAGCCTGGGCGCGGTGAGGGTCAGCAAGCCGCCCAGCACAACCAGCGGCACGGTATTTGACGCGATGTGGCTCAAGGAACCGTGCAGAAATGGCATCATCACAACCCCGTCCAGCCCGCCGATGGAACGCGGGATCAAGCCGAACCAATCGTTTAGCGCATAGCCCGAGATCAGGTTTACCCCCTGCACCGCCCAGATCACAGCTATGAGTATGGCAAGCCAGTAAAACCGTTCCAAATTCATCACCTCTGACACTGTTTTCTGTGAACAGGATTAGCACGAAGGGTCAGGTGGCGAAATGATGGGTCGATTGACGGGCGTGGTTTTGCATTTTGTCCCTGGAGGAGCGCCTGGCGCGCGCATAACGTGGCAGCGGAGAATGCCACGCTATTGAGCCCTGCCGCGAAAGACACTGCCATGAAAGCCGTCCTGTTTGAAAAGTTCCAAGAGGCCCCCAAACTCACCAGGGTTGATGATCCCAGCCCGGAGCCGCACGGGGTTGTGTTGAAGGTCGAGGCTACGGGGGTGTGTCGCAGTGATTGGCATGGCTGGATGGGGCATGACGCCGACATCGACCTGCCGCATATTCCCGGTCATGAGCTTGCCGGGATTGTCGTCGCGACGGGCAGGGAGGTGACCAATTGGAAGCCGGGAGACCGGGTGACGGTGCCCTTTATCTGCGGCTGCGGGTCCTGTTCGGAATGTCACGCGGGCCAACAGCAGGTGTGCCTGCATCAGGAGCAGCCCGGGTTCACCCACTGGGGCTCATTTGCGGAATATGTTGGCATCCATCAGGCGGATCTAAATCTGGTGGCTTTGCCTTCGGATATGGAGTTCGCAACGGCTGCCAGTCTTGGGTGTCGTTTTGCCACCTCCTTTCGGGCGGTGGTGGACCAGGGGCGGGTTTCTGCCGGGCAATGGGTGGCGGTGCATGGCTGTGGCGGCGTCGGGCTCTCGGCTGTGATGATTGCCAGCGCTGCTGGTGCCAATGTGATTGGCGTCGATCTGGATCCCGCCAAACTGGCGCTGGCCCAGAGCTTGGGGGCAGTGGCCACTGTCAACGGGGGGGAGGCAGATGTGCCTGCCGCTATCCGGGATCTCACCCGTGGGGGCGCCCATGTGTCGCTGGACGCTCTGGGCCATCCCGTCACCATGACCAATTCCATTCTGTGTCTGCGACCGCGCGGCAAGCATATTCAGGTCGGGTTGATGCTGGGGGAGCACGCGCTCCCTGCGGTTCCCATGTCCAAGATCGTCGGCCAGGAGATCGAGCTTTTGGGGTCTCACGGGATGCAGGCGCATCGCTATGGCGCAATGCTGGATATGGTGCGCAGCGGTAAGCTGAACCCGGCGCTTTTGGTGGGAGATCAGATCAGCCTGGCTGAGGCGCCTCAGGCTTTGATGAACATGGATCAGTTCCAGTCCCTCGGCGCCACGGTCATCACCCGGTTCTGATCAGGCGACAGTGGCCTCTCCAGGGCGATCACAGAGCGACGCTCCGGCGGGGTGCTGTGCCAGCAGCTGAGTCAGCCCACAATTGCCCTGGACCAGATCCTGGAGCGTCACCATGTCCAGCTCGTGATAGAAGGCATCCAGTGCCTTGTGGATATAGTTGCGCAGGCGGCAGACATCGGTCAGCGGACAGCTGTTTGTGTCAGGTTCAAAACACTCTGCCACTGGAATTTCGGATTCAAACAGTCTGAACATCTCGCCGATCGAGACTTGATCCATTGGTCGCGCCAAGCGAATGCCTCCGGTGCGGCCCCGCATGGTGCTGATATAGCCTTCGCTCTGCAGCCGCTGTACCACATGGGCGGTATGGTTTGTCGAAGAGTTGCACAGCGCTGCGATATCCGCAGTCTTGAGCAGACGATCCTGCGTATTGGCGCAGGCCATCAATATGCGCGCAGCAAGATTGGTTCTGGTGGTCAATCGCATTTTGGCTCCTCTCGCGGTGGACTATTTCTGCAATGGAAATACCTGAATGGCCTTGAGCTACATCAAGAATGGCGCAGATCGACCAATCGCAGGCGGCAATCCCTAAGGATCAGGGCAGCGCAGTGCGCAAAGCGGCACCGATTGATCCAGATGTCCCAGCCAGTGCAGCGGCTGCAATAGATATATTCCATATTTTAGATGAGAAGTTGATGTAGATCAATTTAACATTGTTAAAATGGAATATGAATACTCTTAATACGCATTTTTGATGTGGGAAAAGAGGCCAAAGGGACTCGTGCAAAGGGGATCCGCAGGGCGGTTTTGGGCTGCTTTCTGTGGCTTTGGCAGGAATGGCCTGACGTCTTGGCCTGGCCCTTTGGCGTCACGAGTTTGGCCCGCACTAACGATGCAGCCTAATGCAATAAAGGAAAACGTGATGAAGAAACTTGCCTTGGCTACCCTTGCAGCCCTCTCCCTGACCGGACCTGCTCTGGCGCAGGAGACCCCCGAGACGCTGGTGACGGTCCTGACGGCGCCGGAACCTCAAACGCAACTGATGGCGATGGTTCTGGCCATGCAGGCGGCAAAACAGGGGGCAGCTCCCCATATTTTGCTCTGTGGTCCAGCCGCAGATATCGCGCTCAAAGAGGCGCCGGAAACGGCTACGGCACCGCAGCCCCCGCGCGATATGAGCCCCCGTGGCTTGATGAGCAAGATTGCCGCCCTGCCAGGGGCCAAGGTCGAGGTCTGCGCCATCTACCTGCCGTCAAAAGGCGCCGATGCCTCCATTCTGATGCAAGGCGTAGGGGTCGCCAATCCCAAAGAGATGGCAGCGGCCTTGATCGCCCCAAATGCCCGGGTGACGTCCTACTGACGAGATCGCGTTGCCCCTCTGCCTCTGGATGCGGAGGGGCAACGCGATGTGCTGTGTTTGGCATCTATCAAACAACTTTCCTGAGGAGGACGTCATGACAAAACTGAACGCCACGCGTCGGCAGTTTTTCGGACTTGCAGCTGGAGGAGCCGCTGCCCTGACGGTGCCACAAGATCTGCAGGCGCAGGTCGCCACAAAGGCCCGCATCGTCATTATAGGCGCCGGGGCGGGTGGGACCGCTTTGGCGAACCGCCTGATGAAAAGATTGGACGGGGCAGAGATTACCCTGTTGGACCCCAGGGTTCAGCATCTGTATCAACCGGGGCTTTCGCTGGTGGCGGCAGGTTTGAAACCCGCCGACTATGTCACCAGCCTGACTGCGGACTGGCTGCCTAGCGGCGTGACGCTGATCCCGGAACGGGCGGCCGCCATCGACCCCGAAGCCAAGACTGTGGCCACCGACAGCGGCAAGGCTCTGGGCTATGATTTTTTGGTGGTGGCGCCAGGGCTGGTGCTGGATCACGATGCTATTGAAGGCTTTTCGCTGGATATGGTGGGGCAGAACGGCATTGGTGCGCTCTACGCCGGGCCGGATTATGCCGCCAAGACCTGGCAAGCGGCCTCCAAACTTACCGAAGAGGGCGGTGTTGGCCTGTTTACCCGCCCCGAGACCGAGATGAAATGCGCCGGTGCGCCGCTCAAACATACCTTTCTGATTGATGACATCGCCAAGCGCGCAGGCAATGGCGGCAAGATCGACGTGCAGTATGCCGCGCCGCAGGGCGCGCTGTTTGGGGTGCCTATCGTGGCCGAGAAAGTCCGGATGCTGTTTGGAGATCGCGGCATCGACAGCCATTTGAGGCACACCCTTAAATCCATTGATGCCGGGGCCAAACGTGCGCGCTTTGCCACGCCCGAGGGTGAGGTGGAAATGGGATATGACTATCTGCATGTGGTCCCGCCACAGCGCGCGCCCGATGTGATCCGGCAATCGGGTCTCAGCTGGGCCGACAAATGGACGGATCAGGGCTGGGTCGAATGTGACAAGGCCACGCTGCGCCATCTGCGCTACCCCGAGATCTGGGCGCTGGGCGATGTGGCAGGGGTGCCCAAGGGCAAGACCGCAGCCAGCGTGAAATGGCAGGTGCCGGTGGTCGAAGACGGGTTGGTTTCGGCCATTGCCGGGACTGAGCCACGCGAGACCTACAATGGCTATACCTCTTGCCCGATGATCACCCGGGTGGGGCGCGCCATGCTGGTCGAGTTTGATTATCAGAACAATCTGGTGCCCTCTTTTCCCGGGATCATTGCCCCGCTCGAGGAGCTTTGGATCAGCTGGTTGATGAAGGAAGTGGCGCTGAAGGCCACCTATAACGCCATGCTGCGTGGCCGGGCCTGAGGAGGGCAAAAGATGAAAGATATGACATTTGGAACCCTGATCGCCGTATTCGAAGAGATCTTTGGGCGGGGGGTGTTCTGGGCGATGGTGTTTGTCGCCCTGCTGGTGACCCTGACCTATTTTTATGTGCTGATCCGCGATCGGGCCATCAGCTGGCAAAAGTTCCTGCTGGCGCAATTGTCGATGCCGATTGGCGCGATTGCAGCGGTCTGGTTCGTCATGGTGGTGACCAATTCCAGATTGGCCAATCTGGGCGGGCCGATTGATCTGATCGTCTTTCTAGGCGTGGCACTTGGCGGGGCCATCGGGATGGCGATTCTGGTCTATACTGTGCAATCGCTGTTTTCAGACCCCCGACGCCTGGGCGACAAGAGCTGAACCTGTTGTGGGTCGATCTTGCGCAGAACGACAATGGCCAGCCGGGGACTGGCCACTTTTTTGCTTGCGGCTTTCCCTTTAGCCAAGGCCCCTGGCGCGTTGCACAATGGCGTTGCAATCTGCGCCCCTGGGCAGGGTGCCATAGCTGCCGGACCAGGCTGCGCCCAGGCGCGAGGCACAAAAGGCGTCCGATACAGCAGCCGGCGCGGATTTCACCAGCAGCGCCGCCTGCCAGACAAGCGCCATCTGTTCGGTCAGGCGCCGGGCGCGCAGCTCGATGTCGCTGTGATCCGCCAGGGCCTCTTTTAGATCGTCGAGGGCCTTGTCCAGATGCCCATTGCCGCCTCTGGCGCTTTCCACCTCGCGCAGGAAGGCGGGGCCTGCCTCTGCGTCGCGCTGCAGCGCACGCAGTACATCCAGGCAGATCACATTGCCCGAACCCTCCCAGATCGAGTTCACTGGCGCCTCGCGATACAGACGCGGCAAGATGCTTTCTTCGACATACCCTGGCCCGCCATGGCATTCCATGGCCTCATAGGTGTGGTTTGGGGCGCGTTTGCAGATCCAATATTTGCCAATCGCTGTGCCGATCCGGGCCAGAGCTGCGGCCTCTTGGTTGCCAGCTTCGCCTTCATCAATGGCACGGCCCAGACGCAGGCTCAGCGTGGTTGCGGCCTCAGATTCCAGGGCAAGATCCGCCAGCACATTCTGCATCAGGGGTTGATCGATCAGCAGCTTCTGAAAGGCCGAGCGGTGCGCGGTGTGATGCAGCGCCTGCACCAGCCCCTGCCGCATCAGCGCCGACGAACCAAAGGCGCAGTAGAAGCGGGTGCCCTGCACCATCTCGATGATGGTCTTGATCCCCTTACCTTCGGGGCCAACCAGCAGCCCCCAGGTGTTCTGGAGCTCCATCTCGCTGGAGGCATTTGATTTGTTGCCGAGCTTGTCCTTGAGCCTTTGCAGGAACAGCCCATTGCGCTGGCCATCTGGCTGAAAGCGCGGGACCAGAAAGCAGGAGAGTCCTTCTTCGGCATAGGCGAGGGTCAGAAAGGCATCCGACATCGGCGCTGAGCAAAAGAATTTGTGCCCGGTCAGACGATAGCCTTCGCCGTCACGGACCGCGCGCGTGCTATTGGCCCGTACATCCGATCCCCCCTGTTTTTCGGTCATGAACATGCCCATCTGGGCGCTGGTCTTTTCCCCAACAGGGATGTCGCGTTTGTCATAGGTGGTCGAGAGCAGTTTTGGCAGCCACTCCTTGGCAATCTCTGGGCTGGCCTTGAGGGTCGGAATGGCCGCATAGGTCATGGCCATGGGGCAGAGAACACCACCCTCGATTTGGTTGAGCATATAGTTCAAGGCCGCATGGGCCACATGCGCGCCCGCACCGCCGTTGTTCCAGGCGAAATTCGGTAGCCCATGCGCCACGGCCAGATCTTGCAGCGCGTGATAGGCCGGATGAAAACTGACCTGATTGATCCGCATCCCGTAGCGGTCAAAAGGTTTCAGCTCGGGGTCAAAGCGGTTGGCTTGATTGGCCAGCTCCAGCACCTCTTCGCGGCCCGCAACCTGACCAAAATCTGCCAGCTGCGGCTCCGCCCAGGCGGCGCCCTCCCGCGCGATTCCTTCGCGCAGCGCCAGATCCGAGCTCCAGAGATCCTGATCCCCCATATGCGGTGGCATATTGGTGACTTCATGGGTCGGAAGAACGGCAGTTGGATTGCGATAGCTCATGTGATTGCTCCCTATGGGTGTCCGGTGACGGCGTTCAGGCAAAAGCTGACGATGGCCTGGATGTCGGCGCTTCTATCGCCGGTGGTGGTCGTTGGCTCATCGGCAAGTGGTCCGATCAGAGACTCGGCCAGGGCGCCAACCATGCAATTGGCGACCACTGCTGTGTTTTGCGCCGGGAATTCGCCGCTGGCGATTCCGTCCTCGACAATCAGGCCCAGAACCTCGGCATAGGATCTGCGAAACACCAGGCGTTCCCTGTCGACCAAGGTGTC
The DNA here is from genome assembly GCF_001294455.1 of Phaeobacter sp. 11ANDIMAR09. Classification (GTDB taxonomy): domain Bacteria; phylum Pseudomonadota; class Alphaproteobacteria; order Rhodobacterales; family Rhodobacteraceae; genus Pseudophaeobacter. The sequence continues at coordinate 132,920 of NZ_LIKT01000002.1, forward strand.
TACCGGCTCAAAAATCAGGGCATAGGCCAGCACTGGGGATTGGAGCGCACGGCGGGCAAAAACCTCTAACGCGTCGGTTAGGCGCGGAGCGGCAGCACCGCCAGAGGCTGCAATCTCGGACATGACCAGGACTTCGCGCTGGGTGACCCGCCGAAACACCTCGGCCATCAGATCGGCCTTGGAGGGAAAGTGGCGGTAGAGCGTGCCGGTTGCCAGTCCCGCAGCCGCCGCAATCGACGACATGTGAACGGCGGCAAAGCCACCCTCGGCGACGGTTTGGCGCGCTACGCTAAGAATCTTATGCTGCACCTCTTCCTTGTGCTTTCGGGTCTTTTCGGTTGCGCGATAGGCCATGATGTGAATCCGGATTCATTTTGAAATACTGAACCGTGATTCACTTTATTGTGTCAAGCTTGACCACCATTTAGGCAGGCAAACGCAACGTCAGTTAAAAAGGGGGCACTTGCCAGGAGCGGGCCGGGCGGCACGGCGGCGCTCTTGCTCAGGGCTGTGCGGTGACACAAATGGGGCTGGCCTGAGGGGCGAAACTGCGACTAGGTTAGCCCAAGGATTGTATGGATGCGCCTGGAGTTCCCGTGAGGGGGCAGGCTGGGCCAGCATTGGGAAAGAAGATCAGTAGCGATGACACGGTTTGGACTTCTCACACTTGTTGTTGTGACCATGATGTTTGGAACTTGGGCGCGGGCACAGACAGAGCTGAGCATGTGGTATCATGGGTCGCAGAATGAAACTGAGCGCGCTCTGATTTTGGGCATCGTTGAGGATTTCAATGCCAGCCAGCAGGATTGGAAAGTCACCCTGAAGAGCTTTCCGGAAGGCAGCTACAATGACGCCGTTGTGCGGGCTGCTCAGACCGGGAACCTGCCGGATATCATTGATGTCGATGCCCCTGTCGTGGCGAATTGGGCCTGGCAGGGATATTTGCAACCGCTGAACATTGACCAAAGCCTGGTGGCGGATTTTTTGCCCTCTACCGTTGGACGCTGGAAGGGCGAGATCTATTCTGTCGGCCTATGGGAGGCTGCCGTTGCGATCCTGACACGCAGATCGACTTTGGCAAGACATGGTATTCGTTTGCCCGATTTGGCGCAGCCCTGGAGTGCCGCAGAATTCGAAGAGGCGCTGGTCAAGATCAAGGCCGGAGGAGAGTTCGACTATCCTCTTGATCTAGGCACTGCGCGAGCGGGCGAATGGTTCCCCTATGCCTTGAGTCCATTCTTGCAAAGCTTTGGTGGTGATCTGGTGGACCGCTCTACCTATCTGTCGGCCAAGGGCGTGCTGAATGGCGCAGAGGCGTTGGATTTTGGCCAGTGGTGGCAATCCCTATTTGACCGCGGGTTGGTCCCTGGCATGGACGCGCCGCAACCGGACCGGACCATGGGGTTGATTGATGGCACATATGCCATGGCCTGGAATGGCAATTGGACCGTATTGGATTTTATTGCGGCCCATGGTGAGGACGCCCTGTTCCTGCCAGCCCCTGATTTTGGCAAGGGCAGCGTGATTGGCGCCGGCAGCTGGCAGTTTGGCGTTTCGGCCACCTCCAAACATGTGGCAGGGGCCAGTGCTTTTGTCGCCTTTGCCATACAGGACCGCTATCTGACCGCAGTTGCAAATGAACTGGGATTGATCCCGCCGACGCTTTCTGCGGCCCGGCGGTCAGTGAACTATGGCCCGGACGGGGCTTTGTCGGGCTTTGTCGATTTGTCGCGCAAACAGGCCTTGGTGCGACCCGTCTCTCCCAGCTATGTTGTCATTGCAAAAGTGTTTGAAAGAGCTCTGGTTGAGATTGCAGAGGGAGCAGACGTGAAACAGGTGCTGGACGAGGCGGTCTGGGACATTGATCGCGATATTCTGCGCAATGCTGGCTATGCTAACGAGTAACTATTTTTCTTGGAAATTTGGCATCTTCTGATCTGACCCTGACCCTGACCCAGGGTCGGAGTCTGGATTTAACATGCTGTATAAAAAGGAATTTTTTGTGTTAAAGCAGATCCCGCCAAGGTTTCACTGCGCCACGAGGGGGCTCTGCGCCCTGTTGGGGCTGGCCCTTCTTGTCGTCTTGCCCACACGATTGACAGCTGAACCCCTGCGTGTGGGTTTCTATGAAAACCCGCCTAAGATCTTTCGAGATGCGGAGGGGCAGCCCACAGGTTTTTGGCCGCAGGTGACAGAGGCCATATTGTCCAACCTGGGATATGAATTTGAATATATCGAATGTGAATGGGAAGCCTGCCTACAGATGGTGAGGCAGGGACAGCTGGATCTGATGCCTGATGTTGCCTTCTCCGAGGAGCGGGAAAAGCAGTTCCAATACATCAATGAGGCGCTCATCTACTCTTGGTCGACCATCGTCGCCGCTGAAGGGGTCGAGATCAAAACACTGGCCGATTTTGAGGGCAAGCGCATTGCCGTCCTTGCCAACAGCATTCAGGAACGCGACCTCAGCCGGTTCTTGCGGGAGGAAGGGCTCAAGAGCAAACTGATCTGGACCTCTTCGGTGCAGGGCGCGGTTGATGCGGTCATGGTTGGCGATGCGGATCTGGCAATCACCAACACGTTTTTTGCGGTGCGCATGGCAGAACAAGAGGGGCTCTATATCCCCGAGTTGCCCTTCCAGGTGAACTCCTATCATTTTATTGTCCCACCCGACGCCCCGCGCAACTTTGTTCAGGCGCTGAACCTGGAAAGCTACCGTCAGCAGATGACCTTTGGTTCGGCGTTTCATTCCGCTGAGTATGAATGGATTTCCTTTCACCAGGCACCGCTGCCGCCCTGGCTGGTGACGGCCTGTCTGTTTGCAGGGGCTGTGCTCTTCGTTGCCTCGGCGCTGATTTTTATCCTGCGCCGTGTTGTGCGGGCTCGCACAGCAGATCTTGCCAGAACGGTCGAAGCACTGAGCAGCGAGATCGATCTGCGCAAAAAGGCAGAGAAATTTGCCCTGGAGACCCAAAAGTTCGACGCTATCGGGCGGTTGGTTGGGGGCGTTGCCCATGACTTCAACAACCTGCTGTCCGTGATCATGGGGAATTTGGAGCTCTTGAAAGAGCAAAAGGAGCTTGATGCGAGTTCGCAGAAATTCGCGGATCAGGCGTTGATGGCAACCAAACGCGGAGCCAAACTGACCTATGATCTCTTGTCTTTTGGTCGCCGTGCCCAATTGGTCCCGCAGGTGCTGCGAATAGATCTCGTCCTGCGCGGAATTGAAGAGATGCTGCGCCGAACGCTGCCAGAGAACATCGCGTTGGAGTTCTCCTATTCCCCGCATTTGAAAGCCGTGCTTTTGGATCAGGGGCAGCTGGAAAATGCAGTCTTGAACCTGGTGGTCAACGCGCGCGACGCCATGCCAGAGGGCGGGCGGCTGACAATCACGGTTGCCGACCACGGCAGGGAAACAGGCGGTAGCGCTTCGCCGGATCGTGTTATTGTGACCGTGATCGACACCGGTTTGGGTATCAAGGAAGACGCGCTGACGAAGGTGTTTGAACCCTTCTACACAACCAAGGAGGTCGACAAGGGGTCGGGCATGGGGCTGGCCATGGTCCATGGCTTTGTGACCCAGTCTGGCGGCAAGATCAGCATTCGCAGTGTCTGGGGGCAGGGCACAACGGTAGAGCTGAGCTTCCCGGTGACACAAGGGGTGCCAGAGCAGATCGGCGACAGCAAAGTATCTACAGGCCTGTTGGGGGATGAAAGGATCCTGTTGGTCGAAGACGATGAGGATGTTCGCACTGTATTGAGCCAGAGGTTGTCTGCTTCTGGATTTTTGGTGACGCAGGCCTGCGACGGTGCGGCGGCACTGGAGAAGATCAAGGCACCCGATGATTTCGACCTGGTGGTGACCGACCTGACGATGCCTGGAGCCTTGCAGGGGGTGGAGCTGGTGCAGCGCCTCCGAGAGAAAACAGGTGCCCGTCCTACCGTTGTGTTGACGGGCTATGGACCTGATGCGCTTGGCAGTCTGGCCGAATTGCCAAACTGCCTTCTCTTGAGCAAGCCGGTTTCCGGCCCGCGCCTGATCTCAAAGATTCGCAGCCTTCTGGACAGCTGAAGGCTGCGCTTGATCATTGGCACCAGGCCCTGTCAGGTCTGTCCCCGTCGGAGCGGACAGGGCAATCAGGCCTGGCGTCTTCTGGCTGCGAAACCTCATAATATATTGAATTAAAATGTAATTCCCTGTTGATTTTTCTTTGTGCCTGTGTGGGGTAAGGATATTCACTGTCACGCGTTTGTTAAATCGATGCAGTACCTCCTTGCGCAATCTAAGTGGCAGCGGGCGGCGCGCATGAAGTACCGAACCATCTTTTTGTCCGATATCCATCTCGGAACTCCGGGATGTCAGGCCGACCTTTTGTTGGATTTCCTTAAAAGCCATGAGGCCGAAACCTATTATCTGGTTGGCGATATTGTGGATGCCTGGCGGATCCGGCGAAAAGGCTTTCTTTGGCCTCAGGCCCATAATGATGTGGTGCAAACCCTTTTGGCCAAGGCGCATGGGGGCGCGCGGATCTACTTTATTCCCGGCAACCATGATGAATTCCTGCGCTCTTACTATGGCACCCATTTTGGTGGCATCGAGGTGGTTGCCTCTGCGACGTTTACGGCAGGAGATGGCAAGCGATATTTGGTGACCCACGGCGATCAGTTTGATGCAGTTGTGACAAATGCCAAATGGCTGGCTCATCTGGGCGACCAGGCCTATGAGTTCATGCTCTGGCTGAACACCCGGCTCAACCGGCTGCGTCACCTTTGGGGGGGGCAATACTGGTCGCTATCAAAATGGGCCAAGCATCAGGTCAAGCAGGCGGTCAATTTCATCAGTGAATATGAAAACGTGCTGACCGCCGAGGCGCGCCGGGGCGGGTATGACGGGGTGATCTGCGGCCATATCCACAGCGCGGCCATTCGGGACATGGATGGGGTGGCTTATGTGAACACCGGCGACTGGGTTGAAAGCTGCACAGCCGTTGTTGAACGCGCTGATGGCAGCCTCGCCCTGATCGATTGGGAACGCTCTGCGCGGCGCTCCCGTCATCGCGCGCGCCGGGCGCAGCGCAAAGAAAAAACTCTAGAAAATGTATAGGGGATACCCCGATGAATTCTTCCGCCCAGGCCCAATTGGATGCTGCCGTTCTGCAGGACGGCGATGCCGCCACCGGCAGGTTGGAACGCCTGTTCTCGCGCCTGTTTCTGGGGCTGGTCTATCCGCAGATCTGGGAAGACCCGGAGGTCGATATGGCGGCGCTGCAGATCACTTCGACAGACAATCTGGTTTGTATTGCCTCAGGCAGCTGCAATCTGTTGTCCTACCTGACGGCGGGGCCTGCCTCGGTCACCGCGGTTGATCTATCCCCAGCCCATGTGGCCCTGGGGGAGCTAAAGCTGACAGGGGCCCGGAACCTGCCGGACTATGCCGCTTTCTATCAGTTCTTTGGCCGGGCCGACATGGCCAGCAATGCCGCCCTTTATGATCGCTATATCCGGGCAAAATTACCGCCGCACGCGCGGGAGTACTGGGAGGCACGGCAGCCGATCAGCCGCCGGATTTCGTTGTTCCAAAAAGGGTTCTATCGCTACGGGCTGCTGGGGCGGTTTCTGGGGGCCGTGCATATGGTCGCCCGGCTGGGGCGGGTCAGTTTTGCCCCCCTGCTGGCGGCGCGCAGCCTGCAGGAGCAAGAGGCGTTCTTTGACCAGTACATCGCGCCCCTGTTCGACATGTGGCTGGTAAAAAAACTGGCAGGGTTTCGGGCTGTATTGTTTGGCCTGGGCATTCCCCCGGCGCAGTATGACAAACTGGCAGCTGATGGGAATGGCGCGGTCTTGCCGGTGCTACGGGAACGGGTGCGCAAGCTGATGTGTGACTTCCCGATACGGGAGAACTATTTTGCCTGGCAGGCCTTTGCGCGTGGCTATGACCCGGCCCCGGACGGAGCGCTTCCGCCCTATTTGCAACAGGGCAATTTTCAGGCTCTGCAGGACTATGCCGAACGGGGGCGGATCGTGAACCGGTCCTTCACGGATCAATTGCAGCAGGAGCCGCAGGGCTCCAAGCAGGGCTATGTCTTGTTGGATGCGCAGGACTGGATGAACGACAGCCAGTTGAATGAGCTGTGGCAGGAAATCACCCGTACGGCGACACCGGGGGCAAGGGTCATTTTTCGCACAGGCGGGAGTAAGGATATCCTGCCCGGACGGGTGGCTGCGGATATCCTGCAACGTTGGTCCTATGACGCGGAGGCCTCGGAACGCGGCACCAGGCAGGATCGCTCTGCCATCTATGGTGCCTTTCATCTGTACCGGTTCCAGGGGTGATCTGATGGAGAATGCAAGCCAGAACACCCATGCTTCCTTGATGGATCAGACCTATCGGCATCAGCGTTTGATCTATGATCTGACCCGGAAATACTATCTCTTTGGTCGCGACGAGCTGCTTGTTGATCTGCGTCCCGGCCGCCATGCTCATGTGCTGGAGGTCGCCTGCGGGACCGGCCGGAACCTACAGCTGGCAGGCGGGCGGTACCCTGAATGCCATTTCTACGGTCTGGATATTTCGTCAGAGATGTTAGTCTCTGCGCAAAAGAAGCTGGGCAGCACTGTGCGGTTGGCCCAGGCGGATGCCTGCAGCTTTGATGGCGGCCAGCTCTTTGATCGCGCAGAGTTTGATCGCATCTTTATATCCTATGGGATTTCCATGATCCCGGATTGGGAACAGGCGCTGCGTCAGGCTTTTGGACATCTTGCGCCAGGGGGCAGTCTGCATGTGGTGGATTTCTCTGGGCTCGCGGGATGGCCCCGCTGGAGCCGTACCATGCTGCATCGCTGGTTGCATAAATTCCATGTGACGCCACGGTTGCAGCTGCAAGAGATGCTGGGCCAGGTCGCTGCGGATATGGGGGGGCGGGCAAAGTTTCGGCAGCTCTATAGAGGCTACGCGCAATACGGTGTTTTGCATAAAAACGGGTGATGCCCCGATGCATCCCGACGGTCAGGTGCCCCGAGAGCGCTGCTTTCAAGAATGAGGACGCTGAAACCCAGCCAGCACAGTTGGCGCCTGTCCGGGCGGGGTATCGGCTCGCGCCAATGGCGCGCCAAGGCCCAGAACAAGTGTCGCCGCCGTCAGCGTGGCGCTGCCGCCAAGCAGGGCAAGAGCGATAAATTTCAGCAGGGGTAAGAGGGCGTTGTGCATGGATCTATTCCTTGTGTCAAAATGGCTGTGCCATGAGGCATTGCTGGGGCGGGTCGGGGAATTGACGGTTCCGTTCCCCCTTGGATGGCACAAGGAGTAGCTGACATTGGGTGCCGAAATATTGACTGGACGTGCCAAAGACTTGACAGCAAATGCCAAAGGCTGAACCCTTGGTAACGTCTTTGTTATTGCGGTTTTATCACATCACAGGCCGTTCTAATCCCTGCTGAGTGCCTTTATCTGGAGTAGAGAATTGACCTCCGTTTCGACAATCTACGCCAGAAAACAGATCGAACATGCTGAGAAGATCGCTGACAAAGCACCGCTCTATGATCTGATTGGAATGAGCGCGGAACAGCTCGCTGATCCCACCGTTATGGTGCCGGTAGCCGCCTACTTTGATCTGATGGAAGCCATTGCGGACAGCGAGTTTCCCGATCTGACCTTTCACATGAAAACCTGTCAGAGCATGCGCTGTGACGAGTTTGGTGCTTTTGGTTTGGCGGTTAAATCTGCGCCCACTTTGCGCCATGGCTTTCAGCGGATCTGGCGCTATGTGCGTCTGCACAACCGCGTCGCCACATTTGCGGCCGAAGAGGTTGGAGATCAGTTCCGCTGGTCAATGAAAGGTCCCAATATCAACCGGATGGGGAGCTTTCTGTCCAGCGAAGCCGCCATGGGCACGACGCTGACACTGTGCCGCGAAACAACCACGCAGGATCTGCGTCCCTGTCATGTCCAGTTCATGCATGAAAGACCGGGGTCTATTGATGCGCTGGTTGCGCATTTTGGCTGTGTGCCCGAATTTGGCGCGCAATCTGATGCTTTGCATTTTGATATCGCTGATTTTGACCGGCCTTCGACCATTGGGGACGCGGGTGTTTGGGAATTTTTGATCACTCACCTGGATCAATCCATTGAGGATGAACCGGATCCGGAAAGCAGCTTTGAAGAGCGGGTGGTCGAAGAGATTGCAAAGCTGCTGAGTGGCGGGGTGCCACAGCTGTCTGAGGTCTCTAAGAACCTAGGATTGGGCGCGCGCACCTTTCAGCGCCGTCTTAGCGAAAGGGGTCATAGTTTTCAGTCTCTTACCGATGAGGCGCGGCGAAAGCTGGCCCAGCAGCTCATAGGCAGTTCGAGCTATTCCTTCTCGGAGATTGCCTTTCTGACGGGGTTTTCAGAGCAAAGCGCCTTTTCTCGGGCCTTTAAACGGTGGTCCGGCCAAACCCCCAAGGCCTATCGCGGGTCCTTGCGGGAGGGGCACGGCATCGAGGCCAGTCCTGCCGAATAAGGCACCCGGAGGCTGCTGTTGATCTGGAAACGGATCTGCAAGGGTTCACCGATCTTGGGACTTTTGATGCGGCGGAAATCGCCCATTGGGCTTTGATCGAATTTGAACTGTCTAGGAGGTCAGAGCGGGGGCTGGAGTATGTGCCATTTGCCACGAAGCTGTACAGGGGGGAAACAAATGCGAATGAAGGCTTCACCTCTCTAACCGTTAGCGCTAACTGTGTTGCATAAGAGCAGGAGGTATGATTCGGCTGAATGGCTTTTAAGGGTTTTTGAAAAATGGACAAAATTTGGTCAGGGCTGGTTGAACATCGCAGGCGCAGCTTGGCGACGACAATTGCGGATTTGTTCCAGACGGACCCTAGCCGGTTTCAGACCTTTTCCTGCGAGGCTGATGGCCTGCTGCTGGATTTCTCCAAAACCGCTCTGGATGAGACCGGGCTAAATGCGCTGGTTGAACTGGCTGAACAGGCAGGTCTTGGCGCGCGCATTCAGGAGATGTTCCGGGGCGAGGCGATCAATGTAACCGAGGGACGGGCCGTGCTGCATACAGCCCTGCGTGCGCCTGAAGAGGCGGAGGTCCGGGTGGATGATGAAGACATCATGCCGCAGATCCATGAGACCCTGCAACGCATGGAGCAATTCGCTCAAGCCCTGCGTCGTGGCGAAGTCTCAGGCAGCACAGGCGCGCAGTTTACGGATGTGGTGAATATCGGCATCGGGGGCTCTGATCTTGGTCCGGTGATGGCAACCTTGGCGCTTGCTCCCTATTGCGATGGGCCGCGCTGCCATTTTGTCTCCAATGTGGATGGGGCGGATATCACCGCAAGCCTGGCGGGTTTGAACCCTGAGACCACGCTGATCATCATTGCCTCAAAATCCTTTACCACCACCGAAACCATGACCAATGCGGCCACGGCGCTCTCCTGGCTGCACACGGCCCTTGGCGAGGGGGCAAACCAGCATCTGGTGGCCGTATCCACCGCCTTGGACAAAACCGCCGAAATGGGCATCCCGCAAGAGCGGGTCTTTGGTTTTGCCGATTGGGTTGGCGGGCGCTATTCGCTGTGGGGGCCGGTGGGACTGCCGATCCTGATTGCGGTTGGCCGAGACAACTTTCGTGCCATGCTTGGCGGTGCTGCAGCCATGGATCAGCATTTCAAAACTGCGGACCTGCGTCATAACCTGCCGATTCTGCTGGCACTGGTCGGCATTTGGCACAGCAATATCTGTGGCTATGCCACCCGCGCAATTCTCCCCTATGAGCAACGGTTGGCACGCCTGCCGGCCTATCTGCAGCAGCTCGATATGGAAAGCAACGGCAAGGGGGTGACCCTGGAGGGGCACCGGGTCAGCCGCACCTCTGGCCCCATTGTCTGGGGAGAGCCCGGCACCAATGGCCAACATGCCTTTTATCAATTGCTACATCAGGGCACGCAGGTGGTGCCTGCCGAATTCCTCATTGGCGCTGAGGGGCATGAGCCCGAACTGTCGCATCAGCATGACCTGCTCAAGGCCAATTGCCTGGCCCAGTCCGAGGCCCTGATGCGCGGCCGTTCCGCAGAGCAGGCCCGGGAATTGGCGGTGAGCCGGGGCATTGCCGATGCAGACCTTGACCGGATGACTGCGCATCTTACCTTTCCCGGTAACCGTCCGTCGGTTACGCTTGCTTACCCACGTCTTACGCCCTTTGTGTTGGGCCAGATCATTGCGCTCTATGAGCATCGTGTCTTCACCGAAGGAACCATCTGGGGCATCAATTCCTTTGATCAATGGGGTGTAGAGCTGGGCAAAGAGCTGGCTGTTGATCTGCTGCCGCTGATCCAGGGAGGCACGGACAGCAGCAAGGATGGCTCTACCCTGGGGCTGGTGGCCAAACTCACAGCCCCCAATCCCGAAACCTGAGAGGCCGCCAGGGCGGCACCACACAAATCTGGAACTGATACACCATGGTTTCTCGCGTCATTCCCGTTGATCCCTTTGATCTGGTGCTCTTTGGAGCCACAGGCGACCTGGCGCGACGGAAAATTCTGCCTAGCCTGTTTCACCGTTTTCAGATCTCCCAGTTTTGCCCGCAAAGCCGTATCATCGGTTCGTCGCGCAGTGCGTTGGATCGCGCGGGGTTTCAGGAGATGGTCGCCGCAGCGATCCGCGAATTTGGCCAGGAGGGCGAGACCGGCGAAGAGGATATCCAGGCCTTTGTCGAACTGCTCGACTATGTACCGGTGGATGCCACCGGTGACATGGGCTGGCAGGAACTGAAGCAGCAATTGCGGGCGGATGTCACCCGGGTGTTTTATCTCTCGGTGGGGCCCAGCCTGTTTCCGGAGATCGCCAGCCGGCTCAGCGCCTGCGGTATTGCTACACCGGCAAGCCGGATTGTTTTGGAAAAACCCTTTGGCCATGATCTGGCTTCGGCGCAGGCACTGAATGCCGCGTTGCGCGATCACTTTGACGAAAGCCAGATTTACCGGATTGATCACTATCTGGGCAAGGAAACCGTGCAAAACCTGATGGCCCTGCGCTTTGCCAATTCCCTGTTCGAGCCGCTGTGGAACTCTACCCATATCGACCATGTGCAGATCACTGTCGCCGAAAGCATCGGTGTTTCGGGGCGGGGTGAATACTACGACCGCTCTGGCGCGATGCGCGATATGGTGCAAAACCACCTGATGCAGCTGTTGTGCCTCATTGCGATGGAGCCCCCTTCGCGGTTCACCCCCAATGCGGTGCGCGATGAGAAGGTCAAGGTGATCGAAGCGCTTGAGCCTGTGTCACAGGAAAACTTGGCACGGGGGCAGTATCGCGCCAACCCGGCCAGCTCTGATCCGGACAGCTATCTCGATCATGCTGGCAATCCAAACAGCCGCACCGAGAGCTTTATTGCGATGAAGGTGCAGGTTGCGAACTGGCGCTGGGCGGGGACACCTTTCTATCTGCGGACCGGCAAATGCCTGCGCGCCCGAGAAAGCGAAATCGCCGTCTATTTTCGTGATCCGCCGCATAATATCTTTGAAGGCGCTGAGGGCGTGCATGGCAATGTGCTCGTGGTCCGATTGCAGCCCGACGAGGGCATCATTTTGCGCACCACGATCAAGGATCCGGGGCCGGGTGGCATGCGGCTCACTGGCGCCAATCTTGATATGACCTTTGCCGACTCCCTGCCCGAAGCCGGGCGCCCTCAAGATGCCTATGAGCGGCTGATCATGGATGTCATTCGCGGCAACCAGACCCTGTTTATGCGCGGCGATGAGGTGGAGGCCGCTTGGGCCTGGGCAGATCCCATCATTGCGGGCTGGAGCCAGTCCGGCGCTGCCCCGCAACCCTATGATCGCGGCAGTTCCTGCCCCGAGGATTCGTTGTTGCTGATGCATCGCGACAATCGCCGGTGGCGAACGATTGGGTCCTGACCTGACGCTCTACCCTTTCCTTGCCAGTTTTCCGCCAGCCCCAGTCAGACACCCGAAAGGCCTCAAACATGCGACTCAATAAAACTCTCGCCGAGGTAACAGACCGGATCATTGCTCGTAGTGCCGACAGCCGCACAGCCTATCTGGAGCGGATGGAAGCGGCCGCAGGCAAGGGGCCGGCACGGGCGCATCTCAGCTGTTCGGGGCAGGCCCATGCCTATGCGGCAGCGGGTGCGGATCAGGCGGCCCTGGCGAAGGCAAGTGCCGGGCATCTGGGCATCGTCACCGCCTACAATGACATGTTGTCGGCGCATCAGCCCTTTGAGACCTACCCAGCCTTGATCCGCGATGCGCTGCGTGGCGTTGGCGGCACGGCCCAGGTGGCGGGCGGAGTACCAGCCATGTGTGATGGCGTCACCCAGGGGGAGGCGGGCATGGAGCTGAGCCTGTTTTCCCGCGATACCATTGCCATGGCGACAGGCATCGCGCTGAGCCACAATGTTTTTGATGCGGCGGTCTATCTGGGGGTCTGCGACAAGATCGTGCCAGGCTTGGTGATTGGTGCCCAGGCCTTTGGCCATATCCCGGCGGTGTTTCTGCCTGCAGGCCCCATGACCAGTGGGCTGGCCAATGATGAAAAGGCCCAAATCCGGCAAAAATTCGCCGCCGGAGAGGTGAGCAGGGAAGAGCTTCTGAAGGCCGAGATGGCGGCCTATCACGGCCCTGGCACCTGCACCTTTTACGGCACGGCCAATACCAATCAGATGCTGATGGAGTTCATGGGGCTGCACCTGCCTGGCTCCAGCTTTGTCAATCCCGGCACTACCCTGCGCGAGGCCTTGACGGTTGAAGGCGCCAAGCGGGCCCTGTCGCTTTCAGCGCTGGGCAACAGCTATACGCCGGTCTGTCAGATCCTGGATGAAAAGACCTATGCCAACGGTATTGTGGGTCTCATGGCCACAGGCGGGTCAACCAACCTGCTGATCCATCTCATCGCCATGGCGCGGGCTGGGGGAATCATTCTGGACTGGCAGGATTTTTCGGATCTGTCGGAAGTCGTGCCGCTCTTGGCGCGGGTCTATCCCAATGGGTTGGCCGATGTGAACCATTTTCATGCGGCAGGTGGTCTGGGCTATATGATCGGCGAGCTGCTGGAGGCCGGGTTCCTGCATGGGGATACCAAGACCGTAGCAGGCCAGGGGCTGGCGCAATATACGCAGGAGCCGTTTTTGTCCGAGGAAGAGGGGCTGACCTTCCGCCCCGGTCCCAAGATCAGCCTCAATGAGGCGATTGTGCGCCCGGCGTCCGATCCCTTTCAGGTCACAGGGGGACTCAAACGGTTGACCGGATCGCTGGGCACTGCGGTGATCAAGGTCTCTGCCGTGGATGCAAAGCATCATGTCATCGAAGCGCCGGTGCGGGTTTTTCAGGACCAGGAAGAGGCCAAGGCGGCTTTTAAGGCGGGGGAGTTCTCCGGCGATACCATTGTCGTGGTCCGCTTCCAGGGGCCAAAGGCCAATGGCATGCCGGAACTGCATAGCCTCACTCCGATGTTGGCAATCCTGCAGGGGCAGGGGCATCGGGTGGCTCTGGTCACGGATGGGCGTATGTCGGGGGCATCGGGAAAGGTGCCCGCCGCCATTCACGTTGTGCCCGAGGCGCTGGACGGTGGCCCCATTGCCAAGCTCTGCGATGGGGATGTGGTCCGCCTTGACGCCACCAACGGCAAGCTCGAGATCCTGACCCCCGGCGTGTTGCAACGCCCCTGCGCTGAGGCGGACCTCAGCAGCTATCAGCATGGCACAGGGCGCGAGATGTTTGGCATGTTCCGCCGCACGGTGACCTCGGCCGACAGCGGAGCCAGCGTCTTTGATCTGCCAACTGCGGACCCATCGCCTCAGGGGTGATCCGCGATCCGAAAATTTGAGTTTCTGTCGCTCCGCCCGCGGTTCGGTCTCTTGCGGCCTGTGGGATTTGCCCTGTGGGTAGGGTTGACACTCTGTGGCCCTTGGGGCTTGGTGTTGAACCAATGCGGAATTGGTTCGATTGATCGAGCAGCATGGCAAAACAGGGCCGGGAAACAGGGGCGCAGGACAGATGCAGGGATTCACCACCAGGCCGGAAATTCGCGGCACCTTTGGCGTAGCAACCTCAACCCATTGGATTGCCTCGGCGGTGGGCTTTGGAATTTTGGAGCGCGGCGGCAATGCCTTTGATGCGGCGGTTGCGTCGGGGTTGGTTTTGCAGGTGGTCGAGCCTCATCTGAACGGCCCGGCCGGTGACCTGCCGGCCATTTTTCATTCGGCGATAAGCGGCAAAACGGAAGTCCTGGCGGCTCAGGGATCAGCCCCGGCGGCGGCGACCATCGCGCACTACCGCGCGCAGGGGCTGGAACTCATCCCTGGCTCGGGGTTGCTGGCGACGGTTGTTCCCGGGGCCTTTGACGGCTGGATGCTGATGCTGCGCGATCATGGGAGCCTGTCTCTGGCGCAAGTGATGGAACCGGCCATTTCCTATGCGCGCGACGGCCATCCGGTCTTGCCAAGGGTCGCCCATACTATTGCAGGTTTGGCCGAGTATTTTGCCAGTGAATGGCCCTCGTCCTATGCGGTTTGGTGCCCCAAAGGCGCGGCTCCCGCGCCCAATAGCAATTTCAAGAATCCAGACCTTGCCCGGACCTACCAGCGCCTGGTGGACCTGGCCGAGGTCAATGGAGGAGATCGCGCGCAGCAGATCGACACGGCGCGCAATGCCTGGGCTGAAGGCTTTGTGGCGGAGGCGATCACCGACTATCTAAAAACTGCAAAGGTGCATGACGTTTCCGAACAAAAGAACAGCGCCGTGCTGAGCGCTGCGGATCTGGCTGACTGGCGGGCGGGCTATGAAGAGACGCTGAGCTATGATTACCATGGCTGGACGGTGCACAAGACCCAGGCCTGGTCGCAGGGCCCTGTGCTGCTGCAAAGCCTGGCGATCCTCAAACACGTTGACCTTGCTTCCATGGATCCTTTGGGTGCGGAGTTTACCCATGTGGTGATCGAGGCGATGAAACTCGCCTATGCCGACCGGGAGGCTTACTATGGCGATCCGGATCACAGCGCTGTGCCGATGGAGGTGCTGTTATCGGAGGACTACAATGCGGCGCGTGCCGCGCTGATCAGTGATCAGGCCTCTCTGCAGCAGCGCCCCGGGAGGGTGCCGGGGTTTGAACATCAGGCCGATTCCTATATTGCCCGAGCTGCGCAGGATTTTGGCGTTGCGGAGGCCGCGCCGCAGGAACCAACCATGGCGCATCTGACGGAAAAGCGCGGCGATACCGTACATCTGGACGTGATTGATCGCTGGGGCAATATGGTCTCTGCAACGCCCTCGGGTGGGTGGCTGCAGTCGAGCCCGGTGATCCCAGGGCTGGGGTTCCCGCTGAACAGCCGCGCTCAGATGTTTTGGCTCGAGGAGGGGCTGCCGACCTCCCTCGCACCAGGACGGCGGCCCCGCACCACTCTGACGCCCAGCCTGGCGGAAAAAGACGGCACGCGATTGGTCTTTGGCACACCCGGAGGGGATCAACAGGATCAGTGGCAATTGATCTGGTTCCTGCGTTTTGTGCATCACGGGCTGGATCTACAAGCGGGCATGGATGCGCCGCTGTTTCATTCGCTGCATTTTCAGGGCAGCTTTTACCCGCGCCAGGCGCTGCCCGGGGAAATGATGATCGAGGCCAGTGTCGGCGCGGCGGTGATCGCGGATCTGCGCCACCGCGGCCATATCGTGACAGTGGCCGAGGAATGGACTGTGGGTCGTTTGACCGCAGCCCTGCGCCATGAAGATGGCAGCCTGCAGGCGGCAGCCACGCCCCGATTGATGCAGGCCTATGCGGTGGGCCGCTGATGGGCCAGCGACAGCCCCTATCAGTGCAGGACTTAGGCAGGAACAGGACACAAGACCATGTTTGAATTCGAAACCCTTTTGACCTTGGCCGCTGTGGCCGCCGGAGCCGGCGTTGTCGGCGGTGTGCTGGCCGGCCTTTTGGGGGTTGGTGGTGGCATTGTTATTGTCCCCGCGCTTTACCTGGCGCTTTCGCTTACGGGGATGGACAGCGCCCTGACCATGCAGGTGGCTGTTGGCACATCCCTGGCGACAATCGTGTTCACCTCTTTGTCGTCGGGCTATGGCCACTATCGCAAAGGCGCCATCGACATGGGGTTGCTCCGGCTCTGGGCGCCTTCGATCCTGGTGGGAGTGGTTATCGGTGGTATCCTGGGTGGGCTGGTGTCCGGCAAGGTATTGATAGCAGTCTTTGCCACCGTCGCGGCCCTGGTCGCCCTGGATATGGTGTTGCGCGATGGCGGCACCGGATCCGAGCCGCGCAGCTTTGCCAAGCCCGTCTGGGCCGCACTGGGCGTGGTGGCCGGAGCGATTTCAGCGATGATGGGGATCGGTGGTGGAACCGTCTGTGTGCCGCTCTTGAATTTCCTTGGCTATGACATTCGAAAGGCCGTTGGCACTTCGGCGGCCATCGGGTTTGTTATCGGCGTGCCCGGAGCGCTGGTCTATATGGCAACCGGTTTTGGAGCCGAGGGGCTGCCGCCGTTTTCCTTTGGCTATGTGAACCTGTTCCTGGCGGCGGTGATCATTCCGTTGAGCACCAGTTTTGCGCGGGTTGGGGTGAAGCTGGCCCATAGCATCCCGCGCCGAGCCCTACGCCTGGCCTTTGGCCTGTTTCTCATGCTGACCTCGCTCCGCATGTTTAGCGATCTTGCAGGACTGTAGCCGCAGATGACGGATCATCCGCAGGATGCGCTTGTGGCTGAGTTGCGAAACCGGGTTGCAACAGGAGAGGTCCTGCGCGGCGACCGCCTGCTGCCTGAGCGTGAGATGGCGCAGCGATTGGGGGTGAGCCGAGGCAGGCTGCGCCAGGCCCTGGATCAGCTCGAGACCGAAGGGGCGCTGTTTCGGCGTCGTGGCCAGGGCACCTTTGTACAGCCCCCGCCGGCGCGGGATGCGGCCCGGTTCAAAAGCCTGGCACAGCGGGTCAGCCCGCAGGAGGTGATGGAGGTCCGTCTGGTGGTGGAGCCCGCCCTGGCTGGATTGGCCGCGCAAAACGCTGACGCAGCAATGCGCGAGCTCTTTGCCCAGGCGACACAGGCGACGCTGGAGGCGAGGGATCAGCAGAGCTATGATGCTGCGGATGATGTCTTTCACTATAAGATCGCGCAGATGGCGCAAAACCCGCTGTTTCTAACCGTCTATGAATCGATCAGATCGGTGCGGGCTCAGGCTGGTTGGGCCAACCGGCGGGCTGAAACCTATTCTCCCGAGGTAACAGAGGTTTTGGGGCAGCAGCATCAAATCCTGGCGGCGGCCATCCTCAGGCGCGACAGTGCTGCGGCCACGCAGGCCATGCAGGCGCATTTGCGCTGCGTGGCAGAAACGCTTTCACAGGGCGGGCTCCCCTAGCCGCCAGGTCGGCGGGCCAAAGTGACGAGATTTGCAGGGGCGGCAATTCGCTTCGTCACCTGAGTTCAGAGGTTTTCGGCTTGCATCACAAAGGAACTGGAAACCTTCTTTTTCAACCTTGGAGTCATTACCCTTAAACAACCTTGGGCATATATACTTTCAATTCAAGTTCATTTCTAGATTTTACTGTAGTTTTTCGATTGAGATATGATTTTTTAAATGTTTTTCGTGAGAGTTGTTTGAGGATTCAGCTGTATGGAGTAAAGTGGTGTTTAGAAGTATTTCAATTAACTTGAGATTGCTCATTTCCGGCATTACGGCGGTGGCCTCCATATTGGTTTTGGCGGTTTCTGCCGTTTACAGCCTATGGCAAAGTGAACTGGAACTGGAGCGGCAAATCGCAGCAACAGAGGCCGTGCGTCAGGAGTTGACTGCGGATTTGAAGCATGAAGCCGTAGAAGGGCTTGTCATTTATAGCCTGCTTCAGGGCACTGCGCTTTCCCAATCAGAACAGACAGAGGCAAAGTCACGCCTGAAAGAGCAGGCCGGGATTTTCCTTAATTCTCTGAAAGAGCTGGAAAAAACTCAAACTGATCCCGAAATTTCCGCTCTCATTCAAACCGCCTTGCCTCTGGCACAGGCCTTTGTGGATTCCAGCCAGGCGCTGCAGGCGCAGGGGTTCAGCGATAATGCCAACGCCATTGCACAGTTGCCGTCTTTCCTGAAAGAATTCACACCTCTAGAACAGGCGCTTTATCCCCTAGGACGGGGTATCGAGAAGCTGGCCCGGGAAACGGCGGTGGCGGCGCGCGCCCATGATATGAATATGCTCTATTGGTTGCTGGCCATTTCTGGACTGACCATTCTGGTGGTGCTCTACAATGCCCGCAAAACTACATTGACGATTACCCGACCAATTGAACGCCTGCGCCTTGCGCTCAAAGATGTCGCCAAGGGGGATTTTGAGCTCAGAATTTCGACTCGCATGCGCGCGGATGATTTTGGTGAAATCGCCCAGGACATTGATATGATTTCTGAACGCGTTGTAAAAACCCTGGCCGAGCAGGAGGCGAGACGCACCGAAGGTGAGCGGGTAATTTCGCGGCTTGGGAATGGTCTGCGGGCGCTGTCCACAGGGAACTTCAGTAGCCGTATTTCGGAAACCTTTGATGAAGAATACGAACCCCTGCGGGTCGATTACAATGAGACGGTTGATAACCTCAATGACTTGATTTCCAAGGTGGTTTTGGCCAGCAAGGGCATTCAGGGGCGCTCCGGCGAAATTCAGGACGCCTCAGAGGAGCTGTCGACGCGTACCGCCAGCCAGGCCGCCACGCTGGAGGAAACAGCCGCTGCGCTGGAGCAGATGGCGATGAGCGTCAATACCGCTGCCAAGAATACTCATGAGGTTGAGCAGGCCGTGGTGACAGCCCGTGCCGATGTTGAACACAGTGGACGCGTTGTAGAGGGGGCTATTGCGGCAATGACAGAAATCGAAAGCTCTTCCAGCCGGATTTCGCAGATCATCGGCGTTATTGATGACATCGCCTTTCAGACCAATTTGTTGGCACTGAATGCCGGTGTCGAGGCCGCACGTGCGGGTGAAGTGGGACGTGGTTTTGCGGTTGTTGCCTCCGAGGTCCGCGGATTGGCGCAGCGCTCTTCTGAAGCGGCCAAGGAAATCAAGATCCTGATCGGCACCAGCACTGCGCATGTGCAGGATGGGGTGCAGCAGGTTGATGGGGCCGGCAAAGCGCTGGAATCTGTGGTTCAGCAAGTGGCGCAGATATCCGAGCTGGTGACCGGTATCTCGGCAGTGTCCAGCAATCAGGCAACCGGCATTAATGAGGTCAATATCGGCATGGCGCAGTTGGACGAGGTGACCCAGAAGAACGCCTCTATGGTGGATGAATCGAATTCTGCCATCCAGTCCTTGAACAGCGAAATGCTGGGGCTCAACCAGCTTGTTGGTCAATTTGTCTTGCGAGACGCAACTGATCAGAGCGCGCCACTTTCAGCAGGGACATCCCTAGTGGCAGAAGACCCCCTGTGGTCGGACGATGTGGCTGATGCAGCGTTTGCCCCCGAAGAGGTTCGTGAAGACGCAAAGGTCGACTTTGAAGAAGAGCCCGCTGCCGAAGACTTCAGCTTTGACGAGGAGCCTCTGTCTCGCTCGGCCTGAGCGCCCGGAAACCGCTGCTCGGCAGATTGCATCGGGCAAAGAAAATAGGCGGCGCGCAGACCTCAAAAGCCTCCGGTGATTGACCTGTCAGGAGCCAATCCGGTTTTCCGGAGACGGCAAAGGCAGGATCAAACCGACCGCATCTGCGGGCCGCCTGTTTCGTCGAACTAGATGTAGTAACTGTCAGAAAAGGTGTGATGCACCAGTTCGTCACGTTTCAATCCACGTTCGGCCAGTTCTGCATCGCTCATTGCCATCAGGCTATTTAGCTTCTTGTAGCGGGTGTCGGCCTCAGCGAGTGCGACCAGGCCTTTGCCCAGAGCGCTGAAGGGTTTTGCCAAGAGATTTAGGACCCCAAAGACGGTTGGGACAGTGTTGAGTGCGGTATGTGCCATTTCAGGTCACTCCTATTAAAAACATCTCCCATGGCAGTTACATAGGCCGCGCAGGGAGGTGCCGCTAGCTCTGGAGACATCATAGCCGCTATGCGTTTGGTATCGGGAAGGGAAAGCGCTTAAACATCAGGCGAGCGGCCTGGTTTTGAGTGTTTTTTGCGCTGTCTGTAGGGAAGCCCGGTTAGTTGGGCTCAACAAGTTGCAACAATTGATCGCTGCGTTGCCGTGTCAGATGCGTCTTACAGGTTAAAACCATCAGTGGTTCAAGGGTGCCACCGCGAAATTGAAACCCCTCAGCCCTACAAGCCGCATCGCGAAAGGGGATCCAGGCCCGTTGCGCCTGCACCAGGGCGGCGCTGGCCCCCTTTAGATCTTCAGGCAGGTGCTGATCCAAGGCGCGCATGCTGCGCTGTGCAGCCTTATAGGCAGCATTGAGATCTGCATCCGCTTGGTCATATTCCTGCGCCGCACAGTGGCGCATTTCATGTGTGGTCTGCGGATCGCTGCAGGCGGCCAGAGCAGTTTGGGGCAGCAAATACAGAGCTGGCAAAACAGCGATAACCCGCAAAGAAAACCCAGGCATGGAAATGTCCCTTCAATACTGACTCGCGCAAAACCTTGCGGGGTAGAAACCCTCTGAAACAATAGGGCATGTGGCCCGAAACGGGTCAAGCCAGCAGGAGCAGGCCGTCAGGCGCGGGGCCGCGCTGTGGTGAGATCTGGCAGGCCTGGACCCTCTTCTGGGGTTTCGCAAGGAGCGGTAGTCTGCTGTAATCACAAGCATGACGGATTTTGGCTGTTTTTCCCGTTTTCGCAGCTTGCAACGCTGGTAACACTTGGCCCATGAGTGATTTGACATGAGTGATTTGAACTGTCCCAATTGTGGCAATCTGGTTGCCCCGGCGATCAAGAGTGCCAAGATGGTGACCTGTGATGCCTGTACGACGACCCTGTTGCTTGATGATGCGGGGCTACGTCTGGCAGGCGAACAAGGGGTGCTGCATGATGTACCTCTGATCTGCAAACTGGGCGATGAGCTGAGGATCGGCGCGGGGCGGTATCACATACTTGGTCATGCCCGCTTTTCCTATGGGCGCGGCACCTGGGATGAATTCTGGGCGGTCGATGAATCCGGAGATCCGGTCTGGATCTCAGTTGATGAGGGCGATCTGATCCTGCAACGGGAGGTGCCGCAGGCCGCCTGGCCCCAATATCGCGGTGCGCTGCGCCTGGGCCGCACTCTGCGTTACCAGGCCGAGGGCTTTCGGGTGGATGAGGATGGCACCGGAACCTGCGTCGGGCTGAAAGGCAGCTTTGGTCATCCGCTGACTGTGGGAGAAACCTATCGTTTTCTCAATCTGCAGGGCGAGAATGGCACGGTGCTTTCGGCTGAGATCGTCGGAACAGATCATGAATGGTTCATTGGCAGCTGGGTTGATCCTTTTGAGGTCGAGGTGAAACCCACATGAGCCTTAATCCCGAGCTGAAGTCGATCAATTGCACCGCCTGTGGGGCTGGGCTGGACATCCTGGGCGGTGGCCGGGTGACCACCCATATCTGTAGCTACTGCGGCACCGCGCTGGATGCTTTGGACAGCTATAAGGTTCTGGTGAAGTTCAATCTGTTGGACCGCCCTGAGACACCGCTCAGGATCGGTGCGGCTGGGCAGATCTTTGGGATTGATTTCACTGTTATTGGCCTTTTGGAGCACGAAGAGGTCTGGCGCGGACGCAGTTGGAAATGGGTGGATCACCAGGTTTTTTCACCGACCCATGGCTATACCTGGGTGACGTTTGAGGACGGGCATCTGACCTTTTCGCGCCGCTACCGCAAGCCGGTAGGCTGGCTGTCGGAGGCTATGGTCAACAAGGCCGAGAGCCGCCCCAGGGTGCGGGCTGGCTCTGAGTGGTTCAAGTATTACGATACAACGACCAGCTCGGTGATCTATGCCGAGGGTGAATTCACCTGGGCACCGCGCAAGGGGGCCAAGACAACCACGGTCACGGCGATGTCCGACACGGCGATGTTGAGCTTTTCCACCACCAACCGCGAACGCGAGATCTATCATACGGTCTATCTGGAGCCCGGGCAGATCACCGGTTTTGGCTTGCCCGCTGGACGCAGGCCAGGCGGCGTGCATGCGCTCAAGAGGATGAAGACGGGTGCCAACGCGGGTTTCGTGATGAAGACAGGGCTGGCGAGCATGGTGCTTTGCCTGTTTCTGGGGATGGCAATGGGCTTGCAAAACGGCAAGCTGGCGGAGACGCGGCTGCAGTTTTCTGTGGCGGAATTGCCGGTGAACATTGCCTTTGAGGTGACCGATCCGGGGCGTTTGACGCGCATAGACCTGCAAGGCAATGGTCGCAACAGCTGGAACTATCTGGCGGTAGAGCTGGAAGACCCGGAAGGGGAGGTGTTGTTTGAATCTGGCCGCACGGTGGAATACTACAGCGGACGTGACAAGGATGGCACTTGGAGCGAGGGCAGTAACAGCGCCAGCCTGGCCTTTTTCCCACCCATAGCAGGCCGCTATTCGGTAACGCTGGATCTGGAAGAGAGCGGGTTTTGGGCGCCAAATGTGAATCGCAGCGCCTCGCAGCAACGTCAGATGACGCAGGTGGGGCTGCAAATTCGCAATGGCGTTTCCAGCGGCTTCTGGCTGGTTCTGCTGGGACTTGGGTTTGGCTGCATCGGGGGGCTCCCCTTGCTGCGCCGCTATCTGCACAACAAGGCCCGGTGGCGCGACAGCGACTGGGTTGATGAGGACGACGACTAAGATGATTTTGTTTCGCCTGATCTTTGTCCTCCTCTCGGCTGCGGCAATTGCCGGAACCACCTATGTCGCCTATCTGGGCCATGGCGGCGAAAGCCGGGATTTGGATCGCTCTATCCGCGCCGTCAGCGCTGGGCGGGGATTGAATGGAAGTATTAAATAGAGAGGACTCTCATGGAGTATTTTGCCGCAGTTCAGCTGGCTGAAATGATCAGCACCATTGTCTATACCTTCTTGGGGGTTGCACTCATGGGGGCGGTCTGGAAAGTGATTGACTGGCTGACGCCTTTTCCGATCCTAAAAGAGATTGAGCAGGACCAGAACATGGCCCTGGCGGTTCTGATTGGCATGTTGTTTGTGTCGATTTCGATCATCATTGCCGCTGTCATTGTCTCCTGATCCCGACCTGATGCAGGCAAAGCAGGCAGGCGCATCAGCTGATCCGGCTGCGGCGGAGCTTGCGCTGCGCCTGCGCGAGATCTGGCTCTTGGTGGCAACCTTGCTGGTGGCTGTGGCGGGGCTCATCTACGAGCTCATAGCCGCCACTTTGTCGAGCTATCTGCTGGGCGATTCCGTACGCCAGTTTTCCTATGTTATCGGGGTGTTCCTGTCCTCCATGGGGCTGGGGGCCTGGCTGTCGCGCTATGTTGCGCGCGCCATGTCTGGCTTTGTCTGGGTGCAGATCCTGCTGGGCATCGCCGGCGGCTTTATGGCGCCTGCGGTGTTTTTTGCCTTTGCCTGGATGGAGAGCGTCACCCTGCCGCTGTTTGGGCTGCTGATCACCGTCGGTGTCCTGTCGGGGATGGAAATCCCGCTGATCGCCCGGGTGCTCAAGGAGATCGGCGCGCCGGAGTTTCGCTTTGAAAATGTTTTGAGCGTCGATTACATCGGCGCGCTTGTGGCCTCATTGGCCTTTCCCTTGCTGATTATCCCTCATCTGGGGCTGATGGCGGCGAGCCTGGCTTTTGGGGCGCTGAACCTGGGCGTGGCCGGGCTGTCATTGTGGATTTTTCGCCGTGACAGCAGCCGAGTGCAGGGAGGGGTTTGGGCCATTGCGCTGACCCTGACGCTGGTTGGACTCTGGCAGGCAGAGCGGCTTGTCTCGGTCACCGAAACCAGCCTGTTCGAGGATGATATCATCCTCAGCGAAGCCACGCCCTACCAGCAGATCACCGTGACCCGCTACCGCGAGCGTACCCGGCTGTTTCTGGACTACTCCATCCAGTTCGACAGTCTGGATGAGCACCGCTATCATGAAAGTCTGGTGCATCCAGCCATGGCCCAGGCTCCGAGGCGCAACACTGTGCTGATCCTAGGCGGCGGCGATGGCATGGCGGTGCGTGAAGTGCTGCGCTGGCCAGAGGTCGAAGGGGTCACTCTGGTCGATCTGGACCCGCGGGTCACCGAGCTGTTTCGTGATCATCCGGATCTGTCAGTGCTCAATGATGGTGCTTTGTCGGACGCGCGTGTGGAGATCAGGAATGAGGATGCTTGGCGCTTTGTCGAAGAGACCAGTGCCCGCTATGACGTGATTATCATCGACCTTCCAGATCCCAAGAACCTGGCCCTGTCCAAGCTGTACAGCCGTCAGTTCTACGGCGCTTTGGTTGAGCGGCTGAATGCGCAAGGGCTGATAGTGACCCAGGCGGGGTCGCCGCTCTTTGCCCGCGAGGCCTTCTGGTCAATCAATGCCACCCTGCAGTCCAGCCGTAACCCGCAGCGACCGGGCGCGGGGCTGGCGACGCAGCCCTATCACGCCTATCTGCCCAGCTTTGGCGATTGGGGGTTCGTGCTGGCCAGCCTGCGTCGGCCTGCAGAAACGCGGTTTGATCTGCCGCAGGATCTGGCCGCTGAGCTAAAGTTCCTGACACCCGAGGTCTGGCAGGCGGCACAGGTGTTTGATCCCCAAAACGGCCCGTTACCCGTCGAGGTCAATCGGCTGCAATCTCATGTTCTGGTGGGATACTATCTGGACGGTTGGGCGCGCTGGTTCGAATAGTCTTCTGGGGGCTCCCAGGTCATGCGAGCCCGCCTGTGGCGGCGGGCTCGAGAGGGGGGCTGGTGCTACCCGGCCTGAACCGACAGGGTCACGCGGGCCTGTGGCAGCAAGAAGGGGACCTCGGCAGGCGGCGTGGTGTTGACCGGAATTGGGCAACCATAGGTGCGTGCCAGGGTCTCGTCTGTCAGAACCTCGGCCGGTGATCCGGTTGCGGCCACCTGTCCGCCTTCCATCAGAATCACCTGATCGGCAAACATGGCGGTCAGGTTCAGATCATGCATCACAGCAACAACACCGCCGCCGCGCGCGGCATAGTCCCGGGCCAGATCCATCACGGTGAACTGGTGCCCGATGTCGAGACTGGCAACGGGTTCATCCAGGATCAGCCAGCGCGGTGTGCCGTCCACAAGGGGCTCCCAGACCTGAGTAATCACCCGCGCCAGCTGCACACGCTGCTGCTCGCCACCGGACAGATCCTGATACATACGTCCGGCAAAGCCCGCCAGCCCCACGGAGGCCAACGCCTTGAGTGGCACGGAACTCTCGGCGGCCGACAGACCTGCGCTCAGGCCAAGCCGGACGATTTCCAGGACCGTAAAAGGAAAGGCGATGGAGCTGCTTTGCGGCTGAACGGCCCGAATTGCCGCCAGCTGCCAGGGATGCAGGCTGGCCACGTCCGCACCGTTGATGCGCACCTGTCCGTCATGGGCTACCTCTCCGGTCATGGCACGCAGCAGGGTTGTTTTACCCGATCCATTTGGGCCAACAATTGCTGTGACCCTGCCCGAGCGAGCGGTGAAATCAACCCCGTGCAGCACCTCGTTGGACCCGAGTTTGACGCCAATGTTGCGGGCTTCCAGGGTCATGGTCATATTCCCAAATCTCCGCGTCGTTTCAACAGAATCCACAGGAAAACCGGCGCGCCCAGGATGGCAGTGATGATGCCGATTGGCAGTTCCGCCGGCGCCACGACCACCCGTGCGATCATGTCAGCCGCCAGCAAGAGCGCGGCGCCCAGCAACGCGGCATTGGGCAGCAGGCTGTGGTGATCTGGTCCGGTCGCAAGCCGCAACAGATGTGGCACGACAATGCCAATGAAGCCGATGCCACCCGAGACCGCGACCGCAGCGCCTGTGGCACCAGCAACCGATAGGATAGCGATGTTTTTTACTCGCTGAACGGCGATGCCAATATGCCCCGCTGCGGCCTCTCCCAGCGCCATGCCGTTGAGACCTCGCGCCAGAAAGGGCGCAGCGGCCAGGGCGAGCCCGATGATAGGCAGGGCGGCCAGAACCTTGGTCCAGGTGGCTCCGGCCAGCGAACCCATGCCCCAGAAGGTGAGGGCACGCAGCTGGTTGTCATCGCTGTAATAGACCAGCACCCCCGAGGCTGCTCCGGCCAGTGCGCCCAGGGCAATACCGGCCAGGAGCATGGTGGCAACCGAGGTGTGACCGCCATGTGTCGAAACACGGTAGAGCAGCAGGGTCGAGCCCCAGCCGCCAAAGAATGCGGCAACCGGTACGATCCAGGAACCCAGGAATTGCTGTATCGCAAGAGGCAACAGGCCGCCCAGAACAATGGCGGTGATGGCGGCCAGCCCGGCCCCGGCGCTGACGCCGACGATACCGGGGTCCGCCAGCGGGTTGCGGAACAACCCCTGCATCACAGCGCCGGACACGGCAAGCGAGGCGCCAACGAGAACACCCATGCAAAGACGCGGCAGGCGGATGTCCAAAAGCACCACACGATCCATGGTGGAGAGCGTGCGCCCCGCAGTCAGATCCGATAGGGCATTCCAGAGCGATGCCCCAGAGGCCCCAGTGGTCAGCGATAGGACCGAAACAATCAGCAGCAGGGCAAATAGCACAAGAGTGAGCCGCCGCGCGCGAAGTCTACGGTCTATCACCGGGGCGGCTGCTGATGCGGGGTCCACATCAGCGATATTTGTCGACAGGGCGCTCACTTGGCGGCTCCATAGAGGGCCAGAGACAGGTCTTTTACAGCGCTGGCTGCACGGGGGCCAAACTGCAACAACAGGGCGCCATCCATGCGGATCAATGCGCCATCCTGCGCGGCCGGGGTCAGTTTCAAGGCCGGGAGGATTTGCAAGGTTTCCGTGGTCAGCCCATGATCGTCGCCACGGTCCATGGCCAGAATCACGTCGGGGGCAGCAGCTGCGATGGCTTCGTCACTCAATTGTTTGTAGCCGGAAAACTCGGTAATGGCATTTACCGCACCTGCCATGGTGATGATGCCATCCGCGCCGGTGTTCTGACCCGCAGCTGTGATGCGCCCTCCGGCTGTTGACAGGACAAACAGGACGCGTTTTGGGCTATCTCCTGCACTCTCGCTGGCCAACCTTTGGGCCTCTTCCAGATCGGCGCTGACCGATTCGATCAATCTGGCTGCGGCCTCTTCCTGCCCCAGGGTTTCGCCGACGATTTTGATCTTGCTGATCACCCCGTCAGCCGAAAACACTTCCGGCACTTCGACATAGCCAACATTGGCCTGTTTCAAGACCTCCAGTGTCTCGGGCGGGCCTGCGCCTTCGATGGCAAGGATCAGATCGGGGTCCACGGATAATACGCCTTCGGGCGACAGGGCCCGTGCATAGCCCACATTGGGCAGGTCCGCGGCAGTGATGGGGAAACTTGAGGTGGTATCGCGCGCCACTAGGCGGCTTTCCTGCTCCAGCGCATAGACGATTTCAGTCACCGCCCCGCCGATTGACACAATGCGCTCGGGGGGGGCTGCCTGGACGGCATGTGCTGGAAGGAGGGCAAGAAGCCCCAGGTGCAGCCCGGTTCTGAGGGGCGAGATCAAAGTGGAAAACAGGGTCATTCTGCGGCCTCGATTGTCTGGTTGGCGTGTTGGGGGATCGCGGCAGCTGACCGCGTGGGCAGGGCGGCAACGATCTTGCCCCATTCTGGCCTGTGATCCAGATCGCCGTCCCGGCGGCCAAAGACTTGAAGGATGATCTGACCTTCGGAATCAAAGGCTTCGACCGAAATGGCTGGGCCACGTTGGGTGGGTTTGTTCACTGCCCAGACTTCGGTCAGGTGATCCAAACGCAGGTGCAGGTCAAAGCCAGGGTCCAGAATGTTTTGCCAGGGCCCCATGCTGCGCAGGGTCTTCACTGGGCCGGAATGGATCTGAATGCAGCCGGGGTTGCCGACAAAAATCATCACCTCGATGCCCGCATCGCGGACCGCGTGCAGCATGGTGTCTACAGCCCCCGGGTCAAGCTCACGCGCCAGAGGCTCCCCCGCGATGCGATAGGCCCCCAGCCGGTTCATTTTTAATTTCGAAGTCAGTTGCCGGAACTGATGGGTATCCGTCATCTTGGCCCATTCCGTGCGCAGAGCGTCGACCTTGCTAGGAGCGGATTTGGCGGCTTCTGGCGCTTGTCGGGGGCTGACTTCCAGGACTGCCTCCTGATCCGGCAAGTCCAGATCGCGCACCAGGTCTTCCCAAGCCTGAAGGTTTGAGGCGTCTCGTAGGTGAACCTTGTGCACCGCGTCGCCAGCGGAATCAAAGAACTGAAGCGAGCGGCGGGTGCCTGTGTCCGAACTGCGCTCTACCGCAAAGGCGATTGCAAAATGGCGCGGGAACAGGCGCAGATCGATTTCGGCGGTGAGCACCATGGAGGCATGTTTGCCAGGGCGGAAATCGCTGTAGGTGCCGACCTTTTCAATCACGCAAGAATCGTTGCGGGTCAGCGCCATGACTTCTCCC
Organism: Phaeobacter sp. 11ANDIMAR09; assembly: GCF_001294455.1. GTDB lineage: Bacteria > Pseudomonadota > Alphaproteobacteria > Rhodobacterales > Rhodobacteraceae > Pseudophaeobacter. The sequence continues at coordinate 161,368 of NZ_LIKT01000002.1, forward strand.
AGAGCGGCAAGCCGGGGAAAGACCTCTGCGATCTCGGCGCTGATCCGCGTGACGCCTTCGCCCTGATAGGCCGCCACCAACTGAGCTTCACTGATCTTGTGCTGCGCGGCGAAATCACGATCGCGCATCTTAGGGTTTTCTTGGCGCAACTGGCGAATGGCCAGCGGGTCCAGCGACTGGGGAAGGCTCATGTTTGGGCCCTTTCATAGTAGCAAGTTTTTGCGGGAAAGGGCTGGCTCCGGCGCTGTGACCCCGATGTGACGGGGCAAGCCTTGGGGCTGGCGGTTGCCGAGTGGCAGGCATTTATTTATGTTGACTGTTTTTATCAGCTTTACTATCAGCCTCAAGTGGAAATCAACGATTCCATAAGAAACACAACAAACTACCGCGCCAGCCCCTACTGCAAGCTTCGGTTCAAAGACCAAGACGCAAAGGGACATGTGATGGGGAAATTTCGGCTGACGCAGCATTTGCTGGGGACCGTTTCAGTATTGGGCTTAACGCTCGGATCGGGCGCTATGGCGCAGGATCTGTTAGAGGAGCTGCCGCCGGAGGTTCAGGGGGAAGAGTTCCTGGGCACGGTGGAACTGGCGCAGGGCAAGCGGGAAGTGCAGGTTGGCACTGCGGTTCCCATTACGGTGATCAACCAGGAAGAAATCGATGACCGTCAGGCTGGCACGATTGCCGAGCTGATCGATTCGGTTCCGGGTGTTTCCCTGGTGAATGGTTCGCGTCCTGAAGGCTCGGGGATTAACATTCGGGGCTTTGGCGCCAACGGCACCTATGGGACCGACCAGAAGGTTGCCATTGTCATTGATGGCGCCACCACTGGATCAGAAGAGATCTATCGCATCGGCACACAGCTGTTTACTGACCCAGCCCTGTACAAAAGCGTTTCGGTGATCCGTGGCACGGTTGGCAGTTATGAGTGGGGGTCTGGTATCGTCGGCGGAGTTGTGAAACTGGATACCAAGGATGCTTCTGACTTCACTGGCGGCGAAATTGGTCTGCGCTTGCATCAGCTGCTTGGCTATACGTCCAATGGCGAGGGCTATCATAGCTCTTCCATCATTGCCTGGCAGCCGATGGAGAACCTCGAGGTTCTTCTGAACTATACCAAGCGCGACACCGATTCCTACAAGGATGGCGATGGCAATCTGGTCAGCAATACCTCGACTGAGCCCTATTCTGGTCTGGCAAAGATCCGATACACCTTTGGGGATGCAAACGAGCATGGCCTGACCTTTGCCTATCAGAAAACCTATTCGGACGAATTCGACTCGCCCTATGACCAGTTTAACCAAGTCAACTTTGGCAATGTGAACCGCAGTACCGAGTCCAAGGTCGCGACCCTGAAGTATGAATATAACCCAGTTGGCAATGACCTGGTCGACCTGACCGTCCAGTATTCCTATTCGGATATCTACATCGAAAGTGAACCGACCAATCCCGGTGGTTTTGCTGACTACCTGCTGGATGGCGATCACGATTATTCCATCGACAAGCTGACCGTCAAAAACGCCATGTACTTCCAGACCGGGGCCGTCTCGCACGATCTGCGCTTTGGGGTTGAATTGATCAGCAAGGACCGGCTTGAAAGCCAGGTCAGCCCAACCTCTGGCAGCGTGTCCGTCCCCGGCGGCAAGGATGAGCGGGTCGCTTTGTTCCTTATTGATGAAATCGGGTTGGGTAGCAATTGGACGATCACCCCAGCACTGCGGTGGGAAGATCAGAAGATCACGGGCTCGGATACCTATGCGGGGGATCGCTACGACAATTCGGCTCTGATGGGCGGCATCTCGGCACGCTATGAGTTCGACTCCGGTCTGGCTCTGTTTGCCAGCGCCGCCTATACTGAAAACCTACCAATTCTGGATGACCTGAGCGTCGCCAGCCGTATGACCCAGCCTGAGAAGTCCCAGACTTTTGAGCTGGGAGCCTCTTATGTGGCGGGGGATGTCTTTGCCGATGGCGACAGCCTGCAGGTCAAGGCCAACCTCTTTGCAACAGATCTTTGGGATATCACTTCCTACTCGGGCATCAACACGGTTGATAGCCAAGGTGCCGAGCTGGAGCTGACCTATGCCATGGACAATGGGCTCTATGTCGATCTGAACGCGGCCTATGGGGACTATGAGGCCAACGGCTCAAACCCTTGGAGCAATGCGCCTGCAAATTCGGCACGTTTGACCGTCGGTAAGCGGATCAACGAGGCTTGGGATCTGAGCTGGGAACAAGTCGTGGCCGAGAACGGCAACAACAACTATGGCGGCTATGGCATTAGCAACCTGCGGGCCACCTATCGTCTGCAGAATGGCATGCTGGCTGGGGCTGAGTTGCGTCTCGGGATCGAAAACGCCTTTGATCGCGCCTATCAGCCGAACCTTGCAACTCAGCTTGCCGCAGGTCGCAACATCAAGCTGAGCGTTTCAAAAACCTTCTGATCCAATCGCAAATCGAGAGGAAAACCATGGGATATCTGGCTCAAAGAACACTTACCCTGGCAGCGCTCACGCTGTCAGGATGGGCAGGTGCAGCAGGCCTGGCCTGGGCAGAAAATCTGGCGCAGACCTCGGCTCCGCTTCCCACCTCGGCTGCAGGTATTTCTATCGAGCTGAGCGTGGCTGAAGATATCGGGGAGGCTTGTAAACTGTCCTTTGTGGTGACCAATGGTCACCACAAAGACATCGCGCAGGCCGTTTTTGAGACCGTGCTGTTTGACGGGGCGGGCCAGGTGTCCAGGCTGACACTACTGGATTTCCAAGACCTTCCTGCCGGGCGCCTGCGCGTGCGGCAGTTTCAATTCCCCCAGGCCTGTGCCGATATCAGCCGGGTGCTGATCAACGGTGCACAGACCTGCTCAGCTACGGGGCTGGATGCGGGAGGCTGCACCCGGGGGCTCATGCTCTCTAGTCGTACGAATATGGAGCTACTGGGATGACCCTGATTCAAGATGCCATTCTGCATATTCTGGATCTGGGTGGTCCCGTTGTCTTGCTGCTCTTGTGTGTTTCAGTGCTGACGGCGGCGCTGGTGCTGTACAAGCTGTGGCAATACCAGGCGGCGCGGGTGGGGCGCCACCGGCAGCTGGCAACAGCTGTCGCCGCCTGGGATCTGGGGGACCCGGCGGCGGCCTTGCAGGCGCTGGGGCAAAGCCGGTCCTACCTGAGCCCGGTGCTGCGCATGGCGATCAGTTCCACGCCAACGTCTGAATTGTCGGCGCGTGTCGATGCCGAGGCCGAAAGCCGCTTTGCCCAGCTCGAACGCGGGCTTGGTGCGCTGGATATGGTGGCGCAGCTGGCCCCTTTGATGGGGCTGTTTGGCACAGTGATCGGCATGATCGAAGCCTTTCAGAAACTGCAATCGGCGGGCTCTTCGGTGGATCCCTCGTTGCTGGCTGGCGGCATCTGGGTGGCGCTGCTGACCACGGCCGCAGGCCTGGCAGTGGCAATGCCAACCTCACTGGTGCTGAGCTGGCTGACCGCGCGCATGCAGCGCGAACGGGTCTTTGCCAATCAGGCGCTGCGGGTGGTCTTTGCGCCTCAGACCGCGCTCCAGGCCGAGGCGCTCCAGCCCTTGGGGTCCTTGGCACATGCCGGTTAAGCTCACCCCTCCCAAACGCGGACGTATGTCGATGACCTCGCTGATCGACGTGATTTTCCTGTTGCTGCTGTTTTTCATGCTCACTTCGACCTTTTCCAAATATGGCGAGGTGGAGCTGATGGCAGCAGGCCGCGCGACTGCCTCGCAGGAGCGTCAAAGGTTGTTTGTCACCTTGGGGCAGGAACAGGTGACGCTGAATGGTCAGCCTGTTGATCTGGAGCGGATTGCAGATCTGGTGCGCAGTCAGCCGCAGGACGGGCAGGGGCATCTGGTGCTTATCAGCCCCGACGAGGCGGCTTCTTCGCAGCGGCTGGTCGATCTGCTGGCCGCGCTGCGCAAAGTGGAAAACCTGCAAACGGTGGTGCTGGGCTGATGCAGTTGAAATCTCCGGCACAGGCCCCAAAAGAGCCGACCATCGCGCTGATCAACATCGTGTTTCTGATGCTGATCTTCTTTATGATCGCGGGCACTCTCGCCCCACCGATCGACAAGGATCTATCCTTGGTCAAGACGGCGGATCTGGAAGGGCGTGAGCCTCCGGATACGCTGGTGGCCCATGCGGATGGGCGGCTGTCGCTGCGGGGGCAGCCGGTGGTTGATGCCATCAGCTATTTGTCCAGCCTGTCGCCAGAGGCCCGCAAGCTGGTGAAAATCGTGCCGGACCAAGCCTTGCCAGCCAAGGATCTGGTGCGCCTTGGCAATGCGCTGCGTGCAGCCGGAGCACAGCGGGTGGTTTTGATCTCTGAAAGGGCGCTGTAGCCATGGCTGCGCATAGGAAGGACGCGCTCGACCCGGTGCCGCAGTCAATGCTGGTTGCCTTGTCTGCTCTGGGGCTGGCTCTGGGGCTGCATGCCATTTTTGTCCTACAAGACCAAGCCTCCCTGGTGGAGCAGGCCGGAGGGCAGACGGCTCTGGCGGCGCAGGGCAACAGTTTTGTCAATATGGCTGCCGGAGTCGAGACCCCGGTTGCGGCAGACGCTCCCGAAACCCAGGTGCAGACTGAACCCGTCCCCCCCCTGGTGCCGCCCGAGACCTCTCCGCCTGTGGCACCGCCTGCCGCGCAGCCCGAGCCAGATGTGATGCAGCCCTCGCCGCAGATTGAAACCGTTCAAGGCGGGGTGCCTGTGATTGCCCCCGCGCCCGAGCCTGAGCCCCTGCCTGTACCCGCAACTCCCGTCGCCTTGGTGGAGGTCTCGCAGCCGGTCAAACAGGCTGAGTCTCCTGATCCGCCGGTCGAGCAAATGCGCCCAGCCGTACCGGTTGCGCCAAAAGAAGCAAATCCAATCCATCCCAGCCCCCTGCAAGATCTTGTAGAGCGGGTTGAGCCGGATGAGGTCCAGCCCCCAGAGCCGCAAAGTCCTGCTGTCACACTGTCCCTAAGGCCGCCGGAACGCCCTGTTGACCCTGTGGTGCGGCCAGAATCTGAGCCGTCCCAACGCCGGATTGAAAAACCAGCCGCGCAACCAGTGCCAACTGCACAGCCGCGCGGGAATGGGCAGGCCAGTGCAACCCGTGGAGAGGTGCAGTCCACCCGCAATGCGCCCGGAGGCCAGGCGACCAGATCCGGGGGCACAGCTACGGTGCAGGGCAATGCAGCCGTGAGCAATTATCCCGGACAAGTGATGCGTCGCATCCAGCGCGCCAAACGTCGGGCCAATGTGCGGGGCGTGGCTGTGGTGCGTTTCAGGGTGACAGCAGGCGGTGGTTTGACGGGGCTCAGCATCGCGCGCAGCTCGGGCTCGGCTAAGCTGGACGGGATTGCTTTGGCGCAGGTCCGCCGTGCGGCGCCCTTTCCGCCGCCCCCCGCCGGAGCCCGTACCAGCTTTACGGTTCGCATCAAGGGCAACTGAGGCGGCAGCACGGCGCGCTTAAATTTTTGATCAAATTCTTGCGCGGGAAAGGCGCGATAGGGTAGGTAGCCTTCAGGATTTGGAACGTAAGGGGTTCGACCCCGGATAGGATATGCCTCATGACCCCTCTTTCTGGCCTCAAGGTTGTCGAATTGGCGCGTATTCTCGCAGGCCCCTGGATTGGTCAGTCGCTGGCGGATTTGGGCGCTGAGGTGATCAAGGTGGAAAGCCCGGACGGGGACGATACCCGCACCTGGGGCCCTCCGTTTGTGGAGCGCGAAGGCGACAAGACTGCTGCTTACTATTATGCAGCCAATCGTGGCAAGGACTGTGTGGTTGCCGATTTTCGCACCGAGGCGGGCCGCGCGCAGGTGCTGGAGCTGATCCAGGAAGCCGATATCCTGATCGAGAACTTCAAGGTCGGCGGGCTGGCCAAATATGGGCTCGATTATGACAGCCTGGCCAAGGTGAATCCGCGGCTGATCTATTGCTCGGTCACCGGTTTTGGTCAGGATGGCCCCTATGCCAAACGCGCGGGCTATGACTTTTTGCTACAGGGGATGTCCGGGCTGATGTCGATCACCGGTGATCCCGAAGGTCAGCCGCAGAAGGTGGGCGTGGCGATCACCGATGTGGTGACCGGGCTCTATGGCACCATTGGCATTCTGGCAGCTGTCGAGCAACGCCACAGCACCGGTCGCGGCCAGCACATTGATATGTCTTTGCTGGACTGTGCCACGGCTGTCCTGGCCAATCAGGCAATGAACTATCTGGTGACGGGGGATAGCCCGACACGGTTGGGAAATGCGCATCCCAATATCGCGCCCTATCAGGTCATGGCAGTGCAGGATGGGCATATCATTCTGGCGGTTGGCAATGACGGCCAATTCCAGCGGCTCTGTGATGTGCTGGGCCTTGCCGGAGTCAAAACGGATACGCGTTTCAGCACCAATCAGTTGCGAGTGGCCAACCGAGTGGTCTTGACCACCCTGCTTGAAACCGTGGTGGCCGGCTGGCGCCAGGCTGAATTGTTGGCGGCGCTGGAGGGGGCGACAGTCCCGGCTGGGCCGATCAACACCATTGGCCAGGCCTTTGAAGACCCGCAGATCCAGCATCGCGGCATGCAGATCGCACCCGAAGGCATCCCCGGCGTGCGTGGCCCGTGGCGGTTTTCTGACGCTGAACTGGCGCTGGAGAAATCTGCGCCGAAACTGCCTAAATAGGCGGGCCGCTGCTTTAACGGGTTTGACTGTTGATGCTGATGGGGGGCTGATCCCCCAGCAGGCGCCGTACCTTTGGGTCCAGCCGGGCACTGGTGCTGGGATAGGCCCCGGTCAGGGCCAGAGCCTCGCGCGCTGAAGTGCGCTCGGCAATGCGCACCCAGACAGTGCGGGTGGAAAAGGGCTGTTGATCGGGGCGGGCGGCGACTCCGAGCGTCAACCCCTGGAGGTAGCTGGTCTGTTGTGGGTGCTCGGGCATCAGGACCGTTTCCGACAAAAACCCCCCGCTGCGCCGGGGCGTCTCATACATGCAGAGCCGATTGCCCTGAAAACTGGCCAATCCGTGGTAGCGCCCGCGTTGGTGAATGCTGCCATCCTCGGAACTGGCGCGTTCATAGGTATGTGTAACAACCAGCCCGTCTTCGGCCCTCAACTGGATCAGACTACGTATGATTTGTCCGGGCCAGGTCGGGGTGCGATAATAGGCGTGGTAGACGCCCAGAAAACGCCGCAACGGGCGGGCTTGGTTTTGAAACAGCTGGCTGAACGGTTGCAGTGGCGCTCTTGCGCTTTGCGTCGGCTGTGCCGCCTGGCCAGAGCGGAACTCCGCATGGGGGGCAAAGAGCGCATCCTCTGTCAGGGCAAAATACTTCTCAATACGTCGCAGATTGTGGGCCGAGGGTATCCCGCCGCCATTCAGATAGCGGTTGAACTGCTGGCGATTGATGCCGATGCCGCGACAGGTCTGGGCAATGGGGCCGGCCTCGGCGCAAAGCCAGCGCAGGTTTTGTGAAAAGGGAGAGGGCATCTTGGCTTCCTACTGATCTGTGATCTTTAAGCTGCTTACATTAGCGTCACTTTGCTCACAATTGCGCAATATGGAAAAGCGGCCACTTGGGTGAAAGTCTGGCAAAACAGTCAGCCAAAAAGAGACCGCCGGATGCCAAATGCCTATGATCTGATCGACACCACCTGGATTGACCTGCCTGATGGGCGTCGCCTGGCCGCCCGCATGTGGTTGCCTCGGCTGCAAGAGCCAGTGCCGGCGATTCTGGAATATCTGCCTTACCGCCAGGGCGATGGCACCGCGCCACGGGATGAGACCACGCATACCGTTTTTGCCAGCGAGGGCTATGCCTGTATCCGCGTTGATATTGCCGGGACCGGGGACAGCGAAGGCGTCTTTGATGACGAATACTCCGAACAGGAGTTAAGCGACGGCGAGGCGGTTCTGGCCTGGATCGCGGCGCAGGACTGGTGCGATGGAAATATCGGCATGATCGGTATTTCCTGGGGCGGTTTCAACGGCTTGCAGCTGGCCTATCGCCGTCCAGAGGCGCTTAAGGCAGTGGTTTCAGTCGCCTCAACAGCCGATCGTTATGCCGATGACATCCATTTCATGGGCGGCTGTCTGCTCAGTGATAATGCCAATTGGGGCAGTCAGATGTTTGCCTATCAGTCGCGCCCGGCGAATCCAAAAAACCGATCCGATTGGCGCGCGGATTGGATCAAGCGGATCGAAGAGATGCCCTTTATGGCCGCTGATTGGCTGCGCCATCCCACCCGGGACGAGCAATGGAAACATGGCTCCGTCTGCGAGGATTGGTCGGCGATCACCGCCCCAGTGCTGGCGATTACAGGTTGGGCAGACGCCTATGTGAACACGCCATCCGCCCTGGCGGCCAATCTTACCGCACCAGCAAAAGCGCTTGTTGGTCCCTGGGAGCATCGCTACGCCCATATCGCCAAACTGGACCCGGCGGATTTCCATGGTGAAGTGCTGGCTTGGTTTGACCAATATCTGCGCGGGAAGGACCGCGGTGTGGCGTTCCTGCCGGACTATCGCACCTATATGCAGGAACATTTCAACCCGACCATGCAGAACAAACCCCGCCAAGGGCGCTGGGTGGCCGAAGCGCAATGGCCCTCGCCAAATATACGCGAGCGGGTGATGTATCTGGGAACGGAGGGCCTGGCGGATGCGGCGGGCTCCGGGCAGCGGGTTGTCCGCAATCCGGCAACCCTGGGACAGGCAGGCGGCTATTTCTGCGCTGGCATGCGGTTTGAAAACGAACTGCCGGGGGATCAGGCGGCAGATGACGCTATGGCGACCTGCTTTGATACAGCGGCGCTGGCGGAACCTCTGGAAATCATGGGCCGCGCGCGCCTGCGGGTCTCCTTCAGCGTTGATCGGCCTGTGGCGCAGCTGGTGGCGCGGCTCTGTGATGTCTCGCCTGAAGGGGTGTCACAGCGCATCACTTTTCGACCCCTGAATATGACGCATCATAACAGCCATGAGAGCCCAGAGCATCTGGTGCCGGGGCAGGTCTATGAGGCTGAGATTGCCCTGAATGAATGTGCCCATCATCTGCGGGCCGGGCACCAGCTGCGACTGGCGCTGTCGACCTCCTACTGGCCCATCGTCTGGCCCGCACCCGAGGCGGCAGAGGTGACACTACACCTTGCGGGCTGTTCTCTCACTCTGCCGGAGCGACGCGTGGCTGAGGAAATCGCCCCGCAGAACCCCGGTGCTCCGCGGGACTACCCCAGCCTGCAGGCGCAGGTGCTGCGAGAGGCCAGCGGCACCTCAGAGACCAAGACACAGGCCGACGGCACCCTGACGCTCGATACCTTTGACGACTACGGCAAGGCCGTGGATCCCTATCATGGGCTGACTGTGGGCAGTCATGTCTCCATGCACTATGCGATCCACCCCGACGACCCAGCCTCAGCCGTTTTTGCAAGCGATTGGAACTTCACCTTTGAACAGGACGGCTGGCAGGTCTCCATCGACACTGAAAATAAGATGACTTGTGATGTGGAGAACTTTTACCTATGGCGCCGGGTGACGGCCCGCGAGGGAGCAGAGAGCGCAGAGGTGCTGGTCAAGGAATGGCAAGAAACCATCCCACGTGGCTTTCAGTAAAATGCAGAGAGAAAAATCCTAGGTCAGGCGTTTTTCGCCTGACCACAGCTGCTGTCTTGCTCTAAAAATCCAGGCCCAGATCCAATGTGCTGGCTGAATGGGTGAGCGCCCCTGAGGAGATGTAATCGACGCCCGTCGCTGCGACCTCAGCGATGCGCTCCAGCTTCATATTGCCCGAGGCCTCGGTCGTGACACGACCCTTGGCCATTGCAACTGCGCGGATCAGATCGGGGGTGCTCATATTGTCGAGAAGCACCACATCTGCGCCACCGGTCTCCAGCACCTGGGCCAGCTGATCCAGGGTGTCGACTTCGATCTCCACCTTCATCATATGGCTGACGCCGGCCTTTGCCGCGCTGAGCACTGCTTCGATCCCGCCGGCAGCTGCAATGTGGTTGTCCTTGATCAGGATGGCATCCGACAGGCCAAAGCGGTGGTTGGAGCCGCCGCCGTGGATCACGGCCTGTTTTTCCACCATGCGCAGACCCGGCGTGGTCTTGCGGGTGCAGGTGATACGGGTCTGGGTGCCCTTGGTTTCGGCAACAAACCCGGAGGTCAGACTGGCAATGCCGGTCATACGTCCGGCAAAGTTCAGCGCCACGCGCTCCCCCGACAGTATTGCAGCCGCAGAGCCTTCAATGGTCATCAAGGTGTCACCGGCGCGGCAGGGGGTGCTATCCGCGATCAGGGTTTCAACCTGAAGCGTGGGATCCACCAGATGGAAGGCGATGCGGGCAATCTGCATGCCGGAGACAACACCGGTATCGCGGGCATTCAGCCGCGCCGTGTAGCGGGCCTCGGCCGGGATCACGGTGCGGGTGGTGATGTCACCGTTCTGGCCCAGATCCTCAAAAAGGGCAGCGCGCACCATTGGTTCCAGCAACAGGTCGGGGAGGGGAGCTTGGCGGATCATGGCATGTCCTTTCAAAGGCTGTTCAATACCTCATCGCGCAGCGCATGGGCGGCGGCGAGGGTGGTCTGGCTGCGTTGGGCGAAGGCAGGATCTGCCTGTGGGAAATCGGTGCGGAAATGACCGCCCCGGCTTTCGCGGCGTTCCAGCGCGCAGGTGGCAATCAGGGTGGCAGTAGCGCACATGTTGAGAAAACCCTCATCCTGGGGCTGGGCGGCCTCCAGCTCGGCCAGGGTGGCCAGCGCCTGGCGCAGCCCTTTGGCGTTGCGGCGCATTCCAACATGGGTGGTCATGGTCTGGCGCAGTTCTTGGACGGCCGCGCCATTCATTCCCTGTGCGCTGGGTTCAAACGCGGGATGCAGTTCGGCAACCGCGCCCTTTGGCATTGCAAAGGTCTTGGCAATATCTCCGGCAGCGCGGCGGGCGTAGACCAGGGCTTCGAGCAGGCCGTTCGAGGCCAGTCGGTTGGCCCCATGCAACCCGGTGGCGGCGGCTTCGCCACTGACCCAGAGCCGCCCCAAAGAGGCGCGGCCCCGCATGTCGGTTTCAATTCCCCCCATGTGGTAATGGGCGGCCACGGCGACCGGGATCGGATCTGCCACCGGGTCAATCCCGGCGCGGGCACAGGTTTCCGCTAAGGCGGGAAAGCGGGTCAGAACCTCGGGCCCTAGCGCGACGCGGGTGTCCAGCATCGGGTGGCGCCCGGCCTGGGTTTCCGCAAAGATGCCACGAGCCACAACATCGCGCGGCGCCAGTTCGGCGTCTGGGTGTTGATCCAGCATGAACCGGTGGCCGTCAGCATTGATCAGGGTGGCGCCTTCGCCGCGCAGGGCTTCGGTAGCCAGGGGAGCCGGGTCTTCGCCGCAATCGACCGCCGTCGGGTGGAACTGGACAAACTCGGCATCCGAGATCTGTGCTCCGGCGCGGGCGGCGAGGCCAATCACCTGGCCGCGAATGCGCGGCGGGTTGGTCGTATGCGCAAACAGTCCACCAGAGCCGCCACCTGCCAGCAGGACGCCAGGGCAGGCGATCAGGATCGGCTGTGAAAGCTGGTCAGAACGTCGGATCCAGACACCTGTCACGGCATCATCACGGGTCTCCAGCCGCAGGGCTTCGGTGCCCTCGATCACCTGGATCGAGGTGGTGGCGCGGACCTCTTCGATCAGGGTTTCCATGATTTGTCGGCCCGCCTGATCGCCCTTGACCCGCACCACCCGTGCTGCAGAATGGGCGGCCTCGCGGCTCATCACATAGTTGCCCTCCGCATCGCGATCAAAGGGGGCGCCCAGCTCAGTCAGGTCCAGGATATGGTCGCGGGCTAGACGGGTGACCATGGCGGCCACTTCAGCGTCGACGGTACCATCGCCGGCCTTTAGCGTGTCGCTGGCATGGGCCTCGGCGCTGTCGCTTTTGGCCATGGCCGCCGCCACCCCGCCCTGGGCCCAGGCGGAACTGGCGCCCAACCCCAGCGGCTCGGGCGAGATCATCAGAACGGGATGTGGTGCCAATTCAAGCGCCGCATAAAGCGCCGCAAGACCCGCGCCAACAATGACGACACGATCAGTATTCAGGACTGGGGACATGCGAGGGGCTCCCGGCGGTCAGCCAAAGTGGTTTGGGCTCAGACCGCACCGGGCCTTGGCTATCCTGTCGTTATATTCCGAGTTTCTGGGACAGATCGATCATCTTCTGCACCGCCTGTCGCGCGCCTTCTGCCACTGAGGCGTCAACCTCGATTGGCTCTGACATAGTATGCAGCGACCAGAGGATTTTCTCCAGCGTGATCATCTTCATATAGGGGCACATGTTGCAGGGGCCGACAAAATCCACCTCGGGCAGGCTGTCAGAGATGTTGGAGGCCATCGAACATTCGGTGATCAGCAGCGCCTTTTCAGGCTTCTCATCAGTGACATATTTGATGATGCCACTGGTAGAGCCGGAAAAATCCGCCTCGGCAACCACATCCGGGGGGCATTCGGGGTGGGCTATCAGCCGGGTGCCGGGGTTCCATTCGCGGAACTCACGCAGATCCTTGGCGCTATATTGCTCGTGTACGATGCAGGAGCCTTCCCACCAAACGACGTTTTTATGCGGCACATCCTGGGCCACGTTCTGCGCTAGATACTGGTCGGGGGTCATGATCACCGTGTCGCTTTCCATGGCGCCCACGATCTGTGCGGCATTGGAAGAGGTACAGCAGATATCCGAAGCCGCTTTGACCTCGGCGGTGGTGTTCACATAGGTGACAACCGGCGCACCGGGGTAACGGCGGCGCATCTCTTCGACACCCTCGGCGGTGATGGATTCCGCCAGGGAACAGCCCGCCTCCATGTCAGGCATCAAGACGATCTTGTCGGGGCTCAGGATCTTGGAAGTTTCGGCCATGAAATGCACGCCGCATTGCACGATGACATCGGCCTCGACGCGGGTGGCCTCAATGGCCAACTGCAGGCTGTCGCCCACCACATCCGCAACTCCGTGATAGATTTCGGGCGTCATGTAGTTATGCGCCAGGATCACCGCGTTGCGCTCTTTCTTCAAAGCGTTGATCGCCGCCACATAGGGCGCATGGAGCGCCCAGTCCATTGGCGAAACTACGCGTTTCATGCGCGCATATTCTTCGGACATTTCCTGTGCCAAAGCGGGGTTTGGCGCCAGATCGTAGTGAGCGGCGAGCTGATCGCGCATAGTTTGCAGATCAAACATGGCTAATCCTTAAAGTGGTGTTCAGGATGAAACTTTGGGTCAGGCTTGTTTCACGTTCAAAATCCACGCGCAAGGGATGCGCCGGGAATACCGAGGTTTGTGCGCTAATATGGCGCGAAGAAAACCCGATCTTGGGGTCTATTGAAGCATTGTGGCCGCAAAAGGAAACCAGATTTGCCCGCTTGGTGTCGCATTACTGCGTCTTCCAGTCTGATCTGGTCGTCGATTGGGCTAAAGTTTCGATAGGAAAGGCAGGCGAATTTGACCCGTTTGTTCAGAGGGTGGTTGCCGTGGGTAGACAAATTGTCCGATTTTCTGCCCTTGGTAAATTATCCCTGTTTTTGACGCATGAGCTGTGGTTTTGAACCAGATGAAGTTCAGGCGATGATCAGGCAGGAGGCAGCTATCCTCCCACCCAAAGAGGAGAAAACCAGACGCAATGGCTGATCTGTTGGATGGAATACTACAGGCCTTTTTGCTGGTGGTGACCCTGGATTCTGATCTGGTAGAGATTACCCTGCGGTCCCTGCGGGTCACTTTGTCCGCTCTGGTCATTGCCTCCGCGATTGCCCTGCCGATGGCAGCGCTGCTGGTGGTGCGGCGCTTTCGGATGCGGCGTCTGACCATCGCAGTCCTGAACGCGCTAATGGGGCTGCCGCCTGTGGTGGTTGGCCTGATTGTCTATGTTTTCCTGTCGCGGTCTGGGCCGCTGGGGGTGTTGGGCCTATTGTTCACGCCGACTGCGATGATCATTGCCCAGGTCATCATCATTGTGCCGCTTATCGCTTCGATCGCGCATCAGTCGCTGCGTGAATTGTGGAGCGATTACCACGATCTGCTGATTTCGATGAATGCCAGCCAGCGGCAGCGTGTTCAGGCGCTGCTTTGGGATGGGCGGCGGGCCTTGCTGACGGCGGCGCTGGCCGGATTTGGTCGGGCCATTGGCGAGGTTGGCGCCATCATGGTAGTGGGTGGCAATATCGACCACGCAACGCGGGTCTTAACCACTGCAATCGCGCTAGAGACCGGCAAGGGAGATTTTGCCATGGCGCTGGGGCTTGGCTTTGTGCTGATCGCCATGGCGATCCTGGTAAACCTAGCGATCCACTGGCTAGGCCACACGGAAACAGAGGGGCGGTGGTGATGCAAAACTCTTTGTTCCCACTGGTTGCCAAACAGGCTCTGGTGCGGCGTCGCGGCAAGGTGCTGGTCGGCCCCGTTGATCTGACACTGGAAGGCCAGGGAACCACCATCGTGGTCGGGCCCAATGGTGCCGGGAAGACAACCCTGTTGAAGATGCTGCACGGTATCGAGCGGATGAACGGCGGTACTTTAGACTGGGCCTGCGCCACAGATGAGGCGCAGCGCCGACAGGCCTTTGTGTTTCAGACCCCGATCATGATGCGCCGATCCGTGGTGGATAACCTCGCCTACCCATTGCAATTGACCGGTGTCGCGCGCCGTGAAGCGCGGGCCCGGGCGGCGCATTGGGCTGAGCAGATCAACCTGGGCGACGCTCTGGAACGCTCGGCCCTGTTGTTGTCCGGCGGCGAGCGGCAGAAACTGGCCCTGGCCCGCGCTTTGATCCGCGAACCTGATGTGTTGTTTCTGGATGAGCCCTGCGCCTCTTTGGATGGACGGGCCACCCGCGAGATCGAAGAGATCCTGCAGCGGGCTGCGGCGACGGGCACGCGGCTGATCATGTCGACCCATAACATGGGGCAGGCGCAGCGCCTGGCCGATGAGGTCTTGTTTGTTTTGCATGGACGTATTCACGAGTTTTCATTGGCCAAGACGTTTTTTGAAGGGCCCCAAACCCCCCAAGCAGGTGCGTTTCTCAGAGGAGATATTGTAGAATGAAAAATGTATTTTTCGGCGCTGTAACCAGCCTTTTGTTGACCACTGCGGCCCTGGCCGACGAGATGAAGCTGGCGGTCACCACATCGTTTCATAATTCAGGACTGGCGGAAATTCTGCTGCCGCAGATTAAGGCTGACTTGGATCTGGATGTCCAGCTTCTGGTGGTTGGCACCGGTCAGGCCATTCGTCTGGGCGAGGCCGGAGATGTGGATGCCATCCTGGTGCATTCGCAAAAGGCCGAAGAGAAGTTTCTGGCCGGAGGCAATGGCACTCATCGCCGCGAGATCATGTACAATGATTTTGTCTTTATTGGTCCCAACACAGATGTCGCAGGGCTCCAGGCCGCTGATAATGCGGCCAAGGCTCTGCAATTGATTGCTGAGGCTCAGGCGCCCTTTGTCAGCCGGGGCGATGACAGTGGCACCCACAAAAAGGAGCTGAGCCTCTGGAGTGCAGCGGATCTGGATCCAGCCGGGTTTGACGGCTGGTACCGCGCGGTTGGGGCCGGCATGGGGGCGGCCCTGAACACGGCCTCGGGCATGGAGGCCTATATCATGGCGGATCGCGCCAGTTGGCTGAACTTTGGCAACAAGGGCGCATTGGAACTGCTGTTTGCAGGCGATCCGGTGTTGTTCAACCAATATGCCTATCTGCCGGTGAACCCGGAAAAGCATGCGCATGTCAAAAATGATCTGGCAATGAAGCTGGAGGCCTGGCTGACCTCGGACCGGGCCAAAGAGCTGATCAACGCCTATAAAATCAACGGCGAGACCCTGTTTGTCTTTAACGCCAAATAGTAACGTGCTGATGCCAGATTGAAGGGCCCCTGACATTCGGTGGGGGCCTTTTCTATGATCGCCACTGTTTTGGGGCTAGGGTTCTTGCCCGTCAATGGTCAGGGTGACCCGATCGCCGGCGAACCAGGTGCGGCCAAATTCAACCGGGCGACCATCCGGATCGATGTTGACTCCGGTGGTGCGCAGAATCGGTGACCCTTCTGTTATTCTCAGATGCAGGGCCTGGGTGGCGGTGGCCAGCTTGGCGGTAATGCGGGTTTCCTGTCGGGTGTAATCGGCAATGCCGCAAGCTTTGAGCGCTGCCGTCACCGATTGCATCTCTTCTAGCGAGGTGAGCATTTCGGGCAAAACAAGGGCAGGAAAGACGCTTTGAAACAGTGCGATGGGTTGATCATCTGCCAGGGAGAGCCCGTCATAGACATGGACCATTTCTCCGGCCTCCAACTGCAGAGCGGCGGCTTCGGTGCTGTCGGCAGCGCGGGTTTCCAGCGCTAGAATGCGCTTGGCGGGGATCTGGCCGCCACGGGTGATATTCTGGTGAAACCGCACCCGTTTGCCGATCGGATAATCCGTCGGCGCCGCCGCGACAAAGACGCCTGATCCACGCCGGGCATGCACCAGCCCCTGTTCCGCCATCGCGGCCAGGGCGCGCCGGACCGTATGTCGATTCACTCCAAAGCGAGCGGCCAATTGTGCCTCGGAGGGAAGTTTGTCTCCGCTGTTATACCGCCCCTGCGCGATGTCATCCGTGAGCGAAATTGTGATGGATTTCCAAACAGCTGTACGGGTTCCTGGCTTTGCGGGAGTGGCGCCGCTCTGGGTCATGTCACTAAACTTTCACAAGGTTTCGATTGCGTTTTGGTTTCAGGAATCGCTATGATTTGTCTAGTTGTATAGAACATGTAGACAAGCTGGCCAAGAGGCTCTTACAGATGAAAACAGAAATTTCCGCTCCTGCACGCAAGGCCTGGATGAGCCTTTTGGCGCAGGCAGACGAGGCAGAGCTCAGCCGGTTGTGGCACGCTTTTAATCATAGTCCCGACTTCGATTGGTTGCGCCCGCCAGAGGCAGGTGGTGTCATGGTGCGCGGCCGCATGGGCGGCAGTGGCGCGCCCTTTAATCTGGGCGAAATGACCGTGACGCGCTGTGCGCTGACACTGGCGGATGGCACCGTGGGTCATGCCTATGTGCAGGGGCGCTCAAAACCCAAGGCCGAGATTGCCGCCAAGGTGGATGCTTTGATGCAGACCGAGGCCGCGCAGAACCTGCGCCAGGCGGTGCTGGAGCCGCTGCAGCAAGTACAGCAGGCCCGCAAGGAAGCACGCGCCGCCAGGGCGGCTGCGACCAAGGTTGAATTCTTCACAATGGTTCGGGGAGAGGATTGATGTCCCTAGATATGGAAACCAACAGCTATGGTGGTGGCTTTGCCACGCCACCTGTGGATGCCGCCAATGCCTTTCGTGCGGCGATGAACGCGATGGCCCGTCCCGGCAGTGTTCATGACATCACCGGGGCTGAGCCACCTGCTGGCATTTCCGCCGCAGCCGGCTGCCTGTTGCTGACGCTCTGTGACCCTGAAACCGGTGTCTATCTGGCGCCGGATGTGGACAGCCCTGCGCTGCGCTCCTGGTTGGCCTTTCACACTGGCGCGCCTTTTGTTGCAGCCGACAAGGCCGATTTTGCCCTGGGCAGCTGGCAGGCGCTGATGCCGCTTGGCCAGTACAGGACTGGCACATCGGAGTACCCAGATCGCTCAACCACTTTGATTGTCGAGCTGACAGAATTTGCCGCTGCCAATGCAAGCCTTACGGGGCCGGGCATCAAAGACAGGACTTCCTTTGCACTGCCGGATCTGGGCGCCTGTCAGGGCAATGCAGCGCAGTTCCCGCTGGGGGTGGATTTCTTCTTTACCTCTGGGGGGCAGTTGGCGGCCCTGCCACGTTCAACCACCATTCTGGCAAAGGACTGATCGCATGTATGTAGCCGTAAAGGGTGGCGAACGCGCCATCGACAATGCCCATGCCTGGCTCGCCGAAGAACGGCGCGGTGATACTGGCGTGGCGGAACTCAGCCTGGCGCAGATCCGCGAACAGATGAGCCTGGCCGTAAACCGCGTTATGGCCGAGGGCTCGCTCTATGATCCTGACCTGGCCGCGCTGGCGATCAAGCAGTCGCGGGGCGATCTGATCGAGGCGATCTTTCTGATCCGCGCCTATCGCACCACCCTGCCACGCTTTGGCTATAGTGAAGCCGTCAATACCGGCGATATGGCCTGTGACCGGCGGATCTCTGCCACCTTCAAGGATGCCCCCGGCGGGCAGGTGCTTGGACCGACCTTTGACTACACCCATCGTCTACTGGATTTCAAACTGGCGGCAGATGGCGAGGCGCCAGAGGCTCCGGTTGCCGATCCCCGCCTGGAGGTAACGCCGCATATCACCGAATTTCTGCAGGGGGAGGACATCATCGAGCGCGAGCCCAGCTCAGAAGCGGTGCCCGGCGATCTGACCCGTGAGCCGATGAGCTTTCCGGCCGGACGTGCGGTGCGGTTGCAATCGCTGGCGCGCGGCGATGAGGGCTTTATCCTCGGCATGGCCTATTCCACTCAGCGTGGTTATGCGCGCAACCATGCCTTTGTCGGCGAGCTGCGTATCGGCAAGGTGCCGGTGGAGATGGAAATCCCTGAGCTGGGCTTTGCCATCGAGATTGGCGAGGTGGAGCTCACCGAATGTGAAACGGTGAACCAGTTCAAGGGCTCAAAAACCGTGCCACCGCAGTTCACCCGTGGTTATGGCCTGGTCTTTGGCCAGTCAGAGCGCAAGTCCATCGCTATGGCATTGGTCGACCGCGCCCTGCGTTGGGAGGAACTGGGAGAGGATAACCTTGGCGCTGCCGCTCAGGATGAGGAATTCGTGCTCAGCCATTCCGACAATATTCAGGCGACGGGGTTCCTAGAGCATATCAAACTGCCCCATTACGTGGATTTCCAGTCAGAGCTGGAACTGGTGCGCAAACTGCGCCGCGAAGCACAGGAGTTGGCTGAGGAAATGGCCGCACGGGAGGCTGCAGAATGAGCTTAGTCTCCTCCTCCGTCACCATCGACGGAAGCATCATCAATGCCATGGGTAAAGGTGGATCTGCTCCGCAGTTTCTTATGGGGTTTCGGGCGGTAGAACATGGCCCCCAGGATCACACCAATAACCACCACAACAATGGCGATTCCCAAAACGGTGCCAAGCAATTCGTCGGAATTCATCTCTCAAATCTCCTTTGGGAAAAATCAGCTGGGGAAAGGGCATATTATGTCTGACTATAACTTTGCCTATTTGGACGAACAAACCAAGCGGATGATCCGCCGCGCGATCCTGAAAGGTCTGGCGGTGCCGGGCTATCAGGTGCCCTTTGCCAGCCGCGAGATGCCGATGCCCTATGGCTGGGGTACCGGCGGCGTGCAGGTCTCGGCGGCGACGCTAACGCCGGATGATACGCTGAAGGTGATTGACCAGGGCGCGGATGACACCACCAATGCGGTGTCCATTCGTAAGTTCTTTGAACGCACTGCAGGGGTTGCCACCACCGAGGAAACCACAAAGGCCAGCGTCATTCAGACCCGTCACCGGATTCCCGAGGCAGAGCTGACGGAGGATCAGATCCTGGTCTATCAGGTGCCAATCCCGGAGCCCCTGCGCTTTCTCGAGCCACGCGAGACCGAAACCCGCAAGATGCACAGCCTTGAGGAATATGGCCTCATGCATGTGAAGCTCTATGAGGACATCAGCCAACACGGCGATATCGCCACCTCCTATGCCTATCCGGTCAAGGTGGAGGATCGCTATGTGATGGATCCCTCGCCGATCCCGAAATTCGATAACCCAAAGCTGGAGATGGCAGCGATTCAGCTGTTTGGCGCTGGGCGTGAACAGCGCATCTATGCAGTGCCGCCTTACACTAAAGTCGTCAGCCTCGATTTTGAAGACTACCCGTTTGAGGCCACCAAGGCCGATCATCCCTGCGATCTCTGCGGCTCTGAGCACAGCTATCTGGATGAGGTGATCCTGGATGATGCAGGCAACCGGATGTTTGTCTGCTCTGACACTGATTATTGCCGCACGCGGCGGGCCGAGGGCCATGTGGGTCGACTAGGCGACAGCGAAGGGGAGGCCGCGTGATGGGGGCTCAAGTGAAAGAACAGGATATGGCACCGCTGTTGCAGGTGAATGCTCTGACGAAAATGTACGGCCCCCGCATTGGCTGCAAGGATGTGAGTTTTGATCTCTACCCTGGTGAGGTCATGGGCATCGTTGGCGAAAGCGGATCCGGTAAATCGACGCTGCTGAATGCCATGGCCGGACACCATGCGCCGGATCGCGGCGAGGTGGTCTTTGACACCCGCGCCGATGGGCCGGTGGACACGTTGAAAATGTCAGAGCCAGAACGGCGGATGCTGGGGCGCACGGATTGGGCCTTTGTGCATCAGCATGCGCGCGATGGGCTGCGTATGTCCGTGTCCGCAGGGGGCAATATCGGCGAGCGGCTGATGGCCGTGGGCGGGCGCCATTATGGCGAGATCCGCGAACAGGCGGCCGATTGGCTGGGCCGGGTGGAGATCTCTGACACCCGCATTGATGACCGCCCCTCGGCCTTTTCCGGCGGCATGCAGCAGCGTCTGCAGATCGCCCGCAATCTGGTTACCGGCCCGCGTCTGGTCTTTATGGATGAACCTACCGGCGGGCTGGATGTCTCGGTGCAGGCGCGTCTGCTGGATCTGCTGCGCAGTCTGGTGCGTGAAATGGGTCTCAGTGCCATCATTGTGACCCATGACCTGGCCGTTGTGCGCCTGTTGGCGGACCGGTTGATGGTGATGAAGGACGGCCATGTGGTCGAAAGCGGCCTCACCGATCAGGTGCTGGATGATCCGCAACATGCCTATACCCAGCTCTTGGTTTCCTCGGTGCTGCAGGTCTGAAGGACAAAGAAGATGATTGAACTTGAAAACGTGAGCAAGAGTTTCACCCTGCACAACCAAGGCAGTGCGGTGATCCCGGTGATGGAGCGGGTTAATCTGCGGGTCAATGCCGGGGAATGCGTCGGCTTGGTTGGTGCTTCGGGCGCGGGGAAATCCACCTTGATGCGGCTGATCTATGGCAACTACCTGGCCGCCTCTGGTCGGGTCATGGTGGGCGATCTGGATGTGGCCCAGGCTGAGCCGCGCCAGATTATTGCGCTGCGCCGCGAGACCCTTGGCTATGTCAGCCAATTCCTGCGGGTAGTGCCCCGGGTGCCTGCGCTGGATGTGGTTGCCGAGCCGCTTCTGGCGGTTGGAACACCACAGGACCAGGCGCGGGACAAGGCCGCCAGCCTTCTGGCCGAGCTGAATATCCCAGAGCGGCTCTGGAGCCTGAGCCCGACGACCTTTTCTGGCGGCGAGCAGCAGCGGGTGAATATCGCCCGTGGCTTTGCATATGATTATCCGGCGCTTTTGCTGGATGAGCCAACCGCCAGTCTGGATGCGCAGAACCGCGCCACGGTGCTGCGCCTCATCGAGGGCGCCAAGGCGCGCGGGGCTGCCATTATCGGCATTTTCCACGACGAGGCAGCGCGCGATCAGGTCTGCGACAGTTTTGTGGATGTCTCGGCCTTTTCGCCTCAGGTGGCAGCATGAGCGCCAGCGCAAACATAAAGTCAGACAAAGGGCCAGTCATTGCCGTGGTCGGCCCCTCGGGCGTCGGCAAGGACAGTCTGATGGAGGCCCTGGCAGCGATGGATCCCAAGCTTTGTCTGATGCGCCGGGTGGTGACCCGCCCGCCCGAGGCCGGCGGAGAGGACTATGATGCCGTCAGCGAGGAGGATTTTGCCCAAAGAGCGGCGGCCGGACAGTTTGCGCTGCACTGGCCGGCCCATGGGCTGCAGTACGGTATCCCCCGCAGCATCGAGGATCTACGGGCCGCAGGGCAGGGGGTTCTGGTTAATCTCTCCCGTGCGGTTTTGTTGCAGGCACAGGAGATCTTTGGGGATTTCATCGTACTGTCGGTCACTGCCAGCCCGCAGGTTCTGGCAGAGCGGTTGACCGGGCGCGGGCGCGAGGACGCTGCTGAGGTGCAGCGTCGCCTTGCCCGCGCCTCAAAGCCCCTGCCTGCGGGGCTCCGTCGCCTGTACCAGATCGATAACTCGCGAGACCTGGCGGATGCGGTCACAGCGGCCAGAGCAGCAATTTATGCGCTGGCTGATCCGGTGAGGGCATAGCGGTGGATCATGTGGAAACGCCCGTCGCTGTCCTCGCCGACCAGAGCCAGATCACGGATCTCGAAGGGATGCGGCAACCGCGGAACCAGATGCGTTTCCAGTGCGGCTTCCACGGCGGGCAGATCCTGTTTTGGCAACTTGCCGCTCAAGGTGATGTGAAACCGGAAATCCGCCATCACATAGGGGTATCCCCAAAGTGTCAGGTTGGCCTCTTGCCCCTCGGTCAGACGCGCGGCCCGGCGCCTCTCGAGCTCGGCCTGGCTGGCAGGAGCGCGAAAGGGGTCGAGATCCCGCACGCAGGTACTGGCCAGGGCGTTGAGCGCACTCTCGTCTCCGGTGACACGCAGCGCCAGAAACCGGCCCAGCCGGGCCAGATGCAGGCCCTCCAGGCTCACGGGAGCCTGGCGCTTTGCCAAAGCGGCACAGGCCTCCTGCAGGGCCTCCAGATCTGTGCCCGGCGCCAGACGCATCGGCGGCTTTATCGTCGCATGCAGCCCGTATTTGCGCGGCACCTGGGTGATCGCTGCCATGTCCAGATCCGGCATTTCCGGCTGGGTGACGGGGCGACCACGCTCCATATCCCAGCCCAGCCATTGGGTCGCAAACTGGCTCCACTCGGCATCTGCCGGGGGGGCAAAATAAATCGCGTATCGCGTGAATGTCACATTGGCCTCCTATACGTGGCCGTTCCTATAGCTCGAAAGTTGTGAAGCTCAGATGACAGATGAATTGATCCTTGCCAATGCCACCCTGGTTCTGCCCGGCGAAACCCTGCGTGGCAGCGTGAAACTTGTTGATGGCGAGATTGCCGAAATTGCCAGCGGATCTTCGGTGCCCACCGGGGCGCTGGATCTGGAGGGGGACTATCTGAGCCCAGGTCTGGTCGAGTTGCACACCGATAATCTCGAACGTCATATTCAGCCACGCCCCTCGGTGGACTGGCCCCATGCGGCGGCCATCATGGCGCATGACGCCGAACTGGCTGGCACCGGCATTACAACCGTTTTTGATGCCATGCGGGTTGGCTCTGTCAGCCGTAAGGAAAGCCGCTATGGCTCTTATGCGCGCGGGCTGGCAAGCGAACTGTTGGAGCTGCGGGCCTCGGATGCGCTGAAGATTTCGCACTTCCTGCATCTGCGGGCTGAAGTCTGCTCGGATACGCTGGTTGAGGAGCTGAACGCCTTTGGGGAAGAGGACCGCGTAGGGCTCGTGTCTTTGATGGACCACACGCCAGGACAGCGCCAGTTCCGCGACATTTCCAAGCTGGAAGCCTATGTCAAAGGCAAGCATGGCTTTAATGACGCGGAGTTTCAGGACCATGTTGCACATTTGAAATCCCTGCGCGAAGCCCATGGCGATCTGCATGAGGTCGAGGCGGTCAAAGCGGCAAAACGCTTTGGTGCTGTCTTGGCGAGCCATGATGATACCACGGCCGAACAAGTCGCGACCTCTGCCAATCATGGGATTCACCTGGCGGAATTCCCCACCACAGTCGAGGCGGCACGCGCCTGCCATGCCCATAATATCAAGGTGATGATGGGGGCGCCGAACCTGATCCGGGGGGGGTCGCATTCTGGCAATGTTGCAGCACAAGAGCTCGCAGAGCTGGAACTGTTGGACATTGTCTCCTCCGACTACGTGCCGGCAGCGCTGCTGATGTCTGCGGTCAAACTGGGCGAGATCTGGGGGGATTTGGCCCGCGGCTTGTCCACGGTTACTCTGGCGCCGGCAGATGCTGTTGAACTGTCAGATCGCGGCCGCCTGCAGGTCGGGAAACGCGCTGATCTGATCCGCTTCAAACTGATCGAGGGTACGCCTGCGCTGCGCAGCACCTGGGCGCGCGGGCAGCGTGTGGCCTGATCCTGGATTGATCCCAGCCTGATTTCTACTGCTTGAAAGCGGGGCCGCCTTCAGTTGTTTCTGAAACGAAAGCCCTCTGGATCCTGGTAGCCCCCTGGACCCTGGTCCGGGGGGCTTTCTCGACTTTGAAACCAAAAGGATCAGGCTCGATAGAAAAGATAGCGACCCTCTGGGATGCCTTCCGGACCTTTGAGTTCTTCAAACCCTACCAGAGGCTGCCCCGAAACAACGATTCCGCCTTTGGCCATAACGGATGCGATCACCGGCGACATGGCTGCGGCCTCGGCCACATCCTGTTCTTTGACGCCAAAGCCAAAATCATAGTGGGCCAGCACAATTTTGTGCCCCTCCGCTGCCAGGCGATTCAGCATAGGTTCCGCCTCCCCCTGCAGGAAATCCTCCTCGGGTGGGACGCAGGAGGGGTGACATTGCAACACCCGGTCAATGACCCAAACGCGGCGCTCTGGCAGGATCTCACGCAGGTGATCATAGGTGCGGCCATTGCCCAGCCCCATGTCCAGCACATCGCCGGACACCCCGGCGATTTCGGCTGCGGCCCAGTTCAACCCATCGCGTTGGGCGGTAAAGCGGCGCAGCATCGAATCCAATCGGCTCATGTCAAATCGTCCTTTGTGTCAAAGTTCCAAACCCGCCCCGGCCCCTGCATCAGCCGGCTGATCAGGGCTTCGGTAAAGCCCCAGATGGCGTCATCATGCACCAGGTGATGGGTGAGAATACCATAGGGCTCGGTATTGTCTGCGGTGCCCTTGCGGCGGTCGCGCAGCTGACCGCAGACCTGCGCAATCAAGTGCTCTGGTGCCACCAGCGAGCGGCTGCCTTTCCAGTCGATGGGGTCGAGATGTGTGTTGATCTGTGCCAGACCCGGCGCGGCAAAGGCGGCCTGGCGTGGTGTAAAGGTGGACAGGGCGGCAAAGCCGAGATCGGCAAGCGCGGGCACCAGGTCTGACGCAATGCGGTTCCAGGGGGGAACAAACATCGCCCCCAGTCGCGTTCCGAAGACTTGCTGAAGGCGGCTAAGCCCTCGCTGCATGTCCTCCAAGGAGACCTGCCTGGGGCGCTGAGCGGGGAACTCGCATTTTTTCTCGCCCTTGGAGGCGTGATTGAGGTGTGCCCAGCCGTGCACCACTGGGATCAGCTCAGCATGTTGTGCCACATAGCTCGCCAGCTCCGTCTGAACTGCGGCAGGGATCACGGCCAAATGCACCGGCACTCCCAAGTCGCGTGCCAGCGAGCAAAGACGTTCCAGCTGCGGCGTGGGTTCAACGGCATCGTCATCGCGCCACCACAGCGGCAGGCGCAGATCTGCTGACTGCCATTTTGCCAGTTCCGCCTCAAGCGGTGCCCAATCGGGGGCCATGCCTGTGCTCATCTCTATGCTCCTGCCAGATCATGGGCAATTTCAACCGCCCGCCGCGCGCCGTCAAACTGAAAGCGGTCGGCGCTGCGGCGCGGAGCGGCGAGCACTTTTTCGACTGCGTCAATCATCCCTTCCGGGGTGAGCTCAGCGGTGCGGAGGGTTTCAAAGCCTGCCAGCGGCGCCAGGCTTTTGGCGCGCAGGCCTTGCTCGACCTCTTTGCCGGCATCAAAGGGGATCAGCACCGCCGGGGTTTCCGCCTGCAGCAGGTCCAGCGCGGTGTTATAGCCGCACATGCTGACCGAGGCGGCAACATGGGTGAGCATCTGGCGAAAATCGGGACGTGTGGCTTCGAGCCGGGCAGGAGAGTCGACTTGGGACAGCTGCGCAATTCGAGCCCTGGCATCGCTGCCGCCCACCAACAGGCGCCAGTTGCGACCAGGCATCTGCCGGGCGGCGGCCAGCGCACAGAGGTAGATTTCATCCCCGACACTGCCGCCCCCGGCGCTGACAAGGATCTCACCGTGCCCTTCGGAAAGGGGGTGTGGTCCGGCCGCCGCGGGGGCAACAAAGCCGGTGTAATGCAGCTTTGCCGCGAGCATCTCAGAGACGGGCCAACTGAGCTCAAGCCGGGTGGCCTGTGGGTCGGAATGAACCAGCACGCCGTCATAGAATTCCGCGATCACCCGATCCGCTTTTTCCACCTTTTCCGGCTTGGAGGGCGGCGCCAGAATGTCGCGGATAGAGGCCAATATCTTGGGCGGTTTGGGCTGCGCCTTGGCCGCGCGCAAAAGGGCGAGAAACTCATGGCGCAGCATGCGGCGGCCAAAGGGGTAGAGCTCGGTGATCAGCACATCGGGGACCAGCTGCTCTAGGGCCTGGCACAGCATGGCCTGGCGTTGCTGGAGATAGCTGTCAGTGGTCAATGCGCCCTTTTCATCCAAAAGCTGGGTGAAATTCACCCCATCCGAGCGCAGCGGCGGCAGCTGCAGCAGGTCAAGTCCGGTGGTGTCGAGCTGTGGGGCCGGGAAGCCGCCGGACAGAATCTGCACCTGGTCACCAGCCTGTTGAAAAGCGCGCCCTAGGGTCAGTGCCCGCGACAGATGCCCGGTGCCCAGCAGATGCGTGACGACAATCATGACCTTCATGGCATGTCTCTTTTCAACAGGCGCAGGGGCTCGGTCCAGGGAGTAAGGCTATCGCCGTCGATTTCGACGACAAACAGACGGTTGCGTTTGATGCGGAACGGCGCGGGTCCGTCAAAATTCCAGTGATAGGCCCGAGCCAGGATCATTCGCATGATGCCGATATGGCAGACCGCAATGGTGTCATGCTCCAGACTGGCGATCCAGGGTTTGATCCGCGCCCAGACCTCTGCCGGGGTTTCACCCCCAGGCGGGCGGTAGTCCCAGCCCCACTGTTCGATATCGCGAAAGCCGCTGTTGGGGGTGCCTTTCAGCTCCAGGCCCTTTTTGCCCTCCCAATCGCCCCAGAACATCTCTGTGAGGTTTGGCGCGGTTTTAGGAGGCTGGCCTGCAACCAGTTCAGCGGTCTCTACAGCGCGTGACAGCGGGCTGGACCAGAGCGCGGCCTGATCCCAGGGCCTGGGCAGGGCAAACTGTGCCAGCTCTGCACGGGCGGCGTCATCGAGTGGGATATCGCTGCGGCCCTGGATCTGACCGGCGCGGTTCCAGGCGGTATGGCCGTGGCGCAAAAGAGCAAGGCGGATCATCGGCTGTCCTCGAGCAAGGGGGTGACAGCGGACCAAAAACGCGCGCTGGCGGCTGGGGCGAGGTGACGACTGGCAACCCGGTCACGGGCTTCGGTGCCTAGTTTTTGTCGCAGATCAGGGGCTGAAAGCAGCCGGTTCAGCCGCTCTGAGAGAGCCTCTGCGCCCTGGGTCACTGCGGGGTATTGCCCTGGTGCCAGAACATCTCGCATGCCGGGGCGGTCCTGGGCCACCACGGGCAGCCCGTGGCTTTGGGCTTCCAGATAGACCATGCCAAAAGCTTCGTTGACGCCGGGCCAGAAGAACAGACTAGCGCTTTCATAGGCTTTGGTTAGTTCCGCGCGCGACAATTGCCCCAGAAAGGTGACGTGCTGGCCATAGGGGATCATCAAGGCCTCGACCTCCGCTCGGGCCGGGCCGTCCCCGGCGATCTGCAAGTGCCAGTCGCCTTGCAGCCCTTGCAGGCTATCGGCGATGATCTGATAGGAGGCCAGTTTATCCCCTTGGCGCATCATACCGACGCTTAACATGGGGCCATCCAGAGTGCTGGCCCGCGGCATGGTGTCCAGCGGCAGAAAGGGAGGCAGGCTGACCAGGGTTTGGTCTGTGTGCTTGTCGCGTTCCAGCGTGATGAGATCATTGGCCGTAAGATAGAAAATCACCGAGGCCGTATCAGCTGCGTCATGGGCGGATTGAGCAAAGCCAGCCCAGGGGCCAATCAGACGACGCGAAGCCCGAGTGCTTTCGATCTGCACATAAGGGATACCACGGGCGCGTGCCACCTGGGGGCCGATCAGATCCGGTGCTTTGTAGTAATTGTGATAGGTCACCCAGAGATCCACGGGCGGCATGTCTGCGGTCAGTCGACGCACTTCCTGGTCGGCCTTGTCCCGCAGCCGTGACTGGAGCGCGGCATCGCCTGTCTTGTCGAATATCTTCAGCTCGGTCACCAGATCGACCTCGGCGCCACCTGTTGCAAGCAGCGCGATCAGGTTGCGGGCCATTTCCCGATCGCCCGAGGGCACCGGATGGCGCGGCGATTTCATCGGCGCATAAAAGGCGATCCTTTTGGGGGCCTTGCTGCTCATGAGCCCTGCAGCATGGCATCCAGTCGGATCACCAGCTGCGCAATGCCGGGATCCATGCCGAAATCGCGCCGCAGACGCTCCAGAGCGGCCTCGGCCATCTCCTGCGCCATGTTGGGGTTGCGCGCCAGGGACAGGATCGCATTCGCCAGCGCCTGCGGGTCATCTTTACTGAGCAACCCATGGGTGCCACTGTCGATGAACTCAGGGATGGCAGAGACCGGCGTCGACAGGATCGGCAGCAATTGCGAAGCCGCCTCCATCAGCACATTGGGCAGGCCGTCACGATCGCCATCCTTTGCGATCCGGCTGGGCAGGACAAAGAGATCAGAGGCGCGCATGGCTTCAATGACCTCAGGCTGATCACAGGCACCGCGCCAAGTGATGCGTTGGGCGACGCCTGCGTCCTCAGCCATGTCCTGCAGTAGATCATTTAATCCGCCGCCGCCAATATGGGTCCAGTGCCAGTCAAGATCCTGCGGCAACAGGGCCAAGGCGGCGATCAGCCGGTCAAAACCTTTTTTCTCAACCAAGCGGCCAACGGACATCAGTTTGAGAGGATCCTTTGCCTGCCGCCAGCTTCGAGAGGGTGGTTCGGGGAAACGGGCCAGATCCAAGCCGTGATAGATCAGGTCAACCGGGGTGCCTTTGGCAAGATCCTGCAGGTGTTTGGCACCAAAACCTGTGCAGGTTGCGCCAAAATTTGCGCCAAAATGCGCCGCCGAGAGTTTTTCGCGCAGCTCCCATTCTGGGGACGTCCAGATGTCCTTGGCATGAGCGGAAAAGCTCCAGGGCAGCCCGCGCATGATTGCCGCATAGCGGGCCACGGACGAGGGTGTGTGCAGGAAATGCGCATAAAACCCCAGCACTTCGGCGGGGGCTTCGGCGGCCAGCACGCAGGCCTGGCCAAAGCGGCGAATGCGGTTGCGGCTGGGATCACGCGCCAGATCGGCGCGCCAGATACGATAGGCCTCAGCGTAGCCAGGCAGGGCCTGCGCCGCAGCGCGCGCTGCCCAGACACGGTCAGGTTCCTGATACAGATATTCCGGCAGGTAGCGCACCTTGGCCTGCAACCTGTCATGCAGCGGATGGCGTTTCACATCGGTGGGATGGCGCAGCGACCAGATCTCGAAACTCTGACCGGCCTCTTCTAGGGCGACCAGCTCCTGCGCGATAAAGGTCTCGGAGAGCCGGGGCCAGCCTTTGACCAATACCGCAAGGTTAGGATGGTCTTGGCTCATTCGGCGGCCTTTCTTGGCAGGTCCTGCAACAGGGAGGCAACGCGGCGCGTGACGCAGTCGAGCCCGTCGAGCAGGCCTTCGGAGAAGGCCGCTGAGGGGGGCTTTTGTTCGGCCAGAGCGCGGATCGCTTTGGTCATGGCCTGGGGGGTCCAACCATCGCGTTGCTCGTCCAGCATGGAAACCAGACCCAGCTCTTCGGCGCGGCTGGCGCGGATCCATTGTTCCAGGCGCGGCGTGGTGCGGGGCACGATGACGGCGGGTTTGTCAAAGGAGAGCACCTCGCAGAAGGTATTGTAGCCGCCCATGCAGACAACGCCCTGTGCCCCTGAAAACAGGGTCTCGATACGGGATTCAAAGCCGACGGCGGTGACACGCCCATTCAACGCCGCGACGCGGGTTTCAAAAGCTTCACGGGTTTCGCCCGATAGGAAAGGGCCATAGACCAGAACGGCGCGGGGCGACAGGTTTGGATCCTGCTCATAGGCCGAGAGCACCAGATCCACCATCATGGCGCCATCGCCGCCTCCGCCGGGGGTGATCAGCACATAGGGCTGCTCGGGCGGATCATCCCAGGCGCCAAGATCGCGCCGCAGATAGCCAGTCCAATACATGCGGTTCTGGGTGGCCTTGCTGAGGTTGAGCCCCTGGGTCGGATCATAGATTGATGCCAGCCCATAGACCCAGATCTCGTCATAGTAATTCTCGGTGGCCTGGATCGCTTCTTTGCGGTTCCATTCCGCCGCAAGCACCTCGGGCTCGTCCAGCACATCGCGTAGCCCCAGAACCAGTTTGGTGCGCCCTTCTTCTGTCAGCAGTTTCAGCGTTGGTAGCAGCTCCCCGCGAAACCCGGTTGGCTCTTTGTCGACGATCAGTACATCGGGGTCATATTGCTCGGCCATTGAGCGGATCAGGCCACTGCGCAATTCGGTGGTTTCCTCAATGCTCATGCCCATGGTGCGCGAGGCATAGCTGCCGTCGGAACGCTTGATCACGCCGGGCAGGCGCATATGGTCAACCCGGGTGGGAAAGGCAAAACGCCCCGCCACAGGCGAGCCGGTCAGAATCAAGGCTGAAGCCGAAGGGTCCGCGGCGGTGATCGCACCTGCCAGAGCACGAGAGCGACGCAGGTGACCCAGCCCGAATGTGTCATGACTGTACAGCATTACCCTGGGGCCGCGTTGATTTTGGTTCCGCTCGCGAGAGAGATCTGTGGTCGATGTCATGGGCTAGCCTGCAGCTGTACTACAGATTGGGTGGTGCAATAGGAAAGTGCTGAAATCAAGAGGGTTAACCTTTCAAACACCCGAATTTGAGGGAAATGGCAGGTCTGAGGCGGATCTGCCCCTATGGATGGCGCTTTCTCGCCGCTCTGGCCTGACTTGAAACTCGAGCACACTGAAGCCGCCTTTTGGCAAGGATGGGCACAGCATTGATGACAAAACGGGCGCCTGATGTGGCGTTCGGGGGCCCCAGTTTCTGGCAACAAACCCCCGCTGGGTTTCACCTTATCTGTTTAATTATCTGTTTAATTGCGAATACGGGGGCTTATCGTTACCGTGAAGCAATCTTTGTTCGGAGCCTTTCAGTTATGATTCATCGTTTTCTTCAGACACTCTGTTTGGGTCTTGTATTGCTTTTCACCAGCATGGTGATCCCAGAGACCGGGAGTGCCCAGGAGACTGAGGAAGCTGCGAGTGACCCGGTAGCCCGCGCAGTGGAATTGGCAGCCGAAAGCGGGTTGGGGGTGATCATTGTCGATGGCAGCGGCTCTGTCACGGGGGCAGCCGCCACGCCGCCGCGCGCTGACTCATCGCCGATGGATGGGCATTCCTCGCTGATGAAGGCGCAGTCGGAGTTCCAGTCCTTTCGCCAGGAGTTGAGAAGCCGTCTGGAAGCATTGCCTTATTCGATTTTCGAAATGAATTATGTCCTGCGGCAAACCAGCCCGGACGGGCGGATCATGACCTATGTCGAAGTCCTGGGTTGGAGTCTGTTGTTCCTATTGATCGGGCGTTGGCTCTCGGTTGAGATCTATGGCAAACGGATCGCCAAACGCTATGTGGTGGCCCGGATCAAGGCGGACCCGGAAGGTTACTATGAGAAGATGCCTTTCCTGGTTTACCGCTTCTTTATGGGGGTCTTGGGAACCATCTTTGCGATGGTCTTTGCGCTGCTGATTTCCTATCTAATTTTTGGTGCATCAAACGATAGCTCCATCGAGTTTACCGTGACTGCGATCTACACGGCCTTCTTTGTGGCAAGCGTGGTCTCAGACCTGTGGCGGATGGTTTTGTCTCCCTATCTCAGCCAGTATCGTATGCCGGTATTTTCGGACCGTGACGCCAAGCGGCTTTACTACTCGGCCTCTTTGTTGGCGACCTATGATATCTTCTCTCTGATCTTCGCCACCTGGGTGGGTGATTTTGGGCTGAACTACAATGTCTATGCGCTGGTCTATGGGCTGCTGGCCTTGGTTGGGGCGTTGGGTAGCCTGGTTTTGCTGGCGCTCAATGCGCGGGCCATCACCCATGCCATTCGGGCGGGACGCCCCAAGGAAGACTGCTCCTGGCTGCTCAAAGTCCTCTCCATGGTCTGGGCGCCGACGGTGGCGGTCTATATCGTCTTTGGCTGGCTGGAGCTGGCCTTTGATCTGGTTTTAGAACGCGACATGTCGGTGCCGCTGATGGCGGGAACCTATATGGTGCTGACCTCGATCCTGGTGGTCTACGGAGTTATTAACTACGGCATTGAGGCCTTTAGCTATCGTCGCCGCCGACCAGAAATCCTGGATCCGGTTCCGAGCGTAGGCGCGGGGGAGCCCGGCGAGGATGGGGCCATGGCAGAGATCTCGGAGGATGAGATCAAGACCATGTCCCAGAACCAGGGATACAGGATCGCCACTTTTGAGGATCTGGCGCGTCGGGTTGCCGGGATTCTCGCCTTTCTGGTTGGCGCCTACGCTCTGGTCATTGTCTGGACGCCCGAGGCCAACTGGATGGAGACCACAGCTGCCGAGCGCGGCATTGATGTGGTTGTCATCCTGTTCCTGGGCTACATCGTCTATCACACTTCGCGAATTTGGATCGACAGCAAGATAGACGAGGAAGTCGGGGATCTGCCGGAGGCCGAACTGGGGGATGAAGGGGGCCATGGCGGGGCGAGCCGACTTGCCACCCTGTTGCCACTGTTTCGCGGTGTCATTCTGGCCGTGGTGTTGGTGTCGATTGTGCTCATTGTGCTGCTGGAACTGGGGGTGAATGTCAGCCCGCTGTTTGCCGGTGCTGGTGTTGTTGGCCTGGCGGTAGGATTTGGATCGCAAACCCTGGTGCGCGATATCTTTTCTGGTGCGTTTTTTCTGTTGGATGATGCCTTTCGCAAAGGGGAATACATCGACATTGGCGACGTCAAAGGCACAGTTGAAAAGATCTCGGTGCGTTCCTTTCAGCTGCGCCATCATCTGGGCGCGCTGCACACCATTCCCTTTGGTGAAATCAAGGTGCTGACCAATTATTCGCGTGATTGGGTGATGATGAAACTGCCACTGCGGGTGACCTATGATACCGATGTCGAAAAGGTCCGCAAGCTGATCAAGAAACTGGGCCAGAGCCTGCTGAGCGATCCAGTGATAGGCGAGAGCTTTATGCAGCCTTTGAAGTCGCAGGGTGTGATCGAGATGCAGGATTCTGCGATGATCATCCGGGTCAAATTCATGACCAAGCCTGGCGATCAATGGCTGGTGCGCAAGAAGGTCTACCATGAAATCCGCGAACTCTTTGCCCGCGAAGGGATCAAGTTCGCCCATCGCGAAGTTACTGTGCGTCTTGCTGAAGATCAGGCGGATGATTTGCCGCCTAAACAGAGAGAAGCTCTTACGGGTGCGGTGCAGGCTGCGATCGACGAGGATATGCTGGACGTCAATGAGGGGGGCGGTGACGACCGGTAACTCAAAGGGGCTTTATGCTGTCGTGTAGCTGGTGTGTTCAGGCAAAGGGAGAGCTCCCGCCCCCAAGGCGATCCGCTAACGCGCATCGATTGGCGTTGGGCCGGGCGCCGGGCCTGCGGCCCGGCGAGCGCGGGGAGAGAAGTGTAGGCTTCGTTGAAGAGCGGTGAGCTTTGCGCAACTGTCCCTAGGCGTCTGACCAGCGGGCGGGCGCGCTGCCGCAGGCCTGCGCGGGGCTATCCCAGTGCATCTGGGTGGTGCCGACTTCCAGAGCAGGGCGCAGCCGCAAAGCGGGGCCCCAACTGCTGGTCTCGATATGAGATCCAAAGTCTTCTGGCCTGCTGCCCTCAATCTTTGGGCCGGTGAACCGCTGTGGCATCTGAGCCAGTTGCTCTGCCATGCGCGCGAGGGACAGCCGGGCGCTGGCGGCGCGTTGACTTGTAGCTGCGGCGGTCAGAGCGTTTAGGACAGCGGCAGCCATCATGTAGCCCGTCGCATGATCCAGCGCCTGAACGGGGAGCGGAGTTGGTGTATCAGCCCCGGCCCATTTGGCGCCTGTATCTGCGATCCCGGCGCTCATCTGTACCAGACTGTCAAAGCCGCGTCGCTTGGCCCATGGGCCAGTCCAGCCATAGGCATTGAGGCAGACCTCGATACGGTTGGGGGCAATCAGATCCCGCGTGGCCAAACCCAACCCAAGCCCCTCCAGAGCACCGGGGCGGTAGCCATGCACCAGAACATCGGCCTCGGCCAGAAGGTCCTTGAAACGCGCCAGCCCAGCATCGTCGCGCAGATCGAGACAGGCCATGGATTTGCCCAAGGAAATGTCCTGGATGACGCCGGGCTCATCCCAGCCGGGCGGATCAATCCGTAGCACCTCGGCCCCAAAACCGGCGAGGGTCCGCGTCGCGATAGGGCCTGCCAACACGCGGGTCAGATCCAGTACCCGCAACCCTGCGAGGGGGCGGGTGCCTGTGGCCTGGGGGCGATCCCGAAGCGACACGGGGCGCAGGCTGCCCCAGTGCACCAGAGGCTCTGCGGCCACTGCCTGCCCCTGTGGGTGGGCCAGCCATTGCGCGCGGCTGCGCATAAAGGCGGCAACTCCACCCTCGGCTACTACATCCGTTTCTAGCGCTTCGCCTTCCCAGGATGCGACCGCCAAAGTCACCGCATCACGATCTTCGGCGCAGCCCAGAACTGACAGCGCGGCTGCGCGATGGTGGGGCAGGTTGGTGTGCAGCCGTATCCAGCCGTCTTTGCATCGGTAGTTCCCGGCAATCGGATCCCAAAGGCTGGGCAGTTTCCAGCCCTGCGCTGCAAAGCTGTAGCCAAACCAAAGCGAAGCAAGGCGCTGGTCTACGCTAACAGGGGGCCGCTCGTCACTCAGTCTCATCGCCTGCATAAACCGCGCCAGCTGCTGGCCTACGGCCGCGAAACTGTCATTGGCCAGCTCACTTACCGCAAAAGCACTGTCATAGCGCCCTTGGCCCGTGACCTCATAGCTCTCAGGGCTGGGGAATTCTTGCAAAAGGGTCATTGCTGATAGGGGTCCAGACTGTCCCGGAGCCCATCGCCAAAGAAGTTGAAGGCCAAGACGATCACCACAATCGGCAACATGGGGATCGCGGTCCAGGGGTAGATCTCGATCGAGGCGAGGTTCTGCGCATCATTGAGCATCACCCCCCAACTCACCGCCGGCGCACGCAGGCCTAGCCCGAGGAAGGACAGTGCCGTTTCCCCCAGGATCATTGCCGGGATCGACAGGGTAGCCGAGGCAATCAGATGCGACATGAAATTGGGGATCAGGTGTTTGCGTATGACCCGGCCAGAGGAGGCTCCCATCATTTCAGCTGCGCGCACGTATTCTTCTTCACGCAGGGACAGGAACTTGGCCCGTACCGATCGCGCCAGTCCGGGCCAGTCTAGGATGCCAAGGATCACCGAGATGATGAAGAACACCGCCACCGGCGACCAGTTGGAGGGCACCGCCGCCGACAGCGCCAGCCAGAGCGGCAGCTCCGGCAGGGAGCGCAGGACTTCGATCACCCGGTTGATGACCCAGTCGATCTTGCCGCCGAAATACCCCGCAACCGAACCAAAGAAGATGCCAAGCACAAAGGAAACCGAAATGCCAATCAGGCCAACCGTGAGTGACAGCTGAGCCCCAAAAAGAATGCGGCTGAAGATATCGCGGCCCAATCTGTCAGATCCCCATAGAAATACGGTTGCACCTTCTGGGGCGCAGAACAGATGGGTGTCAGAGGGGATCAGCCCGGCGATATTGTAGCCCTTGCCCTCGCAGAAGAAATCGAGCTTCATCGGGTTGTTATAGTCGGGTTCAAAAACCCACTGAAAGGTCTCGAGATCCGCCTCGGAGGTCATCGGATAGATGAAGGGGCCGAGGAACTCCCCCTCGTGGAACAGGTTGATGGATTGTGGTGGCGAATAGAGATGTTCGCTCATCCGCTGGTTGGGGCCATAAGGCGCGATGAAGCCTACCACTGGCAGCAGAAGGTAGCAGATCAGCAGGAAAGCTCCGGAGACCAACCCCAGCTTATGGGTTTTGAACTTGCGCCAGATCAGCACCCAGTTGGGGGCATCCAGATCCTTGCGCTCCAGCTCCAGCACCGAGGCCTGCGGATCATAGGGCGCATCATCGACAAAGCGACCGTCGGGTAGTTGGGTCATGCGTCACGCCCCTCATAGCGAATGCGGGGATCCAGCAGGACCAGCAGCACATCGGAAATCATCGTTCCAATCAGCGTCAGCAGTGCGACAAACATCAGCACAAAGCCGGAGAGAAACATGTCTTGGGTCTTGAGCGCGGTGAGCAGAGTGGGGCCGATGGTCTGCAGCCCCAGCACGACCGAAACCAGAACTGAGCCGGAAATCATCGCCGGCAGTAGGTTGCCAATATCGGCGACAAAGGGGTTAAAGGCCACCCGGAGTGGGTATTTTGCTAGCATCCGCGAGGGCGACATGCCCTTGGCCACCGCAGTTTCCACATAGGGTTTGCCCAGCTCATCCAGCATATTGGCGCGCAATCTTTGCATCATGGCCGAAGCCCCGGAGGTGCCAATGACAAAGGTCGGCACGATGAGGTGGATGAGAATAGATTTGACCTTTTCCCAGCCCATAGGCTCGCCCTCAAAGGCGGGGTCCATTAGGCCGCCAATGGGCAGGTTGAACCAACGATGCCCATAGTAGAACAGGATCAGCGCGAGCAAGAAGTTTGGCGTGGCGAGGCCAAGATAACCCACAAATGCAGAGGTATAATCCACCCAGCTGCGTGCCCGTGCGGCCGCCAGAACCCCCAGCGGCAAGGCCACCACATAGACAAACAGAACGGCTGCCAGATTGACAAGAACGGTCAGCCACAGGCTGTCGCCGACGATTTCCGCGACGGGGCGGTCAAACTCAAACGACCAGCCAAAGTTGCCCTGCACCAGACCGGAAAAACCATGTGGGCCGGGCATGAAACCAACCCAGATAAAATACTGCTGCCACAGGGGTTTATCTAGGGCATACTCACTGCGCAGGAATTCGGCCTTGGCCACCCCGGCGGACTGGCCACTGGCGCGCAGTTCTGCAATCTGGTTCGACAGGTAGTCGCCGGGTGGTAGGTTGATGATCACAAAGACCAGGATAGAGACCACCCAGAGGGTCAGTAGCATGGTGCCAAAGCGGTAGAGGGCGTAGCGTAGAATCTCCATTAGCCATCCCCATCCTGAAAGAAGAATTCATCCGGGCGATAGATGCCAAAATGGGCGCCAGGATCCCAAGCCCAGATGGCCTGCTCTGGCACATTGCGCAACCGGTTTGACACCACCACGGGCTGCGGCGCGCCAGCTACAATGCCGATGCCATAGACCTGCTCGGCATGGATCGACAGCATCTCGTGCCAGATCGCGGCGCGCGTCTCATCCTCTGAGGCGGTCTCCCAGGCGTGAAACAGCTCCATCAGGCGCTGGGCGGGCTCCAGATCCGGCGCTTCGCCTGCAGCGCCTCCGGTCTGGTAATACTGCCCCCATTTGGGCCAGGCCAGAAACACCTGGTCCGTTGGCGCCAGATAGGCGGGAGAGGTGTGTTCTTGCGGCAGTCCATTGTCCCAGCCAAACCAGACCGAGGCCATGGTGGTGCCGGAAAACACCCGGTTGCGCAGAATATCACGGTCCAGCGGGCGCATGATCAGTTTGACGCCGACGTCATTCCAGTCATCGGTAATGATTTGCAGGGCATTTTCCACCTCTTGGCGTTCACCAGCGGTTTCCACCACCAGCTCCATCCGGCGGCCATCAGGCAGATAGCGAATGCCATAGCCATCCTTTTCGGTGAGCCCGGCCTGATCCAGCAAGCGATTGGCCAGCTCTGGATCAAAAGAGGCCCAGGCGGCGCGGAATTCAGGCTCAAAGAAGGGGCTTTGCTCCAGCACCGACATGGCACCGGCCTTTGCCAGCTTGAAGTAGAGTGCCCGGTTGATGGCGGCCCGGTTGATGGCCAGGGACAGGGCCCGGCGCACCCGGACATCGCGCAGCACTTTCCGCCAGACCGGGTCCGAGACATTCAGGTTGGGGTAAATCGCGATCTGCGAGGCCGCGCCGGTGCCCCAAAGGTAGGTCTGGTAATTGCCGCCATCGTTTTCGCCTTTGCGCAGGATCGGGATGTCGCGAAAGCCAAGACCACGGGCCTGAAGATCCGCCTGCCCGGCATTGGATTTGGCGGCGACCAGTCCACCGGCCACGATCTCCATCTCGACCGTGTCGATATAGGGCAGCTGCACGCCGCGGCTGTCGACGCGATGGTAATAGGGGTTGCGTACAAATTGATGCCGGATCCGCTTGCCTGCGGTGGCATTGATCCAGGGCTGCAGCGTGGGCAGCTCGTGATTGTCGAATTTGTACATATTGTCGTATTTATTGTGCAGCGCCGCCCAGCTTTTGACGCGGGCGTAATCCACCTCTTCGGCCAGGGTTTCGGCCTCGGCATAATCCGCATGAAACTGTTTGAGATAGGCCGAGGGTCGGTAGATGAAAGGGGGGCGGGCCTGGGCCAGGTTCTGCAGGAACTGCGGATGCGGGGTTTGCCATTCAAAGACAACGGTGGTCGCATCCGGAAAGCTGACTTTCGGTAACTCCCCTTCGGAATAGAGGAAATCCGGCGGCCCGGCGGGGCTCAGCATTGGATTGTTGGCGATGTCCTTCCACCAGTATTCAAAATCGGCGGAGGTGAAGGGATCACCATTGGACCAGTGATGGCCGGTGCGCAGGTTCAGAGTGTAGCGCCGGTTGTCTTCGTTTTCATAGCCCAGCAGGATATCGGGCTGTAGTTGGTAGTCTTCGTCATAGCCCACAAGTCGGGCATATCCATAGACCACCATCTGCCGGATGTCCTTGGAGCGGGTGACCATGGTGTTGAGCGTGCCGCCCTGCAGGCCAAAGTCACGCCCCTTGGCCGCCAGATCCACCACCAGCGGCAACTCTGGCAGACGCTCAGATATCGCAGGGAGATTGCCGGCGTCGACTTCTGATTGCCAAAAGCTGCTTTCGACAAAACTGGGCCCCGCCCCTGCGGGTAGGGGCAGTATCAGGGCCGAGGCCAGCAGCAGGGGAGAGAAGCGGGCCAGGGCGGTTTTGGTGGCTTTAAACATGGCAGCGTACCTTGTGTCCGGGCGCAAGCGGCGTGAGAGGCGGCGCTTCATATCCGGAGAACCTGAATTGTTCAGGCCAATTTTCGGGACGACCGGCGCCCTGGGCCACCAGTTCCAGATTGATCGGGCGGTGGATGTCCGGCTCTGGCTGGGCCGCGATCAGGGCTTTGGTGTAGGGGTGCTGGGGATTGTGAAACAGGGTCTCGGGGCTGGCCTGTTCGACCACTAACCCGCGCCGCATCACCGCGACCTCGTCGGCAATCCGGGCCACCACGGCCAGGTCGTGACTGATGAATAGATAAGAGAGTTGTCTTTGATCCCGGATCTCTTCCAAAAGGTTCAGGATCTGCTCCTGTACCGAAACATCCAACGCCGAGGTGGGCTCGTCGCAGACGATCAGAGATGGGTCGAGCATCAGGGCCCGGGCAATCGACAGCCTTTGGCGCTGGCCGCCGGAAAAGGCATGGGGGTAGCGCTGCAGCATATCGCGCCCCAATCCCACCATTTGCAACATTTCCGCTGCTTTGATCCGTTGTTCTGAGCGGTTGCCGATCCGGTGGATCTCCAGCGGCTCAACCATGGTATCGAGAATGCGCATCCGCGGGCTGAGCGAGGAATAGGGATCCTGGAACACCATTTGTGCCTCGCGCTGAAAGGCGGTGCGGGCGGCACGATCCATCCTGTGGACCTCGATAGGGGGCATGTCGGGTTGGGGGCGAAACAGTACCTCGCCGCCCTCATCCGGGGGTTCTGCTCCTAGGGCGATGCGGGCGGCAGTGGTCTTGCCCGAACCGCTTTCGCCGACGATGGCCAGGGTTTTGCCCCGGGGCAGTTCCAGATCAATGCCGCGACAGGCGTAGATCAAGCTGGGGGCTTTCCAGCCCTTGCCTGCGCGCATGCTATAGGTCTTGGACACCGACTTGAGCTCGAGGATCAGATCCTTTTTTGCGGGCAACGCTTTGGGGGCCGCGGCAGCGGGAATTTTTGGGGCGGCCTGAATCAGGGCCTGGGTATAGGGATGCGCGGGGGCCGACAGCAGAGGCTCGGCAGCTCCGGCCTCCATCACGCGGCCCTTATGCATCACCACCACCTGTTCGGC
Source organism: Phaeobacter sp. 11ANDIMAR09 (assembly GCF_001294455.1). GTDB lineage: Bacteria > Pseudomonadota > Alphaproteobacteria > Rhodobacterales > Rhodobacteraceae > Pseudophaeobacter. Next base: position 201,459 of record NZ_LIKT01000002.1, read on the forward strand.
CATATTGGCAACCACGCCCAGGTCATGAGTGACCAGGATCATTGCCATGCCGGTATCGCGCTGCAGCTCCTTCATCAGCCCCAGCACCTGGGCCTGGGTGGTTACGTCCAGAGCCGTGGTTGGTTCATCTGCGATCAGCAGCTTGGGCTTGGCCACCATGGCCATGGCGATCATGGCGCGCTGGCGCATGCCACCTGACAGTTCAAACGGGTACGAGCTGTAGGTGCGCTCGGGGTCTGGAAATCCAACGCGTTCAAAACAGGCCAGAACCTCTTTCTTGGCTTCCGCCTCGCTCTTGCGCCCATGCAACCAGAGCACTTCTGACACCTGATTGCCAATCCGGTGCAGAGGCGACAACGAGCGCATCGGCTCTTGGAAGATCATGGCAATTTGGTTGCCGCGCAGATCACGCATCTCACCCTCTGGGAGATGCACCAGTTCTTTGCAGCTTGCCCCATCCTGAAACTGGATCGAGCCGGTGCGAATCTGTGCCGCTTTGGGCAGAATACGCAGGACCGCGCGGCAGGAAATGGTTTTTCCGGATCCACTTTCGCCAACCAAGGCCAATGTCTCTCCGGCGGCCACATCAAAACTGACATCGCGCACGACGGAGTCATCCTTGCCAAAGCCGATGCTGAGGTCTTTTACCGAGAGCAGAGGCGCCATTCAGCGCTGCTCCGGTTGATGTCGTGATCCGGTCATAATGTCCCGTCTTTCCCTGATCTTTTTTGCCCACACCTTCGCGCGGGGCCTGTGCTCTAGTCAAACCCCATTTGTCCCGGTGGGGTCCAGCTGCAGGAAAAATGATAAAACGGCACTGCTGCGCCACAATTTACCCCCGCAATCCGCTGATAGACGGCAAAGACTACACATTTGTTGCAGGATCTGACAAAGCAGAGCAAGAGGCCGGCGCCTTGGCTTTGTAGCATCGCCAGCCATTTTGCAGGCATGCCAAAGGAGAGCTGACATGATCACGCGATTGGACCTATTTATCGACCGTATGGTGTCGCAGCGCGCTTGCCTGGATTTTGGCATCGCCCAGACCGCAGGGATGTCGGGGCCAGTGTTCGAGCTGGGGCTGGGCAATGGCCGCACCTATCACCACATGAAACACAATGTCATCGGACGCGATCTCTATGTATTTGAACGGGCCGTGGCCTCGCATCCAGACAGCACTCCGCCCGAGGAGTTGACCATTCTGGGTGATGTGCGCGAGACCTTGCCAGCCGCGCTGGGGCGCTTTGGTGCCACTGCGAGCCTGATCCATGCGGATCTTGGCGGCCACAACCGGGCCAAGAACGATGCCTTTGCCCGGCTGATTTCACCTCTGGTCGAGCCACTGCTGGCAGTTGGCGGGCTGATGGTTTCCTCTGACCGGATGTATTTTGAGGGGCTTACCGAAATGCCCTTGCCTCCAGAGGCCGTTGAGGGACGCTGCTTTATCTATCGCCGCGAGGGTTAAGCCTGCAAACCGGGTGGGACGTCAGGTCACGCTGGCCGAGCCTGGCTGATGGCCCCTAGGCTGGATAGCGACCAAACGATGAGCAGGGAGGCCAGCCGATGATTTTTTATGATTGTTCCACCGCACCCAATCCACGCCGGGCGCGGATGTTTCTGGCAGAAAAGGGTCTGACCCCCGAAAGCCATGATGTTTCGATTGCCAAGGGCGAGCAGCTGAACCCGGCGTTTTTGGCGGTCAATCCGCGGGCGACCATTCCGGTATTGGTCACCGACGAAGGCAGCGTTCTGACCGAGAACCTCGGCATTGCAGCCTATCTGGAGGCCCATACGCCTGAACCGGCGCTGATGGGGCGCTCGGCGGATGAAAAGGGCCTGGTCCTGATGTGGAATTCGATTGTTGAGCAACAGGGCGGCATGCCCATCGCCGAGGCGCTGCGCAACACTCACCCGGCCTTTGAAAACCGCGCCATTCCCGGCCCCGATAACTATGCGCAGTTGCCGCAGTTGGCGGTACGGGGGCTGGCCCGCACCCAGCGTTTCTTTGAACTGCTCGAGGAACGCCTGAGCGAGAGCCCCTATCTGGCCGGAGAAGACTTCACCCTGGCGGATATCTCGGCCTTTGTGTTTGTTGAGTTCGCCCGAGTGATCAAGCAGCGCATCCCCGAAGACAATGTCGCGAGCCTGGCCTGGTATAAGGCGATCAAATCCCGCCCCAGCGCCCAACTCTAGGAGACACATGCCGCCGATCGACCTGCAGGCTGGACAAGCCGCCTTATGGTACGCAGGATGCAGCAACTCTGTCAGAACGCAAGAAACCCGCCATGCCCCCTAAGCCGCTCTTACATCGTGACAACCCCAGCGCCGAACCACTGGTCGGCAATGTCAAAGTCACGCGGGAAGACTGGCTCAATGTCGCGATGGACGTGCTGATCACGGATGGGGTTGAACAGGTCAAGGTACTGGCCCTGGCCGAGCGGATGAATGTGTCCCGCTCGTCCTTCTATTGGTACTTTAAATCGCGACAGGACTTGCTGGACGCCCTGCTGAAGACCTGGGAACAGACCAATACCGCCGCCATGGTGGAACGGGCCGAAGCCCCGGCTGAGGCGATCACAGGCGCGGTTTTGAACATCTTCCACTGCATCGCCAATCCATCGCTGTTCAACACAGCTCTGGATTTCGCGGTGCGCGACTGGGCGCGCCGCTCGGGCAAGGTGCGTAGCCTTCTGGATCGGTCTGATGCCCGCCGGGTTGAGGCCCTGACCCAGATGTTCATCCGCTATGACTACAGCGCGCCAGAAGCCATGACCCGCGCCAAGGTGCTGTATTATATGCAGCTGGGCTATGACATGGCGGAGCCAAACGAGAGCTATGCCCACCGGTTGGAGATGACGCCGCACTATCTGAAAGTGTTCACCGGGCAGGAACCCAGTGCTGCGGAACTGGACGAATTTGCCGTCTTTACCAAAAAGCATTGGGATCTCTAGCCCGGTGCGGATCTCAGAAAATTGGCCCCGCAAAGGGGCCAATTTCAGGATCTTATAGAGTTTTCAGCAGTCGTTCAGCGCTGGCACGATGCTTGTGCGCTGCTTCCAGGCGTACTGGACCGTATCCCCGTATTTCCATCGGCGCCTCCAGAATGCTGAGGCAGTCGCGATGCTTTTCGCTGTTGTATTGCGAAGTGACAGAGCGCATCGCGGCCTCATACCAGGCCAGAAGACTGCGATGCAGGCGGGCTTCTTCGTGATAGCCAAAGGGGTTGAACCGGCTGCCACGCAGGGCTTTGGCGCGGGTCAGCAGCGACAGCGCAGGACGCATCCATGGACCAAAGCGCTTTTTGACCGGGCGGCCGCGCGCATCCTTCTTTCGGCTCAGCAGGGGCGGCGCCATGTGATAGTTGACGCTGTACTCGCCTTCAAATTCTTGCGCGATCTGCTCTTTGAACCCTGCGCCGGTCATCAGGCGGGCAACTTCGAATTCATCCTTATAGGCCATCAGTTTGAACAGGGAGCGTGCCGCGGCCTCGGTGAGCTCATCCTTGGCATGATCGGGCAGCAGGCTGCGAAAGCCCTCCAGAATGTCCGTGTAACGCTGGGCATAGGCGGGGTCCTGGTAGTCTACAAGGAACTTCGCGCGACGGTCGATGATCTCTTGCAGGCCGTCTTCTTCCTGGGCCTGTTCTGAATAGAACTGCGACACCAATTCCGGGTTCACCGCCATGGCGCGACCAATGGTAAAGGCGAGGTGGTTCTTGTCGATGGCCACGCCATTCAGCTCGATCGCTTGTTCGAGCGCCGCCTGGCTGACCGGAACCAGCCCTCGCTGCCAAGCAAAGCCAAGCATCATCACATTGGCCAAAACCGCATCCCCCAAAAGGGCTTCGGCGGCCTCATTGGCGTTGAAACCATCAAGGTTTTCGGGACCAACAGCAGCTTCGATTTGCTTCTCGCGCACCCCGGCCATCAGATCCGCGTCACGGCGCAGCACCAGATCCCCGGTGGGCATCTCGGCGCGGTTCAGCACGATTCGGGTACCTGCGCGGTAATGCGCCGAGGCTTTAGGCGCTGAACTGACCACCAGATCACAGCCAATCACCGCATCAGCGGCGGCCTGGTCAATGCGTACCTGGTTCAGGCTGTCGGGGCTGGCAGAGAGGCGGATATAGCTGAGCACGGTGCCAAATTTCTGCGCAAAGCCGGTAAAGTCCAACACGCTGGAGCCTTTGCCCTCAAGATGTGCCGCCATGGTGATCAATGCGCCAACGGTGACAACGCCAGTGCCGCCTACGCCTGTGACCAACAGGTCAAAGGGTTTGTCCAGCGCGGGCAGTTCAGGCGCAGGTAGCTTTGCCGCCAGAGCGTCGCGGTCCAGACCCGCAGGCAGTTTCTTGCGCCGCTGACCGCCTTTAACGGTGACAAAGCTGGGGCAGAAGCCGTTCAGGCAAGAGAAGTCTTTGTTGCAGCTAGAGAGGTTGATCTTGCGTTTGCGGCCAAAGGCGGTCTCTTTGGGTTCGACGCTCAGGCAGTTGCTCTCGATCGAGCAATCCCCGCAGCCTTCGCAGACCAGATCGTTGATGAAGGCAAACTTCTTGGGGTCTTCCATGGTGCCACGCTTGCGGCGGCGGCGCTTTTCGGTTGCGCAGGTCTGCTCGTAGATCAGGCAAGACACACCTTTGACCTCGCGCAGCTCGCGCTGGACAAGGTCCATATCGGCCCGGTCATGGAATGTGGTCCCTGCCGGAAAGTCACCCCGGTTGAATTTGTCGATATTGTCCGAGACCAACGCGATGCGCTGCACCCCTTCGGCGCGGCAGGTCTGGGCGATGCCCAAAACGCTGACTGGGCCGTCCACCGGCTGGCCTCCGGTCATCGCAACCGCATCGTTATACAGGATCTTATAGGTGATATTGGTGCGCGCCGCGACCGCCTGGCGGATGGCGAGCGAGCCCGAATGATACCAGGTGCCTTCGCCAAGGTTCTGGAAGATATGTTTGCCGCCATTGTACTGCGAGGCCGCAGTCCAAGTGACGCCTTCGCCGCCCATCTGCGCATAGCCCGAGGTGTCGCGGTCCATCCAGCTGGCCATGACGTGGCAGCCAATGCCGGATTTGGCCTCGCTGCCCTCGGGCAGTTTGGTTGAGGTGTTGTGCGGGCAGCCCGAGCAGAAATAGGGGGTGCGATTTGCGCCGGGCACATTGACCAGTTTGGGCGGCTCGGCCAACAGCGCGGCGGCCTTGGCGGGGAGGCCTTCGCCGGGGAAGAATGTGTCCAGACGTGCGGCCACGATGGGAGCCAGCATCAGCGGACTCAGCTCACCGGTCCAGGGCACCAGTGGTTCGCCCTGGCTGTCGTATTTGCCCACCATCTTATTGGGCTTGTCACCGGGCCAGTCGTAGAAATACTCCTTGAACTGGCTCTCGATAATACCGCGTTTTTCCTCGACAACCAGTACTTCTTCTTTGCCGCGCACAAAGCGCAGCGCTTCTGGGCGGGCCAGGGGCCAGACCATGCCAACCTTGTAGATGTCGATGCCAAGACGGCGGCAGGCTTCCTCGTCCAGGCCCAGAAGGCGCAGCGCCTCCATCAGGTCCAGATGGCCTTTGCCGGTGGTGACAAAGCCAAAACTGGCCGCGTCAATATCGTAGATGCGGCGGTCGATTGGATTGGCCTCGGCAAAGGCGCGCACCGCCTTGATCTTGGCGCGGATACGGGTCTCGATCTCCGGCGAGGGCAGATCGGCGCGGCGGATATGCAGCCCGCCGGGGTAATCGGGTAGCTCAGGGTAGATGAAATCACGATCCGTCTGCAGTTCCACCGAACGCGCGCTTTCAACGGTCTCGGAAACCGCCTTGAAGCCAACCCAGGTGCCGGAGTAGCGCGACAGGGCAAAGCCATACTCGCCGTAGGTCAGAAACTCCGAGACATCCGCGGGGTTCAGTACCGGCATGAACCAGGACATAAAGGCGACGTCAGACTGGTGTGGCATCGAAGAGCTGACACAGCCGTGGTCATCACCGGCAACCACCAGGACGCCGCCCTTAGCAGAGGAGCCATAGGCGTTGCCGTGTTTCAGTGCATCGCCAGACCGGTCCACGCCGGGGCCTTTGCCGTACCACATGGAAAAGACGCCTTCGACCTCGCAATGGGGGTCCAGAATGGCCTGCTGCGCCCCCAGCACTGCGGTGGCGCCGAGATCTTCGTTCACTGCAGGCATGAAGGTGACCCGGTTGTCTTCCATCCGTTGCCGCGAGCGCCAGAACTCCAGATCGACGGCCCCCAGCGGCGAGCCGCGATAGCCGGAAACAAAACCGGCCGTGTTCATCCCAGCCAACCGATCCCGCCGGGCCTGATCCAGCATCACCCGAGCCAGCGCCTGGGTGCCGGTGAGAAACACGCGGCCTTTGGTCTGCTCGTAGCGGTCGTCTAGTTTGTAGCTGCGAAAGTCATGGCTCAGCTCGGTCATTCTGGTGGTCCTTGCGGGTGGGAATGCTGGGACGCGCGGGGAGGGCGCAGGGTTCAGGCATAATATTTCGCTTGAGGTGAAAAGATCTGTCTGAATTGCTGGTTTTGAGATCTGATTTGGATATATTGACCATCATCAATGCTGGTTTAGGATAAATTTACAGAAATGCAGCCTCTGGACGACCGCGACCGCAATATTTTGCGACTATTGCAGGAAGATTCTCGCATCTCGAATGCCGAGCTTTCCGACAGGGTGGGCATGTCGCCTTCGGCGCTGTGGCGCCGGGTGCGCGCATTGGAGGAGACCGGGGTGATCGAGCGCTATGGCGCAGTGGTCAATGCACCGGCCATGGGGCTGGGGTTTCAGGCCATCGTGCATGTGCAGCTCACCCGCCATGACCCGGAAAAACTGACCGAGTTCATCCGGGCAGTTGAACTGAGTCCGTTGGTGCAGGAGTGTTATGCCACGACCGGGCAGTCTGACTATCAATTGCGCGTGCTTGCCCCGGATCTGGAAGCCTATAACCGGTTTCTGGAAGAATTCCTGTTTCGCCTGCCTGCGGTTGCCAGCGCGCAAACCAATGTTGTTCTGCGCACGATCAAACGTGATCAACCCGTGGTACTGTCAGGCTGACCTGACGGGCCGCATAGGCAGGCCCCTGTCAGGGGAGGTCTTGAGAGCGGGGTTAGCAGGCGAAGCACTTAACCCAGGCGGCAGTCATGGCGATATAGCTGAGCTGATGCAGGCATTGATCGGTTCCCATGGCGCGCCAAAAGGAGGCTTGCTGCGGGTTGAGATCTTTCTTTTCGGAGTAATGCGCCTTGCCGTAATCAATATGGAAATGCACCACCCACTCCAGGAAGCAGATCAGCAGAATAAAGCCGACCGAGGCCCCCATCAGGACGAAGACCACAACGGAAAACAGCGCGTGAACACCGGCGTGTTGCGCGCGCCCGGCGTGCAGGTATTCGTCCCGGCCTGACAGCATTTTGGGGGTCTGCAAAAAGAAGTCGGCAAAAAGATGTTTGATCTGCAAAAGGCAGAGCAAAATCAACACGGATCCGACAAGTCCTGGCAAAGGCATTCCCCTGATATCAATACCCGAAACCATACGGGTTTTTCTCTGGCTGGCAAATACTGTGTAGCAGGGATGCCGTAACGGGACAGTGAACTTCATCACATGCGGGCAGGTGTTCAGCCATTGCCTGTCAGGTGCAAACCGCGCTAGGCATAGGGCATCTGTTTTGCTGCAGCCAAAGTTGGAGCTCTCCCATAGAACCTTCTCTGTTTCGTTTTATCTGGAAATATTCCAAACGCGACCAAGTTGTTCTGCTGTTGGTCACTGCCTGTCTGTTCCCACTGCTGTATCTGACGTTGGAATTGCCCAAACGGATCATCAATGACGCCATTGGGGCGCAGAGTGATCGTATTGAACTATTTGGCTACTCAGTCGAAAAGCTTGATTACCTGTGGATTCTTTGTGCTGGTTTTCTGGTTGCAGTTCTGGCGCATGGCCTGCTGAAGATGCGTATCAATACCATGAAGGGGGTGCTGGCCGAGCGCATGTTGCGGCGCTTTCGCTATCAGATGATCGCGCGGGTTTTGCGCTTTCCGCAGCCCTATTTCGAGCGGGTCAGCCAGGGGGAGCTGGTCTCGATGATCACCTCTGAGAGCGAGCCGATGGGAGGCTTGATGGGGGATGCGGTCAGCCAGCCGGTGCTGCAAGCCGGACAGATGCTGACTATCCTGTTTTTCCTCTTTACCCAAAGCCCCTGGTTTGGGTTGGCTGCGGTGGCGTTGATCCCTTTGCAGGGCTGGTTGATCCCGATGTTGCAGCGCCAGATAAACCTGTTGAACAAGACCCGCATTCATCAAGTGCGGGCGCTTGCTTCAGAGATCGGTGAAAGCGCTGCGGGCGCTGCGACCCTGCGCATCAATGGCGGCTGGCGCTACCGGATGGCGGTGATCACGGACAGGCTGGGGCGGCTTTACGATATCCGGTTTCAGATCTACCAGAAAAAGTTCTTCATGAAGTTCCTCAACAACTTCATCACCAATCTAACGCCCTTTTTCTTTTATGCCGTTGGCGGCTATCTGGTGCTTCAGGGAGAAGTCTCGCTTGGGGCGCTGGTGGCGGCACTGGCCGCCTACAAAGATCTTGCCTCACCCTGGAAAGAACTGCTGGCCTACTACAATCAAACCCAGGATATGGCCCTGCGCTGGGATGTGATCCTCGAGCGCTTTGCCCCCACAGGCATGGTCCGTGAAGAGCTGATGTCTGGCGAACCAGAAGAGCTGGTGCATCTAAAGGGCGATGTGACGCTCAAATCGGTCAATGTGCGGGATGCAGATGGTAATCTGGTGCTGGAAGATCTGAATGCAAACCTGCCTGCGGGGCAGGTCATTGGCATTGCTGCGCCCTCTGAAGAAGACAGGCGTGCGATGGCGGAGCTACTGACACGTGAGGTTCTGCCCTCGGCCGGGCAGGTAACGATCTCCGGTCAGGATCTGCGCGATCTGCATCAGGCGGTTCTGGCGCTGCGGATTGGCCATGTGACCTCGCGCCCGGTGCTGTTTCAGGGATCTTTTGGCGACAACGTGATGATGCCGATGCGTCATCGCCCCAAGGGCAGCGCCCAAGACGCGGCGCGCTTTCTGGCGGCGCAGCAGGCCGGCAACAGCTCGGACCCCTATGATGCGCCCTGGCTGGACCCGGCGCTTGCGGGGTTTGCCAGCGAGCACGATCTGCGCGATTGGTGGGTGCAGTTGCTGGCCGGGATCGGCACCGACAGTGCCTTGTTCCGGCGGGGCATGGAGCAGAGCTTTGACAGCATGCAGCATCCGCGCCTGGCGCAAAGCCTGGTAGATCTACGTCCCAAAGTGCGCGCCGCTGTGATTGATGCGGATCTGGGCAGCCAGGTCCACGGCTTGGCTCGGGATGAATATAACCCGGCCCTGCCTGTGGCGGAAAACCTGCTCTATGCAACGCTTCGCGCCCCGGTCTCCGAGGATATGCTGCGCGAACATGTGGATTTTCTGGACCGCTTGCGCGAGCTGAAACTGGTTGACGATTTGGTGACCTTGACGCAGGACGTGGTGGATATCCTGCGGCAGATTTTTGGCATGGATGGCACGGATCATCCGCTTTTTCGCAAGCTGGGCCTTGACCCCAAAGCCTATGAGCGCGCCTCCGCGCTGGTCGACAAGACGCGGAGCAAGGGGGCTGAGGTTCTGGAGCACGATGAGCTGGCGCAATTGATGGTAGTGCCCTTCAGCATCTCGGCCGAACAGATTGGCCCGGCTTTCACGGATGAGATGAAAGCGCGTATTCTCGCCTTCCGCAAGAGCCATGCAGATGAGCTATTGGGCACCCTGTCGGATGTTTTTGTCAGGCTGGATGAAGCAGAATTCGCCCCCGGGTTGACCGTGTTGGAAAACGCGTTGTTCGGCAAGATTTCGGACAGCTCCGGCGCGCGTGGGGATGAACTGCGGCGCTTGGTGTCGCAGGTTTTGATCGACAATGGCGCCCGGGACATGGTGGTCGAGCTGATCTTTGATCTGCCGATTGCTTTGGGGGGGCAGGGCTTGCCTGCCAGCTATGCCGAGCCACTGGCTTTTGCCCGTGCGACGATCAAGCGCCCCGATATCCTGCTCTTGGATTCGGCTTTCTCCAGCTATGATCTGGAGACACGGATCGCAGTGCACAAGAACCTGCGCCGCCTCTTGCCCGAGACCACGCTGGTCTATCTGGAGGCGACTTTCGAGCGGGCAGATGTTTTTGACGCCTTTTACGAGCTGCGCCAGGGCAGGCTGGTCAGTGATGATCCCCATGAAACAGTGGCCGAAGACAGCGCCGCAAGCCAGGATCTGGCCCGTAAGCTGCGGGCCTTGGAGCAGACCGAACTGTTTTCCGGCTTGAACCGACGGCAGCTGCGGCTGCTGGCCTTTGGGGCGCGCTGGTATTCGGCCCAGGCCGGGGATGCGGTGTTTCTCAAGGATGATGTTGCCAGCGATGGTGTCTATATGATCCTCGAGGGCGAGGCCGGGCTGTTCTTGCCGCAAGACGGTCGGGAGGATCGCAGAATCACTTCGGTTGGACCGGGCAAGCTGGTGGGTGAGCTGGGGCTCATCCGCAAGGAGCCACGGGCGTTGAGCATGATCGCTGAGAGCGAATTGACCTGCCTGCGGATTGGTGAGGAGGAGTTCCTGGCCGTGGTCGAAAATGATGCAAATACGGCCTTTAAGCTGCTGCAGGTGGTGTCCGGCTACGTCGGGAACTGATCCGCGCCCGCGGCCACAGATCAAGGCATGCCTTGGCAGTGCCTGCCGCAGAGCCATAAGTTTAACGACGCGCATCATCGCCAGATGCGCTCGCGGGTCTGACGCCGGAGGAGCCTGACTGGAAGAGGTTGGTGGTCTAGCTTGGGTCGCAGAACTGACGATAAAGCAGAGCGATGAGCTCTTGCGTGTTGCGGTCCTTCAGCGAGTAATAAATGGTCTTCCCCTCGCGGCGCGTCTGCACCAGCCCCTCGTCCCGCAGTCGCGCCAGCATCTGACTGACAGCGGCCTGACGCATATCCAGCAGAGCTTCCAGCGCGCCCACCGATTTCTCCCCGGCCCCCAGATGGCACAGAATCATCAGCCGACCCTCATGGGCCAACGTTTTGAGAAAAGCGGCAGCTTCGGCGGCGCGTTCGGCCATGTCGAGAGGTGTTTCCGGGTGGAAGCCAGTCTCTGTTGCCTCTGTTGCCGTAGCAGTGGTCTCTGGGGTCTGAAGGGTCACGTATCCAACATCCTGCGGTGGGTCATCGGACCATATTGCCTCATTTCCCGCAGGAAAGTCACCCCCCTGTGCGCGGTTCCTTACAGGGTCAGGCTTCAAGCGGTGGTGCACCACCGGCAAAATGGTTGCCTTGTTGGTAATCGCAGGCTTCCTCGCGCATGTTCAAGTGCAGATCGGCGCCAGTAAAGGGATGCGCGCGGGCAAGGGCTTCATCGACTTCAATACCTAGTCCCGCTGTGTCGGGCACGGTGATAAAGCCCTCTTCTACACGCAGGCTGCTCCGGATCAACGCGTCGTGAAAGGGGGTCTCGATACATTCTGCCATCAGGATATTGGGAATTGAGGCCGCCAGCTGGATGTTGGCCGCCCATTCCACTGGTCCCGCATAAAGATGCGGTGCCAGTTGCGCGTTAAACACCTCAGCCAGAGCGGCGACCTTTTTCATCTCCCAGATGCCACCGGCACGGCCCAGGGCAGGTTGCAAAATTTCGGCCGCCCCGGCGCGCAGCACGGCGGCAAATTCCGACTTTGTGGTCATGCGTTCCCCCATGGCGACAGGGATGCGCACGTTTCGGGCAACGCGAGCCATGTCTTCGATGTTGTCTGGCGGGGTCGGCTCTTCGAACCAGAGCGGTGCATAGGGTTCCAGCGCCTGGCCCAGACGGATTGCGCCTGCGGTGTTGAACTGCCCATGGGTGCCAAACAGCAGATCCGCCCTGTCCCCCACAGCCCCACGGATGGCCTTGCAAAACGCCACTGACAGGGTGATGTCACGCATGGCAGGCATATGGCCGCCGCGCATTGTATAGGGGCCTGCCGGGTCGAATTTGATGGCGGTATAGCCCTGGCGGACCATTTCAGCGGCAGATTCAGCGGCCAGCTCTGGCGAGATCCAGAATTCAACCATGTCGTGATGGGGCAGGGGGTAGAGGTAGGTATAGGCGCGAATGCGGTCATTCATGCGCCCGCCGATGAGCGCATGGACTGGTCGATCGCGGTCCTTGCCCAGAATATCCCAGCAGGCGATCTCGAGCCCTGAAAAGGCCCCCATGACTGTCAGATCGGGGCGCTGGGTAAAGCCAGAGGAATAGACCCGACGAAACATCAATTCGATGTTTTCGGGGTTTTCGCCTGCCATGTGGCGCTGAAAAACATCCTCGATCACCACTTTCATGGCTTCGGGCCCAATGGAGGAAGCATAGCATTCGCCCCAGCCCGTAATGCCGCTGTCCGTGGTCACTTTGACCAGGATCCAGTAGCGCCCACCCCAGCCGGGCGCAGGCGGGGCAGTTACGATGATCTCGAGGTCCTGCAGTTTCATGTGATCCGTCCTTGTCTCAACCGTCGAGTTGTCTCAGAGCCATGTCGATTTCAGCCACCACTTCGGCAGAGCTGAAGAAGCTGATGTCGGGGGCGTCAATGTCATCCATGAAGATCTGGATCTCCAGCCGCATGGCTCCGCCATCAAAGTCGCCGTCAATGCGCCAACGCCGGGTTTCATCTATTGCCAGATCCGGTAGCGCCTGGGTGATGGCTGCAGCAAAACCCCGTGGCAGGGTAAAACGCGGATTCTCTGCCAGCCTGTTCAGAAAGGGCGCGACCTCGGCGCCGTCAAAATTCATCGAGGTTTCTGAGCTGATCGGCGGGGCCTCGGCGGGTTTGGGTTTGAACAGGCTGATCAGAAAGTGCAGCACCAGGAACGCTCCGTGATTATTCGGTTCGGTTGAACAGAATCACATTCCGCTTGGCACTACCAGTCTTTGTATCGGCAATCGCCTCGTTGATCTGCTCCAGACTCCAGCGCCCCGAGATCAGCTCATCCAGTTTCAGGCGGCCCTGCTCATAGAGATCCACCATCCAGGGGATGTCGCGTTGAATGACCACATCGCCCATCTTGGACCCGATCATGCCCTGGCCCACAGCCGCCATGATCACCGGCTCATAGCTGGCCTTTTGGCCGGAATGTGGCATGCCGATCATAACCGCCTTGCCGCCATAGCCCAGGTAGCGCAGCGCCTGTTCATAGGCGGGTATGGCGCCAACAGTGACCAGCACCACATCGGCGCCCTTTCCCCCCAGCGCTTTGAAGGCGGCTTTCCAGGGGGCTTTCAAATTCCCCAGCACCCCATCCGTGGCGCCAAATTCCTTGGCGATCTCCAGCTTTTCTTCGGTCATGTCGACGGCAACGATACGGCGGGCACCGGCAATGCGCGCGCCCTGGATGGCGTTCAGGCCAACACCGCCTGCGCCAATCACCACAACGTCCTGGCCCGCACGCAGCCCGGCGGCATTCACCGCCGCGCCGACGCCGGTAATGACCCCACAAGAGATCAGCGCCGCCGCTTCCTTGCTGAGGCTGTCGGGAATTTTCACGATTTGGCGCTGGTCCACCACCACCTTTTCCGCAAAGGCCCCACAGGCCATGGCCTGCATCAAAGGGGCGCCTTCGGCGGTTTTGAGCGGCCCGGCTTTGACCGTGTCATAGGGGGTTTCGCAGATGGTGGGCTTGCCCCCGGCGCAGCTGGGACAGCTGCCACAGGAGCGGATGAGGGTGACCACAACGCTGTCGCCAATCGCAAAGTCGCTGACCCCTGCGCCAAGCTTACTGATGACCCCGGCGGCCTCATGGCCATAGACGGCAGGCAGATGGCCGCCCCAGGCGCCTTCAGCAAAGGAAATGTCGCTGTGGCAAATGGCAACGGCATCCAGCGAGACTTCGACTTCTCCCATGCGGGGATCAGCCAATTGCACCTCTTCAATGACAAGGGGTTCGCCATAGGCATGGCAGACGGCGGCTTTGATGGTTTGCATGGTGTTCTCCCGGCTGTTTGACTTCACGGTGGCCCGCGAGGCCCTCCGTCGCAAGGCGGAAACAGCTAGAGAGCAGTTGTTTTACGTCACGGAAGAGCGGCTGCGTAAGAACACCAAAGCCCCGATTCCCATCAAAATCAGCGCCAGAACAAAGGGCGCGCCGGGCAGGAAATAGGCGGTCTCCGGATCGGAAAACAATGCAAAGGTGGTTGTCATCATCAGCGGTGAAATTACCATGGCCAGGGCATGTACGGCTGTCATCACCCCCTGCAGCTCCCCCTGTTGGTTATCCGCGACGGCGCGTGACATCAGCCCCTGCAAAGCAGGTTGCACGACCGCGCCCAAAGCCGAAATCGGGATCAGCAAAAGGGCCAATGAGCCGCTGCTGATCACTGCCAGGATTCCAAAGGCGCCAAAGTCGAAAATCTGTCCCCAGAGCACCGTGCGACGCTCCCCAATCCAGCGGACCAAGTACCGCAGCAATCCGCCCTGAACCACAGCCATACAGATGCCATATACGGCGAGCGATATCCCGATCATCCGGGGTTGCCAGCCAAACTGCTCAGCGGTGAAATAGGCCCAGATCGCGGGATAGACATAGATCGCAACCGAATAGAGGAAATAGACCCAAAGCAAACCGGTAATGCCTGGAATGCGGGCCATGGCGCGAAAGGCCCCCAACGGGTTGGCACGCCGCCAGTCAAAGGCACGGCGGGTTTCATCGGTGACAGTCTCGCGCATGACGAACCAGCCGAGGGTGAAGTTCAGCCCTGCCAAAATCGCTGCGGCATAGAACGGCGCGCGGGTGCCCAGCTCTCCAAGAACGCCGCCCAGTAGTGGTCCGAGCACAAAGCCTGCGCCAAAGGCGGCGCCCAGCAGGCCAAAATTGGCGGCTTTCTCTGCCGGTTTGGAGATATCGGCAATATAGGCACCAGCAGTGGCATGGGTGGCGGCGGTGATGCCGCCGACAATGCGCCCCACCAGCAACAGCCAAAGCGAGCCTGCCAGCGCCATGACCAGATAGTCCAGCGTCATCACCAGGAGCGAAATCAGCAAGACTGGCCGCCGACCCAGCGCATCCGAGAGCGAGCCAAGAACCGGGCTAAACAGGAACTGCATCACGGCAAAGGCGGTGCTGAGAATGCCCCCCCAGATCGCCGCATCCGCCAGGCTGCCCCCCTGCACTTCGAGCAGAAGGTTGGGCATGATCGGCATGATCAGACCGATCCCCATGGCATCAATCATCACTGTGGCCAGAACAAAGAACAATGGCAGGCGCATGGGTGTCGTTTTCCTTGGGGCGGTATCCCCTGATGGCGCAGGCATGGTGCTGCGCTGCGCCATCAGGAGGGCTTGGTTAACTGGCCGCCAGTTCCGCCACTTTCTTGCTGAAACGCAAGGCTTCCGCTGGGGCATTCCCCATCTGAGACAGCGGATCAAACAGGGCGGCGACATCGAGCTGCGGATAGTCCCGCGCCACCAATTGACCGAGGGGTGTATTGCTGTCCCCGGCTTCGCGGCACAGCAGCTTGACAGCGGCCTGAGCTTCGGGGCGGGGCATTTCGCCCGCCAGGGCAAAGCTCAACGCTTCGGCATGGATCATATCGAGCCCAGAGGCCAGTGCCGCCGCTATTGCCGGGGCATTGGGGCTGATCCCGGCACAAAGATCGCGGGCGGTGCGGGCGGCACTGGCAGCGCCCAGCACAATCTGCGGCAGGCAAAGCCATTCGCTGAACCAGGCGGCGCCATCGCGCTGATGTTGATGCAGGGCGCTGCCATGCAGGATCGCCAGCAACCCGGAGCCCTGGCGCGCCAGCGCTACCAGGGCAGAGGGGGCCACAGGGTTTTGTTTCTGCGGCATGGTCGAAGAGGCCCCAGCTCCGCCCAGCGAGATCTCTCCAATGCCGGTTTGCACCAGAGCGATACAGTCTTCGCCCAATTTGCCCAGTGCCAGGTTGACCCGTACCATCCAGTCCATCAGGCGCAGGACGGGGGAGCGGTCCGTATGCCAGCTGCGCTCAGGGTCGCTCAGCCCCAGTGCCTTGGCCATCTCGGCGCGCACTGTCCCGCCTTTGGGGCCCAAAGCACCCGAAGTGCCAGCCGCGCCGGAGAGAGACATCAAAAGGCAAGCGCTGCGCAGCTCTTCCAATTCACCGACCAGAGCCAAAAGCGGCATTCCCCAAGAGGCGGCAATAGCGCCAAAGCTGGTGGGGGTCGCGTGTTGGCCATAGGTGCGCGCGGGCATGGGCAGGCTGGCGTGGCTCTCCGCCAGTTTTGCCAGGGCGGCGAGCACCAGCTTCAGGTCGTCTTCGATCAGGGCCAGGGCCTGACGCAGACGCAGCATCAGGGCGCTGTCCATGATGTCCTGCGATGTGGCTCCCCAATGTACATATTGCGCATGTTCCGGCGCGTTCATCTCGGCGCGAAAAGCGGCGATCAGCCCTGGCACTGGCACGCCGTTTTGCCCTGTGGGCTTGCGCAGGCTGCCGGGGTCCAGAGCCACTTCCATCACCGCGCGGCCGATGGCGGCGGCGCTGTCTTGCGGGATCACACCGGCCGCCCCCTGGGCGCGGGCCAGGGCCCCTTCGACCAGCAACATGGCGCGGGCCTCTGCGGTATCCGTGAACAGGCGACCGACGTCGCCCGAAGTGAAGAGGTCGCCATAGATCTGGCTGTCAAAGACGGATCCCGCCATTCAGAAGTCCTTTGCGATTTGCCCAATGAGATCCGCCAGACCCTTTGGGTCGGCGAAAAAGGGCGAATGAGAGCAGTGCATCTCGTGTACAGTGTTGCGCGGCCAATCCGCCACCATCTGCGCCTGATACTCGGGCGGGATGGTCTGGTCCTTGGTGCAGCGGATATAGGCTTTGGGAGTGTCCTGCCAAGTCTGGCCCAGCTGCAGGGGCGTGTCCTGCGGCAGGATGGGTTGGGCGCAGAGCCGCGGCAGGGCATATTCTACGGCTTCGGGAGGGCAGTCCTGATAGAACAGGCGTGGGGCCTCGGCCGGGTCAATTCTGTAGCTGTGGCCATCCTGAGCCTTGATGGCCGCCGTGCCGATGGTCTGCCGTGGACCCGCCTTGCGCATCTCGATCAGCGACTGACCAGAGAGGGGAACATAGGCACAGAGGTAGATCAGCCCCCGCATGGTGCCAGGAGCAATCTCTGCGGCGGCGGAAATGGGAAAACCCGCCCAGGAGTGCCCAAGCACGATGGTTTCAGGGGTGGAGGCTGCAGCAATGGCCTCCGCGGTTTGCTGCAAAGTGACGGTGGCGGGGGCGCGGTGATCGCCATGACCGGGCAGATCAATGGCGCGGGCGCTATGGCCTAGGGCTTCAAGGGCGGGGATCACGTCACGCCAGCACCAGGCCCCGTGGCAGGATCCGTGGATCAGGAGGAAATCAGCCAATATGTCCGGTCTCTTGCAGGAATTGGGTCAGGCGCTCGGCATATTCGTCCGGTTTCTCAACACAGGGAATATGACCGGCGCGGCGGATCAGGTGGAACTGGTTGCCGGGGATCAGATCAACAGTTTCGCGCACCAGATCCGGCGGCGAGGCGCCATCCTCGGAACCGGCGATGCCAAGGCAGGGCAGCCGCAGCCCGCTGGTCGGGGTGTAGAAATCCGTGCCTGCAATGGCTGCGCAGCACCCGGCGTAGCCGATGCGGGATTGTTGTACCAGCATATTGCGCCAGAGCTGCAGCTCGGGTGTAGCGCGGAAATCGCGGCCAAACCAGCGTTCCATCACACTATCCGCCAAAGGTTCAATACCCTCTTTAGTGACGGTCTTGACCCGTGCCTGCCACATCTCGGCGGTGCCCATCTTGGCGGCGGTGTTGGACAAGACCAGCGCCCGCACCATATCCAGCCGTTTGACGGCGAGCCCCTGTGCAATCATGCCGCCAATCGACAGTCCGACAAAGACGCAATCCCGCACCTCCAGATGATCCAGCAGGCGTTCGGCGTCTCGCACCAGTGCGCCCATAGAATAGGGCGCAGGCGGGCAAGAGGACAGCCCATGGCCGCGTTTGTCATAGCGGATTATTTTCAGTCCCGCAGGCAGACGCTCCACCACCGCGTCCCAGACACGCAAATCGGTGCCCAAAGAGTTGGCAAAGACAATAGGCGCGCCCTCGGGGTCACCGTCAATACGGTAGTGAAGCTGGGCATCGCCCAGATCTGCGATCTGCATGTGGTCTCTCCGGTAGATCTTTGGCGCAATCTAAGGGGCTGCCTCGGCAGGGTAAAGCCCGCTCAGAGCCAGCCCTTGCTCACTCCGGAGATCGCTCGGTTGCAAGCTCCATATGGGCCATGATCTGGCCGTGATCCGATGCAAGCTTGTTATAGGGCGCCTCGGGGTGGCTGCCATCGGTTAGATGATCGTTGAACACACTG
Source organism: Phaeobacter sp. 11ANDIMAR09 (assembly GCF_001294455.1). GTDB lineage: Bacteria > Pseudomonadota > Alphaproteobacteria > Rhodobacterales > Rhodobacteraceae > Pseudophaeobacter. The sequence continues at coordinate 219,869 of NZ_LIKT01000002.1, forward strand.
AAGTAGTGCATTTTTCCGGTGGCCTCTTTCCAGGCGGGGTCAAAGTGGCGCGACATGTAGATCTGGTCGATGCTTTCATGCACGCCACCAAAGGCGGTTGTATAGACCACATCCCGCAGGGAGCGTTTGAGGAAGATCTTCTCCGCCGAACGCAGGCGGACTTTGTCGACGGCCTCTTGGATTGCTGCGTTTTCTTGGCGGCTATAGCGGTCGCTGCCATGTTTCGCGTCGTGGCGCAGCATCCAGGAGTAATTCCGAAAAGGCACCTCGCCCGAGATGATTTCGCTGCTGACTGCATGTTCGCCGTCGTTGAAATCTCCCAGCACCAGCACGGGGCGGTCCTGTTCCAGTTCGTCCAAAATAGCGCGGCGCAGAACCCAGGCCTCACCCATGCGCCGCAGGGCCGCGCGCAGCGCCCCGAGCGCGCGCCCTGCCGGATCATAGGCGGTCAGCACGGTTTCGGGGGGCTGGGCTGCGCCAGGCGGTGTGATGAATTCGCCCAGTTTTGATTTCAGATGGCAGTTGAAGACGGTGACAATCTGACCGTTGATGGGAATGCGCGCCTTGAGGATCGGGCGCGACAGGCAGCGCAGGGTGTAGTGGCCTGCTTCGTCCTCGCCGCCCAGGTGGGACATGGGGATGTCCAACGGCGGGTCCAGCTCCTGGATCACCTCGGGCGTGCCGACAAAGCCAAAGCGTGACAGGATGGCCAGGCCGGGGCGGCGCTGACCCGGTTTTCCGCTGTCATTTACATTCGGGGCAAAGGCGAGACCCGCATCGCCATAAGGACCATAGGCAAGTTTTCGAAAAATGGCCTTGCGGTGGTAACGTTTGGAGCGGTCCGGCACCGTGGCTGCGTTGGCCTGAATGCCACGGGCATCAGCCTCCGCGATCACTTCCCGCAAGGGCTCTTCCTCAAAAATCTCCTGAAAGCCGACAATGTCTGCGTCCAGGGTCAGGATCTGGTCGGCCATCCAGTCTGACTTCCAAGCATATTCCTCTGGGGTGTAGCTTTGGAAGCGGTAGTACTCCTGATCCGGCCCGATCAAGTTTTTGACGTTGAAGGAGGCGATAGTAAAGCGGCTCATGACGAACTCCGTCAGATGAATAGAGGCCTTCTGGGGTCAAGCATAGCGGCTGAGAGCCTGTTGGAACAGAGCGGCATCAACATTTCCGCCGGTTGCCACGGCAATCACCGCATCGCCTTTGATGTTATCCGAGTGGAACAGAGCAGCGGCGAGAGCAACTGCACCGCCAGGTTCCAGCACGATCTTGAGCCGTAGAAAGGCCAAGGCCATGGCGCGTAGGGCATCTTCTTCGGTGACGACCACCCCGGGACCACAAAGGCGTTTGAGCACAGGAAAAGTGACTTCCCCAGGGGAGGGGGTGAGGATCGCGTCGCAGATTGATCCAGAGATTTCTGCATTGCTTTCGATCTGCCCACTGGCCAAGGAACGGGTGACATCATCAAATCGTTCTGGCTCAGCTGGGCGCACGCGCAATCCGGGGGCTGTGCCCTCCAGTGCCAGTGCCACACCACTGGTGAGGCCGCCGCCGCCACAACAGATCAGCACGTCGGCTTCGCAAACGCCTTCGGCTCTGGCTTGTTCGGCGATTTCCAGGCCAACGCTGCCCTGACCGGCGATCACCTGCGGCTCGTCATAGGGTTTGATCAGGGTGAGGCCACGTTTCTGTGCCAGGTCTCGACCGATGGCGCTGCGGTCCTCTCCTCCGACGCGATCATAGAGCACGACTTCGGCGCCTAGTGCGCGGGTGTTTTCGATCTTGAGGCTCGGCGCATCGGCGGGCATCAGGATCACTGCCGTGACCTCGTGGGCCTTGGCCGCAGCGGCAACGCCCTGGGCGTGGTTGCCACTGGAATAGGCCAGAACACCGCGTGATTTCTCGGCGTCGGAAAGGGCCGAGATTGCCGCCCAACCGCCGCGAAACTTAAAGGAACCTGTGTGTTGCAGGCACTCAGCCTTGACCAAAAGGCGACGTCCGGCGATCTCATCCAGAAAGGGAGAGGAAAGCATCGGTGTGAGGCGGGCATGGCCCTGCAACCGCTTAGCAGCGGCCTGGATCATTTCAAAGGATGACATCAAAGAGACTCCAAAACGGAATGAATAAGGGAAAGGGATTGGGGTTCATCGAGGAAGGGAACATGGCCGCGATTGGCGAGCTCCATGGCCTGGATCGTTGGTAGGCGCTCTTGCATTTCCTGATAGGTCTCTTGGCTCAGCACATCCGAATTGACGCCCCGGATGACACCGCAGGGCAGACCCTCCAATGCCATGAACAAGGGCCAGAGATCCGGCACTGGTCCCGCATCTGCCTGCGCCAGCAATGCATCGCGAAGCTGGGGATCATAGCGCAGCTGCAGGCCGTCATCACTGGCGTCATAGAAGGTTTCGACCTCTTCACGCCAGCGTTGGGCGGGCACATCGCCAAAGGCAGGTCCCATCAGCGCCATCAAGGTTTCGGCGGCCTGTGCATGGGTTTTGGCGGCGGGGCGGCGGCCGACATATTGCATAATGCGGTCGATGCCATCGGTTGGAATGACCGGGCCGACATCGTTGAGGATCACCGCCAAAAGGCGCGACTTGGCGCTGGCGGCCAGCATCATGGCCACCATCCCCCCGCGCGAGGTGCCAAGGAACGCGGCCTTGGGAAGGGAGAGATGATCCATCAGCTCCAGCACGTCCTGGGCCTCGCGCGGCACGTTGTAGTTGCTGAACTCTGGGTCGCGGTCGGATTCTCCGCGCCCGCGTGCGTCCAGCGCAATCACGCGATACTGCCGGGCATGGGGGAGGAAATAGCGAAAATCCCGGCTTTCCCGCGTGAGGCCTGCCAGGCAAATCAGCGGCCTGCCTGTTGGGTTGCCGCTTTCGTGGTAAAACAGCGACAGCCCGTCCGAAGTGGTGAAATGGCTCATGTCTATGGTGTCTCAGGCTTTGGCAAGGTCAGGGATGGAGGTGAGGTCCGACAGAATATGGTCCGGAACCCAGGGCAGGCGATCAACGGGCTCGGCAGCGCGATTGACCCAGGCGGTGGTGAACCCATAGCCCGCCGCCCCTGCCGCATCCCAGCCGTTGGAGGAGACAAAGAGCACCTCGTCCTTTTGGCAGTTGAACCGTTGACCCACCAGGTCATAGACCCTGTGGTCGGGCTTGAAGATGCCAACGCTTTCGACTGACAAAACATCGTTCAAAAGCGATCCAATCCCGGCGGATTGTACCGCTCCATCCAGCATGTCGGGAGAGCCATTGGACAGGATCGCCAAGTTCATCCCGGCGTCTTTTAGAGCGCTCAGCATAGCGGGGACTTCTGGATAGGCCTGAAGCTCCCAGTATAAATCCAACAGTCTTTGGCGCAGCTTGGGGTCTCCGGCAAGTCCCGTGGCCTCCAGCGCCCAGTCCAGCCCGTCCTGGGTGACCTGCCAGAAACCGCAGTGCGCATCGGTGATGGCGCGCAGCCATGTATATTGCAGCTGCTTTAAGCGCCAATGGTTGGCCAAGACCGCCCAATTGTCCTGCAGATGCGGAAACTCGGGCTCGGCAGCGGCCTGACGGGCGGCGGCGGCAACATCAAACAACGTGCCATAGGCGTCAAAAACACAGGTGGTGATCGGCATTGCAGTCTCCCTTTGGGGCATCCTGTCACGGGCTTGGGGCGGGCGCAAAGCGCGAACTTGTGATTGGTACAATTCTGGCTCAGATCTCAGAGACCCACAGGGCGGGACCCTTATTTGCCGGGGTCAGGCGGGGCCAAAAGGCACCTGTGCCTTTACTTCGCGCCTTGGATCTGTAGGGTGCCGGCCACTGTAACCTATACATAGACTGGAGGTCACATGACCGAGGTAAAAAACGGCGATACCGTCCGCATTCACTACACGGGTACTCTGACAGATGGGTCTGTCTTTGACAGCTCCGAAGGGCGGGATCCGCTGGAGTTCACCGTGGGCTCTGGTCAGGTCATTGCAGGCATGGACGCTGGTCTGCCGGGCATGGTTGTTGGAGACAAGAAACGGCTCGAAATCCCATCAGCGGATGCCTATGGACCGCTGAACCCTGAGGCTCGTCAGGCGATCCCGCGGGAGGGCATCCCTGATGATATCCCACTGGAGCTGGGCACACAGCTGCAAATGCAAAGCCCCGAAGGCCATGTGTTGCCGGTGACCGTGGTCGAAGTGACCGACGCCACTGTGACCCTGGACGCCAACCATCCACTGGCGGGCAAGGATCTGAATTTTGATATTGAGCTGGTCTTGATCAACTGATCAGAGACCTGGTGAATTGGGAAAGGGTCAGTAGAAACACTGGCCCTTTTTCTTTGTCTTGCCTTTGAGGCTGGCTTGCGGATCTGTTGGGGGCAGTGACAGCAGGAGGGCAGATCATGCAGGGGCAGGGTATCACAGGGCGCATTGGTCTGGACTGGCCAATTTTTCAGGCCCCTATGGCTGGGGTTAGCACGCCTGCGATGGCTGCGGCTGTCAGCGAGGCCGGAGGTCTGGGGGCGCTGGGCCTCGGTGCCGCCGCGCCCGCGCAGGCCCGCGAGATGATCCGGGCGACCCGCGCGCTGACTGACAGACCTTTCAACGTAAATCTGTTTTGCCACCGGCCCGCACAGGCGGATCCGGCGGTAGAGCAGGCATGGCTTGCTCGGCTTGCGCCCCTATTTGCGCGCTTTGATACGGCACCGCCTCAGGCTCTGACGGAGATCTACACGAGTTTCTGTGTGGATCCTGCGGCCCAAGAGATGCTGCTGGAGGAAGCGCCGCCCGTGGTGAGTTTCCATTTTGGCCTGCCTGATCTGGATCTGATCCAGGCGTTACAGGCCAAGGGGGTAGTTTTGATGGCTACCGCGACCTCTTTGGCCGAAGGTTTGGTGCTAGAGGCGGCAGGCGTTGACGCGGTGGTGGCTCAGGGCTGGGAGGCAGGTGGACATCGCGGCGTGTTCGACCCCGCGGCACCGGATGAGCAGCTCGGAACTTTTGAACTGCTCGCTGCCCTGGTTTGTGGTCTAAAAACCCCGGTGGTGGCCGCGGGTGGGCTGATGACGGGGGCGGATGTCGCGCGAGCGCTGCAATTGGGGGCCAGTGCCGCGCAATTGGGCACCGCTTTTGTTGGATGTGATGAAACCGCAGCGGACCAGGGGTATCGGCGGGCCTTGGCTGCAGCTGCAGAGGAGGGAACCCGCATGACCGCAGCGATTTCGGGGCGGGCGGCGCGGTGTCTGAAAAATGATTTTACCTCCTGGGCCGAGCAGCAGGGCGTGGCACAGATTCCGGACTATCCTATTGCTTATGATGCGGGCAAAGCCTTGAACGCGGCTGCCAAATCGGCGGGCGAAGCCGGGTTTGGTGCGCAATGGGCTGGCACGGGCGCGGCGCGCTCCCGACCGATGGCCAGCGGAGATATGCTGCGGCTCCTGGTGCAGGAGATGCAGGCGGCACAGGCGTAAGGCTAAGCGAGCCCTGGAGAGCAAAAAAGGCGCCCCGAAGGAGCGCCTTTTTTAGATATCTTGCGGCAGCGGTTTTACAGGTGATCCGGCTGGGGCATGCCCAGCACATGAAAGCCGCCATCGACGCGAATGATCTCGCCACTGGTGCAGGCGCCTGCATCCGAGGCCAGATAGACGGCGGTGCCGCCAACGGCCTCAAGCGTTGCATTGTCGCGCATCGGCGCGTTTTGTGCCGTGTGCTTGAAGGTCTTGCGCGCGCCGCCAATGGCAGCGCCAGCCAGTGTCTTCATTGGGCCGGGGGAGATCGCATTGACGCGGATCCCTTCGGGGCCGAGATCATTGGCCAGGTAGCGAGTGGCGCTCTCCAGCGCGGCCTTGGCCACGCCCATGACATTGTAGTTGGGCACCACGCGGTTGGAGCCCTGATAGGTCAGGGTCAGCAGGGTGCCACCGTTTTCGACCATCATCGGATGGGCCCGTCGAGCCACCTCGATAAAGGAATAGGCCGAGATATCCATCGAGTTCTTGAAGTTGGCGCGGCTGGTGTCCAGGAAACGCCCGGTCAGCTCGGATTTGTCCGAATAGGCGATGGCGTGGACAACAAAGTCAATGCTGTCCCAGCGTTCGCTCAATTGCGCAAAGGCCGCATCAAGCGAGGCATCATCGGTGACATCCACATCCACCATGAAATCGCTGCCGACGCTCTGCGCTAGGGGTTCCAGGCGTTTGCCAAAGGCGTCACCTTGATAGGTGAAGGCCAGTTCGGCGCCGGCCTCGGCCATGGCCTTAGCAATGCCCCAGGCGATGGAGCGATCATTGGCAACGCCCATGATCAATCCGCGTTTGCCCGTCAAAATTCCTGACATTGTCGGGTTATCCTTTGTATTTGCTCAAAACCATCGATCCATTGGTGCCGCCAAAGCCAAAGCTGTTGGTCATGACACAGTCGAGGTCTGCGTTTTCCACGAGGTCTGTGGCAATCTCGCCGGGCAAAATACCCTCAGCCAGGGTGTCCACATTGATCGAAGGGGTGATGAAATCATTGTCCAGCATCAGCAGGCAAAAGATTGCCTCCAGCGCCCCGGCTGCGCCCTGGGCATGACCGGTCATGGATTTTGTCGAAGAGATCGGCGGGGTCTGGCCTTCGCCAAAGACCCGGCGCACAGCCTCTACCTCACCGACATCGCCAACCGGGGTCGAGGTGCCGTGGGCGTTGATATAGCTGACTTTCCGGCCCTCGGGCAGGGTCGACAGCGCCAGACGCATGGCGCGCTCACCACCTTCGCCGGATGGGGCAACCATATCGTGACCATCAGATGTGGCGGCATAGCCGACCACTTCGGCATAGATCTTGGCACCGCGCGCCAGCGCGTGATCTAGGTCTTCCAGCACCACAATACCGCCACCACCCGAGATGACAAAACCATCGCGGTCCTGATCAAAGGCACGGCTGGCCGCCGCTGGGTCGTCGTTTTTCTTGGAAGACATCGCACCCATGGCGTCAAACAGGCAGGACAGGGTCCAGTCCAGCTCTTCGCCACCACCGGCAAACATCACGTCCTGCTTGCCCATCATGATCTGCTCGGCGGCATTGCCGATACAATGCAGCGAGGTGGAGCAGGCCGAGGTGATGGAATAGTTGATGCCCTTGATCTTGAAGGCGGTTGCGAGGTTGGCCGAAATCGTCGAGGACATGCATTTTGGCACCGCAAAGGGGCCAATACGCTTGGTGGCGCCAGTTTTGGCAACGACCTGATGCGCGGTCAGCATGGCGGAGGTGGAGGGGCCACCGGAACCTGCCACCAGACCCGTGCGCTCATTGACGAGTTGATCCTCAGAGAGGCCCGCATCAGCAATCGCCTGGCTCATGGCGATATGGGCATAGGCGGCACCTGGCCCCATGAAGCGCAGTGCGCGTTTGTCGACATGTTCCTTGATGTCGATCTTCAGCGTGCCGGCGACCTGGCTGCGAAAGCCATGCTCGGTCATTTCCGGGCTGGCAACGATGCCGGATTTCCCCGCCTTCAACGCGGCGATGACTTCTTCGGTGTTGTTTCCGATGGAGGAGACGATCCCCAGACCGGTGACGACGACACGACGCATACGTGCACTCCCTTAATTGCTTATGTCTTAGTATGCATTGCGAAGCAGAGGTGCAAGATGGCATGGCGCCAAGGCCAGGGCGGGTCGATGGTTCTGCCACGCCCTGCAGTCCTGTGGACGGCACCGCGATAGTGCGGCTTGGGAGCATCGCAATTTGTCGCAGAGATCTTTGAAAACCGACCTCGGCGTCGTTTCCGAAAGAGAAAATGCGCTGCAGCTGCTCAATCTCGGGCCATGACAAAAGATGATATCTTCCAGAATTTGCTGCAGGCCACGCAAAATGCCTATCGTGCAAACCTCCAGATGCAAGCCTTTGCAGGCTTTCCGAGCGACGTCGCGCAGCAACGCGTAATGCCACATCACTGCAATTGCAGAGACGTGTTCCAAGGCGACAGCAAGCTGAATTCGAATAGATATGCCGATCTGCAAGATGCCATTCTTGCGGCGGGTGACGTAGCGCATTGGCGCGAAACCTATAAGGGCACCGAAATCAGTGACGACTTCATGGATCGATTCGGCTGCTATTGTATCATTGGTGAGGAGGCTCCCTTTTTCTCCCATTCGTTACGGCTTTGGATGGTCTATATGCCAGCGGGCCTTTACTACCCTTGGCACCATCATCCGGCGGAAGAGATGTACATGGTGGTGTCCGGGAGTGCCGTTTTCAAACGCAAAGGCTGTCCAGATGAGATCCTGTCAGAAGGGCAGACGTCTTTTCATACAAGCAATCAATCTCATGCAATGGAGACGAGGGACGACCCGATTCTATGTCTCGTCGCCTGGCGTGACAGTTTCCACGCGCCGCCAGAGCTGACCCGCGAGCCCAGCCTTGCGAGTGCATAGATCTGGGCCTGGGCTGACATCGGCTTGTGGCAATAAAAAAGAGGCCCCAAGGGCCTCTGTTGCGTTTTCTTATCCAATAGCGATCACGCCTCGGAGAGAACGACCTTCATGTCCTTGACGTCATAAATCATCTCGCCATCGGCCTCGACGATGCCGTCTGCCACGCCCATGGTCAGGCGGCGAGTCTGGATCGCCTTTTTGAAGTCGATCTTATAGGTCAGCATCTTGCGCTCAGGGCGGACCATGCCGGTGAGTTTGACCTCACCAACGCCAACGGCCATGCCGCGGCCTTTCCAGCCACGCCAACCGAGGTTGAACCCAGTCAGCTGCCACAGACCATCCAGGCCCAGGCAGCCGGGCATGATGGGGTTGCCGGGGAAATGACACTCAAAGAACCACAGCTCCGGGTTGATGTCGAACTCTGCCAGGATATGGCCCTTGCCGTGGGCACCACCATCGGCGCTGACCTCGGTGATGCGGTCCATCATCAACATGGGTGGCGCAGGGAGCTGGGCATTGCCGGGGCCAAACAGCTCTCCGCGGGCACATTTCAACAGATCGTCTTTGTCAAAGCTGCTGGGGTAATCGGCCATGCTGGCGCGTCTCCTGCCTATTGTGTGTCATGTCTTTTCCTTCCTGTAGCACCCGGCTCAAGGGTCCTGCAAGAGCAGTGAGCCTTGTTGCACTGGGCGAGGGTGAAACGGGCAGGGGGGGATGCTGTTCACCAAGGCTGGGGATTCTGTTTGTAAAATGCAATTCATTCGCAGTATAAACATCGATAGCAACGCGATGCAGGATCCGCACATGACGCCAAACAGCGAAGACGTGGCAACAAATTGGTTGGTTGATGCCGGGCTGCGCCCGACCCGTCAGCGGCTTGCCCTGGCGGAGCTTTTGGTGGGCGATGGTAACCATCGCCATGTCACTGCCGAGAGCTTGTTTGACGCGGCCAAAACCAAAGGCACTGCTGTATCGTTGGCGACAGTCTACAACACGCTGCGCGCCTTTTGCGAAGCAGGGGTGCTGCAGGAAATCACCGTGGATGGTTCCAAGAGCTATTTCGACACCAATACCCATGATCACCCGCATTACTATTGGGAAGATGGCAATCGGATCACCGATGCCCCCTCTGATCAATTGGTTATCCAGCGCCTGCCGGATGCCCCCGAAGGGATGGAAATTGCCTCGGTGGATGTGGTCATTCGTCTGCGTAAAACCTAATCGCGCTATTGGGGTCTTTGGCTCAGGGCCTGTGATAGCCTGTGCTTGGCACGGGCCAAGGGGGAGCCGGGTTTGGGGTTGCCATGGCTGGCAACAATGACCGGTTCGCGCGCGCAGCGATCGCTGATCGGAATGTTCACAAGCCTCTTGCTATCATAGGTTTGGGTGATCAATGGCGCGCTATAGCTGATGCCAAGCCCCTCGCCATTGGCTGCCAGACTGCGCAATACCTCCAGTGAGGCGGCGCGATGGGCAATGCGGGGCGTCAGGCCAATGCTTTTGAATAGGGTCAACATATGCTGCACCGATAGCCCTTCCTGCGACAGGATCAACGGTTCGTTTGCCAGTTGGGTCAGCGTCAGGCTAGAGTGTCCGGTCAGCGGATGGCTGGGTGGCAAGAGTGCCCAAGGCGCGCGCTGGTGGATAACCTGCCGGTCAAATCCAGCGTCCAGCCCCAAGTCATAGGTCACGGCAAGGTCAATTTCCCCCTGGAGGAGGCCTGTGGTGAGCTGCTCGAAATTCAAGGCCCGTGCAGTTACGGTCACCTCAGGAAAAGTCTCGCGCAGGCAGCGCAGAGCCGGGGCGAGGACAAAGGGGGCAAGATCCGCAAAGCAGCCGACGACCAGGCTCTGTAAGGCGGGGTTGTTATTGTCAGGCGCTTCCAGTTGGGCGGCCTGATCTACCAGGTTTTGCGCTGCCTTGGCAAAGTCGCGCCCCTGCGGGGTAAGCGATAGGGGGGCGCCTCGGCGGCGAACAAAGAGTGCATGTCCCAGGTGGTCCTCGATCCGAGCCAGGGCTGTCGAGAGGGCGGGCTGGCTGACATGCAGGGCTTCAGCTGCAGCGGAAAGGCTGCCGTGCTGCGCAACGGCGCAGATGTATTCGTAGTGGCGCAGCGTGAGGTATAGCATCGGGTTATGGGTATATTAGAAATATATTATTTGAAACTAATATGTGAGGACGGCAGTGTTGGTGACAAGAAGATTCATCTTTTCTGACTTAAACCAAAGACCAACCCGACAGGCTTGGCGGTGCTGAATGGCCCGCTGCTGGGATGCCTGGGTTGGCAAGATATTGACGGAGACCCGCATGGTGCACCCTCTCATCACCCAGGACCACATTGACCAGTTCCAGCGCGATGGCGTTGTGTTGATCAAGGGGTTGTTCAAGGATCAGGTTGATCAACTGCGTCGCGGTGTTGAAAGAAACATGGCCGCGCCTGGCCCCTATGCTTCCAACAACGAAAAAACAGGCCAGACCGGGCGCTTTTTTGACGACTATTGCAACTGGCCGCGCATCCCTGAATTCGAGGCGGCGATCAAAGCCTCGCCCGTGGCAGAGGTCGCCGCCGACTTGATGCAGTCGGATCTGGTGCAGATGTTCCACGATCATGTTCTGGTGAAAGAGCCGGGAACCTCGATGGCGACGCCCTGGCATCAGGATGGCCCCTACTACTTTGTCGAAGGCCGCCAAACCATCAGTTTTTGGTCGCCACTTGACCCGGTGAGCGAAGCGGCTCTGCGCTGCGTAGCAGGCTCTCACAAATGGGAAAAAGAAGTCCTGCCAACCCGCTGGGTGTCGGAAGAAGACTTCTTTGCCGATGAAGGCCAATATATGCCCGTGCCCGATCCCGAGGCCGAAGGCATGAAAATCCTCGAGTGGGAAATGGAGCCGGGGGATGCGGTGGCCTTTAACTACAAAACCCTGCATGGCGCTCGTGCCAATACCAGCGAAACCCGTCGCCGTGCCTTTTCGTTGCGGCTGGTGGGGGAAGACGCGCGATATGTGGAGCGTCCCGGCCCGACATCCCCTCCCTATCCCGGCCATGAGATGAAACCGGGCCAGCGTTTGCGGGAAGATTGGTTTCCTATTCTGTTCCAACGGTAGGGGCAAAGAGGGATCAGGTGTGGGGGCGCTGCCCCCGTCGCCGATGGCGACTCCCCCGGGATATTTAAGGCCAAATGAATGAGGGTCTTCGACTTAGGGTTTCAGTTGGCCACAAATATCCTGGGGGTGAGCGCTTAGGCGCGAGGGGGCAAAGCCCCCTTATCGAGGCAGATGCAAAGGTGTAAGGGAAGAATTGATTTCGCGGCTTTGGTCCGCTCTAAAACCACTGTCCCGGTTCCATAAGGCCAAGATCTAGGAGCTGGCGTGAATGCCACTCAAATGGTGTGGAATTGTGCCATTTAAAACTGTCGATGGCAAAATCTGACCCAGGATTTCTCTTTAACGCCTTGGCAGTACGGAAGGAGCAGACTGCAGCTGTCAGGTTGTGATGCCAGGGGCAGGCATAGGTATTGTACTCCTGGTCGGTGAAAGTGTGGTTTTCTCGCAGCTCAAGTCCCGCGTTGGCTTGAAAGAGGGAAATCCTGTCGATTTTGCGACTGGTCCAGGGGATGTGTTCCTCTTGACGCCAGCGCACGCCGCCGAAAAAGTCGAGTTGCCTTTCGCGCGGCGCATTGGCCGTCTCGTCCCAGCGCGCCTGGGCATAATAGCCTGACTTGTCTAGAAAGGCGGTTTCCAGCGAGACCGCGCTTGGGTGTTTTTGCAGATCCCCCGCATAGAGATCGATCACATAAGTCAGCATGGCTGAGCGCCGTTCTTCACTATGGAAGGTGAGCATCTCCGCCACGGTTCTGGTTTCACAGAAAGGGAAGAACAGGAATTCGGCATTATAGCAGTAATAGAGCCAACAGCCGGGGTTTGCCGCCGCAATAACCCGATTTATGGCCCGAAAGACAGTCTCGGGGGCGCTGCAATCGAAGGGAATGCGGTGGATCTTGGATTTGATGTCCCGCGGCAGGTCAAAGGCATCCGGCATCAAAGCGACGATAGACTGGAAGCCCGATTGCAGGTGATGGCGCAGGGTCGTGGCCACTTCGACATCGTCTTCGACAAAGATCAGCGCAACGGGGCCCTTGACCAATAGAGCCTTCTTCTGATCGAGAAAATCTTCCAGTGAAGAATACATCATGCTGTTGAATCTCTGCTCTCTGGGTGCCGTTCTGGCATTTGCCCCTAAAATCAGGTAATCCCGCCTGCATTGCAAGCCGCGAGATTTGCCGTTATGGCAGGCCGCTGTTCCCGACCTCTGCTGAAAGGCACCACCGACATGACCGCGCCCAAGAAGCTGTTTATCAAGACCTATGGCTGTCAGATGAACGTCTATGACAGTGAACGCATGGCCGAAGCGCTGGGCGGGCAGGGCTATACCGAGGCTAAGTCAGCGGATGAGGCAGATATGATTCTGCTCAACACTTGCCATATTCGCGAAAAAGCGGCGGAAAAGGTCTATTCCGAGCTGGGACGGTTCAAAAAGCTGAAGGCGCAAAAGCCGGACCTGAAGATTGGGGTTGCAGGTTGTGTGGCGCAGGCTGAGGGCGAAGAGATCATGCGGCGCCAGCCTCTGGTGGATCTGGTGGTAGGTCCGCAGAGCTATCACCGCCTGCCGGAGATGGAAGAGAAAGCGCAGACCGGCGAAAAGGTGCTCGATACTGATTTCCCCGAAGAGGATAAGTTTGAGCAGCTTAAACGTCGCCCCAAGGCAAAACGTGGGCCCGCCGCCTTTTTGACCGTGCAGGAAGGTTGTGACAAATTCTGCGCCTTTTGTGTGGTGCCCTATACGCGGGGGGCCGAAGTCTCGCGTCCGGCGGATCGGATCCTGACCGAAGCGCGTGATCTGGTAGAGCGTGGCGTGCGGGAAATCACCCTTTTGGGGCAGAATGTGAATGCCTACCACGGCGCCGGTCCCAATGGCGATCTGACTCTGGCGCAGCTGATCTGGGAGCTCGACAAGGTCGACGGGCTGGAGCGAATTCGTTTTACCACCAGTCACCCCAACGACATGATGGATGACCTTATCGAGGCGCATGGCACCTGCAAGAAGCTGATGCCCTATCTGCATCTGCCGGTGCAGGCGGGCTCTGACAAGATCCTCAAGCGGATGAACCGCAGCCATACCGCCGAAAGCTACCTGCGCCTGATCGAGCGGATCCGCGCGGCGCGCCCTGATATTCTGATCTCGGGTGATTTTATCGTCGGCTTCCCGGAAGAGACCGACGAGGATTTCCAGGCGACTTTGGATCTGGTTGAAGAGGTGAAATACGGCACTGCCTATTCGTTCAAATATTCCACCCGCCCAGGAACCCCAGCTGCCGAGCGTCCACAGGTCGATCCAGTAGAAGCCGATGACCGCTTGCAGCGCTTGCAGGCGCTTTTGACCCGTCAGCAGCGGGAAATTCAGGACAGTATGGTTGGGCGTGAGGTTGGCGTGTTGTTTGAAAAGCCAGGCCGCCTGGAAGGCCAGATGCTGGGGAAATCGGACTATTTGCATGCCGTCCATGTTGCTGACTGCGATCGTCAGATCGGTGATTTGGCCCGGGTGCGTATCGTGTCTTCCCGTACCAACTCGCTGGCGGGCGAGCTGATTGAGTGATTGACGGAGCGACCGGGGGGGGGGCATCTGCTTTGGAGCTGAAGCCACTGACGGTTGTGCCTTGGGGCGACTGGACGGCGGGCGAGCGATTCTCTGGCCCTATGGCTTTTGATTGCTTTTACTCAAAAAACTGGCATGCGCCTTGTCGGTGGATTTGAGAGTGAGTCATAATTGCAGCGCTATCGAAGACAATTAAAATAAAACAGTATGAGTGTTGCCGTATTGCGCATAGTCTTGCGAAAAGCCTGCGGCTACGGGGGCTGTTTTTATGAAAAAGCCGTGTAGATTGTAGCTGATAACCTGAGTGTTAGGAATTTTGGGCGGCAAGCTTCCCTGGGTGAAACCCTAGGGGGACTTAGGTGAAGGAAATCTGGTTGTGATGACATTTAATGCAAAAAACATGCTCGCTCTGGTGGCCGCTGCTGTGGCCGCAGTGAGCCTGTCGACAGGGTCGGTTGAAGCGCAACAGCGCACCATCATTGGCGAGCGTTACGTTCCCACCATTTGGGTGGACCCGGATGGGTGCGAGCACTGGGTGATGGACGACGGTGCCGAAGGCTATATGACACCGCATGTCACCCCAAATGGCAAACCCGTCTGCCGTCGTGGCAATCTCTGCGGTGTGATGGAAACCGACCAGTTCTTTGCGACCGACAAGCACTACATCAATTCCGCCGGCAAGGCGCGTCTGCAAGAGTTTTTCAACTCCAACAAGGGCAATGTGCGCTCTTTTGTGATCGCGGGTCATACCGACAGCCGCGCCTCGGATGAATATAATATTCGCCTCTCACAGCGCCGCGCCAATGCGGTTGCGGGGGTTGCTAAATCGGTTGGCGCACGGATCTCTGATATTCGCGCCTATGGTGAACGTGATCCGCGTGTGCCCAATAGCAGCGCCGCCAATATGGCGCAGAACCGTCGCGTCGAAATCTATTGCCTGCGCTAAAGAAGGACAAAAAGATGCACCTAGTTAAAGCAACCGCGCTGTCCCTTGCGCTGACCGCCGTGGCCGCCTGTGAAGTCACTCATGACAAAACCCGTGACCAGCACGCTGATGACGCTTCGAATACCCACCTGTCAAATATGACAGCTGGGATTTGGGTTGATCCGCAGGGATGCGAGCACTGGATCATTGATGACGGCCTGGAAGGCTATGCCGATCTGCGGCGCACCCCGGATGGCAAGCCCGTCTGTAACAGCCCGCTGCCGCGCAATGTTGCAACCGGTCCGTTCAAGGATGGATCCAGCTTCCCGGATTCTTTGTAGACCGCGCCGGTTTGCAGCAATCTAATGGATCAAAGAACTGGCCGCTCCGATTGGAGCGGCCTTTTTGTTTTATTTCTGTGAATAAATCTGTCCCCCGCTTGCGCCCGCTTGATGGCAGATGCAGACTGGGGGCAGATACACCAAACCCAGGAGCTCCCCCCATTGGCCACAAGCGCCCGGATCCAGCCGCCGATCACCAGCAATACACATGAAGTGCTGCTTGAATTTCCCGACAATCGCCTGCTGATTGATCTTTGCGGTGAATATGATCGCAACCTGACCGAAATTGAGAAAAAGATCGGTGTGCAGATCGTGCGCCGGGGCAATCAGCTTTCGGTTCTTGGAGAGGAGGCTCTGCGGGATCAAGCTGCCGAGGTGCTGATCGCTTTGTACGACCGTCTGGAGACAGGGCGCAGCGTTGAACACAGTGATGTCGACCGGGAATTGCGCATGGGCCATTCCGAGGATGAGATCGCAGATGACCAGCTTGAAATGTTCAAAGGTGGTCCCGTCGAGATTAAGACCCGTAAAAAGCTGGTTGAACCGCGCACTGATGCACAAAAGGCCTATGTGCGCTCATTGTTCGAACATGAGCTGGCCTTTGGCATCGGACCTGCTGGTACGGGTAAGACCTATCTGGCAGTAGCCGTCGGTGTGAACCTGTTTATCACCGGTCAGGTCGATAAGATCATTCTGTCGCGCCCTGCCGTCGAGGCCGGAGAGAAACTCGGCTATCTGCCGGGAGACATGAAGGACAAGGTCGATCCCTATATGCAGCCGCTGTATGACGCGCTGAATGATTTCTTGCCCGGAAAACAGCTCGCAAAGCTGCTGGAGGAAAAGCAGATCGAGATCGCGCCGCTGGCCTTTATGCGCGGACGTACCCTGTCCAATGCCTTTGTGGTGCTGGATGAGGCGCAAAATGCCACCTCGATGCAGATGAAGATGTTCCTCACCCGTCTTGGTGAGGGCTCGCGCATGGTGGTGACCGGCGACCGGACCCAGATCGACCTCCCGCGCGGGGTGACCTCGGGGCTGGCGGATGCAGAACGCCTGCTGAGCCCGATTTCCAAGATCAGCTTCAATTACTTTACGGCGCGGGACGTCGTGCGACATCCGCTTGTGGCCGCTATCATCGAAGCCTATGACGCCGAGACGCCACCAGCCTAGGCTGATGGAGCCCGGGCGCTGACCCGTTTCTGGCAGGTGGCACAGGTGTGCGTTGATTTGAAGGTGACGGCAGAGATGGCTTTGGAGATCACAATTGAGGACAGTCGCTGGCAGGACGCCGGACTGGAAGAGCTCGCGCATCAGGCGGTTGGTGCTGCACTGGGGCGTTTTGACCTTGATCCTGAAGATTGCGAAATTGCCTTGCTGGCCTGTGGTGATGATCAGATTGCAGACCTGAATGCAGAGTTTCGCGAAAAACCTGTGCCGACCAATGTGCTCAGCTGGCCCGCCGAGGATCTGGCCGCTCCAGAGCCGGGCGGGCAGCCCTCCCGGCCGGAGGCGGATTTCACCGGCGAGATACCGCTTGGAGATATCGCCATTGCCTATGAGACCTGCCAGCGCGAGGCATCTGCCGCAAAGAAGCCTTTAGAGGACCATTTGCGCCATTTGGTTGTTCACGGAGTGTTGCATCTTTTGGGCTATGATCACATTCGCGACCCAGACGCCACAGTGATGGAAGGCTTGGAGGTCGAGATACTTGGCAATATGGGTCTGGATGACCCATATACGTTGGATGACAGCCTCTAGCGGGGCATTTTGGACAGGACAGATGGGCGATATAGAAGGCAGTTCTAACGCGGCGCATAGCGCGCTGCAGGACACAGGCAGCACAGTGGCAGAAGCCGCCGCTGCACAACGACCAGGGTTTTGGGAGCGTATTTTTGGCTCCTTGGCGCCGGATGCACCTGAGCATCCGCCAAAGGAGGAGCCGCAAGCGACCAGCTCTGAGGCCCAGTCTCACGGGATGATAAACCTGCGCCGTATGCGGGTTGAGGATGTGGCTATCCCTTCGGCTGAAATCCTTTCGGTTCCGGTTTCTATCGATCGAGATGATTTGGTGCAGGTGTTCCGCGACAGCGGTTATACCAGAATCCCCGTCTACGAGGGCACGCTGGATACGCCATTGGGCTTTGCCCATCTCAAGGATTTCGCGCTTACCCATGGGTTCAACGGTGGCAGCAAACCCTTTGAACTGTCGCAGATGCTGCGGCCTTTGCTGTTTGTTCCGCCCTCGATGCCGATCGGCGTATTGCTGGCCAAGATGCAGGCAGAGCGCCGCCATATGGCCCTGGTGATTGACGAATACGGTGGTGTGGATGGTCTGGTGACCATTGAGGATCTGATCGAACAGGTGATCGGTGAGATCGAAGATGAGCACGACCCTGGTGAGGATCAGACCTGGTATCAGGAAAAGGCGGGCTGCTACATCGCGCTGGCGCGTACCCCGTTGGCTGAATTCGAGACAGAGATCGGCCAGTCGCTGACCCATCATGAAGATGTCGACGCCGAAGAAATAGATACGCTTGGCGGGCTGGTCTTTATGTTGTCGGGCCGGATACCCGCGCGCGGCGAGGTCATCGTGCACCCAGATGGGCCGGAATTTGAAGTCATGGATGCAGACCCGCGCCGCATCAAGAGGCTGCGGGTCATGATGCCGGAGCCTACCGCGTGAGGCCTGGCCTCTGGAACAGGTGCCTGCGCGCAGCTGGCCAGAGGTCAAGCTGGGTGGCAGGGCTTTCGGCCTTTGGGCTTGGGGCGCTCCTGTCCATGGCGCTTGCGCCAGTGCATTTCCTGATGAGCCTGCCGCTGGCCTTTGGCGGCTTGGGGCTGCTTGCGCTTCTTGCACGCTCTGCGCTGCAGGCCTCGGTGATTGGTTGGCTGGCAGGGCTGGGGTATTTTGCCTTTGGACTTTCCTGGATCGTTGAGCCCTTTCAGGTCGATGCAGCGCGATACGCCTGGATGGCCCCATTTGCACTGATCTTTTTGGCCGCAGGGCTGGCGCTGTTTTGGGGTGCGGCCTTTGGTTTCGCCACACGATGGAGCCCCGCCAGGGGGGCAAGCGACAGGCAGGACGGCAGACGGCTGTTTCTCTTGTTGGCGCTATGGTCTTTGATGGAAATGGCGCGAGCCTATGTGTTTACCGGCTTCCCCTGGGCCGGGTTCGGGCAGTTCTGGATTGACACTCCGGCGGCGCAACTGCTGCCCTGGATTGGGGAGCAGGGCTTGGCGCTGCTTACTCTTGCGGTGACGCTGCCCTTGGCTTTGCTGCGCAGGCGGCCCCTGTTTGCGGTGGCGCCGCTCTTGGTAGTGGCGCTGGCTGGGTATGCTCTGCCGCAGCCGCCTGCGCCCAAAATGACACCCAAGTTGGTGCGTCTGGTACAACCCAATGCACCACAGGCGGAAAAATGGCTGCCGGAGCGGCGCTGGGATTTTGTCCGCCGCGCAATAGAGCTGAGCGAAGCAGATGTCTCAGCTCAGTATTCAGACCATGCTTTCCCGGATCTGATCGTCTGGCCAGAGACCTCGGTGCCGCAATTGCTGAACCATGCTGGGGATACGCTGGCAGCGATTTCGGAACGGGTGGCGAGTGTGCCGGTGTTGTTGGGGATCCAGCGCCGGGTCGAGGGGCGCTACTATAATTCGGCCATCCTGGTGGAGGCTGAAGGGCTTGTGGATCAGATCTATGACAAATCGCATCTGGTGCCCTTTGGGGAATATGTTCCCTTTGGGGATCTGATGGCCCGCTTTGGCATCTATGGCTTTGCCTCGCAGGCGGGGGCGGGCTATTCCGCCGGGCCAGGCGCGGTTCTGATGGATCTTGGTATCGGTCGGGCACAGCCGCTGATTTGCTACGAGGCGGTTTTTGCCCGGGATGTAAATGCCGCGCCAGCGCGCCCGGATGTGCTGATCCAGATCACCAATGATGCCTGGTTTGGCACCCGCTCTGGCCCCTACCAGCATCTGGTCCAGGCGCGGATGCGGGCAGCCGAGCAGGGGCTGCCAATGCTGCGCGCAGCCAATACCGGCATAACTGCGATGATCGACCCCTATGGGCGCCTGCGTGAAAACATCCAGCTGGGGGAGGCGGGGGCCATTGATGCTCTCTTGCCAAAACCCCTGGCGGCGACGCTCTACAGTCGCACCGGGGATTGGCCGGTATTCCTGCTGTGTATGGCTATGGTCTTGGCTGCGCAAAAAAGTGGGCGTTGGGCTGCAGTGCGGTCATAGCGGCTTAACGTCTGTTGAATAGTATTTGACCTCTCGATCCGCCAAGCGTAGTTGGTACGAAGTCCTCTCACAACGGCTTCCTGACGTGACGAGGTTAACCCAATGGAGCATTTCATGTCTCGTAAGAATTTTACTTTCACTTCGGAATCCGTTTCCGAGGGTCACCCCGACAAGGTCTGTGATCAGATCTCGGATGCCGTTCTGGACGCCTTTCTGGCAGAAGAGCCAGAAGCCCGCGTCGCTGCGGAAACCTTTGCAACCACCAATCGCGTCGTCATCGGCGGTGAGGTGGGCCTGTCCGATCAGGATAAGCTGCATGATTACATGGGGCGGATCGACGGGATCATTCGCGCCTGTATCAAAGACATCGGCTATGAGCAGGACAAATTCCACCACGAGACCGTGGAAGTGACCAATCTGCTGCACGAACAGTCTGCGCATATTGCTCAGGGCGTTGATGCCTCGGCGGACAAGGACGAAGGCGCCGGTGATCAGGGGATCATGTTTGGCTATGCCACCACCGAGACCCCGCAGCTGATGCCGGCCCCTATCCACTATAGCCACGCGGTTCTGCGCCGACTTGCCGAAGTACGCAAGAACGGCACCGAAGCCGTTTTGGGCCCAGATGCCAAATCGCAGCTCTCTGTGGTGTATGAAGATGGCAAGCCCGTGCGGGTCAGCTCGCTGGTGCTGTCGACCCAGCACCTGGACGAGAGCCTGACCTCGAATGATATTCGCGCCATTGTCGCCCCCTATTTCCACGAAGTCCTGCCCGAAGGCTGGCTGACAGATGAAACCATCTGGCACGTCAACCCAACGGGCAAATTCGTCATTGGTGGTCCCGACGGGGATGCCGGTCTGACTGGCCGCAAGATCATCGTCGACACCTATGGTGGTGCCGCGCCCCATGGGGGCGGTGCCTTCTCGGGCAAGGATCCGACCAAGGTGGACCGCTCGGCCGCCTATGCCGCGCGCTATCTGGCCAAGAATGTGGTTGCTGCAGGTATGGCTGAGAAATGCACCATTCAGCTCTCCTATGCGATTGGTGTCTCTAAGCCGCTGTCGATCTATGCAGACACCCATGGCACCGGAGAGGTTGCGCCGGCTCTGATCGAGCGGGCTATTGATCAGACCATGGATCTGACCCCCCGTGGCATTCGCCAGCACCTGGGTCTGAACAAGCCGATCTACCAGCGCACCGCTGCCTATGGTCACTTTGGCCGGGACCCTGAAGCCGATGGCGGCTTTAGCTGGGAGCGTACCGATTTGGTAGAGGCCTTGAAAAAGGCGGTTTGATCCAGCCTCAGTCATGACCTAAGGAAGGCGGGCCAGGTGCCCGCCTTTTTTGTGCCCCCAGCTTTTGGTGCAAGGCCCGCCATAAGTGGGCCTTCAAAGGGGGTAGGGAATGTCAAAACACATACAGAGAATTCTGATCCTTGGCGGTCCGGGATCTGGAAAATCCACGCTGGCTCGTGCCGTGGCCAACCGGCTGGGCCTAGCGTGCGTACACCTTGACCAGATTTATTGGTTGCCAGGTTGGGTCGAACAGACAGAAGGCCAGATTCAAGCGGCCACGCGTCAGGCAGCTGACGCCGATTGCTGGGTTATCGAGGGCAACTACTCCGACAGCTGGGAGTATCGGGCGGAACGCGCCAATCTAATTGTCTCTTTGGATATGCCGCGACGCTTAAGAATGTGGCGTATCTTTAAGCGCACCCTGCGCCACTACGGGCAGTCGCGGCCTGACATGACCCCTGGCTGTCCGGAACGAATGAGTTGGGAGTTTCTTCGCTTTGCCTGGGGCTACGACGCTGACGGGCGAAATAAGATGACCGCGCTTTTGGATCGCTGGCAAGAACGGCGTCAGGTCCTGTGCCTGGGCTCGCGGGCTGAGGTGCGCAAATTTCTGGGCGGGATTTGATTCTGGAGCACCGTCCTTTTTTGGTCCATGATTGCGGGAGATTTCGACAAAACACTGGGCCAGCCTCCAATGATCCGACTGATCACAGCCATGTTTCTTACGCTCACACCTGTGGTTTTGCAGGCTAAGGAGCGCGTTTTTGATAAGTTTGAAGTCAAAGGGGAGGTGCTGGTCTATGACACCGAAAAGAATGGTGGCGAGATCCTCGTTGATGACATTCGTGCTCTAAAGCAGTCGCTCAGAAACTACTCTGAAATCAAGGAACTGCATCTCAACAGCAGCGGTGGCAGCGTGCATGCTGGCACTGAAATGGCCAAGTTGGTGATGAAGTATAGGCTCGACACCTATGTGGAGGGAGAATGCACAAGCGCCTGCGTCGATGTCTTTTTGGCCGGCAATCGGCGGCATGTGGCGCATGGGGCAAAAATTGGGTTTCATCAACGCAGCTGGGCCGCCGAAGCCGTGCAGCGCTATTACCGCAGCCACCGGAACCGCAACAATTGGGACACGCCTTTTGAATTTGGCTCCTGGATCTATGCCGATACCCAGACCGAAATCCATGATCACCTCATCTATATGATCTCGCGCGGGGTCGAGCCGGGTTTTGTGATTGAAACCTTGAAAACGGCAGCCAGCAATGTCTGGTATCCCACCCATGCCGAGCTGCAGGCGGCGGGGGTGTTGCGCGATGCGGTGCCGGGGGTTGTTGCAGGGCTAAGCGATGCTGAGATGCGGGTTCAGCAGGCGTCAGAGGTGGAACTGCAAGAGAAGAAGCAGCGCAAACAGCCCTGAGGCGGTGCCTCTCTTGACCTACGCCTCTGCTTGCGGCAGATGAGCTGCCAACTGCGCATGGGCCTTGTCTGCAAAGGCCGCTTTGATCGCGACGGGTCAAAGACGGCGCCTGAACAAAGGAAATGCCAGGCCATGGCCGAGAATAAGACACCCAGTGAGAGCGGCAGGGACGCTGGCCAAGCTTCCAAAGCGGCCGGTTCAGAAACCGAGGCCCATGTGAGCGGCGCGCCCTGGCGTAATTTCTATGGCCGTTTTAGTGGGAAGACCCTGAAAGACAGCCAGCGCCGTTACATTGCCGAAGACCTGGAGGGGCTGAGCCCCGGTGCTGTCGGCTGGGAGGAAAACCCGGATCGTAAACCGCTGGATCTCGACGCCTTGTTTGGTGGGCGCGAGACCTGGCTTGAGGTGGGTTTTGGTGGTGGCGAGCACCTGGTGCATCAGGCCAGTAGCAACCCGGATGTGGGCATCATCGGGGCTGAGCCCTTTATCAATGGTGTTGCTATGCTGCTTGGCAAGATCCGCAAAGCCGGCTGTGAAAATATTGCAGTACACCCCGGCGATGCGCGCGATTTGATGGATGTGATCCCGCCGCAGTCGATCGCACGCGCCTTTTTGCTCTACCCCGATCCCTGGCCCAAAACGCGGCATCACCGCCGCCGCTTTGTCACCCCGGAACATCTGGAGCCGCTGGCGCGTTGTCTCAAACCCGGGGCCATTTTCCGGGTTGCCACGGATATTCCCGACTACGTTCGTCAAACCTTGGAAGAGGTACCAAAGGCCGGGTTTGAATGGCTGGCCTCTGAGGCTGCAGATTGGCGCGAGCCCTGGGAGGACTGGATTTCCACCCGCTATGAGCAAAAGGCCCTGCGCGAAGGTCGCACACCGACCTATCTGACCTTCCGCCGCCTCGGTTAGGCGCTCCCTCGGGCTGGGGATCGGTGCTAGACGCTGGCGACGCAATTCGGTACCGATAGCGGAAACATAGACAGACTGACACGCGGCAGGCTGACAAGACAAAGATAAAGGAAACGCCATGTCCGGACACGGTACCCCCATCCCCATGAGCTCGCACCGTGCAGATCCCCTGACAGGGGTTGCCGAGGTGCCGGGAGACAAGTCGATCTCGCATCGCTCGCTCATTCTGGGGGCCATGGCCGTGGGTGAGACCAAGATCTCTGGCCTGCTGGAAGGCGACGATGTGCTGGACACGGCCAAGGCGATGCAGGCCTTTGGCGCCGAGGTTGTCAATCACGGCGGCGGCAATTGGTCGGTTCATGGTGTTGGCGTCGGGGGCTTTGCCGAACCGGAGCAGGTGATTGATTGTGGCAACTCCGGCACCGGCGTGCGTCTGATCATGGGCTGTATGGCGACCTCGCCAATCTCTGTGACCTTTACCGGCGATGCCAGTCTCAATGGGCGCCCGATGGCGCGAGTCACCGATCCATTGGCGCTGTTTGGCGCCAAGACCGTTGGCCGCAAGGGCGGGCGCCTGCCAATGACCATCGTTGGCGCACCGGAGCCTACTCCGGTGCGCTATGTGGTGCCGGTGCCCTCGGCGCAGGTGAAATCAGCGGTGCTGCTGGCCGGGCTGAATGTACCGGGCCAAACCGTGGTGATTGAAAAAGAAGCCACCCGCGATCATTCCGAGCGGATGCTGGCGGGATTTGGGGCCGAGATCACCGTTGAGGATAGCGACGAGGGCCGGGTGATTACCCTGACTGGCCAGCCTGAGCTGAAACCGCAGGAGATCGCCGTGCCGCGCGATCCCTCTTCGGCGGCCTTCCCGGTCTGCGCGGCCCTGATCACCCCTGGTTCGGATGTGCTGGTACCGGGTATTGGCCTCAACCCAACGCGCGCGGGGCTGTTCTATACCCTGCAGGACATGGGCGCCGATCTGACCTTTGAAAACATGCGTGAAGAGGGCGGGGAACCGGTGGCGGATCTGCGCGCCAAATACTCGCCTGATATGAAGGGCATCGCGGTGCCACCGGAGCGTGCGGCTTCGATGATTGATGAATACCCGGTGCTCGCGGTTGTGGCTTCCTTTGCCACTGGCAAGACCATGATGGCTGGCGTCAAGGAACTGCGGGTGAAGGAAAGCGACCGCATTGATGCGATGGCGCGCGGTCTGCGCGCCAATGGCCTCACCGTGGACGAGGGCGAAGATTGGTGGTCCGTCGAAGGTCTGGGCCCGGATGGCGTTCCCGGTGGCGGCACCTGCGAGAGCTTCCTGGATCACCGCATCGCCATGTCCTTTATGGTGATGGGTATGGGCGCGAAGAACCCGGTGACTGTGGATGACGGCAACCCGATCACCACCTCTTTCCCGATCTTTGAGCCGCTGATGACGGGTCTTGGCGCTAAGCTGAGCAAGGGCTGAGAGATCAGGAGGACAGGGCAAATGACCGCAAGTTTCACCATTGCCATTGACGGTCCCGCAGCAGCGGGTAAGGGCACCATTTCCAAGGCCGTGGCCGCCGAATTGGGGCTGGCGCATCTGGACACCGGGCTTTTGTACCGCGCCGTTGGGGTCAAGACGCTCGCAGGCACGCCAGCGATTGAAGCAGCACAGGGCCTTACACCAGAAGATCTGCAACGCGATGACCTGCGCGGCCCCGAGGCGGCGCAGGCCGCGTCCAAGGTCGCGGTGATTGCTGAGGTGCGCGCGGCACTGGTCGATTTCCAGCGCGCCTTTGCCCGTCGTGCGGGCGGGGCTGTTCTGGATGGTCGTGACATCGGCACGGTGATCTGCCCCTATGCTGAGGTGAAGCTTTTTGTCACCGCCAGCGCTGAAGTGCGCGCACAGCGACGGTTTCTGGAACTCTCGGCTAAAGGTGAGGCGGAAACGCTGGAAGAGGTTCTGGCAGACGTGAAGGCCCGCGATGAACGCGACATGAACCGGTCTGAGGCGCCGTTGAAACCCGCCGAAGACGCCGTGGTGATTGATACCAGTGATTTGGCCATTGAAGAGGCGGTAGCTCGGGCCCTGCTAGAGGTCGCCGCACGTCGTTGAAGTTTTTTGGAGACCTAGTGGGGCCCCGAGTGCCGAGCACGCCTTGTCTGAAGTTTGGTAGGGCCGCAATGCGGATTTAGCTGCTGCGCGCGGGCCTGCAAACGAACCCTTCAATAGTTTCCTCAATTGCATAGTCAGTTTCTAGCTTTCTAGCGATCAACGGGCCAGCTTTGACACCAATGACGGTAATGCTTTTCAGTTCAGGAAAGTGATCGTGGATAGTCCAGATTAATTCGATCAAAGCAGACGGCGACCTGTGGAAATTAGTGTTCGAAAATAAGGCGCTGTTTCGATCGAGATCACTAGATCCTTCGAAACGATTTCGATTTTCTGGCGTATCCAAAAGCCAAACAGCTCCGCTGAGTGCTCCCTGATAGTCTTTGTCAAAAATTGCTGAGACCCGCATGGGCCGAACAGAGCGTTTATGCCCCTGTTCGTCAAGGCAGCTGTGGGTGCATTTCGGTCCTTTCAGCGGACCGGAAAGATTTTCCCAATGGCGTATTGAACTGAACAGTTCAGTTCCGATATAGAGCGCACAAACCTTCCAATGACAGGAAAGAACATGTTTCTAGACAAGCTGAACTGGCGCTATGCCACCAAGAAGATGGACCCCAACAAAGCGGTTCCCGAAGACAAAGTGGCCAAGATTGTCGAGGCCGTGCAGATGGCGCCCAGCTCCAGCGGCTTGCAGCCCTTTGAGCTCTTTGTGATCCGCAACAAGGACATCCGTGCGGCGATCCGCACCGTGTCCTGGGATCAGGCGCAGATCACCGATGGCTCGCACCTCTTGGTCTTTGCCGCTTGGGATAACTACAGCGAAGAACGCATCGACGCGGTGGTCGAGCAGATGGCGGCCGAGCGTGGCGGCATGAACGACATGCTCAAGGGCTATTATGACAATCTGAAAGCCATGTATCTGCCCCGCAGCGCCGAAGAAAACTACGCTCACGCGGCGCGCCAGGCCTATATCGCTCTGGGCTTTGCCATGGCGGCGGCAGCGGAGCTGGAAGTGGACAGCACCCCAATGGAAGGCTTTGATCCCGCCCAAGTGGATGAGATACTCGGCCTCAAGGAAAAGGGCCTGCGTTCAGTCCTGCTTTTGCCACTGGGCTACCGTGAAGAGGCTGGTGATTGGCTTTTGCCGATGAAAAAGGTTCGCAAGCCCCTGACCACCTTGGTCACCGAGCTCGACTAACAGCCTGCGATCCATCAGCCACGGCTGTTCGGTCCGACTTTTCTGGGAAGGGGGGGCGGTTTCCCCTCTCTTCCTGCGGAAGCCAGAAAAACAAGGGTAATTCTTGGCGCTTGCGTTGGTTTTCCTTGCACGCGGCGGGGAATCCGCTTATCAAGCGCGCTGTCTGTATAGAGGCGGTTCACGCACGAAGGACAATCTGAGCAGGGTCGGGGGAAGTTCCGGCCCTTTGTGTTTGTTTGCTTCAGATGTCTTTGCGCCACGCCCCATGCGACCAAACCCCAAGACCGGCGGAGACAACCGCACGGCCAGAAAACTTTGTAAAGGAAACCTGAGACCTCATGGCTCAAAACGTATCTATGGAGGATTTCGAAGCCCTCCTGAATGAAAGCTTCGAAATGGACACCCCGAACGAGGGTTCGGTTGTCAAAGGCAAGGTTATCGCGATCGAAGCGGGCCAGGCCCTGATCGACGTCGGCTACAAGATGGAAGGCCGCGTTGACCTGAAAGAATTCGCAAACCCTGGCGAAGCTCCTGAAATCGCAGTCGGTGACGAGGTAGAAGTCTACCTGCGTTCCGCTGAGAACGCCCGTGGCGAAGCCGTTATCTCCCGCGAGATGGCACGCCGCGAAGAAGCCTGGGACCGTCTGGAAAAAGCCTATGCCGACGACGAGCGCGTCGAAGGTGCGATCTTTGGTCGTGTCAAAGGTGGCTTTACCGTCGATCTGGGTGGCGCAGTTGCCTTCCTGCCCGGTTCGCAAGTTGACGTCCGCCCCGTGCGTGACGCTGGCCCTCTGATGGGTCTGAAGCAGCCCTTCCAGATCCTGAAAATGGACCGTCGTCGTGGCAATATCGTTGTATCGCGTCGTGCGATCCTCGAAGAGTCCCGCGCCGAACAGCGCGCCGAAGTTATCGGCAAACTCTCTGAGGGTGATTCTGTTGACGGTGTGGTCAAGAACATCACCGAATACGGTGCATTCGTTGACCTGGGCGGCGTTGACGGCCTGCTGCACGTCACCGACATGGCATGGCGTCGTGTGAACCACCCCTCCGAGATCCTGGCGATCGGCGAGACCGTCAAGGTTCAGGTCATCAAGATCAACAAAGATACCCACCGTATCTCCCTGGGCATGAAGCAGCTGCAGGAAGATCCATGGGATCTGGTTGGCGCCAAGTACCCACTCTCCTCGGTCCACAAAGGCCGCGTGACCAACATCACCGATTACGGTGCATTTGTTGAGCTGGAGCCCGGTGTTGAAGGTCTGGTCCACGTTTCTGAAATGTCCTGGACCAAGAAGAACGTACATCCCGGCAAGATTGTCTCCACTTCGCAGGAAGTCGACGTCATGGTTCTGGAAATCGACGGTTCCAAGCGTCGCGTTTCCCTGGGTCTCAAGCAGACTCAGCGTAACCCATGGGAAGTGTTCTCCGAGAGCAACCCTGAGGGCACCGAAGTCGAAGGCGAAGTCAAGAACATCACCGAATTCGGTCTGTTTATCGGCCTCGAAGGCGACATCGACGGCATGGTTCACCTGTCCGACCTGTCCTGGGACGAGCGCGGCGAAGATGCGATCCAGAACTACCGCAAAGGCGACATGGTTTCGGCCGTTGTCTCCGAAGTGGATGTTGAAAAAGAGCGTATCTCCCTGTCGATCAAAGCCCTGGGTGGCGACAAGTTCGCTGAAGCCGTTGGCGGCGTGAAGCGTGGCTCCATTGTCACCGTGAACGTCACAGCCATCGAAGAAGGCGGCATCGAGGTCGAATACGAAGGCATGAAGAGCTTCATCCGTCGCTCCGACCTGTCGCGTGATCGCGCCGAGCAGCGCCCCGAGCGTTTCAATGTTGGCGACAAGGTCGACGTTCGCGTCACCAACGTCGACAGCAAGACCCGTCGTCTGGGTCTGTCGATCAAAGCGCGCGAGATCGCAGAAGAAAAAGAAGCGGTTGAGCAGTATGGTTCCTCGGATTCCGGCGCAAGCTTGGGCGATATCCTGGGCGCAGCTCTGAACAACGACTAAGTTTCGGCCTGCACTTTAGGTTTTAAACGAATAGAGCGGCCTTGCCTTTTTGGCGGGGCCGTTTCTTTTTGAGCGGATTTCCACCAGCCCGCAAGACGCGGAGGGGCTGATGGCTGCGGGGGGGGATGCAGCTGTTTGCCGTTCGGTGACCTCAGCCAAAAGCGGTCCGACAGAGAGGGTAAGGCGTTGCGAATCAACCAATTCTTTTTGGGCCCCAGTGCGGCCAGCAAAGGGCTTTGCAGCGCCTTACAGAGCCATTGATGGAAGAAAATTCGAGAATTTATGGTCGTTTGACGAATTTTGCGGGGCAAATATCATCCATGGGCCCAGTGTTTTGGTTCCTAGATGAGGCTTTTGTACCTATAGTTGTCGTTAGCCGACAAAGGCTTGCGTACATCTGGGAGGGCAGTAAGTATGATCCGCTCTGAATTGATTCAGAAGATTGCAGACGAAAACCCGCACCTGTATCAGCGGGATGTCGAAAGGATCGTGAACACGGTGTTTGAGGAAGTGACTGATGCGATGTCCCGGGGTGACCGGGTGGAATTGCGCGGCTTTGGCGCTTTCTCGGTTAAACAAAGAGACTCACGGGTTGGTCGCAACCCGCGCACCGGTGAAACTGTCCAAGTTGAAGAAAAACATGTTCCGTTCTTCAAGACCGGTAAGCTCTTGAGGGATCGCCTGAACGGAAAGGCCTAAATGCGCTATATTCGCTATGCTGTCCTGGGAATCCTGGGAATTCTGTTGGTTTCGGTCTGTATCGCAAACCGCTCTGTCATCTCGCTGAAACTGCTGCCTGATGCTGTTTCTGAATTTGTCGGGATTAATCCTTCGATCTCTTTGCCGATCTTTGTGGTGGTGCTGGGCGGTCTGGGTGCGGGTTTGGCGATTGGCTTTGTTTGGGAATGGCTGCGCGAGCATAAACACCGTCGTGCCGTCAGCACCCAGAGCCGCGAAGTAAAGAAGCTGTCGCGCGAAGTGAAAAAGCTGAAACAGCAAAAGAACGAGGGCAAAGACGAGGTCCTCGCGCTTTTGGAAGAAGCCAGCTGAGCAAAGCGGATGAATGCTGTTCGGGTAAAGATCTGCGGGCTTAGAACCCCGCAGGATGTGGCTGCGGCTGCCAGCGCTGGTGCGGGCTATGTGGGCTTTGTGTTTTTTCCAAAATCACCACGACATGTCTCTGTTGAACAGGCCGCCGGGCTGGCGTTAGAGGCGCCTGTTGGCCTGTGCAAGGTGGCGCTGACGGTGAATGCCGATGATGCCCTGCTGGATGCGCTGACCAAGGTGGTGCCGCTGGATATGTTGCAATTGCACGGCAGCGAAAGCCCCGAGCGGGTGGCAGAGGTTAAATCCCGTTATGGTTTGCCAGTGATGAAGGCCATCGGCATTGCCGATGCCCAGGATTTGCCGCAGATTGATCTCTACTCTCAGGTTGCGGATCAGCTGCTGATTGATGCCAAGCCACCCAGGGATGCCGATCTTCCCGGTGGTAACGGCCTGGCCTTTGACTGGCGCCTGCTGGCCGGGCGCAAATACTGGCAACGCCCCTGGATGCTGGCAGGGGGGCTGACACCCGACAATGTTGCCGAGGCTGTGCGCATGACCGGCGCGCGCCAGGTTGATGTCTCGTCGGGTGTCGAGACAGTGCCTGGGCAAAAGGATGCTGATTTGATCAGCCGCTTCACCTCTGCGGCCCTGTCAGCCACGGGCTGACCGCAAGCAGAGGCGGCGCCCTTTCCTTAGGTGAAACTGTGGTCCGCAGAACAGAATCCTGCCCGGCCTCTCTTTACCCGCCGCCGCCTGCGCGCTAGTCATGTCGGGCGCTGCGATCAGTGCTGCGACAAGGGGAAGAACCATGGCAAACGATCTCTTCAACAGCTTTATGAATGGACCTGACGAAAAGGGCCGTTTTGGCATCTTTGGTGGTAGGTTTGTCTCCGAAACCTTGATGCCGCTGATCCTCAGCCTCGAAGAGGAATATAACCGGGCCAAGGATGATCCCAGCTTTTGGGCAGAGATGGATGACCTGTGGAAACACTATGTTGGCCGCCCAAGCCCGCTTTACCATGCTGAGCGTCTGAGCACCCATCTGGGTGGCGCCAAGGTCTACATGAAGCGCGACGAGCTGAACCACACTGGCGCCCATAAGGTCAACAATGTGCTGGGGCAGATTCTGCTGGCGCGCCGCATGGGCAAGAGCCGCATTATTGCCGAAACCGGCGCCGGTCAGCACGGGGTTGCCACTGCAACTGTCTGCGCCAAATTTGGTCTGAAATGTGTGGTCTACATGGGGGCGCATGACGTCAAGCGACAGGCGCCCAATGTCTTCCGCATGCGCCTGCTGGGCGCGGAAGTCATTCCAGTGACCTCGGGCCGGGGCACCCTGAAGGACGCGATGAACGACGCCCTGCGCGACTGGGTGACCAACGTCGACGATACCTTCTATTGCATCGGTACTGCGGCGGGTCCGCATCCCTATCCGGCGCTGGTGCGCGACTTCCAATCTATCATTGGAAAGGAAGTCCGCTGGCAGCTGGCCGAGCAGGAAGGCGAAGGCCGCCTGCCGGATACGCTCATTGCGGCCATTGGCGGTGGCTCAAACGCCATTGGCCTGTTCCACCCCTTCCTGGATGACAAATCCGTCAATATCATCGGCGTCGAAGCCGGCGGCAAGGGTGTTGATGACCGGATGCAGCACTGTGCTTCGCTGACTGGTGGCCGCCCCGGCGTGCTGCATGGCAACCGGACCTATCTGCTGCAGGACGAAGATGGCCAGATCCAGGAAGGTTTCTCGATTTCGGCCGGGCTGGACTATCCTGGCATCGGCCCCGAACACTCCTGGCTGCACGACACAGGCCGCGCCGAATATGTCTCCATCACTGACAAGGAAGCGCTGGAGGCCTTCCAGCTGTCCTGTGCGATGGAAGGCATCATTCCAGCTCTGGAGCCCAGCCACGCATTGGCCCATGTGATGAAGATCGCACCAGATCTGCCCAAGGACCATATTATTGTGATGAACATGTGTGGGCGCGGTGACAAGGATGTCTTTACTGTGGCCAAGCACCTCGGCTTTGACATGTCCGATACCGAAGAAGGCCGCACTTTCGAGGAGTAAGCCCTGGGCCGCGCTGCGCTGCGCGGGCACAGAAAGATTTTGGCCGATCCGGAGAACCGGGTCGGCCTTTTCTTGTCAACAAGCCTGATCAGGCTTCGTGTAGGACCGTTTCAAAGCCTTCGAACTGGGGGTGACCCATGATTGGGCTTTCGCCTTCGCGCTTACCCGCATTGCGATGCGAATCGCGGAATTGCTGGGATTTGGTCCAGGCCTCAAAATCTTCGCGGCTGTCCCAGAGCACGTGGCTGGAATACAGCGTGTGTCCTTCGGTTTCCGGGCCCTTCAGCAGGCGGAACTCGCGAAAGCCTTTAAGCTCTTTCAACTTGGACTCACGGCTCTTCCAGATGTCTTCGAAATCGGCTGTACGGCCGGGACGGATCTTGAAACGGTTCATGGCGATATAGCTCATACCAGTCTCCTTTGGTTGGACAAAGAGGCTGGCTATTTTCGACCGAGGGACGGGCGGTTGCTGGCTACGATCCTGCCATAGCGGCAAAGGGAGGGGCGGGTCAATCACCTAGACCTTGTGGGTTGAAAACTATGCTCTAGCCCTAACGATCCATTGTCCCGACGTCATGGCTTTGCAACAGCCGCAAGGGGACAATGTCCAGCGCTCGCAGATGGGTGGCCTCAAGATTGACAAGCGGAGCACAGCCTTCGTCCGCCGCCTGCAGAAAACGGCTGGCGCAGAGGCACCAGCGATCTCCTGGGGTTAGACCAGCAAAGCCATACGTGGGGCGGGGTGTCGACAGATCATTGCCAACATATTTGGAATAGGCGAGAAACTCGGCTGTCATCACGGCGCAAACAGTGTGACTGCCCTGATCTTCTGCGCAGGTGTTACAATGGCCATCGCGAAAGAAGCCGGTGAGGGGATGATTTGAGCAGGGCGCAAGCGCCCCGCCCAATACGTTTATGCTTTGGTCCTGTTTCATACAGGGCAGTCTACAGCATTTGGGCCAGCTTTCGGAACATTTCGATATTGATCTCGTTTACACCCTTTTCCCGGAACCTGCGATCTGCAGCGGTACTCACAATCACAACATCACGGGCTTGGTCGATATAGATGTATTGGCCATAGACGCCCCGCGCCATGAATTCGCCTGGCTCGGCGCCAACCGGAATCCACCACTGATAGCCATAGCCGATCTTGCCGGGCTTGGTCGGCGCCGAGGGCGTGGTGGAGGCGGCGATCCAATCGGCCGGAACCACTTGCTGGCCATTGTATTGCCCGTCCTGTTCGATCATCAGGCCAAAGCGGGCATAGTCGCGGGTGGTGATGTTCAATCCGCCCAGAACAAAGGCTACGCCCTCCCCGTCAGTGACATAGTAGAGATCCTGCTCCAGCCCCAAGGGCGCGATAATCCGGTCCTGCAAAAGGCTGGCGATGCTTTGGCCCGTTGCGCCCCGAATGACCATGCCAATCACATGAGTATCAATCGAAACATATTGCCATTGCTCACCCGGGCTTACAAAGGTCTCGCTCAGATCGGCAGTGAACTGATCCAATGTGCCGCCCAGAGCGATCTCGCGGCCCATACGGTTGATGTCGGAGTCATAGTCCAGATAGTCTTCGTCAAAGGTGACGCCACTGGCCATGTTCAGCACATTGCGGATCGAGGCACCGTCATAGGCGCTGCCTTTCAGTTCAGGCGCATATTTGGTTGCAGGGTCGTCGATCGAGGCGATGGTGCCCTCCTCCAACAGCACCCCAAAGAGCGCTGACAGGTAGCTTTTCGCCACTGACCAGGAGATCCGGCGATCCTCGGCTGAGGTGTCCAGATGATAGCTTTCATGCCGGATTTCGCCGCCTTTCATCACCAAAAGCGAGGTGACAGCTCGGTCTTGGATCCAGGCCTCGGTTTCAACAGGGAGCGTAATTTTTCTCCCTGCCGGGAGGGCGCTGACAGGCTCGGTGCCCCGCGCCACAGGAGTTGTCAGAAACGCGGCATTCATATTGGAGAAGTTGCTGACGATCTTGTCAGCCGAGAACAGCGAATTCACGGCCCAGAGCCGTTGGATTTCTTCGCGTTTCCAAATCCCGAAACCGGCCAAAATGATGGCAAAAACCACCAATGCCCGCAGCAGTCGTTTGAGATGTTTCTTCATGTCCATTGCCTCCCTCGTTTTTCTAGCCTTAAACCGAGCAGGGCAGGGGACAAAGAAGGACGCGGCGGAAGCCTCGGGTTATTTGAACTTGTCGACCAGCTTTTCCAGCGGGGAACGTTGATCGGGCCGCGGCTCTGCAGCGGCTTCGTCCTGCGTGGCAGTTGGCTTTGCCATGGGCTGCTTGGATGCTTGCTGAGGTGCCTGTTGCTTGCCTGAGGGCTTGTCTTTGGGGGGCTTTGATCCGGTGGAGCTGCGCGGTGGGGCGACCCGCAGAGAAACGGCATTCATGAATTTGCCACTATCCCCGGCGGCCAGCGCTGCGGCCCCATCTGAAATGCCACGCATCAGATCATCCAGCCAGGCCTCGTCAGCCTTGGGGAAGTCGCGCAGAACATAGCCGGCAACCGCATCCTTATGGCCGGGATGGCCGATGCCCAGCCTCACGCGGCCATAGCTGGCGCCAATATGGGAGTGCAGCGAGCGCAGCCCATTGTGCCCCGCATGACCGCCGCCCTGTTTTACCCGGCATTTGCCCGGGGCCAGGTCCAGCTCGTCGTGCAACACAGTGACATCTTCGCTGGTCAGCTTGTAAAAACGCATCGCCTCGCCAACGGCCTGGCCTGACAGGTTCATAAAAGTCTGCGGTTTCAGCAGCAGGACCTTGGTGCCGCCAAGCGTGCCCTCGCAGATCTGCGCCTGGAACTTGGTCTTCCAGGGAGAAAACCCATGGTCAGATGCGATCTGATCCAGCGCCATGAAGCCGATATTATGTCTGTTTTGGGCATATTTGGCACCGGGATTTCCGAGCCCAACAAAGAGTTTCATAGCCTGTCTCATTTCGCGTTGCGGGGGCAGTGCCGCCGTTGTGTCTGCCGGCCCGGTTTTTGCGGCCCGGCCTCAGACCTCGGGGCTATATGACGAGATTTTTGACGAAAATCCAGAGTGAGGATTTTCGGGCAAGCCAATGCAGTGACCCAGAGCGAGGAACCAGTGCCATGAAACGGAAATATCTCGCGTGCGGTGAGGGCCTGTCTGCCAGGGCGCGGAGGTTTAGCCCCCTAGGCGCCGCGCTGGGGCAGGCGATAGTCCGCATCCTGCCCCAGCAGATGGGGCGGTATAGGGTCGGAAATCGTTTCACCGCCAAATCTGGGGGCATCAAAGTTGAACCCGCGCAGAATCCTGAACAGCAATCGTCTGCGCAGTTCTGCTTCTTCCCGCTCCAATCGATCCATCATGTCACATCACCCCTAAGCCATACGAGATGGAAGCCTGACTGGAAAAGGCAAACGACAGGTTTGCAAATTTGGAGATTCTCTGTCGATATTGTCCCTTTTTTTGATCGGTTTTTGCGAAATTTTTGGGCGTCTAACTTTTTTGCGCTGACATTGATTCCGGATCAAAAACAGCACCCAGATCTTGGTGGCCAATGAGCGAAGCTGGCCACCAAAAGCAAAACGGGGCCCCGAAGGACCCCGTTTCATCACACCCCAAAGGGAATGATTTATTCTTCAGCAGCTTCGTCGCCGCCGTCTTCGTCTTCGTCAGCAGCAGAAATGCCGCCAGGTGCCGCGATATTGGCAATAACGAAGTCACGATCAATTGTCGGACGGGCGCCTTTGGGCAGCTCGATCGACGAAATGGTGATGACATCGCCGATTGCGGCATTTGCCAGATCAACAGTGATCTTTTCAGGGATGTCACCTGCAGTCACAACCAGTTCGACTTCGGGGCGCACAACAACCAGCATGCCGCCCTTTTTGATGCCGGGGCAGGTGTCTTCGTTGATGAACTCAACCGGAATGAACAGGTTGATTTCCGAAGTGCGGCGCAGGCGCATCAGGTCAAGGTGTGTCGGCAGGTCTTTGACAACGTCACGCTGGACGTCGCGGCAGATCACGCGGACGTCTTCCTGGCCTTCAACTTTCAGGTTCCACAGGGTGGACTTGAATTTGCCGGCTTTCAGCTTTTTCAACAGAACGTTGAAAGGGATCTGGATCGACAGAGGATCTGCGTCACCACCGTAAACAACACCAGGAACCATGCCAGCACGACGTGCTGCGCGAGCGGCGCCCTTGCCCGTCCCCGCACGTTCCTCGGCGACGAGATCAGGAATCTCTTTTGCCATCTTAAGTCTCCAATATATCTGAGCGGGGTGCCTCCAAGGCTGTCACCCCACGTGAAGGCCTGCCCTTACAGGGGATTTTGGATTCTCGCAAGGGGGCGTGTGTCGGATGTGGTGGTTGGGGGCGCTGCCCCCCGGCCTGCGGCCTCCCCCCGGGATATTTTGGGCCAAATGAAGCTGTGGAGCAGGAAATGCTGGTGCAAAAGGAAGTGTTAAAATCCGTGCGCTAGTCTGCGGCGCAGGTCTTACTTTGCTGGAGCCTGCCCAGGTGCTGCGACTTCTTTCTCTCTTTTTGCCGACGGTGATCCCATCCTGGCGGTTTTTCAAAACCGTGGCGCCGTCGCCGCGGATTGAATATCGCCTCATTGCGCAGGGAAGCGCCGGGGCCTGGCGAGAGGATCGGCCGCGGCCCGCCCATCTGGGGATGGGGCGGATCCTGCGGCGGATGCTGTGGAATCCGGACTGGAACGAGCAGCTCTATCTGGTCAGCTGTTCCGAGCGGCTGATTGAGGCGCCAAGTCAGCATAGCGTGGATGAGATCAATCTACGGGTTGCCCAAGCCCTGCCGGTGGGAGCGGCAGCGCAGGCGCTGCAGTTCCGGTTGGTGTTTCTGTCGCGCGAGGGGGAGGAAATCGTCAAGCTGGTGGAATATGAAAGCAAGCCGGTGCCGCTCGCGCCGCTGCAGGGGCGGCGAGTATGAGCGTTCAGGAGCTGATGCAGCAGGGGCTGACACAGGGGCTGACACTGGGGCAGGCCATGGGCTGGATGCAGCTGTTGCTGTCCTTTGCTATTGCCCAACAGAGCCTGGAACATTTGGCACGGGGCGATCGGATGATCTTTGTGCCGCGGCTGGGATTGTGCCTGCTTATGGCGCTTGGGGTGGGAGGTGCCTGGCCCCTTTGGGGGCTCTGGGTGATCAGCCTGGCGATGCTCTGGCGGTATCAGGGGCCCTATAATGGCGGTAGCGACAAGATGACCATGCTGATCCTCAGCTGTCTCAGCCTCGCCCACCTGGCGCCAACGCCGTTCTGGCAGGAGATGGCGCTGTCCTATCTGGCAGTGCAGCTGGTGCTGTCCTATTTTGTTTCCGGTTGGGTCAAGGTGGTCAACCCGGAATGGCAGCGCGGTGAAGCCTTGCGTGACGTGTTTCGCTTTTCCGCCTATCCGGTGAGTGAGGGGCTGAGGGAGCTGGCGGATCGCCCGCGATTCCTCTTTGTGATGGGCTGGGCGGTGATCCTGTTCGAGCTGGTCTTTCCGCTGGCGCTGCTGGACCCGGTGGCCTTAAAGCTGGCGCTACTCTGTGCGGCCGGGTTTCATTTTTCCAACGCCTGCTTTTTTGGGCTCAACCGGTTCTTTTGGATCTGGCTCTGTGCCTATCCGGCCCTGATCTGGTTTCAGGACCGGATATTTTGACTTTCTGGGGCTGGCTCAGGCCTGCCACTGGCCTTCGAAATCTCGCGGGATCAGCAGGTTGTGCCGTCCCAGATCCGTGAGATGACGTTCACCGCAGAGCGCCATGGTGGTGTCGAGTTCCTTTTGGATCACCTCCAGCGCGGTGGTGACGCCCTGTTGACCCATGGCGCCGAGCCCATAGACAAAGGCACGACCGATCATGGTGCCTTTGGCGCCCATGGCCAGGGCCTTGAGCACGTCTTGGCCAGAGCGGATGCCACTGTCGAGATGCACTTCGACCTCATCGCCGACAGCGTCCAGGATCTGCGGCAGCATGCGGATGGAGCTGAGGGCGCCATCAAGCTGGCGGCCGCCGTGGTTGGAGACCACAATGGCATCGGCGCCAACCTTGGCCGCCATCCTGGCGTCTTCCGCGTCCAGAATTCCTTTGAGGATCACTTTGCCGCCCCACATCTCCTTGAGCTTGGCAATCTTGCCCCAGTCCAAAGAGGGGTCAAACTGTTCTGCGGTCCAGGCCCCTAAAGAGGAGGCATCGGAGATGCCGTCGACATGGCCCACGATATTGCCGAACTCCCGCCGTTTGGCGCCCAGCATTTGCAGGCCCCAGGTCCATTTTGTCATCAGGTTGGCGATGGTTTTGGGGGTCAGTTTTGGCGGAGCGGAGAGGCCATTTTTTAGATCCTTATGACGCTGTCCAAGGATCTGCAGGTCGAGCGTGATAACAAGGGCGGAACATTTGGCATCCTTGGCGCGTTGGATCAGGCGGCGGATATAGTCGTCATCCTTCATGGTGTAGAGCTGGAACCAGAACGGGCGGGTGGTGGCTTCGGCCACATCCTCGATCGAGTTGATCGACATGGTGGAGAGCGTGAAGGGCACACCAAAATCCTCAGCCGCCTTGGCGGCTTTGATCTCGCCATCCGCATGCTGCATGCCGGTCAAACCCACAGGGGCAAGCGCCACCGGCATGGCGACATCTTCGCCGATCATCTGGCCAGAGGTGCTGCGGCCTGACATATCCACCGCCACCCGCTGACGCAGGCGGATTTGCTCGAAATCAGAGGTGTTCTCGCGAAAGGTCTGCTCGGTCCAGCTGCCGCTTTCGGCATAGTCAAAAAACATCCGCGGCACCCGCCGCTCGTAAATACGTTTCAGATCCTGAATGTTGGTAATGACCGGCACGGATGAACCCTCGCTTTGATGTGGTAATATTTCCTTACCAATTGTTTTGCTTCTCTGCAATACTGCGGCCGGTGTTTCCCAAAGACGCAAAAGGCCGCACCCGGAGGCGCGGCCCTATGATGATGGGATGAGAGAGGCGTTGTGTTAGCCCTGGTGGGCGCCATCCGCGAGTGATTTGACAAAGGCCAGGGTGTCGGTGACCGATTGGCTCTCGGCCATTTTGCTGACGATGGCACTGCCTACAACGGCGCCATCGGATATCGAGGCGATGTTCTGTGCCTTTTCCGGCGTGTTGATACCAAAGCCTACGATGACTGGCAGATCGGTAGAGGATTTGATCCGGGCCACTTCGGGTCCTACGTCACCCGCCTGAGCTTCAGCGGCGCCGGTGATGCCGGTGACAGAGACATAATAGACAAAGCCAGAGGTGTTTTGCAGAACGGTTGGCAGGCGCTTGTCATCGGTGGTTGGGGTGGCCAGGCGGATGAAGTTCAGGCCGGCCTTCTGAGCTGGAATACACAGCTCGTCATCCTCTTCCGGAGGCAGGTCCACTACGATCAGACCATCAATGCCGGCGGCCTTGGCATCCGTCAGGAAGGTCTCAACCCCGCGATTGTAGATTGGGTTGTAATAGCCCATCAGAACAATTGGGGTGGTGTCGTCTTCTTTGCGGAATTCTGCAGCCAGTTGCAGGGTCTTTTCCAAGGTCATGCCGCCGTCCAGAGCTCGTTGGCCGGCCAGCTGGATTGTCGGGCCATCGGCCATCGGATCGGTGAAGGGCAGGCCCAGTTCGATAATATCGACGCCAGCAGCGGGCAGGCCCTTTACCAGCTCGAGCGAGCTTTCATAGTTCGGGTCACCCGCCATGACATAGGACACAAAGGCCTTTTTGCCGGCGGCTCTGAGTTCGGCGAATTTTGCGTCAATACGGGTCATGATGGGGCCTCTTGCAACTTACCGCTCCGGTGTGCCGAAAGTTGCAGGGGAAATCAATCCCGACCCAGGCCCCATTTGCGTTTTGCAGTGCCTAGTTCATCGGAATGTGCCAGCGCAGGGACAGGGTATTCACACCGGGATTGATATCGGCGGTTGAGGCATTGGATTTATGGCTCAGAGCCAGGGACATTGCCTTGCCGCTTTTGAAACGTTTGCCAATGGCGAGCTGGCTGCGGATTTCAAAGGTGGAGCCAAGATCGTTCAATGAGGTGCCTTCGACAAAGGCACCAGGCAGCACGCTGGCTTCAATAAACCAGTCATGTTCCAGATCCCAGGTGCCGCTTACCCCGCCGCCAACAAAGGCATCGCCGGTTTCAACCACCTCGAGCGCACCCGCCAGGCTCGCCGAAAAAACGCGGCCTTCGTAAAAGGGGCTATGGATGTATTCCATTGACAGGGCGACACCATCGTCTGCGCCCTGACGGGAATAGTCAGAATAGCCAGCGCCAAGAACGATTTCCTGAGCCATGGCAGAGCCCGTAATGCCGACAGTCAAAGCGGCTGAGAGCAGAATACTATTTTTCATTTTTTCCCCAACGTCCGAAAGTTTGGCAGTACATAGGATCACAATTCATGTTTTAAACCCGCCTTCACGCCAATGAGAGTTTACGCGAGGGCAGGATCACTTTTGACGGAGAATTGTCGGGGGTCAAGACGGAGCGAGGAGCTGGGCCAAAGGAGAATGCTGTCTTGCGCCGGGCGGCAATGCTGCCTAGAAGCCTTTCCCAAATGGCATCAGGAGGCCGAGATGGGCTTTAAAATGGGAATTGTCGGCCTGCCGAATGTCGGCAAGTCGACTTTGTTCAACGCATTGACCAAAACCGCATCGGCGCAGGCTGCGAACTTTCCGTTCTGCACTATTGAGCCCAATGTGGGTGAAGTCGGCGTGCCGGACAGCCGTCTGGACAAGCTGGCCGCGATTGCCACCTCCAAGCAGATCATCCCGACCCGGATGACCTTTGTGGATATTGCCGGGCTGGTCAAAGGCGCCTCAAAAGGCGAAGGCCTGGGCAATCAGTTCCTGGCCAACATCCGCGAAACCGATGCAATTGCACATGTTTTGCGCTGTTTCGAGGATGGCGACGTGACCCATGTTGATGGCCGCGTTGACCCAGTAGCGGATGCTGAAACCATCGAGACGGAGTTGATGCTTGCAGATCTGGAAAGCATCGAAAAGCGTCGTGCTGGCCTGGTACGCAAGATCAAAGGCAACGACAAAGACGCGGCCCAACAGGATCGTTTGTTGGCTGAAGCCCAGGCAATGCTCGAAGAGGGCAAGCCGGCGCGACTGGTTGAGGTCGACGCTGAAGACGCCAAAGCCTGGAAAATGTTGCAGCTCCTGAGCACCAAACCGGTGCTCTATGTTTGCAATGTAGGCGAGTCGGAATCTGCCGAAGGCAACGATCATTCCGCCAAGGTTGCGGAAATGGCGGCTGCTCAGGGCAATTCACATGTGGTCATCTCGGCACAGATCGAAGAAGAAATCAGCCAGCTTGAGGCCGAAGAGGCCCAGATGTTTCTCGAGGAAATGGGGCTTGAGGAAGCCGGGCTCGACCGGCTGATCCGCGCAGGCTACGAGCTGTTGCATCTGGAAACCTATTTCACCGTCGGCCCGAAAGAGGCCCGTGCCTGGACCATCCGTGAGGGCACCTCTGCGCCACAGGCCGCAGGCGTCATCCATGGCGACTTTGAAAAAGGTTTTATCCGGGCAGAGACTATTGCCTATGAGGACTATATCGCTTGCGACGGCGAGCAGGGGGCCAAAGAGGCTGGCAAGATGCGGGCCGAAGGCAAAACCTACATTGTCAAAGATGGCGATGTCATGCACTTTCTGTTCAACACCTGATCCAATGGGTCTCTGGGCCGCTGTGCTCGGACGAAGAGATCGGAATCGATTTGCAAGCGCCCCCGCAGTTACCCTGCCGGGGCGCTTCTCTTTTGCCGCAGGCCTGGCCCCAGCGGCCAGGTGCGATCTTTGCGGTGCTTGCTGAGGCCGCGCAGGAAATGTTAGGCGGCTTTGGTAAGTGAGAAAGAGGCTGCCATGATTAAACTGATTATCGACACGGACCCCGGCATTGATGATGCCATGGCGATTTTTTATGCGGCAGCAGCTCCAGAGATCTCGTTACTGGGGCTCACCACGATTTTTGGCAATGTCACCACCGCGATTGCCACCCGCAACGCGCTGCGCCTGCTGGAAGCTGCGGACCTGGATGTGCCTGTGGCACAGGGCGCAAAAGCTCCGCTGCGCCTGCCGCCGTTCAAGCCCTCTGCGCAGGTGCATGGCGAAGAGGGGTTTGGCAATATCCCGGCCATGCAGCCCAAGGGCGCACCGATCGAGGAAGAGGCCGCTGATTTCCTGATCCGTATGGCGCGCGAACATAAGGGGGAGCTGGTGCTCTGTCCTATCGGGCCGCTGACCAATATCGCTCTGGCCATTCAACGCGACCCGGAGTTTGTCAAAAACGTCAGACGTATTGTCATCATGGGGGGCTCTCTGGAGGAGGGCGGTAATATCACGCCGCATGCCGAGGCCAATATCTATCATGACCCTCATGCGGCGGATGTGGTCTTTGGCTCTGGGGCCGAAGTGGTGATGGTTGGCCTCGATGTCACGCACCGGATTCTGTGCACAAAGGCGGATTTTGCCTCTATCGCGGCTCTGTCGCCGGAAATGGGCGGGATGCTGCAAACCATGTCCGAGTTCTATCTGAACTTTTACGAAACCGTTGGAAAGTTTGACGGCTGTTCTCTGCATGACCCGGCGGCGGTGATCGCCTGTAGCCACCCTGAATTGTTCAATACAAAGAACCTGCCCATTCGTGTTTCCTGTTCCGGCGAGACATCGGGGCAAACCCTGGAGGCTGGCATTGGCAGTCGGGCGGCAGTATCGGTCTGTCTGGGCGTTGACTCACAGGCAGTTAAATCCCTGTTTATGAAGCGCCTGGCGCTGTTGCCCTGACAAGCCATAGCCCTGCCCTGAGCCGCGCACTTACTTCTCGCCCAGGGCGCTGTCACGGCCCTGTACATTGACGCCTGCGCCCTCGCGCCCGTGGGGGGAGGCGGGCGAGAGCCTTGCTGTTGCCGGACGCCAGCGGCAAAGGGCTGAGGCTGGCGGATGGTGCTCTAACGGTGAACCGCATCTGTGCGGGCTTAAGGTTTGCCTAAGGCGGATTAACGCGGCGCGCCTGTCTGGGAGGTTTTCGTCGACCCGTCGCATCTCTATGGCTGATGAGCCAAGGGCCTCCCCAAGGCGAGGGGAGAACCTAGCGGGTACACTTTGTTATCAAACCGCTAAAGAACCGCAGCGCGGCTGCGGTTGCGAGCCGTCGTGCCGCTGATGGCGCATGTCTTAACAGGCGGAGGCGCAGTTATGGATTTGGCAACAGAACACGGGGCCATTGGGCGGCGACTCAGGACTGATTCTTGCCCCATTTGCCCCAGATCTTGTGGCAATCCACCAATTTCTTACCGAAGTCTTGCGGTCGAACAGGTCTTTTGGGACGTCGCGTGGGAATAAAAATGCAAGTTTTTACAGCTATTTGACTAAAACCTTAGGGAGAGTCTTAACGCTGGGTGGCTTTTTACCCCGTTTTAGCGTCATTCTGGGGCATCAATAACCGGGGGGTTAGAGAATTGTTAACGCTGCCACATTCTGTCCATTATTTCGTCCACCAAGCACAAGATTGGGCCCCATTCCAGCCGCACGACTGAACAAACATGTCGATGTGGGAATTTGGAGTGGAAAATGAAACGACTAATCGCTGTGGCTGTGGCCTACTTGCTTGCAAGTATGCCCAGCGGCGCGAGGGCGGGTGATCCGCAATTTGGAGCTCGATCGTTACCTGGGTGGGAAGCGGTTGGACGTCTGAATATCTCGGGACGCAATATGTGTACCGGATCCTTGATTGCGCCAAACTTGGTACTGACCGCGGCCCATTGCCTGTATGATCCGGCATCTGGACGCGCGATTGATCCGACGACGATCAAATTCGAAGCGGGCCTCATGGGGCGACGCGCAAAAGCCGCACGCAACATTGCGAAGGCTGTGGTGCATCCAGGCTATCGGCATAGCCAAAGAGGTGGCTCTTTGATGGGGAGCGACATTGCGGTTCTCCGGCTGTCTCGACCGATCAATTCGAACGAGATCCAACCTTTGAGGATGTCTTTGAATGCCGCACGCGGGGACTCCGTTGGAGTGCTCTCTTACAACTTTACCCATGCAACGCGCCCCAATTTGGAACGCAGCTGCGAGGTTCTGGCAAAGCAGAGAACGACATTGGTGATGTCCTGCCTTGTGGACTTTGGGGCCTCTGGTGCACCAGTGCTGCAGGTAATACCGGGCCATTTGCCCAGGCTTGTCTCGGTGATTTCTGCCAAGGCCGCATTGGGAAGCAGACGTGTGTCGATTGGGACCGCGCTTGATTCAACCCTCTGGCGCCTGATGCAACAGGCCGGGTAACAACAGATACGTCCTTCCTTAGCGACGTTCCCACGGGACCTGCTGCTAGAATGGCAGTAGGGTACCGTAGTTTCGAGCGCGTAGGGAATTGTCTGTTGGAGCGCCGCCCCTGGTCAGCAGGGCGAGGCAGAACGGCCTCAGGGACAGTCACGGAAATCCCCGAAGCCTGTCGTGCTGAATGCTGAACTGGATGTGACAATCTAGGGTTCACGGAAGGCCTCTTGGGATTTGTACAGAGGCTTCAAAAGATAGTTGAGAACCGTTTTTGAGCCGGTTTGCAATTCGGCGGTGGCGCGCATGCCGGGACGAATTTCGATCCCCTGCTGGCGTTCGGTCAGATCAGAACGATCCACCCGGACCGTGACACGGTAATAGGGTTCGGCACGAGGGTTGCGCTCATCTTCAAAGGTGTCAGCCGAGACAAAATCGACCTCACCGTTCAGGGCGCCGTAGATCGTGTAATCATAGGCTGAGAGTTTAATCGTGGCGGTCTGGCCCGTTTGGACGCTGGCGATATCCTTGGGATTGACGCGGGCCTCTACAAACAGCTCTTCTCCCATCGGGATGATTTCAAAGATCTCTTCACCGGGGCGCACAACGCCGCCGATTGTGGTGACACCCAGGCTGTTGACGATTCCAGACATGGGCGAGGTGATCACCGTGCGATCCAGCTGATCCTGTGCCAAACGCTGATCCTGCCGCAAAGAGGCCAACTCACGCAGGGCTTCAGAATATTCTTCTGCCAGTTTCAGCTCGTTTTGGGTGCCGATCTCATTGAATTTGGCCTGGGCATCGGTTGCCGCTTTCTGAGCGCGGTTTACTTCGATCAGGGCCACGATGTTTTGCTCGTAGAGCTTTTGCATATTGGCCAGTTCGTCATTCAACTGATCAAGGATCTTGCGTGCGCTGGTACGGCGGCTGTCAAAATCGCCCTGACGGGCATTCAACAGCGCCCGTTCGGAGGCCAGGATCTCAGCCGAGCGATCTGCCAGATCAAGCGGCACTGTAAATTCATAGGCCCCGTCCATTTCTGCTTCGAGCCGA
This sequence comes from Phaeobacter sp. 11ANDIMAR09, assembly GCF_001294455.1. Lineage (GTDB taxonomy): Bacteria > Pseudomonadota > Alphaproteobacteria > Rhodobacterales > Rhodobacteraceae > Pseudophaeobacter. The sequence continues at coordinate 264,815 of NZ_LIKT01000002.1, forward strand.
AACTGCTTGATTTCAAGCGTGTCGATCTGGTCCTGCAACTCATCGGCGATGGTGCGGAACTTGGTGTCCTGCAGTTTGGCCAGAACTTGCCCGGCGCGGACTTCATCGCCTTGACGCACGTGCAGCTCCGCCAGAATACCGCCTTCGAGGTTCTGTACGATCTGTGCCCGTGAAGAGGAGACCACTTCACCTTCGCCGCGCACGATCTCATCCACCGAAGCAAAGGCCGCCCAGCCGATGAACAGCACCAGGGCGGCTCCGACAAGATAGACAATGCGGCTGGCGCCGCGGGCGCTTTCAGCGAGATCATAATGCGCGGATGAGGTCATTTGCCTTCTCCTGCAGCCAGGTGAGCCAGAACCTTGTCACGGGGACCATCCACCACCATGCGCCCGTCCTGTAGGATCAGAGTGCGGTTGGTCAGCGACAGGATCGGCATCCGGTGGGTGGCAATCACGGCTGTACGGCCCTGCAGCCAGGTCTCCAGGCGGCTGACCAGGGTGCGCTCCAGCGTTTGGTCCAAAGCCGCTGTTGGTTCATCCAGCAGCACGATGGATGGGTTTTGCAGCCAAAGCCGCGCCCAGCCAATTGACTGACGTTGCCCAATCGACAAGCCTCCACCGCCATCACCTATGTCCAGATCCAGACCTTTGTGGTGGCCGCGCACATAGGCGCCGAGCCCGGAGAAGTCCAAGGCTGCCATCAGGCGGGTATCGTCCCGTTCCAATTGGTTGAGGTTGAGGTTATCACGCAAGGAACCGGCAAAGAGGCGCACATCCTGGCTGAGATAGCCAATGTTGCGGCGCAGATCGCGTGGATCGATCTGGCCCATATCGGTGCCATCAATCATGATCCGGCCTGCATCAGGGGAGTAGAGACCCGACAAAAGCTTGATCAGAGTAGACTTGCCCGAGCCATTGACACCCAGAACGGCAACCCTTTGGCCCGGAGTAATAGCAACGCCCGGCACATCCAGTGTGGGAGCGGCGTCCTCGTCGTAGCGGAACACCACTTCGCGCAGCTCAAAGCGGCCCTGAAGCTGCTCTCGGCGCAGGTAGCTGCGTTCTGCCTCCATCTCCTGCGGCGCGCTGGCGATGGCCTCCAGCCCCTCCAGGGCGCCTTTGACGTTGCTCCAGCGTGCCAGGGTGGCCGCGAATTGGGTTAGTGGCGCCAGGGTGCGGCTCGTCAGGATACCTGTGGCGATGATGGTGCCGACGGTGAACTCTCCGGCAAAGACCAGAAGCGTGCCCAGAACCACGGCGGTGATATAGGTGGCCTGTTGGATACCCTGCGACCAAAACGTGAGGGCGCTGGCCAGGCGGCGCTGCTCGGTCGAGGAATGCGACGACAGCACATTCAGCTCGTCCCAGTTGCGCATGACGCGATCTTCGCCACGCTGGGTCTTAACTGTGTCGAGCTCGGTAATGACCTCATGCAGCAAGCGGCCCGCCTTGGCATTGGCACCCTGGGTCTGACGGGTCAGCGCGATCATCTTGCGCTGCATGAAATAGGCTGGCAGCAGCATCAGGATGCCACCCACCATGATCACCCAGACAATCGGTCCGGCGATGGAGGCCACCAGCAGCAAGAAGACGGCGATAAAGGGAATATCGGCCAGCGTGGAAATGGTCGAGGACGTAAAGAACTCACGCACGGCACCAAAATCGCGCATCGCTGCAAACAGCCCAGACGGGGGCAGCGGCTTTTTGTCCGAACGCATGCCGATTAGGCGGCGCATTAGATTATGCTGCACAGACAGCTCGATCTGACGTCCGGCAGCATCCGTCAGCCGCGCACGGGCCACTTTGAGCAGGGCTTCGAGCATGATCGCAAGAAAGGCGCCAAGGGCCAGCACCCAGAGCGTGGCATGGGACTGGTGTGGCACCACCCGGTCATAGACCTGCAGAGAGAACAGCGCGACCGAGACCGCCAAAATGTTAGCAACCAGTGAGCCCAGCATGATTTCGCCAACCTGGCGGCGATATTTGGGGAATTCGCCCCAGAACCAATGATCGCTTTCCAGCTGCGGCGTATGTCGGGCCGCCATCTGTTTCAGCGAGGGACGGGCCACCACCAGGGTGCCGGTGAAGAACGGTGTGAACTCGCCCAGTGGCACCTCGGTGCGGTTGTCTTGGCAGGTGGTGTCAAAAATGGTGAGCCGTCCCTGGTCCTGGCCCAGAACCAGCACGCATTGCCCGCCCTTCATCATCGCCAAGGCTGGCCAGTCGCCGGAGGTCAATTCGCTGCGGCGCTGCAACTTGACCTGCAGCCCGGTCGAGCCCAGGGCCTGCGCCAGGCTTTCGGCCGAAGAATCGCCGGGGTTGTTGCTCCACATGAAGCTGGCGATATCGCCAGCATGGGCTTCGGTGCCTTTCAGGGAGGCCAGGGTGGCAATCAGAGAGGCGCGGTGTTGAATGCGGGCAGAAGCGCCTTCGATCAGGGTGCCAACTTCACGGCGACCGCCCTTTGCGATCTCGGTTTGCGCGCCGATTTCCGGCTGGGCCGGGGCAAGAGAGTCTTGCGGTTTGGCCGTGGCCGAAGAGGTCGGGGCCGAGGGGCTGGGCTTGAGGCCTGCGGAGCCTTCAAGAATCTGTCCGTTGACCGGAGTGTGATCCGACAGGGGCGCAGGGCTGGGAGGCACCGCACGCAGGCGGGGTGTGGCTGGCTTGCCTGGCTGATTGCTGGCTTTGCGCCCGGTTCCAGAGCGGGGGGGCATGGTTGTATCGGTCAAATTTTATCCCCATCCGCCAGAAGGCCCATGTCCCGCGCCAGCATCAGCTGGATCAACACGACTTCGTATTTCGCTTCGATGTGATCCTGCTCGCGCTGAACCAGTTCTTCATAGATTGAAACAACGTCCATCACCGGCCGCTGGCCGGCTTCAAACTGTGCTTTGAACAGCCGGTAGGTCTCGCGGCTGGCCCGCGCCAGCGAGGCGGTCTCTAGGGTTTGGCGCTGATAAGAGGCCAGGCGCTGGACCTGACGGGAGTGACTACGCCTGGCGTCTTCCTCGGCTTCACCGATTTGACGACGGGCGGCTTCTTTGGAGACGTCGATGGCTTTCAGCGCTGCCCCGGTGCCCAGACCCAGGGGTTCGGCGAGATCCAGGGTCAAACCCGCGCCGGATCCGTCGGAAGTGATGTTGCCAGCGGCAGAGATCTGGGGCAAAAGCCCGGCCCGGTTTATCACAGCCTGTGCCACGCCGCGATTGGCGGTGGCCTCTGATTTAAGAACCGAAAGATACTGCGTTGTTTCCGGCGGTGCCCCAAGGTCGAGTTTGCCTGGTTTTTCCGAAAAGCTTTCGCCGGTCATCGCCTGGAGTTCGGCGCGGGCGGTGCTGGCGGCATCCTGAGCGGTGGTGCGGGCATTGCGCATGCCGTTGATTTTGCTGTCTACCACATTCAGGTCGGCGCGATCGGACAGGCCACCGTCAACGCGACCGGACACGATGCGGCGGAATTCCTGCATCTGGGTCAGCGCGCGCCCATTATAGGCAGCCTTCTCGTCGCCGCGCAGGCCGGCCAGATAGAGACCGACCGCATCTTCGACCCGTTCGTTCATATCCTGCGACAGATTGACAGCAGCCACTTCGACATCGGCAGCGGCAAAGGCGCGCTCGGCTTTGCGGCGGCCGTTGTCAAAAAGAACCTGTTCAATCAGCATGCCAGCCACCAGATCACCCAGATCCGTCAGGCTGACGGAGGGGCCAATAGAGGGCAGCCAGTTTTTTGATTTCGCTTCGGCGCGGAGTTTGGCGCTGATCAATTCAGCTTCGGAGGCGCGTGCTGAGGCGGCAACAGCAGCCTCGGCTACCGCATCGTAGACCGTGTCTTCGGGCAGCAGAGAGCGGCGCGCCAGCAGGGTCGAGATAACCTCTGAGGTGGTCTCGCCTTCGGGCTGCACGAAGTTGCCTCCACGCCGAGAAACCTCTGTCTCCTCCGAAGTATTGCCCGCCAGGAAGGGCACACCGTCAGCGCAGCCGGAAAGACTGCACATAAGTGCTAATACGCCCATGGGTCGTGCCAATTGCATGCTGCCCCTCGCCCCTTTGTAGGGTTTTGGTTGGAACCGGCAGCGATTGGGATCGGTGCCGGTCCGATTGATCAGATGATGACGGTGACGTCTTGATCAATGACCAGGGTCGCGCCGTCGTTGCCAACGGTGTAGACATTGTAGTTCTCGCCACCGACATTGCGGGTTCCGGTCAGTGTTGCCCCTGTGACGGTCACGCTGTCATCGCCCGGCGTGCTGCCGCTGTGGATGGTCAGGGTGTCCGAATTCTCAGACAGCGCCTTGATATCTGCTTCGGTCAGAACCAGCGATACATTGTCAGCTGCGCCCAGATCCAGCTCGTCGATATTGAACTGGCTGAGACCGGCATGGTTCAATGTGCTTGCCGTGGTCGCATTGTCTTCGAGAACCAGCAGGGTGCTGGACCCGTTGCCAAGGCTGTCCACATTGGTCACCACCAAGTCGGTGCCGTCTGGGATGGCGCTGGAGAAGTCGAATTCTGTGATGCCGCGCCCTTCGGTGACAGACGCACCGGGGTTGGATACGGAGCCGTCTCCTTCGAGCGCGTTGACAATAACCGACTCGCCCGTTCCAGCAATGCCTTCAACGCTGATTTCGTTGATATCCTGGCTGCCGATCTCATAGGTGATCGAGTCCAGAACCGGAGCTTCAAACACGGTATCGACCTCAAAATTTTCGGTCAGCGTACTGGTGTTGCCTGCCGGATCCGTGGCTACGATCGTGGCCGTTGCCGCATATTCACCGCTTGGCAGATCACTGGCCGAGAATTCGGCGCTCCAATTGCCTGCCGCATCCACGGTTGCCGTTTTGGCCACACCTCGGATTGTTACAATCACTTCCGAGCCGGGTTCAACCGTGCCCTGAAGCGCAAAACCAGCGTTCAGCTCATCCTGGTTGACCACATCATTTGCGGTCTGATTGGCTTCGACGGTAAAGGGGGCAACCTCGGTGTCGATTGCAAGGGTGCGGGTCACGATATCCGTGTTGCCAACAGAATCTGTGGCGTGGACTTCGATATCGACATCCGTGGTGCCCGTGGGAATGGAGCTTTGTGGGATAAGCACTGTCCAATTGCCGGAGGCATCAACCGTGGCGTTCTGGCCCGCTGCGGAGCCAAAGAACACCTGCACTGTCGAGCCAGGCTCTGCCGTGCCGGTCAACTGAACGCCGCCCTGGGCTTCTTGGCCCGACAAAACGTCATCGGCACCTGCAAAACCACTGTTCAGTGTTGCACTGGTTTCTGTATCAATATGGACCGTATGCGTGCTGGTCGAGCTGTTTCCAGCCGTATCGCTCGAGGTGACCTCGACAGTGCTGGCATAGTTGTTGCCGCCGGTAATTTCCGAGCTGGCGTAGTCAACAGACCAGGTGCCATCGCCAGCCACTGTGGTGGTTCTGGTGACGCCTTGGAATAGAACCGAGATCGAAGCCCCAGCTTCGCCCGTCCCCGAAAGGGTCACGCCGGATGAGGCTTCGGCAAAGCTGATAACGTTGTCACCTTCGACAGTATCGATACCGATCGGGGGCGCGATGGTGTCGACAACAAGCGTTTCGGTATAGCTGGCGCTATTGCCAAAATCGTCTGTTGTGGTGATGGCCACCTCGGTGGTGTACTCGCCGGTATTGATCTGGCTGGAGTCAAAGGTGACGGACCAGCTGCCATCAGTGCCAACAGTTGTCGTCTGGGTATGACCGTTGACAACCACACTGACACTCGCGCCGACCTCGCCGGTCCCGTTGATCACGGTGCCGGTGGAGTGCTCGCTGCCATTGACGATATCGCCTGTGGACTGAGTGCCGCCCGTCACCTGAAGATCTGGGGGCGTGGTGTCGATAACGACTGAAGGACCGTCTAGATCATGGGTCGTGCCGTTGGGGTCGGTGACCTTGACTGTGGTTTCATAGTTGCCATCGGCAGGCAGGTCTGTAACTGGGAAGGAAACTTCCCAGGTGCCATCGTCCTTGATGGTTGTCGTCTGTGTCTCACCGCCGATGTCGACTTCGACTTCAGCGCCGGGAGTACCTGTACCAGTGATCACAACCGGGTCAGTGGTTGCCCCGGCGATGGGGAAGTTGGCGTCGGGGTTATCGACGGTCGGTACGATCACGCCACCACCGCCACCACCGCCGCCACCGGCAATAACGGCGGCACCTGCTACACCTGCCGCCGCGCCAGCAGCGCCAAGGCCACCAAAGAGGGGAGCAGCAAGGGGGGCGATCACGGGTTCGATGCGGTCAACATCCAAAAAGACCATATCGTCATAGGCCGACCATTTGCCGGAAATGTCCAAAGGCTCGTAGCTCGCAAACAGCGCGCCCTCGGCTTTGTCTTCCAGCACGACTTCGACAAAATTACCCTCTTCGCTGAGGAATAGGTTCTTACCGCCTGGCGTGCCGTTGCTATAGTAGTTCTGCAACACAAGGATCTGGCCATCTGCCAGCATAAGGTGGAGATCGGATCCCCGCCTTACATAGGCGTCGATGTCCGAGGCGCTGAGATTCAGCGAGATGTCCTTGGAATGGGTGACATTAAGAAGAGAGGGAGATCCCTCGGAAAAAGTGCTTTGACGCGTGGTACCCGATAGATCACGGGTGATAAATCCAACAGTGCTCATTTTTTTGCCGCTCGCTTATGGACCACACAACGCCCTAAATCATGGGGTTGCGGGGGATCCGGTGCCTGTATGTTTCTGCCGAAGGCCGTTCTTTGCGGCCATATTGTGGGTATATTGCGTCGAATTTAAATCAATTGTCCAGCCGGCGCTGGCATAAACTGTGGATGAATTGCGCTCTATAGTGTCTTGTTTGCCGCAGATTTTCTGCTGCAGGGCGCTGTGCCCCCCTGATTTCGCGGGTTTTGTTAACAGAAGGTTAACAGAAACGCACCTGCTTGGAATCAAGGCAGGTAAAGAGGCGCCGGGGCTGAGACATAGGCAAAATCGTGGCCAAAAAGGGTGAGAGAGGGGGCGTGTTTGGCGATGCCGACCCGCCTCCACGGGGGAGTAAATGTCGGGGCGGTGGCGGATTTGCACGCCTTAAAAGCCCGCTCAATGGCAAGGCTGGGAAACGGGGGAATTCACAGGTTTGGGTGAGATCGTGAAGATTTTTTGATAAAAATCTTCTGGCAATTAATTAAAAATACACCAGTTCCTCATAGTATGAACCGTACAAATAGTGTATCCTCGCGGAATACTGAATGGCGTCCGAAACCCTTAATTTCCGGACCAAGCCCCCCTGATAAGAGTGGGCATCCGGTGTTTACGACGCCGTCGACCAAGAGCAGAAATCAAAACCACAAACGACCGCGGACATCCGTGGCCCAGACTCTGGGGTCTCTATGTCTGCGCGTTTTCACCACCGCCAGGAGGAAGGGCGAAGCGTAACCCAGGAGGCTAGATCCCAATGAAAGACATTGCCGAGATATTTGTTGAGCAGTACGGCCAGACGCGTGAGCAGGAGATGTCACTCTATGACTATCTGGATGCCTGCCGAAGCGACCCAAGCCTTTATGCCAATGTTGCCGAGCGCATGCTCAAGGCAATTGGCGAAGAGGAGCTGGTTGATACATCCAAGGACGCCCGGTTAGGGCCGATCTTTCAGAACCGAACGATCAAGCAATACCGCGCTTTCAAAGACTTCTACGGGATGGAAGACACCATCGAGCGCATCGTTGGCTATTTCCGGCATGCGGCCCAGGGGCTGGAAGAACGCAAGCAAATTCTCTACCTGCTGGGGCCTGTGGGCGGTGGTAAATCCTCATTGGCTGAACAGCTGAAGCGCCTGGTCGAAGATCAGCCCATCTATGTGCTCAAGGCCGGGGACCAGCTGTCGCCGATCTTTGAAAGCCCCCTGGGTCTCTTTGATCCCGTCAAGATGGGCAAAATCCTGGAAGAGGAATACGGTATTGCCCGCCATCGCCTGCCGGGGCTGATGTCGCCCTGGGCGGTGCAGCGGTTGGATGAGTTTGGGGGGGACATCAGTAAATTCACCGTGGCGCGGATCTATCCTTCGGGTTTGCGGCGCATGGGTGTCGCCAAGGTCGAACCGGGCGATGAGAACAATCAGGATATTTCGACCCTGGTGGGCAAGGTGGATATCCGCCAGCTGGAACATTTTAGCCAGGACAATCCGGATGCCTATAGTTTCTCGGGCGGTTTGAACCGTGCCAATCAGGGCGTGCTGGAATTTGTCGAGATGTTCAAAGCCCCGATCAAGATGTTGCATCCACTGCTGACCGCGACACAGGAGGGCAACTACATGGGCACCGAGAGCTTTGGGGCCATACCCTTTACTGGCTTGGTGCTGGCCCATTCCAACGAGAGCGAGTGGCAGACCTTTAAGAACAACAAGAACAATGAGGCCTTTATCGACCGGGTCTCGATCGTCAAGGTTCCCTATTGCCTGCGCGTCAGCGATGAGGCGCAGATTTATGACAAGCTGATCCAGCACAGCGAACTGGCCGAGGCGCCTTGCGCGCCGGAAACCCTCAAAATCCTCAGCCGGTTCTCGGTTCTGACCCGGCTGAAGCCGCATGAGAATTCCAACCTATATTCCAAGATGCGGGTCTACGATGGTGAAAGCCTGAAAGACACCGACCCCAAGGCCAAGACGGTGCAGGAGTATCAGGACCGGGCTGGCGTTGATGAGGGGATGAACGGGATCTCCACCCGCTTTGCCTTTAAGGTGCTGTCCTCGACCTTTAACTTTGATACCGAAGAAATTGCCGCCGATCCGGTACATCTGATGTATGTTCTGGAGCAGATGATCAAGCGCGAGCAATTCCCGGCAGAGACCGAGGCCAAATACCTCGAGTTCATCAAAACCGATCTCGCGCAGCGCTATGAGGAATTCATCGGCAATGAGATCCAGAAGGCCTATCTTGAGAGCTATACCGAATATGGCCAGAACGTCTTTGATCGCTACATCTCATATGCGGACGCCTGGATCGAAGAGCAGGACTACAAGGATCCGGATACCGGCCAGCTATATGATCGTGAGATCCTGGATGCAGAACTGAGCAAGATTGAAAAGCCTGTCGGCATCGCCAATCCCAAGGATTTCCGCAACGAGGTGGTCAAGTTTGCGTTGCGGCATCGCGCCAATACCGGGTCAAACCCGGCTTGGAACTCTTATGAAAAGCTGCGCGATGTGATCGAGAAACACATGTTCAGCCAGGTCGAAGAACTGCTGCCAGTGATCAGCTTTGGCAGCAAGAAGGACAGCAAGACCGAAAGCAAGCACCAGGAGTTTGTCGAGCGCATGCGCAGCCATGGCTATACCGACCGTCAGGTGCGACGCCTGGTTGAATGGTACATGCGGGTCAATAAGGCCGGATAAAAGGGGCGTTGAAAGATGCATCAATTCATCGACAGACGCGCCAATCCCAAGGGCAAGAGCCACGGCAATCGACAGAGATTTCTGCGCCGCGCCCGGGAGAATATCAAGGAGCGTGTTGACCGGTCGGTGCGGGACAGATCCATTCAAGATGGCGATGGCGTTCCGACAGATGGCGAAAAAGTGACAATCCCCTCGCGGGGGTTGCAGGAGCCGCGGTTCTTTCATGGATCCGGCGGCAACCGCAAACATGTCCTGCCCGGGAACAAGGATTTTGTGGTGGGGGATGCCATTCCCAAACCACAGGGCGGATCCGGGCAGGGCGGACGCAAGGCCTCGGAAGAGGGGGACGGCGAGGATGAGTTCTCCTTTACCCTGACCCGAGACGAGTATCTTGAGATCCTCTTTGATGGGTTGGAGCTGCCTGATCTGGTGGAAAAATCCACGGTAGAGACCGAAACCATCGGCACCCGGCGCGCGGGGCTTACAACGGCTGGAACGCCAAACAACCTCAATCTGGTGCGCACCATGCGCAACTCACTGGGGCGGCGGATTGCCCTGCGGCGCCCCTCTGCTCAGGCCGAAAAGGATCTGTTGGCAGAAATCGACATGCTCGAGGCGCTGCCAAGCCGATCCGCGGCACAGGTTGAGCTGCTTGAGCAATTGCAGGCCCGTCTGGATGGTCTGCAACGCAAGCGCAAGGTGGTAGGCTACATTGACCCGATTGATCTGCGCTTTGACACGCATGTGCCGGAGAAGATCCGCAAATCCCGTGCTGTGGTCTTTTGCCTGATGGATGTGTCGGGATCGATGCAGGAACGTGAAAAAGATCTGGGCAAGCGGTTTTTTCTGCTGCTGCACCTGTTTCTGTCGCGCTGCTATGAACAGACTGAGCTGGTTTTTATCCGCCATACCCATGTGGCCGAAGAGGTGGATGAGGAGACCTTCTTTTATGCCCGAGAAACCGGAGGGACCATTGTTTCGACCGCCCTGGATAAGATGCGTGAGGTGATTGCCGAGCGGTTCCCGGCGGAGGAATGGAACATCTACGGGGCGCAGGTGTCGGATGGTGAAAACTTTGGCAACGACTCGGCGCGGTGCAAGAAACTGCTGCTCGAGGATCTGCTGCCGGTCTGCCAGTACTACGCCTATATGGAGATCGTGGAAGAGAGCGCTGAGACACTGCTGAATGACACCGAGGCTGGGGATGACCTGTGGCAGAACTATCGCCTGGTCAAAGCGCAGGCACCGCATTTCGAGATGCAACGGGTGGCACACGCGGCCCATATCTATCCGATATTCAGGGAGTTTTTCCTGCCACGGCTGAGGGGAGGTCAAAATGCTTGACGCAAAACCGGGATCAAACCTGTTGTTTGACGGTCCAGAGTGGAGTTTTGAGCTGCTGGAAAAGGCCCGCGATGCCATTGAGGAGATCGCGCTGAACGATCTAGGGTTGAATGTCTACCAGAACCAGATCGAGATCATTTCGGCCGAGCAGATGCTGGATGCCTATTCCTGCACCGGATTGCCCTTGATGTATCAGCACTGGTCCTTTGGGAAACACTTTGCCCGCGACGAGGCGCTCTATCGGACCGGGCGGCAGGGGCTGGCCTATGAGATCGTGATCAATTCCAACCCCTGCATCAGCTACAACATGGAAGAAAACACCATGTCGATGCAGACATTGGTGATGGCCCATGCGGCCTTTGGGCATAACCATTTCTTCAAGAACAACTACCTGTTCCTGCAGTGGACCGATGCCGATGGCATTCATGACTATCTGGCCTTTGCCAAGAACTACATCTCGGCCTGCGAGGAGCGCTATGGTCTGGATGCGGTCGAAGAGGTGCTGGATGCAGCGCATGCGTTGCAGACCCAGGGCGTGTTTCGCTATGGACGCCCACCCAAACCCACCTCGCAAGAGTTGGAAGCGATGCAGCGGGTGCGCGACGGCCATGAAAGCGCGCGTAGCCTGCTCGACATCTGGACCGATGCAACGATGGGCAAGGACAAGGATGAGGCGGATCACGATGAACCCTATAGTGCGCGGCGCAAGAGCCTGAACCTGCCGCAGGAAAATATCCTGTATTTCTTAGAGAAACACAGCCCAATCCTGAAACCTTGGCAGCGTGAGTTGCTGCGCATCGTGCGGATGCTGGCGCAGTATTTTTATCCGCAAAAACAGACCAAGGTGATGAACGAGGGCTGCGCCACCTTTGTGCACTATTACATTATCAACGAGCTGTTCTCGCAGGGGCGGCTCACTGAAGGCGCCTATATGGAGATGATGCACAGCCACACAAATGTGGTTCTGCAGCCCGAATATGACGATCCGCGCTATTCGGGGATCAACCCCTATGCGTTGGGCTTTGCCATGATGATGGATATCAAGCGTATCTGCGAAGAGCCAACGCAGGAGGATCGCGACTGGTTCCCGGATATCGCAGGCTGTGGAGACTGGCGGCGGGTGCTGCGCGATGCCTGGGCTAATTACCGGGATGAAAGCTTTATCCAGCAGTTCCTCTCGCCGCATCTGATGCGCAAGTTCAAGCTCTTTGCCCTGGTGGATCAGGAGGAGCAAAAGGACCTAGTGGTGAGCCAGATCCACAACCGTGCTGGCTATAAGGAGATCCGCCGGGCCTTGGCGCAGCAGTATGATCTGGCTTATCTGGAGCCGGACATCCAGGTTACGGACGCGGATCTGAGCGGTGATCGGCGCTTGATCCTGTCCCATACGGTGCGCGATGGCATCCACCTGGAGGAAGACAACAAGCGCGAGGTTCTGAAACACCTGCGCGTCCTCTGGGGCTATGAGGTCTGTCTGAATGCGGTCGAAACCTTGGTCGAGCCCTGATGTCTCCATCAGAGCGGCACTTGCGTGCCGCTCCGGCTCCTCACCTGTCGCGCGGCGGATAGGCCCTGTGCAGGTCATCAATGACATAGGGGTGGGCATGGCGCTGAGGGCTTTGCCCGCTGCCGTCTTGCAGATGGGGATGATCGGCTGCCAGCTCCGGGTGATCATGGAGCAGGCTTTCCGGGTCATGCCTAGGCCAGTGTCGCAGGGCAAATAGCAACCCCAGCAGCGCCAAGAGATTCAACAGCAAAAGCGCGGGCACCATGCCAAGGCTGCTCATGCTCCAGCCTGCCAGGGGATAGGTGATCAGCCAGCAGCCATGTGACAGGGTGAACTGTGCAGCAAAGACCGCAGGGCGATCCTCAGGCCGGGCGGAGCGTTTCAGCAGCCGTCCCGACGGGGTGAGAATGGTAGAATAGCCAAGGCCAGAGAGAAGCCAGCTGGTCATCACCGGGGTCACCGCTGCGCCAAAGATTGAGACATAGGCGGCCAGCCCTGTCTGGGCCAGGATGGCGATCAGCGCCCCGGAAATCATGACCGGCCGATCCTGAAACCGCGCCAGAAGCTTTGGCAGGGTAAAGGCGGCCAGCATGGACCCGGCTCCAAAGCTTGCCAGCGCCAGGGCAACCATATGTTCGGACAATCCCAGCTCGGCCCGCATGATGACCACGGTGTTGATGATAACAATTGCACTCACGGCGGCGGCAACAGCCGAAAGCCCCAGTAACCCGCGCAGGCGGGGCGTTTTCAGGTAGATGCGAATGCCCAGGGTGGTCCGATCATAAAAGCCCTTTGGCTCACTGGGTTTGGGCGAGGGCAGCGCAACAGAAACCACCAGGAGTGCCGAGGCGACAAAGCCAAGGGCGGTGCCAAAAAACAGCGCATTGGCCGCCACCAAAGTCAGCAGCAGCGCTGCCAGTGAGGGGGAAAGCATGCTCTCAATGTCATAGGCCAGCCGCGACAGCGACAGTGCATTGGTGTAGTCTTCCTCATTGCTCAACACATCGGGGATGGTGGCCTGAAAGGCGGGTGTAAAGCCGGCAGAGGAGGCCTGCATCACAAAGATCAGCACATAGATCTGCCAGATCTCGCTGACAAAGGGCAGGGCCAGTGCCACCAGGGCCCGCAGGATGTCCAGGGTGACCAACCAGTTGCGGCGGGGATATTGGCTGGCAAGGGCCGCTGCAATCGGGGCCAGGGTCACATAGCTGATCATCTTGATGGTGAGCGCAATGCCCAGAACAATCGAAGCATCTGCTCCGGCCAGATCATAGGCAATGAGCCCCAGCGCCACCGTCGCCAACCCGGTCCCGGTAATGGAGATGACCTGAGCAGCAAACAGATGTCGAAAGGTGCGGTTTTTCAAGACTGTAAACATGGCTCACAGATACCGCGCGATATCTTTGAAGGTCTCGCTTTGCGCCTCAGCCCGGGCGCCTTCGTCTGTATTTTCCAGACAATGATCGATGTGATCAAAGATCAACTCCCGCTTGGCATTGGTGATCGCCTTTTCAACGGCTTGCAGCTGTTGGGCGATTTCCGCGCAGGGGCGTCCCTCTGCCATCATGGTGATGACACTGGACAGATGGCCATTTGCGCGTTTGAGCCGGGCGGAAATTCGCGGGTGAGAGAGATGTGTGTGTTGCTGTTTCATAGGCGCATTATCCCCCTAGGGAGGATAATTGCAAGGCTGATACTTGTCGCCGGGCGTGGACACAAGCGGCATTGACAGAGCTCAGATTGAATTGGATACAATATTCCAAAAAGGGTGGTCGGACAAAACTCGCCTCTTATTGCGTCTTTGTCGCCCCAAGATCGCAGGCTGTTTCGTCACCCTTGTTTTTGTCCTTTGGAGAATTCATATGACTGCTTCTTTTGCTGAGTATCGCCAGCTGGCCCAATCCCTATCAGTGGATGCGCTGGCTCTGGTCCCTGGGCCAAATTTCACCCGGGCGCTGGGCCATAGCTTTATGAGCCATGAGCGCCCCTTTGTGTTGGTGATCCCGGCAGTGGGTGCACCGGCTGCCATTGTGCCGAACTTGGAACTTGGGTCTTGGGAGCTGGTGAACTTTGAGGGCAAGGTTTTTGACTGGCGTGATCAGGATGGCTACCAGGCCGCCTTTGATGCGCTTGCCGCCCATATGCCCATGAAGCGTCTTGCGGTCGAGGGTCAGGTTATGCGGGTCTTTGTGCATCACGCGCTGAAACAGGCCAGCCCGGAGCTGGAAATCATCGACGCTGAAAAGCAAATCTCAGGGCTGCGGATGGTTAAGAGTGAAGCCGATGTCGCGGCCTTGCAAAAGGCGATTGCCCTGTCAGAACGCGCGCTGCATCGGGTTCTGGCTGAGGTTCAGGAGGGCCAAACCGAGAAGGAGATCGAGAGTCGCCTCATTCAGGCGCTTTTTTCCGAGGGGGCTGATGATCTTGCATTTACCCCGATTGTGGTGGCCAGTGACAATTCGGCACGGGTGCATGGCCATGCCCGCGAAGACTATAAAATCCAGTCCGGTGACGCGCTCCTGTTTGATTTTGGCGCCCGCAAGGATGGCTTTTGCGCCGATATCACCCGTACCGTTTTTGTCGCTGAGGTAAGCGATGAGGCCCGCGCGGTGTATGAGACGGTTCTGGCGGCCAATATGGCGGGGCTTGCGGCGACGCGGGCCGGGGTCACCGCGCATCAGATTGATGATGTAGTGATCGGTGTACTGGAAGCCTCTCCTTACGCCGAACACATCGAAACCAAGACAGGCCACGGCTTGGGGCGGGATGTGCATGAAGCTCCCTATATCATGCGGGGCAATCATCAGGTGCTGCCTGCGGGCACCGTCTACACCAACGAACCAGGGCTCTATCTTGCCGGAAAGTTTGGCGTGCGGATCGAAGATGACGTGCTGATCACCGAAGAGGGCTGTCAGGTGCTGACCCAATTCCCCAAAGAGCTGACCATTGTCGGCAGCTAGGGGCTGCCCCTGCTGCACTTCCGTGGAGCAACATTGAAAAAGGCGCGACCTGTGATGGGTCGCGCCTTTCTCGTTATGGATACCGCTATCGGCGGTGAGGTCTTAGAACTCCACCACGGCGCGGATGGATTTGCCTTCGTGCATCAGATCAAAGCCGTGGTTGATCTCGTCCAGTGTCAGCTTGTGGGTGATCATTGGATCGATCTCGATCTTGCCGTCCATGTACCAGTCAACGATCTTGGGCACATCGGTGCGGCCGGAGGCGCCACCAAAGGCGGTGCCGCGCCAGCTGCGGCCGGTGACCAGCTGGAAGGGACGGGTGGAGATCTCGGCACCTGCAGGGGCCACACCGATGATGATGCTCTCGCCCCAGCCCTTGTGGGCGCATTCCAGCGCGGTGCGCATGACGTTGACATTGCCAGTGGCGTCAAAGGTGTAATCGGCACCGCCGCCGGTCAGCTCGACCAGATGAGCCACCAGATCGCCTTCGGCCTCGGCTGGATTGACAAAATGAGTCATGCCAAAATGCGTCGCCATCTCGACCTTGCCGGGGTTCAGGTCAACGCCGACGATCTGATCGGCACCTGCCAGTTTAAGACCCTGGATCACGTTCAGACCAATGCCGCCCAGACCAAAGACCACGGCAGTCGAACCGATTTCCACTTTGGCGGTGTTGATCACCGCGCCGATACCGGTGGTGACACCGCAGCCGATGTAGCAGATCTTGTCGAAGGGCGCGTCCTTGCGCACCTTGGCCAGGGCGATTTCCGGCACCACGGTGTGATTGGCAAAGGTCGAGCAGCCCATGTAGTGATGAATGGGGGTGCCATCCAGCATCGAGAAGCGGGTGGAGCCATCAGGCAGCAGGCCCTGACCCTGGGTGGAACGGATCGACTGGCACAGGTTGGTTTTGGGGTTGAGGCAGTATTCGCACTCGCGGCACTCAGGCGTGTAGAGCGGGATCACGTGATCGCCCACTTCCAGGCTGGTCACACCTTCGCCGACTTGGATCACCACACCGGCGCCCTCATGGCCTAAAATGGCAGGGAAGATGCCTTCGGGATCGTCGCCGGACCGGGTAAATTCATCCGTGTGGCACAGGCCAGTTGCCTTAATCTCCACCAGAACTTCGCCGGCCTTGGGGCCTTCGAGGTTCACTTCCATCACTTCGAGCGGCTTGCCCGGAGCAACAGCAACGGCTGCACGTGTACGCATCATGATTGCGATCCTTCGTCCTGTTGTGAGGGGCCACGCCATGGTTTGGCATAGATCCCTGCGAATGTCTGTTCGGCCCGGTCCTGTGGATTGGCGCATCCGGCCTGACCAGAGCCCGATCCGCCTAGCGTTACATTTGCTGCAGGGATCAGGCAAGCCTTGCCTTTGGCTCTATCTTTCTCAGTTCAATGCGCCCCATCCAAATGCGACGAATGATGACGTATTCCAGCCAAACCTCTGGGATCATGGCCTCTTGGCTTAGGAGGAAACGATGCAGAGATAAATCAAATTTTCTGCCGCTCACGGGCTTGACCTTCCCCTCGCTGGAAGCCCCATATCCGATCACAACAACAGCACAGCACTCGGGATTCCCATCATGGAACAGCGCCAAATTTCTTTGCAAATCACCGGATTGAACTGTGCAGGCTGTGCTGGGCGGGCTCAAAAAGCCCTGGCTGCGCTCCCGGGTGTGACGGAGGCCTCAGTCAATCTGGCGACGGCCAAGGGCCAGGTTCAGGCTGCGCCGGACCTTGAACCGGTTGTGCTGGTCACGGCCCTGGAACAGGCCGGCTACCCGGCCGCCCTGTCCCGGTTGAGCCTTGATGTCGAAGGCCTGAGCTGCGCCTCCTGTGTGGGGCGGGCAGAAGCAGCCCTGCGGGCGGTTCCCGGTGTCGTCTCGGCTGAGGTGAACCTGGCCACCGAACGGGCAGAGATCAGCTATCTGACAGGGGCCATTCGTGCCGCGGACCTGCGGGCGGCCTGCACCAAAGCGGGCTATCCGGCCTCCTTGCGGGGCGCAGAAGTGGATGCGGCGGAGCAGACGAAACAGCGCCGCGAGCAGGAAATCACCACGCTGGCCCGTCAGGTAATGGTCGCTGCGGTTTTGACGCTGCCGGTTTTTGTCATCGAAATGGGCAGCCATATGATCCCGGGCTTGCATCACTGGGTGATGGCCAATATCGGCCATAGCAACAGCTATCTGTTGCAATTTGTGCTTGCCACTCTGGTGCTGATCGGGCCGGGTCGTCAGTTTTACAGCAAAGGCGTGCCGGCCCTGCTGCGCGGCGCACCGGACATGAATGCCCTCGTGGCATTGGGAACGGCGGCCGCCTATGGGTTCTCGGTGATCTCAACCTTCTTTCCGCAGCTTTTGCCGCCGGGTTCCGCCAATGTCTATTTTGAGGCCGCCTGTGTCATCGTGGTATTGATCCTGGTGGGGCGTCTGTTGGAGGCCCGCGCCAAGGGGCGGACCGGGGCCGCGATCCGTAAACTCGTTTCACTGCAACCCAAAACCGCTGAATTGATCAGCGGTGATAGCGTGATTGAAACGCCGGTTGAAGATATCGCTCCGGGGGATCTGATCCGGCTGCGCCCGGGCGCCCGCATTGCGGTGGACGGTGAGGTGACTTCGGGCAGTTCCTTTGTGGATGAAAGCATGTTGAGCGGCGAGGCGGTTCCGGTAGAGAAGAGCCGGGGGGCGCGCCTGTCCGCGGGGACGGTGAATGGATCCGCTGTGCTGGAATTCCGCGCCACCCATGTGGGCCGCGAGACAGCCCTGGCGCAGATCATCCAGATGGTCGAACAGGCGCAAGGCGCCAAACTTCCGGTGCAGGGGTTGGTGGACCGCATCACCCTGTGGTTTGTGCCTGCAGTGCTGCTGGCAGCGGCGCTGACGGTAGTGGTCTGGCTGGTCTTTGGGCCGGAACCGGCCTTGCCACTGGCGCTGGTGGCCGGGGTGTCGGTGCTGATCATTGCCTGCCCCTGTGCCATGGGACTGGCGACGCCGACCTCGATCATGGTGGGTATTGGGCGCGCCGCACAGATGGGGGTGTTGTTTCGCAAAGGTGACGCCCTGCAAAAGCTGCAATCGGTTCGGGTGGTTGCCTTGGATAAGACTGGCACCCTGACCGAGGGACATCCGGCCCTGACCAATCTGGCGCCCGCCACAGGCTTTACCCGCGACGCGGTGTTGCGCCTGATCGGTGCCGCCGAGGCCCAGTCGGAACACCCCATCGCCAAGGCGCTTGTGCAGGCGGCAGGCAAGGACCTGCCCAAGGCCGACAGTGTCGAGGCCATTCCCGGCTATGGCCTACAGGCGCAGGTTGAGGGGCAGAAGATCCTGATTGGGGCTGCGCGCTTGATGCAGCGCGAAGGCATTGATTTTGGCCCGTTGACCAAGACCGCAGCCCTCTGGGCCGCGGCAGGGGAGACACCCTTCTATGTGGCGATTGAGGGTCAGGCCGCTGCCGCTCTGGCAGTGGCGGATCCGATCAAAGAGGGCACGCCAGAGGCGATCCGGGCTTTGCAGGGGCAGGGGCTGAAGGTGGCAATGATAACTGGCGATGCCGAGGCCACGGCGCAGGCTATTGCCGCGCGACTGGGCATTGATGCGATCCGCGCTGAATGCCTGCCAGGCGACAAGGTCGCGGCGCTGAAGGATCTGCAAGACGGCTACGGGACGCTTGCCTTTGTTGGCGATGGGCTCAACGATGCGCCGGCCTTGGCGGCAGCAGACGTGGGCATGGCCATCGGCACTGGCACAGATGTGGCGATTGAAGCCGCAGATGTGGTGCTGGTCTCGGGTGATCTGCGCGCGGTGGAGGATGCCTTGACGGTCAGCCGTGCCACTCTGCGCAATATCAAGCAGAATCTGCTCTGGGCCTTTGGTTACAACGTGTTGCTGGTGCCTGTGGCGGCGGGGGTGCTGTATCCCTTTGGCGGACCTTTGCTGTCGCCGGTCCTGGCGGCGGGGGCCATGGCCCTGTCCAGCGTCTTTGTCCTCAGCAACGCCCTGCGCTTGCATCACGTGAAATCTAGCTTAAATGAAGTGGCAGTGCTGCCGAAACCCGGCGCTGCTTCGCTCCGCCCTGCTACCTGATGGCATAGAATGAGGTCCGCATGAATATTGGTGATGTTGCAACCCGCTCGGGACTGCCGGCCAAGACCATCCGCTATTACGAGGATATCGGGCTGATCAAACCGCAGCGCAGCGAAAACGGCTATCGCTGTTTTGTCGAGGCAGATCTGCACAAGCTGGCCTTTCTGGGGCGGGCGCGGGCGCTGGGCTTTACCATCGAAGACTGCCGCATGTTGATGGCGCTCTACGAGGATGAAAGCCGGGCCAGCGGTGATGTGAAACGCCTGGCCCAAGAACACCTGTGCAAGATCGAAACCAAGATCGCTGATCTTCAGGCGATGCGCGACACCCTGACCGAGCTGGTTCATTGCTGCGCAGGTGACAGCCGCCCTGATTGCCCGATCCTGAAGGATCTCTCCGGCAAGGTTTAACAGGGCGGCCTGTACTGTCTGAGGTGCGGCTAGCGCCAAATCGGATTGGACCAAGCTCGCTTGCCAGCGCGATCAATCACCGTGACCCGCAGCCAGGCGCTGTCTTTGAAACGGTCCAGCGGGATGCGTGCCTGGGTCAGGCTATTACCGTGCTGCGACACGGCAGCAGACCCGTGCCCCTGAACGATAACGGTGGAAACCGCCGAACAGGCCAGATCGACAAAACCATCATTCACGGCGAGAGCTTTGAGTTCAGGCCCCTGAGAAGAATAAAAATGCCCTGCCTTTAAGGCTTCGAGAAGCAGTTCGGGTTCATTGGCCTCGGCCTTGACCATGACCCAGCCGCCAAAATGGTCGGGGCCTGAAAAATGGGCATCATCAGTGGCGATGAAGGTCAGATCGCGCCCTTCGGACAGCAGCAGGTCCGCAACATGCAGACCCTCGCCACGGTCACATTCCACGGCACAGCCATGGTTATAGATTTCCACTGCATGGGCGGCCTTGATCGAATTGGCATCGGTCCGAGTCAGCCCGGACCAATGGGGATGCGCCACGGCCACAAAGGCTCCGGCATCGCGCGCACGCTGCGCTAGCTCCGGCCCGGTTTCCTGCCCCTCGACGGGATGGAAGTCAGGGGAGTTGGAGGGGGCAAAATCTGCGGGCAGGCCCACGGCCAACAGATGCCACAATTCACCGTTTTCCATTGCTCCGGAATGCACTTCAGCGCCGAGGAGGGTGGTAAAGACCTCATCGCGAAAGGCGGCGGTATCTGTGATGGGGTATTCATAACGGCCAACAAAGTGATCGGTCAGCGCGATGAAATCATAGCCTTCGGATTTGTAGCGGCGGCACACCTCCGCGGGATCCAAAACCCCATCCGAACGGTTGGAATGGGTGTGCAGATTTCCGCGATGAAAGGTGCCGGGGGCGGCAAAGGCAGGGTGCAGCATTGGCTGTGTCTCCAGTTGGTCTGGAGGGCAGCTAGCGGTCACCGGTAATGGATTTTTGACAGAAATGTTTGAGTTTCATGACGCTTGCCCGATAGCGGATCGGCAGCGTTCCAAAATGGACGAGCGGCGAGGACTGATATGAGGATCAGCCCTTCGCCGCGCAGCTTGATTATTGTGGGCGCAAACCTAGTATCTCGCGGGCTTGTTGCCAGCTGGCGACGGGGCGCTCGTATTTGTCGCACAGATCAACGGCCCGCTGGACCAGGGCAGCGTTGGAAGGCGCAAGGGTTTCGCGGGTAAGGCGCAGGTTATCCTCAAGTCCGGTGCGGGTATGACCCCCTGCGGCGATGGCCCATTCATTGATCTGGATCTGGCCGGGGCCGATCCCTGCGCCGCACCATTCGGCCTCTGGCGCCAGGCGTTGAACGGTTTTAATATAGAAATCAAAAGTTTCGCGGTCCACCGGCATGGCGTTTTTGACGCCCATGACAAATTGCACATAGAGCTTGCCCTGTATGCGCCCGTCCTGATTCATTTTCACCGCTTGGTGGATATGGCTCAGATCAAAGGCTTCGATCTCGGGCTTAACCTCATAGGTTTGCATTTCGGAAGCCAACCAGTCCACGAGCTCCGGCGGGTTCTCATACACGCGGGTGGGGAAGTTGTTGGACCCTACAGATAGCGAAGCCATGTCGGGGCGCAAAGACAGCATGCCGCCGCGCTCCTTGCCTGCGCCAGAGCGCCCGCCAGTGGAGAGCTGCACGATCATGCCAGGGCAGTGCTTGTTCAGCCCTTCCAGCAAGAGGCCAAAGCGCTCCGGATCAGAAGAAGGCGTCTGATCGTCGTTGCGCACATGGCAATGGGCAATCGAGGCACCAGCTTCAAACGCCGCTTGGGTGCTTTCAATCTGTTCCGCAAGGGTGGTGGGCACCGCCGGATTGTGCTCCTTGCGGGGCACGGATCCGGTGATGGCAACGCAGATGATACAGGGTTTGCCCTGGCTGGAGATGGTCATGAATGCTCCCTTTAGATGTCAAAAAAGACGGTTTCATCACCGCCCTGCAGGCGGATGTCGAAACGATACACCGTCTCACCGTCGCGTTCACTGCGTTTTGCAATCAACGTCTCGCGGCGCTTTTCCCATTCAATCACATTGATCACCGGATCAGCCGCATTGGCCTCTGCCTCATCGTCAAAATAAAGCCGGGTGTTCAGGCCCACATTGATGCCGCGAGCGACGATCCACAGGTTGATATGCGGTGCCATCATCTGGCCATTGCGGCCCATCAGGGCGCCGGGTTTGACCGTATCAAACGCCCATTCGCCGGTTTCAAAATTGGTGATCACCCGGCCCCAGCCACGAAAGCCTTCCTCAACGCTCTCATGTCCGGCATGTTCTGGGTGTGGATAGACACCATCTGCATTGGCCTGCCAGACCTCTAGCAGCACGTCCTTGACGGGGGATCCGGTGCCGTCGATGACCAAGCCCTCGACACGGATGCGTTCACCCGTTGCATTGGGGCCTGCGATGTCCTGGCCCAACTCCTGATCGTAGATCTGAAACCCAGCCGCGCCTGGGGCGAGGCCGATATGCACATAGGGGCCAGCGGTCTGCGAAGGGGTTTCTTTCAGATAGTCAAGTGATTGTGGCATTAGTTCCCCTCCAGACGGTTTTCAAACAGGGTTGAGCGGCGGCCGCGCAGCACGATGTCGAATTTATAGGCGATGGTATCCAGCGGAATGGTGGCGTTCATGTCGAGCTTGGCAATCAGCTGCTCGATCGCTTCCGGGTCGGGAATTGTCGCCACGATGGGGCAGGTTTTGACCAACGGGTCGCCCTCAAAATAAAGCTGGGTGATCAGGCGTTGGGCAAAGCCAGTGCCAAAGACCGAGACATGGATATGGGCAGGGCGCCAGTCATTGACCCAATTGCGCCAGGGGTAGGCACCGGGTTTGACGGTGCGAAAATAGTAGTAGCCGTTCTCATCGGTCATGGTGCGACCGCAGCCACCAAAGTTTGGATCAATGGCGCCCAGATAGCTGTCTTTCTTGTGGCGATAACGGCCAGAGGCATTGGCCTGCCAGATCTCGACCAGGGTGTTTGGCACCGGACGGGCGTTTTCATCCAAAACCCGGCCATGCACGATGATGCGCTCACCAATGGGGCTTTGGTCTGGCTGGGCATAGTTGGACAACAGATCGTTGTCGATCGGTGTCATGTCGCCGTGGCCAAAGCGGGGGCCGGTGATTTCGCTGGGAGTATTCTCCAAGCTTATCAGCGACAGTTTGGGCGAGCGCGCCACAGAGGTCTTGTAGTCCTTGTCATAGGCTGGGGGGTGCCAACGGCGGTCGCGCTGGTAGAACTCGCCCTGTTTCTTTGGTGTCTGGGTCATTGTGGTTTTCCTCCTCAGGCCTTGGCTGCGGCGGCGTCGGCTTCCATTTCCGCATAGGTTTGTTTGGCAAGTTTCAGTGCGTGGTTGGCGCGGGGCACGCCCGCATAGATCGCCACATGCTGAAAGGCTTCCAACACATCCGACTTGCTGGCGCCGGTGCGGGCGGTGGCGCGGATATGCATGGGGATCTCGTCAAAGTTTCCCAGGGCGGCCAGCAAGGCCAGGGTCAACATCGAGCGTTCGCGTGGCGCAATGGCATCCGATGACCAGACAGTGCCCCAGGCGCCTTCGGTGATCAGGGCTTGAAAGGCCTGATCCATTTCGGTCTTGGCCTCCTCGGCCCGGTCCACATGGGCGTCGCCCAAAACCGCGCGACGGGTCTTCATGCCCTGGTCATATCTGGTGTTGCTCATAGGGGGTGCCCTCTGGTTTGCAGTCTCAGGGAGTATCACATATCAAAATTGTGCTGTATAATGCGAATATATACATGTTTGCATTGCGGAAATGATATGCGTTTATCGGCTCATCTCAAATTGCGCCATCTCGAAGTTTTTGTCGAAGTGGCCCGTCAAACCAGTGTCACCCAGGCAGCCGAGGCGCTGGGCATGACCCAGCCGGCCGTAACCCGTGCTCTGCGCGAGCTAGAGGCGGTCTGCGGCAAGCCCTTGGTGGAGCGCCATGGGCGGGGTATTCGCCTGTCGCCCTATGGGGAAATGTTTCGCCATCATGCTGGGCGCAGCCTTGCCTTGGCGCGAGACGGGGTTGCGATGTTGCAGGGGCTGGAAGCCGATGAGGGGCCGCAACTGCGTATCGGCGCCTTGCCGACAGTGTCCGCTACGCTGGTGCCGGACGCCCTGGCCCAGATGCAGGCTGGTATGGCCCGCAGCCGGTTTCTGGTGAACACCGGTGGCAATCAGTATCTTCTGGATCAGCTGCGGCGGGGGGACCTGGATCTGGTCGTAGGCCGGCTGCCTGCGCCTGAACGCATGGTGGGGATAGATTTTGAGCCGCTGTTTCACGAACGGGTGGCCGTGGTTGTGGCATCAGAGCATCCGCTGGCGGGTTTGGGCCATCTACCGGTTGAGGCGCTACAATCCTATCCGGTGCTGATGCCTGCGCAGGGGTCGATTATTCGCCCTCTGGTGGAGCAAATGTTTCTGGAGCAAGGACTGGTGATGCCGCAGGCCCCCATCGAGACGGTCTCGGCCACCTTTGGGCGGCGCTTTGTGCTGGATCATGGCGCAATCTGGTTCATCAGCCAGGGGGTGGTACGTGCCGACCTCGCAGCTGGGATAGTGCACGAGCTGCCGCTGGACACCACCAGCACCCTGGGACCTGTGGGGCTGTGTATTCGCAGTGAACATCAGCTGTCGGCAACGGGCGCCCGGTTTTGCGCCTGCCTGCGGGACCTGTGTGGCTGATCAGAAGAGGCGGTAGCGAGTGTCAGGCTCTCAGGCTGGCCAGCGCCATGCTGCTGATGTCGCGGGCAATTGTATCAATGAATTCCTGCGAGGCACCGCGTTCAGGCCGAAACCAGAAGACCGGAGAGTTGAGGATCAACATCAGCCCGGCCACAGCAACCGTGAGGTTGCGGTTCTGAATGCTCCCCTCGGCAATGCCGCGGGCCACTTCGTCGCGAAACAGCAGCTCGTATTGGCGTTGGCCGGTGCGCAGCTGCTCTTGCAGGTCCTGCTCAACTTGGGTCACCTTTTTGGGTTGGGTGCCGCCTGTATAGGTCTGCAAAACCACCTTGTGGTAGGCCAGCGATTTCAGCACCTCATAGACATGGCCACGCGCCATCCTGTCCAGAGAGGTGACAGCTGGTTGGCTGGTGTCGATCAATTTTTCCACCGCGTGATGGGTAAAGGATGCCGCCCGCAGCTGCACGGCTGCAAGCAAGGCCCCCTTGGATGGGAAGTGGTGATAAATCCGCCCCTTGGTCGAACCCAGATGGGTCGCGATATCATCGACAGAGGCGCTTTTGGCGCCCAATGTCATGAAACAATGGGCGGCAGCATCCAGTATCTCGCTCTTTGAGGTGCTGATCTGTTCTAACATCACGTCATTGCTCGTCGTTCGGAATGGATCTGGGCCTATCAGACTGCCGTGATGAGAGGCAATCCCATTCTAGCGCGTTCCCGGACCCCTAGCGTGGAGGTGATCCGCCGGGGCGGTCATGCTGTTCAAAACCCGGTCAAGTCTGGGTGTGAACATGTAAGACCCAGTATTTGTCTGCGGCTTCGGACTGAAAAAGATGCCGCGCAAACACGTTTCTTGTCCGCTGGACGAAGGTCAGCGGCACGTTGGACAAGAATCAGCCTAGGAGCTCAGAGGCGCAAAAAATAGGCGCTTTTTGCGAGTTTGACGCTGGGTCTCGCCAATTGACAGGTCAAAAACATACTCTTTAGTCTGTTTTTAGACGCTTGGGATTCCGCCGCTTGAGGAGGCAATGCGAAATCCCGCTAAAAAGGCGCAAAGGCCCGGAACAGACAGGGCAAGGAACCGTTCTTTAGGAGCGGGGGGAGGAAAATTTGGAAGTATTGCAGCTCTTGATCAGTGGGCTTGCGAATGGCTGTGTCTACGGCCTGATCGCGCTTGGCTTCGTGTTGATCTACAAAGCGACCGAGGCGGTGAACTTCGCCCAGGGCGATTTTATGATGATTGGGGCCTTTGTCAGCCTTGGTCTGACCAATGCAGAATATATGAACCTGCCGTTCTGGGTCGCAGCGCCGCTGACGATTTCGATCATGGCGGTGTTTGGCTATTTGCTGGACCTTTTTGTTTTGCGTCATCTCTTTGGCCAGAACCAAACCGCGGTGGTGATCCTGACGATTGCCATGGGTTTTGTCCTGCGTTTTGTTGCGGGCATCATCTGGGGCCATGAGCCGCAAACCTTGGAAAGCCCGCTAGCTTTGGGGGATATTCATATTGGCGGCGTGGTTCTGGGACTGGCCGATGTTGCCATCATCATTGTTACCTTCCTGATGACCTGGTTCCTGTATCAGTTTTTCCAGCGCACCAAGCTGGGGCTGGCGATGCAGGCGGCAAGCCAGAACCAGATGGCGGCCTATTTCATGGGTATTCCGGTGAAACGGGTGCAGGGGCTGATCTGGGGCCTGTCTGGCGCCACAGCGGCAGTTGCGGGCATTCTGTTTGCCTCCAAAGGGGCCATCGACCCAAACGCGGGCTTGCTGGGGATCAAGGCCTTTGCAGCGGCGGTCATTGGCGGCTTTGGGTCGCTGCCCGGTGCTCTGGCAGGGGGGCTGATCGTTGGGGTGATCGAACCCTTTGCCGCACGCTACTTTCCTGCAGGTTATTCACAAATCGCGCCCTATGCGCTGTTGCTGGCCGTGCTGATTTTCAGACCCCATGGTCTGTTCAGCCAGGTCCGCGTGAAGAAGGTGTGATCCTATGCGTATTCATTTCAAGACATCCTATCACCACGACATTCGGCTGTTTCCTGACCGTTGGACCTTTTCCGTTTACGGCACGCTTTTGGCCCTGGCCTTTGCGCTGCCCTATCTGATCGGCGAGTTCTACCTGGGCGAAGTTACCAATGTTCTGATCTGGGCCATTGCAGGGCTTGGCCTGATGCTGCTGACCGGGCAGACCGGCCAGGCCAGCCTGGGACATGCGGCTTTCTTGGCGATTGGTTGTTATGCCAATACCATCCTGATCGAACAGGGCGTGCCCTTTATTATTGCCTTCCCGCTGGCGGGGATCATAACCGGCTTTGTCGGTCTGCTAATCGCAGTTCCAGTGCTGCGCCTGCATGGGATTTATCTGGCCATTGCCACCATTGCCCTGTCGGTGCTGGCCGATGACATCATCGTTCTGACCGAACATTGGAGCGGCGGTGTGTCGGGGAAATTCCCAGAGATGATCACCATCTTTGGCTTTGAGATCGAACGCTGGTCGATGCCCTCGCGGTTCTATTACCTGGTTCTGGTGGTCACCATCATCTGCACCCTGTTCTACCGCAACCTGCTGCGCTCGCCTTTGGGCCGTGCCTTTGCTGCCGTGCGCGACAGCGAAGTCTCCGCCACCGCCATGGGCGTGCATATTGCCCGCACCAAGGGCAAGGCCTTTGGCCTGTCCTGCATGATCACTGGTTGGGCCGGAGCGCTGATGGGATATTACGCGGGGACCTTCAACAACGAGACCTTCAGCCTGGTGATTTCCATCACCCTGTTGATGATGATCGTGATTGGTGGCTTGGGGTCTATCCACGGGGCCTTCTTTGGCGCTGTTGTGGTGGCCTTCCTGCCGCAGGCACTGTCGATCCTGAAAGATAACGTCGTGGGCAGCGGTGTCGCTATTCCCGGGCTCGAGACTGGGGTCTTTGGGATGATCCTGATCCTCTTCATCCTGTTTGAACCGATGGGGATATACGGGCGATGGCTTAAGATCCGCACTTGGTTTGAGCTGTTCCCATTCGCGCGCAAGGACATGTTCCGCCGCCAGAAATCCTACCTGAAGACGGAGCGCCTGAGATGAGCCTTTTGGAAATCAACAATGCCACGCTCAAATTTGGCGGTGTGGTCGCGGTCAATGATCTCAGCTTTTCTGTTGAGGAGGGCGAAGTCTATGCCATCGTTGGCCCCAACGGGGCGGGCAAATCTACGGCCTTCAATCTGATCTCGCGCTTTTACGAGCCTTTTGCAGGCAGCTTTACTTTTGACGGCAATAACCTCTTGGAGCGGGATGCCGATCAGGTGGCGGATCTTGGCATTGCGCGCACCTTTCAGAACATCGAACTGTTTGAACACGCGACGGTTTTGCAGAACCTTTTGGTGGGCCGCCACCGCCATCGCAAAACCACGCTGTTGGAAGAGATGTTCTTTACACCGCGCGTGCGGCGTGAAGAGGAGCGTCATCGCGAGGCTGTCGAGGAGGTGATCGATTTCCTCGATCTGCAGCCCTACCGCAACAAGATGATCGCGGGTCTGCCCTACGGGGTGCGCAAGGTGGTGGAGCTGGGCCGTGCCCTGGCCTCAAAGCCGCGCCTTTTGTTGCTGGATGAGCCTGCATCTGGGCTATCAGTGGAAGAGACCCAGGACATGCGCTGGTGGATTGACGACATTCGCAAACAGATGGGGATCACTGTTTTAATGGTGGAACATGACATGGGGTTGGTCTCAGGGGTCTCAGACCGGGTGTTGGCCCTGGCGGATGGCGCCAAGCTGGCCGAGGGGACGCCTGCCGAAGTGCAGGCCAATCCGGCGGTCATCGAGGCCTATCTCGGCGCGGGGGCAGTCTAATGGGTGAAGCTTTGCTGGAAATCAAAAACCTCGAAAGCTTTTATGGGCCGATCATGGCGATCCGGGGGGTGTCACTTAAAGTGGACAAAGGACAGATCGTCACTGTTCTGGGCGCCAATGGTGCGGGTAAATCAACTCTGCTCAAGACTATTTCGGGCATTATGGACCCTGAAAAGGGTGAAGTCCTGTTTAATGGCAAGCCTATTCAGGGCCAAGAACCGCATCGTATTGTTGATCATGGCATCGTGCATGTGCCCGAGGGGCGGGAAGTCTTTCCGTTGCTAACGGTGGATGAGAACCTCAGCCTGGGCGCCTATACCCGCTCTGACAAGGCCGAGATCGAGCGCGACCGCGAGATGGTCTTTGACTATTTTCCCATTCTGGCGGAACGTCGCAATCAGGAGGCCGGTACACTCTCTGGCGGGCAGCAGCAGATGCTGGCGATTGGGCGCGGGTTGATGCTGCGTCCACAGATCATGCTGCTGGACGAACCAAGCCTCGGGCTCTCGCCGCTTTTGGTACAGGAGATCTTTGCCATTCTGCGCCGCCTGAACGCCGAAGAGCATGTGACCATGATGCTGGTTGAGCAAAACGCCCGGATTGCGCTGGACCTCGCGGATGTGGGCTATGTGATGGAGATCGGTCGCATCGTGATGGACGGCTCAGCGGACCGTCTGATGGAAAGCGACGACATCAAGTCCTTCTATCTGGGCCATCAGGAAGAGGGTCAGCGCGGCGAGAAGCGCTGGAAACGCAAGAAGACATGGCGCTAGGAGGGGATGAGATGAATATGCATGCCACACAGCAGACGGGTGCTGCTCAGATTGAAATCAATGGCGTCTCCTACAATGCGACACTGGGTCAGAGGCCCATTCTGGTCGACGGATGCGATACCATACCAAAGCTGTTTCAGACCCGTTGCATGGCGCTGGGAGAGCGTACTGCCCACCGCGAGAAGGATATGGGCATCTGGAAGAGCTACTCCTGGAATGACTACTGGGATCACGCCAAATGGATAGGCCTGGGGCTGAAATCACTGGGCCTGGAGCGGGGGCAAGCTATTTCGATCCTCAGCGAAGACCGCCGCGAATGGCTTTATACCGATATGGGCGTGCAGGGCGTTGGCAGCATTGCCTCGGGTGTCTACACAACGGACTCGGCGCAGCAGCTGGCCTATCTAATCAACGACAGCGACAGCCGCTTTCTCTTTGTGGAAAACGACGAGCAGCTGGATAAATATCTGGAGATCGCCGATCAGGTTCCTGGCCTGTCCAAGGTGATCATTTATGATCGCGACGGGCTCCATGACCTGGACAACGACAGATGTCTCTTCATCGAAGATCTCTATGCCCTGGGCCGCGCCGAGGACAAAAAACACCCCGGCAGCTTTGAGGCTGAGATCGTCAAATCCAAGCCCGAAGATACGGCTATTCTGATCTACACCTCCGGCACCACAGGCATGCCCAAGGGGGCGATGCTGTGCCATGAAAACATCATGGCTTCGATGGAATCCGGCGCTCGGGCATTGGCGGTAAATCCGGATGATGAACAACTGTGTTTTCTGCCGCTGTGCCACGTGTTGGAGCGCAATGTTTCTGTGTTCTTTCCCCTGGGTGCCAGCAGCACGGTGAATTTTGCCGAAAGCCCGGAAACGGTGTTTGACAACATGCAGGAGATCTCTCCGGCCACCTTCTTTGCGGTGCCGCGCGTCTGGGAGAAAATCTACTCGCGGGTGCTGGTTTTGGCGCAGGAAGCCACACCAATTGGGCGCTGGGCTTTTCATCAGGCGCTCAAGGCCGGTGCGGCGCGGGCCGAATACATGATGGTCAACAAAGAACCACCTGCCAATGTGGCGGCCAGATACGCCTTTTGGGATTTTGCAGTGCTGCGCAACCTGCGCCGGATGCTGGGCATGGACAAGATGCGGCGCGGGGGGACCGGTGCGGCGCCGATCTCGCCCGAATTGCTGAAATGGTACTGGTCCATCGGCGTGCCCTTGATCGAGGGCTACGGGATGACCGAAAACGCCGGTGTCTCGACCATCAATACGCTGGAAGAGAACAAGCCCGGGACGGTTGGCAAGCCGGTTCCAGGCGTAGAGCTGCGCATCGCAGAGGATGGAGAGATCCAGACGCTTGGCTATAACAATTTCCAAGGCTACTGGCGCAACAATGAAAAAACAGCTGAAACCTATACGGCAGATGGCTGGCTGCGCACAGGTGATGTCGGACGCGTGGATGAGGAGGGCTTTCTGACCATCACCGGCCGGATCAAGGATATTATCATTACGGCAGGCGGCAAAAATATTACGCCGGCGGAAATCGAAAGCCGATTGAAATTCAGCCACTATATTTCGGACGCTGTGGTGATCGGGGATAAGCGCAAATATCTCACCTGCCTGATCATGATCGATCAGGAAAATGTTGAAAAATTCGCACAGGACCGGAAGATACCCTTTAGTGACTTTGCGTCGCTCTGTGCCGCGGAGGAGGTGGTCCAGCAGATCAGCGAAGAAGTCGAAGCGGTGAACAAGGATTTTGCCCGGGTGGAACAGATCAAGGATTTCCGCCTGATCAACGTCTTGCTGACTGCCGAGGATGACGAGCTGACAGCGACGATGAAGTTGAAGCGCAGTTTTGTGGAGAAGAAGCATAAGGCACTAATCGACGACATGTATTGACGGCGTGATCTGAACACGCTGCGAACCAATCCAGGGAGGAAATGAGAATGAAGAAACTTACATCCAAAGTGATGGCGGGCACATTGATGGCCGGAGCCTTGGCGCTCACAGCGGGCTCTGCCGTGCAGGCCGATACTCAGGGCGTGACCGATAGCGAAGTGGTCTTTGGCTCTGTCAATGACCTGAGCGGTATCTTTGCGGCGGTTGGGGTTCCGGCCGTCAATGGTGCCAATATGCGCTTTGCCGAAGCCAATGAGGCGGGCGGGGTGCATGGGCGCCAGATCCGTTTTGTGGTCGAGGACAATGGCTATCAGATCCCCCGGGCGATGCAGGGCTACAACAAGCTTTTGAACCGCGACAAGGTCTTTGGCATGTTGCTGTCGCTGGGCACGCCGATGAATATCGCCGGTTTCAAGTTGCTGGATCCCAAGGGTATTCCAAATATTGGCCCCCTGTCGGCGGCACGCCAGATGTTGCAGGATCCGGTCGACAACAAGTTTATTGGCTTCTCCAGCTACTATGACCAGGTTGTCGCCGGCGTGTCCTATCTGGCGGGTGAATTCGATGCCAAAGAAGTCTGCGCCATGTATATTCCGTCGGATTTTGGCAAGGAGATCAAAGAAAGCGCTGAAGAAACAGCCGCCAAACTGGGGCTGACCTATGCCGCCGAAACCAGCCACAAGCCGGATGAGTTGGATTTTGTCGGCTCCCTGACCAAGCTGAAAGCGGCTGGCTGTGATGTGGTGGCCATGGCTCTGGGCGTGCGCCAGGGGATCACCGTTGTGGGCACAGCCAAGAAGCTGGGCTGGACCGACGTCAAATTCCTCAACACCTCGGCTGGTTTCCTGGATGTGGTTGCGGCCGTTCCCGGTGGTGTGACCGAGGGGCTCTATGCGGCCGCTGGCTGGGTGGATCTTGCGGCGCGTGCCGAAGACGAAGTCCCCGCCAAATTCATTGCGGAGTATGAAGCTCAGTTCGGCCATCCTGCCAGCGGCTTTGCCATGCTGGGCTATTCGGCAGCGGATACCGTTGTACGTGCGCTGGAAGCCGCAGGTCAGGAGCTGACCCAGGAAGCCTTTATCAAAGGCATGGAATCGCTCGAGTATTTCGATGCGCTGACCGACACTCAGATCTCCTATTCCGCCTCGGATCACCGTGGTGCCGATGACATCGTGATTTCGATCGTCGAAGCGGGTAAGTGGAAAGAGCTGAGCCGCCAGTAAGCTGCGTGTTTAAGTGCCTCTGCATGTAACCAAAGAGGCAGGCTAAGTCAGGAAAGGCCCGGTGCACAGGAGCTGCGCCGGGCCTTTTCTTTTTTCAAATGCCAATTTTATCCCTTGATGCCTTTGCATTCTTGCCAAACCCCCACATTTATATAAATTCACATGTGAGAATGTATATTGCGCTCTCAGGGGCGCTAATTGGTTTGGG
Source organism: Phaeobacter sp. 11ANDIMAR09 (assembly GCF_001294455.1). Taxonomy (GTDB): domain Bacteria; phylum Pseudomonadota; class Alphaproteobacteria; order Rhodobacterales; family Rhodobacteraceae; genus Pseudophaeobacter. Next base: position 297,213 of record NZ_LIKT01000002.1, read on the forward strand.
GGAAATAATGGATCGTCGTGAGTTTATTGTCGGGCTAACCGCCGGGATTGGAATGCCAACACTGGCCTGGGCAAAAACTGAGCTTTCAAGCCAGATCTCCTTGGGAGAGCTGCAGGTCATGACCCTATCGGATGGTCACTTGACCCTGCCACGATCCATGCTCTTTGCCGGGTTGGACCCGGCCGCGGTGGATCGCATCCTGCAAAGGAGCAAAGTGGCGCAGGGCCCGATACATCCGCCGATCAATGTAACCCTGCTGCGCCATGCGGATCGGGTGGTGCTGTTTGATACGGGGTCCGGCCCTGGCTTTCAAAGCACCGCCGGGCAATTGGTCACGGCGCTTGATGCAGCAGGGGTGGGGCCGGAGGAGGTCACGCATGTGGTCTTTACCCATTGTCACCCGGACCATCTTTGGGGGGTTCTGGATGATTTTGACGATCCGCTGTTTCCAAATGCGGAATACATGATGGGGCAGGTCGAATGGGACTATTGGTTTGACCCGAACACGGCCTCGACGATATCTGGCGATAGAGCCTCAATGGCGGTTGGCGCCCGCCGCCGTCTGGAAGTGATGGAGGAACGCCTGAGCCGCTTTGGCGATGGCCAGGAGATCCTGCCCGGCGTTGCGGCCCATGCCAGCTATGGCCATACACCTGGGCATATGTCTTTTGAGCTACGAGACGGGGGGCAAAGCCTCTTGATACTCGGGGATGCCATCGGCAATCACCATGTGAGCTTTAGCGAGCCGGAATGGCATATTGGAACCGATCAGGACGCAGAGACGGCTGCCAAGACTCGTCGGCGATTGCTGGACATGCTTGCCCATGACCAGATGCAGGTGATCGGCTACCATTTTCCAAAAGGTGGCATTGGCAGAGTTTTGAAAGCAAAGAGCGGATATCGTTTTGCTCCACGGGGTGAGGGGTAGCGGAAAGGCAAGGAAGACTTCGGAAATACTGGCACCAACATGACAGCACTATTACGACAATAGTACCTCAAAAGTTGTATAAAGCTATCCTGCTCTAAATTTATATTTTTATATACTGAAATTTAATGATCTTTTTTTATTTACAATTCAGGGAAGTGTTGTTGTAATTTAATCGTACTGTGTTTTTACAGGTGTGTGTTATGAGTGTTTTGCTGTGTGTTGGTCGGTTTGGAGCCTTTAATGTTTCGCAGGGTGATGGAACGCCCATACTTTTAGGGGCGAAGCACCAGGCGCTTTTGGCGTTGTTATGTATGGCGGATTCAGGGGTGCGGACCCGCGCCTTTCTTGAACAAACTCTCTGGAGCCTGGCGCAGCCGGAACAAGCGAAGGCAAGTCTTAGAACTGCCCTATCCACTCTGCGGCGCCATCTGGGGCCCAATGTTTCGCAGGTCATCAGCGCAAATCGAGAACGAGTAACCCTGGACCTGAGCCGGGTTACTTTTGAGAACAGTGCCAGTGGGGCTGAGTTTATGGAGGGTTTCGAGCTGCCCTATGAGGCAAATTTTGCCCGCTGGCTGCAGCAAACACGGCTGGAAGTCGGGCGCGGCTTTGCCCAAAATGGTCAACCCACCGCACTGGGACGTCGCCCACGATATGAGACATTGCTGCCACTGATTGCGGTACTTCCCTTTGTGCAATTGGCTCCGGGAGAAGATACCTCGCCGCTAGGCTCATTGATTTCGGAAGAGTTGTCGCGCAGCCTGTCGCGTAGTCAGGCCTTTACGGTCACCTCTTATTTGGCGTCGCGCCAGTTTGATCTGGCGCGGGTGCGTCCTGCCGAAGTGTCGGAAGTTGCCGGTGTGAAGTACCTTGTTTCCGGTACTGTGCGGGCCAATGGGCAGTTGATGTCGACCGAGATCGAACTTCATGATGCCGAGCGTGAACACGTGATCTGGTCCCGCCACTTTGAGGGACCATTGCCCGATTTGATGGCTGGGCAGAGTGATGCGCTAACTGAGGCAACGCGCCAGATCAGCCAGACTCTGGTGGGAGAGGCGGTACGGGTTACAGCCTTCAAACCGCTCTCCAGTCTCGAAGGTCATATGTTGTTGATGGCTGCGATTTCCATGATGCAGGAGATGACACCGGACCGTTTTGGCCGGGCCCGCGAAATTCTGAAGGTCCTGCTTGACCGTGATCCAAAGCACCCGATGGTGCTAGCCTGGATGGGATTCTGGCATGTTTTGCGGGTTCAAAAAGGCTTTGCCAGCGACCGCCAAATGGATGCGGGTCTGGCCAGCCAATATGCCGGAGCCGCGCTTGAGGCGGATCCCTCCTATTCACTGGCCCACACTTTGAAGGGGGCGATCTCCAGCCATCTGTTGTTTGATTTTGATCTGGCTCAGGGCTCCTATGATCTGGCTTTGAAGGACAACCCAAACGAAGCCTTGGCGGTTTTGCTGAAAGGTGCAACCTGGGCCTATCAGGGACATGCAATCGAAGCGGTACAACTTACCGATGCGGCTCGGAGGCTGACCCCTCTGGGGCCACAGAAATACTATTTTGATTCTGTTGCGGCCTCCGCCAACCTGTCAGCCCATAACTATGATCGCGCTATTGAGCTGGCGGAGCGATCTCTGGAGGCCAATTCTGCCTATCCAGGCAGTCTGCGTACCAAGGTAATTGCCCTCCAGCTCTCTGGGCGCCAAGGCGAGGCCCGCAAAGCGGTTCAGAATCTGCTGGCAGCCTCACCGCAGTTCAATTTGACCCAGTACCAACGGGAATATCCTGGCGCGGCCTCGCTGGAAGGCCATGAATGGGCCGATGCCCTGAAGCAGGCCGGCGTGCCAGCCTGAGGCTGCTGCCCTCGCCTGCAGGACCCTGGGCCAAAAGGGGCATTGCAGATAGGGGCATTGCAGAATGGCCCTGCCGCAGTGCGTGGCGGGCGTAAACCCGCGAATGGCGATTGGGTTTGGGCGCGCTCGACCTTGGCGGCGTTTCGTTGCGTCGTGATTGAAACCCGACTTAGCATTCGCGAACTCTAGGCTTTCTGAACCCTGTCCTTCCTGAACAGGCGCTGTATTCTACGGTCCAAGCTCACAGCCTTTTGGCAACTTGTTCCGGGCAAGGACTGGCTGGCTGAGCAATCAGACGTCACAGGGAATACATGACAATGAAAGCCATAACCTATCGCGCCTTTGGCGCTGCTTCTGAAGTTCTGCAGCTTGAGGATCTGCCAACACCCCAACCCACCCGGGGGGAGGTGCTTGTGGATGTGGCCTTTACCGGGGTGAACCCATCGGACGTAAAAACCCGCACCCGGGGCCAGCCGGGACTTGAGGGCTTTCCCTGGGATTACATCATTCCACATAGTGACGGGTCTGGCGTCATTTCAGCCGTGGGGGAGGGCGTGCCTGCCAGCCGCATCGGGGAGCGCGTCTGGATCTGGAATGGCCAGTTCCGCCGATCCTGTGGAACAGCTGCGCAACAGATCACTTTGCCCTCCGAACAGGCGGTGGCCTTGCCCGAGGGGGTGAGCCTTGAAGTGGGGGCCATCTTGGGGATCCCCGGTCTCACAGCCTGCTTTGCGATCTTTGGCCAGGGCGAGGTGACAGGGAAGACCGTCTTGGTTCAGGGCGGCGCCGGCACGGTTGGAATTCTTGCGGTACAGCTGGCTAAATGGGGGGGCGCCCGGGTCATTGCGACCTGCAGCCCTAGTGCAGGAGAGCGCGTTCTGGCTGCTGGGGCGGATGCGGTGTTGGACTACCATTCGACGGATCTGGCAGAGCAGATCCTGCAGGCCAACGAAGGCAATCCAGTGGATCTCATTGCCGAGGTTGAATTTGGCATCAACATTGAAACAGACGCTCAGGTGATTGCGGAAAACGGCTGTATTGCCGCCTATGGCTCGGCACGAGAGATGTCTCCAAATCTGCCGTTTTTGCCGCTGCTCTTCAAAGCGGTTCGGTTGGAAATCATCCTTGTCTATCTGCTCACAACGGGCGAACGGATGGCGACAATTTCTCGACTACACGCCGCATTGCGCGCCGGAGCGCTGCATTTCGATATCCAAAAGGTCTACAATATTTCAGAGGCTTGCCAGGCCCACGAGGCCGTAGAGGCCGGAAAGCGCGCGGGGGCTGTCCTGATTCAGATGTCTCCGAACCTGGCTGAGCAGCCTTAGGTTCTGAGGGGTGGAAGAGAGGCTTGAAAAAAGTTTTGGCTTTTTTCAAAATCCCTCTTGCGCCCCCCCGAAACTCACTCTAGAACGCCGCTCACTGATGGGGCGTGGCCAAGTGGTAAGGCAACAGTTTTTGGTACTGAAGATCGTAGGTTCGAATCCTACCGCCCCAGCCAGTAATTTGAAAAGGCCGATGCTATAAGCATCGGCCTTTTCAATTTTTGACTTTTATTATTGGTAGTTTGACTGCTTCAAGCTTTCAGGCCCATTGCTTTGGCTTCGCTAATCCATCAACATTTCCATAAACAAATCCATCAACATTTTGTCGGTTTCGTACCTGGCACACGTGATCGGAGGAGGTGGAAGCAGTGGGCAAAACGGAGGTCATAGCCGCGTTTCGTGGCAAGTCTTTGCGCTTGGGCTTTCACCTTGCTATCGACACTGCCCTGTTGATCTTTGCTTATCTGGTCGTCTTTGCCAAAATATACCTAGTGGCAAAGTACTTTGGGTTGATCTCGGCGCCCTCTTTCCTCGCGTGCGTCCCATGGGGATAGTCTTAAACCGTGGGCGGTATTACTGGGTGAAGCGTGTCCCAAAGCGCTATCAGGGCCTTGTGGTGGGGGTCACCGGCAAGCCGGTAGTCCAGGTGCGGCAAGCATTGTATACGGACAGTAAGTTGGAGGCTCAGTCTAAGGCAAGCCAAGTTGAGGCGGCGCGCCTTGCAGAATGGGAAGCCCTGCGGCTTGGAGACAGTGAGAGTGCGCGCAAGAATTACCTGACCGCCCGGAAACTGGCCGAGGCCAGGGGGCTTTCTTACAAGCCCATAGATGATTTGGCCGCGGGTGACATTGTGGACCTGGTGAACCGAGTTCTGTCTCTAGCTGATGGCCGCAGTTTGACAGAGCCAGCGGCGGTCACCAAGGCTATACTTGGTGCGGCACCAGAAACCTTGCCGACTCTAAGCGAAATTTTGGAAGACTATTACAGCCTGACCAGAACGCGCCATCTGCAAAAGTCCGATGCACAAAAGCACCGCTGGAAGCTGCCGCGCGAGCGGGCGGTCAGAAACTTTCTGAAAGTGACCGGACGCAAGAACGGGCAGGGGGAGCCAGTTGGCGTCCCCGTTGACGAAATCACCCGTGCTGATGCGCTCAAGTTTCGCAAGTGGTGGTCTGCCCGCGTTGAGGGCGGCATGAAGATCGAAAGTGCCAATAAGGATTTTGGCCACCTGTCTGAGATTTATGGAACCTGGGCTGAACTGACCGAAACTGAAATTTCCAATCCCTTTGCCAAGCTCCGTCTTGAGGGGCGAGACGAACGCAGTGTGCCGCCTTTCACGCGTGACTGGATCGCGAACAAGATTCTGGCTCCAGGTGCTTTCTCGCGGCTCAACGATGAAGCGCGTGACGTATTTCTTATGATGATCAATACAGGGCTGCGTCCAAGTGAAATCACCGATGCGCCTCTGGAAGATTTTGAGACAAGCAACAACATTCCATTTTTTCGGGTTGCTGCGCATGGCCGGGAATTGAAGGTGGCTCACACCAGTCGCGAAATACCCCTGCTGGGGGTCTCGCTCGAAGCGGCGCGCCGGATCGGCCACCGTGGTGGGATCTGCCGTTATCGACACAAGGCGGGGGCATGGTCGGCGGCGGTGAATAAGTACCTCTCTAACAACCACCTGAAAGAGTCGCCGTTGCACGTCGCCTATTCTTTGCGCCACTATGTGGAAAATGCGCTTCTGGCAGCCGAAGTGGATGACCGGGTGAGGGCTGATATTCTGGGTCACAAGTACAATCGGCCGCGTTATGGTGACGGTGGGGCGCTGGAAGGGCGGCGCCTGGCATTGGAGAAGATCGCGCTTTAGCGTGGGGGCGCTGGGGGTTGAGGTGATCTGATCCTGCCGTCTGGGCCATACCAGGTTAAACAGCCATTTTCCCAACATAGGTTGTGGGTCAAAAGAGCTGATGGACCTTTGCGGGTAAATTCCTCAGTCAGGCGTGGATTTACTGCCAGAACCGAAATGATTAACCCGGCAACTTCTGCACCTCCAACATTCGCGATTTTTGCTATTTCATTGGCGGCTATTGCTATCTCTTTCACTGCCTTTTGCATGTTCTGTCCTTGGTTGAGTGGGAGGCTTCTCCAAACTTCTCCGCGAGCTTTAGTGCCCGCGCCATTCCAGCTTCATTCCGCAGTAGCGCTTTTTCTTCTGCTTCAAGTCGTAAAAACAGGGGGAGGTAGACCGGGCCATCTCGCTCAATAACCAGCGCCATGGTGATCATCGCATCTCTTATTTCTGCAAGGTTACTCAAGAGAAATGGCCATTTTTACGGTGAAGCGTGAGAGCTTTTCGCGAAATGTTGACAGCGATACACCTGCAAATTTGGCTGCTAGTGTTTTGTTACCACATGCTTTTGTCAAAACGGTTTCGAGATATAGGCGCTCGACTTCCATTAGAACCTGAGAGAGAGTCCGGTCTCCCAAATCAATTTGAACACACTCAAGATTTGGACTCATCATAACTGAACCTTCGGAGATTTCTCTACCTTAGATTGTTTGTATGAGTTACTTTTCAATATGACAAGTTATAACTAATGAGAACTTCACAACTCACGGATTATTTGCGGAGTAAAAAATATCACTTATAGAGGAAAAACTGGACAAATAGTTCCAATTCCCTTTAAATGTATGCATGGATGAATTGGAAAAATTGCGGATTGATGAGTACCTGAGCGCGGTTAAATCGCGTATCAGGGCGCGCCTGGAAGCCGCTGGAATTCCTATTGGAGAGGCGTCGGTTCCGGCTGGACTAAATCCTCAATATCTAAGTAAAGCACTGTCAGAAAGGTCAAAAAATTTCAACCCGTCACTGGGTAGTTTGGCAGCAATTTGCATCTGCAATGGCATTGATCCCACAGAAATTTTTGTAGATCCCGATTCATATAGCAAATTAACGTCCTTGAATATGCTGCAACGCTCTGTTGGTGGGAACCGGCCGGACCTAGCAGAACGCCTCGCGGAAAGTTTCAAAAATAGAAAGATTTGACCGTGGATGACCCTCTGGAACTCGCGTGCCTTGATACCTTTCGAAGTGTCAGCCCCACCGGCTTTGCCATCGTGGTCAATCTTGGAGCGAAAGAGTTTGACTGGGTTCACATGGAATACCCGGAACCTTGGGTGGAACACTATGTGGAGAACGATTTTATCAACATAGATCCAACCATCACATTTGCTCAAAGTGAAATCGGTCATATTGCTTGGTCTCAGTTGGCGGCGGACTATCCCGACAACCGGGTTATGATGGAAAGCCCCAAATTTGGCCTGGGTGAAGGAAACACCCTTAGCGTTTCGATCAATGGGCGTAGGTCTCTGGCTTCTGGGGCCGGACCAGTTTGGCCAAAATCATTGCTTCCCCGTCTAGTTTTGGCCCTGGGAACGCTTCACCGCCTACACGCGAGATATGAGGCTGCCAAGCTCAATCCCAAAATGACAGAGGTCATCAATCTGCTGGCCGATGGCTTGCGTGATCAAGAGATCGCGGCAACGCTTGGGGTGAAAATTGAAACCGTAAGAACACGCAGAAATTCAGCCTATGCCAAAACTGGAACAAAAACTCCCGCCCATTTAGTAGCCACGTGCTTGCGGGAAGGCCTCATTTAGCGTGATCTAGAGGCCGCATGATTCACCTATAAATTGAATTTCCTGCATACCTTGAGCATGTAGATTTGCACGAGGTGGAAAAATGCTGAAATCTGTTACCTACAAATACGCGGAAACTACTGATTTCTGGAAGTGGTTTCACAACTATGCTGAATTTCGAAAAGAACAGTTTGTGGACGGGCTGAGCTGGCAGTTGTGGCACAATGATAGCCTAGAGATTGACCAGTACGACAACCCGAACACCCACTATTCATTTGTTGTTGATGGCAACAAGCTTATCGCCGCCGCTCGCCTAATCCCCTCAGATCCAGCTTGGTACGGTTGGCACAATTTGCTGGTGGATGCCGAGGCTGGCCGCGTTCCGACCGTCGCGCCTGGAATTTTCCCCAAAGGCTATGATTTTTCCAACACATGGGAATGCTCTCGTTTGGTCACAAATCCCATATTGCCGGGTGCAGACAGGCTGACCTCATTCAAATTACTTGTGGGAGGCTTGGTCGGGATAGGCAAGCAGAATGGTGCCCGTGCCTTGCTTTCCCTTTCGCCTCCACCATTGCGCAGATCCCTACGGCTCGCAGGCTACCGTGCGCAACGCATCGGTGCACCGTATCAATGCGTTGAGGACAACAAATGCTATTGCGCCTTGGAAATGACCTTAGACCGAGTTTCCGGTTCTTCCTGCGGGTTTCCGGCTGATGAAGGCCGATTTCCGTACGAAACAAGAAAAACAAGTAGTTCAGTAGTTCAGGCAAATTGAATGGATTGGTAGGCGACCAAGTAAGACGTGTTTTCATCAGAAACGACCTAAATATCAAACTGCTATCAGAAACTGGGACGTTCCAAAAAGGGGTCATTCTTGCAAAAGGAATGACCCCTTATGTTGTCAAAACTCAAAAACCCCGCGCTGTTGCGGTTCCTGGGTGCC
>NZ_LIKT01000003.1 GCF_001294455.1 Phaeobacter sp. 11ANDIMAR09
AATGCAGACGGTGCACTTTCAGACTTCATTGAAACGATGCCTGAAGGCCAAGGGCGAAGGTGGTTCGAAACCAATAAAGACCTAGTTGTCAGCGTTTTCTCAGAAGCCGGACACAGTAACTTGAGAGTACTAAGGCAATGCCTGCATGATTGTGGACGGGTTATAGATGTTTTGGAGGAAGACTTACTTGCGTCAACTGGAGCAATGGCCCGTTTTGTACAAACATTTTTCGCTCTCTCCATGGCCTTATCTGTTGGCGAAATCAGTGCTAAACATTTGTCCGAAAGAGATAACTACGAAAACACTCTTGCTCCTAAAGAAGGTGAGAAACCTCATCCTCTCAGAGTCTGTATTGACCGACACAGTCATGCCGAAATTTTCGCGGGCGAAAGCTCAAGTATTATCCCTGTGGGCCTTGGGCTATCACTAATAGGTATAGGCTATGAGACACCAAAAAAGGTAAACCAAATACTGCGAAGCACAGGACAATTCACTGGTGAACTAGAAGTTCCTCTATGGCGACGCTTTGTCGAGTGGCGAAAAATGCCCACTGCTGAACTCGAGGAGACCTATACAGAAGCGCTCAGTTACTTGTTTGAGAGCGACGTGATACAAGCAGGTCCTTATCTTCATATCGCCAATGACATTGTAACGATTGAAAACAATGAAAGCAGCAACGAAAGTAAGCTGCAGGATAAGATTGTTGACAGGATTTCCAGCCTCGCGAAGACAGGGAAATCCCCATTGCTAACTACGGTAGCGAATTTGGCTGGAATATCCGCGGAAGTAACTTTTCATTTGGAGGATTTTCATACGAGTTGAATGAATGCACTACACAGATCATTAAAGCCATGAAAGAAGCCCAATTGGCTGCATTTGAGGTCAATCGGCCGAATGAATGTAACCGGTTGCTGGAGCTGTTGCGAGAGGACTTGACGGCGTTCGGAAATGAGTTTCGCTGGAACAGTGCCTTTTTCGGCTACCAAAACATAGACATCCTTCAAGACATTGGTACCGAGGAGTTTGCTGGTGCGGTTTTTTCTCATGTTAGAGCTGGCCAGTTCGATGCAGTCGGGAAACAGTTGCTCGCCATCGCAAACCTAATTCGCAGCACAATGCGCCAAAAAGACCTCACATGGGCAAGAGACATTAAAAAATCTCTCATCAAGCTCGCTGAAGGTATCAGCACTTTGGAAAAAGCGAGAATGGTCTGGTTCTTGGGGTTCAATTGGAACTTCCCTGATGCAAGTGAGGGCGAAGAAATTCTTACCTAGACAAACATGGCATTCATTCTCAGATACTCCGAGCAACAACTGAAACCCGAAATTTTCTGCTGCAATGGGAAGTGTCCCTTACTGCAACGCGAAGTGTCCCGCTACACTGCAACGCGAAGTGTCCCGCTACACAGGCGAGCATCCATCTTTTAAACACATAATCAATGCGTTACGAAATAATGTGAAAAAGATTTACATAAAGGCTTGAAGCCCCCTCTCCCGAGGCCAATATGCAGTAATGTGAACGGGATTTACATCACACCCTCACAACTACCAAATCGCAAGACTGCAACCCTGGAGATGAAACATGACAGCTATGACCTCCCCGACCCCAGCCCACAGTGAACAGGGTTGGTTTTCTCGCAGCGAAGCCTGGCTGGACCAAAAAGGCAAAGGCGCCTGGATCGCCGCAATGGTCCTTGGCTTTGTCTTCTTCTGGCCCATCGGCCTCGCCCTTCTCTTTTACATGATCTGGAGCAAACGTATGTTCAACAAATCCTGCCGCAGCCACAACCGTAAGCCCTGGGCCAAACATGGCATGGCGGCGATGAAACCTTCGGGCAACTCTGCCTTTGACGCCTACAAAGAGGACACTCTGCGTCGGCTTGAACAGGAGCAGGGCGAGTTTGAAAGCTTCATGCAGCGCCTGCGCGAGGCCAAGGACAAGGCCGAGTTTGATCAATTTATGGATGAACGCAGCTCTATGCCTGCAGAAGAGACCAGCGACGAAGACAGCGCTGCAAAGTCTCACTAAAATCGACCTAACCCTGTTAGGCTCCCCTGGACTGCAGCAGGCAGGGGAGCCCGCTTCCATGTTAGACGCCATAAAAAAGGACCCATCATGACTTCCCTGCCCGACCCAGAGTACCAGGCCGAGTTTTACGCGCTCACGGCACCCAAACGCCTGGTGGCTTGGGTTGTCGATAGTATCTTGATTGTTATGCTGTGCATTCTTGCGGTCTTCTTGACCGCATTTGTTGGACTGTTCATCTGGCCACTGCTCTATCTGATCATTGGCTTTTTCTACCGGGTCGCCACGCTTTCACGCGGATCAGCCACCCTAGGCATGCGCTTTGCCGGGATTGAGTTGCGCGACCTGTCAGGGCGGCGTTTGGACGGGCAACAAGCCCTTTGGCACACCGCGGGTTACACCCTGTCTATCGCGGTTCCGGTCCTGCAGATCGTGTCCATTATCATGATGCTGACCAGCAGCAAAGGACAGGGGCTGAGCGATTCCCTCTTAGGGACTGTCATGCTCAACCGTCGGGCCTGATTGGGCAAACACCGCAGCGGAGAAGGCCCAGGCTTTCTCCGGCTCTTTCTGCCTCTGCGCCTCGCATCCATAGGAAACGCCTGGGTGATCTCTTGCAGTCCGGCCCTGCGAGGTTGATCCCTGTTCTGACCTCCCCCCTACCGGCATTTTAACCACGTTTTATTGCAGACTTGGCCGAAGGACAGGCCATTGATAACCTGTGGCTTCGCCATTGCTATCCTGTCGTGGTCTCTTATGATCAAGATATTCGTTTTCCTGTCCGGCTCCAGATTAGACTGACCCCAGATGCGTCATACACTTCCTATTGCTCCGCAATTCTACGTCACGGCGCCTCAGCCCTGCCCCTATCTGGAAGGCCGGATGGAGCGGAAGCTGTTCACCTCGCTGCAGGGTGACGGAGCAGATCAGTTGAACAATAGCCTCTCGCATCAGGGGTTTCGGCGGTCGCAGAATGTTCTGTATCGCCCCTCCTGTTCGGATTGTTCAGCCTGCATGTCCGCCCGCATTGATGTCAAAGCCTTTGCCAAGACCCGCAGCCAAAAGCGTGTTCTAAAGCGCAATGCCGGATTGCTGCGGCGCGCCACCTCGCCCTGGGCAACCGAAGATCAATATGCGCTGTTCCGACGCTATCTGGACAGCCGCCACTCTGACGGCGGCATGGCCGATATGGATGTTTTTGAATATGCGGCAATGATCGAAGAAACCCCAATTCGCAGCCGGGTGATCGAATATACCGAGCCGCAATTCAGCGGCCTTGTTGCTGTCTCGCTGACAGATGTGCTCGAGGATGGGCTGAGCATGGTCTATTCCTTTTATGACCCGGATCAGCCACAGAATTCCATCGGCACATATATGATCCTGGATCACATCACGATCGCGCTAGAGGCCGGGCTACCCTATGTCTATCTAGGGTATTGGGTGCCTGGCAGTGGCAAGATGAGCTACAAAGAGAAGTTCTCAGGCTTGGAAGTCTATCACCAGGGAGATTGGAAGAAGATGCGCGATCCCGCTGAATTTGCCGAGAGCAGCCATCCTCTGTCAACAGACCCCATTGCGGAACAGGTCGCCAATATCCACCTGCCGGAACAGCCCGTTCACCGCCGCCGATGAAAGCCACTGCGGAGGTGAAACAAGCGCTGCATGCCGTAGCTTTGGTGGTGCCAGACTACGATGCGGCGATCGCGTTCTATTGTGGTCAGCTGGGCTGGCATTTGGCCGAAGATATTGATCAGGGCCACAAACGCTGGGTACGCATTCTGCCACCAGGTGCCACCCAGGGCAGCCTAATCCTGGCCCAGGCCAGCGGCCCGGAACAAAGCGCTGCAATCGGCAACCAGTTCGGCGGCCGCGTTGGTTTGTTTTTGACAACAGATGATTTTGCCCGCGACCATGCCCGGATGCTGGCCCAGGGCGTGCACTTTGAAGAAGCCCCAAGATCTGAACCCTATGGGACTGTGGCGGTCTGGCAGGATCCCTTTGGCAATCGCTGGGATTTGCTTGAGTTCACCTCCGCCTAGCCCGGCACCCCCTATTTCGCGACCTGCGGTTCAGCCAGAGATTTCATTGCACTTGAGGTAGTCATGCACCGCCCGACTGCGCTGATTAATCTTTTTCAGGATGGTGGCATGGTCCAGCCGCAGCGCCAGTTTATCTTCCAAGTTGGCCCGCTTGTTGATGAAATCCTCAAAGGCATCCCCTGCGTCCATCAACCGATGCGCGCTGCGATCATAGACCTCCCGGTATTGGCCCCATTGCACCGGCGACACATCCCCTTTGGCCATCAGCTCCTCCGCGGCTTCCAAAATCTGCTCCAGAACCGCAAGCGCCCGTTCAATCCCTACCTGGGGGCGCGCTTCAACGGCTGTCAGACTATCAAGCTCACGCAGCAGCTCAGTGTTGATCCTGTCGATGCTCTCGGGCGTGAATTCATCCAGATAGGCGTCGATCCTGCGCATATGAGCCGCATCGCCCAGCCTGTTGTCGCGCAGGGCTTTTAGGTAATACTCGACAGCGGAAAGTCTTGTGCTCAACCCACGTATCTGTTGTTTCGCGCGGGTATGAGCAGCGTCATAGCGTTTTTTGGCCGAACGCCAATCTCGCACCAAGGACATGGATTACCACTCCCTTCTTTGCACCCCAGCCCCCACCGGAAAACACGTACCAAGGTAGAACGAAATGGGATTTACGTAAAGTCACCTATCCCCTCGCCCCCAATCCCAAAACCCGGCACGCAAAAAGGGGCCCCAAACTGGAGCCCCTCTGCAGTCTGTTATTTCGTGTCAACCCGATCAGTTCGGGATCAAAGCCGGCACGATGGTCACGATCGACGGGAAGAACCACAGGATCGCCAAGCCAACCACCTGGATCAGCACGAAGGGAAGAACCCCGCGATAGATATGGCCAGTGGTCACTTCCTTCGGGGCCACCCCACGCAGATAGAACAGCGCAAAGCCAAAGGGCGGCGTCAAGAAGGAGGTCTGCAGGTTCACCGCAACCATGATGGTCACCCATTTAGGATCAAAAGACCCCCCATAGATCACCGGACCAACAATCGGGATCACGATGTAGATGATCTCGAGGAAGTCGAGCACAAAGCCCAGGAAGAACAGGACCAGCATAACAATCAGGAAGACCGTCATCTCATTGTCGAAGCTCTTCAGGAACTGCTGGATATAGTGCTCACCGCCAAAGGAAATCACCACCAGATTGAGCAACTGAGAGCCGATCAGGATGGTAAAGACCATGGAGGTCACCTTGGCCGTTTCGCGAACGATCGGCGTCAGAACCGCTCCTTGGTACAGAACCCAGCACCCATAGAGCAGACCAAACAGAGCAAAGAGATAAGCGCCATAGGCAAAGCCAAAGGCAATCCAGCTCTCAACACTCACATTGGACTGGTTGATGCGCAGATCAAAGTTCACCCCGATCAGGATCGCGATCATCACAGCCAGTGTGGCCCAGATGATGATTTTGCCCGATTTACCCTGATCCTGCAGCTTGCGGTAGGCCGCCAGCATGATCGCACCACCTGCGCCAAGCGCCGCAGCCGGCGTCGGGTTGGTGATACCACCCAGGATCGATCCCAGCACCGCAACGATCAGCACCAGCGGGGGGAAGACCACCCGGATCAGATCATTGCGCGCACACCGGGCCGCTGCCTCGCGGGTGCCATAGAGCGCCAACCAGAAAGGCAGCGCCAGCCACAGAACGGTGAAGCCTGGCGATGTTGTAGGGGCAATTGCCAACACATCGACCAACAAAACCAACAGCAGGCCGATGGCACCCAGGATCAACGGTTTTGTATCCCGTGACGGAGCCACCCCCCGACCAATGGCCAGAATGAGCCCCAGCATGATCACCAGAATAGTCACGCCAGTGCCAATCGGAGCGGCTGCCGCGACTTTGTCGACCTGCGCCTGGGCGAACTCTTCCTCAGTCAGTTTGGTTGCCTGCGCAACACCACCAGCCGCATCGATCACGGTCTGCTCAGCAACCGCAGCGTCCCAGGCCTCCTGGCCGTGCAGATCGATCATTGCCGCCTGACAGTCAGGCCCAACATTGGTCCGCAGCGAAGCGGTTTGACCCGCGTCAGAGAAAGCCGAAACAGTGATGTTCTGCGAGCCGATGACGCCAAAGGTGCTCAGCAGCATCGCGCCACCAATCAAGGCAGCAGGAGCGCCCAGGAACCACAGCAGGGCTTCATTCCGAGTCACCGGCTCATTGTCGCTGGCTTCCAACGCCACGGCAGGTGCCTTCTCCGGGTTCAGCATCGCATAGCCAAAGGCATATAGCGCATATAGAAGTGCCAACATGATCCCCGGCAGCAGCGCCGCCTGGAACAGGGTGCCCACAGAGACAACCGCCGGCTCACCCAGATAGGTCAAAGCGTCAGAGCAACCCGCATCCTGAGCCCGGCTTTCCTGCGCGGTGGAATAGAGATCCCCCGCCAGCGTCCCCAACAAAACGATCACGATCGACGGTGGAATGATCTGCCCCAGGGTACCAGAGGCGGCGATCACACCCGTTGCCAGCTCAGGTGAATAGTTGTTGCGCAGCATGGTCGGCAGAGCCAGCAGACCCATTGTTACCACAGTTGCACCAACAATCCCGGTGGAGGCCGCCAGGAAGGCACCAACCACAACAATGGACACCGCAAGACCACCCGGCAGCGGGCCAAAGACGCGCGCCATTGTTGTCAGAAGGTCATTGGCGATCTTGGAGCGTTCCAGGGTGATGCCCATCAGAACAAACATCAAAACCGCCAGCAGGGTTTCAATAGATGCACCCGCCAGAACACGTTCGTTCATCCGGTTCACAATAAAGGAGATATTGCGATCCATTGCGGTTTCCCAGCCCTGTACAAAGACAGGCTCGGCGATGCGGGGGAGTTCCGGGTATCGGAACACGGAAATCACATCGGGTTTCACCCCGCTGTTCACCAGCTCTCGATAGACATCAGAAGATGTATCAATGGCTTGGTGGATCAGCAGACCAGCACTGTCCAGCGCTGCGATGATCCCGAAGGAGATGATGCCGGCACCACCGATGGCAAAGGCCACCGGGAAACCGGAAAGGATGCCTCCAAAAAGGCATAGGAATACGATGAGCAGGCCGAGTTCGACGCCATCAAGACCGAAAAGCATATCAGCTGTCCCTTAGGTTAATGAGCGCCTTCATAGGCTTCTTCGCCCTCACCAAGGCTATCCTTGTCGAGGTACTTATTTTCGCTGCCCTGTCCTTCGATGAACTCCAGCAAGGAGCGATAGAAGAAGGCAGCCGCGTGGATAAAGACGATCCCGGCAAAGGTCACCAGCAAGATCTTGAAGAGGAAGTAGCCGTTAAAGCCATTGGGACTGAAACCGATCGTCTCGACGTTCCAGCGCAGCGCACGGGCCTTCATGATCAGGCGGTCCAGTTGGTCAGAAGCCGAGGGCTTTGGCACGATCAGGTGACGCCACAGGAAGAACCAGCCATACATCCAGGTCAGCACGGCAGCAGGCATCATGAAGATGATCGAACCAACCATGTCGACGACGCGTTTGGCGCGGAAGCTGATGCCGGAATAAATCAGGTCAACCCGCACATGCCCGCCCTGCACAAAGGTGTAGGTGACGCACATGCAAACAACCAAAGCATTGTAAAGCTTCAACTCTTCGGCAAACCAACTGATGTCTTTTTCCAAAGCGATGCCAAGCCCAAAGCTCATATCCGGCCGGGCAAAGATCCGTTGCATGAAAACAATGATGATCTGCTGGATCACCATGATCAGACCGGCCCAGGCAAAGAAGCGCCCGATGCCATTGGCAAAGCCCTCGAGGCCACGCACCATGCCCCACATGAACTGGCGCTTGTAGATGCCAATCGCGGTCAGGATCAGAAACAGCGTGAAGACCACAAAAAAGAACTCCACCGAGCCGCCATAGTAGACAAAGCGCATGATCGAAGTCTTGTCAGACCAATCAAGCCAAAGCTGCGGGTGAGTTACGGCGTAGCCGAAATTGTAAAAGGCGCCAGCGATGTTCTGAACCAGCCAGATCAGACCGTTGAACAGGGCGCCGAAAAAGGAAATGCCTGTATCGTCCTGCATTGTTCCCTCGGATTATTGCATGCGGCGAGGTGGAAATGCGGCTCCGCCCAGGGCGCGACTTGCGCGGGCGGCCACTGCCTTCTGGCCTGCGGCAAAATGAAAAAGGGACCCCCCGCACCCGGCGGGGGATCCAAAAGATGTGTCAGGTTGGGTTAACCCAGAACGCGGTCGCGCTGTGCGGTGTAGACACCGGAGGACAGGTTGTTCCACAGCGAAGAGGCTGTCATGGACTTCTGCGCGCTGTCGTAGATCTTCTTGAACAGCTCGTCGCCCATGTTTTCGTCCATAACTTCTTTCGAAGCCGCGCCGAATGCATCCCAAACCGCGTCAGGGAATTCCATCACTTTAACGCCGCCAGCCTGCAGACGCTGCAGAGCTGCACCGTTGTTGGCCAGGAACTGAGACAGGTTCCACTGGTGGCATTCACCAGAGGCGATTTCGATCATCTTCTGCTGGCCAGGGGTCAGGCTGTCAAAGACGTCGCGGTTGGTGGCAACCGACAGGGCCGCGCCTGGCTCGTGGAAGCCAGCGGTGTAATAGGTCTTGGTGATTTCCTGGAAACCGGCTTTTTCATCCGCCCATGGGCCGATCCACTCGGTGCCGTCGATGGCACCGGAAGACAGCGCCTGATACACTTCGGAACCTGGGATGTTCTGAACGGAAGCGCCCAGTTTACCCAGAGCTTTACCGCCAAGACCAGGCATACGGAACTTCAGACCGTTGAAGTCTTCGGGGCTGTTGATCTCTTTCGAGTACCAGCCGCCAGCCTGGGCGCCGGTGTTGCCGCCGAGGAAGGATTTCAGACCAAAGATCTGACCCAGCTCGTCGTGCAGCTCCATGCCGCCGTCCTGATAGTACCAGTTGGACATCTCAGTCGCGGTCATGCCGAAAGGCACGGCGGTGAAGAAGGCATAGCCTGGGTGCTGACCAACAAAGTAGTAGTCGGCACCGTGGTACATGTCGGCCTGACCGGAAGATACCGCGTCAAACACTTCAAAGGCGCCAACCAGTTCACCGGCCGCCTTGATGTCAACGGTCAGCTGACCGTCGGACATGGTCGAGATGCTGTCAGCAACACGCTGAGCGGCGTCAAAAACGCCCGCCAGACCACGGCCCCAAGTGGTAACCATGGTCAGGGTGCGCTTACCGGTTGCATAGGCCGGTGCGGCCAGAGTGGTTGCGGCTGCGGCGGTCCCGCCCAGCGCAGATGTTTTCAAAAAAGAACGACGATCCATAATAGTGCTCCTCCCATAAGTAGTCCCTATGTCCAGCTTTGGCCGGACGGATCTTTTCGAGTGGCGCCAGCCTAGCGGCGCGGCAGGGCATGTGAATACCTACTACTGCGTAGGCACCGCGAAAAACCGGGAAAACCCTTGAGATGTTACGTCATTTTCCCAGCTCCGTTGCGAATCTTGAGCCTCAAGACCGGAAAAATCGGTTTCCAACCTTTGATTCGGTTGCAGGATTGCGTAACGATTCGGCACATGGCCGCTTTTCGCTCTCTTTTTCGTCCGAACTACGCACAGAAGCTTTCTATTCTGGCGACTCTGCCGCTTGTTGTTGCAGTGGCCGCCATTGCGATTCTGGTGGCCTTTCAGTCTCGGGCTTCAGCAGAGCGCGAAATCCAGGCGCTCAAGGAGCAGCTGCTGGCGGCCAAAAAGGCCGAGCTGCGCAACTATGTGACCCAGGCCCGCAACGGGTTTTCCTTTATCTATGGGCGCGCAGCCCCGGATGACCAGCAGGCTAAGGAACAGGTCAGCCAGATCCTGTCTTCGATGATCTATGGCACCGATGGGTTCTTCTTTGTCTATGACTACGATGGCACCAATCTGGTCAGCCCGCGCCAGACCGACTTCATCACCCGCAACTGGACCGGACTAAAGGACAGCCAGGGAACCCCAGTGGTGGATGAGTTCATTCGTTTGGCGCGCCAGGGCGCCGGCTGGCACACTTTCATGTGGCAGAAACCGTCAACCGGCGAAGAGGCCCAGATGGTGGCCTATGTGGTCGGCCTACAGGATTGGCAATGGGCCGTGGGTACCGGCGTCTTTATCGACGATGTTCTCTCCTCGGTCGCGGCAGCGCGCGCCGAAGTCGAAGCCCGCGTGCAACGGACCTTTCTCTACATTGGGGTCATTACCTTGGCGGCGCTGATCGTTGTCTTTGCCTCCGGAATGGTGCTCAACATCCGGGAAAGACGTCTGGCGGATGCCAAGCTCAAGGAGTTGACCCAGAGGGTTTTTGACACCCAGGAAGAAGAACGCGGGCGGGTAGCGCGGGAATTACATGATGGTATCAGCCAGATCCTGGTTGGCGTGCGCTACGCATTAGACAATGCCAGCAGGCGGCTGAAACGCGGGGACCAGGAACGCGCCCTGCCCCCGCTGGACAAGGGCATCGATGACCTGGCCAGCGCCATCACCGAAGTGCGCCGCATCAGCCGCGACCTGCGGCCCGGGGTTCTGGATGATCTGGGTCTCGGCCCCGCGCTCAAGGTTTTGACCGATGATTTTGCCACCCGCACCGGCATCCACTCCGAGTTCAGCACCGTGGTTTTTCGCAACCGGCTCGACCCCGAGGCCAAGATCGCGCTCTACCGAATTGCCCAGGAAGCGCTGATGAATATCGAACGCCATGCAGAGGCCAGTGAAATGACAATGGACCTGCGCGGCCATGCCAAGGGTGTCACCATGCGGATCACCGATAATGGCCGTGGCTTGCCGCCCGATCAGGACCGAACAGGCCCCGGGATTGGCCTGCGCAACATGCAAGAGCGGATCGAGCAGCTTGACGGTACCCTACGCATTCTGTCATCACGTGGCACCCAAAGCGGCACCGTCATCGAAGCCAGCCTCCCTCTCAGCCATCTTCTGGCTCCTGGGGAGAGCCTGGGCGAGGAGAGCCGGAGCAAATCGGTTTAAGGCTCTGCGTTTTGACGGAGGGAGAGCCAGACCGCGGCGCAGGTCGCTTGGGACAGAGGGGGAAGACATGAGCACAGCAATTCGCGTCCTAATCGTTGATGACCACCCAATGGTCGCCGAGGGCATCCAGTCGATCCTGGAGAGCTATGACGACATTGAGGTGCTTGCCTGTCTCAATGATGGGGCTGAAGCGGTCGAACAGGCTCAGACGCTTGCGCCGGACGTGATCCTTATGGATTTGAACATGCCCCGTCTCGGCGGGTTGAGCGCAACCGAAATGATCCTTGAGCGGCTGCCGGAAACCCGCGTTGTCATCCTGACCATGCACGACAGTCCAGAATATATCTCGACCGCGCTCAGCCACGGGGCCATGGGCTATATCCTCAAAGATGTGCCCACCGAAGAGATCAAACAGGCCATTGATGCGGTGATGAGCGGTAAGCGGTATCTGTGCACCGGCGCCGAAATCGCGCTCAAACCCAAGGGGGGAGAGGCACGCGAGGCGCTGACCGGGCGCGAACAGACCATCTTGCTGGAGCTGGCCCAGGGCAAATCCAACAAAGAGGTTGCCCTGACACTGGATATCTCGGTGCGCACGGTTGAAACGCACCGCAAGAATATCAAGCGCAAGCTGGGGATTTCCTCGACTGCGGGGCTGACCCGTTATGCCCTGGAACATGGCGTTCTGCAGGGCACCGGCCACGAGTTCTAGTTGGGAGGGGGCTATAGGCCCCTAGCCTGAGGTCCGCAAAGCCATGCCAAAAAACACCAGGGCGCCATCCTCGTCGATGACATGGAACTCACGCTGGCCATAGGGCTGATCAAAAGGCGCTCGCACACGATCAGGTGCCAATTGCCGAAGCCCTGGCAGAAGATCCTGATAGAGCTGATCCACATCATCCGTGTCGATGTAAAAGGACATCTCTGCCCCCAGAGGCTTGCCATCGGGCTGGGCCGGGCATTCCAGTAGACGCAGCGCCACCGGCCCCTGTTTCAGATAGGCATAGTTGTCGGCCTGAAAGGCGCAGGAAAACCCCAGGACCCTGGAGTAGAATTCGATCTGCTTTTGCAGGTCCAGACACAGGACAAATGGCGTCACTTGGAACAGCTCAGGCATGGTCAATCCCTCTCTCCTCTTTTCAGAACTCTGCGGTGTACCTTCAAACTGGGTCAAGGCGATTTCTCCCCTGACATGAATATGAACATACATTTTCTCGCAAAGGTCAGGGTCAGTCTTGCCGGAAGGTTGCCAAACCAGCCCCATACCAGCTGGGCCAATGCTGGCTTTGGGAGTTTTCAAACCAAAATCACAGCTCGACTTTTCGAAAAGGTCGCCAAATGATCCCGACGCGCAACAAAATGTCCCAAATCGGGCGATTTTCATTCCTTTTCCCTGTTGACGCCCCTCGCCAGCAATCATAATGTCCGCTGCAACGCAGTAAAGGAGAGCCTGGCGATGACCAGCCTAGTCGTAATTGTAGGAACCAAGCGCATGGGCCGGTAACGGTAGACCACAATCAAACCCATGCGCCTCCCCTTGAACAAGCGGAGGCTTTTTTTATGCGTAATGGACGATGCCGCCAATTGGAGCAAATAGCAGATGACACGTGAAATGACCGGCGCAAAGATGGTAGTTGAAGCCCTGAAAGAACAGGGCGTCGACACAGTATTTGGCTACCCTGGGGGTGCCGTACTTCCCATCTATGATGAAATTTTCCTGCAAAATGACATTCGCCACATTCTGGTGCGTCACGAGCAGGGCGCGGTCCACGCCGCCGAAGGCTATGCCCGGTCCACCGGCAAACCCGGTGTTGTTCTGGTGACATCAGGACCCGGTGCCACCAATGCGGTCACTGGCCTGACCGATGCCTTGCTCGATTCCATTCCACTGGTGGTTCTTACGGGCCAGGTTCCCACTTTCATGATCGGCTCCGACGCCTTTCAGGAGGCCGATACCGTCGGCATCACCCGCCCCTGCACCAAACACAACTGGTTGGTCAAAGACACCGACAAACTGGCGGAAACCCTGCACGAAGGTTTTCACGTAGCCACCTCGGGCCGCCCTGGTCCGGTGCTGATCGACATTCCCAAGGATGTGCAGTTTGCCACCGGCACCTATCAGCCTGCCAAGCCTGGTGCCTCGCGCTATCAGCCCCCAGTCAAAGGCGACATGGAAGAGATCACCGAGCTGGTTGCCGCCATCGAGGCCGCCGAACGGCCTGTGTTCTATACCGGCGGCGGCGTGATCAACTCAGGCCCAGCCGCCTGTCAGCTGCTGCGCGAATTGGTGGATGCCACCGGCATTCCGATCACCTCTACCCTGATGGGCCTTGGCGCCTATCCGGCCTCGGGCGACAATTGGCTGGGCATGCTGGGCATGCATGGTCTTTACGAGGCCAATTTGGCGATGCACGACTGCGATCTGATGATCAATGTCGGCGCCCGCTTTGACGACCGTATCACCGGTCGTATCGATGCCTTTAGTCCGAACTCGAAAAAGGCCCATATCGATATTGACCCCTCTTCCATCAACAAAGTGATCCGCATCGACATCCCAATTGTCGGGGATGTTGGCCATGTGCTTGAGGATATTCTCAAGGTCTGGAAGGCGCGCGGTCGCAAAGTGAACCGCGAAGCCATTGCCAAATGGCAGGAGCAGATCACCGAGTGGCGCAAGGTGAACTGCCTTGCCTATACCGGCTCGGAAAAGGTCATCAAGCCGCAGTATGCGCTGCAGCGCCTGGAAGAGCTGACCAAGAACCATGACCGCTACATCACCACCGAGGTGGGACAACACCAGATGTGGGCAGCGCAGTATCTCAATTTTGAGGATCCCAACCGTTGGATGACCTCTGGCGGCCTGGGCACCATGGGCTATGGCTTCCCCGCCTCCATTGGGGTGCAGATGGCGCATCCAGACAGCCTGGTGATCAACGTCGCCGGCGAGGCCTCTTGGCTGATGAACATGCAGGAGATGGGCACTGCCGCGCAGTATCGCCTGCCAGTGAAACAGTTCATCCTCAACAACGAGCGTCTTGGCATGGTGCGTCAGTGGCAAGAACTCTTGCACGGTGAGCGCTACAGCCACTCCTGGTCGGAATCGCTGCCCGACTTTGTCAAACTCGCCGAAGCCTTTGGTGCCAAGGGCATTCTCTGCTCGGATCCAGCAGATCTGGACGATGCGATCATGGAAATGATCAACTACGATGGGCCCGTGATCTTTGACTGCCTGGTGGAAAAGCATGAAAACTGCTTCCCGATGATCCCATCGGGCAAGGCGCACAATGAAATGCTGATGGGCGAGGCCGACACCCAGGGCGTCATCCAGTCCGGCGGCGCGGTCTTGGTCTAAGTCGCTTTCAATCACAGATTTCGCAGGGCGCATAGGCCCTGCCCCGAATTCAGGAAAGGGACATAAATGTCTGCCCTACATATCAAAAAAGGCTCCACCCGCCATTCCGCCTATAACCTGCGCCCCAATTTTTCGGACGTACAGGAACGCCACACCCTGGCGGTTCTGGTCGAAAACGAACCCGGCGTTCTGGCCCGCGTCATCGGCTTGTTTGCCGGGCGCGGCTATAACATCGAAAGCCTGACCGTTGCGGAGGTCGATCACACCGGGCACCTGTCGCGCATCACTGTGGTAACCACCGGCACCCCGCAGGTCATCGAGCAGATCAAGGCGCAGCTGGGACGGATCGTGTCGGTGCACGAGGTGCATGACCTTACCGTCGAAGGCGCATCTGTAGAGCGCGAACTAGCGATCTTTAAGGTGATTGGCGATGGCGACAAACGAGTGGAAGCCCTGCGCCTGGCCGATATCTTCCGCGCCAATGTGGTCGACAGCACCTTGAACAGCTTCATCTTTGAAATCACCGGCGCTCCGGAAAAGATCGACGCCTTTGCCGATCTGATGCGCCCGCTGGGCCTGGCCGAGGTCGCCCGGACCGGTGTTGCAGCCCTGTTGCGCGGCGTTTGAAGATCTAAGCAAACTCGAAACATCAAAGGCCGATCCCTAGGATCGGCCTTTTGCATGCACTGTTGCGTTCTGACACTCAAAATCAGCCAGTAGATCAGATCTCAGGCGCGTCGCAGGCCTCCATCTCCCTTTATCGGGAAAGCGATGACATTTTGCCCTGCGGGCGCAGGCAAGACTGATCGTCCGGGGACGCTGTCGGCCAGGTCCTTTGGCATTTTTACACAAGCAGCATGTGTTTGAGCCAGCAAAGCAGCGGTCGCTGCTGTTGTTGCAGGAGCCTGAGAGCCAGAAAACTCTGCTCCCTTCCCCTCGCCGGGCTCTTCCTCTTGCCCAACCAACTGCAGTGGCACGGCCCCTCCCCTCTTCGGTTTTGAAGCTGAAAGCCCATCTGCCACATTTGGACAGCCCGGTTCATGAAGAACCTCAATACTATGCGCCAAACGTAGATCGCCCTGCAGTTTTACGTCAAACAACACCCAATCGCCTACGCGGATACCATAATCCTCAAAGCTTCCAACGTGGGAATAGAAGGCCAAATCTCCCTGGTCTTCGCACCAAATCACTGCTTTTCCGGCTGTGGCGTCACTCCAAAGAACAATTCCAATCATAACGTGCCTCACATCCTGGACAGATTAAGTTTGGTTGAATTGACGCCATTTCAACATCGTCAAAAATGCGTCGACCCATTGCAATTTGTGTCTGCAACATTACAGTTCTGCCACATATTAGCGGCGGAATGACGCGCATTAGCGTCTGGTATTGAGGAATCATACCTCTGCCCGGCCATAGCAACAGGAAATTCAGTCGCTCATGCCAGACACAGTGGACGGATCAGGTCAGACAGACGGCAGCCTTGGGCGATCGCCGGCACAATTACGGAATATGTTTGGCACCAATCTGCGTCACCTGGCACAACAATACCCTTCTGTTTCGGAATTGGCGCGTCGGCTTGGCATCAATAGAACCCAGTTCAACCGCTACATGTCCGGCGAAAGCTTTCCACGACCGGACATTTTGGATCGGATCTGCAACTTTTTCAAAGTAGACGCCCGCATTCTGTTGGAACCCGTCGAGACAATTACCCACCAAGGGCAGATCCTGAACGGTCCGTTTCTTGCTGATTTTCTCGGCTATGGCATCCGCCAGGTCAGCGAAGACATGTTCCCCTCCGGCTTCTATCGCTTCACACGGCGCAGCTTTGTCAACAGCGATCAATTCATCATCGGGCTGGTCTATGTGTTCCGTTCTGGCAACACAGCCACCTATATCAAAGGCTACGAGGCCCGCGCAGCGATGCGCTATCAGGGGCTCCCGGAGACTCCCAAGGTCCGCGAGTTTCGCGGCGTTCTGACCTCGCATGAAGACGGTGTGGCCTTTGTCATCTCACGCCGCCATGCGATGACCTATTCCTTCAACTATCTCGCACGGGTGGGGTCGCTGGAAAACAACTTCTGGCTGGGCTATGTGGCACGCACCGTGCGCGATGGCAGCGGCGAGCGCGTCACCCGTATGGTCTATGAACATCTGGGGCAGGACATGGGCCGGGCACTGAATGCCGGGCGCAGCGCCGGTTTCTCCACCGCCGAGGATCTGTTGCCATATCACCGCCACCTGCTGCGTCCCGATGAGCCTTTCCGCTGAGCACAGCGCCTACGGCCGCCGCTTTCAGCCCTCCGCGGGATCAATGGGCGATCTGGCGATAAACATGCCAGGAGGCATGTCCCAGCAAGGGCAGAACCAGAAACAGGCCCAAAAATCCTGTCAGCAGGGCCGCAAAGGTTAGAACTGCGATCACCAGCCCCCAGAACACCATCAGCAAGAAGTTCTTTTGTACATAGGTAAAACTAGCAATCATCGCTGTCACAAAATCAACTTCCCGGTCCAGCAGCAGCGGCAGTGAGATGACGGTGATCATATAGAGCAGCAGCGCAAACAAAGCGCCGACCAGGCTCCCAATTGCCAGCATCAACACCCCGTTGAAGGTCAAAAAGACCTCCAGCGAACTAGAGATATTGGTCATGGTCGCCAACCCCAGAAACAGGGCAAAGATCATATGGCCCAGGAAGAACCAGAACAGGAACACCACAATGATGATGGCGCAGATCGAGGGCAGCTGGCGGCGGCTTTGATGCAAGATCACCCCCAGAATATCCCCGAACTTCATGGCTTCGCCCTGCTCCAGACGATGCGAGACCTCATATAGTCCCACAGCGGCAAAAGGCCCGATCAAGGGAAAGCCGATGGCCGCAAGGACCAGCCAAAAGGTGGTTCCCGTGGCGAGGGTGATCCAGGACATCAGCCAACCGGCCATCACGTAGAAGGCCGCAAAAAACAGCCCGTAGCCCGGCTTTTTGCAAAAGTCCTGCCAGCCACTTTTCACAGCCTGCATCAATATCTCGCCCCGCATGGGCCGCAGATCTGGCACACCAAATGGTTTTTCACTCACTTAATTCTCCTCCCCAGAAAAATCTCACGTGTTTCTATGTTCCCCACCGCTCACCCCAGGGGCGGTGGGTGCCTCTGCGGCCATTGGGTGGTCTGGTGATAGCTCTGGCCCAGCGCCAACAGAGTACGATCCTGCCCCTGCGCCGCAAAGATCTGCATCCCATTGGGCAGCCCCGTGGCGCCAAACCCCGTGGGCACCGCCAGCGCGGGCAGCCCCAGCAGGCTGACCGGTGTCACCACCTGCATCCAGCGGTGATAGCTATCCATTGCCAGGCCATTGATCTCGCGCGGATAGTCCTGATCCAGCGGGAAGGGCCAGCACTGGGCCGCGGGCAGGACCAGGGCATCATAGCTTGCAAACAGCTGGGCAGCGCGGCGTTGCCAATTTGAGCGCAGATCCGACGCTCGCTGAATATCGCGGGCCCGAAACGACAGCCCCCGGTCCAACTCCCAGATTGCAGTATCCTTCAATTCTTCGCGCCGGTCGCCAAAGGCGCGCAGACCGGCAGCAACCGCAAAGGATCGCAGCGTGATCCAGGCCTCCCAGATCTGCTCTGCCGAAAAGGGCGGCGCCAGGGCCTCGATCCTGTGCCCCTGGTTTGACAGATGCGACAGGGCCGCCTCACAGCTCTCCAGTATTCCGGGTTCCATTGGAAAGGCCCCGCCCCAATCCCCCAGCCAGCCGAGGCGCAGGGGGGCTGCCTGTGACAATGGCAGCATCTCCTGTCGCGCTCGGGCCAAAGGCTGGCGCGGATCCGGGCCAGACATAACATCCAGCAAAAGGGCAAGATCCTCGGGGCTGCGCGCCATGGGGCCTAGCGTTGACAAAGGGTGCAGGAACAGATCCCCTGCGGGCTCTGCCGGGACCAAGCCCCAGCTGGGCCGGAAGCCATAGACATTGTTCCATCCCGCCGGGTTGCGCAAAGACCCCATCATGTCAGAGCCGTCCGCCAGGGCCACCAGCCCGGCGGCAAGCGCTACGCCTGCGCCCCCAGAAGAGCCGCCACAGCTGCGATCCAGGCCAAAGGGATTGCGTGTCGCACCATAGACCGGGTTGAAGGTATGCGAGCCCAGTCCAAACTCCGGCGTATTGCTCTTACCGATAAAGATGGCACCAGCCGCCCGCAGCCGCGCGACAAACAAGTCGTCCTGGTCTGGCACAAAATCGCTCAACAGCGGCGACCCCTGAGTCGAGGCGAGACCTTTGACATTGGCCAGATCCTTGATGGCCATGGGCAGACCATGCAACGCGCCCCGGTCCTCTGCCCGATCCGCTGCTTCTGCTTCTGCCATCAGCTCCGCGCGGGGGCGCAGCGCAACAATGGCATTGAGCCCAGGGTTAAGTGCATCGACACGATCCAGCGTCGCCTGCATCACCGAAACGGCGCTCAGAGCGCCACTGCGCAATTGCTCTACCAGGTCGCTTGCGGATCCATAGGGGTCGTACATTCGGGCATGCTCCTGCAACTCTTGCAAACAAGCCTAGCGATGGAATTCCCTACTGAAAAGATACACCCGAGTGTAACCTTTTAATTCCCAAGGAAAACGCGGCAACACCCCTCCCCAAAGGTCATCGGTTCGTCATCAGCACAGTTAAGGCCAAACCCACAAAAGAAAACGGGCGCAGGGTTTCCCCGCGCCCGCAGAACTGCGTGCACCACAGAAGTGGCACAGAGACTGTTTTATTCGCCCTGCGCTTCGGAGCGGCTTTTGCCCGCAACATTCATCGCCAGAGTTGCCGCCATAAACCCATCCAGATCACCATCAAGCACCCCTTTGGTATCCGAAGTTTCATGGCTGGTGCGCAGATCTTTTACCATCTGGTAGGGCTGCAAAACATAGGAGCGGATCTGGTTGCCCCAGCCGGCGTCACCTTTGTTTTCATGGGCCTCATTGATGGCCGCATTGCGCCGGTCCAGCTCTTGTTGATAGAGCCGCGATTTCAGAGCCTTCATGGCGATATCGCGGTTTTGGTGTTGGGATTTTTCCGAAGAGGTCACCACGATATTGGTGGGAATATGGGTGATCCGCACCGCCGAGTCCGTGGTGTTCACGTGCTGACCGCCAGCCCCGGAGGAGCGATAGGTATCAATCCGGATATCCGCCGGGTTCACTTCGATATCAATATTGTCGTCGACCACCGGATACACCCAGACCGAGCTGAACGAAGTATGCCGTTTGGCCGCTGAGTCATAGGGCGAGATCCGCACCAGACGGTGCACGCCGCTTTCGGATTTGAGCCAGCCATAGGCATTGTGGCCTGTGATCTTGTAGGCGGCTGATTTGATGCCAGCTTCTTCGCCGGCACTTTCGGACTGCAGCTCGACTTTGTAGCCCTTTTTCTCGGCCCAGCGCACATACATCCGGGCCAGCATCGAGGCCCAGTCGCAGCTCTCGGTGCCACCAGCGCCAGAGTTGATCTCGAGGAAGGTATCATTGCTGTCGGCTTCCCCGTCCAGCAGAGCTTCAAGCTCTTTTTCCGCCGCCTTCGCCTTCAGGGCTTTCAGGGCCTCCTCGGCATCGTCGATGACTTCCTGGTCCTCTTCCATTTCCCCCAGTTCAATGAGTTCAATGTTGTCGGCCAGATCCTGTTTGATGCCTTTGTAGACATCAATCGCATCCACAAGATTCTGGCGTTCGCGCATCAGTTTCTGCGCCGCTTCCGGGTCATCCCAAAGATTGGGATCTTCCACACGTGCGTTGAATTCCTCCAGCCGGTATTCAGCGGTCTCCCAATTCAGACGCTGAGCCAGAAGCTCCAGCGACTTCTCGATCTCGACCACGTGGTTTTGGGTTTCAGCGCGCATGTCATTTCCTTGAACTTACGTATCAAGCAAGGGTGATAGACCACCCGGAGGCTGCGAGCAAGCCAACCCCCAACAAAGCCCGCCGGGCGCTCGCCCCTTACGTGTATCAAAATGAAACTAGTTTTCAGAGGCCCCCCAAACGCACCGGAAACCTTTCGATTTTATTATGGTTTTTCGCAGCCATGCGGCTCAGGGGGTTGGTCCTTCTGGGATGAGGCTGTGCAGATCCAGCGCCTGCACCGGGCGTCGCAGTTCAATCGACGGAATATAAAGATGCCACAGGGTTACTTAGTAAAATTGGTAGACGGGTCGCTGGACTCAGGAGATGCAATCAGTGGCAGCGGCAGCAGTTTCACCTCTGATAGCAATCTCGGCACAGGATCCTGGAATTGGTCTGGCGTCTATGCAGGAAATGGATCCTCCTATGCCAATATCACAGACACTGGCAGCTATCATCTGGGCACCGACGACAATGTCTATTTTGTCCCAGATAACTGGGACATCACCAGCGGCTCTGCAAGCGCCACCGACACGCCGGATTTTTCCTTTTTTGACGGAGCGATTGACGGCACCGACGGCGCCGATGCCATCGATTCATCCTTTGTCGATTCAGATGGCGATCAGGTCGATAATGGCAATGGGGCTGGCTCTGGCGGCAATGATGACGTCGTGCAGGCCGGCGCAGGGGACGACAAGGTCAGTTCGGGCAGCGGCAACGACACCGTCTACGGCGGCTCCGGCGAGGACAAGATCGACGGTGGCAGCGGCAATGACCTGATCTATGGCGACAGCAGTTCGGACAGCAACCTGACCGAAACCACCGTTCGCATTACCTCCGGAAACGTCACCGAGACGGGCAATGGCTACTCAGTGGAGGCCCAGGCTGTGGGCGGCGGTGCGGGGTCCCTAGACTATTATGGGGGCGCGTTTGGCGTCGCCGGGGCAGTCAGTGATAGCGACAGTGGCGTGACTGCTCAGATTGGCTATGACATGGCCTCAGGTGAATCCGAAGCCTTGCTGGTCAATCTTGACGCCCCCGTCGAAGAGATCAGCTTTGGGGTGCAACATCTTTACACCAGCGCCTTTGCTGAAGTGGGGCATTGGGCTGTTTATAGCGAGGGTTCCCTGGTCGCAGAGGGCGACTTTACCGAGGACGGGCAAGGCAGCGGCACCGCCACGATCTCGGTAAGCGGCGTTGGCGAATTTGATCAGCTGGTTCTGTCGGCAAAGATGCAGACAGATATGACCGATGGCTCCGACTTTATGGTCACAAATGTGGAATTCTCCCTGCCGGTTGTGGAAGCCGCGGCCTATGATGACCAGCTTCGCGGCGGCGAAGGCGATGACACCATCTTTGGCGAGGGGGGAGATGACACCCTCGAGGGGGGCATCGGGGATGATTCCCTGCTCGGCGGCGATGATGCGGATACCTTCGTTGTACAAGACGGTTTTGGCACCGACACTGTCACGGGCGGTGAAGGCGGCACAGATTCCGACACTCTCGATTTCTCGGCTCTGGGCGATGGCGTCACCGTCACCTACAGCGGAGACGAGGCTGGAAAGGCCACTGACGGAACCGATACCCTGAGCTTTAGCGAGATCGAGCGGATGATCCTCACCGATCAGGCGGATTCGGTGGATGCCCAGGCCGATAGCGGCGCCAGCTACTTTGACCTTGGCGAAGGCAACGACACCATCCGCGTCGACGGCGGCTCCGATACGATCGAGGCCGGAGGCGGAAATGACAACATCAATGTCGGCTACAGCGACGGCACCACCAGCATCGTCGGCGGGACTGGCCGAGACACTGTTCGGTTCCATGATGAGACCACAGAAGGTGTCGATGTCAAACTCACCTCAGCAGATGCCGGATCCTATGACTGGGACACAGCTGGGGGGGGCTCCTTTTCCGAAATCGAAAAATATGGCTTGAGCGACCAGGATGACGTCCTAGATGGGAGCGCTGCAACCGGTAGCATCGATGTGAGCGGCTATGCCGGGGACGACCTCCTGATCGGGGGATCGGGCCACGACATCATGGATGGCGACGCCGGAGCTGACACCATGGTTGGCGGGGCTGGTCAGGACAGGATCAGGGTTTCTGAGGGCGACAGCGCCACCGGTGGTGATGACCAGGACATGTTCTATATCACGGATAAAGGCGAAGCCGGGAGCGCGACCATCTCGATTGATGGCAGCGAAGGAGGCGAGGACTGGGATACGCTGGATTTCAACGGGCTACTGGCCCCTGGCAGCCTGTCGATCACCTCGGTCTCGGATGACGGCACCAAGAGCGGCACCGCGACTCTAACAGATGGTTCGCAGGTCGAATTCAAGAACATCGAAAGCATCATCTGTTTCGCGGCAGGCACCCAAATTTCAACGATTTCTGGCTCTGTCCCTGTTGAAGAACTGCTTCAAGGCGATCTGGTTCTGACCCGCGACAATGGCTTTCAACCCGTGCGCTGGGTCGGCAAGACCACAGTTCCAGCCATGGGAGACTGGGCTCCGATCCGCATAGCTGCCGGCACCTTTGGCTGCAGCCGCGATCTATTGGTATCGCCTCAGCATCGCATGCTGCTGTCCGCCCCGGCCACCCGCCTGTTGTTTGACACCAGCGAGGTTCTGGCCCCGGCTCATCACCTGATCAACGACCACAGCATTCGCCGTCAGCCCGGCGGCAGCGTCACCTATGTCCACCTGTTGCTGGACCAGCACGAGATTATCTATGCCGAAGATTGCCCCACCGAGAGCTTTTTCCCCGGCGATCAGGCGCTTGAGGCTCTAGGCCCCGCGGCCCTGTTCAGCCTGTTTGATTGCATGCCGGAATTGCGCGGCCACCCCGAAAGTTTTGGCTCCACCGCGCGCTATTGCCTGACAGGGCGCGAAACCTTGGCTCTGATGGCCTGAAATCGCGCCCGCTCCTTACCCCGGTGCCTGTCAGCCCGGGGCAATCAAAATCAAAACGCCTTGATCGGCTAGGCAGCTCGCTAGCCCTAATATTGGCCGCCGGAGGTGATCGTTCCAAAGGTCGCCTTGGGCCCCAGTACGGCCGTGCCCCCGCTCGAGGTTGTGACCTGACGCCCGGATTGCCGCACCTCTTCCAGCAGCGGCAGATCGGACCCCATGGCAAAGCCACCGTCAAACGCCAGACCAAAGATGGGCTCAGCCCCATCGCGGAAATATTCGGCTACCACATAGGCCCCGGACGCACTATCGGGCAGGCGGGCGCCGGTATAGCGGTCGATCTTGATGAAATGACCGCCCTCGGGCACTTCAAACGGGCCGCCGCCGAACTTCTCGGTGGCAACCTTCATGAACTGCTGGAAGACTGGACCACACATGGTACCGCCATAGGCACCCCGCCCCATGGGTCGGGGTTGGTCAAAGCCCATGTAGCAGCCAGCAACAATATTGGAGGTAAAACCAACAAACCATACATCGCGGGAATCGTTTGTGGTCCCGGTTTTGCCCGCTGTCGGCACCGGCAGGTTGATTACACTGGAGGCCGTGCCGCGATCCACAACGCCCTTCATCATCGAGCTGAGCTGATAGGCGGTGATCGGATCCATCACCTGTTCCCGATTGGTCTCAATTCGCGGTGATTGTCCTGTCGGCAATCCTGGCGCAGAGCAATCCACACAGTCGCGATCGTCATGACGGTAGATGGTGCGGCCATACCGGTCCTGCACCCGGTCAACCAGAGTGGGCTGCACCCGCTCACCGCCATTGGCGAACATCGCATAGGCTGCCACCATCTTGTAAAGCGTGGTCTCTTCGGCGCCCAAGGAGTTGGCCAGGAAGGCCCCCATGTTGTTGTAGACGCCAAAACGTTCGGCGTAGCCTGCAACCACAGGCATGCCGACCTCCTGCGCCAGGCGGATGGTCATCAGGTTTCGCGACTGTTCAATCCCAGTCCGAAGCGGCGTTGGCCCGTAAAATTTATTCGACGAGTTCTTGGGCCGCCACAGCCCCTGGGGGGTGTTGATTTCGATCGGGGCGTCAATGACGATGGTCGCAGGGCTATAGCCACTGTCGAGCGCCGCCGCATAGACAAAGGGCTTAAAACTGGAGCCCGGCTGGCGTTGCGCCTGGGTTGCGCGGTTGAACACCGAATGCTGATAGGAGAACCCGCCCTGCATAGCCAGAACCCGGCCAGTGTTCACATCCATCGCAACAAAGCCGCCCTGCACCTCGGGAACCTGGCGCAAAGACCAGTGCCGGATACTGCCATCATCCGCCGTCACTGCGCGCACCAGCACCACATCACCCAGGGTGATATTGTCCTTGAAACTGCCCTTCATCCACTTGATGTCGTCGCGCGGCACCTCTCCGGTGCCGGTTTGACCTTCGACGCCAACCACCAGAGCCCTATCGCCAACCTCCAGCGCAACGGCAGGATACCACTTCCCCCCAAGGGTAATATCGCGGGGCACTTCGGCCTCCGCCAGGGCGTCGCGCCAGCTGGTCTCATCCGCCAGCGCCGTCTCTTCCAGAGCGACGCCAGTGCCAATCCAGACCCCGCGAGAGCGGTCGTATTTCTGCAAACCCGTGCGCAGCGCATCCGCGGCCTCGGTCTGCATCTCTGCGTCAATGGTGGCGCGCACTGACAGACCGCCGGTAAAGAACTCACCCTCGCCAAAGTCTTCAGAGAGCTGGCGGCGGATTTCATCCGAGAAGTAGTCGCGCGGCGGCAAGGTGGTGCGGAAACTGGGGAAGTCGCCATTTTGAACCGACCGCAACGGCTGCTGGATCTCCACCTTATAGACCGCTTCCGAGATATAGCCGTTTTCAAACATCTCGCGCAGCACGTAGTCGCGCCGCTCGGTCAGCCGCTCCTTGCCGCGTACCGGATGGAATTTGCCCGGCGCCTTGGGCATCGAGGCCAGGGTCGCCGCCTCATGTGGGGCCAGCTCACCCAGGGTCTTGTTGAAATAGCTCTGCGCCGCAGCCGTCACCCCGTAAGAGTTTTGACCGAGGAAAATTTCATTGAGATAGAGCTCAAGGATCTGATCCTTGCTCAGGGTTTCCTCCAACCGGGTGGCGAGGATGATTTCCTTGATTTTACGCGCAGCCTTGCGATCGCCGGACAGCAGGAAGTTTTTCATCACCTGCTGGGTGATCGTCGAGGCCCCCCGCACGTTATCGCCGCGCGAACGCACGGCTTCGACAGCGGCAGCGGCAATACCACGGGCATCATAGCCCTTGTGTGAATAGAAGTTCTTATCCTCCGCCGAGATAAAGGCCTGTTTCACCATGTCCGGAATATCCTCGGACGGGGTGAACAGGCGCCGCTCCCGGGCGAATTCGTCAATCATCCGTCCCTCACCGGAGTAGATCCGGCTGATGGTCGGCGGCTGATACTGCGACAGGGATTCGTGGCTCGGAAGATCACGTCCATAGATCCAGAAAATCGCCCCAAGCGTCAGGGCCACCATGGCAATGCCAAGCGTAATGGTGCTGAAGATGGAACCAAAGAAGGATAGAATAAACCTGAGCACAGATAGGAGCCTTTCTCGCGGGGTGTCGCCTATATAGGAGGGCGAAGGCGCGGGGTCAAAAGCGGAAACAGCGGAAAGGTGCCGCCGAGGGGGGAAAAACGCCAGTCAATGCCCCCATCAATGCGGTCTGCTTTGGCTTGCCTTAGGCAAAGCAGGCAGAGCGGCCCTAGTAAAAGGGCCCTCGGCAGCCCCTGCATTCCGGCGCTAATTCCAGGCGCACCTATTGCCGGACCAGCGCGCGCTGCGCCTCATCCTGAATGCGCCAGTCAATCAGGCCCTTCAGCATCGCAGTTGCCGTTTGCCGACGCCACTCCGGATTCTGCAGATTGGCCAGATCGCGCGCGCTGGACATAAAGCCGATCTCCACCAGAACCGAGGGGATATCGGCAGATTTCAAGACCGAAAACCCGGCAGAGCGCAGCGGTTTTCGATTGACCGGCCCAGCCTGGGCCTTGAGCCCTGATACAAGCGCCCGTGCCAGGGCTTCGCTGCGGGGCTGCGTTTCCTGACGTGCCAAATCCAGCATCACCCCGGCCACCAGATCATCGGTGTGGCTCAGATCCGTTCCCGACAGCAGGTCTGCCCGGTCGTGGCGTTCTGCCAGGCTGGCCGAAGCCACGTCAGAGGCCTCTTGCGACAGGGTATAGACGGTGGTGCCATGGGCGTGGCCCTGCGTCAGCGAATCCGCATGAAGGGAAATGAACAGATCTGCTCCGGCCTGGTGCGCCAGCGCGGTACGACGCTCCAGCGAGACAAAGTAATCCCCATCCCTGGTGACCTGCACCTCGAACTGCCCCGAACGGACGAGGGTCTCGCCCAGTTCCAGAGCGAATTGCAGCATCAGATCCTTTTCGACAATGCCCCCTGCGGCCTTGGCGCCAGGATCAATGCCGCCATGACCCGGATCCAAAACCACCAGCAACGGCGCGTTTTCATCGCGCTGAGGAATAGTCTCCAGGGCCTGGGGGGAGGGCAGGTCCCAGCGCGCATCCTGTGGTGCCCCCGAGGCCTTGGCAAATTCCGCAGCCGAACTGGGTTGCAAAGCCACCTCGAGTACCCCGGCAGCGGTGACGGGGTCGATCTCAAGCTCAGCGGCTGCAACAGCCATGGGGCCGGAGAGCGCCAGCACCATGCGCGACCAGCCCGGCACATAGGTGCCAAATTGCACTGAGCTCACGGTTTCGCCGTTCAAAAACGCCTCCGGGTCCAGCCCACTCCAGTCCACTTCCTGAAAATCAACCACCAAACGTGGCGGCTTATCCAATGTGAACAGCCGATAGGGCACACCCTGGCTGAGCCCCAGTTGGATCTTGGCCCCACCCCCGGCATCGCTGATGCGGGATATCTCGCCCAAGATCCGCGCCAGGCCACTGAACTCCTGCGCCGCAGCCACTGAACCAAAAAGGCAAAGCCCCCCCAGCCATAGGGCCGCTATTGCCGCCTTCCCTCTGCCCATCACCTGCCCCTGCTCTTTGTCTTTGGCTTCAACGCCACTGTACCGATCGCGCAGCACAGATCAAACTGGCCGCCCCCCCGTCGCCGCCTCTCTGCGCGGCTTTCAGCCGCGCGCGGCCATAAATTGCTTTAGCCGCGCCAGGCCTTCTTGGATGTCCGCCGTGCCACGCGCATAGGAGAACCGCAGGGTTGTCGCCCCGCGCTTGGGATCAAAATCCAGGCCCGGCGTCACCGCCACCCCAGCTCTTTCAAGGATTTCAGCGGCAAAACTACGGCTGTCCGTAGTCAGGTCGGACACATCGGCATAGACATAAAAGGCCCCATCTGGTGGCGCGATTTTGGTAAACCCAGCAGCAGGCAGCCCCTCCAGCATCAGCTGACGGTTGCGGGCATAGACAGAGAGGTTCTCGCGCATTTCATCCTGGCAATCCAGGGCGGCCAGCGCGGCCACCTGGCTGGCGTGAGGGGCGCAGATAAACATGTTTTGCGCCAACCGTTCGATCACCCGCACATGGTCTTCGGGCACCACCATCCAGCCCACCCGCCAGCCGGTCATGGAAAAGAACTTGGAGAAGGAGTTGATCACATAGCAGTCATTGGTGAGTTCCAGCGCGGTCACGGCCTTGGCCTCATATTCCAGCCCGTGGTAAATCTCGTCCGAAATAAAGGCGGCATCCTGCGCCCTGGCGGCCTCAATGAGTTGCCCCATGGCCGCGTGATCCAGCATTGTACCCGTCGGGTTGCCCGGCGAGGCCACCATGAGCCCGGCCAGATCCAGCCCCTCCAGATCCGCCGCCACCGGCTGCAGACGGTTCTCGGGCGCGGTTTCAATATCCACCGGCGTCAACCCCAAAGCCGAGAGGATCTGACGGTAGGAGGGATAGCCCGGCGCACCGATGCCAACCCGGTCGCCACTGTCAAACAGCGCGGTAAAACCAAGCAAGAAAGCGCCCGAAGAGCCAGGGGTCACCACCACACGCTCCGGGTTCAGGTCGACATTGTACCACTCCCCGTAAAGCTGCGCGATACGTTGCCGCAGCGCAGGCAACCCGAGCGCAACCGTATATCCCAAGCTGTTGTTCTCCAAGGCATCGGCCAGGGCACGCCGTGCCGCCATCGGTGCTCCGGTCGAGGGCTGGCCCACTTCCATATGGATAATGTGGCGCCCCTGCTCTTCGGCCTGGCGGGCGGCCTCCATTACATCCATCACAATGAAGGGATCGACGTTTGATCTGCTTGAGTTTCGCATGATGATCTCCCATGGTGCGCGCATGACTTTTGACCGTTTCTCTCGGCTGGCGTCAATCCCGGCCGTGGTATTTTGCCTATTGATCTACACCGCCAACTCGGTACAGGCGGCGTCGATCACGCTGTTGCGAGATGCGGGGATCGAACAGGGGCTTTCGCGACTGGCCGCACCGGTTCTACGGGCCGCCGGGCTGAATGCAAAACGCCTGCGCGTTCTGGTGGTGAATGACTCGCAGTTCAACGCGTTTGTCTTGGACAGCCAGACGATTTTCATCAATTACGGCCTGATCCTAAAGGTCGACAACCCCGAGATGCTGCAGGCGGTGATCGCTCATGAAGCCGCCCATATCACCAATGGGCATCTGGCGCGACGGATGCAGAACCTGCGATCAGCCGGCACCGCTGCCGGGCTTGGACTTGCCCTTGCCGCCCTGGCCGCCGCCGCCGGTGCGAGTGAAGCCGCCGGCGGGATCGCCATCGGGACACAGACCTCGGCGCTGCGGGGGTTTCTGTCCCATACCCGCGCCGAGGAAGCAGCCGCCGACCGTACCGCCGCCCGCTCACTCAAAGCCGCCGGCATTGACCCGCAGGGCCTGGTGGATCTGCACCAGATCTTTGCCGGTCAAGAGGTGTTGAGCGCTGCCAATCAGGATCCCTATATGCGCTCGCACCCCCTGAGCCGTGACAGGATCCGCGCGGCGCAAGCCTTTGTTACCTCCACCGGTCAGACCACCGCGACCAACCCCGAGTCAGACTATTGGTTTGCACGCATTCGCGGCAAGCTTTCGGCTTTCAAACGCTCCCCCAAATGGAGCCTGCGCCGCGCCAAGGAAGAGAGCCATAAGGACATCCGCCTGATGCGTGAAGCCATCGCCTATTTCAGGCGCAATGACTTGCAAAAGGCGCTGCGCAAGATCAATGCCGCCCTGGCCATTCGCCCCAATGATGCCTTCTACCACGAGCTCAAAGGCCAGATCCTGTTTGAAAACAGACGCTGGAACCCTGCCAAGGCCAGTTTTGCCCGGGCCGTGCAGCTGGTGCCCTCTAACTCATTACTTCTGGCCAGCTATGGGCGGGCGCAGCTGGCGGCAGGCGCACCAAAAGCGGCCCTGAAAACCATGGAACGCTCCCGCAGTCTGGATTTCCGCAACGCCCTGGTGCTGCGGGATATGTCCCAGGCCTATGCTCAGACCGGTCAGAATGGTATGGCCGCTCTGGTGACGGCAGAACGCTATGCTCTTGCCGGGCGTCTCGATGATGCAGGCCTCCACGCCAAACGCGCTGTCGCGCTGCTGCCACGTGGTTCTTCCACCTGGCGCCGTGCTCAGGATGTGGTGTTGGCCTATGAACAAAACCAAAAAAGGAAACGACGATGAAACCTCTTTCGCGCATGGCCACAGGGCTTGCAACCGCAGCAGCGCTAACGCTGGGCGGGCTTCCGGCGCAGGCCTTTGATCTGGGCGCTATGACCGCTGAGGAGCGCGCTGCTTTTGGCGCCGAGGTCCGGGCTTATCTGATGGAAAACCCCGAAGTGATCCTGGAAGCAGTCAATCTGCTGGAGCAACAGCAGGCAGCCAGTGAAGCCAACCGGGATCTGGCCATGGTCGCCGCCAATCTGGAAGAGCTGCACAATGACGGATACTCCTGGGTCGGCGGCAATCCCGAGGGGGACATAACTCTGGTTGAGTTCATGGACTACCGCTGTGGCTATTGCCGCAAAGCCGCGCCAGAGGTTGCCAAGCTTTTGGAAGAAGACGGGAATATCCGGCTCATCGTCAAAGAATTTCCAATTCTCGGAGAGGCCTCCGTCTTGGCCTCGCGCTTTGCAGTGGCCGCCAAACATGTGGCCGGGGATGAGGCCTACAAGCAGGTTCATGAGGCTTTGGTCGCTATTTCCAGCGATGTGAATGAGGTCACCCTGCGCCGCCTTGCAGAAGGGCTGTCGCTTGATGCCGATGCGATTTTGGCGGCGATGGATACGGAGGAGGTGACCGCTGAGCTGCGCCGCACCCGCGCCCTGGCACAAAACCTGGCGATTTCCGGCACCCCGACCTTTGTGCTGGGGAACGCGTTGCTGCGCGGCTATCTGCCTGCCGATCAGCTGAAAATCATCGTTGATGAACAGCGCGAAGAAAACAGCTGACCTAGCTGTTCACACTCAAAAAAAACAAGGGCGCCCCAACAGATGCCCTTGTTCATTTAGTCGCGCTTTTTAGCGGCCTTGATTAGCCTTCAGCCTCCAGGGCCTCTTTGGCGTCAATCTCAGCGGCCTTTTTCTCCACCTCTTCGACGATATGATCCACCATGGCCGCATTGCTCATCTTGTGGCTCGCCTTGCCCGCCAGATAGACCATGCCAGAACCGGCACCGCCGCCGGTAAAGCCCACATCGGTCATCAGCGCCTCGCCGGGGCCATTGACCACACAGCCAATGATCGACAGGCTGAGCGGCGTGTGGATATGGGCCAGACGCTCTTCCAGAGCCTCAACGGTTTTGATCACATCAAAGCCCTGCCGCGCGCAGGAGGGGCAAGAGATGATATTGACGCCGCGATGGCGCAGCCCCAGGGATTTGAGGATCTCAAAGCCAACCTTGACCTCTTCCACCGGATCTGCCGAGAGGCTGACGCGCAGGGTATCGCCAATACCCATCCACAAGAGCTGGCCCAACCCGATGGCCGATTTGATGGTGCCAGAAACAAAGCCACCGGCCTCGGTCACGCCGATATGGATCGGCGCGTCTGTGGCCTCGGCCAGCTGCATGTAGGCGGCAGAGGTCATAAAGACATCCGAGGCCTTGAGTGATATCTTGAAGTTGTGGAAGTCATGGTCCTGCAGGATCTTGATGTGATCCAACCCGCTTTCCACCATCGCATCCGGACAGGGTTCAGCATATTTGTCCAACAGGTGCTTTTCCAGCGAGCCCGCATTGACCCCAATCCGGATAGCGCAGTCATGATCACGGGCCGCCTTGATCACCTCGGCCACACGCTTTTCATCACCAATATTTCCGGGATTTATCCGCAAACAGGCCGCCCCCGCCTCGGCGGCCTCGATGCCACGTTTGTAGTGGAAATGAATATCCGCGATGATCGGCACCGGGCTCTCGGCCACGATCTGTTTCAAAGCCTTGGAAGAAGCCTCATCCGGCACTGAGACCCGCACCAGATCCGCGCCCGCCTCGGCCGCCGCCTGCACCTGTGCAACCGTCGCCGCCACATCCGTGGTCAGCGTATTGGTCATGGTCTGAACCGCAATTGGCGCATCGCCACCGATGGCTACGTTCCCGACATGGATCTGGCGGCTTTTGCGGCGCTCGATATTGCGCCAGGGGCGAATGTGATTCATCGACATACAGGCTGATCCCGGTTGACCCTTGTTGCCTGTTAGATACGGACTCTGCCGCGCAGCTGCAATGGGTCAGCCAGCCCGCTCTCTCTGGAGCGCGCGTTTTCTTTCAAAGAAAGGGATATCAAAGCGCCCTGCCAGCGCCAGCCGATAGGGCTGGCAGCGAAGGCCCGGACCTTAGTCCGTGGTCGCTTGGGTTTGCAGCGCCGCGACCATGGTCGCCAGGGCCTGGTTTTTGCCATCGGTCAGATCTGCGACCTCAAAGCGCTCCAACACACCATCCACCGACAGGTCGACATTTTTGCTCACCTGACCGCGGCCACCAACCGGGCCAAAATGATTACCATTGACGGCAAAATAGATTGCACCGCTTTCGCCCGTCCGCAGCTTGGGGGCCTCTTCGGTCAGAGGGACCGAAAAACTGTCACCAGCATTCATGATCGCTTCGAAGATGACAGAACCATCAGCCGAGGTCACCTGCACCCAAGAGGGACGCACCGCGACCATTTCAACACCGGGAGAGACCGCTTCGACCACCTGTGGCACAGCAGGCCCAGAGGGTTCGCCCGCAGGCAGGCTGGCCTCGGCGAAGGCCAGGCTGGGCAATTCTGGAACGGCGAAGTTGCCCAGGCTTCCGGGGTTGAGCGTCGCAATCGGCGCATCGCGGGCAACCAGAACCGGCACATCCAGCGCCTGAGGCCGATAGAGACGATCCAGCGCCGCGGCGGCAATATCTGTTTGATCACTGGCACTGGCATCCCCCACAGCACCGGAGCCTGCGCCCTGCAGCGGGTCAACATCAGCCAGAACCAGTGGCGTTTGCTCAACCGGGGCAAATTGCACCTGCTGCACTTCTTTCAGAATGCTGTAGCCGCCATAGCCAATCCCGGCGATCAGCCCCACCAGGACCATCAATGATCCGATGGCGCGGGGTTCGATCTGAGAAAACACGCCGCTCGCCGCAGGAGCAAAGGGGGTTGTGGGGGCGGTAAAAGCTCCGCTACCCAGTCCGCCGCTCGTGGTCACAGGCGCGGCCACCACCTTACGCGATGAAGCCTCGGACGACATGCCATGAGCGACGGCAAACCCGCTTTCACGGCAAAATGTGTCAAAGGCGACTTCTGGATCCATGTTCAGATAACGGGCGTAAGAACGCACATACCCGGCGATAAAACCGGGCGTGTCAAAAACAGAAGGATCAGAATTTTCAATTGCGGCGATGTAGGAGGCCTTGATGCGGAGCTCGCGCTGAACGTCCAGCAGGGATTTCCCCAAGGTGGCCCGCTCTCCGCGCATCATATCACCGAGGCGCAATTCATAGTCATCGAAGCTCTTGGGAGCAGAGGATTCCTCGTACTCCTTCGACTTGCGCAAAGTGAGGCGCCTAATCATGCCCGCTGTCCCATCATAGCCTGCCGCATTCGACATCTTTTGGCACTAAACGAATCACCCCATGATTCGCCCGCACCTTTTCATTAAGGGAAATATAACACACTCAATAGTTTTGAACACAAAACTGTGCG
This sequence comes from Phaeobacter sp. 11ANDIMAR09, assembly GCF_001294455.1. Taxonomy (GTDB): domain Bacteria; phylum Pseudomonadota; class Alphaproteobacteria; order Rhodobacterales; family Rhodobacteraceae; genus Pseudophaeobacter. The sequence goes on from NZ_LIKT01000003.1 coordinate 33,361, forward strand.
CTAACCCGCCAATTCGGCACGATTCAGCGCACAATGCGCCCAAAGACTGTCCATCGCCTTCACCAGATGGTCGATCTCGGTGGGGCCATGTACTGGTGATGGTGTGAACCGCAGCCGTTCTGTGCCGCGGGGCACGGTTGGGTAGTTGATCGGCTGCACGTAGAGGCCGAACTCGGACAACAGCATATCGCTGAGCTTTTTGGTGTGGACCGGGTCGCCCACCATTACAGGAACAATATGGCTGCCATGATCAATGATCGGCAGGCCTAGACCTTTGAGGCGCAGTTTCAGAACCTTGGCCAGCTCCTGGTGCTTTTCGCGCAGCTCCGGGTGGTCTTTGAGATAGGCCACAGAGGCCGCGGCGCCCGCTGCAACCGCAGGGGATAGCGAGGTGGTAAAGATAAAGCCCGGCGCATAGGAGCGGATTGCATCGCACATCTTGGGCGAGGCGGCGATATAGCCGCCCATCACGCCATAGGCCTTGGCCAGGGTGCCGTTGATGATATCAATGCGATGGGCCAGGTTGTCACGCTCTGTCACGCCGCCGCCGCGTGGACCATACAGGCCAACGGCATGGACCTCATCGATATAGGTCAGGGCGCCAAATTCATCGGCCAGATCACAGATCTCCTTAATCGGACCAAAATCGCCATCCATCGAATAGACTGATTCAAACGCGATCAGTTTTGGCGCCGCAGGATCGTCTGCTTCCAGCAACTCCCGTAGATGCGCAACGTCATTGTGGCGGAACACCCGCTTGGCACCACCGTTGCGGCGCACGCCCTCGATCATCGAGGCATGGTTCAGCGCATCCGAATAGATGATCAGTCCGGGAAACAGTTTTGGTAGGGTGCTCAGCGTCGCGTCATTGGCGATATAGGCCGAGGTGAACAGCAAGGCCGCCTCTTTGCCATGCAGATCCGCCAGTTCTGCCTCGAGACGTTTGTGATAGACTGTGGTGCCCGAAATGTTGCGGGTGCCGCCCGACCCTGCGCCAGTGGCATCGATCGCCTCGTGCATCGCGTCAAGCACAACCGGATTCTGTCCCATGCCGAGGTAGTCGTTGCCACACCAGACGGTGATATCCTGCGTACTGCCGTCCGGGCGGGTCCAAACCGCATGGGGAAACTGGCCGTTTTTGCGCTCAATATCGATAAAGGTGCGGTAACGCCCCTCTTCGTGAAGACGTTCAATGGCGGTGTCGAGTTTCGCGGAATAGTCCACCGGCTTCTCCATAGCTATCTCAGGCGCCCAACGTCAGGCAGCACAGGCTGTGTATCTGTCACGCAGTTTGTGGGCCACTCACCCATTCACATTCATGAATAAGTAACAAATGCGCGCGCTCAGATCAACCGGATACGCGCCACAGCCCCACACAACTTTGATACAGGTCAAATAGACCTATAGCAAAAGCCCGACAAGAAGCCCTGCGGCCCGTTTGCCGTCATTTGCGCCATTTGACCTGCGACATTTGTGAAAATTGCCGTGTATTGGAAACCAAAACCTCCCGATCCGCTCCTATTGCACCTTGGGAACGGGGCCTTGGGTCGGCGGCAGGGCCCATTCAAATCTGATGGATTCGGCCAGGCAACGCGGCGAGGTTTGCCCATATCTCTGCTCCGGTTGGTCAAGCATTTTCTCCCTGCAGTAGATCTGGCCCCCCGCATAGGAGCCTGCTAGGCTCCCGCCGATCGAACCTGAAACCCATGCTAATTGCCGGAGACCATGATGTCGCTTAACGACGTGCTTGATCGGATTGACACAGACCTAGACGCGGCCACAGAACGCCTGCTGGAACTGCTGCGCATTCAGTCCATTTCCACCGACCCCGCCTTTAAGACCGATTGCGACAAAGCCGCGGACTGGCTGGTCGCCGACCTCAACAGTCTGGGGATAAAGGCCGAAAAGCGCGTAACCCCCGGCCACCCCATGGTCGTAGGCCATGTTGGCGAAGAAAACACCGATGCGCCACATGTGCTGTTTTACGGACATTACGATGTGCAGCCGGTCGATCCGCTGAACCTGTGGAACACTCCCCCCTTTGAGCCTCAGCTGGAAGAGACCGAAAACGGCACTGTGATCCGCGGGCGCGGCGCCTCGGATGACAAGGGCCAATTGATGACCTTTGTCGAAGCCTGCCGGGCCTGGAAAGCCGTGCATGGTTCCCTGCCCTGCCGCATCACCTTCTTCTTTGAAGGCGAAGAGGAGAGCGGCTCGCCCTCCTTGGTGCCTTTTATGGAAGAACATGCCGCAGAGTTGAAAGCCGATATCGCCCTGATCTGCGACACCTCGATGGTGTCGCGCGGTGTGCCCTCCATCGCCTCGCAGCTGCGCGGCATGCTCAAGGAGGAGTTCACTCTGGTTGGCCCCAAGATCGACCTGCACTCGGGGCACTATGGCGGCCCCGGCCTCAATCCGCTGCGGGAACTCTCACGTATCATTGCCTCGCTCTACGATGAGGACAGCGGCGCTGTAGCCGTTGAAGGCTTCTATGAAGGCGTCAGCGAAGTCCCGGCAGAATTGCTGCGCCAGTGGGAAGCCTCAGGCTTTGACGCCAAGGACTATCTCGACAATGCAGGCTACACCCAGGCCCATGGCGAAAAGAAATACTCCATCCTGGAGCAGCAATGGGCCCGCCCAACACTGGAAGTGAACGGTCTTTGGGGCGGCTACAACGGCGCCGGCTCCAAAACCGTCATCCCCTCCGAGGCGCACTGCAAGATCACCTGCCGCCTGGTGGGCGACATGGACCCGGACGCGCTACAGGCCAAAATCCGCGCCCATATTGAGGCCCAGCTGAAGCCCGACTGCAAGGTGATTTGGGACAACGACAAGGAAGGCTCCAAGGCCTCGGTCATGGATATCAGTCGCCCTGAATTCGAAGCCGCACGCGGCGCGCTCAGCGACGAATGGAATCGCGAGGCGGTTTTCTGCGGCATGGGGGGATCCATCCCAATCGCGGGGTTCTTCAAATCGATCCTGGGCATGGAATCCATGCTGGTTGGCTATGCCAATGACGATGACGCCATCCATTCCCCCAATGAGAAATACGACCTGAAGAGCTTCCACAAGGGGATGCGCTCCTGGGCACGCATTCTCGACGCCCTCACCAAGTAAGCAAACAGCGGCCATAGCCAAGGACGCGCTTTGGCCGCTTCCCCTTTCCTCCTTCGCTCCAACTCTTTCACTGGAGTTTTCTTTTCTTTCTAATAGCTACCGCGCATGCGGACAGATATACCTCTGTCTTTCAAGACACTTCATTTCACAAAAATCAGGTTTGCCGATGACCCCCACTCCAAAGCCAAGCATTTTCAGAACCAACTCTGCGCGACTTGGCATGCTCTTTGCCCTCGCGGGCTCCATGATGCTGGCCGGCTGTGCCCAGACCCCAGGGCCGTCAGTCCCCTCGCAACCGGGCAAGAACCTTGCCGCAGCCAAGCTGGCACTGGCAAACTGTCATGGGGCGGCACACAAAAGAGGCAATGGCGCAGTGGCAGGCAGCTATGTCGCCGGGGTCCTCCTGGGCGGGTTGGTGGTGGGTCCCATCGTTGTGGCGTCAAATCAGGAACGGATTCGCAACAACGGCGAAGCGACCGGCGCAGATCTCTGTCTACAGCAACAGGGCTACACTCGCCGTGACCTGACACCAGAAGAGCTCCAAGCACTGAACCGCGCTGACGCCTCTCAAAGGAGAGTCATCCTCGACCATCTGATTGGCGGTGGCAGCTTGAGCGAATTGCTGGGCTGAACCGCGAAGGATTCGGCTACCATCCATGGCCGGACCTTACCCATACCGGAAAGCCCCAGGTCCAGTGCAACTCAAAGGAACCCTATTTCGGCCTACGCCCATGAATAGATGATTTTCCCACCCGTTTCTGAGGCATTCAGCCCGCCAGTTAGGAATTACTTATGAGAATTTCGCAATACTGTGCTGGTAACGCGCAAAAGTTGCGAATGGAGACGAGTAAATGCCGCAGAGCAAATTCAAACGCCCCGCCGGATTTGAGGGCACACAAAGCGATCCCGAAGAGAGCTACCGCGCAGGCTATCAGCATGGTGTCCGGATTATGCTGCGACACTTGGAATCGGAACAGAAGCTGGACATGGAACGCCTGACGAAATGGGTGAACTCTGAGCTGACACAATGGCGCCACGACACCCAGGCAGCCCCAATTCCACCAGCGCCCTAAGGCGCAGAAGCCCCACCACCTAGCATTCGGCGCAATCCTTCTTACAAGAGGGGTGTGCCCCCATCCTGCGCGAACCTAGCTGCGCAGCGTCCGCACCCAGCCAGAACGGATGGGCATCGCAGGGCTAAAAACTTCGCCGAGAGGCTGTAAGGACACGCCACAAACCATTGTGGACGTTGCTTCATTCATCAATCAACGAGATAAAAGTGGCGCGGTTGACGGGGCTCGAACCCGCGACCCCCGGCGTGACAGGCCGGTACTCTAACCAGCTGAGCTACAACCGCGCATCTATGCCTTTTCAGGCGTCCTTTCGGACAATCAAAAGAAAGTGGCGCGGTTGACGGGGCTCGAACCCGCGACCCCCGGCGTGACAGGCCGGTACTCTAACCAACTGAGCTACAACCGCGTGCTGCCCATCCAGCATCTCTGCTGAATGTTGGGCTGTAATATTCCTAGGGCTCGGGGATCGTCAAGCGGTGTTTTGGCATTTTCGACGCTTTGACGAAAAAAAATGGCTGAAACATCCTAACCATTTGATTTTCATAGCTTCAAATCCGCCTTTTTGCTCCCTAAAGGCGCCCAGGTCTCTGCCTTCTCAAGAGAGCCTCCCCCATCATCAGAACCCGACTACTGTCCTGGTGCCGTTTCTGACACCAAGCGGCACTCGGGAGTGGCTTGGCCAATGCAGCTAGACCGACCGACCGAGAGCTCACTCCTGGCCCGACCCGACATTCTGGCGCACTCGTGGCTGTCTCAAAGGAAACTCAACTGGCGGAGGTCCACACCTATTTGGCTAGAGCAAAGTGGCCATGACCCATCAAACCTGCGCCCGCCCCGACCAGTTCGGAGATGCAGCTGCATTCAATGATTTCGTCAAATTGGGCCAAGCCCGCTAGGTTCGCAAAATTTTGGAACGCCTTGCGCTTGGCATAGCGCCAACGAAACTATTCTCTATTTTCAACAGGGTGGGATGGTGGGTCGTGAGAGGCTCGAACTCCCGACATCTTCGGTGTAAACGAAGCGCTCTACCAACTGAGCTAACGACCCGATGAGCGTGGATTTAGACAAAGACCGCGGCGGGTGCAAGAGGCGAAAACTGTTTTTGTGCAAAAAAAATCAGATTACTTTAATAGCCGCTCACGGCCCTGTTCCAAAACATAGATACAGCCCTGCTCGTTTGAGAGCCTGGCCATCTCGGGCTGCGACAGCCCCAGAACGATTCCACGCATTACCTGGCCCAGCAACCCATGGGCCACAACGACCGTCGGCTCTGTCAGCGCCTGCATGAACAACAGTATTCTGCCATGGAAACTGTCATAGCCTTCACCATTGGGAGCCGCGCAAAACAGCTCCAGATGAGAGGGGTTTTGCGCCCAAATCTCGGGAAACCGCATCTCCACCTCTGGCAAAGTCATTCCCTGCAGATCCCCGGCATGAGCCTCGGCCAGACGAGGGTCCGTGGTGAAGTCGACGCCGTCGAGCGCAATCGCTGCGGTTTCTTGCGCCCGCCCAAGGGGCGAGACAAAACACTGCGGTTTCTGCGCCAAAATGGGCCGCATCAGGTCTGCCTGTTGGCGCGCATGAGATTGGCCCAGAGGGCTCAACCGTGATTCCAACTGGCCCTGGATCCGCTTTTCGGCGTTCCATTCGGTCTGCCCGTGGCGCAAAAACCAGATCTTGGGAAAGGAGGTCATGCGGCAATAAATCCTTGTATGTATCACTTGGTGGCAATCCCTACACTGTTAGCCCCGCATCTGTCGGAATGAAAGACCCGGCACTGCGGCAGCGAGAAACAGAGCGGGCGCGCGACAGCCCCCTCGACAAGGTCGCAAAAATCCGGCCTGTTAGGCGACAATCTCCCCCCCGTCCCTCACAACAGCAGTTCCAAGCGCGCCATGACACAAACGCTCTATTCCTTTCGCAGATGTCCCTATGCCATGCGCGCGCGATTAGCGCTTGCCTCGGCGACGCAGCCGGTAGCCTTGCGTGAGGTTGTTCTGCGGGACAAACCAGCCGCCTTTCTAGAGGCCTCGCCCAGCGCCACTGTGCCCTGTTTGGTCACCCCTGATCAGGTGATTGATGAAAGCCTCGACATTATGATCTGGGCCCTGCGGCGCAACGACCCGGAGGGCTGGCTGCACATGCCCGACAGTGGCTGGGATTGGATAAACCGTGCAGACGGACCTTTCAAACAGGCACTAGATCGGACCAAATACGCCAGCCGCTACCCGGATGAGGATGCGACTGCGCAGCGCCAGCAGGCGGCCCTGTTTCTGGCGGATCTAGACAAGCAAATTGACGGCTGGATTTTTGAGCACGCCACTCTCGCCGACTATGCGATCCTGCCCTTTGTTCGCCAGTTCGCCTTTATCGACAAAGCTTGGTTCGACCAGCAGCCCTGGCCTGACCTGCAGGACTGGCTCGAGCGTTTTCTGGCCAGCAGCCGATTTGCAGCAATCATGCAGAAGTATCCCCAGTGGCGCACGGGCGCTGCCGTGACGATCTTTCCCTAGCCAAAAGCCTGGAGCGACTTGGCCGAGTTTAGACCTTTGGGCAGAGCCAAGCCTGGAAGTAGACCTCTAGTCTGGCCTCCATTTTTTGATCGTCATGCAGGGCACAGAAATTCAACGCCATGACCTGTGTCAGAAAAGCCTGCATACCTTCGGCCAGCAGCTCAGCCGGGATGTCACGGCGGAAGCCTCCCCTCCTGAACCAGGCGGCTGTCAGGTCGATATACCGGCCAAAGGTCGTGGCAATTGCGCCGATTTCCTCCACCGCGGCGGCCCCGGAGAGACGCAGAATGACGTCAAAAACATAGCGTTCCTGGGTCATAAAACGCAGCAAAGGCCGATGTAACGCCACCAACTCTTCCACGGTAGCGGGAGGCGTGGCCTGCGCCATGTCATCAAGATGTCGATCTATCCCCGCCCCGATCAACAGATCCATCAGGGCGTCTTTGTCTTTGAAATGGGAAAAAAAAGTGCCCTTGGCAACACCGGCGCCTTGCACCACCTCTTCGGTTCTAAGAGCCGCATAGCCGTTTTGCGCCACCAATTGCGTGGCCACGGCCATAAGCCGGGCGCGGGTTTCCAGAGTTCGTTTCTGCATCTGTTTTATCATGGTCCCCTTGCTGACACGTGTGCCGCGAATGGTCAAACCACCACAAGTCCCCTCACATTAAATTGACTGCGGTCATTTTAATATTGACTACGGTCAGTTTGTGCAAATAAATGACCGCAGTCAATTACTGGAGCCCCCGATGACCCGAATCTTTATTCTCAACGGCCACCCAGCCGAAACCTCCCTGTCCAAAGACTTGAGCCTCACCTATGAACGCACCGCCAAGGCAAATGGCCATGAGGTTCGTATCTTGCATCTGCATGATTTGAAGTTTGACATCGACTACGGCTATGCAGGCTACACAAATGTCAAACCTCTGGAGCCGGATTTGCAGAGCTTTTTCAGTGACCTGGAATGGTGCGAGCATTTTGTGGTGACCACGCCCATGTGGTGGGGCGGGCTGCCCGGGAAATTGAAGGGGCTGTTTGACCGCACCCTGCTACCGGGACGTGCCTTTGACACTCATAACACCACGCTCGGCATGCCCGCCCCCATGCTCAGGGGGCGCAGCAGCCGGGTGATTGTCACCGCTGACACGCCAAAATTCCTACTGTGGCTGCTCTATGGCAATGCAATGCTGCGCCAAACCGAACGCCAGATTCTGGGCTTTATTGGTCTAAAGCCAGTCAAGACCAGCTATTTTGCCCCTGCCTCGCACCCCAAGCCCAAGGCCGTAAGCCGCCTGCTTGAGCGGGTGCAGAAACTGGCCGCAAAGGCCGCATGAGCCAGCACGAGGGAAAAGGAGCCGGAGCCTGCGCTCTTTCTAACTGCACAAAGAGCACCGCAGTCACCGGCTCGTCCCGCCTACCCTTTGGACTTCAGACGAAACCGTTGGATTTTCCCGGTTTCTGTCTTGGGCAATTCCTTGGTGAAAACCACTGAACGCGGGTATTTAAACGGAGCGATACTGGCCTTCACATGGTCTTGCAACTGCTTCACCACCCCGTCAGAGGGAACATAGCCTGCGGTGAGCACCACATGCGCTTCGACGATCGCGCCCCGCGCCTCGTCAGGTGCCCCAATCACTGCGCATTCTGACACGGCCTCATGCGACAGGAGAGCCGCCTCCACCTCGGGTCCTGCAATATTGTAGCCTGATGAGATGATCATATCGTCGTTGCGAGCAGCAAAATGCAGGTAACCCTCTGCGTCCATCCGGAAGCTGTCGCCCGTCACATTCCACCCGTCCAGAACATAAGAGCCTTGCCGGGTATCCGCCAGATAGCGGCAACCCGTTGGCCCTTTGACCGCCAGACGCCCGACCTCTCCTCGCGGCACCTCCTGCCCCTGCGCATCCAAGATCCGCACCTGATAGCCCGATACTGGTTTGCCAGTGCAGGCAGGCCGGTGATCGGAAAACCGGTTGGTGATAAAGATATGCAGCATCTCGGTCGCCCCGATCCCATCCAACATCGGTTTACCGGTCTTGACGATCCAATCCTCATAGACCGGCGAGGGCAGAGTCTCACCCGCCGAAACCGCCGCCCTAAGCGAGGAGAGATCTGCCCCCTCCTCCATCGCCTGCAACATCACCCGATAAGCCGTTGGCGCGGTAAAGCAAACTGTGGCCCGGTACTTCTGAATAATCTCAATCAGGTTTGGCGGAGAGGCATTTTCCAACAATGTCGCCGCCGCACCAAAGCGCAGTGGAAAAATCGCCAAGCCTCCTAGACCAAAGGTAAAGGCCAGCGGCGGTGAGCCAATAAAGACGTCCTCGGGCTGAACATCCAGGACTTCACGCGCATAGCCATCAGCAATGATGAGCAGATCCCTGTGAAAATGCATCGTCGCCTTGGGCGTCCCCGTGGTGCCCGAGGTAAAGCCCAAGAGCGCCACATCATCGCGGCCGGTCTCTACCGCCTTGTAGGTCACCGGTTTCTCCAGTGCCAAGCGATCCAGTTCTGCATCATGGCTGAAGGTACCATCAAAGCCGACAACCGACTTCAGATAGGATGACTCCTTGGCGCAGCTCACCAGTTCTTCCATCAGACGGGTGTCGCACAGAGCGTGGCTGATCTCTGCCTTATCGACAATCTGCGTGAGCTCGCCGGCGCGCAGCATCGGCATAGTATTGACCACCACAGCCCCCACCTTGGTTGCCGCCAACCAACAGGCCACCATGGCCGGGTTGTTGGCCGAGCGGATCAAAACACGGTTGCCGGGCTTAACCCCTAGGTCCTCACTCAGCACATGGGCCAGCCGGTTGGTCCAGTCGGATAACTCTTTATAGGTGCGCCGCCTGCCATTGCCGATCAGCGCTATCCGGTCGCCATACCCTTTCGCCACCATGGCATCGGTCAGCTCGACCCCGACGTTCAGCCGCTCAGGATAGTCAAAGCCATCCAGCAGGAAGTCCGGCCATTGATCCTGCGGCGGCAGATTGTCCCGGGTGAATGTATCGCTATGTGCGCTCGCTCCCAGCATCTCACCTGCCCCCCTGAAATGCGCCAAGGGTCTGCCGCGCAATCACCACCCGCTGCACATCCGAGGCTCCCTCATAGATGCGCAGAGCCCGAATGTCGCGATATAGCTCCTCGACCTTCTGGCCATGGCGCACCCCATCACCGCCATGCAGCTGCACTGCCTTGTCGATAACCTGCTGCGCCTGATCGGTGGAAAACAATTTGGCCATGGCCGCCTCGCGGGTCACCCGCGCCGCGCCGCTGTCCTTGGCCCAGGCCGCGCGGTAAACCAATAATGCAGCGGCATCCACATCCAGCGCCATATCAGCGATGTGGCCCTGGACCATCTGCAACTCAAACAGCGGCGCCCCCTGCACCTGCCGACTCGTGACCCGCTCCAGGGCCTCATCCAGCGCTCGACGCGCAAAGCCTAGCGCCGCTGCCGCCACGGTAGAGCGGAACACATCCAGCACCGACATGGCAATTTTGAAGCCCGCGCCGGGCAGTCCGATAAGAGCCGATTTGGGGATCCGGCAATCAGTGAAGCGCAGGGTGGCCAGAGGGTGTGGGGCAATCACCTGCTGACGTTCCACAACTTCGAATCCTGGCAGACCTGCGGGCACAATAAACGCCGACAGCCCTTTGGCCCCTGGCGCCTCTCCAGTGCGGGCAAACAGCGTATAGACATCGGCAATGCCGCCATTGGAAATCCAGGTCTTTTCTCCATTCAACACATAATGGTCGCCCTCAAGCGAGGCTGTCATGGTTGAATTGGCCACATCCGATCCTGATTGAGGCTCAGTCAGAGCAAAAGCAGAAATCGCCTGACCACTGCGGGTCAATGGCAGCCATTCCGCCTGCTGGGCTGGTGAGCCAAACAATGAGATCGCCCCGGTGCCCAACCCCTGCATGGCAAAGGCAAAATCAGCCAGGCCATCATGGCGGGCCAGAGTTTCCCGGATCAGGCAAAGGCTGCGCACATCCAGGGTTTCCCCCGCCATTGCACCGCTGAGCTGCGTCCAGCCACCCGCGCCTAAGGCGGCAACCAGGCTGCGGCAGGCCGCATCCACATCGCCGTGATCAATGCCACCCAGATGTTGCCCAGCCCAAACCTCCAGCGCATCAGCCAGCTCGCGATGCCGTTCCTCAAAGAACGGCCAGCTCAAATAGCTTCGATCTGCCATCTTTCCCTCCCAGTATCATCTTTCCGCAAATATTCCCGCCGGAGGCATCCCCCGATGCCTCAAACGACACTCTGGCGGCTCAATCGCCTTGAAAAACCGGCTTTTCCTTATTCACAAAGGCATGATAGGCGCGCTCAAAATCAGCCGTCTGCATGCAGATCGCCTGCGCCTGGGCTTCGGCCTCGATGGCCTGCTCGATCGACATTGACCACTCCTGCGCCAACATGGTCTTGGTCATCATATTGCCAAAATTCGGCCCTGCAGCGATACGCGCCGCCAATGCCTGTGCCTCAGCCTCCAGGTCCGAGGCCGCCACCAGCCGGTTATGAAAGCCCCAGGCCACACCTTCTTCTGCACTCATCGAGCGCCCGGTATAGAGCAGCTCTGCCGCACGACCCTGGCCGATGATCCGGGGCAGGATGGCACAGGCGCCCATGTCGCAGCCCGCCAGGCCAACGCGGGTGAACAAAAAGGCCGTCTTGGCGTCTGGCGTGGCAATCCGCAGGTCTGATGCCATGGCTATAATTGCGCCTGCACCCACACAGATGCCATCAATCGCCGCAATCACCGGCTTTCCGCAATTCACAATCGCCTTGACCAGATCCCCGGTCATACGGGTAAAGGCCAGCAGTTCCTTCATGCTCATCTTGGTCAGCGGGCCAATGATATCATGCACATCACCGCCCGAGCTGAAGTTGCCACCATTGGAGGCAAAGACCACGGCTTTGATCTCATCATCATAATGCAGGGCACGAAACCAATCCCGCAGCTCACCGTAGCTGTCAAAGGTCAGCGGGTTTTTGCGCTCTGGCCGATCCAGGGAGACGGTGGCAATCCCGTCTTCCACCCGGCAAAGAAAGTATTTGGTGTCGATCTGTGTCATTGCGCCTCGTCCTCATTGTCCAATCGCCGCGCCACCGCATCCAGGGCCACGGCCATGCTCTGGGCCGCCTCGGGCGCCAAAGCGGCAAAAATTTCGTCAATCCAGGCTTCATGCGCCGCAGCCTGGCGGCCAAACTCTGCTTCCCCCTCCGGGGTGAGCCGCACCCGACTGGCGCGGCGGTCACCCGGCACTTTTTCGCGCAGCACATGGCCGTCTTCGACCAGCCGCTCGACAATGCCGGTGACATTGCCGTTGGAAACTTTTAGCACGCTGGACAACTCACTCATCTTCAGCCCCGCCCCATGCTGCGACAGCGCCGCCATGACGTCAAACCGGGGTAAGGTGGTCGCAAACTCCCGCCGCAGGTTCTCGCGCAGCGCGCTCTCAACGCTGCGGCTTGCCTTCAAAAGCCGCAGCCAGAGCCGCAACCGGTCTTTCGAGATATCCGTATCGCTCAAATTTCACCTCCAGAAATGGGCAGCGCTGCGCCGTTCACCGATCCTGTCGCCTCCCCCGCCAGCCACAGCGCTGCGGCAGCGACCTCACCGGGCTGAATAAAGCGATCCTGAGGATTACCCCGGCGCAGGGATTTTGCAGCCTGCTCGCGCGACAGGCCCGTTTTTGCCACGATCAGCTCCAGAGAGTTTTCAAGCAATGGTGTCTCAATAAAGCCCGGGCAAAGGGCATTCACTGTCACGCCGGTTCTCGCCATTTCAACCGAAAGGGCACGTGTTAGCCCAAGCACCCCATGTTTTGCAGCACAATATCCTGAGACATAGGGATATCCCTTCAGGCCAGCGGTCGAGGCAACAGCAATCAAACGGCCCCAGCCAGCAGCCTTCATGCCAGGGAGACAGGCCTGCCACAGATTGAAGACCCCCAGCAGGTTGACCCCGAGGGCATCGGAAAAATCAGATACCTCCATCTGTTCAAAGGCCTTGGAGGGCGCAGCCCCTGCGTTGGCCAGAGCGATATCCACAGTGCCTTGCGCCGCGCGGGCCTTTGCAATTGCCAGATCCAGACTGTCCCGCTCTGTCACATCACAGGTCAGCGGCAGTGCTCCGGTCTCGGTCGCAACCTCCTGCAGAGCCTCCAGCCGACGGCCAAGTATGGTCACTCGCGCGCCCTGCGTCGAAAATTGCCGGGCGAGCTCTGCGCCCAGTCCAGAGCCCCCGCCTGTAATCACAACATGTTTTCCGTCAAAGCTCATGCCCGGATCACCTCGGCTTCGCGATCTGCCAAACGCCAGGCCTGGTCCCGCCCGGCCTGATAGGGCAGCGGCCAGTCTGCGTGGCGATCGCCAATTTTGCTGGCTTCATGCAAGGCCCAGTAAGGATCCGCCAGATGTGGTCGCCCGACGCAAACCAGATCCGCGCGCCCCGCCATCAGGATGGAATTGGCATGATCCGCCTCGTAGATATTGCCAACCGCCATAGTCGCCAGACCTGCTTCGTTGCGAATGCGGTCCGAAAACGGCGTCTGAAACATCCGCCCATAGACCGGCTGGCCCTCGACCGAGGTCTGCCCCGCCGACACATCAATGATATCAACACCTGCTTCAGAAAAGGCCCGCGCGATCTCCACCGCGTCTTCTGGCGTGACACCATCTTCGCCCAGCCAATCGGTCGCAGAGATCCGCACCGACATGGGCTTTTCCGCAGGCCAGGCTGCTCGCATGGCAGCAAAAACTTCCAATGGGTAGCGCATCCGATTTTCCAAAGATCCACCATAGGAATCTGTGCGAATGTTCGATTTGGGCGAAATGAAAGAGGAGATCAAATACCCATGCGCCGCATGAAGTTCGATCATGTCAAAGCCACTGCGCGCCGCCATCTCGGCAGCGGCGGCAAATTCGCCCTTGATCTCAGCCATTTCCGCCAGGGTGATTTCGCGCGGGGTGGCATTCTCCGGCGACCAAGGCAGAGGTGACGCCGAAACCAGATCCCAATTCCCGCTCGCCAGCGGCGCGTCCATTTTCTCCCAGCCAACCTGTGTAGAGCCCTTGCGCCCTGCATGACCGATTTGACAGCAGATCTTGGCGCCTGTCTCCTGATGCACAAAATCCACCAAACGCTTCCAGGCCTGCTCATGCTCTGGCGCATAAAGCCCAGGACATCCGGGTGTGATCCGCCCTGTGGGACTGACACAAGTCATTTCCGTGTAAACCAGCCCGGCCCCGCCCTTGGCCCGCTCGCCATAATGAATCAAATGCCAATCATTCGGACAGCCATCCACAGCCTTGTACTGCGCCATAGGCGAGACAACGATACGGTTCTGCAAAACCATGTCACGCAATTGATAGGGAGCAAACATCGGCGGGCGAACTGGGGCAGTTTCCGGCGCTCCAGCCTGTTCCTGAAACCATTTTTCAGCCGAAGCCAACCATTCTGGATCGCGCAAACGCAGGTTCTCATGAGAGATCCGTTGACTGCGGGTGAGCAGCGAATAGTTGAACTGCACTGGATCCATGCCAAGATAGCGTTCAACATCCTCAAACCACTCCAGCGAGTTGCGCGCCGCCGATTGCAGGCGCAGCACATCCAGGCGGCGTTCCTCCTGATATCGCTCAAAGGCGCGCTCCAAACTGGGTTCTGTTGAGATCAGCTCGGCCAGGGCAATGGCACTGTCAAAGGCCAGTCGTGACCCCGACCCAATCGAGAAATGCGCCGTTGCAGAAGCATCGCCCAGCAGGACAACATTTTCATGATGCCACTTGTCACAAAGCACCCGTGGGAAATTGATCCAGACAGCCGATCCGCGCAGGTGGTCGGCATTTGACATCAACGCATGGCCGCCCAGATGATCGGCAAAGATCTCCTCGCAGGTGCGAATGATCTCCTCCTTAGACATATCTTCAAAACCCCAGCGCTCCCAGGTCTCGCCCGAGCATTCAACGATCACCGTCGCGGTGTCTTCATCGAACTGATAGGCATGAATCCAGACCCAGCCATGTTTGGTTTTTTCAAATACAAAGGTAAAAGCGTCATCAAACTTCTGATGGGTTCCCAGCCAGATGAACTTGCAGGGGCGTACGTCGATATTCGGTTTGAAATGATCGGCAAACTCGCTGCGGACTGCAGAGTTCAAGCCGTCACATCCCACCACGATATCGTAGTCTTTCTGATAGGCCGAGGCTGGCTTGGCCCGGGACTCAAAGCGCAGATCCACCCCAAGTTCGCGGGCGCGTTCCTGCAGGATCAACAGCATCTTCTTACGGCCAATGCCTGCAAAACCATGACCCTGTGAGACAGTCCTCACCCCGTCTTGAACCACTGCGATATCATCCCAATAGGCAAAACTTTCCTTGATCGCCAAGGCGGTTTCTGGGTCGTTTTGGCTTAGATTCTCTAGGGCATCATCAGACAAGACAACCCCCCACCCAAAAGTATCGTCAGCCTTGTTTTGCTCAAACACCGTCACGTCGGCCTCCGGCAGCCGAAGCTTCATTGAGATTGCAAAATAGAGCCCGGCTGGCCCCCCACCCAAACATGCAACTTTCATGACCCTTGCCCCCTGAAACCAAAATATGGGGTCAAGATAAGAGAGCATGAGAAACTTTCAAGTTTAAAGTTTCATACTTGAAGTTTTTGAGCTCACCTCCCCCCTATCGCCGCTTTGATCTCTGCGTCGAACTGGAGATGGACAAGCCAAAGGGATCTGGGACAATTGCAAATCAAAACTTCTGGACAATCAAATTTAACTAATTTTAACAAATCTTTAAAGCGCAAAGCTCTGTGGGTAACCTTGTGGAGAGGTAAGGCGTAAAAAGATAGATGAAGCCGCAGCCCCCGCAGGAGCCCCCCCAATCTTGCCCTAACATTCATCAAAAACCCGGTCATTTTCCACCTCTGTCGCACGGAGATAGATGTTGTCAAAAAGAATCCACCCGAAAACCTAAAAATTATTGAAAATAGACAATTATCCTAGATTTTCGGTAGAATTTTTCGGAAAAATTACGAAAAAAGACAATAAATTTTCGTGAGAACTGCAAGAAAAGGCGCTCTAATCCAGTGTTTCCTACAGGAATTCACCCGGGACACGTGTATAGCCCCGCCCAAATATGTTGAGGCAGGCCCAGCGTCACGCAAATTGATTAAACCGAGGCTAAGGGATTAGATCTCGCGCAAATAGCGCATCACAGCCTCGCGGACCGATTGGTCTCCACGGTGTCGTGATTCAAAAATGACCCTCCGCAAGTCTTCCAAGTTAACCCTCATTAACAAAGACTTAACCGGGCCAATTGAAGCAGGTCGCATCGACAGCGTGCGCATCCCCATCGCGGCAAGACAGACGGCCTCGATGGGCCGTCCGGCATCTTCGCCACAAAAACTCAACGGGGTCTGCGACAGGGAACAACGCTCAACAATTTGCTCGATAAAGCTGAGGAAGCTGACATTCAGGCTGTCATAGCGCTTGCGTACACGCTCGTTCTCGCGATCGGCAGCAAAGAAGAACTGCTTTAGATCATTGCCCCCAATAGAGATAAATCCAACCTCATCAAAGAACTTTTGCGGCGCAAAAGCCAGCGATGGGGTTTCGAGCATGGCTCCGATGTCCAGGCTTTCAGGCAGGACATGCCCCAGAATGCGTTCACGCTCCAGCGTCTTGTTCACCTCATTGCGGGCGGCACGAAACTCTTCGGCCTGCGCCACGAAAGGAAACATCACGGTCAGCGGCCGACCTTCAGCTGCGCGCATCAATGCCTGCAACTGCATCCGCATAATGCCCGGCTTGTCCAAGCCCACCCTGATAGCGCGCCAGCCCAGGGCTGGGTTTGGCTCGTCATTTGGCTTCATATAGGGCAGAACTTTATCTGACCCAATATCCAAAGTTCGAAAGACAACGCGCTTTCCCTGGGCCGCATCCAAGACCCGTTTGTAAAGCGCAACCAGCTCTGAACGGCGTGGCATCTGATTGCGCACCAGGAACTGGAGCTCGGTGCGAAACAGACCAACGCCTTCGGCACCGGAGTTTTCCAGCGAGGGCAAATCGGCCATCAGACCCGCATTCATCACCAGGTTGATTTTTTGTCCATCAAGCGTCACCGCATCCTTGTCGCGGATCGAAACATAGCGTTCCTGCGCCTGGGCCAACATGGCGATCTTGTCACGGAAGGCGCTAACAACGCTGTCGTCGGGGCGCAGATGCACAACCCCCTGCTCGCCGTCCACCATGATATGGTCGCCGTTCAACGCCTCATTGGTGATGCGTTTTGCATGTACCACCAGGGGGATTGCCAGAGCTCTGGCCACGATGGCTGCGTGGGAGCCCACCGAGCCCTCCTCGAGCACGATGCCTTTGAGATTGCGTCCATATTCCAACAGCTCTGCAGGTCCGATATTGCGGGCGACCAAAATGGGATCATCTGGCAATTCCGCCCCGGTTTCAGCCCCCTGCCCGGTCAGAATGCGCAGCAGACGATTGGACAGGTCGTCCAGGTCGCTGAGCCGCTCGCGCAGATAGGCATCCTGCACCTGCGAGAGCCTTGCGCGCGCCTGAGACTGCTCTTTTTCAACGGCAGCCTCGGCACTCAAGCCCCGGGCAATGTCTTCTTCCATGCGCCGCATCCAGCCTTTGGAATTGGCAAACATACGATAGGCCTCAAGGACCTGTAGCTGTTCCTTATCGCCGTTCTGCGAGATCTCGAGCATCTTGTCGACGCCGACACGCAGCTGTTCCACCGCCTCATTCAGGCGCTCCAGCTCTCTATCCGGATCATCCGCAATCGGGTTGGTGACCAGAACACGTGGTTCATGCAGCCAGACATGCCCCTCTGCGGCGCCCTCCTGGGCCGAGGTCGCGGGCAGTAAAACGGGCTGTTGGTGCAGGGGCGACAGCGCCGCGCCTTCCCCAACAAAAGCGCCAAGCTCGGTCATCTCGGCGATGACCATAGCAACCACCTCCAGCGCATAGACCGCATCGGCAGAAAATTCGCGCGCATCTTTGGACTGAACAACCAGGACGCCCAGCATTTCGCCCAGCCGCTGGATCGGTATCCCCAGGAAGGAGGAGAACCGCTCCTCGCCGGTTTCCGGCATATAGCGGAACCCCTTGGCATTTGGGGCGTCAGGCGTATTGATCACCTTGCCAAACTTGGCCACCCGCCCCACCAGGCCTTCGCCGATGCGCATCCGGGTTTGGTGCACGGATTCGACGTTCAGGCCTTCGCTGGCACAGAGTTCGAGCGTGTCCTCGTCGCGGAACAGGTAGACCGAGCAGACCTCGGTCCCCATGCTGTCCCCGATCAGATGGGTGATCTTGTCCAAACGGGCCTGGCCGGGGTCTTCCCCAGCCATCGCCTCTCGCAGGCGACCAAGTAGCTTGCGGCTTTCAGATTCAGTTGCTTCGACCATGGGCCCTGTTCACATTTATTTTTGTGGCAGGCAGCCCGATAGATCAGGCAACCTTGTCCAATTCAAAAGCATCATGCAGTGCTTGCACAGCAAGTTCCATGTATTTCCGATCTACAAGCACGGAAATCTTTATCTCTGAGGTTGTAATGACCTTGATGTTGATCCCCTCATCCGAGAGCACTTTGAACATCTTGGCCGCAACGCCAGACTGCGACCGCATGCCGATACCCACAACTGAGACCTTGGCAACATCCTTGTCGGCGACCAATTCCGCGTAGTTCAGCTCGCCCTCTTCCTTGATGCCCAGCAGCGCCTTTTCGGCACGGGCCACCTGATCCGTGGGACAAGAGAAGGTCATATCCGTGCGGCCATCTTCCGAGATGTTCTGCACGATCATATCGACATTCACCCCGCCATCAGACAGCGCATTAAAGATGATCGCCGCGATGCCTGGGCGGTCAGCAACCGACATCAGGGTCATCTTGGCTTCGTCGCGGGAATAGGCCACACCGGCCACTACATTGGATTCCATGATTTCCTCCTCGTCGCAGACCAGTGTTCCGGCCTCGTCGGATTGTTCTTCAAAGCTAGAGAGAACGCGCAGTTTCACCTTGTAGCGCATGGCCAGTTCCACCGAACGGGTCTGCAGCACCTTGGCCCCAAGCGAAGCCAGCTCCAGCATTTCTTCAAATGCGATCTTGTCGAGCTTGCGCGCCTTGTCGCAGATGCGCGGATCCGTGGTATAGACCCCGTCTACATCTGTATAAATATCACAGCGCTCGGCCTCAAAAGCCGCCGCAAAAGCAACAGCTGTGGTATCAGAGCCTCCGCGGCCCAGCGTGGTAATGCGGCCTTCGGGGCTAATGCCCTGGAACCCGGCAACCACCGCCACGCGCATGCCTTCAGCAAACTTGGCATTGATGTTTTCCGGCGGGATCTCTTCGATCCTGGCCTGGCTATGGGCGCTGGTTGTCTTCAGCGGCACTTGCCAGCCCTGCCAGCTGCGCGCAGGCACATCCATTTCCTGCA
Source organism: Phaeobacter sp. 11ANDIMAR09 (assembly GCF_001294455.1). Lineage (GTDB taxonomy): Bacteria > Pseudomonadota > Alphaproteobacteria > Rhodobacterales > Rhodobacteraceae > Pseudophaeobacter. The sequence goes on from NZ_LIKT01000003.1 coordinate 52,522, forward strand.
GCGTCAGTGCCATCAACCCGGCGGTGACGTTTTCGCCAGAGGAGACCACCGCATCATATTCGCGCGCGTCAAACATTGGCGAGGTCTCATTGACCCAGCCAACCATTTCATTGGTCTTGCCCGACATGGCAGAGACGATGACGATGACGTCATAGCCCTTGGCCACTTCGACACCAACGCGCTTGGCAGCGCGCCGGATCCGGTCGAGGTTGGCGACCGAGGTGCCGCCGAATTTCATTACTAGAACGGGCATGGGCGAAAGTCTCCGTGCGCTCGCTGTTTCCGATCACAGCGTCATAGGCGGAAGCGGTTTTGAGGGCAAGGCCGGGGATTGTAGCGATACACGTCCAGGGCCCAGGCCAGACGATCTGCCGCAGTGTTGTATTGCAATGTGAGCCTAGGATCAGGCGCGCCAGAACCGGACCGTGAGAATGGCATAGACCGCCATCAGCTCCAACCGTCCGATCAACATCGCGCTGCTGAGGATCCATTTGGCGGCATCGTTCAACGAGGCAAAGTTCCCGGCGGGACCGATGGTTTCGCCAAGTCCGGGGCCCACATTGGCGACAGCGGTGGCTGCGCCGGAAATTGCGGTGATGAAATCCAGCCCCGTCAGTGCCAGGGCCCAGGCAACGATGCCCATGGTCACAATGAAGAACATAAAGAAGGAGATCACCGAGCTCAGTACGTCCTGCCCCACAGGCCGCCCCTCAAATCGGGGCACAAAGACGCCATGGGGCGAGCGAATCCGCTGGATCTGCACCCGAATCGAGGCAAAGAGCAGCTGATAGCGAAAGATCTTGATCGAACAGGCGGTTGACCCGGCGCACCCACCGATCATCCCGATGAAGAAAAACACCATCACCAGAAAGCTACCCCATTGCATGTAATCGGTGCTGGCATAGCCCGTGCCCGACATAATGGAGGTGATGTTAAACAGCGACTGGCGCAGCGCCTGCTCGGGGGAATGAGGCAAGACAAAGTAGAGCACCCCGGCCGTGACCAGCACCAAGAGCCCAAGCGTACCCAGAAAGGTCCGGATCTGGCTATCGCGAAACATCGGCAAGGTCTGGCCGTTGACCAGCTGCACGTAGCGTACAAAAGGCAATGCCGCGAGGATCATGAAGATTGATGCCGCATATTCTGCCTGACCGCTGAAGGCCCCAAAGGAGGCGTCATAGTTGGAAAACCCACCTGTGGCGATGGTGGTCATCGCATGGACCAATGCGTCAAAGCCGCCAAGCCCCAGCATCAGATAGACCAGCATGCACATCAGGGTCAGCCCCACATAGATGAGCGAGATCTGTTTGGCGATTGCCTGGGCACGCGGCAGGATTTTCCCAAAGGTATCAAAGCTTTCGGATTTGAAGATCTGCATACCGCCAACCCGCAACTCCGGCAGGAAAACCATGGCAACAACAATGATGCCAATGCCGCCCAGCCATTGCAGAATACCACGCCACAAAAGCAGCCCCTTTGGCAGATCATCCAGGCCCGAAATAACCGTTGATCCGGTGGTCGTCAGCCCCGACATGGCCTCAAAAAACGCATCCGTAAAGCTGAGCTCAGTCACCCCAAGCATCAGCGGCAAAGCGCCAAAAATCGGCAGCGCCACCCAGACAAAGGTGGTCAGCAAAAAGGTCTGCTGAATGGTCAGACCCTGATGATTGCCACTGCCGCAGCTCAGCGCCAGAAGCGCCCCCGCCAGCATGGTTATGATGCCGCTTTCCAGAAACACCGGCCATTCTCCCCGCCCCTCTATGAGGTCAGCAAGAAAGGGGAACACCATCATGGCGCCCAGAATCACAACCAGCAGGCCGATCACATATCCAACAGGTCGAAAATCCAACATGGGGGGGAGCGTTGGCCCTCCGAGCAGAAACTGTCAAGCCAATCCCCGGTCAGGGCCACACTGACGTGCCCGGCAAACAACGGTTTACCCCCACCAAGGCTGCTGCTCAGCCCTGGTGGATCAGGGTAGAGAACAGACGCGGATCCAGGCTTTTGCTGGCAAATAGCGGGCCTTGGGTCAGGATGCTGATGGCATCATGGCTGTGCAGGCTTTCTTGATGGCTGGCCACCACCCGGAAATCCCTGATTCGGGCATCCTTCTGCAAGGCTTCGCAAAACAGCCGCGCCGCATCTTCGACAAAGATCGGGTTGGCGGCGTTCAATTCAGCAAAGGCCTGCTCGTCTTCGCGCTTGACCATCACCTGGGTCTCAGTCGGCACCGCGCCGCGGCAATGCTCGATCAGGTCTTCAAACCACAGGCAATCACCATCGGGATCGACCGAGACCGAAATCCGCGCCACCGAGCGCTGCGAATGTGGCGTCGCCAATTGACCGCGTGCCTGGCGGGCATGCTCGCTCAGCTCCAATGAACAGGGACAGGTCGAAGAATAAACATAGTCCAGATGCATCACCTTGTGGCGCTGACCTTCGGACTGCACCAGCTCCAGCGCGAAATCATAATACTGGTAGCCAGAGAGCCCTGAGCGCAGGCTTTCAATCCGCACCGGGAAGGAAAACCGCATCTGAAGGCGCGCATCCATGCTCTCCAGATCTGTGAGGTAATCGCTGAGAGCCGCCTCCATCACCTCGAAACTAAAGGTTTTTTCGGCATGTTTGTAAAAGGAGCGCATGATCCGGGACATGTTGATGCCCTTTTTGTCCGCCTCCAGGCTGACAGAGCCGGTGACCGAAGTCTCCAGCGTCAGGTCGCCATCATCACGGGTGTGAAAGCGGATCGGCAGGCGAAAATTGGAAATCCCGACGTGTTGGATCTGCTCCTTGGCCCCGCGAATAAGGCTGGCCGGTCCGTTTTGCAGGTCCGGCAGCGTGGCGCGATAGGCCTCATCCGAGACAAAGTCCTGTGGGTAATCGCGCGACAACTCCGGATAATTCCCTACCTCACGCCCGGGCAACAGACGCGCAACAGCCGGATCTAATTGCGCTATCTCGGTCGGGTCCGCAGTTTTGGCCCAGTGCCGCAGCAGGGCCAGAGCCGCTTCGGCCGCTTGACGATCGGGAGCTTCGGACAGATCACGCGTTGGGATGTTCATGGCTAAATGCACTCCGGTAGCGCCGCCCTGCAGGGACGACGTTCAACTTCTTTAGAGCTTTACGGTGCAAAACTCAAAACGGATCAATCAAATACGGCAGGTTTCAGCCCGGATCGGACGAAAACATCCAATCCGGGCCTCTGCCCTTGGGTCAGGCAACAGGGCAAGGCCGGAGCCTAGCCCTGCGCGGCTGCCAGGGCCTGTTTCAAATCGGCAATCAGGTCATCGCTGTCTTCCAACCCAACCGAGAAACGGACCAAACCAGCTGTAATGCCCAGCTCCGCCTTCAGCTCATCAGAGAGCCTTTGATGCGTGGTGGTTGCCGGGTGGGTGGCAATGGATTTTGCGTCGCCCAGATTGTTCGAGATCACCGGAATGGTCAGCGCATTGAGGAAACGGAAGGCCGCCTCTTTGCCCCCCTTCAGGTCCAGGGACAGCACCGTGCCGCCCCGGCCACCCAGCTGGCTTTGCACCAGCGCATTCTGCGCATGATCAGCAAGACCCGGATAGATCGTGCGCTCCAAAGCGTCATGACCTTGCAGCGCCGTGGCGATCTGCAAGGCGGTGTCGGCCTGCGCCTTGACCCGCAGATCAATGGTTTCCAAACCTTTGAGCAGCATCCAGGCATTAAAGGGGCTGAGCGAGCCGCCGGTATGTTTCATATAGGGTTCCAGCGTGCCCCGGATGAAATCCATGGTGCCCAGCACCACACCGCCGAGAACCCGGCCCTGACCGTCGATATGTTTGGTCGCAGAATAAACCACCACATCTGCGCCCTGTTCAATCGCCTTGGAAAAAACCGGCGTGGAGAAGACATTGTCCACCACAACTGTCGCGCCGACTTCATGCGCGATGGCAGAGACGGCGGTGATGTCGATCACTTCCAGGGTTGGATTTGACATGCTTTCAAAGAACACCGCTTTGGTGTCGGGACGCATGGCTGCGCGCCATTGCTCCAGATCCGTCCCATCCACAAAGGTGACTTCGACACCATAGCGGGTCAGAATGTTTTCCAGAATATACAGACAGGATCCAAACAGCGCCTTAGCTGAGACCACGTGATCACCGGCCTTGAGAAGAGAGGTCAGCGCGCCGCTGACCGCCGCCATGCCCGAGGCTGTGGCAAAGGCATCTTCGGCGCCTTCCAGCAGGGCAATACGCTCTTCGAACATAGCCACCGTGGGATTGCCATAGCGCGCATAGATAAACTCATCGGGCGCGGTTTCGATGAACCGGGCTTCCGCCTGCTCGGCACTGTCGTAGACAAATCCCTGGGTCAGGAAAATCGCCTCGCTTACCTCGTTGTACTGGCTGCGGCGGGTGCCGCCATGCACCAGCTTGGTGCGGTTATTCCAGCTTTCACTCATCTCATGTCCTCCTGCGCGCTTGGCGCAACAAAAAACCCCCGTCCGGCCAAGCGAAAGGGGGTCCTTCACATCCTGACCTCTTTAGCGGGATATTTTGCGTGGCCCGCAATCCGGTTACAAATCTACCACGTCCAAAGAAGCTTCCTTTGGAAAAATTAAAACACCATTTCTACAGGCTTAGAGAAACACGGAGAAGCCCTATCAATAGTGTTTTGTCTCTCAGCTCCAAACCTCTGCACGGGTAAGTTCCGCAGGCAGCCTTTCAGCGCGCAAGGCCTCCCCAAAACGATATTCCAGGAGTGCTCAGTCAGGAGAACTGATCGAATCTGTTCGCAATACGGCAACATGTCACGTCAACGCAAGTCAGAAATCAATCAAGCCCATTCGGCTCTGCGCCACCATGCAAATCAGCAGATGACCCTCCGCATAGTCGGTCTGGCCTCCCATATCTGAGGCAATCCCAAAGCCGGCACGCGGCATAGAATGCTTCTGTAGGGCTGCGCTCAGCCTCTTCAGGCCGATCGCATCAGGCGGTACTGCACCAATCCCACAGATCACAGGATCTGAACGTCTCTCCCATAAGCGATCATTGATCAAAGTTGGTACAGGATTTCAAAACACCAAACGACCCTACAGACGTTTTGGAACGGGTCCCGATTTATTTTCCCAATATTCACAAGCGGATCAATTGCCACGGCTCCCCCATTCAGCTTTCGATTTACAAAAATAAAACCTCCTGGTTGTAAAGTGAAAAACAAGACCGCTTTGGTTGCTTTGAGTTTTCACATGTTAATGAGGTGTTTGGTGACATGAAACCTGCAAGAAAAATGAGTCTATCCAAAAAGCTACCGCTTTTTATTACATTGCCGGCCTTATGTTTCATTGCATTGGCAGGCTTAGTTCAATTCTGGCAGTTTTCAAAAGTTTTGAATGCCCAGAATCAGGAAACCTACACCACGGTTATCAAGGAACGCACAGCGGCACTCTCGCATTGGATGAAAACAATTGAAGACGATGTCTCTGCACTCGCGGCCAATGTTGCGATCAGAGACGCCATTACCGACTTCACTTCGGCCTGGGTTGAGCTGGGAAATGGCGGCGCAGATCGTCTAAGAGATCTCTACATTCACAGCAACCCACATCCAAATGGCGAGAAGGATGAACTGGTCATTGCTGGTGATGGCTCAAACTGGAGCAGGGTTCACCAAGAGCATCATGAGGGGTTGAGGGCCTTTCAGCGCGTGCATGGATACTATGACCTGTTCCTTTTTGATACGGCAGGGAACCTCATCTATTCGGTCTTCAAAGAAGATGACTTTGGGCTAAACTTTTTCTCCGGACAATATGCCACTTCTGGTCTTGGAGAGGTGTTTCAAAAAGGCGTCGAACTCAGCATCGACGAAGTATATGTGACCGGGATTTCCCCCTATGCGCCCAGCGCAGGGGCACCGGCCATGTTTCTGTCAAAGCCTGTCTTCAAAGACGGCACCCGTATAGGCGTTGTCGCGCTGCAGGTGCCATTTGGTGTTATAAGCGAGATCCTTTCGGATTCCATACTTCTGGGGGAAACCGGGCGCGTCATTCTTGTCGGCGAGGATGGCCGCATCCTGTCTCAGTCTGCGACAGACACAAATGTCGCCAGCGAACTAGCGGCAAATGAAACGCAACACTTCCAGGCCGCACAGGCCGGCGAAGACCGGTTCTTCACTGATGTCCCAGGACTTAATGGACCTGAGGTTGTGGCAGCCACCAGCTCGGTGATGACGCCTAGCGGCGAACGCTGGGGGCTTGTTCTGGAGAAGTCCGCACAGGAGGCCCTAGCCGAGAAGCGCGACCTACAATTCGGAGCCGCCCTTGGCCTTGTCCTGACTGCTCTTGCGCTCTGTGCGACCTGTTGGATCGTTGGGAAATGGATTGCAAAACGGTTTGTGCAGCTTGCGCGCGATACAGGCGCCATTGCCAATGAAAACTATGACATAGTCGTAGCTGGAACCGATAGTGGTGACGAAATTGGCGAGATGGCACAAACCTTGGAAGCCTTCAAAAGCCGTTTGCAGGAAGGCGCAGAAGCCCAGCTCCGAGAGGAAGAAACGCAAAAGGGAAATCGACGGGTTGTGGAATTGTTGAGCGACGCGCTTATGAGCCTAGCTCAGGGGGATTTTCGCAATCAGATAACAGAGTTTTTCCCGTTCGAGCATAAAAAGCTTCGCTATAGCATCAATGATGCCATGACCGGGTTGAATAAAGTTGTCATTGAAGTTGGAGATGCCGCATTTAGCATCCAAAAGGGGGCTGGAGAGATTTATAGCGCCGCAGAGGAGCTTTCTTCTCGGACAGAAAGTCAGGCAGCAACCTTGGAGCAAACTGCAGCTGCCATTGAGCAAATCACCGTAAGTGTGCGTTCCGCGACAGATAATGTACGCACCGTAGAAGCCGCCGCAGCGGATGCCAAAGAAGATGCAGAGGCAAGCGGTAAAGTGGTCAGTGAAACAATTGCCGCGATGCATGAGATAGAGGCCTCTTCCAAGCATATTGAACAAATTATCGGCGTCATTGATGATATCGCGTTTCAGACCAATCTTTTGGCATTGAACGCAGGTGTGGAAGCGGCCCGCGCAGGAGAAGCAGGCAAAGGGTTTGCAGTTGTGGCTTCCGAAGTGCGCGCCCTGGCGCAACGCGCTTCTGATGCGGCCCTTGAGATCAAAACACTGATCGGACAAAGCTCTCACCAGGTAGATCGTGGCGTTGATTTGGTAGATCGCACGGGTCAGGCGCTCCAGGCTATTGTCGAGCGTGTGACCAATATCTCAGACCTTGTCACACAGATTGCCCGTTCCTCCGAAGAGCAGGCCTCAGCGCTGAGCGAAATCAATACCGGTGTAACGCAGCTCGACAACGTCACCCAAGACAATGCTGCAATGGTGGAAGAAACAACAGCTTCCAGCCACCTACTCAGTACCGACGCTCTAAAGCTCAACCAGCTTGTGAGTGCTTTCAAGACTGACAATACCACTGCTGAAACAGGAGCACCGCCCAATGCCCAATTCTCGAACCCCGTATCGCCGCTCGAAGGCCTGCCAGTAGAGCCAGAACTAGACTATGCCGAGCCTGAGATGAAATTGGTCAGCAATGAAAAATGGCAAGATTTTTGATCCGCTAAATCCTCTCGCTGACGCGTAACCCTGAGCAACCGATATTGACCTAAACCTGTGGGCCGGGTCCATCGGTTGCTCAGGCTCAAGTTGGACCTAAGCGCAATCCAAACTGCCGTTTTGGGCGCGGCAGCTACGCTCAGTTCGCAGTCTCCCACGAGAGAGGACCGGCAACGCCAAGAGCGGATTAGCAAGGCTGGGCTCACAAACTGGCGAGCAACGGCAGTTCCCGCCCCGCCAGTCTTGCTTGCCCGCAGGCTTCATGCTGATATCCGGCGCAGGTGTTTCTGACAGGTTTTACAAAGGGCCGATCATGCGGGATTCAATAGAGCTATTTTACTGGCCCACGCCAAATGGCTGGAAAATCTCCATCGCGCTGGAGGAAATGGGACTGCCCTATGAGGTCACTCTGATTGATATCTCTGCAGGTGATCAATTTGCCCCGGAGTTTCTGAAGATCGCCCCCAACAACCGGATGCCTGCCATCACCGACCCCGATGGTCCGGCTGGGCAACCCGTCTCGTTGTTTGAAAGCGGTGCGATCCTGCAATATCTGGCGCGCAAGACCGGGCAGTTCTACGGGACCGATGCGCGCCAACGTCTGAGCGTCGATCAATGGCTGATGTGGCAGATGGGGGGCCTGGGCCCGATGGCCGGTCAGGCGCATCACTTTCTGAAATACGCGCCAGATCCAATCCCCTATGCCAAGGACCGTTACCGCAACGAGGTGGCGCGACTATACGGGATCTTGGACCGACAATTGGCAGAAAACGAATTTGTGGCTGGCGACAGCTTCACCATTGCCGATATGGCGATCTGGCCCTGGGCCTCGCTCTGGGAAGGTCAGGAGCAGAGCCTGGAGGACAAGCCCCATATGGCGCGCTGGCTGGATATGCTGTGGGACCGTCCTGGCGTGATCGCCGGGCGCAGCCTGGAAGCGGCGCGGCGCGGCGACCGATCCGACAGTCGCGCGCAAGAGGTTGTTTTTGGCAAGGGCACGACGGGGCACTAGCCCCGCCTCCCCTAAGTCTTCACTGAGACAGATTAAGCCTCATCCTCGTCCGGTAGCCCATGTTCCTGAAACACTTTGCCTTGAAACATGAAAAAGGCAAACATCGCCACCGGCAGGCCAAAGGTCTTGAAATAGACCCATGTATCGGTGCTCAGCAGGCGCCAGATCAGCTCATTTGCCAGCGCCAGGCCAAGGAAAAACAGGCAGATGCGCCGCGTCAGGATCATCCAGCCCTCATGCTCCAGCGGCATCAGCTCTTCCATCACCAGTTTCAGGTAGCTCTGGCCACGTATCAGTCCAACCGCCAGCGCGCCACCAAAGAGCAGATAGATCAGCGTCGGCTTCATCTTGAAAAACCGCTCATCATTGAGCCAAACAGACAGCCCCCCCATAAAGACCACCAGCACCAGCGTCGCCAGTTGCATCTTGGACAGATGGCCGGTGAGCTTCCACAGCACCAAGGTGGAGAGAACCATCAAAGGAATGAAGGCAGCGGTGATGATAATGAAGCCTTTGTATTCCTGCCCGGCGATCAGAAAGACCTCTTCACGCAGCTTGAGGTAGCCGATAAAAAACAGAACAACGGGGCCAAGCTCCAGGACCATTTTCAGGGTTGGATTGATCTTCTTGGCTGCACTTGCGTCGCGCGTCATGGGGTCTCCTGTAGATCTGTGCCGCATTGGGCGCATGGGGGGGGCGGGCTTCAGCCGCCCATCTCCACTATCACGGCGCCCAGCGCGATCAAAGCCATCAAGATGATACGTCGGGGGCCAACGGTCTCTTTCAGCACCAGCCAACCGATCAGAGCAGCAAAGACGGTGGAGGTCTCGCGCAGTACCGCGGCCTCGCCCACCTTATCGAGCCGAGTGGCCAGCATCACAGCGCCAAAGGAGGCAAAAGCAACCAGCCCGCCAAAGAGGCCCTTGAGCATCAGGGGACCCAGGTCCGGCTTTTCCGCCATGCGGCGCCAGCGCAAGTAAGCATAGGGCGGCATCGCCAACCCATCGATCATGAAGAACCAGGCAAGAAAGGTGAAGGGATCGGCGGTGGCGCGGATGCCATAGGCATCATAGGTGGTGTAAAGCGCCACAAAGAGCCCGGTGATTAGCGCCAGAAACATTGCCAGCCCCAGGGTCTCGCGGTGGGTTTCCAGGTAGCGATAGTTATAGGCAGCCAGACCAAAGATCCCGGCCATCAGCACCCCCACCCCGGCCCATTGCGCTAGCGAGAAGGTCTCGCCAAATAGGTAGTAGGATCCGATCACCGTAAACAGTGGCCCGGTGCCGCGCACCACGGGATAGACCACTGTGTAGCTGCCTTTGGTATAGGCCAGCGCCTGCAACACCTTATAGGCCACGTGAATGACCCAGACCACGGCAAAGATGACCCACATATGGGGTTCGGGCCAGGGCACCACAAAGAGCGCAATAGGCGCCGCCATCAGACCGTAGGAGGCGTCAATCGCGCCGCGTGACAGCCAGGGGTCGTGGCGCCCCTTTTGCAGCGCGCCAAAGATCGCATGCAAAAAGGCGGCCATCAGGGCCAGAACCAGGGCCGCCTGATGGCCTGCCTCCGTGCCTTCCAAGGAAATCAGCCAATCGCTCATCAGGGTTGCTCGATTCGGTTTTGAGGACAGGGCATTGGGGGTTTTCCACCCCCAAACCCCCGGAGGATATTTTTTGCCAAATGAAAGCGGGACGGCTGCCCAATCAGGATTGGTCGAGACCTGTCAGAGCAGCGGCAAATTCTTCTGGGTCAAAGGGCGCCAGATCGTCGATCTGTTCGCCGATACCGATGGCATGAATTGGCAGAGCAAATTTATCGGCCAGTGCCACCAGCACACCGCCTTTGGCCGTGCCGTCCAGCTTGGTCATCACCAAGCCAGAGACATCGGCCAGTTTCTGGAAGGTTTCAACCTGGCTGAGCGCGTTCTGACCCGTGGTGGCATCCAGCACCAACAGGGTGTTATGCGGGGCTGTTTCGTCCTTTTTACGAATGACGCGAATAATCTTGGAGAGTTCTTCCATCAGGTCAGCCCGATTTTGCAACCGGCCCGCCGTGTCGATCATCAACAGATCAGCCCCCTCTTCCTGGGCGCGGGTCATCGCGTCATAGGCCAGGCTGGCGGGGTCGGAGCCTTCAGGAGCGGTCAGCACCGGCACCCCGGCACGGTCCCCCCAAACCTGAAGCTGTTCGACGGCGGCAGCGCGAAAGGTGTCGCCGGCAGCAATCACCACGTTTTTCCCGGCCGCCTTGAACTGACTGGCCAGTTTTCCGATGGTGGTGGTCTTGCCCGAACCATTGACGCCGACCACCAGAACCACCTGCGGACGATGGGTATAGAGAGGAAGAGGTTTGGCCACGTTTTCCATCACCCGGGCAATCTCAGCAGCAAGCAACGCCTTGATTTCGCGGGCCGAGAGCTTCTTACCCAGACGTCCTTCGGCCATATTGGAGGTGACGCGCAGGGCCGTATCAACGCCCATATCCGCCGCAATCAGCAGCTCTTCGAGCTGCTCCAGCATATCGTCATCCAAGGTCCGGCGCTGTTCAGACCCGTTGCCTCGCCCCACGAGACGCCCCAGAATGCCTGCGGGTTTTGCCGTCTCAGCGCCCGGAGCGGTTTCACTGTCGGCAGGCGCGGGTGCTGAATTCGGGGTGGGTGTTTGAGCAACTTCAGGCTCCGCCGCGCCACCCTCATCAACAATTGCCTCCAGCCCCTCGTCCAGTTTTGACGAGGATTTGAACAAGCGCTCCTTGAGCTTTGAGAAAAACGCCATCAGGGCCTCCGCAACAGGGTTTCCCCTTCACCTAATGCGGATTGCACCGGGTTGCAAAGTAGATGAGGCGCCGCAGTCAGGAAAAAGACAGATAGAAGCCCGCCTGCGCCCCCCAATAGAGCGGCCAGACCAGATAGGGGGTGATGCGACGCATTGGGTGATCCTCGGGCAGGACAAAAGTTTCAAAGGCCAGGATCACATCGGAGGTCATGAAGGCCAGGGCTGCAGGCAACACCCAGAGCAACGCTGGGCTGGTCAGGCTGACGGCCGCGAGCCCCATGGCCAGGATGATCGGGATATAGAGCAGCACCGGGATTTTGAGCTCTCCGGCGCGTGGGGCCAACACATAGACCATCATTGCGCCCAGAACCGCAAAGGCACAGGCCAGGACCAGCCCCGGCATTTCCCAGATCTGCCCCAGTTCGCTGCTGAAATGTCCTAGAAACAGAACCACATAGGCCAGATGCCCCAGGGCAAAAGCACCGACACCGCCCATAAATGCCGTCTCGCCGTCCCGCGACAAACAGAAGTCACCCAAGGCGCAGAGTGCCAACCCCACAACCAGCCAGATCGGCGCGCCCTGCAGAAGCGCAGCAAGCGCCAGGAACGCCACAGATGCGGTCTTGAGCAGGCTGCGCAGGGCGCTGGGAGGGCGCGCCGTGAACCCGAGATAGGCCAAAGCGGCGAGACAGGCCAGGACCTGCAAAATGGCTACTACTGTCAACTTCCTATCTCCTGTTTTCCGCACACAAAGGCACAGCCCTGCCTATGCATGCCTCTATTGGTTGGCCCCGTCAAAGGTGACCCCAGGGGAGGTTGGATCGGGAGACGAGCCCCAGAGCGTGAAGTTCTTTGCCCACTGGCCCGGCTCTGTCACACTGCCTGACATGCGACTGGTTATGATTCTCTTTGCTATGGTGATGTCTTTGCCCCTGATAGGCCGGACGGCAGAGCCTCTGGGGGCCGAGGCCTTTGATCAATACACCAGGGGCAAAACCCTGTTCTATGGCTTTGATGGCACCGCCTATGGGGTCGAGCGCTATCTGCCCGGTCGCCGGGTCATCTGGTCCTTTCTGGATGGACAGTGTCAGGAGGGCCGCTGGTATGAGGATGCAGGGCAGATCTGTTTTGTCTATGAGGGCAACAGCACACCGCAATGCTGGAGCTTTCTGCTCAGCCCCGAGGGGCTGACGGCACGGTTTCAGAACGACCCTCAAGCCACCGAACTGTATGAATCGGGCGACATTGACGAAGAAATGCTCTGCCTCGGACCCGAGGTCGGAGTTTAGGCCCCGGATGTCCCGTCACTTGCTGCCGCCAGCAAATCCAGATCTGCAACCCCATCAGCAAATTCGATGCTAAGCGAGGATGCCTCGGCAGCCTGAACAGTGTTTGTGACGATCTTTTTGCCACTACGCACCACGGCATAGCCGCGTGCCAGTGTGGCCTTGTAGCTCAGAATGTCCAATTGACGCCCCCTCGCCTCCAGCTGCTGACGCTGGCGTTCAACCCGGAGGCCCTGAGCTGCATCTAGTCGCTGAGACAGCTGGGCCAACCGGTCCCGCTGCCGGTTTGCTTCTTGACCAATTGGTCGCAGGCTGAGCCGTGACGCAAGATTGCGCAGCCGGTCTCGACGGGTCTCAACCATTTGCCGCAGGGTGGCGGGTCGCAGGGCTGCCGAAGCCCGGCTCAGCGCGACATGGCGGTTCTGCACACCAGCAATCAACGCGCGTGGGAGGCGGTCAGCCACATGGTCCAGACGCTGACGGGGCGTGTCCAACAAGCTCTCGGCTCGCGGCATGGCGCGTGAAAGATCGTTCAGCCGTTGGCGACGTTGCTGAACCGCCTGGCCGGTGCCGCGCAGCAACCGACTGCTCTGATCCTCGATCCAGGCCATCAGCTCCAAACGCACCGGCACCGCCAATTCCGCGGCCGCCGTTGGTGTTGGGGCCCGCCGGTCCGAGACAAAATCAATCAGCGTGGTATCCGTCTCATGACCCACAGCCGAGATCAGCGGAATATCCGAGGCCGCAGCTGCGCGGGCCACGATCTCTTCATTGAAACCCCAGAGATCTTCGATCGCGCCGCCGCCCCGGGCAACAATGATCAGATCAGGACGCGGCAGCGCACCACCGGGGGTCATCCTGTTGAAGCCCTCGATGGCCCGGGCCACCTCTGGCGCGCAATTGGTGCCCTGTACCGCCACTGGCCAGACCAAAACCTTGCGCGGGAAACGCTCCCGCAGGCGGTGCAGAATATCGCGGATCACCGCCCCCGAAGGCGAGGTCACCACGCCGATGATATGCGGCAGATAGGGCAGCGCTTTCTTGCGTTCCGGCGCAAACAGACCTTCAGCTTCGAGCTGTTTCTTGCGCTTTTCCAGCAACGCCATCAAAGCGCCCTGCCCCGCGACTGCGACCTCATCCACGTTCATGTTGTATTTCGACTGCGCCCCAAAGGCCGTCAGGCGCCCGGTGACAACCACCTCCAAACCCTCTTCGGGGACCACAGACAGGCTGGAAACCTGCCCCTTCCAAGTGGTACAGGCCAGCACCGAACGATCATCCTTGATATCGTAGTACAAATGACCAGAGCGCGCCTTGAACACCCGCCCTACTTCACCGCGTACCCGGATGCGTCCAAAGGTGCCTTCCAGCGTGCGCTTCACCTCGCCTGAGATCTCAGAGACGCTGAATTCCGGCGCGTTCTGTCCCTGTGTTGCTGCGGGGGTGGGATCGTCAAAAAGGTCGGACACGTGGGCGGCTCTCCTGCGGCAAAGTTGGCGTTCTGAGCCTGCATTGAGCGCAGGTTCTTGTTTTGCGGGCTCGCGCAGCATAGAACCCGCCGCAAGCAAGGCAAGCCCCGGCGTTATGGCTTTGGGGTCCATGGGCGTATCTGATCCATTGTCCTGAGCAGCAGGCCGGATCAGCAGATCGGAGATGACGCGATGAATATTCTTATCCTTGGCAGCGGCGGGCGCGAACATGCCCTGGCCTGGGCCGTGATGCAGAACCCTAAATGTGACAAGCTGATCGTCGCTCCTGGCAATGCAGGCATTGCTCAGATCGCCGAATGCGCTGATCTGGACATTATGGATGGGGCTGCGGTCACCATCTTTGTCGAAGAAAATGCCATCGGCTTTGTCATCATTGGCCCCGAGGCCCCCCTGGCAGCAGGCGTGGCGGACCGGCTGCGCGATGCCGGAGTTCTGGTCTTTGGCCCCTCCGAAGCGGCGGCGCGGCTGGAGGCCTCCAAAAGCTTTACCAAAGAGGTCTGCGATGCGGCGCAGGCCCCCACCGCAAGCTATGGCCACTTCACAGAGGCCGAGGCCGCCAAGGCGCATATCCGCCAGCATGGTGCCCCGACAGTGGTCAAGGCCGATGGCCTGGCCGCAGGCAAGGGCGTGATCATCGCCATGACCGAAGACGAAGCCCTCGCGGCCATTGACGATATGTTTGGCGGCGCCTTTGGTGGTGCGGGCGCCGAGGTGGTCATTGAGGAGTTCATGGAAGGCGAAGAAGCCTCGCTCTTTGTACTGGTCGATGGAGAAGAGGTGCTCTCAATCGGATCCGCTCAGGATCACAAACGTGTAGGCGAGGGCGATACCGGACCAAATACCGGCGGTATGGGGGCCTATTCCCCTGCGCCTGTCCTCACCGCCGAGATCGAGACCAAGGCAATGATGGAAATCGTCAAGCCTACCATGAAGGTCATGGCAGAGCGTGGCATGCCCTATCAGGGCGTGCTCTATGCCGGATTGATGATCAAGGACGGCCAGCCTCGCCTAGTGGAATACAACGTGCGTTTTGGCGACCCAGAATGTCAGGTGCTGATGATGCGACTCGGCGCCCAGGCATTGGATCTGATGCAGGCCGCTGTAGAAGGTCGCCTGGCAGAAACACAGGTAAACTGGGCAGATGACCATGCCATCACTGTCGTTATGGCTGCCAATGGGTATCCTGGCTCCTACGAAAAGGGCACCGTGATTAACGGTTTGGAAACTCTCACCGAAGATAGCTCCAACATGGTCTTTCATGCAGGCACCACAGAACAGGGCGGCAAAATTCTGGCCACCGGGGGACGTGTTCTCAATGTGACGGCTCGGGGGAACAGCCTGAAAGAAGCCCGGGACCGCGCCTATGCTGCGGCCGATTACATCGATTGGCCCGAGGGGTTCCTGCGCCGCGACATCGGCTGGCGTGCACTGGATTAAACCACATCCAGATGTAAAACTCAAAGGGGGGGGGGCTCTGCCCCCGCCGCCTCCGGCGACTCCCCCGGGATACTTTTGGCCAAATGAAAAGGTCAGGCAGGAGCCTAATTTCATTTGGCCAAAAATATCCTGGGGGTGAGCGCTTTGCGCGAGGGGGCAAAGCCCCCTACTGACGGGTTTGCCTCTCAATTGGCCGCCTTTCGCTAGGGCAAGAACAATTTTCGAGATTTAACTCAGAAAAAAGGCAATTGCGAATAGGTAAGATATGATCATCCGCGAAAAAACCGGTTTCTTTGAATTGCTCTTCGCCACCAAGGGCTCCGTTCTTCCCCGCATCCTGCCGCGTATCACTGCTATTTCACTGCTGGCCCTGCTCATTGTTTGGATTGACAGACTTGTCATTTCCCTCCCCCATTTGGATACGGCGCCCTTTGCTGTTTTTGGTATCGCGCTCTCCTTGTTTCTCGGGTTTCGCAACAATGCCGCCTATGAACGCTGGTGGGAGGGGCGCAAGCTTTGGGGGCAATTGGTGGCAGATATGCGTGCCTTGGCAAGAGAATGTGCCGTCTTTCTGCCCAAGGCCTCCCAACGGCAAGAGGTTCTGCGAAAATCTCTCGATTTCTTACATTTACACCGGGCCAATCTGCGCAGAATCCCCCCAGCAAAGGCAATGCGGGATTCGTCCGGCGATGACTTCAGTCAAGCCCCCCACCCCCCCTGTGCGGCCCTTAATGCGGTCAGCGAAACGATCGCACAGGCGGCGCCCGACGGTTTTGCTCGCAAAGCCCTCACGGAACGTCTGAGTTCGATTGCCCTGGCACAAGCCGGTTGTGAACGCATTGCCACCACCCCGCTTCCCTACGTGTATTCGCTCTTGGTGTTTCGAACCACATATCTGTATTGCCTTCTCATTCCCTTTGCTTTGCTGGAGGATGCAGCCTGGATGACGCCGCTCTTTGTGGCCATCATCGCCTATGTTTTCTTTGGGTTGGCCGAGGTTACAGAAGAACTGGCGCATCCCTTTGGAGAAACGGTAAACGGCCTGCCGCTGGATGCGATGTGCCGCACCGTAGAGATCTCCCTAGCACCGCATCTAGGCATCTCCCCGCCGCCGCCGTTGCAGCCTCAGGACTTTTATCTGAGCTAACGCCCCGTAACATCCCCCTTTTCCACAACCCGCTGCCTGCCAAGGCTGTTTTCATGCGCGGTTTCCAAAGCTACAGTCTTCTCAAGATCTTGGAGGACCCATGGAACAACAGCCCTGTTCGGAGAGGCTAGAACAGCTTTTTGAGGCGCGGGATCTGGCCAGCTTGGCCTTTGATTTTGCACCTGTTGGCATTGTGGTCACGGAAAATCGGGTCCTGCGTGAATGCAATCAGCGATTTTGTCAGATGTTTGGCTATGCGCGCGAGGAGCTCCTGGATCAGCTCTTCGCCTTTCTCTATCCTTCGCAGGAAGAATTTCAAAATCTGCGCACCCGCGGCGACAAAATCTTAGGCCAGGGCGACCCCTATTGGGATGAACGGGTGATGCGCCGTAAGAATGGCGCGCTATTCTGGGTCAGGGTGCGTGGCCACAGCTTTACCCCGGACACACCGCTTGGGCGCGCGGTCTGGAGCTTTGCCGACCTATCGGAGCTGCGCCCCTATCTGCCCCTGACCCGACGCGAGCGGGAGGTCTATTCCCTACTGGGCGAGGGCCAGACCAGCAAGGAGATCGCCCGATCGCTGAGTCTAAGCTACCGCACGGTAGAGGTGCATCGCGCCCGGCTGCTGAAAAAGATGGGGGTGAACAACACCGCCAGCCTGTTTTCTTCGCTGGGGGATATTGGCGGCGATCATGTTGTGCGCAGCGACACACCCTAGAGCGTCGGGCTGCCTCTCTTGACGAAACTGTCTTGGCTTTCGGTTGCTGCAGAGCAGCCCTTCCTGCAGTCACCGCACCGAACCCACTGTAAAACGAAGAGCTCCCGCGCGTTTTGGCCTTCTTAGAAGACCACACCCTTGGGCCTGGCACCGCGCTCCCGCGCGGCGCGATTGCAGCTACCGCATCGCTGACAGGAGGTGCAACCTACCGACAGTCCAATGCGGCCTTCAGGCTGCCCAGTCCGGCAAAGGGGCCAACGTCATACTGGCTGATCTTTTCGTTAGCCAGGCGCACGGCGACCAGCCTTTGCCAGCGGGCATCGACCAAGATCAGCTCTGGAGTTCCCGCGCAGCGACGCAGGCCCGAGGTGATGAAATCCTCGCCAATGCGGTGATTGGTCACTCCGGACAGAGAGGTGACTTCCCTGAGCTCCCCAGCTTTGAATCGCCAGATCCGCAGGGTCTTTGCCAGATGTGGTCGGTCAACATAGGCAAGCTCAATCTGCCCATCTCCATCAAGATCAGCTGCCGCAATCGGTGCCAACCAACGAAAGCGCGTTCCTATCGGGGGAGTGGCAGCAATCTTTTCCCCACGCTGATCGTAGATCGCCAATTGTGCACCCAGAGATGTGTCACTCTCAACCACCATAATCTCGCGTTGCCCGTCGCCATCAAGATCTATCAAGCGCGGCGCCAAATCTTCAAAGACACGCGATTGCGGCAGCTGCACAACAACAGTGCCATGCCGTTCAACCGCGTCCTGGCTTAACTGTTTCTGGGCCGTATTTTTCCAGTGGATGAGAAGGCTGCCATACTCAATCTCATCCCCCAGCACACCATGTGGATAGCGGCTGGTCGGATCGGAGAATTCCGCAGCTGTGATCTCGGCCATCAGAGGTGACGCACCTGCAACCGCAGCTACAATCAACCCGCATCTCCACGCGCGGCGAGGCAGACCGAACCACAGGCGCGACATCAGACGCCGCGCCATGGTTCGCAATACCATCAGATCTGCTTTTCAGGCATCTGGACGATCAGACCATCCAATGCATCTGTCACCTTCACCTGACAAGTCAGACGCGAGCGCGCGGGATCCGGCTCAAAGGCAAAGTCCAACATGTCTTCTTCCATATCGTCCTTGGCCGGGAGTTTCTCCACCCAATCCGGATGAATATAGACATGACAGGTGGAGCAGGCACAGGCGCCGCCACAATCGGCTTCGATGCCCGGCACATTGTTGTCACGGGCGCCTTCCATCACGGTGAGGCCATTGGCTACTTCCACAACATGCTCTGTGCCGTTGTGCTCGACATAGGTAATCTTTGCCATCGTTTGCTCTTTCCCCTTCTCGGTACTTAGCTGAATGTGTAGCCAAGCCCCTGCGCCTGCACCAGCCCAATTTGCACAGATCTATGACAGGCTGGATCTCCACGCCAAATGTTCCGCATTTGTTTCAACACAGTCTCCCCTTACCCTGGCCTCACCAGTGAAAATTAAAGATGGTTCATCCCAAAACCCAAGGCCCGCCCAAGCGGGCCCGACTCACTGTCGCAGGGAACCCTCTCCCAAGGAGCAGCCCGAGGCCTGCCTCACGGCAGAGCAGCGGCTAATGCCGCCCCAAAAAGCTGGCGCCACCCAGGCCGAGTTGGTGATTCTGCGCCGCCGTCCTGGTATCGCCAAAGGGTGGTTCTTGTCAGGTCCGAGGATAAAATCGGCACCGTGAACATCATCGCCTGGCGCTAGACATACGAGCGCTTTCGCCCAGCCCTCCTTCTCGGGTGCTTAACGCGCGCGCCTAGAAGGCTGCAACATACACATTCCGTGACCCATGTGATTGCAAACTGGGTTGAAGACATCTCCCCGATGCTCGATCTTTTGGCTTTAGAACAGGAGCACGTCGGCGAAGCGCCCTTTGCGCCCGCACCGGATCTGGTCTAGTCTGCCGCCAATTGGCGGCCCTGGGGGCGGCCGCATGGATCGCAAAAGAGATCGAGCATCACAAGGCATGACCAGACCATACGCCCCTTTTGTTGCGCGCCTCTCGCTTTGTTTGAGTCTGGGGCTTGGCGCCTGCGTCGAACAGGCCCCCCTGCGCGGGCCTGACCCAACCAGGCCAGAGGCCCCTCCCGGCGCGCCACCCGGCAGCTGTTGGCATCGAAACACCAGCCCGGCCGTCATTCAGACCGTCACCGACCAGCTCCTCGTCACGCCAGCGGTGGTTGATGAGACAGGTCAGATCACCCAGCCCGCAGTGTTTCGCACGGTCACACGTCAGGAAATCGTCCAACCCCGGCGCGATACCTGGATCGAAACCCCCTGCCCCGCGCAAATGACACCAGAGTTCATTGCCTCGCTACAACGCGCCCTGGCGGCCCGCGGTCAATATCGTGGCCCGGTGACCGGCCATATCGATCGCGCGACCCGCCTGGCCATACGCCGCTACCAAAAAGAAACCGGTCAGGACAGCAGCACCCTCTCGCTGGAAACCGCGCGTCGCCTAGGGCTGATTGCCATTGCCCATTAATTCGGCGGCCCAAGGAGCGCTAAATTCAACCTCCCCTTGGAACAATTGGGGGCAATCCCCACTCCACCCCGGTTAGAGCAAAGCGCTGCGCTCCCCTTTTTTCTGCTCAAACTCCGCCCAATCGCATTCAGGGCAAGCCGCAAATGAAGTCAATTCGGCCCGCGAACTGGCCAGAAGCAGGCCAGAGTTTCACAAAGCCGCGGGCTCTGCTAAACCCTAAAACAGAGCCGGACCCATTCTGAGGTCCCCTCACACGGTGCTCTCATCTGGCACAAAACTGACGGAGACCAGAGACATCATGCGAAATGATCGCCTGCCAGAAACCGGATTTTTATCCGCAGCCTCGGCCCCGCTGCGGGACATGCTGGAAAGCCAGGCCAGCGAAGTGCGTCTCTCCAACGGAGAGGTTCTGTTTGAACAGGGCGATACGGGGGATGCCTTTTACGCCATTATCGCAGGCTCCTTGGAATTCTCTATCCTCTCGGCTTCGGGCCGCAAGCTCTCGCTGGACCTGATGCGCCCCGGCGCGGTCTTTGGTGAAATCGTTCTGTTTGATCCAGGCCCCCGTACCGCGACGGCCACAGCTGCAGAGCCCAGTCGGCTCCTGCGCCTGCGCAACCGGGACATCCTGACCCAGATCCAGAAACATCCGGAACTGGCCGGGGACCTGTTGCGTCTGGCCGGGCAACGCATGCGCTGGATGAATATGCAGCTGAACGAGCAGGTTTTTCTGCCGATGCCAGTGCGCCTGGCCCGTAAGCTGCTGTATCTGACCCCGGACAATGGCAACGGCAAACTTGCCTTGTCGCAGGCAGAACTGGCGGAATATGTCGGCGCCACCCGCGAAGCCGTCTCCAAGACCCTGTCCAATTGGAAACGCAGCCAATTGATTGAAATCAGCAGGGGCGGTTTGCAAATTCTGGACCGCACCGCCCTGGGACTGTTGGCGGAACCAGAATCAATCTGACCCCAAGCTGCTTCCCTATTCCGGAATTGCGCGGGAACCCGGCACAGCCATCAGCCAGCCGGGCGCCGCTGTTCTAGCTAGTTATGGTCCTTGCGCCACTCTGAGGGCGTCGGAGTCTCGGCCTGCCAAATGCCGCGGCTTGCGGCCTGGGCCTGGGCTGCTTCCGACAGATAGTGGCCCTGGCCCTCATCTGGCCAAGCCAGACCCTCTGCCACCAACAGCCCCCCTACATCCAGACCATCTGCCTTGCAGGAGGCCAGGTAGTGTCCATAGCTGTCTTGTTCATTGCTGAAACATTCGACCCGCTCGGCCGAGGCGAGCATATCGCGAATCCGGTCCTCTGCCTCTGCAGCGCATTCCCAGTGACCGCCCCCGGCGGAATTGCACTGCTGAGCAACCTCCGGCGCATCAATGCCTACCAAACGGATGCGCAAATTGCCCAGCGCCAGAAAATCACCCTCGATGATACGAAAGGAGCCACCTGGTACCGTCAGCAAAGGGTCCAAGACACCGGCGAGGCGCTGAATGCTGTGCAATTCCATGAATACCCTTGCAGAGGCGGAATCACCTTTGGGCAAATCAGCAGCTGAGGCTGTGCCGGCTGCAAAGGCAAGGACAGCACTTACAATGGTTCGTTTTATCATCATCAGGTGACCATTCTGGTTTTGGAGTAAAAGTAGCGTCAACCGCAACTCTGGACCGGAACTGGCCAATAATCTGTTAATTTCCGCCAATTTTCTTTTCCGACCCCATACAAAGTCGGTGCGCGGCCGGGCTATCAACAAAAATCTTCTTTCTTTCTTTGTCCTGTGAACCAGATCACAGAACCCAGCCGCACTGCCTGCCATAGTCCCCTCAAGGCAGACGATATCATCCCATCCCGATGACTGCCGGACCATACAAGAGCCATATGCCCGCCAGCATATGGCTCTTTCCTTTTGAAAAGCCCTCTTTTCGTGACCTTAGCCCATCTCTTTTGGGCACAAAAAAGGCCGGGGAAACCCCGGCCTTTGGTTTGGTCCAAAATCTTTGGACTTGTTTACTTGACCAGGTTCAAGGCGACAAACCTTGGGTCACCATTGCGCCGCACCAAAAGCAACAACGATTTACGGCCAGCTTCTTTGGCTTCGGAAATGCGGGCTTCCAAGCCGCTGATCGTCGCCACTTTCTGCTGTCCCGCTTCGGTGATGACATCGCCAGGGCGCAGACCTTTTTCCCAGGCCTCGGAAACTTCGTTGACCGAAAGCACAACCAGCCCATCAATGTCGGAAGACAGGTTCAGCTCGCCCCGGATCTTGTCTGTCAAAATTCCAACGGACAGGCCAAGCAGTTCCTTTTCAGTGACCTTTGGCTCTTCACTGTCGCCACCAGTGGCGGCACCAGCCTCACGCTCGGCGTCTTCACGACGGCCCAGGGTCACCTTCAGAGTTTCGGTCTTGCCCTCACGGTACACAACAACCCGAACTGTCTTGCCCACTTCGGTATTGCCGACGGTCCGCACCAGGCTGCGCGTGTTCTTCACGTCTTCACCATCAAAGCTGAGGATCACATCCCCCGCCTGCAGACCGGCCTCCTTAGAAGGACCATCCGGTACATCTGTGATCAGCGCGCCCTTGGCGTCTTCCAAACCCATGGCTTCGGCAACGTCATCGCTGACATCCTGAATACGCACGCCCAGCCAGCCACGACGAGTCTCGCCAAATTCTTTCAGCTGAACCACGACCTTGCTCACCACATTGGAAGCCATGGAAAAGCCAATGCCGATCGAGCCACCATTGGGCGACAGGATTGCGGTATTCACCCCAACCACATCGCCATCCATATTGAACAGAGGCCCGCCGGAGTTGCCCCGGTTGATCGCCGCATCGGTCTGGATGTAATCGTCATAGGATCCTGACAGCTCCCGATTGCGGGCGGAGACAATCCCGGCAGAGAGCGAAAACCCCTGGCCAAGCGGATTGCCCATGGCCACGACCCAATCCCCGACACGGGCTGTGTCGCTATCGCCAAAGGTGACAAACTTCAGCGGCGCCGAGGCCTCGACCTTGAGCAGGGCAATATCCGTATTGGGATCGGTGCCAATCACCTTGGCGGGCAACAGCTCTTTGGGCTGACCATCACCGGGAAAGAATTCGATTTGAATTTCATCCGCATCCGCGATCACGTGGTTATTGGTGACGATATAGCCATCTTCGGAGATCACAAATCCCGAGCCAAGCGCCGAAGAACGCTGCGGACGGTTGCCGTTGCCACCATTGTTGCCGCCGTTGCGGTCCTGAAACTCGCGGAAGAAATCTTCAAAGGGAGAGCCTTCGGGCACTATGCCCTGCGGACCAGTGCGACCTTCGATTACTGTTGTAGTCGTGATATTCACCACTGCCGGACTGATCTCATCCGCCAAGGGTGCCAGGCTTTCGGGGCGGGCCTGGGCCGATAGCATCTGCGCCATGACCATCACCAGGCTAAGCACCCCCAGCCAAAGCACGCGCCACAGGGTGGCCTGTCCGTTGTGTTCCTTTGAAACTGCAATCGCCTTGGGCTGCACCGAGCTTCTCCTTGTCATCACCATTCCTGTTTTCGTCACGTTTCTATTCTACCCTCACCGTCAATACTGACCATCAAGAGCCGCAGGTTACCGGCCAGCTCCAAACACAGGCTTTATCCTACAGTAGCTTAGTTTCAATGTAGGGGGAGAATTTCCTTTCACAACACCTGCATGCGCCAATCAATTCGTTGTGAAAAATTTGCACGGTTTTCCGCTCATCCCTGCCCCGACCTCCCGATCGCAAGAATAGCAACATTTTGGACAAGCACAGTCTAAAACCACAACTCAACCATTAAATCGCTTGAGCACAGGCCTGGACATTCCCCTGTGTCACGGCTGACCGCACGGTCCCGGGCAAAACGAAAAGGGGCCAACCCTTAGGTCAGCCCCTTTTATGTTCCAACAAGCCATAGCCGCTAGATTTGTTACTCAGCGGGTGTCCCGCGCGAGGATCTTAGATAGTTGAAGAACTCAGAGTCTGGTGACAGCACCAGCGAAGAGTTGCTGCCCTTCAACGCGCCTTCATAGGCATTCAGGCTGCGATAGAATTCAAAGAACTCAGGGTCGCGGCCATAGGCCTCGGCAAAGATGGCGTTCCGTTCGGCATCTGCCTCACCACGAATGATCTCGGCTTCGCGTTCTGCTTCAGAGACCAGCTCGACCACGGTACGATCGGCCTGAGCGCGAATGCGCTGCGCTGCCTCATTACCACGGGCGCGCTCGTCAGTGGCTTCACGCACACGTTCGGCCCGCATCCGCTCGAAGGTTGCTTCCAGGTTTTCAGAGGGCAGATCGGTACGCTTCAAACGCACGTCAATGATCGCAATCCCGAGTGATTCCGCATCCAGGCTGGCGCCATTGCGGATCCGCAGCATCAGCGCGGCGCGATCCGAGGACAGGATGTCATTGGAGCTCACTGAGCCGAGGATTTCACGGGTTTGAGCCCGCAGGATCGAATCCAGACGGTTTTCAGCGGTGGCAATACCACCGGCACCAACCGCTTGGCGGAACCGATTCACATCTACAACGCGGTAGCGCGCAAAGGCATCAACCACCAAACGGCGATCATCCGATGGAGTGATTTCCAGCGGGTCAATATCCCGGCTCAGGATCCGGTCATCATATCGAACGACTTCCTGAATAAGCGGGATTTTGAAAGCTAGACCGGGATCTTCCTTGACCGAGACCACACGACCAAATTGCAGCACCAATGCCTTTTCGCGTTCATCCACGATGAAAACGGAGGACAGGATGCCAACGAGTGCCAATACGAGAACCGGCAGGAGGAAAGTTGTCTTTTTCATCAGTTGTTTCCTCCCGAACGGCGCAGCTCATTGAGCGGCAGATATGGGACAACGCCCTGCCCACCTTCACCGGTTGACTGGTCCAGGATGACCTTGTTCACATTGCCCAGAACCTGCTCCATCGTTTCCAGATAAAGACGCTTGCGCGTCACTTCTGGTGCCTTTTGGTACTCGGTCAGAACCGCGCTAAAGCGGCTCGCCTCACCCTGGGCCTCGTTAACCACCTGGGCACGATAGCCTTCTGAGCGCTCCAGCAGTTCAGCTGCTTGCCCACGGGCCTGCGCCAGAGCGTTGTTGGCATAGGCATCAGCTTCGTTCTGACGCTGGTCGCGCTCCTGCTCAGCTGCCTGAACATCCAGGAAAGCTGCAATAACCGAGGCAGGTGGATCCGCCTTGTCAAAGTTGACCCGGATGATGTTGATACCACTGTCGTAGTCATCCAGGGTCGCCTGGATCAAGTCCTGCAAACGTGCTGTAATCGCGCCACGATCCCGGTTTAGGATCGGTGCCAGTTCAGACTGCGCAATGATTTCACGCATGGCTGATTCTGACACGGCCCGGATGGTGGGGCGCGCATCCCGCAGATTGAACAGGAACTTCGCCGGATCACTGATGTTCCAGACCACCTGGAAATCAATATCAACGATGTTTTCATCACCGGTCAGCATCAAACCAGCGTCAGAGCCACGGCCACCAACACCGATATCTTCGGTCTGTTCGCGGGTGACCGGCAGGATTTCCTTGGTCACCAGCGGCCAGGGTGCAAAGTTCAGACCCGGATTACCGGTATCCATATACTCACCAAGGAACAGTTCAATCGACTGCTCTTCTGGTTTGACCGTATAGAAACTGTTCATGCCCCAGAGCACAGCGCCAACAACCGCTGCAATCGCCAGGGTGCCCTTGGTGAACAGAGGCGAGCCGCCGCCGCCCTGACCACCGCCAGTGCCGCCGCCTTGACCATTGCCGCCACGACCGCCCATCAGAACGCGCAGCTGCTCCTGGCCTTTTTTGACCAGCTCATCAATTTCAGGGATCTGGGGGTCTTCGGGACGACGGCCACCGCCGCCTCCGCCATTGTTACCACCACCGTTGTTTCCCCGGTTACCTCCGCCGCCAGAAGAGCCTCCGCCCCCCCAGGGGCCACCGCTATTGCCCGCCATGTGTCTCCTATCCCTTTTCTGCCGCCTGTTGCGGCATCTGCACCACATTTGTGGTGGTAATCTTGTGAATTCAAGTCGTTCGACTTGGCTGCTTCATTGTGACCAATTCTTCCGACATGGTGGGGTGAACCGCAACCGTCCGATCGAAATCTTCCTTGGTTGCCCCCATTTTTATCGCAATACCGGCCAATTGGATCATCTCACCCGCGCCAGGAGCCACGATGTGGCAGCCCAGAACCTTTCGGTTTGCCTTGCTGACGATCAGTTTCATCAGCACTTTCTGAGCCCGCCCCGCAAAGCTTTGCTGCATCGGTTTAAAGCTGGCCGAATAAACCTCGATCGCTTCCTGCGCGGCCGCCTCTTCTTCAGACAGGCCCACAGTGCCCATTTCCGGCTGGGTAAAGATCGCCGTCGGGATCAGCTCGTGATCCGGGCTGGTGGGATTGCCTTTGAACACGGTCTCGACAAAGGCCATGCCTTCGCGGATCGCCACTGGCGTCAGATTGGCACGATCCGTGACATCGCCAATGGCATAGATCGAAGGCACGCCTGTCTGGCTGTATTGGTCCACCAGGATCTCCCCCTTCTTGCCGCGCTCAACGCCCAGCGCTTCCAGCCCCAGGTTATCTGCATTAGGGTGACGGCCAGTGGCATACATCACCTGATCAAACAGGGTCTCATTGCCCTTGGTGTCGGTGACGCGGATCTTGTCGCCCTCTTTCACCATCGAGACCACATTAGTCTCCAGCTGCAGATCAACGCCATTGGCCACCATGCCTTCGGCCACCACATTGCGGGCCTCTTCGTCAAAGCCGCGCAGGATCTGGGTGCCGCGATAGAACTGGGTGGTTTTGACGCCCAACCCATTCATGATGCCGGCAAATTCCGAGGCGATATAGCCGCCGCCGACGATCAGGATACTCTCGGGCAGCTTGTCCAGGTGGAACATCTCGTTCGAGGTGATCGCCAGCTCCGAGCCGGGGAACTCCGGTACGGTAGGCCAGCCACCAGTGGCAATCAGAATATGCTTGGCCGTCTTTTGCGTGCCATCTGCCAGCGCCACTGTATGGGCATCCACCAGCGTCGCGCGGCTGTCGTAATTGCTGACCGAGTTATTTTTCAGGATACCGCGATAGATACCTTCCAGACGATCCAACTCGGCATGCAGTTTGGCCTTGAAACTGTCCCAGTCAAAGGCACCGCCCTTGATATCCCAGCCATAAGCCTGGGCATCGCCCACCATGGCAGAATATTCAGATGCAAAAACCATCAACTTTTTAGGCACACAGCCGCGAATGACGCAGGTGCCGCCATAGCGATCCTCTTCGGCCAGAGCCACCTTGGCGCCCTCTTGCGCCGCCACACGTGCCGCACGCACGCCGCCGGAACCGCCGCCAATAACAAAAAGATCGTAGTCAAAGCTCATTTTCGTCCTGCCTTTTAGTCAGAGAGATCGGAAAACAGATTGTCGCTTTCGACAAAATCCAACTTTTCCCGCTCTACTGTGCCTTCGTTGATATCCCGCACTTCTGCAGTGCCATCGCCGTAGCCGATGATGACGGTGTCACAGATATCAATGAACAAGCCGTTTTCAACCACACCGGGGATCTGGTTGATCACCAGCGCCAGTTGCCGTGCATTGCCAATCCGGTTCAAGTGCAGGTCGAGAATATGGTTCCCCTCATCGGTCACAAAGGCCCGGTCCCCATTCATCCGCAAGGTCGCGGAACGCCCCAGAACATCCATGGAAACAAGGGTTTCCTCAATCAGCGCCTGGCTGGTTTGCCAGCCAAAGGGAATGACCTCCACCGGCAGGGGAAACGCCCCCAGGGTTTCGACCTCTTTTCCGGCATCTGCGATCACTACCATTTGATCAGAGGCGGTGGCGACGATCTTTTCCTGCAACAGCGCCCCGCCGCCACCCTTAATCAGGTTGAGATCATTGTCGAACTCATCCGCGCCATCAATGGTCAGGTCCAACCATTTGGCCGCATCCAGTGACGTCACCGGAATACCAACCTCCCGCGCCAGCTCTGCCGTGCGGGTCGAGGTGGGCACGGCGGTGAACTTCAGCCCCTCTTCGCGCACCATCTCGCCAAGGCAGCGCACCAGCCAGGCCGCGGTTGATCCCGTGCCAAGCCCAACCCGCATACCGTCTTCCACCAGCCCCGCCGCCTGTTTGGCCGCGACAAACTTTGCCTTGTCGATGGGGGACAGATCTCCGGTCATGGGCTTGGGCTCCGCAATAGGTCGTTGACAGCCTTATAAGCAATGCCCCGCCCAAGGGCGAGCAGCAAATCAGCGACATAGGCCCCGCAGGACCGCCCTCGCCCATAAACATGTCACTGAAAGGCGTGTTTCCTATTGGAAACGCCGGAAACGGGCACTATTTGCAGTTCTGCGCCATTTAGAACGGTTCCATGACACATAGCTATCGCCTTCACTACGCCCCCGACAACGCCTCGCTGGTGATCCGCCTGGCGCTGGAAGAGCTTGGCCTTTCATATGAGACCGCCCTGGTCGACCGAAGAGCCGGGGCACAAAACACCAAAGCCTATCGCGCGATCAACCCAAATGGGCTGATTCCCGTATTGGAAACACCGGATGGCGCGATTTTTGAAACCGCCGCCATTCTGCTCTGGCTCGCGGACCGGCATGGGGCGCTGGCCCCGGCCCCGGACAGCCCCGAGCGTGCGGCCTTCCTGAAATGGCTGTTCTTTGCTTCCAATACCCTGCATGCGGATCTCAGGATCTGCTTCTACCCTCAAAAATACATCGGCTCGGACACCGCTGATCAGGCCGCCCTGAGCAAGGTGATCAAACAGCGCTTAACAGTGCACCTTGGCCACCTAAACGACCTAGCCGCCACAAGCCGCGCTTGGTTCGGTGCATCGCAACCCTCGGTTCTGGACTTCTATCTGGCCTGCATGATGCGCTGGATGGCGCTTTATCCGGCCCAGAGTGACCGCAGCTGGTTTAATCTCCGCCAATATCCCCACCTGTTCGCCCTGTTGCAGCGCCTGCAATCTCGCCCCGCTGTTGTGGCCGCTCAAGCCGCCGAAGGTCTCGGCCCGACGCCTTTCACCCAGCCCAGTCCCGCAAATCCCCCAGAAGGATCAGCCACCTGATGTTCCTCTCCGTTTTTGACATGTTCAAAGTGGGCATTGGCCCCTCCTCCTCGCATACCATGGGCCCGATGGTGGCTGCTGCGCGCTTCCTCGACATGATGCGCGCGTCACCGTTTGAATTCCACGGGCTGCGGGCCTCATTGCATGGCTCGCTGGCCTTTACCGGTGTGGGCCATGCCACCGACCGGGCCACCATTCTGGGTCTGGGCGGCTTTGTTGCTCACGACTATGATGATGGAAAGGCTGAGGCCTTTCTGGCCGATCTGGCCAAGACCCATAGCATGCAGCCCGAAGGCCTGCCCGCGCTGCACTTTGATCCCAAAGCAGATATGATCTTTGATTATGATCACGCGCTGGAGGGCCATGCCAACGGCATGGTTCTGATGGCCACCGATGCCCAGGGCGATGTGATCCTGCGGCAGGTGTTTTATTCCATCGGCGGTGGCTTTGTCGTTACCGAAGAGGAACTGGCCCAGGGCAAGGCTACCGATGAGGGCGATCCGGTGCCTTTCCCGTTCAAATCAGCCGCCGAAATGCTGACCATGGCCAAATCCAGCGGCAAAAGCATTGCCGAAATGAAACGCTCGAATGAGATCGCCCGGGGCTGTTCAGAGAGCCTGTCAAAGGGCACGGCCCGGCTCTGGCAAGTGATGAACGATTGCATCAATCGCGGGCTGGAGCGCGACGGTATCTTGCCCGGCGGTCTGAATGTACGCCGCCGCGCCAAGGGCATCCATGATGCCCTGCAGGCCGAGCGTGGCATGAACCTGACCGCGCCCCATACCATCAATGACTGGATGAGCGTCTATGCCATGGCGGTGAACGAGGAAAACGCCGCCGGAGGTCAGGTGGTGACCGCCCCCACCAATGGTGCTGCCGGGACGATGCCTGCGGTGATCCGCTACTATCTTGACCATGTGCCCGGCGCCTCGGAAAGCCATGTCGAGGACTTCCTGCTCACCGCTGCCGCCATTGCCGGTCTGGTCAAATACAATGCCTCCATTTCCGGCGCCGAGGCCGGCTGTCAGGCAGAGGTGGGTTCGGCTTCTGCCATGTCCGCCGCGGGTCTCTGCGCGGTCATGGGCGGCACCCCCGAACAGGTGGAAAACGCCGCCGAGATCGCGCTGGAACATCACCTTGGCATGACCTGCGATCCTGTCAAAGGCCTGGTGCAGGTGCCCTGTATCGAGCGAAACGGTCTGGCAGCGATCAAAGCGGTCTCGGCAGCCTCGCTGGCGCTGCGCGGTGACGGGCAGCATTTTGTGCCACTGGATGCTTGTATTGAAACCATGCGCCAGACTGGTGCCGATATGCATGACAAATACAAAGAGACCTCGCTGGGAGGTTTGGCTGTCAATGTCCCCAATTGCTAAGGCGCGTTAACGCGGGGACAGAAAGGCAACCACAGCTTGCACCTTTTGAGCGCCACGCCTAGCGTGGCGCCATGACACAAAGCACCTCTCATGACCGGCCCCTGCTTGGCATCTCTCTGATGCTGGGTTTTTGCATTCTGATCCCGCTGGGCGACGCTATCGCCAAGCTTCTGGCCAGCCATGTCCCAGTTGGGCAGATCGTGCTGGTGCGCTTTGCCGCCCAGGCGCTGATTCTGGTGCCTGTGTCCTGGATGCTGGGTCAAAGCCTGCGCATTCCGCGCCACCTACTGCCGCCTGTCCTGCTGCGCACCATCCTGCAAATGGCCGGGATCACCGCCATGTTCAACGCCCTGCGCTATCTGCCCCTGGCAGATGCTGTTGCCATTGCCTTTGTGATGCCCTTCATCATGCTGATCCTGGGCAAGTACTTTCTGGGCGAGTCCGTCGGCTGGCATCGGTTGGGCGCCTGCATCATTGGCTTTCTGGGCACTCTATTGGTCATCCAACCCAGCTTTGCTGTGGTTGGGCTTAACGCGCTGTGGCCTCTGGCCGTGGCCTTTATCTTTGCCTTTTTTATGCTGGTCACCCGCAAGATCGCCAAACATACCCAGCCGATCCCGTTGCAGGCCGTCTCTGGCCTCATTGCATCGGGGCTGATGCTGCCCCTGTTTTGGCTGGGGGACATGGCTGGGATCAAGGATCTCAGCGCAGCCCTGCCCCCCCAGAATGTCTGGGGATTGTTGGCCGCAGCCGGAGTCGTTGGCACGCTGGCACATCTGATGATGACCTGGAGCTTGCGCTATGCGCCGGCATCGACGCTGGCAAGCATGCAATACCTGGAAATTCCTATTGCCACTCTGGTTGGCTGGATGGTTTTCAACGAGCTGCCAAACACCCTGGCCAGCCTGGGGATTTGCCTCACGGTCGCCGCCGGGCTTTATGCGATCCTGCGCGAACGCCGCGCCGCCGCCCAAGCAGCCCCAGCGTAATCCCGCTAGTCCTGCAAGGCTTGCAGGACTGCCGGCAGGTGATAGCGCGGCACCATTGCCAACAGCCCCGGCCCGTCCACGCAGATTGAGACCGGGCCCAGCGCCCGGTTGGAGGTGCCGATTTGCCCGCCCGGTTCCATCACCAGCCCCTCCAATTGCCACTGCAACCCGGTGGAGTGAGCCCTCACTCTGCGCATCGGAAACAAGGAAACGGTCTCCTGCGCTGCAAGTGGCAGGGTGACCTGCTGTGGCAGGTGAAAGATCACCTCCTGCTCGCCCAGCACGATACAAGGGGGGCCGATATCCTGCACCAAGGTATTGAGCACAGCCAATTGGTGATCGACCCGCCCGCCCAGAAACCCCACCGCAATCACCACAGGTGCCCGGATCGAGCGCAGAGCCTTTTCGAAATCGGTGCTGTCCTGTTCCGATACCCGAAACTGGCGTTCTGGCGGGATCTGCGCCATAATCTGCGGAGAAATTGAGTCAAAGTCTCCGATCACAGCCTTTGGCAGGTGATTCTGTGCAAGGGCATGGGCTGCCCCCCCATCCGCAGCGACCAGACAATCTGTCATGGACAACGCCCACTGCAGGTCATCTTTGCACAGGTCCCCGCCACCAACCAGCGTGACTGGCTCCATTTCATCTACAATAAGCTTGTTCATGCCGAGATTATTCGCAGATCTAGAAACCGGCCACAATCTAAACACAAAATGATACGATCAATTGCACGGATTCGAGCAGAATTTGACGAGCTAGCCCATATTGTAAATTGCAATTACTTTGGTGAGGACGAGCAAACCGATGGTACATAACAACAAAGTTCTGACGGTTTCCTATGGAACCTTTTCCTGCACGCTTGAGGGATTTGAAGATTCCTTTGGCACGATGAAGGCCATTGCCGAGTATTTCCGGGATCTGGCGTCAGATGACCGCTATTTTGGCGCAGAGCCGCCCCAGCCAGATGCCGATATGCTGGCCCGCATTGCCCAGCGCGAGGTTGCCCGTCAGGTCGAAGCCCGCACCAGCAGCGAAGGTATCCATCTGCGCACCTCTGCCCCGGAAGATGCAACAGCGCCGTCTGTCTCTTCAGCCACGGACCGCGCGGCCACAGCGGCCCCCGCAACCGCACCAGCACCCGCAGTGATCGAGGCCGAGGCTCCCGCAGAAGAGAAACCCGAAGACAATCCCCAGCTGCAGCAGCTGTCTGAGGACACAACAGAGGTAGATCCCAGCGAGGTTGAGCTGTTTGACCACCCGGCGGAACGGCCCGAACCAGCAGGCCTCGACAAGCCACAGGAGCCTGTCGGCGAGGAAGCGGAACAAGAGGACGAGTCCATCGCCGCAAACCCTGCCGCGACAGTTGATCTGGACACCATTGCTGCCATTTCCGCAGCCGTCTCCAAAGTGCCGGTTGCTGAGCACACAGCGGCTGATGACAGCGATGCTGTCAATGTAGAGTTCTTTGAAGCAGAGGAGGCCGAAGCCTCTCTGATTGCCGACCGCGGCACAGACAGCACACCAGCCGCCGACAGTATTGCTGCCAAACTGCAACGCATTCGCGCTGTGGTGTCGCAGACGTCGGAAGAGGAATTCTCCGAGGACCAACACGCCGAAGCCTTTGTCGAATCCGCCCGCGCCGAAATGGTACAGGAGGACGACCTTGATGGCCTCTCTGTGGATATGGAAGTGGATGCCGAGGACGATGAAATCTCGCGCGTACTGGATCGTCTTGACCTGACCGCAGATCTGGCCGTTGCAGAGCCCGAGGCGCAGGAGGACATCGCAGCCGAAGGTGGAGACGACCAAGACGCCGCCTCCAGCGATTCGCTGATTTCCTCGATCCTGCAAGTGCCTGGCACGCAGCAGGAAGAGGCCGACACTGTCGCTGATGCCTCCGCGGTTGCGGTGGAAGACACAGAGGAGGCGCATGCCCGCCCCAGACGTGGAATTCGCCTGAGCCGCCGCAACAAACCGGCCGCCGCCGAACCTGCGATCACAGAGCCGACTGCTCAATCTCCCGTAGCGGCACGCCAGGCTCCGGTAGATGACGCTCCTGATGAGCAGGACAAGATCGCGGCCGAAGACACCCCCCCTGCTCCGGAGACCACAGGTACCGCTCAGCCATTGCGCGCCCGTATCATCAAGATGAAACGGGAAGATCTGGCAAAGGCCATGGCCTCCGGAACTTTGGAAGAGGTTACCGAAGACGACAGCGCACAAGAAAATGCAGAGGATAACGTCTTTTCCGCCGACAGTTCGCTGAACGCGGAAGAAGAGGCCGAGCTGCTGCGTGAATTGGCAGAAGTTGAAGCTGAGCTTTTGGCCAGCAATCAAACAAAAACAGAGGCGCAGCCCGCCACTTCGTCCCCCGCCGAGGACAGCGCCGCGCAAGATGCCCCTACGTCTTCCGAAGTCAAGCCGCCCCCCAGCGCGGCGCAGGCGGTGTCTTCTCCCGATAGCGACGTGACACGGCTGATGGAGGCTGCGGAAAGCAAGCTTGGCGACCCCGACAATGCCACCTCTCGCGAGACCTACAGTCATCTGCGCGCGGCCGTTGCAGCGGCCGAGGCGGACCGCTCAGCCGGGGATAACAGCGCCCAGGCCGATGAGGCCGAACCCTACCGCGAAGATCTGGCCAATGTGGTACGCCCCCGTCGCCCAGGCGCGGATGGTGCCGCCAAGGGGCAGCGCCCGCGTGGCAAGGGCAGCCGCCCTGCACCTTTGAAGCTGGTCGCCGAGCAACGTATCGACCCGCAGCCCGCCGCTCCGGAAAAACCCGTGCGTCCGCGCCGCATTGCGCGCCCCACGGAAGAAACCTCTCCGGCCCAGACCCAGGCCGTGGGCAGCTTTACGGATTATGTTCAGGATGTGGGGGCTGCAGAATTGCACGAGCTGCTGGAGGCTGCCGCCTCCTACCTCAGCTTTGTCGAAGAGCGGGATCATTTCTCGCGTCCTCAGTTGATGAACAAGGTGCGCAGCGTCGGGCATGATGACTTCAACCGCGAAAACGGGTTGCGCTCCATTGGCCAGCTGCTGCGCGAGGGCAAGATCGAGCGCTCGGAAAATGGCCATTTTTCGGCCACAGACGACATCGGCTTTCGTCCCCGCAAACGCGCTGCGGGCTAAGCCCAGCCAGTGCTTCCGGGTCACAGAGGTCGCAGAGGCCACAGCCAAAAAACAAAAGCCCGACAGGAGAACATTCCTGTCGGGCTTTTGTTTTGGATCTAACGACCTGCAGCTTTATTCTTCGGCATCCGGGTCTTCTTTGCCAACACCGCGAAAGACAAACTTGAAGGGCAGAACCCAAAGCACCCCCAAAACGGCGTAGACCAAAAGCTCTACCAGGATCGAAGGGCGCTCAAACCAGCTTACCACATTCACCGCGACACCAATATAAAGCGGCATGCCGATCAACAGGATCACCAGCGCCCAACGGCGGCGCGCCTTGTAGCTCAGGCCGGGCTTATCCGACATCAGTCAGCAAAGGGGTCGGTCACCAGAATGGTGTCGTCCCGCTCCGGGCTGGTGGAAAGCAATGCCACGGGGCATTCGATCAGCTCTTCCACACGTTTCACATATTTGATGGCATTGGCAGGCAGATCGTTCCAGCTGCGCGCGCCCTCAGTTGATTCACTCCAGCCAGGCATTTCTTCATAGATCGGAGTGCAGCGAGCCTGCTGATCGGCGGCGGTCGGCAGATAGTCCAGACGCTCGCCGTCCAATTCATAGCCGGTACAGATCTTCAGGGTTTCAAAGCCATCCAGCACGTCCAGTTTGGTCAGGGAAATGCCGGTGATGCCGGAGGTAGCGCAGGTCTGGCGTACCAGGCAGGCATCAAACCAGCCACAGCGGCGCTGACGACCAGTGGTGGTGCCAAACTCATGGCCACGGGTGCCCAGACGGTCGCCATCGGCGTCAGGCTTGCCATCCGCATCCAGCAGTTCGGTTGGGAAGGGGCCTTCGCCAACGCGGGTGGTATAGGCTTTGACGATCCCCAGCACATAATCAATGGAGCCCGGCCCAATACCCACACCGGTGGCAGCCTGGCCGGCAATCACATTCGACGAGGTGACAAAGGGATAGGTGCCAAAGTCGATATCCAGCAACGCGCCCTGAGCGCCTTCAAACAGGATCCGTTTGCCGGCTTTGCGCTTTTCATTCAGCACTTTCCAAACCGGCGCGGCATATTTCAGAATCGCAGGGGCGATCTCACGCAGCTGTGCAATCAGCGCATCCCGATCGACAGGCTCAAAGCCCAGACCTTTGCGCAGCGGGTCATGGTGCTGCAGTGCCCGGTCGACGCGCGCCTCAAGCGTGGCCTCATCCGCCAGATCAGCAACCCGGATGGCGCGGCGGCCAACCTTGTCTTCATAGGCGGGGCCAATGCCGCGACCGGTGGTGCCGATCTTGGTGCCCTTGGAGGCGGCCTCTTCGCGGGCGCGGTCCAATTCGCCATGAATCGGCAGGATCAGCGGCGTGTTTTCCGCGATCATCAGGGTCTCAGGGCTGATATCAACGCCCTGAGCCTGCACGGTTTCGATCTCTTTCAGCAGGTGCCATGGGTCCAGAACCACACCATTGCCGATCACGCTCAGCTTGCCACCGCGCACAACGCCCGACGGCAGCGCGTGCAGCTTGTAGACTTTGCTGTCAATGACCAGCGTATGGCCGGCATTGTGACCGCCCTGAAAACGCGCAATCACATCGGCGCGTTCGCTGAGCCAGTCAACGATCTTGCCTTTTCCTTCATCGCCCCACTGGGCGCCGACTACCACGACATTGGCCATCTCAGGTCCTTTGTATGCTGGTTAGAATGTATGCTGGTGGAAACCAGAGCCCCGTATAGCGATGCCGCGCCCGCGAGGGAACCGCTAAATCGACGCAGAAGCGTTACATTCGAACAAGCCCCCGCCCAACAAGCGATCCAATCAGCCTGCCAGGTGCACCGGGTCGCCATGTGGGGTGCTCAGATAGGCCTCTTCCCAGTCGCGGCGTACCAAAGCCACCTCCTGCGGGCTGGCATTTCCCGCCTCGGCGAGAATCGCCTCCAGCGTTTCAAGCCAGGCATCAAAGTAGTCAGCCCCACCATCCAGCTCACGGCTCAACCCATTGCGGCGCAGCGTCTGCGAGAATCGCGCCACCCAGTCCGCCCAGCTAAAACGGCCCCCCTCGTTCAGAGAAACCGTGAGCGCAAAGACCTGAGCATGCCAGGGCTCCTGGAAAACCGGCTCGGGGGCGCTGAGATCAATACAGTCGCTCATGCTTGCGCCTCCGGCTCCAGATAGCTTTGCCACAGATCCAGAACCACCTGATCATTAGGGTGTTCCGGATGGGCCCAGAGCTCTGACGCATTAAAGGCAACAGCATAGAGCGGCTCTGGCGCCTCGCCCAATCCATGGGCATTGCTGTCCGGCAGGACATGGGCGCCGTGCAGCAAATGCACCCGCCCTCGAGCACCCGCAGCATAGTCAGGCAAACGGGTATGGCCGCCATTCATCAGTGCAGATCCCCCGGGATGGCGAGTCTTCACCCAGTCCCCTGGCGCAAAGCGGGCCGAAACGTCGCTGTCGCGATTGGCCGGGCCACCCTTGGCCAGCACCGCCGCGACGGCCTCCGCCTTGAGCGCCTTGGAGGCCAGCGCGTGTAGCTCATCTTCGCCCAGACCCATTTCGCCCTGCCCCTCCAGATCTTTGCGAGTCAGCACCCCGGTCTCAACCAGCAGATCTGCCAGAGCTGAGATCCATTTCTCATAATAGGAGTACCGGGTGTAATCCTTTGGCGACAGACGCTCGCGGGCGTGGCGCGACACATCGATATTCCATTTCCCCAGGGCGCCACAGGCCAGGGTAACGGCCAGAGCGCGGGCATGCCAATCGGTCGCAAAGACCGGCGCATCAGGGGCATCAGGCACCACAGCGCCATCTCCGAATCGCCCGCCCATATCGTGTAGCCGGCTCATGATGGGTCTCCCCCGCCAAGGGGCTTTGAGGCCAGCGCGGTGCCAATCATCGAATCGCGTGAGACCAGCGCCGCCAGTGCATCCGCATCCAGCCCGTCGCTGCCTTCGGGGCGCATGGGCAGAACCAGATAGCGCACCTCGGCGGTGGAGTCCCAAACCCTGACGGCGGTCTCAGAGGGCAGGGTCACGCCAAAATCGGCCAGCACCTTGCGGGGTTCACGCACCGCGCGGGCACGATAGGCGTCGGATTTATACCAGCCCGGCGGGATGCCCAACAGGGGCCAAGGGTAGCAGCTGCACAGGGTGCAGACGACCATGTTGTGCTGCTGCGCTGTGTTCTCGACCACAACCATATGCTCGCCCTGACGCCCATAGTAGCCGAGCTCAGCCAGGACGGGATCTGCATCCGCCAGCAGTGCCGCCTTAAAGTCCGGGTCGGCCCAGGCGCGAGCGACAACGCGGGCACCGTTTTGGGGGCCGATCTTGTTTTGATATGTATCTATGATCTCATCCAGCGCGGCCGGATCTATCAGGCCTTTACGGGTGAGAATCGTTTCCAGAGCCTTGACCCGCAGAGCAGGGTCAGAAGGCAAAACGGCATGCGGGTGGTCAGAATGATCATGAGGCATGGGCGTAGCCTGCCCCAGCCCTGCGGTCTGCGTCCAGTCACTTTTCCTGTGTTTCCCGGCGGTTTTACCCGGCTTGGCCCAATCTGCAGCTGCCTGGCTTCAAGTCTGTGCCAACAATCGAAACTGAGCCCTTGCCCCTGTCGGCATTCTTGCCTATTTACCGCCCGATAGTTTAGCCAACAGCCGCAGGAACCTATGGAAAACGTTGTTCTCATCATCCATCTTCTCTTGGCTCTTGGCCTGATTGCCGTCGTGCTCATGCAGCGCTCCGAAGGCGGAGGTCTGGGCATGGGCAGTGGCGGCGGTGGTGGCGGTGCCATGTCTGGCCGCTCCGCAGCAACCGCGCTTGGCAAGGTCACATGGATCTTGGCGATCTGCTTTATCTGCACCTCGATCACCCTGACCATTCTGGCGGCTCAAAAATCCGCGGGTTCTTCGGTTGCCGATGGGATCGTCCCTGGCGCCGTGGACAGCGGCGAAACTGCTGACGCGCCGATCGCGCCTCTGGGCAGCGATCTGTTGCCCCCAGCCGAAGGCGACAATGCGCCGCTGGTCCCAAGCGTCGACTAATACCTACAAGACCTAGAATTAAGGTAGAGAACCGTAACAGCATCTTGCGGTTCTCTTGCGCATGCTGCGCGAATCCTCTATATGTGTAGCCCCGTGGTGCAGCGGTTTTTCACAACTGCCGGGCAGCTATTTTCTGACTTCTCACGGGGGCAGCCGAACACTCATGGCGCGTTTCATCTTTATCACTGGTGGTGTGGTTTCATCGCTTGGCAAGGGCCTGGCGTCTGCCGCTCTTGGGGCTCTTTTGCAGGCGCGTGGCTATTCCGTCCGTCTGCGCAAACTTGATCCCTATCTGAACGTCGACCCCGGCACCATGAGCCCCTTTGAACATGGTGAGGTCTTTGTCACCGACGATGGCGCCGAGACCGATCTGGATCTGGGCCATTACGAACGCTTCACTGGCGTCCCCGCCCGCAAGACCGACTCGATCTCGTCCGGGCGCGTCTACACCAATGTCTTGGAAAAAGAGCGCCGTGGCGATTACCTGGGCAAGACCATCCAGGTGATTCCGCATGTGACAAACGAGATCAAGGACTTCATCTCGATTGGTGAGGATGAAGTTGATTTCATGCTCTGCGAGATCGGCGGCACCGTTGGCGACATCGAGGGTCTGCCTTTCTTTGAAGCCATCCGCCAGTTCAGCCAGGACAAGCCGCGCGGCCAGTGCCTGTTTATGCACCTGACGCTGCTGCCCTATATCAAGGCCTCCGGCGAGCTGAAGACCAAGCCAACCCAACACTCGGTCAAGGAGCTGCGCTCCATTGGCCTGGCCCCCGATATTCTGGTCTGCCGCTCGGAAGGCCCTATCCCCAAGAAAGAACGCGATAAGCTGGCGCTATTCTGCAATGTGCGCCCTGACAGCGTGATTGCCGCCCAGGATCTGAAATCCATCTATGAGGCCCCCCTGGCCTACCACCGCGAAGGTATGGATCAGGCGGTTCTGGATGCCTTTGGCATCGCCCCCGCCCCCAAGCCCAATCTGGCGCGCTGGGAAGATGTGGCCGACCGCATCTACAACCCAGAAGGCGAAGTGCGGGTGGCCATCGTTGGCAAATACACCCAGCTGGAAGACGCCTATAAATCCATCGCCGAGGCCCTGACACATGGTGGCATGTCCAACCGGGTGAAGGTGCGGATCGAATGGGTCGATGCTGAGCTGTTTGACCGCGAGGATGCCACTCCGCATCTGCAGGGTTTCCACGCCATTCTGGTGCCCGGCGGCTTTGGCGAGCGCGGCACCGAAGGTAAGATCAAAGCAGCGCAATATGCCCGCGAGCATAAAGTGCCCTATTTGGGCATCTGCCTTGGCATGCAGATGGCCGTCATTGAGGCCGCCCGCAACGTCGCGGGCATCACCGAGGCGGGTTCCGAAGAATTCGACCACGAGGCCGGTAAGAAACGCTTTGAGCCCGTTGTCTATCACCTCAAGGAATGGGTGCAGGGCAATCACAAGGTTCAGCGCAAGGCCGATGACGACAAGGGCGGCACCATGCGCCTGGGTGCCTATGACGCCACCCTGGCAGAGGGCTCCAACGTTGCCCGCGTCTATGGCAGCACCCATATCGAGGAGCGTCACCGCCATCGCTATGAGGTGGACACCAAATACAAAGACAAGCTCGAGGCCTGCGGGCTCACCTTTTCGGGCATGTCCCCGGATGGTCGCCTGCCCGAGATCGTGGAATGGCAGGATCATCCCTGGTTCATCGGCGTCCAGTTCCACCCGGAGCTGAAGTCGAAACCCTTTGCGCCGCATCCGCTGTTTGATGACTTCATCCGCGCCGCCAAGGATGCCTCGCGGCTGGTCTGATACGATCCAGAGATTTAATGAGATAGAACCGGCAGGGCCTCCTTGCCGGTTTTTCTTTTGCCGGCCGCGCCAAAATCGTGCCGCTGCTGTTCCCAGAGCCCGCCCCCCCTTTACTTGCAATCAGGTCTTGTGCTTTTGCGTAAGCCGTGGCCTGCTGCCAGCCATTGAATGACCGTTGATTGGAGCGCCAATGCTAAAGATTCTTGTTGCCCTGTCCCTGCTCGCCGCCTCTCCCGCCTTTGCTCTGGACATTGTTGATGTCGAAAGGTCCAACCTCTTGTTGCAATTGATCCGCGACAATGGCTGCTCCATGACAGAGGAACTGGCAGAGACACTCCTTCCGGAAAACGGATTTACCAAGAAAGAGGTTGGGGCGATCCTCAGGGCCTGGGAAACCGCCGATTGGATCGCGGAAATGAGCGATCGAGGCATCACTTTAAGAGAAAAATCCTGCACGGCGGGCTGAGCCCGTGCCACGGTTTTGTCCGCTGGTTTCCTTGCGGGCTTGGCCTGGACATAGCGGGATGACCAGAACCCGGCAGCAAAAAGACGCGCCGCAGCCTGCAGTGCAGCGCAATTCCTCTCCCCGTTAGCGCAAGCGTCTTCTGCCACAGCTTGTTTCTTGTGACAGGGGCGCTATAGACGGGGCCAGATATAGCAACGACATTTCGCGGAGAGACCGGATCATGGCGCAAGAGATCAACCAGGAACAGTTTGACCGTATCGCAAACGGTGGCGGCTTCATTGCAGCACTGGATCAGTCCGGCGGTTCGACCCCCAAGGCACTGGGTCTGTATGGCGTCACCGAAGACGCCTATTCCAACGATGACGAGATGTTCGGCGAAATCCAAAAGATGCGCGCCCGTATCATCTGCGCGCCTGATTTCAGCTCGGGCAAGATCCTGGGTGCGATCCTGTTTGAAAAGACCATGGACAATGCAATCGACGGCACCCCCGTTCCCAGCTACCTGTGGGAAAAATGCGGCGTTGTGCCTTTCCTGAAAGTGGACAAGGGTCTGGCCGATGAGGTGGACGGCGTTCAGATGATGAAGCCGATGCCTGAGCTCGACGCTTTGCTGTCGCGCGCCGTTGAAAAAGGCATCTTTGGCACCAAAATGCGCTCGGTGGTGAAAGAGGCCAATCCGCAGGGCATCAAAAATGTTGTGGCGCAGCAGTTCGAAGTGGGTAAACAGATCGCCGCGGCTGGTCTGGTGCCAATCATCGAACCAGAGGTCGACATCAACTCCCCCACCAAGGCAGAGGCCGAGATCTTCCTCAAGGCCGAGCTGAAAGATCAGCTGGACGCGCTGGAAGAGGGCACCAAGGTCTCGCTGAAGCTGACCATCCCAAATGAGGCCGGTCTGTACGACTCCCTGGCAGATCACCCCGCCGTGGTCCGCGTGGTCGCCCTGTCTGGCGGTTACAGCACCGATGACGCCTGCGAAAAACTGTCCAAGAACAGCAAGATGATCGCCTCTTTCAGCCGCGCGCTGACCGAAGGCCTGAATGTCGCCATGTCTGACGACGAATACAACGGTGCTCTGGGCTCCAACATCGAGAAAATCTACCAAGCTTCGCTCTAAGCAAGGCCTTAGAAACGGTAAAGCTTTCAGACCGTCCCAGTGGGGCGGTCTTTTTTCATCCTCCCCTTCGTTCTACTATAATTCGGACCAACCAACGGGGGAAACCGGATGTCATCCAAAAAAGAGCTGCTTCAAACCTTTCTCAAGGGGATCGAAACAGGCGACGCTATGGCCGCGGCTGTGGTGAACGAAGCCAAATACATCCAGCATAACCCTCAGACCCATGAAGGCAGCGAAGGCATCGCCAGCCTCTTTGCGCGGCTCTCCAAGACGGATCCCAAAGTGACTTTTCACCGGGTCTTTGAAGATGGCCATTTTGCCTTTGCCCATATCGAATATGATTTCTCCAGCCTGCGCACCGCCTTTGAGGTCTTTCGCTTTGAAGGGAGCCAAGCGGTTGAGCACTGGGACAATATCCAGCCCAGCCAGCCGCCAAACCCTTCGG
Source organism: Phaeobacter sp. 11ANDIMAR09 (assembly GCF_001294455.1). Lineage (GTDB taxonomy): Bacteria > Pseudomonadota > Alphaproteobacteria > Rhodobacterales > Rhodobacteraceae > Pseudophaeobacter. Next base: position 94,962 of record NZ_LIKT01000003.1, read on the forward strand.
GGCGGAGCATGCTGGATGGCAGCCGCGAGATCTGCGATCTCGACAAAACCGAAGCGAACCGCGCGCGGGTACGTGACTTTGTGCAAGAGGTCTGCGTCAAGCAACAGTTTGACCTGCTCCCCAGCTATGTCGCACCCGAGCTACACCAACATCACCCAGGAATTGAGGACGGCGCCGCAGCCCTAAGCCACGCCCTCCAGGATGCAGATCTGGCGCTGCGCTATAGTCAGATCCACCGGGTCCTGGCCGAGGGCAACTTTGTGCTCTGCGTCTCAGAGGGTTGGCGCGGTGAGGCGCATTCCAGCTTCTACGATCTGTTCCGCCTGTCGCAGGGCCAGATCATAGAGCAGTGGAACACCACAGAAACCGTGCCGCCGCGTGCGGAATGGAAAAACGACAACGGCAAGTTCTGAGCTACTCCCCGGTGGCCGAGCCATCAAAGATCTCGGCCAGCCAGGTTTCAAACAACTGCACCTCAGGCCGCAATGGCCCGCGTCCCTGGCGCCGGATCAGATAGTGGGACTGAGCAAAGGGCATCGGCGGCCCTGCAATCTCGAGCCCCATACCGCGCTCGATCGACAGTTCGGCAAAGCGGGTCAGGACTGTGGCATAGCCGCCGCCCCCTGCCACCAGCTGCAGCGCAGCCACCGTGGTATCCACAGAAAACCGAGCATGTTCATTGGCATAGGGCAGATCATGCGCCGCAAAATAGCGCGCCCAGTGGTCCTCGTAGCCCAGTATATGAATGAGCGGCCCCTGCAACAGCTCTGCCACTTTTTGCGGCCTGGGGGCCGTGGCGGCGCAGACCGGCACGATGGTCTCTTGCGACAGACGAACCGAGGTCACGTCCTGCCAGTCGCCATGGCCCAACCGGACCTCAACATCCGCATCCACATCGTCGCGCGGCTCGGGCTCGGTCCAGATATTGGAAACCAGGCGAATGTTGATATCGGGATGGCGTGCGGCAAACCCCGGCAGCAAATGCGCCAGCCACAAGGCCGAGGTGGAGACCGGCACCCGCACGGTCAGGGTTCGCGCCGTTTCAGCCCCAAACAGCCGGGTTGTCGAGAGCGCAATATCGCCCAGAGCCTGCCGCACCGTCAGCGCATAGGCCTGGCCGATCTCGGTCAGCTCCAGCCGCCGGGCTTGGCGGTAAAACAGCTTGCTGCCCAGCCGCGCTTCCAGCGAGCGGATATGCAGGCTGACGGCGGTCTGGGTCAGCCCAAGCTCCTGCGCAGTCTCGGTGAAATTCAGCAGCCGTGCGGCAGCCTCAAAGCTGCGCAGCCAGGTCAGATTGGCCAAGCGGTCATCCATATTACCACCAATTATTTTTGGTCATTTTTGGCAATAATTATCATTTTACTTTCCCCATGTCCCGGAGTTTCTTCGGTTTCAGAACAGATGCTCCCGCGCGCCTGCCGCCGGGAGACCAAACAGGAGGAGACTTGGCATGAAAGTTGGATTTATTGGCCTTGGCAATGTGGGCCACAAACTGTCGGGATCGCTGCTGCGTAATGGCGTTGACCTGACCGTCTATGACCTCAACCCCGACCTGGTGGAGACTTTTGTCGCCAAGGGAGCCAAGGCGGGCGACGGTCCCGCCCAGCTGATGCGCGACTGCGATGCGGTGATCACCTGCCTGCCCTCGCCTGCGGCTTCGGATGCGGTGATGCAGGACATGCTGCCCGAGGTCACGCAGGGCAAGATCTGGATGGAGATGTCCACCACCGACGAAGCCGAGGCAAAGCGTCTGGGGGGCATGGTCATCGAAGCCGGTGGTGCCGCAGTGGATTGCCCGGTCTCCGGTGGCTGTCACCGCGCGGACACCGGCAATATTGCCATCTTTGCCGGTTGTGACCGGGCCACCTTTGAGCGCATCCTGCCCTTCCTCACCACTATGGGCCGGCGCATCCTGCACACCGGCGAACTTGGCTCGGCTTCGGTCTTGAAGGTGCTGACCAACTATCTGGCCACGGTGCATCTGGTGGCCAATGCCGAAGCCCTGGTCACCGCCAAGGCCGCGGGCATGGATCTCAACACGGCCTATGAGGCGATCAAGATCAGCTCGGGCAATTCCTTTAGCCATGTCACCGAAAGCCAGGTGATCCTGAACGGCAGCCGCGATATTTCCTTTACCATGGATCTGGTGAAAAAGGACGTCGGCCTGTTCCAGGAAATTGCCGAACGCAATAATGTGCCCTTGGAGATCAGTCCGATGATGGTGCAGATCTTTGAAGATGGCATTGCCAAATACGGCGAGCGCGAGCTGTCGCCCAATATCATCCGCCGCCTCGAAGATGCCACCGGCCTGTCAATCCTGGCCCCCGGATTCCCGCCTGAAATGACCGATGACGAGCCAGAGGAGCCCGGATATGAGGTCATTCCCCAGGGCAAACTGGCGGCTGAATAGTTCGGCAAGAGCTCGGAAAATTTGTGGCGGCACCAGGGATCTGATGCCGCCAATGGCATGCTCAACCCATTGAAGGAATTGAGAAAGCGAGAGCAGCCAGGGAGGGATGGCTGCTCTAAATCATATAGGAAGCAGAAATCCTATTTAAAGACCGCCGGACGTTTTTGCATCTGGGCAGCAATCACTTCCATCTGCTCGGGCTTGCCGATCAGCTTTACCTGTTCAGCACTTTCGCGCAGCAGCACCTCAGATTGCGAGGCCCCGGATTCGGCAAATTCAATCATCCGTTTTGCGGCCTTGATGGCATTGGGACCTTTGCCCGCGATCTCCGCCGCCAGCGCCTGTGCTGCCGCCAATGGATCCTCGGCCAGCGATGTCACCAGCCCCCAGCCTTCCGCCTGTTCTGCCCCAATCGGCGTGGCGGTATAGGTGAGCTGACGCAGCACATCCGAACGCAGCAGTTTTGGCAACAGCACCATGCCGCCCATATCCGGGATGATGCCCCATTTCATCTCCATCACCGCCAGTTTGGTATCAGGTGCTGCAATGCGGATATCAGCGCCCAGCGCCAATTGCAGACCACCGCCATAGGTAGCCCCCTGCAACGCCGCAATCACCGGGATCTCTAGTCGGCGCCAAGCCATCGAGACTTCCTGCATCTCATTGGCGTCATGATGGCTGCGTTCCATGAGCCAGGACTCGGCATCGACCTTGCCCATCGCCATAAAGCTCATCAGATCCAGCCCGGCGCAAAAGCTCTGACCCTCCCCCGACAAAACCACCACTCGAGCCGCCGATGCCGCAACCTCTTGTGCGGCGCCCAGAATGCCCTTGACCATGGCGTCGTCCAAGGCGTTCATCTTATCGCCCCGTGTCAGCGTGACATGAGCAATATGGTCTTTGATCTCAACGCAAACCCGCGCCATTGTGGCACCTCCAGCCTGTTTCATTTGCCAACAGACTGCCCCGGTTGCCCCGCATGATCCAGCATAACGCCGGGGCAAATGCCCCGGCGTCCCGCCTCCTGATTGGGCTATCAAACCTCACCCAGAGCTGCCCTCACTGCCGGGTCGGCAGATCGGCAACCCGGCCGCGACCAAAGCCGGGCCCATCCAGCGACATGACATAGAAGTGCGCGCCCACCTCCAACGCACTGGTGGTGACACCAAACCGCCCCGATGGATCTTGCAAATTGCGCAGGATCCTACCGCTTTCATCGAACTGGATCACCATACCCCGATGCACCGGAGCCGGGCGCGCCAGTGCTCCCAAGCGCCAGATGACCCGGCGCAGGAATGGATAGGGCATCAGCTTCTCCGCTGGGAGGCGCGGGCTGGCAAAAGCCAGCCAGAACGTGCCATCACCCTGCGCCTCCAGATTGTCCGGATAGCCGGGGAGATTGCCCAAAAACAGCTCGGTCTCTCCGGCCTGCTCGCCAGTCAACCAATGCTTATGAACACGCGCCCGGCCGGTTTCAGCAATCAACAGGAAATCCTCCGCCTGCGACAGGGCGATCCCATTGGTATAGACAAAACCGTTGGCAATCTTTTCCACCCGCCCATCCGGCAGGCGGCGCGCCACATAGCCGCTGTTTGATTGCTCCCAAACCGCCATGACAGAGGTGGGTTTGGTGCCTCCAAGAACCTCCGGGTCAAACCGATCGGTCGAGTTGGAGAAATAGATCGTCCCGTCGCGGGCCACCTCAAGCTGATTGGCATAGATCAGCGGCGCCCCCTCGACCTCTGTTACCAGGGTCTCCAGACTGCCCGGACCAGTCCAGCGCAGAATGCCCCGATAGCTGTCGGCAATGTAAAGCGCTCCATCCGGTCCCACCTTGAGCCCCAGCGGACGCCCCCCCAGATCCTCGATGAATTCGGGAACCGCGCCGTCAATGCGATAGAGTTTGCCCGCAAGGTCGGTGGTATAGACGCGGCCATCTGGCATTACCGCCAGATCCTCCGGGCCGCGGGCTCCCTCGGGCATCAAAACCTGCTCCAGCGCAGCCATGGCATCGTTGCTTTCAAAATCACCGGTAAACCCAGGTGCCTGAAGAGGTTCATAGACCTCTGGGCGCAGGGGGATTGGCCAAAAGGCCAGATAGCCCAGCCCCAGCACAATCGCCGCCAACAAGATCTTTTTCATCACGCCCCTCCAATGGTTCGCCGCATTCTGCTTTAGGTTGCGACGACACGCAAGTCTTGCTGCAACAGGGCAAACTGCGGTATCTGCGCCGCATGAAAACGCCTCGCTACACCCCGCTTGCCCAATCCCTGCCCTCCACCGTGCCCTTTGTGGGGCCAGAAACCCAGGAGCGCAGCCGTGGCAAAGCCTATGCCGCCCGGCTGGGTGCCAATGAGAACATCTTTGGCCCCTCTCCACTGGCGATCAAAGCCATGCAGCAGGCCGCTGAGCAAATTTGGAAATATGGCGATGCCCAGAGCTATGATCTGATCCAGGCTCTGGCCGCGCATCACAATGTTCCGGCGCAAAACATCATGGTCGGCGAAGGCATCGACGGGCTGCTGGGCTATCTGGTGCGGCTGCTGGTTGGTTCCGGTGACGCGGTTGTCACCTCACAGGGGGCCTACCCCACTTTTAACTATCATGTGGCCGGATTTGGCGGTGAGCTGCATATGGTCCCCTATCGGGACGACCATGAAGACATTCAGGCGCTCATGGCCAAGGCAGGCGCGGTCAATGCCAAACTGGTCTATCTGGCCAATCCCGACAACCCAATGGGCAGCTGGCACCGAGGACAAGACATCGTTGATGCTCTGGAGGCGTTGCCCGAAGGCTGCTTGCTGTTATTGGACGAAGCCTATGTGGAATGCGCGCCCAAAGGCACCGCAGCACCGGTGGATATCCATGACCCACGCGTGATCCGCATGCGCACCTTTTCCAAAGCCTATGGCATGGCCGGGGCCCGCGTCGGTTATGCGCTGGCCCAGCAGGATCTGATCCAGGCCTTCAACAAAGTGCGCAACCATTTTGGTATGAACCGCGCAGCCCAGGCCGGGGCGCTGGCCGCTCTGACAGATCAGAAATGGCTGGCCCATGTGCAGGTTGAAATCACCACCGCGCGCAATCGCATCTCACAGATTGCGGCGGACAATGGGCTTACCGCCCTGCCCTCAGCCACCAATTTTGTGGCCATTGACTGTGGCTGCGATGGCGCCTTTGCCAAAGCGGTCCTGGACTCGCTTCTGGAGCAGAATATCTTTGTCCGCATGCCCTTTGCCGCGCCCCAAAACCGCTGCATCCGGGTGAGCTGTGGTCCCGAGGCCGATCTCGCCCTTTTTGCCAAAGCTCTGCCTGTTGCCCTTGCAGCAGCCCGCAAGACCCACAGCTAAAGCCCCTGGCACCGCCTCCGCCGACTGCAGCCGCTGACACGGGCCCCCTCCTTAGCCTCAGGAGAATTTTTGGTAGTTTTACCGGACTTTCACCATTTTCGCGCTAGGTTTTACCGGGAGTTATCCAGGAGGACAGGCCATGGACCATCAAAAGGACAACAGGAATTCCCCACAGCCCCAAGCAGCCCAATCGCAGGCGCCGATTGATCTCTTTGCCGCCGCGCTTTCCTTTGTGGGCCTGAACCTGATGTGGGTGTTCTTTGCAGGGTGGATGCTGTTTGGAATGGTCCCGGTGCTGATCTTTGCGCTGTTTCTCAACCACCTCATTGATCGTCTCGAAGACCACCTGCAACACCGCGAATCGTAAAGACTCATCCGGCAATAAGCGCTGCGCGCCCTGGCCTCTACACATCCAGAGCAGGGCTAGTAACCATTCTCGGCCTTGGGGTGCCCCTGGGAATGGGCCGCCACATAAAGGCGCGCAGTTAAATTGGCTTGTCGGGTTTAGGCGGGTGTAGTCTCGGCCAGCACCTGTGCAGCAGCCGCAAGCGCGCCTTCCCCATGCGGGATTTCCAGCGCCTGCAGCCCTGTCTCTATACCGCCCAACAGCCCCATGATCATATGACCATTCACGTGGCCCATATGGCCCAGGCGGAAATGACCGTGCCACTCCGGGCTATCCGGCGGCGCCAAGCCCAGCCCGATCCCAAGCGTCAAGCCGAGGTGTTGCTCCAACCACTGGCGCAGATCACTGGCCCGTGGCGCTGGCAGGCGCAGCGCGGTCACCGCATGCGAGCGCAGCGCGGGCTCCGCTACATTCATTTGCAGCCCCTGCTCGGGCACATCAATATGCCCCCAGGCCGCGCAGGCCGCCCAGATTGTCCTGGCCAGACGCGCGTGACGGGCCCAGACCTGCTCCAGCCCTTCCCCATGGATCAGATCCAAGGCCGCGCGCAGCCCATATAGGTGATGGGTTGGCGCGGTGCCGCCAAAATACTGATAGAACTCCTGCGGATTGGCGCGCGGGCTCCAATCCCAATAGCGGCTGATCCGCGGCAACCTGGCACGCGCCGCTGCCGCCTTGTCATTGAAAAAGACAAAGCTCACACCAGCCGGGGTCATCAGCCCCTTCTGGCTGGCCGAAACCATGACATCCACGCCCCAGGCATCCATCTCAAACCGGTCGCAGCCCAGGGAGGCAATGCAATCCGCCATCAGCAGGGCCGGATGCTGCGCCTCATTCAGCACAGCCCGCAAAGCTGCAACATCATTACGAATGGAGCTGGAGGTGTCGACATGCACGCCAAGAACGGCTTTGATCTCATGCGCGCGATCCGCCGACAAACGCTCTGACACCCGGGATAGCTCCCACCCCGCTGCGGTGCCAAAATCGATCAGTTCGACCTCAATGCCCAGAGCCTCGGCCATTTCCGACCAGCCGATGGCAAAACGCCCCGAGACCGGCACTAGCACCCTGTCCCCCGGCTGCAGGGTGTTCATCAGCGCCGCTTCCCAGGCACCATGGCCATTGGCAATATAAATCGCCACGTGATGCGCGGTTCCGGCCACCGCCTTGAGATCCGGAACCAGACTGTCCGTGAGGGTCAACAGCTCCCCGGCATAGATATTGGGCGAGGGGCGATGCATCGCCTGCAGGACCGGGTCCGGGATCACAGAAGGGCCCGGAATTGCCAGATAGGGCCGCCCGCCCGATGGGTTTGCTGGTGCACGCATCTTTTCTATCCCACATGGGATCGGGGCCGCCGCTCGCCTCTGGCAGCCCACAATCAGGTTGATCTTGCCGCAACCCTAGCCAGAGTGCAGCCGAGGTCAATTGCGGAAAATCCCCCCGCGCAACCCGGCGCCCCCTCTCAGCGCCGGGGGAATGCCCGCCATGAGGAGCAGCAGAACGCTTGCACCCCGGCCATGAGCTGCTTAAATGGCGCGATCAAGTGACGAGAAGGCGCCAGATGACAATTAAGTTTCGACGCTCTCCAGGCGAGCAATCCCACCATGAGCACTGAACATACCCCCTCTGACGCGCAACAAGAGCACACCTCCTCCCGCGAGCTGCTCGGCTGGCTTTGGCACGGCTATCTGCGCCACTATATGGGTCTATTGGGGGTCGCGGTGATCTTCATGCTCATCGAAGGTGCCACCATGGGCGCACTTGGCTACATGATGCAGCCAATGTTTGATCTGGTCTTTGTCGCAGGCAATACGAGTGCCCTGTTCTGGGTCAGTCTGGCCTTTTTGGGCATCTTCTCTATGCGTGGCATTTCCAGCGTCACCCAAAAGGTCCTGCTGAGCAAGGTTTCGCAGAGCTCAGCTGCGCGGCTGCGCAAGGACATGCTGGCGCGGCTGATCCGGCAGGATCCCTCGTTTCACCAGTCCCATGCACCTGGGCTCTTGCTGCAACGGGTGCAAACCGATGTGGGTGCCATCAATGCTGTCTGGCAGGCGATGATCACTGGCGCGGGCCGCGATCTGGTGGCTCTGGTGGCCGTGCTCAGCGTCGCCGTCAGCATTGACTGGCGCTGGACCCTGATCCTGCTCATTGGGGTGCCGGGACTGCTGCTGCCCATTTCGCTGCTACAAAAATACGTCCGCCGTAAAGCCTCTGAAGCGCGCGATCTTGGTGCTGCTCTGGCCACGCGTCTGGACGAGATCTTTCACGGCATTGTGCCAATCAAATTGAACAAGCTCGAAGACTATCAGCTGGGTCGGTTTTCCAATCATACCGACAGCTTTGTCAAGGCGGAGGTCAAAGCCGCCTTTGGCACCTCAGCGATTTCCGGCATGACCGATATCATGGCCGGCGTCGGTTTTATGGCCGTGCTGCTCTATGGTGGCTCTGAAATCATTTCAGGAGAGAAAACCGTCGGCCAGTTCATGAGCTTTTTCACCTCGATTGGCCTCTCCTTTGAACCGATGCGCCGCTTGGCCAATATCTCGGGGGTTTGGCAGGCCGCTGCTGCGGCATTGGAGCGGATCAAGGCGCTGATGGATGCGCCGATCCTGCTGACCTCGCCGCAAAACCCCCAAGCCGCCCCCAAAGGTCTGCCCAGTATTCACCTAAACGCAGTAAACCTGAACTACGGGGAGGCTGAGATCCTGCGCAGTTTGACGCTGGAAGCTGAGGCCGGGAAAACCACCGCTCTGGTTGGCGCTTCTGGCGCTGGTAAATCCACGATCTTCAACCTGCTAACCCGCATGGTCGACCCTCAATCCGGCGCGGTACAGATCAACGATACCAATGTTGCTGACCTTGATACGGACGATCTGCGCGGGTTGTTTTCTGTGGTGACCCAAGAGGGTCTTCTGTTTGATGAAACCCTGCGTGAAAACATAGTCCTAGGGCGTCAGGACGTCAGCGAAGAGGCGCTGCAAAAGGCGCTGGACGCCTCGCATGTGGCGGATTTTCTGGAAAAACTACCCCATGGGCTGGATACGCTGGTGGGTCCTCGTGGCTCCGCCCTGTCGGGCGGTCAACGCCAGCGGGTGGTCATTGCCCGCGCGCTCCTGCGTAACACGCCTATTTTGTTACTTGATGAGGCCACTTCGGCCCTGGATGCCCAATCCGAAAAGGTGGTGCAACAGGCGCTGGACAGCCTCTCAGGCGGGCGCACCACTCTGGTGATTGCCCACCGCCTCTCCACTGTCCGCAATGCCGATAAGATCATCGTCATGGAGCGGGGCCAAGTGGCGGATCAGGGCACCCACGACGAGCTGTTGGAACGTGGCGGCATCTACGCCGATCTCTACCGCCTGCAGTTTCAAGACGGCAAAACCCTGCTGGATCCCAAAGGCATCGCAGCCCAGATCCCTGCGACTATGGCCTCCGAGAAAACGGCCCCAACAGGGTGGGTCCGGCGGCTGATCACACGGCTCCTGGGTTGATCCAACACACTCGGTTCAGCCCAGCTTTCCAAGCCATCGGCCGGGGCTATTTCTGATAGTCCCGCGCCAGTTTTTGCGGATCGACGCCAAGAAAATAGCGCGCCAGAGTCCAGAGGTTGCGCACACCCCGGCGCAGCCAGCCGTCACGCTGATAGCGCACAGCGCTGGTCAGGGCGATCACCGGCAGGGATTTCAAGGGCCGCAGCCGTCGCACCAGAGCTACATCCTCCATCAGCGGCTGATCCGGGTATTCACCTGCCGCCAGATAGGCGGCGCGCGACACCAGCAACCCTTGATCCCCGTAGGGCAAACCAAAGAGGCGCGCCCGCAGATTGGCCCAGCCCGCCACCAGCGCAGGTTGGCCACCTCTCGCGCGAAATTTTAACTGAAAATAGGCAGGCTCAGCCTGCTCTTGCTGGATGTGATCTGCCACCACCGAGGCCCAGCCTGGGGCCAGCACCGTATCTGCGTGCAGCACCAATAGCCACCCACCACGCGCCGCGGCACAGCCCCGCCGCAGCTGCCCGCCGCGTGAGGCCGCTCCACAGATCACCTCCGCTCCGACCTCGTCGACCAATTTCAGTGTTGCGTCCTGTGAGCCTCCATCGCTGATCACCACCTCCCGGATCAACCCCTCGGAGAGCCCCTCCATCAGTGCTGCCAGACTGTCCGGCAGCTCAGTAGCCGCATTCAAGGTTGGGATCACAACTGAAATCGGCGCGGGCATGGTGTTTTCCTGGTTCAACTCGGGCTTCATTCCTATATCACTGAAACCGGACTTGGCCATGCCCGTGCGGCAGAGCCACATTCAGATTTCTGTCACCGCCCGCACATTCCTCAGCCGGGCCCCCTCTGGAGACCACGCCATGCGCGCGCGCAAGATCCTTCGCCTGACCGGGCCTGATACCCGCGATTTTCTGCAGGGGCTGATTACCAATGACATCACCAAGATCGATCAAGGACTGGTCTATGCTGCACTGCTGACACCCCAGGGGAAATACATCGCTGATTTCTTTCTGGCCGCCGATGGAGATGACGTGCTGCTGGATGCGGATGGGGAACAGGCCGACGCTCTGCTGAAACGTCTGACCATGTACCGCCTGCGCGCCAAGGTCGAAATCACCGAGACCGACCTCCAGATCAAACGCGGCACCGGCCCGGCCCCGGCAGGTGCACTGACAGATCCACGTCATGCCGATCTGGGCTGGCGGTTGATCGGACCCGAGGCCGGTGAGGACGGCAGCGACTGGGAGGCCCTGCATGTCGCCCACTGCATTCCCCGTAGTGGCATCGAACTGGGACCGGACAGCTACATTCTGGAAGCCGGCTTCGAGACCCTGAACGGAGTGGATTTCCGTAAGGGCTGTTATGTCGGCCAGGAGGTCACCGCCCGGATGAAGCACAAAACCGAGCTGCGCAAAGGGTTGCGCCAGGTCGAGATCACAGGCCAGGCACCCGTCGGCAGCGACATCTTGGCCGGTGACAAAGTGGTTGGCACAGTGTTTTCCCAAACCGGTGGCCGGGCGATCGCCTATCTGCGATTTGATCGCGCCAAGGGAGAAATGAGCGCCGGTGAAGCACAGATCAACTGGATGCCTGCCCCATCCTGATCCTTGCTAAGGTCTCGGTTCCTTTTGCATTTTTTCTCCGAGCTGTTATCTCTTTGTTTCCACTTTGCGGCGAAGCCTATGCCAGGTTTCGCCCTCTCCGTCACCTCGGCGGCGGCGGGAGCCCCTATCTGGACCATTCACTTCGGAGAGCCCATGCACCGTTCCTGTCTCACCCTTGCCCTGACCTTTCTGTTGCCTCTTCCCGCTGCTGCCCAATATTGGGAGTTCGGCAATTGGCGCGTTTTTGTTGAGACCCAGGAAACCAGCGAGCATAGCAGCCAGACCTGCACCGCGCTAACAGGCGGCGACGGCATCCCGTCGCTGAGCCTTTCGGTCTATAGTCTGGATGGCGGACCACCAGATGACTATCCAAAGCCAACCCTGCGCGAATCCGCCATTCGCGGCCATCCGACTTTGGCCCAGAATGGTCAGGCAGTGGGCTTTGTCTTTGATCAACAGGCTGCCTTCTATGGCATTGCCAATGGCTATTTTGATGCAGATGGCTTTGCCCATTCCGAGACCGCGCCCCGCTGGCAGGACACCGTCAATATGCTGCTGTGGATGAAGGCCGGCCAGAGCATCGACATCCGCACGGTGCAACCCTATGGCCCCGGTGTGCCGATCATGCAGGCCTCCCTGCGTGGCTTCACGGCCGCCTATGGCAAGATGATGGATGAATGCGGATTTAGTATCGAGCTTCCAAGCCCGAAACAGTAGTGCTCAACCTTTTTTGCCGCCCCTTCCTGCAGGGCAGGCAGGATATGCGGAACCACCTGTTGCGGGGTTTTGCGAGGTTTCACGCACCATAAACCAGACAAACAAAAGCCCCCGCAGGCTGCAAAGACCTGCGGGGGCTGAATTCTCGGCAAGGGTCCGGTTTAGGCGCGCTCGGAGTAGTCCATGGTATCGGTATTGACCACGATCATCTCATCCTGGCCCACAAAGGGGGGCACCATGACCTTGACGCCATTGTCCAGGATCGCCGGCTTAAAGGAGTTGGCGGCGGTTTGACCCTTCACCACCGGCTCAGTCTCAACGATCTTGCAGACCACTTTTTGTGGCACCGTGGCGTTCAGGGCCTCTTCGTCGTAAAACTCGACGACAATTGTCATCCCATCCTGCAAGAAGGGGCGGCGATCCCCCAAGAGCTCGGCGGGAAGTTCGATCTGCTCGTAGGTTTCGGTATCCATAAAGACCAACATGCCGTCGCTCTCATAGAGAAACTGCTGGTCTTTTTGCTCCAAACGCACGCGCTCAACCTTGTCGGCGCTGCGGAAACGTTCGTTCAGTTTGGAACCATTGCGCAGGTTGCGCATTTCAACCTGGGCAAAAGCACCACCTTTACCGGGCTTTACGTGATCGACCTTGACTGCGGCCCAAAGACCGTCGTTATGCTCCAGAACATTGCCGGGGCGGATCTCGTTACCATTGATCTTGGGCATCTGAAAAATCCATCTGGGAAGGTTGATGATATATTAAGCCTCCCTATATCTGTCGTACTCCCGGCTGGCAAGACAACGATATCTCGTGGATGTACCGACAAAGCTATGCATTTTTTGCATGGAAGTTATGCAGATACAGGCTACCCGAATCGTCACAGTTCCGTCATAAGGAACGCCACGCCGAGAATTGCAATAGCAAGAACAATAAAGGAAACGGGATGCGAGATTTCGTTGACGGCACCGCGTACAATAATGAGCAGGGCAACAGAGCACGCAAGCTCTTTGCTGCTGTTGTGCTGGCCGCGTTGGATGATGCCATTGCCGATGATAAAAAATATGGCAATGGTCCCGAACAGATTGCCCGCTGGGCACGCTCGCGCGATGGGCGCGAAGTGCTGAGCTGTGCTGGCATTGACCCCAATGAGCGGGTTGTTGGTGGGCTGATGGATTTTGTTGGTCGGGGTGTCCGGACCTCCGTTGCTCTGTCGCGCGAAGAAAGCGAACGTCGCAACGCAGCCCAGGCTGAAGCGGCCTGAAGCTGACCAGGCCCAAAGGGCCGGACAAAATGATCACTGATCGAAAGAAAAGCGCGTCCTGGGGGGCGCGTTTTTCTTTTGCCCCCACCTCACGAGCCTCCCCCCATAGACTGTCGCTCATAGCACGCTCAGGGGCGGATTTTGCCACGCCCTGCCCGGCGATTTTATTAGCCTGATCCAGAAAGTGCTTTTCCTCTGGACTGCAATCGGCAATCACACGGAGAAGACGTAAGCACCACGGGGAGAAGGTCATGACAGCACGCGCACTGATGATACAGGGCACTGGCAGCAATGTCGGAAAATCGCTGCTTGTGGCCGGGTTGGCACGGGCCTTTTCCCGCCGCGGGTTAAAGGTGGCGCCATTCAAGTCCCAGAACATGTCCAACAATGCGGCCGTCACCCCCCAGGGCGGCGAAATCGGCCGGGCGCAGGCGCTTCAGGCCCGCGCTGCCGGATTAGATCCGCATGTGGACATGAACCCGGTGCTGTTGAAACCCGAAACCGATACCGGCGCTCAGGTGATTGTTCAGGGCAAGCGTCGTGGCACCCAGGCGGCGGGGTCCTTTATGCGTGACAAGACCGGACTGATGGAGGCCGCGCTGGAGAGCTACCACCGGCTGGCACAGGGCATGGATCTGATCTTGATCGAAGGCGCAGGCTCTCCGGCAGAGACCAACCTGCGCAAAGGCGATATTGCCAATATGGGCTTTGCCTGCGCTGTGCAGGCCCCGGTTGTTCTGGTGGGCGACATCCATCGTGGCGGCGTCATTGCCCAGGTTGTCGGCACCAGGGAGGTGCTCGAGCAGGCAGATCTAGACCGTATTGTCGGCTTTGCCGTGAACCGGTTTCGCGGTGACGTCAGCCTGTTTGATGCTGGCCGAGATGATATCGCTCAGCGTACCGGCTGGCCCTCGCTGGGGGTGATCCCCTGGTTCTGGGAGGCCTGGAAACTGCCCGCCGAAGACATGATGGATATCGCCTCGCGCAGGGGCGGCGCCTGCAAGGTCGTGGTGCCCCAGCTGGAGCGTATGGCCAATTTTGACGACCTGGACCCGCTGGCCGCCGAACCCGAGGTCACCGTTGAAATCATCCCTCCGGGGCGCGCCCTGCCGGGAGATGCGGATCTGGTACTGATCCCGGGCAGCAAGTCCACCATTGGCGACCTTGCCTATCTGCGGGCCCAGGGTTGGGACATTGACATCCTGGCCCATCACCGGCGCGGCGGCCATGTGATGGGGCTCTGTGGGGGCTATCAGATGCTGGGCAAAACAATTGATGACCCAATGGGGGTGGAAGGGGCCGCAACCAAGGTGGCTGGCCTGGGACTGCTGGATGTGCACACCGTGATGTCCGAGGAAAAGCAGGTCACCCTGACCGATGCCACAAGCCTTGCGGATGACCTGCCGGTTCGCGGCTATGAAATCCACATGGGGCGCACAACAGGCCCGGATTGCGCCCGTGGGTGGCTCAAGATTGGCGACCGGTTGGAAGGTGCGGCCTCCGCGGATGGGCGTGTGCAGGGCTCCTATCTGCACGGGCTGTTCAGCGCAGATGCCTTTCGCGCGCAGTTTCTGTCCGGGCTAGGCTATGACAGTGCCACCCAATATGACAACAGCGTCGAAGACACTCTGGATGCGCTGGCGGATCATCTGGAACAACATATGGACCTGGATCAGCTCCTGTCCCTTGCCACCCCAATCCCTGCCAGTTCCTGACCTCTCCGCCCCGCAAACAGCGCACGTCGCCATTCGCCCTGGCATTGGCCTCCCCACTGGTCTTGCAGGACCTCGAGCCGCGCCGCGCGTCAGCGCGGCGCGGCTCCCGCCCAAATCGGTTGAAGGTCGATCTTCCCCTTTCCCCGGACGGACTTATCCTACGGGCTCTGTGATGGGTGTGCCAATAGCGGTGTAGCGATTGAGCACGTCAATGCGGATCTGGATCTCTGCGACCTGCCTATCGAAGTCTCGCGACATCAAGGATTGGCCGAGTAATTTCACACAGTGCATCCGCTGCCCGGCAGGGTTATGCAAAGCATGATCCCGAGAGGGTGGTTTCGACGCGACTTCGGCGGTGGTCGCCGCTCCACTTTCTCCAGATGGCGCGACCAAGGTATCGCGACGCATTGACTGCTTCATTCCGGGCAACGGCTCCCGCGCTGGTAGGCTGCAAATGTTGGGCATTCTTGCGTGGCGGAATGACGGCACGAGCACCACGCTTGGCAATTGCATCGTGACATTTGCGCGTATCGTACGCTCCGTCTGCGGTGACGGACCCGATGTCTTGATCGGACGGGATTTGGTTCAGCAACTCGGGCATCATGGGCGCGTCGCCGACATTACTGGTTGTCACTTCAACCGCGCGAACCTCCAGCGTTTCCTCATCGATCCCGATATGTATCTTGCGCCAAATGCGTCGCTTGGGTCCGCCATGCTTGCGGGCGTTCCACTCGCCTTCACCTTCGGTCTTGATGCCGGTGCTATCAATCAACAGGTTCAGCGGGCCGTTTCCACCGCGATAGGCCAAGTTCACATTTAACGCCTTCTGGCGGCGGCAAAGGGTTCTGAAATCGGGCACCGCCCAATCTAACCCGACCAACTTCAGCAAGCTCTCAACAAAGCCTGTCGCCTGACGGAGCGGCTGGCCAAACAACACTTTTATCGTCAGGCAAGTCTGGATTGCAGCGTCGCTGAATAGGCACTGCCGCCCGCGTTTGCCGCTTGGCGGCGGGGGCCACGTCATCTCAGGATCAAACCAGATTGAAAGGGATCCGCGGCGCTTCAATGCTTCATTGTAAGCCGACCAGTTCGTGGTCTTGTACTTTGTAGGGGCCCAACTGCTCATGGTCTCCAGCTATCATGCTGGATTCACAAAATGAATCCCCTCAGGCGATTTGTGCAACAAAGCCTCGGGAGCCCCCGCTTTCAATTGCTCAAAGGCACTGGCACTGGCACTGGCGACTTCGTCAGATCAGGTCCTGAGCCGCAAGTGCGCGGTGAATTTCACGCCGGACCAGTTTGCGCACATTGCGGGTGATGCGCTCTCCCAGAGCTCCCTGCAATTCGCTGCGGACAATGTCGGCCACCAACTCGCGCAGGCTGTCTTCATCAAGATAGCTATCCTCGCCAGTCGAGGCGCCCAGAGCCTCCAGGGCCGCATCAGTTGCGGCCTCCTGTGACACAGACTCCGCGTCCAATCCAGCATCTGAGCGGTCCTGATCCTGCTGCAACGGCGCGTCGTCGACGGCTTCAGCATCGTCATGGTCCTGCCATTCCAGGGTTTCGATATTGGTTCCAGCATAGGGATCCCTGGAATCGCCATCCGGCTCCCACTGCCCCTCCGAACGGGCCACCTTGGCCTCCAGCTCGGCCAGTTTCTGCACCACAGCCGACACTCTTTGGCTGCCCTCCAACTCCTCAGGCCCCTCGTCATGCCATTCAGGCTCAAGATCCGCCTCGACCGTCTTGGCAGCGGTATGTGACGCGTCCTCAACCAGTGCTTCTGCGGTGTTTTCTGCATCTTCCTGGGGCGGCGTGTCCACGGCGCCAAATAGGGTAGCCTCTGGATCACGCCAGGGGGCAGATTCCACCCGTTCTGCGCCCACATCCTCCGGCACGGGCACAGCCGCAGGCTCGTCAAGTGCATCCTCATGATCGCCAAGCGCGGGCGCCGTTGCGACTTCGGCGGCCTCATGGCGGCGAAAGGCCAAGACTTCAGCCGGATCCTCTGCAGGATCGACATCAAGGTCCATATTCGCTTCATCCTGAGGGTCGTACCCAGCCCCAGCGTCAAAGGAGTCTGGGTCCATATCCATTCCGACATCCTGGCCTGCGGGCTCTGCCTCAGCCAAGCTCCCCTCCGAGGTCTCATCCGCCACCCGCAAGGCAGGGGTCAGGACCAGGCGTGACGTCGACTGTGACATCACCTGCTGCGAGGCGGATGCCCCCGAAACCAGCTGTTTGTCGGGTTCACCCCCGTCCCGCGCAGCGCCAGAGCCAGGCTCTGAACGCCCGTCTTCACTCACCAAACGGCGGATGGAGGACAGCACATCTTCGATTTCAGCCTGTGTGACAGGATCGGACATTGTATTTCAACCACTCTAGCCTTTGCGGCAAGTGTAGCTCTCCCGCCGCAATCGCACAACATTTAGGAACAGTTTTAGTTTTTTATCCGACATTGTTTCCACCAGGGGCCCTGCCAGTTTCCCACCGGGCCCCTGCGGAGATTGGCTCGCGCGGATCAGTTCTTGCCCAGAGCCCGCAGAACCCGGTCAAGATCCCGGCTTTGGCGGCTGACCTGCGCAGGCGCATCCTTAACCAGATTGTAGTAGAGTGTCGGGTCATAAATTTCCACCGCAAGCCCCAGATGCTCGGCCGTCAACAGCCCCTGAGACTGCAACAGGGAATAGGCGGCAGTGGCCTGACTGGCCCGCGCCTGAACCCGCGCGGTCAGCGCATTCAACAGGTCCTGCTCGGCTTGCAATACATCCAGCGTGGTGCGGGCCCCCAAAGTTGCTTCTTCGCGAATGCCATCGAAGGCCACCTGCGCGGCCCGCACACTCTCATTTGAGGAGACAAGGCTTGCAGTTGCGGCCTCCAAAGTGACATAGGCCTCGGCGACATCCTGGGCCACTGTGCGCTGCGCCGTAATCAGCTTGCCACGCTCCACATCTCTGAGAGCCATGCTGGAGCGCAGCGCAGAGGCGAGACCGCCACCTGCATAGATTGGTTGAGAATAAGTGATGCTGCCGCCGGAGGTATCGCTATCAAGACCGCCGCTCAGATTTGCCGTGGCACTGATATCCGCCGACAGAGTCACACTTGGACCAAGCCCTTTGCGCGCTGCGTCGACACTATAATCTGCGGCTTTGACAGCATGCTGTTGCCCCAGAAGGCTAGGATGATTGCGCACTGCAATGTTTTCGGCAGATTGCAAAGAAGCCACGCGCTTGGGCAGGGGAGGCTGCCCGGCGGTTGCACCAATGGGATGACCAACGGCCTCTACATAGGAGGCTTGCGCGGCCAGGAGGTCGCCGCGGCTTTGGATCAAGGTCGCCCGAGCAGAAGCCAGGCGGCTCTGGGCCAGGGCCACATCCGTACGGGTGACCTCACCGACTTCGAAACGGTCCTGCGAGGCCTTGAGCTCTTCCTGCAGCAAACGCAGGTTGTTGCCCTGCAGTCGCACGGTCTCTTGTTGCAGCAAGACGTTCACATAGGCCTGTACCGCACCAAACAGCACCTGCTGCTCGACATTCAACAAACTTTGGCGTGTGGCCAAAACGGTTTGCTGAGCCGCAAGCTGCTTGAGACGCGTTGCGCCACCATCATAAAGCAGGAGGCTAAGCGCCAAACCTGTTTGCAACTGATCGGTGGTTGTTGTCGCCGATGCCGAGGTATCACTGTTGCGGTTCGAAGCCGTGATGGTCCAATTGATGATGGGGCGCAGACCGGCAACAGCCGCCGCCACACTTTCATCCTGAACCCGCAGCAGGGCCCGGTTCTGTTCCAGCAGGCCGCTGCTCTTATATGCGCCAATCAGCGCGTCAGACAGATTGTCTGCGCTTGCAGATTTTGGCAGCGCAAAAGCAAATGCGGCAGCACCTGCAAACACAAACGTCTTCAACAAACTTGCCGAATTCTTCTTCAACATCGGTCGCCCTATTCGTTTGCCGCGCCGCCAGCCGCGGATGATTTAGCTTTGGTTTCACCCATACCTGCTGCATGGGTCGTCAGTCTCGCTTTTCCCAACGTCACAAAGCCGTTTTCAGTCAGCAATACGAACCTCGGAAAAGTCTAGCCTGCCCCATCTGATACGGGGCAAACAGTAGTCACTCTACAGGGCTGATCTATGCAGACTATGCCCCATGGCCAAGCTTCAGAAGGTAAAAGATGCAGCCCGTTCAAAACCGGGCATGACCTCCGCACCGGCATTAAATTCAAAGCGCCAAGAGATCTGCCCGGCCTGCTTGTAGCCGATCTTCACCTCCCCCAGCGAGCCCGTCATGAAGAGAACAGCGATCCGCCCCCCATCCTTGAGCTGCGCCAGCAGAGCCTCAGGCAACGCCTCTACACCGCCCTGCACCATGATCACATCATAGGGGCCGTGTTCCGCCGCCCCCTCTGCCAGAGGGCCCACATGGACAATTGCATTGTCAGCACCCGCTTCGGAGAGCTGTGCCTGGGCATCCGCCGACATCGCCTCGTCTTCTTCGACACCGATCACCATTTCGGCCATCCGCGCGGTCACAGCCGTGGAATAGCCCAGACCACAGCCCACATCCAGCACCAGCTCATCGCGCTGAATATCCAGCGCATCCAGCATCTTTGCCAGGGTCCGCGCCTCCAGCAGAGTACGCTGCCCCCCCAGATCCATATTGCGATCGGCATAGGCGCCTTCGCGCTGCGCAACTGGGACAAAATCCTCGCGGGCAACAGCCAGCAGGGCCTCGATGATCGGATATTTGGTGACGTCCGAAGGACGCACCTGTGTGTCAACCATCATGCGGCGACGTTCGGCGAAGTCGGTCATATGCTAAACTCTTTTGTTCAGGCTGTTTGAGTGAGTTGTGCCATATCGCTGACTGTTCAGCAACGTCCCATGCACGGCACTTAGGCGAAATGCCGAGCATGTTGCCGCAGCACCTATTTCTTTTTCACAAACTTGGTCAAAATAACGATCCGCTGACCTTCGACGCGGCCTTCGATATGCTCCGGATTGTCCTGCACCAGCGATATGCCCCGCACCGCAGTGCCCCGCTTGGCAGTAAAGCCTGCGCCTTTGACGGGCAGATCTTTGATCAGCACAACAGTATCCCCCGACACAAGAATCGCGCCATTGCTATCAACATGGCTGCCGACACGGGTCTGATTGTCGACCCAGGCCTGTATTTCCTCATCCAACCAAAGCTGTTCTGCCAGATCGCGCGCCCAATCCTGCTCCGCCAGCCGCGCCAAAAGACGCGCCGCCAGCACCTGAACCGCAGGCTCTCCGGACCACATGGAGGAGGCTAGACAGCGCCAATGACCCGGCTCCAATTCGCCTTCGATTTGTCTGTGACAGGTCTCGCAGATCTGAACCCCGGCCTCTTCAGGACCACCCGTGACGGCAAAAAACCGAGTCGCCCCCTCGGCAGAACACAGGTCACAAGACAGAGCATTAGACATGGGGAAAGATCTCCTGAATGACAGACACCTCGCCTTAGCGCCCTAGCCGTTGAATGAAAAGCCACGCGAGAGCCGCAGGCTGCGCAATCACACCCCTGCGGGCAGACACCGTGGGTGGCTTAGGGGGCGCAGCCGTTGCAAAAAGGGGTCGCAGGCAAAAGATCCAGGCGCTTTGCCGCGATCTCATCACCGCAGATTTGACAATAGCCATAGGACCCCTCGGCCAGCCGCGCGAGAGCCGCATCAATCTGGCGTAGCTCCTCCATCTCATGTAGGCCCAGCGTTTCCAGAACTTCGTCCCCCTGGCGTTCGGAGGATCGGTCCTCCCAATCCTTGGGCATCGGCGCATCCAGCGTATGCTCCACCTCGCGCAGATGTCCTGCCAGAGCAATCCGCCGCGTCTCCAAGGTTTCCTTGCGTGCCGCAAAATTCATACCAAACCCTCCCAAATCAGTGGCTTTCCATCACCTTACCCTAAGGCAAGGCTACGGCATTGACCGAAGTCAAAAAACTCGCGGGATCTGGGGAGGCGGGCGCGACGGGGAAGACAACCACGCCAATCGCGCGCAACGCAGAGGCAATTGGCCTAAAATTTGAGCACATCGATAACAGGTAAATCTGCAACCTGCGGGGAGAGACAGTACGCAGCCCCACCTGAGATCGGCAGGAGTTTGACAGTCGCAAAACAAAAAACGAGGCTGTTTCAGCCTCGTTTTGAATACTCATGTGCGGGCGGCGCCCTGCCCGATGGGGTGGTGGTTCGATGCTCAGCTGTCCATCTTGAGCGCGGAGATAAAGGCCTCCTGCGGGATGTCGACCTTGCCGAACTGACGCATCTTCTTCTTACCCTTCTTCTGCTTTTCTAGCAGTTTTTTCTTCCGGGTTGCGTCGCCGCCATAACATTTTGCGGTCACATCCTTGCGCATCGCCGAGAGCGTCTCGCGGGCGATGACCTTACCGCCGATGGCCGCCTGGATCGGGATTTTGAACATGTGGCGCGGGATCAGCTCTTTCAGCTTTTCGCACATGGCGCGGCCGCGCTGCTCGGCGCGATCGCGATGCACCATCATCGACAGCGCATCCACCGGCTCATCGTTCACCAGCACCGACATCTTGACCAGATTGTCGGTCTCATAGCCGGTCATCTGATAGTCAAACGAGGCATAGCCCTTGGTCACCGATTTCAACCGGTCGTAAAAGTCAAAGACCACCTCGTTCAGGGGCAGATCATAGACCGCCATGGCGCGGCTGCCGGCATAGGTCAGGTCCATCTGCAGGCCGCGGCGGTCCTGGCACAGTTTCAGCACATCGCCCAAGTATTCATCCGGCACCAGAATGGTCGCCTTGATGCGCGGCTCTTCCAGATGATCGACCACCGACAGATCCGGCATATCTGCCGGGTTGTGCAGCTCGATCATCGAGCCGTCTTTCATATAGACGTGATAGACCACCGAGGGCGCGGTGGTGATCAGCTCAATGTTATATTCGCGCTCGATCCGGTCGCGGATCACCTCCAGGTGCAACAACCCGAGGAAGCCGCAGCGGAACCCAAAGCCGAGGGCCGCAGAGGTCTCCATTTCAAAGGAGAAGGAGGCGTCGTTCAGCGCCAGCTTGTCGATCGCATCCCGCAGATCTTCGAATTCGGCACTGTCCACGGGGAACAGGCCACAAAAGACCACCGGCTGCGCCGGCTTGAAGCCCGGCAGCGCATCCTCGGTGCCTTTTTTCTCGTGGGTAATGGTGTCGCCAACACGGGTGTCACGCACCTGTTTGATCGAAGCCGTAAGGAAGCCGATCTCGCCTGGCCCCAGCTCCTCGATCACTTCCATCTCAGGACGGAAGACGCCGATGCGGTCCACATGGTGGGTGGAGCCATTCGACAGCATCTTGATGCGTTCGCCCTTTTTCAGCACCCCATCCATGATACGCACCAGAACGATCACGCCGAGATAGGCGTCATACCAGCTGTCCACCAGCATGGCTTTGAGCGGCGCGTCGCGCGTGCCCGTTGGTGCAGGCAGTTTGTGGACGATGTTTTCCAGCGTTTCACGGATGCCCTGGCCGGTTTTGGCCGAAACCTGAATGGCATCCGTCGCGTCGATGCCGATCACATCCTCGATCTGCTCCGCCACCCGGTCACAGTCAGAGGCCGGCAGGTCGATCTTGTTCAGCACCGGCACAATCTCATGGTCCGCTTCGATGGCGTGATAAACATTGGCCAATGTCTGCGCCTCGACGCCCTGAGTGCTGTCCACCACCAAAAGCGAGCCTTCCACCGCGCGCATGGAGCGGGAGACCTCATAGGCGAAATCGACGTGGCCGGGGGTGTCGATCAGGTTGAGAACGTATTTCTCGCCATCATCCGCCTTATATTCGATACGCACCGTGTTGGCCTTGATGGTGATGCCACGCTCGCGCTCGATATCCATCGAATCGAGGAGCTGCGCCTTCATATCGCGGTCCTCCACCGTGCCGGTCTCTTGGATGAGCCGGTCAGCGAGGGTGGATTTGCCATGGTCGATATGGGCGACGATGGAGAAATTGCGGATTTTGGCGAGATCTGTCATGCATGGGGATATGTATAGATTCTGAGATTTGGTCAATGGATGATGTAGACACAACCCGTATTAAGCGCGCTCGGGACCGGTAAACCTGGGAACACATTGCGTTTGCGCTACTCTGCTGCGAGGCCGCTGGCAAAGAGATCACGCGTATTCGGGCAAAGTTTGAGTTAGTGCAAGAGATCGAGCCCCTTCAAGAACAGCTTGCGTCTCAACAACATGCATTGACCAAAACCACATCAAACAAGGCGCGCGTGCCTTTGACAGCAATCTCGCAAAGTCGGTCGCCTTGCAGCGCTCGCCGTTTCTGTAACTTGTGGAGCTGGGGATCTTCTCTACGCTGTCGTCCAAATCGGTCTAAGGGTATTGGGCGTGCCGCCAGCCTAAGGCATCCGCTCGCCCTGGCCAGTCCCAAGTTCGGCAAAATTCTGCGCATTTGTATATGCAATTTAACCACAATTGAATCTCGCCTCGCCTTTCGCCATATTCCCCAAAATCCTGGCAAGTAATCCGGGCAAAACCACGAGGGACAACCGATGACATTTCTGCCCACCTCCCTGCGCGCTGCGGGGCTTTGCGCTCTTTTGTCTGCTCAGGTCTTTGCCGCGCAGATCGTTTTTGTACAGCCCGCTGAGGCCGGTGTCATCGAACGCGCTTGCCGCAGTTCCGACCGCTCTGCCGCCAATCCCTCGCTGTGCCGTTGCATTCAAAAAGTGGCCAATGTTCAGCTGACCTCGGCAGAGCGCAGAACCGTCTCCAAATGGTTTGGCGATCCCCACCAGGCCCAGGTGGTGCGCCAATCCAGCAACTGGCGGGATGAACAGCTTTGGGAGCGGTATAAGCTCTTTGGCGACACCGCCGCCAAGACCTGCGGGTAACGCCCAGTCCCCTTGATTTTTCACTGCTGCGCCCCGCCCTCGCTTGGGCGCTTCGGGATATGGATTTTGCAAAACCAAATAACCCATCCATCCCCCCCTGCTGGCCTCCGGCAGGTGTGGCTCGGTCACGCGTCGCGAGCACGTCGGTGCCCCCGCGCCGCTTTAGGGGGAATAGCAACCCGATTGGCCCCCTTGACCCGGCGGCATGCCCTGCGGAAACTGCGGTTGAATAATACTTTTTCTGGAGTGTCGGCATGTTGATCAAGGGGGTTACCCTCCGGGGGCTGGAGGTTTTTGAAACTCTGGCCCAAACCGGATCTGTTGCGCAAACCGCCGATGCAACCGGGCTCAGCCAGCCAGCGGTCAGCCAGCAGTTGCGAAACCTTGAAAAGGCGCTGGGAACAGACCTGGTTGATCACAGCCGCCGCCCCATGGTGCCGACCTCTGCTGGGCGGAATTTTCTGACCCGCACCCAGGCGGTTTTGTCTGAGTTGCGCCTGGCCCAGAGCGAGCTGTCGATGATGGATCTGAGCCACCTGCCTGCGCTCTCCATCGGGTTGATTGATGATTTTGACAACGACCTGACGCCGCGTTTGGTAACTGCCCTGGCTGAAAGTCTGACGGAGTGCCGGTTCAAGATGATCACCGCCTCAAGTCACGAGATTCTGCGCGCCATTGAGGCGGATGAGATTCACCTCGCGGTGACCGCCACAACCGGCGCCCCACAGCAGGGGCTGATCGAGTTCCCGCTGGTGCGTGATCCCTTCATTCTGGTTGCCCCCAAGGGCTTTATTAGCTCAGGCGAGGCCTCGCTTGCGCAGCTCCAGCAGCTGCCCCTGCTGCGCTATGCCGCCGACCAGCTGATCTCGCAACAGATCGAAGCCCAGATCAATGAGCAACAGATCGCGTTTGAAAACCGCTTCGAGGTTGGATCACATCTGGCCCTTATGGCCATGGTGGCCCGCAATATCGGCTGGGCCGTGACCACGCCGCTGGGATATATGCGGGCGGCACGTTTTCATGACGAGATCGAAGCCTTCCCGCTGCCCTTTGGCACTGCTGCGCGCCAGATCTCGCTCTTTGCCAGTAAGGACTGGGCCGATCAATTGCCCCGTACCGTTGCCCAAACCACCCAAGGCTTGATCAAGCGGCAAATGGTAGATCCTGCCATCGTCAGGCTCCCCTGGTTGGCACAGGAATTCCAATTGCTCGAAGGTTTGACCTGAGCCGCTCTCTCCGGGCGAGGCAGGCCGCAACTTCGGAAGACAAGTGCACCATTCTGCAGGCCTAGCTATGTCGCGGCGCCAAGGCCTGTTTCAACCCCGCTGCGGCCTGCTCTAGCAGATCAAGACAACCATCAAAGTCGCGCGTATAGTAGGGGTCTGGGACGTGATCCATTCCTGTTTGCGGCGCAAAATCGGTGAACAGGTGGACAGGAACCTGATTGCCACGCGGGCGCTGCGCCTCGATGGCGGCTAGATTGTCGAGGTCCATGGCCAAAATCAGGCCAAAATCGCTGAAATCCGCTGCGCTGAACTGGCGCGCCCGCAGGTCAGACACATCCACATCACGACGCTCCAAAGCCTGGCGCATCGCTCCATAGGGTGGCTCGCCCACATGGTAGCTGGCCGTGCCCGCGCTGTCGCAATCAACGGAGGGCTCCAGCGCACGAAACAGACCTTCGGCTGCGGGAGAGCGGCAAATATTGCCCAGACAGACAAAGAGAATTTGACTGGGCTCAAGCCTTGAAGGAAGGATAGGTGCAGAGGTTTTGGTCGCATGGCCAGGCTTCGAACGTCGGGGCATCGGGGCTCCTTCCTGAGGTCTCTTTCGCCGCAAAGGTATCATCTACATGTCAGAGATATACTGTAAAATTGTCATCCTGACCGGGGCTGGCATTTCCGCCGAAAGCGGGCTGGGCACCTTCCGGGATGCGCAGGGGCTCTGGGCGCAGCATCGTATCGAAGACGTAGCAACCCCCGAAGGCTTCGCGCGCAATCCCACCCTCGTGCAGGATTTCTACAACACCCGCCGCCATCAGGCCGCTGAGGCCCAGCCCAATGCCGCTCATCTGGCCCTGGCGCGGCTGCAGACCAACTATCCTGGTCAGGTGATCCTGGTAACCCAGAATGTTGACGGGTTGCACGAGGCCGCAGGCGCAGCCGCCGTTTTGCACATGCATGGCAGCCTCGCCAATGCCCTCTGCGCGGCCTGTGATCATCGCTGGACCGCCCCACAGGTTCTATCACAGGACACTCCCTGCCCCCACTGCGGGACCCATGCCGCCCGCCCGGATGTGGTCTGGTTTGGCGAAATGCCCTATCATATGGATCAGATCTTTTCCGAACTGGAAAGCTGCGATCTCTTTGCTGCGATTGGCACCTCCGGGCAGGTCTACCCGGCAGCGGGATTTGTCGATGCCGCCACAAGGGCGGGCGCGGAAACCCTCGAGCTGAACCTCGAACCCTCCGCAGCTTCCTCCCGCTTCGAAGCGGCCCGCTTTGGCCCGGCAACACGGGTAGTCCCAGCTTGGGTAGAGGAACTCCTGCCAAGCGAAGACGCGTAATAGGACCAAAGCCCAGACCCGCAGAGCTGGCGCCAAACCTTGGCCAGCTCCAACCTGGGACCGCCCAAGGCGCGAAGGAGGGCTGCAGCGCAGCCTGACGCCGCGCCTGCCCCCCTCCTGTAGTTGCCTGATTTAGTTGGACTGCTTCATATGGCCATGGCCCCCACCATGAGCGGGCTTGCGCTCCAGGTCGACGGGCACCTCGATGTTGACTTCACCGGCATTTTTGAACACCAGGGTGACAGTCACCACGTCGCCATGGTTCAGTTCCTGGTTCAGCCCCATGAACATCACGTGGTCACCGCCGCGCTGCAGCACATGGTTTCCGGAAGCCGGGATGGTAAAGCCCTCCTCCACATGCACCATCTTCATCACGCCATCGCCGCTTTCCATATGGGTGTGCAACTCAACACGTTTGGCCACATCCGAGCGCGCCTCGATGAGCTGATCGGCCTCAGCCCCCATATTCATAATCTCCATAAAGGCAGCCCCGCTCGTGGACATTTTGGTGGCCACGCGCGCATATTGGTCATGCACCATAATCTTGGCCTCTTCAGCCGCAACGGAACCGGCAAAGGACAGGACGGCAGCAGCCGCAAACACAACGGATTTCAGGGACATTTCTGTCTCCTTTCTCTTGTTTTACTGAGTTTTGATAGGGTCGAGTGGTCTAGTTCCAACCGGCTGACGCGGCACCCCACGCAGGCGCTTAGTCTCACTGGGCCGGTCAGGTCACAGAGAAATAGGCCTGCCCGGCAGACAGACCTGTCAGGCGGACAGAGGTGGCGCCCGCGCCACCGCCAACGGCCGCATCCGATGGCCTGCTTGAACTGCCATCAACAAGCGATCAAAGGCCTGACCCGCATAGAGGGAAAGCCCCAGATCCTCAGGGCCGGAGACCGCATCCAATAGATGCATGACGCAGTCCGGGCAATAATGCGGCGCCTCAGTCGGCTGCCCATCGACATCGACATAGATGGCAACCGGGCCGCTGCCGGCGCAGATCACCATCTGCCCTGTGGCATCGCGGCTGCCCTTCACACTGGCCGAAGCATGCCCCGTCAGGGTCACCACCAAGGCCAGCATCAAAGCCAGAGTTATCCGCAAGAATCGCGCCATGGCAAATCATATGCCTTTGCCGCCTCAAGGCTGCAAGTTGTAAATGAAATGTGCCAATAACGACAAAACGCCGCGCAGCCCCTGGGGCGCACGGCGTTTCAAAATCTTAAGTGATCAAAAAATCAAGCTTCGGCGGATTGTGCCTTGGCGATCTCTTTTTTCACTTTCAGTGCAGCTGCAGACAGCTCTTCGTCCTTGGCTTTTGCCAGGAAGGCGTCCAGACCACCACGGTGATCAACGGTGCGCAGTGCAGCAGCCGAAATCTTCAGCTTGATGCCACGACCCAGGGTCTCGGACTGCAGGGTCACGTCGTTCAGGTTGGGCAGAAAGCGACGCTTGGTTTTGTTGTTGGCGTGGCTGACATTGTTGCCAGTCATCGGGCCTTTTCCGGTCAATTCGCAACGGCGCGACATAGGTTCATCCTTCGTATCTGGGGCAGCACCCGAGGATCCCCCCGAATCGTCTGCAAATCTCAAAGGGCGCGGCCAAGAGGCAACGCCCGAAAACTGGTTGGATGCGTTTAGGAGGAATCGCCCCAGGGGTCAAGCCAAATGCTGGGGTTTTATGGCAGCCCCCGGCGAAATGACATTAGCACGCCCCAACCTGTCTCTTTCCACCGTTGCTTTAGCTGCTGCCCGTCCGGTTGGCCAGCCCAAAGACAATCCTTTTCCCTGATCCAGTTACGCAGAACAGGAAAGCTGCCCCAGATCACAGTTCAGGCACTCCAATAGCGCGGCAAAACACCCCCACCGCGGCAAAGCTGCCTAGCCCGCGACGCCCAACCCCTTGAGCAGCTCCTGCGCCGCAGCAGTTGGGGACACCGCCCCCCTGGCCACCTGATCCGACAGCCCCTCCATGCGTTCGCGCGCCCAGGGGGTTTCCAACCGCGCCAGCAGAGCCTGCCGTACATCCTCGCCAAACCAATAGCGCGCCTGTTCCGCGCGGGTGCCGCTCCAGTGCCCATTCTCGCGCCGCCAGTCCATAAGGGTCTTCATATCTGTCCAGGCACTGTCCAACCCGGCCTCTTCCAAGGCCGAGACCGTCTGCGCCTTGGGATAGCCCGTCGGGTCCTGCGGGCGCTTGCGCAGCAGCCGCAAAGCACCAGAATAATCTGCACAGGTGCGCATGGCGGCAGATTTCAAATCACCATCGGCCTTGTTGACCAAAATGATATCCGCCATTTCCATAATGCCCCGCTTAACCCCCTGAAGCTCATCGCCGCCCGCGGGTGCCAGCAGCAACAAAAACAGATCCGACATCTGCGCCACCACGGTTTCAGATTGGCCGACCCCCACGGTTTCAATCAAAACCACATCAAACCCAGCCGCCTCGCATAGCGCCACCGCCTCGCGGGTGCGTCGCGCCACCCCGCCCAGATTGGTCTGACTGGGCGAGGGTCGGATAAAGGCGCCTTTTTGACGGCTGAGCTGCTCCATTCGGGTTTTATCGCCCAGGATGGACCCGCCGGTACGGGCCGAGCTCGGATCAACCGCCAGCACAGCCACCCGCAGCCCCTGCGAAACCAGCATCATGCCAAAGCTCTCGATAAAAGTGGATTTCCCCACCCCCGGCGTGCCCGAAAGACCAATGCGCAGGGATTGTCGCCCGGATTTGGCTAATTGTTCCAACAGCTCTGTCGCTGAGGCCCGGTGATCCTCGCGGCCGCTTTCCACCAGAGTGATGGCCCGTGCCAGCGCACGGCGATCCCCGCTTAGGATTTTCTCACTCAGCTCGGCAGTCTTCATGCCCGGTCTCCAGTCTTGAACAGCTCGCAAATTTTCTCGCCTAATTGACGCAGCCCGCCAGCTCTTGTCCAGTGCGAAGCTGACGCAGGGGGGCACGGCCCCGGATCCCCAGCGCCTCCTGGCCCTGCCCCAAGGAGACTGGACGCAGGCCCAAGCTTTGGCGATAAGCAGACCATGACAAACAACCCGATGCCACGCCTGCCCATTGATGACGCCCTGCCTGATCTGATTGCGGCCCTGCAACAGCACCGCCGCGCCGTTTTGCAAGCTCCCCCAGGTGCGGGCAAGACCACCAAGGTGCCGCTGGCCCTGCGCACCGCCGGACTGACAGAGCAGCGCATCGTGATGCTGGAACCCCGTCGCCTCGCCGCCCGCGCCGCCGCCGAACGGATGGCCGAAACACTGGGGGAGCCTCTGGGCCAAACCGTTGGCTACCGTATTCGCGGCGAGGCAAAGACCAGCAAAACAACCCGCATCGAAGTGGTCACCGAAGGCATCCTCACCCGCATGTTGCAGTCCGACCCGGACCTGCCCGGCGTCGGCGCGGTGATCTTTGACGAATTCCACGAACGCTCCCTCAACGCCGACTTTGGCCTGGCGCTTTGCCTCGAAGTGGCCGGGGCCCTGCGCGACGATCTGATCCTGCTGGCCATGTCCGCGACCCTGGATGCCGCCCCAGTGGCCAGTCTGATGCAGGCCCCGCTGATCACCTCCGAGGGGCGCAGCTTTCCGGTAGAAACGCGCTGGCTCGAGCGCCCCTTGGGGCCACAGGCGCGTCGACTGGATGCGCTCTGCGATCTTGTGGTGCAGGCAGAAAAAGACAGCCGCGATACGACAAGAGGCATGCAGATGGGCGGCGGCATATTGGTGTTTTTGCCAGGTGAGGGCGAAATCCGCCGCGCCGCGCAAAACCTGGACAAACGCCTGCCCGGTGACTGCCTGATCCAGCCACTCTTTGGCGCCCTGCCCTTCAAGGAACAACAGGCCGCCATCCGGCCCGCCGCATCAGGTCGCAAGGTGGTTCTGGCCACCTCGATTGCTGAGACCTCCCTCACCATTCAGGATATCCGCGTGGTGGTCGATATGGGGCAAGCACGGCGCGCCCGCTTTGATCCCGGCTCCGGCATGTCACGTCTCATCACCGAAAAACTCACCCGCGCAGAAGCCACCCAACGACAGGGCCGCGCCGGTCGTGTCGCCCCTGGCACCGCCTATCGGCTCTGGACCAAGGGTGAAGAAGGCGCCCTGGCTGCTTTCCCGCCCCCCGAGATCGTCTCGGCCGACCTTACCGGCCTGGCCCTGGAGCTGGCACTCTGGGGCGCGGAGGCGGATGAACTGGCCTTTCTCACGCCGCCCCCCGCTGGCACCATGGCAGAAGCCCGTAGACTGCTGCAGATGCTGGGTGCTTTGGATCGCCGTGGACAGATCACCAGCCATGGCAAAGCGCTTGCCAAGTTGCCCCTGCATCCGCGCCTTGGCCATATGCTGCTGACAGCCGGCCCCAAAGCTGCGCCTCTCGCCGCGCTTCTGGCCGAGCGCGATCCACTGCGCGGGGCCCCTACAGACCTGACCCTGCGCCTGGAGGCTCTGAAAAACCCAAAAGAGGTCCAGCGCAAGCGCCCCTACCAGCTTTCATACCCGGTAATAGACCGCATTCGCAGCGAAACGCGACGGTTGCAAAAACAGGGAAAGACGCCGCCCGGCGAGCGTAGCGCTCTCTCGCCCGCCGCCATGGCCGCCCTGGCCTACCCCGACCGTATTGGTCAACGCCGCAAGGGCGAGCAACCACGCTATGTGCTGTCAGGCGGCAAGGGGGTTCTGCTGGAGCCCGGCGACCCCCTGGCCTCGTCTCCCTTCATCGTGGCCTTGGACACCGACGGCAACCCGCGTGAGGCCCGCATGCGGATGGCGGCCCAGATCAGCCTGGGTGAAATCCGTGCACTCTTTGCCGATCAGATCACTTGGCAAGACAATTGCCACTGGTCCAAACGCGAACGCCGAGTGATCACTCGCCAGCAGGAATGCCTCGGCGCCATCACCCTCGAAGACCGCATGTGGAAGGATGCCCCCGAAGACCAGATTGCCGAGGCCATGCTGGAGGGCGTCCGCGACCTTGGCCTGCGCCTCGACGGGGCCGCGGCACGGCTGGCGGCACGGGTAGAGCTTGTGCGCGCCGAGGGCTTCGATCTGCCGGACTTCTCAACAGAGGGTCTGCTTGCCCGGTTGGAAGACTGGCTTTTGCCGATGCTGGGCGGTCTCAAATCGGCCCAGGGTTGGAAACAATTCGACCTGCTTCCGGCCCTGCGTGCCTCCCTCACATGGGAGCAGACACAAGTGCTCGACCGCGAGGCACCGGCTGGTTTCACCACCCCCCTGGGGCGCAAGATCCCCATCACCTATAGCGCTGAAGCACCTGAGATCTCGGTCCGCTTGCAAGAGCTGTTCGGCGTCACCCGCCATCCCAGCGTCGGCGGCGTGCCTCTCAAAATCACCCTGCTGTCCCCAGCTCAGCGCCCAATCCAGATCACCCGCGACTTGCCCGGTTTCTGGTCCGGATCCTATGACGATGTCCGAAAAGACATGCGCGCACAGTATCCCCGCCACCCCTGGCCGGAAGACCCAACCCAAGAAGACCCTACATTGCGGGCGAAAAAGCGCCGTTAAAGCCAAAGTAAGCCTTGAAAATCAGGGGGCTTTGCCCCCTCGCGCCTAAGGCGCTCACCCCCAGGATACTTCTAGCCAAATGAAACCAGCCCCTTTCATTTGGCCAAAAATATCCCGGAGCGCGAGGCAGAGCCTCGCTTTTCCCAGCCTCCGGCCCTGTCAGGACCGAAGAGCGGGCAGGCCTATCCCCGTCGCCTCAAAGCCACCATCCGCCGCCAGGATCTGGCCCGTGATGAAGCTGGCTTTCTCAGAGAGCAGGAAGTTGACTGCCGCTGCGATCTCAGCCTCCGAGCCATAGCGGTTTAAGGGCAATGCATCGTGATAGGCCGCAATGATCGCGGGGCTGTGCACCGCCATGGCAAGCTTGGTCGCCACAGGTCCCGGGGCAACTCCGTTGACGCGAATGCCAAGCTCTCCCAGCTCGACGGCTTGCTGCAAAGTCAGATGTGCGAGAGCGGCCTTTGAAGTCCCATAGGCAACCCGCAATGTGCTGGCACGCAGGCCCGAGATTGAGGTGATATTCACCACCGCGCCACCAACGTCCGCCGCCAGCAGATCTGTAAAGGCCTGGGTCATCAGAAAGGGTCCATCCAGATTGGTCTCCATCACCCGGCGCCAGCGCTCAAAACTTGTCTCCCGGATCGGGCCAAAATCAGCAACGCCGGCATTGTTCACCAATCCATCCAGACGACCAAAACGCTCTGTGACCTCCACCACCGATCGAGCCACATCCTGCGGCTTTGAGACATCTGCCTCTATGATCAGAGCCTGTGGGAGGGTCTCAGCCACCTTGGCGAGTTCAGCGCCATCCCTGTCCAAAACCACGACTTGCCATCCCTCCTTTTGCAAGCCTTGTGCTGTGGCAAGGCCAATACCCCGCGCCGCGCCTGTAATCAGTGCTGTTTTCATCTGTTCCGCCCATTGAAATTCAAGTCAGGTCACTCAGCCCCCGCAAAGCCTTACTGTCAACACGCTGGACCCAGAGGTCGCTGATGTTTCCCTTCCTGTTAGCCCTCCCCCGCTCGAGGGGACGAAATTCCCGCGCTTTCAGAGCCCTTCGCCCCGCTTCACGGCCAGAAACATATAGAAGGGTTGTACTTTTGCGCCAAAGCCCTATTTTAAAGGGCAATGAAGCAAATGCAGCGATCTTGCCCCCCTCATTGGGAGGCTCGCTGCCAAAAAACGACAGCACCAAGGCAGTTCACTTTTAGGCAGTTTACAATGAGCAATATTATCGCCCAGGCATGGGAAGACATAATCAAGCCCATTTTGTTTCGCCCTAAACGGGTGCAAGTCGCAGCCCTGTGCCACCGGACCACCTCCGGTGAAACAGAAGTCCTGATGATCACCAGCCGCGGCACGGGCCGCTGGATCCTGCCCAAGGGTTGGCCCATCAATGGCAAGGATGGCGGTGAATCCGCGCTGCAGGAAGCCTGGGAAGAGGCCGGTGTGCAAAACGGTCGTGTCGAAGGCGATCCGATTGGGGCTTTCAGTTATGAGAAAGAACTCAAGAGCGGGCTGCCAATCCCGGTTCAGACATTTGTCTATACCGTTGGGGATGTGGAACTCTCTGACAGCTACCCAGAGGCACATCAACGCAAACGCAAATGGGTGCGGGCGCAAGAGGCGGCGAACCTGGTCAATGAGCCTGAGCTTCGCGCGCTGCTGCGCCAATTGTGACAATTACATGACACTTTTATGACAGATTGCTTGCCTCATTGAGCCAGCTCTCTTAGTGCGTGCTCAAACTGCCTGCCAAAGGGACACCCATCGTGAGCACCCCATCCAACGACGCAAACCACCGAGAGACGCTTGACCGCGATCTGCATCGGCTCTCTCACCTCGAATCTGCAACTCAATATGTCGCCCGCCCCATGGTCGGTCCCGGCATTGCGCTCATCTTCATGGTTATGGCCGGCCTTGGTGCCGCAATGTTGTTTGGCGGCAGCCAGACCAATCTGATCGTGGTCGCAGCGGCTGTCTTTGGTGCCTATATGGCGATCAATATCGGCGCCAATGATGTGGCGAACAATATGGGACCATCGGTTGGCGCCAATGCGCTCACGATGGGCGGTGCCATCCTCATCGCCGCAATTTTTGAAAGCGCCGGCGCGCTGCTGGCTGGTGGGGATGTGGTGTCGACCATCTCCAAAGGCATTATCGACCCAAAGGTGGTTGCCACCTCTGAAATCTTCATCTGGGCGATGATGGCAGCGCTGATCTCTTCTGCGCTCTGGGTCAATCTGGCCACCTGGATCGGCGCGCCGGTCTCTACCACCCATTCGGTTGTGGGCGGTGTCATGGGCGCCGGGATCGCGGCGGCCGGGTTTGCAGCGGTGAACTGGGCCACCATGAGCAAGATCGCCGCCAGCTGGGTGATCTCGCCGGTTCTGGGCGGCGTCATCGCAGCCCTGTTTCTGGCGCTGATCAAGGCCAAGATCATCTATCAGGACGACAAGATTGCCGCCGCCCGACGCTGGGTGCCAGTGCTGGTCGGCATCATGGCTGGGGCCTTTGCCTCTTATCTCGCCCTCAAGGGATTGAAGCGGGTTATCAAGATTGACCTGCAGACCGCCCTGCTGATTGGGGCAGCAATGGGCGCACTGGCTTATTTTATCACCGCACCGCTGATCAAACGTCAGTCTGAGGGCATGGAAAATCGCAACAAATCCCTGAAGATCTTGTTCCGCATTCCGCTGGTGATTTCGGCCGCCCTCTTGTCCTTTGCCCATGGTGCCAATGATGTGGCCAATGCGGTTGGGCCGCTGGCCGCCATTGTGCATGCCTCCGAGTTTGGCGATTTTGCCTCCAAGGTGGCGATCCCCTCCTGGGTCATGATCATCGGAGCCTTTGGTATCTCCTTTGGTCTGTTCCTGTTTGGCCCCAAACTGATCCGCATGGTGGGCAGCCAAATCACCAAACTAAACCCAATGCGCGCCTATTGCGTCTCCCTTTCGGCCGCCATTACGGTGATTGTCGCCAGCTGGCTGGGACTACCGGTATCATCGACCCATATCGCAGTGGGAGCGGTCTTTGGTGTTGGTTTCTTCCGCGAATGGCATCACGAGCGCCGCCTGCGCCAATCCGCCATTACCCGCCCGGAGGAAAAGCGTATCGCATCAGAAGAACGCCGCCGTCGCAAATTGGTCCGTCGCAGTCACTTCATGACCATTGCTGCCGCCTGGGTGATCACCGTACCTGCGGCAGCCCTGCTGTCTGGCGTTATTTATCTCTTGCTGGCAACGATCACGCATTAACCGCCAGGCCACAGTGAGCTGGCACTTAAATCTGGCCGGGCTGCAATTTTGGCAGTCCGGCCTTTTTCATTTCGGCCTGCCGGATCAGCTGGATCACCACGTCGCAGATCGGCGTTTCTACGCCGTGGGCCAGACCTAGACGCTGGATTTCCCCTTGAAGGGCATCCACTTCGGTAATGCGCCCCTGCATCAGATCCTGCGCCATCGAGCTGCGCGCGGTGGGATCAATAGTCAACATCTGTGCAGCAATCCGGGTAAAGGCCCAGTTGGGCAGACGCAGGATATGTGGGCTCATCCAGACGGGCAGCGGCGTGGTAGAGACTGGCTTTAAGCCAGCCGCCCGCATCACCCGCAGAGCCTCGGCCATCTGATCCGCCATGAGCTGCCGCCAGTGGCGGATTTGCAGCTGGGTCATCAACGGCAGGCCTGACAGAGCATTCAGAGCGTTATTGAGGTTGATCAACAGTTTGCCCCATTGCACGCCAGTGATATCTGGCGTTTCCACCACGGGCAGGCCTGGCACTGACAGCAACCGCCCCCAATGCCCGCGCCCAGCGGCGATCATGATCTCACCCGAAGAGGCCCGGTGGTACCCCGGCTGCTGATATCCGGGCGGCCCTGCCTCAGCCCCTTCAGCAGGCACCACATTAAAGGGTACCATCGCGGCACGCAGATCCCGTCCCGGCAACATCTGGCCCAGCAGCGCCGCATTGGTCATCGCATTTTGAAAGCTGAACACTGGGGCATCTGGTGGGGCATATTGTGCGATCAGATGTCCCATCTCTGCAGTCGCACTTGACTTGACCGCGACAACCACCAGATCTGCCTCGGCCAAAACCGCCGGATTGTCGCTACAGGTCAGCTGCCGCGCTTCCAGTTGCTCCCTTAGACCGGCGAAATCGGTCAGGGTCAGCCCCCGCTGTGCAATGGGTCCCAGAATACGGGGCCGCCCAAGCAGGGTCACGCTATGGCCCGCAGCCGCCCATAACCCGCCACAAAAGCAGCCGATCGCCCCGGCCCCAGCAATCACGATACGCAGTGATCGCCCTCCCTGCACGCTCATGCCGGCACAGTGAGCCGCGCCAGAACCTCTTGTGTTGGCAGAACTTTACCAAATCCTGCAGCAAGGCCCGACAGCGTCACCTCCAGCACCACCTCCGCATCCAGATCGCCTCCATTGCGGGCAGGCATAGCAAAGGCGATAAGCGCATCTTCGACCACTTCGACCGCAAAGCCGAGGTTCGCCGCCGAGCGCGCGGTTGAGTTCACGCAAAAGGCCGCAACGCCGCCAATAATCACCAGGTTTTGGATGCCGCGAACCTGCAGCTCCTCTGCCAGCCCGGTGCCAACAAAGCCCGAAGAGCCCGTTTTCCAAAACACCGGCTCGCCCTCCAGAGGCTGCGCACAGGGCATTGGCTGGCCGGAGGGCAAATCGCGGCGAAAGCGGCTTTCTGTCCTGGGATCGTCATGCATCACATGCAGCACCGGCAACCCGGCGGCGCGAAACCCTGCCAGCAGCCCTGCTGTATTGTCTTCCGCATCCGGGTTGGCACGGGGACGCCCGGCGGCGGTCGCATTTGCCATTTCCATCTGCATATCCACGACCAAAAGTGCCCAGCCCTGATCCATCTGCTGTGGTTGATCCCTATCCAAAAGAAAACCCTCGCGCCATTTGTCTAGCGCGAGGGTTGCAGATGTTTTGTAAAATGACCAGCCCCCTGAAGGACTCGCCCAGATCAGACGCCGAGACACCAGCGCATGACCGCTTTTTGTGCATGCAGGCGATTTTCAGCCTCGTCAAAGATCACCGATTGGGGGCCATCCATCACCGAGGAGGTCACCTCTTCTTCGCGGTGGGCTGGCAAGCAATGCATGAACAGGGCGTCAGACTTGGCATGGGACATCAGCTCATCATTGACCTGATAGGGGCGCAGCATGTTGTGGCGCCGCT
This sequence comes from Phaeobacter sp. 11ANDIMAR09, assembly GCF_001294455.1. Taxonomy (GTDB): domain Bacteria; phylum Pseudomonadota; class Alphaproteobacteria; order Rhodobacterales; family Rhodobacteraceae; genus Pseudophaeobacter. The sequence goes on from NZ_LIKT01000003.1 coordinate 132,111, forward strand.
CTTTGGAAGATTGGCTGTCATGCATGCTGACCCAGGTATCGGCGACCACCAGATCGGCGCCCTCTACCGCTTTGAAGGCATCGCGTTCGATCACCACCTTTGACCCTGCCTTGCGCGCCAGGCCAACATATTCCTCCTCTGGGTCCAACTGAGCGGGCCCCGTGAAGGTGAGATCAAAGCCAAACTGAGCCGCCGCATGCAAGAAGGAGGCACAGACATTGTTGCCGTCCCCCGCCCAGACCACCTTCTTGCCCTTGATCGAGCCGCGGTGTTCTTCGTAGGTCTGGATATCGGCCATAATCTGGCAGGGGTGGCTGCGATCTGTCAGCCCATTGATCACCGGAACAGAAGCATATTCCGCCATTTCCTGCAAAACGGTTTCGTCAAAAGTACGGATCATGATCAGATCTACATAGCGCGACATGACCCGCGCTGTGTCAGCAATGGTCTCACCATGACCCAGCTGCATGTCCTTGCCCGAAAGCACCATGCTCTGACCGCCCATTTGCCGGACACCGACGTCAAAAGACACCCGGGTCCGGGTGGAGGGTTTTTCAAAAATCAGGGCAACCATGCGCCCCGCCAGGGGCTGGTCATCATCGGTCATGCCCTTGGGGCGACCCTGACGGGCCTGTTTCATCAGTTTTGCCTGATCAATGATACCGTGCAGGTCTTTGGGGTCGGTCGTGTGAATATCAAGGAAGTGTTTCATAAGATGTCGCTTTTTTACTTGCGAGGGCGGTGCCAGTAACGGGGGCTGCCTGCCCCCGTAAACCCCCGGGAATATTTAGGGAAAGGTGAAAGTCAGCCCTGCTCCAGGTCTGTGGCGGCCTGATCCAGGCGCAGGATGGCTTCGCCGATTTCCTCGTCGCTGAGGGTCAGAGGCGGCAGCAGCCGGATGACATTGTCTGCCGCAGGCACTGTGATCACTGCGTTGTCGTAGCCTGCCTGCACCACATCCATGTTTGCCGCTTTGCATTTCAGCCCCAGCATCAGCCCGGAGCCGCGCAGCTCCTCAAAGACCTCTGGATGAGAGGCAATCAGCCCTTCGAGCTTTTGCCGCATCAGACCGGCGCGACGGTTCACATCCGCGAGAAAACCCGGCGCCATTACCTCTTCGATCACCGCGCAGCCCACGGCGCAACCCAAGGGGTTGCCACCATAGGTGGAGCCATGGGTTCCTGCGGTCATGCCCGAGGCGGCCTCTTCGGTCGCAAGCACGGCGCCCAGCGGGAAGCCGCCGCCAATGCCTTTGGCCACCATCATGATATCCGGCGTGATGTCGGCCCATTCATGGGCAAAGAGCTTACCGGTCCGACCGACGCCGCATTGGACCTCATCTAGGATCAACAGGATCCCGGCCTCATCACAGATCTGGCGGAGCGCCTTGAGCTCGGCATCGGGCACCGGGCGAATGCCGCCTTCGCCCTGCACCGGCTCGATCAGAACCGCGGCGGTCTGATCGGTGATCGCATTGGTCAAACCGTCCATATCGCCGAAGGTCAGATGCACAAAGCCGGGCAAAAGTGGGCCAAAGCCCTTGACCATCTTCTCCGTCCCGGCTGCGGCAATCCCGGCGGAGGACCGACCATGGAAAGACCCATCAAAGGTGATGATCTCGACCCGCTCAGGCTGGCCCTTCTCGTAGAAAAATTTGCGCGCCATCTTGACGGCGAGCTCGCAGGCTTCGGTGCCGGAGTTGGTAAAAAACACTGTGTCGGCAAAGCTGTGATCAACCAGCAGATCCGCTAGCTTCTGCTGCTGCGGGATCTTGTAGAGATTGGAGACATGCCAGAGGCTCTGCGCCTGGGTTGTCAAGACATCGACCAGCTTTGGATGGGCATGACCCAGGGCATTCACCGCAATGCCGGAACCGAGATCCAAAAATCGGCGTCCGTCCGCCTCGAACAGCCAGGAACCTTCGCCTTTTATGAACTCCAGCGGAGCACGGTTATAGGTGGGCAGAACGGACGGGATCATTGGATCATCCTTTTCGGAAAGTTAAGGCCAAAGCAGTGCATGAGCCGGGCCTGAGGGTCAACAATAAGAGAATGGGTTTGTGCCAATACGCCGCAAAAGCGGCGGGGCAACAGATCAAAGGTGCCGAACTACGCCAATCGGCGTCGGCGTCGCAGCAAACAGGTATGAGGCGTGACTTTGATCATAGTTGGGTTCCATATCGGAGCATTTGGCGAAAAGAAACCCCTAATGGCGCCATAGACGGACATTTTGATCTTTGCCCACCGCCGGGCATCTCTGCTGTAAGGGGCATGACGGCGGCAATAGATCTTGCAAATGCGCAGCAACCAGCGCAGCTGTGGCCTTATGGAAATTTCAACCCCACAGAACCCGCCCCTAGCAGCAGCCCTGATCACCTTGGCCACGGTTTTCATTGCCGCCACAACGCTACTGGCCAAGGCGCTGGGGACCGAGACACTGGGGCCGGCCCTGAATCCGCTGCAGATCAGCCATGGACGGTTTTTGTTCGCCTTCCTGGCAATTTCCACCGCTGTTGCAGCCCTGCGGTTCCGGCTGCAACGCCCGCAGTGGCGGTTGCATATCGGGCGCACCAGCTGCGGCTGGCTGGGCATCACGCTGATGTTTGCCTCCGTGGCCTATATCCCGCTGGCAGATGCCACGGCCATCGCTTTTCTAAATCCGGTGTTTGGCATGCTACTGGCCATCCCCCTGCTCAGCGAACGCGTCGGGCCCTGGCGCTGGGGAGCGGCTGGAATAGCACTGTTGGGCGCAATGATTCTGCTGCGTCCAACACCTGAGAGCTTTCAGCCCGCAGCCCTTTTGGCCCTGGGAGCTGCCGCGATCATGGGGCTGGAGCTGATCTTTATCAAAAAACTTGCCGGGCGCGAGCGCCCGCTGCAGGTGCTGTGGTTCAACAATGCCTTGGGCATGATCATCGCCAGCGCCGCCGTGCTGCCAGTCTGGCAGATGCCAACGGCTCTGCAATGGGGCGCCTTGGCAGGGCTCGGCATCCTGATGGCCTGTGCTCAGGCCTGTTTCGTCAATGGGATGGCGCGCGCTGATGCTTCTTTTGTGGCGCCTTTCAGCTATGCAACGCTGATCTTTGCCACGCTCTATGATTTTCTTGGGTTTGGCGTGATCCCCGATTGGATCACCCTCGCCGGGGCAGGCGTAATCCTCACCGGAGCTGCAGTTCTGGCCTGGCGAGAGGGCCGGCAGACATCGTCGCCGCCCCGCACAACCGCGTCACTCAGGCCTTGAGCCGATAGCCGCTGCGCAGCATGGCCCAGGCCAGCAGGCAGATGGCAAAGCTGGACCCGGCGCAGATTGCCAGCCCAACGAGCGGAGCACCGTCAGAGGTGCCGATCATGCCAAAACGCAGCCCGTCGATCAGATAGAATACCGGGTTCATTTGGGAAATGGCGCGCAACACAGGGGGCAGCGCATCAACCGAGTAGAAGGTGCCAGACAGAAACGCCAAAGGGGTGACGACAAAATTGGTAATCGCCGCCATCTGGTCAAATTTATTGGCAAAAATCCCGGCGACAATGCCCAAGCCACCCAGAAACAGCGCGCCCAGAACGATAAATGCCAGGGCAATCAGGGGATGGGCCGGAAAGATCTGCAGCACCAAGGCCAGCCCCAAGCCAATGCCACAGGCCACCAGGGTGCCCCGCACCACGGCACCGGCCAGATAGCCCAGCAGGATCTCAAGGCCAGAGAGGGGCGGCATCAAGGTATCAACGATATTGCCCTGCACCTTTGAGATCACCAGCGAGGAAGAGGTATTGGCAAAAGCATTCTGGATCACCGTCATCATCATGATGCCAGGGGCCAAGAAATGCAGAAACGGTACCCCCATGACATCGCCCCGCTTGGGACCGATGGCCAGGTTGAAAATCAGCAAAAACAGGGCTGCTGTTACCAGGGGTGCCAGCAATGTCTGGGTCCAAACCACCAGAAAGCGGGTGATTTCGCGCTGGGCCAGCGTCTGCAAACCCAGCCAGTTCACCCGGCCAAACCGCCGCTCTCCCAGGGCAATCTCATAGCCCATTTGATCCTTTACACCCTGCTCCGGCATGGTTTCCCCATATTTGTTGTGCTTTCCCTGCATAGCGCTTGGGTTCTGCGGCGCAAGGTCTCTTGTAACTCGCAGCCCTTTGACTAAGATAGGGGACTGAATACGGAACTCGATGGCGGCCGCAGGATTCTGGGGCCGCTATTAGCTTGGAAAGGCAACAGATGTCCTGGACAGACGATCGCGTCGAATTGCTCAAGAAGATGTGGGGCGAAGGTCAGTCGGCCAGCCAGATCGCAAAAGAACTGGGTGGGGTGACCCGCAATGCTGTGATTGGCAAGGTGCATCGCCTCGGCCTATCCAATCGCGCCACCACGGGTGCCAAGGCTGCAGCCGAGCCAAAAGAAAAGCCTGCGGCAGCGGCCAAACCAGCGCCAAAGCCCAAACCGCAGCCCAAAACCGAGCCCGCGCGCCCGGTGACACCAGCGCCTGCGGCAACGCCTGCTTCGGACGCGCGCCCCATGGTGCCAGCGCGCAAGCAGATCATTCCCGCCGGCCAGCCGCTGCCTCCGCAGCCTTCGGCCAATGAAATCAGCCCCGAGGCCTTGGCAAAGGTTAATGAGGTCGAAAAGAAGGCCAAGAAGCTTTCCCTCATGGAGCTGACAGAACGCACCTGCAAATGGCCCGTGGGCGACCCCGCCACCGAAGACTTCTGGTTCTGTGGTTTGCCAGTGCAGCAGGGCAAGCCCTATTGCGAGGCCCATGTCGGCGTGGCCTTCCAGCCAATGAGCGCCCGTCGCGATCGCAAAAGGTAGTTTTACCACACCGAGTTCATAATAAAGCCCCGCGCCATCCTGGCTGCGGGGCTTTTCTTTTGTGGGGTAAGTCACCCTGTAGCACATCCCGCCTGCAAGGTCCTTGCGAACGGAATGCTATCCAGTATCAGCTCTCCGGAGCCGAGGATGTAAAGTTGGGAATAGTATTGCCCGATGCATCCTTGGGCTCGATCCCCGGCCAATTGCCTTCGGCAAGGTTGATGTTTCCGGGAATATCCTCTTCCCAAAAGCCCACAACGTTTTTGGTGATATTCAGATATAGCCGATCATCCACAATCCGCCAGAGATTGGGGTTGCCCGGAACCTTGCCGCCTTTGGAAACACCATAGGCGCAGTGTCCATCGTATTGCGGCGCAAAATGCGCGGGGTTCTCTAGAAACTTTGCCCGGTTTTCTTCGCTGGCAAAGGCAAATTTGGCACCATTGAACTCAGCCGTGATATCGGCCCGCCCAGGAACCCCAGCGGGCTGTTGCTGGCCAACACCCACCTGCTCCAGGCTGCGATAGGCTACCACATCGTAACCCGACACCGCAAAACCGGTTTCGTCAACAAACTGGGGGCCGGCAAAGGCTGGCAGGCCAAAACTGATGGCCGCAAGGGCGGCAAATGCAAATCGCTTCATTGGTGTCAATCTCCTCAGGTGGATCAGCAGCCCCGCAGGCGCTGTGGCCGTTGGGCGCATGTGAATTGAAAGCCAGACTAGCCAGTTCCTCGCAGCCTTGAAACGGGGCTCACGTGACTGTGTTTGACGGCAGGTTTTCCGTGAACACGCAAAAAGTTGAAGAGATCATACCTTCCAGTCATTGGAATTTTCAACAAAGCTCCTATTCTCAAAGAATACGGCGTTTGACCCTCCGGTTCAGCGCGCATCTCACACCACTAGCAATAGACAGGGCTCCTTCAGATGAGTGAAACAACCTACACCCCGCCAAAGGTTTGGACCTGGGAAACGGAAAGCGGAGGGCGCTTCGCTTCGATCAACCGCCCCATTGCCGGGGCAACCCATGACAAAGAGCTTCCAGTGGGCAAGCATCCGTTTCAACTCTACTCTCTGGCCACTCCCAATGGTGTCAAAGTCACTGTGATGTTGGAAGAGCTGCTGGCACTGGGACACACTGGCGCCGAATATGACGCTTGGCTGATCAATATCGGCGAAGGCGATCAATTTGGGTCCGGCTTTGTGGAGATCAATCCCAACTCAAAAATCCCCGCCCTGCATGACCTGAGCGGCGAGGCACCTTTGCGGATCTTTGAATCCGGCTCCATCCTGGTGCATCTGGCAGAAAAATTTGACGCCCTGCTGCCCAAGGAGGGGCGCGCCCGCACCGAGGTGATGAACTGGCTTTTTTGGCAGATGGGCAGTGCGCCATACCTGGGGGGAGGGTTTGGCCATTTCTACGCCTATGCACCGGAAAAATGGCAATACCCCATTGATCGTTTTTCCATGGAGGCCAAGCGTCAATTGGATGTGCTGGACAAACAGTTGGCTGAGAACAAATTTATTGCTGGAGACGAGTACAGTATCGCGGATATCGCAATTTGGCCCTGGTACGGCCAGCTGGTGCTGGGTCGTTTGTATGAAGCCGCTGAATTCCTAGATGTAGAAAGCTACACCCATGTTATGCGCTGGGCTAAAGAGGTAGATGCCCGCCCCGCGGTCAGCCGCGGTCGCATGGTAAACCGGGCCTTTGGTGCCCTGCACAGCCAACTGCGCGAACGTCATGATGCCGGTGATTTTGACACCCGCACCCAAGACAAACTGGAACCCGCCGAAGACGCCAACTAAAACGGGAACAACTCAGGCCTGCGTCGACGGCGCAGGCTGCCGGTCTCGCCTTGGGGGCTTTGCCCCCTCGCGCCACAGGCGCTCACCCCCAGGATACTTGGGGCCAAATGAAAGACGAAACACTTGGCCCCCAATTCATTTGGCCCAAAATATCCCGGGGGAGTCGCCTGTGGCGACGGGGGCAGAGCCCACCTACTTCAGGATCGGCGGTGCATCCGGGTCACCACCTGGGATCTTTGGCTGATAGATTTTAGGCTCTTCCGGCTCAGGCAGATCAAAGCGCAAACCCACCCGAGCCATTGCAGCCGCCACCGGATCGGAGGCCGCAAAAAAACCGACATCCAAGGCCCCAGCCTCAATCCCAGAAAAGGTGAGAGCTTCGTGTACGGCTTGGGCCAGAGCAGCTTCGGCCTCTGGCAGGGCCGCAACAAATCCCAGCATATGCCCCTGCCCCCCTCCTTGGTAGCGCAGGGACACCAGATAGGCAGAACGGGCCAGCCCTCCGGCGGTGGCGAGTTTCGTATCCAGAGCGGTCAGCAACACTTCAGGCAGGCCAACAGGTGGCAACAATTCCTCGATCGCGGCGTTGACCTGGTCTGGTCCGTTTTGCAGGGTTTCATGCAACCACTCCACCGCTTCTGCCGCCAAGAGCATCGAAGAGGGGGCCACTTCCAAATTGACCCCCAGGCCAATGTCCTGACCTGACAACATTTCAACCACACCGCGCCCGGCAAGCGCAGCATAGGGCACCGCACCACCTGCAAACTGGGCCAACCGGTCTTCGCGGTCAAACACCAGGACAAATCGCCCGTCAGGCGTCTCAAACAGCTCTGGCGAGATCCGCTCCCCCTCCGGCTCTTTGCTCAGCATCAAGAACAGCTCGCTGTCGGCCAGACGCTCGTAAAACCGCAACCGCGCCACACCATCCTCGGGAGAGGCCTGCATCTGTCCATAGGCTTGATCCAGAGCCGTTGCATCGTCTTGGGGTGTTTCAGTCATGTCATCAGCTCCTTTACCCGCTCACGCAACACCGGCAAGAGCTCGGCTTCGAACCAGGGGTTTCGTTTCAACCACCCGGTATTGCGCCAAGAGGGATGAGGCAAGGGGAAGACGCGCGGCGCATGGTCTCGCCAGCCCGCCACGCGTTGGCCAACCGGAGCCTTGCCCCCTAAATGAAAAGCCTGGGCGGGCGCGCCAATCGCCAAAGTCAGTTCAATATTTGGCAGGCTTTGCATCACCTGTTGACGCCAGATCCTAGCACAGATCGGCGGCGGTGGCAGGTCGGATTTTTGAGCGTTATACCCCGGAAAACAAAACCCCATTGGCACAATGGCCACCCTGTTGCGGTCATAAAATTCAGGTTCCTCCAGCCCGAGCCAACTGCGCAGCCGGTCCCCCGAGGGGTCCGTGAAGGGCTTGCCACTTTCATGGACGCGCAGCCCAGGTGCCTGCCCGGCAATCAAAATGCGCGCGGGTTCGGCGAACCAGGCAACAGGACGCGGTTGATGGGCCGTATGGGTTGCTGCAAAACGCTCTGAACAGATTCTGCAGGCTCTGATTTCTTCGCTTAGGCTGTCAGCCTGCATGGTGCGCTCTCTTTCAGTCATCTCCCACCCCCCCTTCTCCGCTGTCAACCGCCCCTGGCCTGAGGGTATATGGTACCCGGTTTCAGGCCTTCGGCACGAGAACTATTGTTTCCACAATAGAAACGGTTAGAAAGTAGTCGGCCTGATTGCCCCCTGCCCAGTTGCTGCAGGATCATGCCACAATGGTTAATCAATCCTTGAAGATTTATGACACAATTCGACATAATAAAGCCCAAATCGAAGCCCATACCCTTAACAATCTTGGGATATTCCTGAAACAGGGCAGATCCAGCAGCCCCGTCGGCTGTCCTATCAGGGTCCCCGCCACCGGCCCATTGGGTCAACAGTTGAAACACCGGAACAAGCAATGCTTGAGTTTGAAAATGTCAGCAAGTCCTTCTGGACCGGAACCCAGCGCAAGGTCATTCTTGACCGTGTGTCCTTTCGGGTTGAGCTGGGCAAATCTCTTGGCATTCTGGCACCAAACGGCACCGGTAAGACCACCCTCATCAATATGATGGCGGGGTTGGAAAAACCAGACGAGGGTGAAATTCGCCGCGGGTGCAAGATTTCCTTCCCGCTTGGCTTTATGGGCGGCGTGGTCAGCCGGCTGTCGGCGCTGGCCAATGCCCGCTACATCGCCAATCTCTACGGATTGGACCCCGATTACGTCGAAGCCTATTGCCGCTGGTTGTGTGGCCTTGGCGAGTATTTCGACCAACCGCTTGGCACCTATTCTGCGGGCATGCGCTCGCGCTTCAGCTTCTCGCTGATGCTGGCCTTGGATTTTGATGTCTACCTCATTGATGAGGGCATGCCGAGCACCACGGATGTGGAGTTCAACAAGAAGGCTGGCGCCATCCTGCAGGAGCGCCTGCAGACCACAACCATCATCATCGTCTCCCACCAGGCCAAGACCCTGGAAAAATTTGCCCGCTCAGCCGCAGTGCTGCTGGATGGGCAACTCAATATGTTTGAAACCTTGGAAGAAGCGAAACAGCTCTATGACTATGAAACCCAAGGCTAAAAAGTTCAGAATTCGCCGCAATCCAGCCACGCCGAACGGGGAAGCCGAAGGGGGGGCGGCCGCGGCCCGTCCAGTGCCTGCCCCCGATGCGCAAAGCAGCTCAGGCCACGCCAGTGCCTCGGCCCAGCAACAGCCCCAGCAAATGGCCGATCAGGCGGCCCCGGCAGCGGCCTCTGCGGCAAATGCTGGCAAACCCCTGTCGGGTCAGGTGAGCTCTGCCCGCGAAACCCGGCTTGAAACCGATATTGATGCCATTCGCAAAGAGGGGCTCACCGGGCGCCAGCTGCGCATGGCCCGCCGAGTTGCCCAAAAGCACGATCTGCCGGCAACCTCGGATTTTGATGCCGTCCGCCTCCTGCGTGAAAAGGGCATAGACCCTTTCAAACGCGCCAATATGCTGGAGCTGGTGGTGCCGCAGAACAAAGCCCAGCCCGACAATACGCCTGCAGCTGGCCAGAATGTGCAACTGCCGCAGACTGTGCCTGCCGCAAAAACCAACCTGCCCTCAACCGATCTGAGCCCAGCCGAACGGCGCCAGCGCGAGATCTCTGAAATTCAGCGCGATATTGCCAATCGCCGCCGTCGCAAGCTCGCCCTACTGATGGCGCGGCTTGGCTTCTTTGTCATGCTGCCGACCCTCATCACCGGCTATTTCTTTTATGTCGTTGCCACCCCGATGTATGCGACCAAATCCGAGTTCCTGGTGCTCAAGGCCGATGGCGCGGGCGCGGTGAGTGGCTTGCTGAGCGGGACACAGTTTGCCACCAGCCAGGACTCCATCGCGGTGCAGGGCTATCTGCAATCCAAGGGCGCGATGTTGCGGTTGGACGCAGAAATGGGCTTCAAATCCCACTTCACCCAGGCCTGGATCGACCCCATTCAGCGGCTCAGCCCTGACCCAACCAATGAAGAAGCCTATAAGACCTATAAGCGCAACGTCAAAATCGGCTATGATCCCACCGAAGGTGTGGTCCGTATGGAGGTCTCTGCCGCTGACCCCGAAGTGTCAGCCGAGTTTTCCCGCCGCCTCATCGGCTATGCTCAGGAAGAGGTGAACCACCTGTCAGAGCAAAAGCGATCTGATCAGGTTAGCGAATCCGAGGCTGCCCTGGAATTGGCCGAAGGCAAACGCCGCGAGGCGCAGCGCCATTTGGTGGAGTTGCAACAAGACGGGATGGTTTTGGATCCTGAAGGGGTCATTGTCTCGCTGCGATCGCAGATCAATACCTTTGAGATCCAGTTGCAACAAAAAGAGCTTGAACTGGCGGCCCTGCTGGACAATGCCCGTCCCAACAGGGCCAAGGTCGCGGGCGTTGAGGCCGATATCAGCCGCCTGAGTGATGTGATCACCCGCCTGAATGACCGGATGACCGATGCCTCGGAAGGCGAAAACTCGCTTGCCAATCACCGGGTGCAGATTCAGATGGCCCAGGCCGATTTGGCGACCCGGGATCTGATGCTGCAATCGGCTTTGCAGCAAGTGGAATCCACCCGCATGGAAGCCAACCGCCAGGTCCGCTATTTGACCACTGCGGTGGCCCCTGTCGCCAGCGAGGAACCCACCTATCCACGCAAATTCGAGAATACGGTTTTGGCTTTCCTGATCTTTTCCGGTATCTACCTGTTGTGTTCACTCACAGCGTCCATTCTCCGGGAACAGGTTTCGTCTTAAGCCATGAAAAACATCCAAGTCGCCGATCTCACCATTGGCAATGACCGCCCCCTGACCATTCTTGCCGGCCCTTGCCAGCTGGAAAGCGCCGATCATGCCCAGATGATCGCAGGCACCCTGAAAGAGGCCTGCGACAAAGCCGGGGCACAATATGTGTTCAAAGGCTCTTACGACAAGGCCAACCGCACCTCGATCAATGCCAAACCGGCGCTAGGACTGGAAAAAGGCCTCGAGGTTCTACAATCTGTCAAAGACAGTATCGGCGTGCCTGTACTGACGGATATCCACGAGCCCGATCACTGCGCGCCTGTGGCCGAAGTTGTCGACATCATGCAGATCCCAGCTTTCCTGTGCCGTCAGACGTCGCTTTTGCTGGCGGCCGGGCGCACAGGCGCGGTGATCAACGTCAAAAAGGGTCAGTTCCTGGCCCCTTGGGACATGCCCAATGTGGTGGCCAAAATCGCTAGTACCGGCAATGAACGCATCATGTTGACCGAGCGCGGCGTCTCCTTTGGCTACAACCGTCTGGTGGTCGATATGCAAAGCCTGCCCGAGATGGCCCGCACTGGCTACCCGGTGGTGATGGATGCGACCCATGCCGTCGCCCAGCCCGGCGGCCTGGGCGGAGCTTCGGGCGGTCAGCGCGAATTTGCGCCGGTTCTGGCCCGCGCCGCTGTCGCAACCGGGATTGCCTCCGTCTTTATGGAAACCCATGAAGACCCGGATAACGCCCCCTGTGACGGCCCGAATATGATCTATTTGGATCAGATGCCCCAGCTTATTGAAACACTCATGGCATTTGACGCCCTCGCCAAAGCCAACCCAATTTCTATTTGACCCCCAAGGGATTTGTTCAAGATGAAAAAGCCAAGCTCCCCGGTGCAGCCAAACACCTGGAATTTTTTGCGCGACCCAATGATCACGCCAACTGGCTTTCGTGAATATGACGCCCGCTGGAAATACCCCGAAGAGATCAACCTGCCTGGTATGACCGCTCTGGGCCTCGGGCTTGGCACCCAAATGCACAAACGTGGCATCCCCCCAGTGATTGCCGTTGCCAATGATTACCGCGACTACTCGCTGGCGATCAAACAGGCGCTGATCCTCGGCCTGATGCAGGCCGGAATCCAGGTCAAGGATATCGGCCCGGCGGTCTCTCCCATGGCCTATTTCGCCCAGTTCCACCTGGATGTGCCTGCCGTGGCCATGGTCACCGCCAGCCACAACCCCAATGGCTGGACTGGCGTCAAAATGGGCTTTGAACGCCCCTTGACCCACGGCCCCGACGAGATGTCCGAACTGCGTGACATCGTGCTCAATGGCCAAGGTGAGCCCCGCCCCGGTGGCTCATACGAGTTTGTCGATGGCGTCAAAGAGGCCTACCTCGATGATCTCGTCGGTGATTTCAAAATGACCCGCAAGCTCAAGGTGGTCTGCGCCACCGGCAATGGCACGGCTTCGGCCTTTGGGCCGGAATTGTTTGAGCGCATCGGCGTCGAAGTGGTGCCCAGCCACAATGAGCTGGACTATACTTTCCCGCATTACAACCCCAACCCCGAAGCCATGGAGATGCTGCACGACATGTCGGCCAGCGTCAAAGCCTCGGGCGCAGACATGGCGTTGGGATTTGATGGCGACGGCGACCGCTGCGGCGTGGTGGATGATGAGGGCGAAGAGATCTTTGCTGACAAGGTCGGCGTCATCATGGCGCGTGATCTCAGCAAGATTTATCCCAATGCAACCTTTGTCGCAGATGTTAAATCAACCGGTTTGTTTGCCTCCGATCCCGAGCTGAAAAAGAACGGCGTCACCGCTGATTACTGGAAGACCGGCCACAGCCACATGAAACGCCGGGTCAAGGAAATTGGCGCCTTGGCAGGCTTTGAAAAATCCGGCCACTACTTCCTGGCCGAACCTGTCGGTCGTGGCTACGACTGCGGCATGCGCGTTGCCGTCGAGATCTGCAAGCTGATGGAGCGCAACCCCGATATGTCCATGTCGGACCTGCGCAAAGCCCTGCCAAAAACCTGGTCGACTCCCACCATGTCGCCCTATTGTGCCGATACCGAAAAATACACTGTGCTGGAGCGCCTGGTCGAAAAACTGGTCGCCAAACATCAGGCTGGAGAGCCCCTGGCAGGTCGGGCCATCAAGGAAGTTGTGACGGTGAATGGTGCACGCGTCATTCTTGACAACGGTTCCTGGGGGCTGGTGCGCGCCTCCTCCAACACGCCCAATCTGGTTGTGGTCTGCGAAAGCTCTGAAAGCGAAGCTGAAATGCGCGCCATCTTTGCCGATATCGACGCGGTGATCCGGACCGAGCCGCAGGTTGGCGACTACGATCAAACGATCTGATCTTTTCTATTCAGAGTGGTTTCCCCTGCCTTGCGGCAGGCGACCCGGGCCCGCCTGACGGCGGGCCCTTTTTTCTTTCGGACCTGTCTCGCCGATAGGCGAGCCTATTGGGTTACGGCAAAGGCGGCGATTGAAGCCCTACCTCTGAAAAGCCAAAACTGGAAAACTCTGCAAACCTGTCTCGCCCAGCGGGCGAGCCAATTTGGCAGCGAGGCTCATCCAGATCCAAACACCAGAAGTCGGGGCTCAGTTCCCCTGCAATAAGCGTAGCAGCTGATCCTTAGCCTCCTGCTCGATGCGGTCGCGGATTACCTCGTTCAGATCCACCTCCGGAGTGATCTCCGTCTCCAGCTCCTCGCTGAGCTTTTCGATGACCCGGTCCTTGGCCTCCTGCTCCACCGCATCAATCTCCGGCTGCAGGGCATTTTTGAGGTCCGGGCGGATTTTAGGATCCTCCCAGGGGCCGGTTATCGCCACTGGAATGGTCAGTCCCGCCGCGCCGTTGAGACCAGAGATCGTCGGCGCAAAGCGGTAATCCAAATCCCGCGCGCCAAGCCCAATCCGCCCCGAACCATCGGCGCGAATGCCCTTCAGCGTCACCAGCAGATCCTCATTGTGCAGATTGCCCTTGTCGATGTTGTAACTCGCGGACAACCGTTCAAAAACGGTACTGCCGCCATTGCCCTGTCCCGAGCGCATTAGCTGTTCCAGGTCAAAGCCGGTAAAGAACCCCTTGTTGACCTCCAACCAGCCCTTGCCCGAGAGCGAGCGCATCAGCGCGTCCACAGAGTTGCCTGAGGCCAGATACTCCAGCTCGCCCAGCGCCTCACCATTCAACCGGTCATAGCCAGCCACCTGCGCCATGGCCTTCTCCAGCCGTATCCCATTGAAGCTGAGCTTGCCTCCTGCCGAAAACCCATTGCGGTTATTGGCCACCACCTGCCCCTGGACCTGACCACCAAACAGCGCAGCAGGCTGAAATTTCAACACCGCCCGCGCACGATCCAGGCTCAGCGACAGCTTGCTGGCACCAAACGCATAGCCAGCCGCCGTGAGGCTCTTAAAACTCAGCACCGCAGTACCATTGGCCAGGGCCAAAGCAGAGGCATCAATTGCTTCGGTCGACCAGCCCGCAGAAGCCGTAGAATCCGCACCAGCGGAGGCCTCAGCGGCGCTTAGCCCAGGCACCTGCAAATGCCCCCCATTCAGCTGCGCTGTGAACTGCGGCACCTCCGAGAGCACCACATCCACTGCCCCCTCCAGCTTATTGCCATCCAGATCCAGTGTAACATCGCGCAGAGCGATGCGACCATCCGTGGTATAGGTGGCATCAGCGCCAACCATCATAGCCTGTCCCAACCCCTGCGGCAGGGCAATTCCGCTCTGGCCAAAGGCGGTCAAAAACATCGCGGTATCCGTGGTCTTTGCCGTCACCCGCCCCGAGGCCGCTCCGGTCAGATCCGCACGTCCATCAAAACGCAGCATGCCACCTTCAGCCGCCACCGAGGCCCCGATCGAAGACACCGCGCCGCTCAGAAAATCCGCAAAGGTCCCCACCTCGGCCTGGATTTGCACCGGGGCGCCGGCGGGCCGGGCCGTCAGGTCTATGTTCACGGTGCCACTGGGGTCAGGCCAGCGCAGCACCATGTCAACCGAAGACATCTCTACGGCATCTCCCTGCCGGGGCTGATAGCGCAAGGAGGCCCCGGTCAGGGTCAGCTTTTCAATGCTGATCGGCAAGACCGCCGCCTGGTTTTCCGCTGCAACGGCTGTCGGGTTGGCTTCGCCCTCCGCCCCGCCGAGCACCCAGTTGCCCTGACCCTGAGCATTTTCCGACAGGTTCAGATGGGGCAGCAGGGCCGAGACCTCGGTCACCCGCACCTTGCCACGCAACAGATCGCCGGCTGAAATGCCAATCGACAGACGCTGGGCCGTTAACATCGGCTCAGGGCCAGCCCAATCGGCATTGGACAGCGCCACCCCGTCGGATTTCACCCCCAGCACCGGCCAAAGCGTAAAACGCACCTTGCCCTGAAAGGTCAGCTTGCGCCCGGTCTGTGCTTCGATCTGATCGGCGGCCAGTCCGGCCACTTTTTCACCCGGCAGCATGAAGAGCACCACAAGCAAAACCGCCAGCGTCGCGATCAGCGCCCCCAAGATCCGCAAAATCAGCCTCATTTGCCCAGTCCTCCTGTCTTTCCCCCTGTATTCAGGGGCTTTGCACCAGCTTAGCCAACCTTTGACTGGGCGCAATGCTTGACTGGACTAACCGCCCGCTGGGGCAAGCTCTATCTCTTTGCAGGGGGTATCCGGACCGCCCTCACGGGGCGGGTTGGATGGCGTGACACAGGGAACAGCGGCCCCTCGTCTTAGGGCTGTGCCGCCTGTACACTCGGGAAACGATCCAAGGCGCGTTTCTCTATCCGAGCTTGCCCCAAAGATCATAGTCCCCAGCTTCATCGATTTCGACGGTGACCAGATCGCCAACCTTTAGTCCCTCGGTGCCTTCATCAATAAACAGGTTGCCGTCGATCTCGGGCGCGTCGGCCTTGGTACGGCAGGTGGCGATGCCGTCCTCATCAATGTCGTCCACAATGACCTGGCAGATCTGGCCGACCTTGGCCTGCAGTTTGGCCTCGGAAATGCCTTGCGCCTTCTCCATGAACCGTTCCCAGCGCTCTTGCTTGACCTCTTCGGCCACATGATCCGGCAGGGCATTGGAGCGCGCGCCATTGACGTTTTCATACTTAAAGCAGCCCACCCGATCCAATTGCGCCTCATCCATCCAGTCCAGCAGATGCTGGAACTCGGCCTCTGTCTCGCCCGGGTAGCCGACGATAAAGGTCGAGCGCAGAGTGATATCGGGGCAGATCTCCCGCCAAGCGGCGATCTCGGTGAGGGTCTTGGCAGTATGGGCGGGGCGCGCCATGCGTTTCAACACATCCGGGTGCGAATGCTGAAAGGGGATATCCATATAGGGCAAAAGTGCGTTTCCTGGATCCGCCATCAGCGGGATCAGGTCGCGCACATGCGGGTAAGGATAGACATAGTGCAACCGGATCCACAGCTCATCCGCCGGGGCCAGCTTGCCCAGCTCGCGGCTCAGATCGAGGATATGGCTGCGCAGCTCACCGTCTTTCCAGGGGTTCACATCATATTTGCGGTCCAACCCATAGGCAGAGGTATCCTGGCTAATCACCAGCAGCTCCCTGACACCGGCCTTGACCAGTTTGTCGGCCTCGCGCAGTACCGCATGGGCCGGGCGCGAAGCCAGCTTGCCGCGCATATCGGGGATGATGCAGAACTTGCACTTGTGATTGCAGCCTTCCGAGATCTTCAGATAGCTGAAATGGCGCGGGGTCAGCTGCACGCCGGTGGCAGGCAGCAGGTCAATAAAGGGGTTGGGATCGGCGGGCACGGCGGCATGGACGGCGTCCAGCACCTGCTCATATTGATGTGGGCCAGTGACGGCGAGGATGCGCGGGTGATGCTCGCGGATGTAGTCGGGCTCGGCCCCCAGACAGCCGGTGACGATGACCTTGCCGTTTTCCTTCAGGGCTTCGCCAATCGCCTCGAGGCTCTCAGCCTTGGCACTGTCCAGAAAGCCACAGGTGTTGACGATCACCGCATCGGCGCCTGCGTAATCAGGCGAGATGCCATAGCCCTCTGCCCGCAAGCGCGTGAGGATACGTTCGGAATCCACCAGCGCCTTGGGGCAGCCAAGGGAGACCATGCCAAGGGTTGGCTGGCCGGCGCGCGGAGTATCCCCCATCAGGGCTTTGGGGGCGAGGTCGGGGCGGAGGTCTGGCGGATTGCTGGTCATGGTCGCGCATATAACAGGAATAGGGCCGTAGGCAAGAAAAACGGCAGCGCGCGCCGCGCAGCACCTATGGCGATCCTATTGCCGCGATGTTTTAGGCACGATCACCCTGGCGCTTGTGCGCCTGTGTGCTTGGGGAGACGCTGACCTGAGCTCTGTGCTGGAGCCAACGAAGCTGACGCCCCATAGGCTTTGTGATGAAAATACTGCTACACTCGCGTGCATCGCAACCAGCCAGGGAGAAACCCGAGCCATGTCAGATGAAATCCCCGAGATCGCCCAGAAAAGCCCCTATGGCGTCGAGGTCACCGAAGGCAAAAGCTATTTCTGGTGTTCCTGCGGCAAATCGCAAAGGCAGCCCTTTTGTGATGGTAGCCACAAAGGCAGCAGCTTTGCGCCGGTCAAATACACTGCCGAAAAAACCGGCAAAGTTTTCTTTTGCGGCTGCAAGAACTCAGACAAGCAGCCGCTCTGCGATGGCAGTCACACCGAACTTTAACAGTCCCTTTCAGCCTTTGCGACGCAGGCCCTCAAAGGCCTCGCGGTTGGCGCAGAAATCCGGTACCGGCGGGTGGTCCGGTGAGGGCGCCTCCAACCAATAGGCACAGGCCTGTAGGCAACTGGCGGCGCGGCAGCGGGTGATGGCCGCTGCATATTCGGCCTCAGTGATCCGCCCCTCGAGCAGGGCTTCGCCCAGATCAGCGCCTGCCCGTTGGGCAATGACACGCAACTGTTTGAAATGGGAATTAAACTCACCCAAAGCCCTATGTTCCACAGGCCTGTGCTCAACGCGCCAGTCTTTCATGATCACTCTTTCTTCTTGGATTGCCCCCGGAACGAAGCCCCATGCCCCCTAAGAGACAGGGGTCCTCAGTTAGGAGGTCTCGCGCAGTTTCAGCAGGCGCGCGGCATTGCAGCAATAGGCCGGAGGCCGTGCCGCTTTGGCTGCCGCCTCTGTATGGTCTTGGTTTTCCAGCCAGCTCCTGCAGCCCTCTGGCGCATCGCAGCCTCGACATGAGGTGATCATCTCGGCCCAGTCTTCCTGGGTGATTTTCCCGGCCTCAAAAGCCTCTACCAGATCTGCGCCCAGGTGTTTTCCCATCCGGGCCAAGAGTTGCAGGTGCTGCATCGCGTCCCCAAGAGGGTGCATGTGAAATCTCCCTATGTTTTGGCGATCTAGGGCCAAAGGCCTCTCTAGACGGATCCTTCCTTGAGATAGTTCAGCAGATCCCGGTTGCGACAATAATCCGGCGCCTCACTCAACCCCTCGCCAGGTTGCGCCAGCCGCGCCGCACATTGCAAAGGATGCGCACAGCGGCTGCAGCGCAGCACGGCCTCCGAGATTTCGTCAAAGGCCAGACGGCCGGTGATCGCCTCTTCCTCCAGGTCTAGGCCGAGGGCCTGGCTCATACTGTCAAACAGGGCTGCGTGGGTCTTCAGGGTTGATTGCGCGCGCACCGGGTTTCTCCTGCCTATCGTGTTGGGCAGAGGCTATGAAAGAAGGCGCCCTTACGCCTTGATGCAAATCAACGCTCAATTACCCGGCGGTCTGGTCCAGATAGGCCCGTACCGCATCCTGGACCCGGCGAAACCTGTCGCCGCCCAGTTTCTTGCCCCCATACCAGCGGGTCACGATGATCACATGATCCCGCAGCGCAGCGCGCTCCAGCATCCGCAGAATCACCATGCCTGCACCGCTCTCGCCGTCATCCGCCTTGAGCCCCCCCGTCGGCAAGAGGGCGGCCCAGGTGTTATGGGTTGCCTTGGCGTAGTTGCGGTCACTTTTCAGCGTGGCAAGGACCTGATCCACCTCTGCCCGCGAGGTGACCTGGGCGCCGCTCACCGCATAGCGAGAGCCGCGATCCGTCTGCACGACTCCCAACCGGGTTAAAGACGGGGCAGGTGTAGAGCTGGAACTCATCTGCGGGGCGCTCCCAAGGGTCAAAAAGATGTCTTAGCCCCTGCATATCTGTCAGAGCCAGACAACGCCAGCCGCTGCCGATCTGGCTTTCATTTCCAGTCAGACAGGCAGCAGGCGGTGATGCCCAGCAACAGCGCTGCCACTGTCTCATGGATCACAAAAGAGTTCCCGAACAGCGGGTTGCTTGCAAACCGTCACGGATAGGGGCACTCTGTTGGGTATGTTTAGTATCGAACATGAATTTGACTGCACCACGGTTACCCTGGTCGACGAAGGCAAACAGCCTCTGTTGGAAGACCTCACACTAAATGCCTTTGCCGAATGTGTGACAATCGAACAAGTGGACAGCCGCACCGATCTGGTCCAGAAGATCACCCTCTCCTATTCCCAGGTTCGTGATCTAGCGGCCGCTTTGGATCTGCCTGAGGGCGTTTACCGTCTGGTCCCAGAAGAAGCCCAGCACAAGCCCTGATCCTGGCAAAGCCAGATCAAGGCAGCCGTCTAGCCATCTCCGGTATAGACAAAGACCTTGTTGCGGGATGCAGCGCCCTGCTGCAGCTCGAGCCGCGTTGCGGCCACGCCCATGGCCTTTGCCAGGAGGCTGCGCACTGCCTCGGTTGCTCTGCCATTTTCGGGAACAGCGGTGACAGATACCTTGAGCCCCGCCTCCTGTCGTAATATGGCGTTTGCGGCGGCCCGCGGCGTCACTTTCACAGCAATCCGCACTCCGGTGACAGCCAGATCCGACAGATCCGGCAGGTTTCTTCGCTTTGGCCGACCCATAGATGACGTGATGCCAGTTCTCCGCCCGATTGGCCAGCAGAACCCGCAAACCCCTCTTGAGATCTAGGAAACCTGTCTCAACGCCGACAAGCTGCCAGAAACTGACGGGCAAAGCCCTTCTGCCCCTTGAATTCCTGCGTACAGATGATGAGATTGGCCCCATTGATGTAAAAGGGCTTTACATATGAGCAACGACCCCCAAACCCTGGCCAGTGACGCCGCGCTGCACTTTCTATTGTCGCGTCGCTCCCGTCCGGCAAAAACACTGATCGCCCCGGCTCCCACGCGCGAGGAGCTCATGCCGCTGCTGACGGCTGCAGCCCGCACCCCGGATCATGGCAAGCTGGAGCCCTGGCGTTTTGTGGTCATCGAAAAAGCCGCCATGCCGCGCCTCGCCGAGCTGACCCAGCACTGCGGCGCGCGGCTCGGCAAGTCGCAAGAAGATATAGCCAAGGCCCGCAGCCAGTTCGATCTAGGGCATCTGGCCGTGGTGGTGGTGGAAGTGCAAAAAGAAAGCGCAAAAATTCCTGCCATTGAACAGAGCTACAGCGCCGGTGCCGTCTGTCTGTCGCTGCTCAATGCCGCTCTGGCAGCAGGCTGGGGGGCAAATTGGCTGTCGGGCTGGGCCAGCCATGATCCTGAGTTTTGCCAGGACGCCTTTGGCCTGCAGGCACAGGAACGCGTGGCCGGGATCGTACATATCGCCACCCAAGGCGCCAAACCACCGGAACGTCCGCGCCCGGATCTCTCGACCATGACAACCTGGGTAGACAAATGATCTTTGACGCCTTTTTCAAAACTCTGAGCCAGACCAGTGACCCGCGGTTTATGCGTGTCTTGTTCAAGGGCATCGGCCTGACCCTGGCCCTGTTGATGGGGGCCACCATCGGTTTTCTGGCGCTGGTGCAATGGCTGACAGCAGCCTCGGTGAATCTGCCGCTGATCGGAGAGGTGACCTGGCTCGACGATCTGTTTTCCGTCGGCTCAGTTCTTTTAATGATGGTGCTATCGATCTTCCTGATGGTGCCCGTGGCCTCGGCCATTACCTCGATGTTTCTGGACGAGGTGGCGCAGGCGGTGGAGGATAAACATTTCCCCCATCTGCCCGAGGTCGCCCCCGTACCGCTCTGGGCGGCGCTGAAGGACACAGTGAATTTTCTGGGAGTGCTGCTGGGCGCCAATATCCTGGCGCTGATCCTTTATGCGATGTTTCCCCCCGCGGCCCCTTTTATCTTCTGGGGCTTAAACGGTTATCTCTTGGGGCGCGAGTATTTCACCCTGGCCGCGAGCCGACGCATTGGACCGGTTGAAGCCAGAAAACTGTGCCGCAAACATAGCGGGACGATCTGGATGGCTGGAATTCTGATGGCCATGCCCCTGTCCATCCCGCTGCTAAATCTGGTGATTCCAATCCTGGGCGCCGCCACCTATACGCATCTGTTTCACGCGCTCTGGCGGCACCACTGATATAGGCCCGGCCCCTCTCGAAGCGGATCAGGAGGGGTCAGGCAAACGGTCGAACCAGTCAAAATCATTCACCGTGATCAGCCCGGACAGGATGATCCCCGCGATCACAGCCCACAAGAGACAGGTGACACCGGTGGTTATCCACGCTTTTTGCTTCAGATAGTGGTTCTCCGGCGCCCCCGCATGGGTTCCGGGCTCAACCTTGCCCTTGTCGCCCTGGGTCTCAATGCGGATCGGGATGATGACCAGAAAGGTCAAAAACCAGATCACGGCAAATAGAACCAACCCGGATGTAATGGCCATAGTGTTTTTTCCTCACGTAGACGGGCTGCACGGCAGCGCAGCCCGCTCTACATAGTCTTAAACCTGTTCGAGTTCCACCAGGCAGCCGTTGAAGTCTTTGGGATGCAGGAACAGCACGGGTTTGCCATGCGCACCGATCTTTGGCTCCCCGCTGCCCAGTACCCGGGCCCCTTCGGCCTGCAAATGATCCCGCGCCGCCAGGATGTCATCAACCTCATAGCAGATATGGTGGATGCCGCCCGCCGGGTTCTTTTCCAGGAACCCGTTGATCGGTGAGTTATCTCCCAGCGGATAGAGCAGCTCGATCTTGGTATTGGGCAGCTCGATAAAGACAACTGTCACCCCGTGATCTGGCTCGTCCTGCGGTGCGCCAACCTTGGCCCCCAGGGTGCTGCGGTACTGGGCCGATGCGGCCTCCAGGTCGGGAACGGCAATGGCTACGTGGTTCAGGCGCCCAATCATGATCTGTCTTCTCCTTGGCAAAGCAATTCTTGCAGCCTTATGCTCAATTGCGGCAATCGCACGCAAGTGCGCCAATGCGCCCAGATCCACAGTTCACGCAGGGTTCCCTGCCCTCTGCCACCTTTGGCCGATTTCCTCACGACTTTTGCCCCGCGTTGAGCCTCGGTTTGGCTGCCCCCGGGGCTGTTAACTTTGAATTAGCCTCAAATTTATAGCGTCTCTGCATATCCTGTTAGGAGTAAATGTAATGGACGATTCGGAACTGTTTGCAGCCGCCCAAAGACTACCAAGTGCCCGCCGCCCGCTGTTGGGTCTGACCATTCTGGTCATCGAAGACAGCCGCTATGCCTGCGAGGCTCTGCGCCTCCTTTGTCTGCGAAGCGGGGCCCGCATTCGACGTGCAGATTGTCTGAAATCTGCCCGTCGCCACTTGCAGGTCTACCGCCCTTCAGTGGTGATCGCGGATGTTGGCCTGCCGGATGGTTCCGGTCTCGACCTGATCAAGGAAATGGACGCGGCCCACCCGAGGGTCAGAATTATCTTGGCCATTTCGGGCGATGAAAACGTCGAAGAGCAAGCGATTGCGGCCGGAGCAGACGGCTTCCTGGCCAAGCCCATCACCTCGCTTGCTGCCTTTCAGGAGGCCATTCTGTCGCGCCTCCCGGATGATCGCCAGCCCAGTGGCCCACGCCAGCTCACAGATGAAACCATTGAACCCGATCCTATCGCCTTCCTGGATGATATGGCCCATGCGGCAGATGTGCTGAACGACACCCAGGAAGACAAGACACTCGACTATCTGGCCCAGTTTGTGGGCGGGGTTGCCCGCAGCGCCGGAGATGGCCCCCTGGCCAAGGCCGCCGAAAACCTGGCCCGCTCAAGATCCGAAGGCCGCCCCGTCGCCAGCGACGCCGCAGTCATCGCCGGTCTGGTCCAGGAGCGGTTGGAACGAAAGATTGCCATCTGATCATGTTCGAGGTTTTTTCGACATCCCTGGCGACACTCGCCATTGTCTTGTATCTGCAGGCCCGCCATTCCGCGCGGATCATCCGACGCAATCGTGACCGGGCGCCGGAGGCCTTGAAGGCTATGCAGATCCACCCAGGCGAGTTGTCGCGCTAGCCTTTGGTGATCAGACGGTTTTTGGCCCAAGATGGCAGAGCCGCAACAGATGGCGATGCAAAGCAATTCGCCGTCAGCGTAGAAATCCGGGGTCCTGCCCCATCTGCAAACCCGGGAACACATGTTGTTCCAGATCGCTTTGCCCGGTTCCGATCATGGCCCGCATGATCCAGGCTGCGACCGCGCGTACATCCCCGGTTGGCATCAGGTCACGGCGATCGTAAAGCGCCGCCTCGCTCAGCCCCGGCCACTGCCCATAGACCCTGCCACCGCGAAGTGCGCCGCCTGCCAAAACCATAGCCCCGCCAGTGCCGTGATCCGTACCCCCCCTACCATTTTCGCGCATTGTACGGCCAAACTCGGTCATCGCCACAATCGCGGTTTTGCCCCAAACATCTGGCCCAACTCCGTGTTTGAGTGCCAGGATGCTCTCACTCAACCGTCGGAGCGCTGCCCCCAGGCTGCGGGTTTGGCGAGATTGTGTGTCCCAACCGTTCAACAAAAACGAGGCGACTCTGGTTTCTCCGCGCAGCTGTTTGGCGGTAAATTCCGCCAGTTTAAGATACGCCTTGCCGCCGGATTTCTCCCTAACCTAGGAGGTCACGACAAAAACCGGCACCCTGTTTTTCTGTGATACGCGTAAACAAGCGCAATCTGTTGGTTTCGAGTTTGGGGTTTAATTGGGGCTCTGCCCCCGCGCCCAGTGGCGCTCCCCAGGGATATTTTTGGCCAAATGAAATCCAGAGGGCGTGCAAAATCCACAAGCCCTGCAAAGCTTCGGTGGCCAGCAAAGAAAAACACCCGAGAGCACGCTCCCGGGTGTTACTGTGATCTGGGCCAAAGGGGCCGTTTTGCCGCTGGGTTTACTGGTCCTGTGGGATCACCCGCAACCCAAGCTCCATCAGTTGGTCGGACATCGGCTCGGAGGGGGCAGACATCATCAGGTCTTCGGCGCGCTGGTTCATCGGGAACATGATGACTTCACGGATGTTAGCCTCATCTGCCAAGAGCATCACCATACGGTCGATACCAGCAGCGCAACCACCGTGGGGGGGCGCGCCGTACTGGAAGGCATTAACCATGCCGCCAAAGCGTTTCTCAACTTCGTCCTTGCCGTAGCCGGCAATTTCAAAGGCCTTGAACATGATTTCGGGGCGGTGGTTTCGGATCGCACCCGAGACCAGCTCGTAGCCGTTGCAGGCAAGATCATACTGATAGCCCAGCACCTCCAGCGGGTTCCCTTCCAGCGCATCCATACCGCCCTGAGGCATGGAGAAGGGGTTGTGCTCGAAATCAATCTTACCGGTTTCCTCATCAGCCTCGTAGATCGGGAAGTCCACGACCCAGGCAAAGGCAAAGCGGTCCTTGTCAGTGAGGCCCAACTCTTCGCCGATCACGTTGCGGGCGCGGCCTGCAACGCCCTCAAAGGCTTTGGGTTTGCCACCCAGGAAGAAGGCCGCATCGCCCACGTCCAGACCCAGCTGCTGGCGGATCGCCTCGGTGCGCTCGGGGCCGATGTTTTTGGCCAGCGGGCCTGCGGCCTCATTGCCCAACACGATCTCACCGGATTTAACCAGCGCGTTCACTTCTTTGACGGTGATGCCGCGTTCCTGAGCAATGCTATCTGCCGACTGTTTACGCCAGAAGATATAGCCCATGCCAGGCAGGCCTTCTTTTTGCGCAAAGGCATTCATCCGGTCACAGAATTTGCGGCTGCCGCCTTTGGGGGCGGGGATGGCGCGGACTTCGGTGCCTTCGTTTTCCAGCAGGCTGGCAAAGATGGCAAAGCCGGATCCGGCGAAGTGTTCCGAGACCACCTGCATCTTGATCGGGTTGCGCAGGTCGGGCTTGTCCGAACCATACCAGAGCGCCGCATCGCGGTAGGAGATCTGCGGCCATTCGCTATCGACCTTACGACCGCCGCCAAATTCCTCAAACACGCCCTGCATCACTGGCTGGATGGTGTCGAACACGTCCTGCTGGGTGACAAAGGACATTTCCAGGTCGAGCTGGTAGAAATCAGTGGGTGAGCGGTCGGCGCGCGGGTCTTCATCGCGGAAACAGGGCGCAATCTGGAAGTATTTGTCAAAGCCCGAGACCATCATCAGCTGCTTGAACTGCTGTGGCGCCTGCGGCAGGGCGTAGAATTTGCCAGGGTGCAAACGCGAAGGCACCAGGAAGTCCCGCGCGCCTTCGGGGGAAGAGGCTGTGATGATTGGCGTTTGGTACTCGTTAAAGCCCTTGTCCCACATACGTTTGCGGATCGACTGCACCATGTTGGAGCGCAGCAGCATGTTCTGTTGCATCTTCTCGCGGCGCAGATCCAGGTAGCGATAGCGCAGGCGGGTTTCCTCGGGGTATTCCTGCTCGCCAAAGACCATTAGCGGCAGCTCTTCGGCTTTGCCCAGGACTTCGATGTCGCGGATAAAGACCTCAACTTCGCCAGTGGGCAGCTTGTCGTTCACCAGGCTCTCATCGCGGGCCAGCACATTGCCGTCGATGCGGATACACCATTCCGAGCGCACCTTTTCGATCTCGGCAAAGACCGGACTGTCGGGGTCGGCCATAACCTGGGTGATGCCATAGTGGTCGCGCAGATCGATGAACAGGAGGCCGCCGTGATCGCGGACACGGTGGACCCAACCGGAGAGGCGCACGGTTTCGCCTACGTTGGATTTGTTCAGTTCGGCGCAGGTATGGCTGCGATAGGCATGCATGGCGTGACCTTTCAGTATGAGGGTCTAGTCTGTGGTGGCACCGTCATTCGCGATCTGCCAGAGGCAGGCTGAATTCGGCGCAGAATTCGTCTGGGCCGATACACAGGGTTGCGCCGCGCTTGTCAAGCAAAGCTGGCAAATTCCTCGCAGTCTGGCGCCCAAATTGCCCGGATCTCGCCCCGCAGAGAATTCACCAGGCTGATCGAGCGCGCTTTTGCCAGATCCTTTGGTGTCAGCACGGCCTGGGAGATCTGACCTGCGTTGAGCAGGCTCTGGCGATAGACCCCCGGCAAACAGCCCGACGTCAGGGGAGGCGTAAGCTGCTGGTGATCATCCGTCGTGATCACCAAATTCGTTATGGTGCCCTCACAGAGCTCCCCACGGGTATTGAGAAACAGCATCTCGTCAATCCCCGCGGGCAGGGTTGCGCGGGCCTGATCATAGAGCGCCCGACGCGTTGTTTTATACCGGAGAAAGGGATCCTCCGCGTCGAGCCGGATGTCTGAAATCGCAAAGCGCCAGGCCGAGGCCTGCTGGGGCATCGGCGCCGTGGAGATCTGCACCCCGCCCTCCGCATCCAACGTCAGCCGACAGCGCAGGGGACCCTCGGCCCGGACGCCCTCCAGAGCGCGGTGGATCGCCATGGGGTCGAATACGATGCCAAAATGCGCCGCCGAAGAGGCCAGCCGGGCCAGATGCAATTCCCACCGTGCAACGCCCCGCCCCGGCACGAAACCAAAGGTTTCGATCAGGCGGAAATCGGCATCATCTTTGAGGGTGCCAACTGGGCAAAACGGGCTTTCCATAGGGCTTCCTCATATTCCGACGGCGCAGTACTGTCCCAGACCACGCCGCCACCGACGTTCAGGGTGGCGCGCCCCTCCTCCAGCATCAAGGTGCGAATGGCGACATTAAACGCGCTCGCACCATCCGGAGCCATCCAGCCAATGGTGCCACAATAAATGTCGCGCGCCCATGGTTCGAGTTCCGACAACAACTCCATGGCGCGTATTTTTGGCGCTCCGGTGATCGAGCCGCAGGGGAACAGCGCCTGCAGGATCTGGCCCAGCCCGACACCGGGTCGCAACTGCGCCTCAACGGTCGAGACCATCTGATGCACCGTGGCATAGCTTTCCACCGCAAATAGCTCGGGCACCCGAACCGAGCCCAGCGCTGCAATGCGTGAGATATCATTGCGCAACAGATCCACGATCATCAGATTTTCGGCCCGATTCTTTTCGTCCTGGCGCAGAAAATCGCGGGCCTTGGCATCCGCAACCGGATCGGTGCTCCGCGGCTGGGTGCCTTTCATCGGCCGGGTTTCGATCCGTCCGGTAGCATCGGTGCGGAAAAACAGCTCTGGCGAGCGCGACAGGATATCCGGCAGGCCCTCTTGTAGCACCAAAGCGCCGTGCCCCACCGGCTGATGCGCTACCAGCGCCGCATACAGCGCCTGCGATGTCCCATATGCGGCGGCATCAATCGGAAAGGTCAGGTTGGCCTGATAGATGTCGCCGCGACCGATATTGTGGTTCACCTGGGCAAAGGCCTCGGCATAGCGCTGAAAACTCCAACGCGGCATGAGCGCTTGCAACCCTGCATCATCGCCCCCCCCGTGGGGGCTGGCCTCACGAACGACAGCCTGCTGTGGTCCCTCATAGACCCCAAAACAGATCAATGGCAGGCGCCGCTCCTGCGGCATCAGCCCCGCCAGTTTCGGCTCCAGCGCATAGCCCAGCTCGTAAGAGGCATAGCCCGCCAGCCAATGCCCTGCCTGCCGCACGGTCTCCAGATCGGCCAGGGCCGCGGGCACCTGGTCGACAGAATCAGCCCGGATCACACGCAGAGGCTGGGCAAACTGCATGCCCGTTGCCGCTTGTCTTGTCTGATCTGGCCCATGATCAAAACGGATCTGCACGGGACACCTCTCATTTCACGCCATTTCTCTTGTTCTCGCTTATATCCGTACGCTATGCGAACAAAAGCCAAAAAAGCGGCAATTCGAAGCGCGTGTCCGATGCCCCTTGCACCTTTTTGCGCTACCCCTATAACGCAGGACAATTTGGGCGCTTGGGGGCGCCCGACTCGCCACTGAACTCAGAACGACCGCCAATCTGGCCTCGCCGCTCGCACAAATCGAAGGAAGCACACCCATGCCCAAAAGAACCGACATCCAGTCGATCATGATCATCGGTGCGGGACCCATCATTATTGGTCAGGCCTGCGAATTCGACTATTCCGGCGCCCAGGCCTGTAAGGCCCTGAAGGAAGAAGGCTACCGGGTCATCCTGGTGAACTCGAACCCCGCAACCATCATGACCGACCCCGGTCTGGCGGATGCCACCTATATCGAGCCGATCACCCCCGAAGTGGTCGCCAAGATCATCGAGAAAGAGCGCCCCGACGCGTTGCTGCCCACAATGGGCGGCCAGACGGGCCTGAACACCTCGCTGGCGCTCGAAGAGATGGGCGTGTTGGAGAAATTCGACGTCGAGATGATCGGCGCCACCCGCGACGCCATCGAAATGGCCGAAGATCGCAAATTGTTCCGCGACGCCATGGACCGTCTGGGCATCGAAAACCCCCGCGCCACCATCGTCACAGCTCCGACACTGGATGACGGCAAGGCCGACCTCAACGAAGGCGTGCGTATCGCGTTGGAAACGCTGGAAGATATCGGCCTGCCTGCGATCATCCGCCCTGCCTTTACCATGGGTGGCACCGGGGGTGGCGTAGCCTATAACCGCGAAGATTATGAGCACTTCTGCCGCACCGGCATGGATGCATCGCCAGTGAACCAGATCCTGGTAGATGAGAGCCTGTTGGGCTGGAAAGAGTTCGAGATGGAAGTGGTCCGCGACAAAGCGGATAACGCCATCATCGTCTGCGCCATTGAGAACATCGACCCCATGGGCGTGCACACGGGCGACTCGATCACCGTGGCCCCGGCGCTGACGCTGACCGACAAAGAATACCAGATCATGCGGACCCATTCGATCAACGTGCTGCGTGAGATCGGCGTGGAAACCGGCGGCTCCAACGTGCAATGGGCGGTGAACCCTGTTGACGGCCGTATGGTTGTGATCGAAATGAACCCACGGGTGTCGCGCTCTTCCGCGCTGGCCTCCAAGGCGACCGGTTTCCCGATTGCCAAGATCGCGGCCAAACTGGCCGTAGGCTATACGCTGGACGAGCTGGACAATGACATCACCAAGGTGACGCCTGCCTCTTTTGAGCCCTCCATCGACTATGTCGTCACCAAGATCCCAAAATTCGCCTTTGAAAAATTCCCCGGCTCCGAGCCCTATCTGACCACGGCGATGAAATCCGTGGGCGAGGCCATGTCGATTGGCCGCACCATCCACGAATCGATGCAAAAGGCGCTGGCCTCGATGGAATCGGGCCTCACAGGCTTTGACGAGATCGAAATTCCAGGGCTGACCGTCGGCCCCTGGGAAGTGACCAGCGATAAGGCTGCCGTGATCAAGGCCATCAGCCAGCAAACCCCCGATCGTCTGCGCACCATTGCCCAGGCGATGCGTCACGGGCTGAGCAATGATGAAATCCATGGCGTCACCAAGTTTGATCCCTGGTTCCTGGACCGCATTCGCGAAATCATCGACGCCGAGGCTGAGGTCCGCGCTAATGGCCTGCCCGAGGGCGAAAAAGAGCTGCGTCACCTCAAGATGCTTGGCTTTACCGATGCGCGTCTGGCCAATCTGAGCGAAGCCTCTGAGACTTCGGTGCGCAAAGCGCGGATCGCCAAGGGCGTCACCGCCGTGTTCAAACGCATCGACACCTGTGCGGCCGAATTCGAAGCCCAGACCCCCTATATGTATTCCACCTATGAAGCCCCGATGATGGGCGAGGTGGAATGCGAGGCGCGCCCGTCGGATCGCAAGAAGGTCGTCATCTTGGGCGGTGGTCCCAACCGCATCGGCCAGGGCATCGAGTTCGATTATTGCTGCTGCCACGCCTGCTACGCGCTGACGGATGCGGGCTATGAGACCATCATGGTCAACTGCAACCCTGAAACCGTGTCCACCGACTATGACACTTCGGATCGCTTGTATTTTGAACCGCTGACCTTTGAGCACGTGATGGAGATCCTGCGGGTTGAGCAGGAAAACGGCACCCTGCACGGTGTCATCGTTCAGTTCGGTGGTCAGACCCCGCTGAAACTGGCCAATGCCCTGGAAGAAGAAGGTATTCCAATCCTCGGCACCTCGCCCGATGCCATCGACCTGGCCGAAGACCGCGAGCGTTTCCAAGAGTTGGTGAACAACTTGGGCCTCAAGCAGCCCCATAACGGCATTGCCTCCACCGATGAGCAAGCGCTGGAAATTGCCGAGGAAATCGGCTTCCCGCTGGTGATCCGCCCCTCCTACGTGTTGGGTGGCCGCGCGATGGAAATCGTCCGCGATATGGACCAGCTGCGCCGCTACATCGCCGAGGCCGTGGTGGTCTCTGGTGACAGTCCTGTGTTGCTGGATAGCTATCTGTCCGGCGCCGTTGAGCTGGATGTGGATGCGATCTGCGACGGCACCGACGTGCATGTGGCAGGCATCATGCAGCATATCGAAGAAGCCGGGGTGCACTCAGGCGACAGCGCTTGCTCATTGCCGCCCTACTCGCTGTCTGATGAGGTCCTGGCAGAGATCAAGACCCAGACTTTTGCCCTGGCCAAAGCACTGAATGTGGTTGGCCTGATGAACATCCAGTTCGCCATCAAGGACGGAGAGATTTTCCTCATCGAGGTGAACCCCCGCGCCAGCCGGACCGTGCCCTTTGTCGCCAAAGCGACCGACAGCGCCATTGCATCTATCGCCGCCCGGGTCATGGCCGGCGAAAAACTATCGGCCTTCCCCAAGCGCGCGCCCTACGAGCCCGATGCAGGTTACGATGTGGACACGCCGATGGCCGATCCGATGACACTGGCCGATCCCAATATGCCCTGGTTCTCTGTCAAAGAGGCCGTCATGCCCTTTGCCCGCTTCCCCGGCGTCGACACCATCCTGGGGCCAGAGATGCGCTCCACCGGTGAAGTCATGGGATGGGACCGCAGCTTTGCCGGCGCCTTCCTCAAGGCGCAGATGGGAGCAGGCATGGTGCTGCCTTCTGAGGGCCGTGCCTTTATCTCGATCAAGGACGCCGACAAGGGCGCACCGATGCTGGAAGCGGCCAACACTCTGCTGGAGCTAGGCTTTACCCTGGTTGCCACCAGCGGCACCCAGAAATGGCTGGACGGCCACGGGGTGGCCTGCGAGCTGGTCAACAAAGTCTATGAGGGTCGCCCGCATGTGGTGGATCTGCTGAAAGACGGCCATGTGCAGCTGTTGATGAACACCACCGAGGGCGCCCAGGCGGTCGAGGACAGCAAGGACATGCGCTCTGTCGCGCTCTATGGCAAGATCCCCTATTTCACCACAGCCGCAGCCTCTCACGCTGCGGCCCTGGCAATCAAAGCCCAGGCCGAGGGTGAAGTTGAGGTAAAAAGCCTGCAGGGGTAAGCCCGCTTTTCAAAGCTCTGTAACAAAGAAAACCCCGGCTCACTGAGCCGGGGTTTTTCGTTTCAAAATCGACCGTTTTTGCAGAACTGCCAATACCTATGATGAGCCCCCTCCCCTAAAGAACGGCAGGCATTGCCCGGCCTTTTGGCCGGGCAAGCGTTTTACTGAAAAGGGCCTAGGCCACCGCCAGTGCTGCCTGCTTTTCCCGCTTCTCATCGCGGGCAAAGAAGATCAGGTAGAAGACCGGAGCCGCCACCAGAGTAAGCACGGTGGCAAAGGCCAGACCGCCCATGATGGTCACCGCCATGGAGACAAAGAAGGCATCCCAGAGCAGCGGGATCATCCCCAGAATGGTGGTCACCGCCGCCAGCATGACGGGCCGCAGACGCGACACGGATGCCTCGACGATGGCTTCGCGTAGCGGCTTGCCGGTCTCGCGCACCAGGTCGATCTCTTCCACCAGAACAATCCCGTTCTTGATCAACATCCCCGACAGGCTCAGCAGGCCCAATAGCGCGGTAAAGGTAAAGGGCAGGCCAGTTCCCAACAGCCCCATTGCAACGCCGTTTACAGACATCGGCACCAAGAGCCAGATGATCACCGGCTGACGGATGGCATTGAACAGGAAGACCGAGATCAGCACCATGATCAGCGCCGTCACCGGCAGCTGCTTGCCGAGGCTGGCATTGGCATCGCCCGAGCTTTCATGATCGCCGCCCCACTCCATTGTATAGCCCGACGGCAGATCCATGTCTTCAATGGTGGCCTGGATCTCAGAGAAGACCGAAGCCGCTGTCATATCCACTGGAATATCAGCCCCGACCGTCAGCGTCGGCACCCGGTCTCGGCGATGCACCAGAGTGTTTTCCAGCGTCACATCCACCCCATCCAGCATCTGTTCCATTGGCAGGAACTTTTGCGCGTTGTTGGAATAGACCACCTGATCCATGAGACTGTAGTTCCCATCCTGAGCCCGTCGTATAACGATTGGGATCAGACGATCCTGCTCGCGGAAGACGCCCGCCTGCAGACCATCAGTTGAAAACAGCAGCGTATCGGCGATGTCTTCGCGTGCAATCCCCGCGGTTTGGGCCCGTTCCGTGGCATAGAGTGGGGTGAGCACCGGCTCCTGCTCGCGCCAATCCTGTCGCGGGAAGAGAATATTCGGCGATGCCGCCACCAGCCGCTGCATGGCCTCTTCGCCGAGGCCGCGCAGAATCTGCGGATCAGGCCCGGAAAAACGCACCTGGATCGGATCGCCGCCCCCAGGGCCAAAGACCAGACGTTTGGTCCGGAACTCGCCTTCAGGGAACTGGGCGGTGCCAAAGGCATTGAGATCAGCCTGCAACTGCGGGATTACTTCGAGGTTTGGCGTTCGGATGATCAGGTGACCATAGCTCGGGTTTGGTTTGTGACTGTCATAGGTCAGCAGGAAACGGGTTGCCCCCTGTCCGACAAAGGTCGTGTAATCGACAACCTCTTCGCGTTTGGACAGCCAGTCCTCCACGATTGCCAAATGGGCAGCCGTGGTCTCAATTGTGGTGCCCTGAGGCAGCTTGTAATGCACGTAGAACAGCGGCGTGTTGGCATCCGGGAAGAACTGTTGCTTCACCGAGCCAAAGGCCGCCATGCAGGCCACTGTCAGCCCCACCAGCCCTACAGCCACCAGCCACCGCAGCTTGAGCGACAGACGCAGCAGCCCGCCATAGGTTCGAAACAGCCAGCCGCCATAGGCATCCGTCGCGTCTTTGTGTCCCTGCTTGAAGAAGTAATGCGCCAATAGCGGCGTGGCAGTCACGGCAAGCACCCAACTGAGCAGAAGGGAAATCGCGATCACAGCAAAGAGCGAGAACAGGAATTCACCAGCCGAATCCGGGCTGAGACCAATACCAGCAAAGGCCATGATGCCGATGATGGTGGCTCCCAAAAGCGGGATTTGTGTCTTGGAGGCAGCCTCATGTGCTGCCTGACGCGAGGTCTGTCCGCGCTGCATCGATATCTGCATGCCTTCGGCAACAACAATGGCATTGTCCACCAACATCCCCATGGCGATGATCAATGCCCCGAGGGAGATCCGTTCCATCTCGATAGAAAAGAGGTTCATGAACAAAAGCGTCCCCACCACGGTGAGCAACAGGGTCGTCCCCACCACCACAGCCGCCCGCCAACCCATGAACAGAGCCAAGACGGCAACAACGATCGCCACCGAGGTCGCCAGGTTCACAAGAAAACTATTGGAGGCTTCATCCACCACCAGATGCTGCTGGTAGATCGGCAGCACCTCGACCCCAAAGGGGATCTGGCTGTCCAATTCCGCCATCCGCGCATCAACGCGGTTGCCCACCTCGACAATATTTTCGGTCGCCAGGCCGGCGATCCCCATGGTGAAGGCCTCAACCCCGTTAAAGCGAATGATCAGATCCGGGTTGTTGGTGCGGCCGCGATAGACCTTTGCCATGTCGATGACATTGATCACTTCCCCCTGTGCGCCAATCGACAGACCCGCGATTTCAGAAACCGTATCTGAACCTTCCGGCGCGCTGATACGTGTATCTGCCTGGTTGCGATCCAATAGACCGGCCGAGCGGA
This sequence comes from Phaeobacter sp. 11ANDIMAR09, assembly GCF_001294455.1. Lineage (GTDB taxonomy): Bacteria > Pseudomonadota > Alphaproteobacteria > Rhodobacterales > Rhodobacteraceae > Pseudophaeobacter. Next base: position 166,064 of record NZ_LIKT01000003.1, read on the forward strand.
CCGAATTCGACGTGGCAATCGAATTGGCAATCGCTGCGATCGAGATGTTCTGATTGACCGAAATCGCCATATCGGGTTCGACAAAAACGGCCTCGCTTGGCAGGCCGGCGATATCCACATCAGCGACACCATCCACCGCCAGCAGCTCGCGCCGCAGGAAGGTGGCCAGCTCGTGTTTTTCCGCGTCCGAATAGCCCTCGGCGGTCACCGCATAATACAGGCCAAAGACATCCCCAAAGCTATCATTGACAAAGGGCTGCATCACCCCATCAGGCAGCCCCCGCGCGGCATCCCGTATCTTGGCGCGCAATTCCGTCCAGACCGCAGGCAATTCGGTGCCATCATAGGTATCATGCATCTCGACTTCGATCAGCGAGCTGCCGGGGCGATTGATCGAGGTGATGGTTTTGACCTCGCCCATTTTTTGAATCTCGGATTCCAGTGGCTCGGTCACCTCGCGGGCAACCTGCGCGGCGCTTGCGCCAGGATAGGCCGTGACCACCACCGCTTGTTTGATGGTAAAAGACGGATCTTCGAGACGCCCGAGGTTCATGAACCCCCAGATGCCGCCTAGAAGAGCCGTCAACATGATGATCCAAGTATAGAGTGGTCGGTTTATCGACGCGCGTGCAATATCCATTGTCCGAACCTCAATTCGCAAAACCGTTGAAACGACGGACTTTTTGACCGTCGTTCAGCGCGCCACCACCGGTCGAGACGATCTCTTCGCCCCCCTCAAGCCCTGCACTGATCGAAAAGTCACCATGCTGAGTTGCTTCCACTTCGACGGCAACCCAATTGACCACCCCTTCGTCGCTGCCTTTGGGGCTGAAGACCATAACACCGGTTTCGCCGTCAGGAGAGGCCACAATCGCGGTGGAGGGCACTTTGATCGCGGAGTCACCTGTATCTACGACAACGCGCACCGAGGTCGAGGCGCCGGGCAAGATCTGCCGGTCCTCTGGGGGATCCATCCGGAAGGTCACCTGAAAGGTTTGCCCCACATTGCTGGCTTCGGCGTTGAACTCTAGGATCTGCAGCGGATAGCTGACATCACTGCCGGGAAAGGCTGCAGTGGTCGAAAACACATCTCCCCGGTCAGCCCGTTGGAACAGGATTTCCGGGACATCAAATTCGATATGCAGCTCGGACATATCATGCAGGCGTACGATCGGCGTGCCCGCCGCGACAGTGGTGAAGTTTTCGACTTCCCGCGTGGAGACCAGCGCCTCGAAAGGTGCGTTCAACGTGGCATGGCGCAGCTCATATTCCGCATTGCGCAGGGCAACCCGGGTCAAGCCCGCCTGAGTAACCGCATCCTCGATCGAGACCTCACTCACCGTGCCCTTGAGGCGCTCAAGCCGGGTAACGGTTCTGTCCGCCTGCTCTTTTTGCAGCCGCGCCTGTTCCAGGCTGAGCTCAAAGGGTTCCAGATCCAGTTCGGCGATCAACTGCCCCTCGGGGACGATGTACCCTTCGGCAACCGGGAAGCGCATCACCTGGCCAGGCACCTGAAAGGCCAGGTCAACCGTCTGCTTGGCTGCAACCTGACCAAAAAACTGCCGTTCCAGCAACTGTGTTCCGGATTGGGTTGCCAGCAGCTTTACCGGCTTCAAAGCCTCTTCGGCCTGCGCCGCCGGCGCAAGTGTCATAACTGCAATGCCCGCCCCCGTTGCGAGAAATGTCGCATTGGTCCAGGCAGGACCCGCCAGAGCCGGGACCAGCGCAACGGCTAACTTTTGCAAAAGGTGCATCTTCTAGGTCTCCTTGCTGGGCTGCTGCGCAGCAGCACCCAATATTTTCTTTTGTATTTTGCCGGTTAGTCTTGCGAATTGCTGAATTTCCTCAGCATTTAGCCCGCAGATTTCCCGAAACCTCTGGCCTGCTCTCCGCTTCATCTTATTGCGTAGGCTACGGCCCTTGGCTGTCAGCTGCAATTGAAAGGCACGTCGGTCCTGGCTGTCACGCACGCGCAGCGCCAAACCCTCCTGCTCCAAACGATCCGCCGCCGAGGTCACCGTCGAGGGCACCATCATCAGAATCTTGGCCAATTCGCCCATCCGGCGGGGACAATCCAGCTGCATCAGAAGATAGCATTCCAACCGTCCCAGCCCAGCTGCGATCTGCTGCTGACCAAAGGCCTCATCCATCCGCCAGACCAGCGCAAGAACGCCCATCAAAGCCTGCGTTTCAGGCGTGCCTAGCGGCGAAACATTGGATTTGAGAACAGGTTCTGACATTGGGTTCAAACACATCTCCGTGATTCCCTCCCCTATACTTCACGCCCCGAACCTTTCATGTAATGAACTTCACACTTCAGCCCTCGCCTCCCCCTAGGGAAAGCAAGCGGCAACCTTGACCTTTTGATAACAAAAGCGTCACAAATGTAGCGTTTCCAACCCCAGAGGTTCTGAGTCATGTACACAGCCGCTATCACCGGCACCGGGGTATTCACCCCGTCCCAAACCATTACCAACGCTGAACTGGTCAAGGCTTTCAACGCCTATGCAGACAAGGTCAACGCCGAGAACAGCACAGCAATTGCAGCTGGTGACATGGAGCCGATGCCGCATTCCTCGGAAGAGTTCATCTTTAAGGCCTCGGGCATCGAACAGCGCTACGTTATGGACAAGACGGGCATCCTGAACCCGGACATCATGTACCCGCAACTGCGCCAGCGAGAGGATGACGAGCCAGGCATCATGGCGGAAATGGCTCTTGATGCCGCGCATAAGGCCCTGGCCCAGGCGGGCAAAACCGCTGCGGATGTTGATCTGGTGATCTGTGCGGCCTCCAATCTGGAACGCGCCTATCCTGCCGTAGCAATCGAGATCCAACAGCTTCTGGGTATCAAGGGCTTTGCATTTGACATGAATGTCGCCTGTTCTTCGGCGACCTTTGGCATTCAAACCGCCGCAGATATGATCCGTTCTGGCAGTATCCGCTCGGCACTGGTTGTAAATCCTGAGATTTGCTCGGGACATCTGGAGTGGCGCGACCGCGATTGCCATTTCATTTTTGGTGACGTGGCAACAGCCACGCTGCTCGAGCGTATTGAGGATGCGAAAGGGGATCATTTTGAAGTTATCTCCACCCGCTGTGCTACGGATTTTTCCAACAATATCCGCAACAACAACGGCTACCTGCGGCGCTCACGCCCGGATGGCATCAAGGACCGGCGCGACATGCAATTCATGCAAAATGGGCGCAAGGTGTTCAAGGAAGTGCTGCCCATGGTCAGCCAGCATATTGCCGGACATATGGCAGATGAAGGCATTGAAAGCTCCGAGTTGAAACGGCTCTGGCTGCATCAGGCCAACAAATCGATGAATGATTTCATTGGCAAGAAGGTCCTGGGCCGCACCCCCGCCGAGGGCGAACAGCCCAATATTCTGCAGGACTATGCAAATACCTCTTCGGCCGGTTCGATCATTGCCTTTTCCAAATACTCCGCTGATCTCGATGAGGGCGATTTGGGGCTGATCTGCTCCTTTGGGGCGGGCTATTCCGTCGGTTCAGTCATTCTGCGTCACCAAAGGGCCTAGCCATAGGGGCGATCGGCCAGATCAGACAACAAAAAACCTGCGGACCACTGGCTCGCAGGTTTTTTTCTATGCCAAGTGATGAGCCACCCGCCTAATCTGCTCCTGTGCCTGATCAAGCCCCGAGATCAGATCCCCGCAGTCCAGAGGCGCCGAACAGCCGGCTGTACCTGAGGTCATCGCTGCCAAATGCAAAAGCAGCTTTGCCCCCAGTGGCAGCGAGTCTGTCAAATCTTCGCGCTCAGGCGCTCTCTTCTTCCAGATGCAGCTTCATATCCAGCAGAACATGCTGCAGCAAAACGGTTTCCCGCAGCAGCCGCTTGGCCTCGTTCACGGTGATAATCCCATCCTCGATGGCCGTCTGATACTCGCTCATCAAAAAGGCAAATCGCTGGCTGAGCGCGATCACATCCGCATTTACGCCACCAGAGCGGGATGTCGCACCATCGCCCTGGGCGGTTTCCTTTGCCCCGTAAGACAGTGTGATATTGCGCAGATCTGCCAAGGCGGAGGTCACATGCGGATAAGAGGCCTCTTGTTCCAGCTTGGCCACCGCATCAACCGGCATGAACCGGTCGGTATGCTCGGAATTGTCGGAGTAGTATCTCCCCAAAGTTGCCTTGGATTTGCCGGTGATCTGGCAGGCTGCCTCGATCCCAACATCTTTAACCAGGGCCTCAGTATGCTTTTTCAGGTAGGTACCAATCTCTGCCATAAACTCTCACCAGCCATGCCGTGCCAAAAGGGGAAGGTCGGGAATAAATTCCCATGATGTCGTTTTAAAGTATTTGCTAATATTTCACCATCCCTAAGGTTTTTCAGGGATTTAGCAAGTGACGGAGAGCATATTTATTGGGCTCTCCATGGTGTTTCAGAACCTGCTTAGTGAGTGGGCAAGGTTTTGACATGGGATGCATTTACCCGTGGCTTTTGTGTGGGCAAAGTTAAGGCCTGAATACCCTTCCTGATCTGTCGGTAATAGCCGCCGAACAACCCCCAGAACGCAAGTTCCAGGGTGTCAGGGGGGGTATGAACTTGCCCGGCCACCCGGGTGAGCCCCCAGAGAAAACGCATGAGCAACCATATTAACCATTTATAAAATATGGATTTTCCAACTTCACTGCAGAATTTCACATGTCGATTTGAGGAGAAATCTCAGCCCCGCCCCACCAGGGTCAGAACCCCGCTCCGGGCTTCGCCCTCCTTAGTTGGTTTTGACAGGCCACCTGCCCCCTTGCTCCCTTGTGTTGAGACAGGCTAAAGGGGGGCCATGGCAAAGCTTTACTTCAACTACTCGACCATGAACGCTGGAAAATCGGCGGTTCTGCTACAGGCTTCGCATAACTACCGCGAAAACGATATGGACACCTATCTGCTGACCGCGCAGATCGACACCCGCGAGGGCAAGGGGAGAATCGCTTCGCGCATCGGCATCAGTGAACAGGCCGATACCTTTTCCCCTGGCGAGGATCTCTTTGCAAAAATCCAGGCCCGTCTGGCGCAGGGGGACCTCGCCAGCATCTTTATTGACGAGGCTCAGTTTTTGACGGCTGACCAGGTCTGGCAACTGGCTAGGATTGTGGATGATCTGAAGGTGCCAGTCCTGTGTTACGGGCTGCGGGTGGATTTTCAGGGGCAGCTCTTTCCCGGCTCTGCCGCGCTGCTGGCATTGGCTGATGAAATGCGCGAGGTGCGCACCATCTGTCATTGCGGCAAAAAGGCCACCATGGTGATCCGCCAGGACGCCCAAGGACGGGCGATCACCAAGGGCGACCAGGTGCAGATCGGCGGCAATGAGAGCTATGTCTCATTGTGCCGTCGGCATTGGCGTGAGGCTATGGCAGAGGGAAGCTGACCCCTGCGGTCAGAACAGTTTTTGGCAACGGGTGCAGGGGGCTCTGCCCCCTCGCGCCGAGGGCGCTTACCCCCGGAATATTTTTAGAAAGATGAAGTCAGGGTCAGGTTCGTCAAAATCGTTGCGCGAGGCTGGGCCGCAAATCGATTTTGAGTGGGGTTCTCAGACCTGGTTTGGCAGCTTCTGCCCCGCCACAAAGGCGGCAATATTGTCCAGGGCCATATGACCCATGGCACTGCGCACCTCTTCGGTCGCTGTGCCCAGATGCGGCAGCAGGGTCACATTGGACAGATCCCGCAGAGCCTGTGGCACCTCGGGCTCGAATTCATAGACGTCCAGACCGGCTCCGGCGATCTTTCGCTTCTGCAAAGTATCGATCAGCGCTTCCTGCTGCACCACTTCACCGCGTGCAATATTGATCAGATGCGCTGTTGGCCGCATCGCCGACAGGACCCTAGCATCCACCAGATGATGTGTATCCCCGCCACCTGGAACAGCCACCACCAGGAAATCCACTGTGGCTGCGAGCTGTTTCAAATCTGCCATAGGGGTGGCGGCAAATCCGGGAGATTTTTCACTGCGGGCGGTGTAAAACACCTGCATATCAAACCCAAAATGGCAGCGCCGAGCGATGGCAGCGCCGATGCGTCCCAGGCCGATCACCCCGAGCTTTTTGCCCGTCACATGTTGGCCCAGCATCTGGGTTGGATGCCAACCGGGCCAGCCCCCGCTGCGCACCAGGCGTTCGCCCTCTGCGGCGCGGCGGGCCGACATCAGGATCAAAGTCAGGGCAATATCCGCCGTCGCATCTGTCACCGCCCCCGGCGTATTGCTGACGGCAATCCCATGGGCAGCTGCCGCAGCCACATCAATATGATTGAAGCCAACGCCAAAATTCGCCAGAAGCCTGCAACGTGGCGCTGTGACCTCGGCAAGAACCCCCGCGTCAAACCCGTCCCCGAGAGTGGGCATCACCAGATCAAAGTCCCGCAGCGCTGCCAGCATCTCCCCGCGACTGAGCACCGCAGTCTCCGGTCGGATCACCACGTCAAACTCCGCCCTGGCGCGGGCCTCGACTTCTGCGGTCATGGGGCGGGTGATCAGCAGTTTCATTATCAGTGCATCCTGCCGCCCAGAGGAACCGGCCCATCCGGCCCCACGAGACGGATCTCACCCGCATCATCCGGCAGCCCCAAAACCAGGACTTCTGACATGAATTTTCCGATCTGGCGTGGTGGGAAGTTCACCACCGCCAGGACCTGTTTGCCGATCAATGTCTCAGGCGTGTAATGCGCCGTCACCTGAGCCGATGTTTTTTTCTCACCGATCTCCGCGCCAAAGTCGATCCAGATCTTGATCGCCGGTTTGCGGGCCTCCGGGTAGGCTTCGGCGCGAATGACCTCGCCGACACGAATGTCCACCTTCATGAAATCGTCAAAGGAAATCTCAGCCACGCGACAGCTCCTTTGACCGATCGGTCGCAGCCGCCACTGCCCGGTTCAACAGGTCCGGAAAGCCGGTCTCTTGCTGCATCAGCACCGCAAGCGCAGCCTGGGTGGTGCCATTGGGACTGGTGACATTGATGCGCAACTGGCTGGGGCTTTCATGCGCCACATTGGCCAGTGCCCCGGCCCCGGCAACTGTCGCCTTGGCCAATTGCATTGCCATATCCGCAGGCAGTCCCTGGGCCTCTCCGGCTTGAGCCAGGGTCTCGATCAGGTGAAACACATAGGCCGGCCCTGAGCCGCTCACCCCGGTGACCGCGTCGATCTGCGCCTCGCTGTCGAGCCGTACGGTCTGGCCAATCGCCTTGAGCAACCGCTCGGCCATGTCCAGATTGTCGGCGCTGGCCACGGCGTTGCCGATCAATGCCGTGATTCCCTGGCCAATGGCCGCAGGCGTATTAGGCATGGCCCGCACAATCGGAGTCTGAGCCCCGAGGATCTCCTCAAAACTGGCAATCGAAGTCCCGGCGGCAACCGAAACAAACAGCGTATCACCATTGCCCAGTGCCCGAAGCTCGGGCAGGGCCGCGCCCATCATCTGCGGCTTCACCGCAATCAGCACCAGGGCGGGCGAGCTAGGCAGACCTGCATTGATATGCACCCCTGTCCCCTGCAGCCATTCCGAAGGATGCGGATCCAAAACCCAGACCGAAGAAGCTGGCAAGTCTCCCTCGAGCCAGCCTGCCAACATGGCCGACCCCATTTTGCCGCAGCCCAGCAGTACCAGCCCACGGGTTTCAATAGCACTTGTCATCGTACGCTTGTCTTTCTTGCGTGAATTTTTCGTTCAGAGCCTTCAGGCGCGCCCATAGGCTTCGGCGATGGCGACCTCCATCGCTTCGCCCGGAGATCTCCCCGCCCAGGTGGTGAGCTGGATCGCCGGATAGTAGCGCTCACAGTTTGAAACCGCTGCATGGATCATGGCATCTACCTGCTCCGGGCTAGCGGATTGTCCGCCAGCCAGGACAAGCCCATAGCGATAGAGCATCACCTTATGATCAGCCCAATAGGTAAATCCGCCAGCCCAGCATTGATCGTTCATCAGATTGATCAACTCATAGAGCTGTGGGATCTTGTCCTGGGGGGGCTCCATCTCATAACTGCAAACCAGCCGCAAAGTCTCTTCATAGGCCGACCAGGCCAGAGTCAGGGAATAGGTCCGCCACTGACCTTCGACGGCCATGGCGATCTGGTCATCGCCAATACGGTCAAAATCCCAGTCGTGGTGGGCCGCCAGGTTTTCGACGATATCAATCGGGTGGATGTCATCGTCCAGATGAAATTCGGAAAGGGCCATGTCTCACCTCTCAGCTCTCTAGCTGTTTGGGCCGATTTCGCCCCCTACAACTAGGTTTCTGGTCAATGGACCGGGGAGCATCCCCGCCTCCATACTAGATATGGTGGCAAGGGGGCCATAGTCTGGCAACCCCTTATTTGGGGATATCTTCAATAAGTTGTGGACGAATGGCGTCACGCCGCAATATATCGGCAAATTCACGCGCGCATCAGGTATGCGATCCTGCCCCGCAGCCTGCGACATGGAAGCCACTGCACGGCCTCGACAGCGCGCCCCTGCTCTCCCGAGCCTAGGTCAAAGCTGTACAGGACCATTTGAGCCTGGCCCCGTTTCATCTTTCTAAAAATATTCCCGCCGGAGGCATTCCCCGCTCACAGCCAATACTGCCGCGGGACTACGAAACAATGCGCCCACGACTGATCCCCCCCAAGCGCTCGCCGGGAAAAATCGTTCAGCCCTTGGCGTCCAACGCGTCCAAGCGCGCCTTCAAGGCCTCATTTTCTTCCCGTGCCTTTTGCGCCATGGCCCGGACTGCGTCAAATTCTTCCCGGGTGACAAAATCGCGGTCCGCCAACCAGCGGTCCATAAGGCTCTTCATGGCAGTTTCAGCTTCATCCTTTGCGCCCTGGGCCACGCCCATCGCATTTGTCATCAGCTGGGAAATGTCATCCATGATCTTGTTTCGGCTCTGCATCATCTTCTCCGTATCACTCTTCCCCCCTATATGGGGCCGCAAAGGGTCGCGGGCAAGCCGTTGACTTTCAATTGCGAGCAAAGGCATTCAGGACAACATGCGAGCCATGATCCAATTCCCCGATATTTCGCCCGAGATCTTCTCGATTTCCCTGTTTGGCATGGAGTTTGCCCTGCGCTGGTACGCTTTAGCCTATATCATTGGCATCGTGATTGCCTGGCGGCTGGCCATTGCGGCGTTGAAATCGCCGTCGCTCTGGCCCGGCCAAAAGGCGCCAATGCGGCCCGAACAGGTCGAAGATCTGCTGACCTGGATCATTCTGGGGGTGATTCTGGGGGGGCGGCTTGGCTTTGTTTTGTTCTACCAACCCAGCTATTACCTGGCGCATCCCGGCGAGATTCTGCGGATTTGGCAGGGGGGCATGGCCTTTCACGGCGGCCTCCTCGGGGTCATCATCGCAGCCTGGGGCTATGCCCAGCGTCATGGAATTTCCAAACTGCAGATGGCGGATTTGGTCGCCTATACGGTGCCCGCCGGGTTGATGTTGGGACGATTGGCAAACTACATCAACGCAGAACTCTGGGGCCGCCCCACCGATCTCCCCTGGGGTGTCGCCTTTCCCGGACAGGCTGCGCAGGACTGCGGCCAGGCCTTGGGCGCGATATGCGCCCGCCACCCCTCTCAGCTCTATGAAGCAGCGATGGAAGGGCTAGTCCTGGGGCTTGTCCTGATCTGGCTGACCTGGCGCCGCCAGAGCCTGCAGCACCCAGGCCTAAACCTCGGCGTGTTTCTGGCCGGCTATGGCCTGGCGCGGTTCACCGTCGAATTTTTCCGCCAACCGGATGCACAGTTTGTGACCCCCGGCAACCCGCTCGGGCTGGCCTGGGAAATGGCAGGATATGGCCTCACTATGGGACAGATCCTGTCGCTGCCGATGATCGCATTGGGACTGTATTTCGCCCTGCGCCCGGCCAAACAGAAAGCGGCCATATGACCGTTTTGGCAGAACAACTGACCGCCCGGATCAGGACCGAAGGCCCAATCAGCCTGGCGGACTATATGGCAGAATGCCTGCTGCATCCTGAACACGGGTATTACACTGCCCAGGTCCCCTTTGGGGCCCTGGGTGATTTCATCACCGCGCCGGAGATCAGCCAGATGTTTGGCGAACTCATCGGATTGTCGCTGGCCCAATGCTGGCTGGATCAGGGGGCCCCAGCCGCCTTTACCCTTGCCGAACTGGGACCCGGGCGCGGCACCCTGATGGCGGATCTGCTGCGCGCCACCCGGAGCGTGCCCGGCTTTCATACCGCCCTGCAGCTTTACCTCGTTGAGGCCTCGGCGCAGCTGCGACAGCAACAGGAAGAAACCCTGCAGGGCTATGAGGTCACCTGGGTCGACGGCATTGATGAGCTGCCACAACAGCCGCTGTTTCTGGTGGCCAACGAGTTCTTTGACGCCCTGCCCATTCGCCAGTTTCTGCGCGACGGTGAAGGCTGGCGAGAAAAGCGCGTGGGATTGATTGACGGTGCGCTCGGGTTCGGGCTGGGGCCAGAGGCCCCGCAGCCTGCGCTGGAACATCGTCTGCTGGACACCAAACCGGATGATCTGGTGGAGATGAGCCCGGTCATGGCGCCCATTACCGCAGGCCTGGCCCAGCGCATTGCCGCTCATGGCGGCGCTGCGCTAATCATCGATTATGGCGATTGGCGCTCTCTTGGGGACACCCTTCAGGCGCTCAAATCCCATGCCCCCGTTGACCCGCTGGCAACACCGGGTGAAGCCGATCTCACGGCTCATGTGGATTTTGAAGTGCTCTGTTCTGTCGCCGCAGGGGCGGGCTGCGCCCATAGTCGCGTGACCCCCCAAGGCGTGTTCCTCGAACGCCTCGGCATCACCGATCGCGCCCGCACCCTGGCCAAGGGGCTGGAGGGAGAGGCACTGGAAGCGCTGATTGCCGCACATCGGCGGTTGACGCACCCCGAGGAAATGGGAAACCTGTTCAAAGTGCTGGGGCTCACCCCGGCCGAGGCCGCTCCACCACCAGGATTAAATGCATGACGCTGGAAATACTTACCTCCGAGCTATTGAACTCCGTGCACCACGGGTTCTTTACCCGTCGCGGCGGCGCCTCTTCGGGGATCTTTGAGGGATTGAACTGCGGTCTGGGCTCCAGCGACCAGCAAGAAGCCGTGACACTGAACCGCGCGCGTGTGGCCGAGGCGATGAATGTCCCCGCTGCGGCCCTGGTTGGGGTGCATCAGATCCATTCGCCGGATGTAGCCGTGATTACCGGCCCCACAGCAGACAGGCCCCGCGCCGATGCCATGGTGACAAAGACCCCCGGTGTGGCGCTGGGTATCCTGACAGCCGACTGCCAGCCGGTGCTTTTTGCCGACCCCAAAGCCGGAGTCATTGGCGCCGCCCATGCCGGTTGGCGCGGCGCTCTGGATGGTATTCTAGCGGCCACACTCGATGCCATGGAGGACCTGGGCGCAGATCGGCGCAACACCTATGCGGTCATTGGTCCCTCGATTTCCAAGCGCGCCTATGAAGTCGGCCCGGAATTCCATGCCGACTTCCTGCAAAAGGACCCGGACAACAGCCGCTTTTTTGCCCCCGGTCACGAGGGGCGATATCAGTTTGATCTGCCCGGGCTGGGCCTTCATCTGCTGCGGCAAGCCGGTGTGGGACGGGCCGAGTGGACAGGCCATTGCACCTATAGCGATGAAGAGCTGTTTTACTCCTATCGTCGCACGACCCATGCCGGGGAAGCCGACTACGGAAGGTTAATATCCTGCATCACCCTGTAGAGGGGAATCTGGGCAAGACTGCACCTTTTTTGCCCAGTTTCCCTCGCGCTCACCCCAGGCAAACACAAAAAGTCACAATAGTTTTAATTGAATTTCAGGCACTTGTGCCGCCAGAATTTAAACCAACACGGAAAACATCGCGATTGGGGCGTGATCTCAGAATTCCACGTCCAAGCCACATTCAGGGCGCAATGATTACCGATAAATGGGTCAACAGAGCTTGGAAAACTCAGCTCGCCCCAGGTAGGAGAGGCCCCATGAAAGCAAGAGATCGCTTTTTAAAGTCGGTAATTTCGGCTGCAAAAACAGAGACAACGCAGATGCCCTGGAGCCGTGGTGCCGTGAGAGAGGCGCATCTGATCCAGCGTCGCGCACCACAATCGCGCCAAGCGACGACGCAAGAGCTAAAGCGCGCCTAGACAAGGCCTCCTAAGGTTAAACCAAGAGGCAGCCCGGGTCGGCCGCAATCAGCCCTTTTGCGGATAGGCCCCTGACGCTGCGAGATCCGGTTTTTCCTCCGTATTTGCGGTGACCCTTTATTAGTCAATGACCGCCACAGTCTTTACGGAAACAGCCACCAGATCGCTCTTGAGCCGTTTTTTCTGGTCCGTTGAGAGATAACCAATAAGGCACAGTTGTGCAGATTAAGTCGATGCAAAACACAGATCCATCACCAGGCCAATCACTGGCCCATGCCGCTCCTTCCATCTGCCGGTTGGGGTTTGCAATTCGTGACGTGTTTGCAAGAAAGGTTTTGAGCCAATGACACTTCCTCATTCCTTGCAACAGGCCGCTGCCAGGGCCGCTGAAGCCAGCGCGTTGCTCCAGGATCCCGCCGCGCTGCGCCTGCCCAACAAGCCGCAGCTGCGCCGCTACGAGGTGAGCAGTCTGCTGCCCAATGGCAGCATTGCAGAAACCCGCCACATCGCCCCAGCCCTGCCGATTTTTGAAGATGCGTTTTGCGCGTTCACCCGTGGCTCGCTGGTGGAAACCACCATGGGCCAGATCGCGGTAGAGGACCTGTTGCCCGGTGACGAAATCGTCACCCGGGATGGTGGCAGTCAACCTTTGGTCTGGAAGGGCTCAACCAGTCTGGTGCCCTCCCGCAGCGATGCCAAGGGCCGCGCCCATCGGCTGACCAGTTTTATGCCTGACAGTCTGGGGCTGCAAAAGCCTGCTTCCTGCGTAGTGGCAGGACCTGCTGCGCGGCTGCTGCGGATGCCACCGCATATGCGAGTCGCAGCAGACTCAGAACAACTGCTGACACTGGTCGCGGAATTCCAGGATGGAATGAATATCTTTGAAACCGCTCCGCCTACCGTGGTGGATATGTTCCACCTCTGCCTGCCAGAACATGCGGTCATCAATGTCGGTGGCTTGGAGTTTGAAACCTATCACCCGGGTCCCGAAGCGTTGAAACTGGTGAGCTATGCCATCAAGACGCTTTACTTCAACCTCTTCAGCCATGTGGATTCGCTCAGCGGCTTTGGCCCATTGGCCTATACGCGCGCCGCCCCAATGACAGACAGCTCTCTACGGGACTAAGGTCGCGCCGGATCAGGATCCGCGCTTTCTGGGTGTATTGAAGGTGGTCCAACAAACCATAGCCCGCAGCGCCTTACCGCTTGCGGGCTGTTGCCTTTAGGCCTCGCGTTGAAGCCGCTCTTCCAGAACATCAAAAGGCACGCCAGGTTCATCCTTGGCCCCCCGAATGACAAGCGAGGTCTTGACGCTGGCCACATTGGGCGTGGTCAACAGATCCGCGGTCAGAAAGCTCTGAAAGGTGCTGAGATCGGGCGAGACACATTTCAGGATGAAATCCACCTCGCCGTTCAGCATATGGCATTCCCGCACCAAGGGCCAACTGCGGCACTGCTCTTCAAAGGCGGAAAGCTCGGCTTCGGCCTGGCTTTCCAACCCGACCATGGCAAAGACCTGAACTTCAAAGCCCAGTTCCCGTGCGTTGACTTCGGCATGGTAGCCGCCAATCAGACCCGCCTCTTCCAGAGCACGTACCCGACGCAGGCAGGGCGGCGCCGAAATGCCAACCCGTTTGGCCAGCTCAACATTGGTCATGCGCCCATCGGCCTGCAATTCCGACAGTATCTTGCGATCAATCGGATCGAGACGGGTTGTGACCATGGTTTAAGCTCCTGACGATTTTCGTTTCTTATAGCACTGCCGCCGGGCTGCGCAATATTATTTCACAGCTGCGAAATAATCTTTGCGGCAGGCGGATACAAGCAGCAAAATGGGCGAGATGAACAATCGCAAAAGCGTGACCAGCCGCCCGCGCTTTCCGCAGGCAAGGCAGCGCATGAGGGGTTTAAGAGGCGCGGCCCTGCCGCTATATGCAGGGACTGACGGTGGCCAAAGCCGCCATGTGCAGCCTTATTTGCAGATTTGGGGATACGAAATGAGCGACACGCGCCACACCAAGGTTCTGATCATTGGCTCCGGCCCGGCCGGTTATACAGCGGGTGTCTATGCCGCCCGCGCCATGCTGGAACCTGTTCTGGTTCAGGGCATCGAGCCCGGCGGCCAGCTGACCACCACCACCGAGGTGGAAAACTACCCCGGCTTTACCGAGGTCCAGGGCCCTGATCTGATGATCAAGATGCAGGAACATGCCTCCGCCATGGGCTGTGACATCGTCGGCGACATCATCACCTCGTTGGACATGTCCAAACGCCCCTTTACTGCCAAGGGCGACAGCGGCACCACCTATACAGCGGATGCGGTGATCCTGGCCACGGGGGCGCGCGCCAAATGGTTGGGGTTGGAGTCGGAAGAGAAATTCAAGGGCTTTGGCGTCTCGGCCTGTGCCACCTGCGACGGTTTCTTTTACCGCGGCCAGGAAATTGTGGTCATTGGCGGCGGCAACACCGCCGTGGAGGAAGCCCTGTTCCTGACCAACTTTGCCTCCAAGGTCACACTGGTTCACCGCCGCGACGAGCTGCGTTCGGAGAAAATCCTGCAGGACCGCCTGTTCAAAAACCCCAAGATCGAGCCCCTGTGGTTCCATGAGCTGGAAGAGGTCTATGGCACCGACAGCCCGCTGGGCGTCGAAGGCATCAAGGTCAAACATGTAAAAACTGGCGAGATCACCGACATCCCCTGCAAGGGCGTCTTTGTTGCCATCGGCCATGCGCCTGCCAACGAGCTGGTGAAGGACGTGTTGGACATGCACAACGGCGGCTATGTCTCGGTCAAGCCAGGGTCGACCGAGACCTCGGTCCCTGGTGTCTTTGCCGCCGGTGATCTGACTGATCACAAATACCGCCAGGCGGTTACTTCGGCCGGCATGGGCTGCATGGCCGCGCTGGATGCGGAGCGTTTTCTGGCCGAACAGGACGACTAAGCCCGGCGGCACAGGCTCCAGTTACACAATAAAATTGGTCGACCAAGGCAGATTTGGTCGACCAAGCCCAAGCTCTGTCGTCAGCCCCTATTTTTTACCGTTTGAAACGCCTTGACCTGCCCAAAGACATCCGGGCACCCTGCTCGTGTGTAACCGAAAGGGTCTTTGGCGTGACACATGTGCTCTGGCGGGGAGATTTTGTTCAGCGCAGTCGCACCGTTAGTGGTGTCTTCCTGCTCCTGTACGCATTCCTTCACTTTCTGAACATTGCCGCAGGTCTGATTTCCCCGGAGGTCATGTATCAGGTTCAGGAGTTCCGCAGGCTGCTTACCGGTCACCCGCCGGGTCAGATCCTGCTGTTTTCCGCACTCTTGGTGCATATCGGTCTGGCGCTCTGGCAGGTGGCCAGCCGTCGGACCCTCCGCATGAGCCTGGCCCAGGGCCTGCAACTGATCTTGGGGCTCGTCATTCCTCTGCAGCTGATCCAGCATCTTGTTTTCACCAGCTATGCCTCCAACATCCATGGGCTGGATGATGACATGACCTCGATCATATTGCTGATGTGGAATTCCCCCGAAGTCTGGCAGCAATATCTGTTGCTGTTGGTGGTCTGGGTGCATGGCTGTATTGGCCTGCACATGTGGCTGCGGATCACCAGCTGGTGGCGGCCGCTTCTCCCCTATATGATTGGCCTGGCGACCCTGGTGCCGACTTTGGCACTGGCAGGTCTTTTGACCGAAGGGCGCCGCATCTGGGCAATCTTTAGCCGCCCTGGAAACGCCCCCGTAATACGTGACAGTTTTAACTGGCCTGACAATACCGGCTTTGCCCGCTTGTTTGAGATCTACAACCTCAGCTTTTGGATCTTCCTGATTCTGCTGGGCAGTGCGGTGGCAACCTTTTATTTGCGCAGGATCATTCGCAAGCGGAACTCACTGCAAATCCGCTATGAAAACGGCACCCAGATCACGATTGAACACGGGCTGACTCTGCTGGAAATCTCTCAGCTCAACGGTATTCCCCATACCTCGCTCTGCGGCGGCAAGGGGCGCTGCACCACCTGTCGGATCGAAGTGACCAAGGGTCTGGAGGGCCTGCCACCGCCCAGCCCGGCAGAAGCGCGTACACTAAAGGCCATCAAGGCCCGAGAAAATGTCCGCCTGGCCTGCCAAATCCGGCCCAGCACCTCGCTCTCCATTCAACGGGTCTATCAGCCCAAGGGGCGCCGCCAGGTGCATTCGGCGCAGGGAGTCGAAAAAACCATCGCGGTGCTGTTTTTGGACATTCGCGGCTTCACCGCCCGCTCTGCTGGACTGCTGCCCTATGACATCGTCTTTCTGCTGAACAGGTTTTTTGACGCAATAGTGCCCGAAATCACTAAGGCTGGAGGCACCGTGGACAAATACATGGGAGATGGGCTGCTCGCCCTATTTGAGATGGACGAGCCGGAGCATTCGGCGCAGGCCGGGATTGCCGCTGCCTGCAATATCGGCGTGGCTCTGGCGCGGTTTAACAGGCTGCTTGCTTCCGAAGGCGAAGACCCAGTCCACATCGGCATGGGTCTGCACACTGGCACCGTGGTTCTAGGCGAAATTGGCACCACCGAGAATGCCCCCCGCACCCTGATCGGCTCAGCTGTGAATGCGGCCAGCCGCTTAGAGGCCAAGACCAAGGATCTGGGGGTTGAACTGCTGATCTCCGAATTGGTGATCCAGGCGGCAGGCCTATCGGCGCCACTGGGGATGATGCAGGATTTCACCCTGCGCGGTGTGGACCACCCGGTCCGCGCCCTGCCCGTCGCCCAGGCCGCAACGCTGGAGGGCATGCTGACACCCCAGACGGATCCCGAGGTCACCACCTTTGCACCCGCGACCTCTGGCCGAGCAACCTGACCCCCCTCCCTAAGTTTTACCCTGTTTTGGTCCAAAGTTCCGGTTTTCCCGGCCTGTGTGATACGCTGTTTCATCAGGATGGACAAACTCGGTCCAGCGGGCATCCTGTCCCGCAACTGGGGACGGTTTGCGCGGATTCTAGAAAAATTTGACTTTGCATTTGCAGCAATTTATGAGATGTGTTCACTCATGAACACATATTGAAAATCAACCATGCCTTCGCCTGAAACAAACCCAAACCCAGATGAGGAAGATCTGCTCTTCCGCCTCCTGCGCCAGTTCGATCTGGAGCCGGAAGCCTCGCAGCGCGCTACCGCTGCTGCGCTGGGGATCTCTTTGGGCGGGCTCAACACTCAACTGCGCGCAGCCGCCGAGGCCGGTCTGATCACAATTAGCGACCGCCCCGGCCCGGATAAACGGCAACGCTATGCCTACACATTGACCCGCCGGGGCGCTTCAGAAAAGCGCCGCCTCGCCGATCAATTCCTTTCCCGCAAGCTCGCTGAGTACAACGCGCTCCATGCGGAACTCACTGGTACAGCAAGCGGCCTGCCACACATTAAACACAGGACTCATCCAATGCAGAACAATCTGGCCCCCATCCCCGAGCTCTACGTCTCTTATGACTCCGCTCAAAAACTGAAAGTCGAGGCCGGCGAGCTGAAAAGCCACGACCTGACACCGCGCCAGATTTGCGATCTGGAACTCTTGATGAACGGCGGCTTCAACCCGCTGAAAGGCTTCCTGTCCAAGGAAGACTATGATGGCGTTGTTGAAAACATGCGCCTTGCGGATGGTTCCCTCTGGCCTATGCCAATCACTCTGGATGTCTCCGAAGACTTTGCCGCCAGCCTGGAAGCCGGTGAGGACATCGCCCTGCGTGATCAGGAAGGCGTAATCCTGGCCACCATGACCGTCACCGATAACTGGGTGCCCAACAAATCGCGTGAAGCCGAAAAAGTCTTTGGCGCCGACGATGATGCCCACCCCGCAGTCAACTATCTGCACAACCAAGCCGGCAAGGTCTACCTCGGCGGCCCGGTAACCGGCATCCAGCAGCCTGTGCACTATGATTTCCGCGCCCGCCGCGACACTCCAAACGAAATGCGCGCCTATTTCCGCAAGCTGGGCTGGCGCAAAGTTGTGGCCTTCCAGACCCGCAACCCCCTGCACCGCGCCCATCAGGAGCTGACCTTCCGCGCCGCGCGGGAAGCCCAGGCCAACCTGCTGATTCACCCCGTTGTTGGCATGACCAAACCCGGCGATGTTGACCACTTTACCCGCGTCCGTTGCTACGAGGCGGTTTTGGACAAATACCCTGCCTCCACCACCTCGATGAGCCTCTTGAACCTGGCAATGCGTATGGCCGGCCCCCGCGAGGCCGTCTGGCATGGTTTGATCCGCAAAAACCACGGCTGCACCCATTTCATCGTTGGCCGCGACCACGCAGGCCCCGGCAAAAACTCTGCCGGTGAAGACTTCTATGGCCCCTATGATGCCCAAGACCTGTTCCGCACCCATGAGGAAGAAATGGGTATCGAAATGGTCGACTTCAAACATATGGTTTGGGTCTCGGAACGCGCCCAATATGAAGCTATCGACGAGATCGAAGACAAGGATGATGTCACCATCCTCAACATTTCGGGCACCGAGCTGCGCCGCCGCCTGGCCGAAGGTCTGGAAATCCCTGAGTGGTTCTCTTTCCCCGAAGTTGTCGCCGAGCTGCGCAAAACCAAGCCACCACGCTCCAAGCAGGGCTTCACCGTCTTCTTCACAGGTTTCTCGGGCTCCGGCAAATCCACCATTGCCAATGCTTTGATGGTCAAGCTGATGGAAATGGGCGGCCGCCCCGTGACCCTGCTGGATGGTGACATCGTGCGTAAAAACCTTAGCTCCGAACTGGGGTTCTCAAAAGAGCACCGCGATCTCAACATTCGCCGTATCGGCTATGTGGCCTCGGAAATCACCAAAAACGGTGG
This sequence comes from Phaeobacter sp. 11ANDIMAR09, assembly GCF_001294455.1. Taxonomy (GTDB): domain Bacteria; phylum Pseudomonadota; class Alphaproteobacteria; order Rhodobacterales; family Rhodobacteraceae; genus Pseudophaeobacter. The sequence continues at coordinate 185,002 of NZ_LIKT01000003.1, forward strand.
CATCGCCATCTGCGCGCCCATTGCGCCCTATGCCACCACCCGTCGCGCCGTGCGTGAAGATGTGGAGCAATTTGGTGCCTTTGTCGAAATCCATGTTGCCACCTCGATCGAAGAATGCGAGCGCCGCGACCGTAAGGGTCTGTACAAGCTGGCCCGCGAAGGCAAGATCAAGGAATTCACCGGGATCTCTGACCCCTATGACGTGCCTGCCAGCCCCGAGCTGAGCGTTGAGACCGAAAATGTTGAGGTCGACAACTGCGCGCATCAGGTTCTGCTCAAGCTGGAAAACATGGGTCTGATCGCAGGTTGATCTGAACGCGAGACAGCAGCCCCGTCACAAATTCAGGCCCGCCCTTTTCCAAGGGGCGGGCCTTTTCATGTGCTGGCCTTGGCACCGCTTGACCACTTGCCTCAGTGCCTCAGCTTCGCAGAGCTTTCGGGCAAAACGGCAGACAATTAGACAAAGGCAGAGCGGGTCAGAGACTGTCGCGAAGAGTTCGCGCCGCGCGCAAAGACAGATCGCCATAGTGCACAGCTGCCTGTTTCAGCTCTCGGAGCGCTGGCAGGCGACGCGCATAGTCCTCAGGGCCGATCTGCTTTAGGGCCGCCTCAAGCTCCTGCTGATCGTGACACTGTATGATGCCCTCACCTGCAAAGAAGTCCGCGATATTGGGACACCCCCAATACAGCGGCACGGTTTCACATAGAATCGCATCGATCAGTTTTTCGGAAAAGTAATTCGGCTCCTGCACGTTTTCGATCACCACCGAATAGCGATAGGGGGCCAGGCCGTCCGATTTTTTGTCAAAAGGCTGGTAGCCCCGGCCAAGGATCTCTGCCTCTGGCCTCTGCGCCTGCAGATGGGCGACAATTTGATGGCGCAGCTTGTGCCCCGGATGATCCTTTTTGGCCGAGGCAATCAGGGAAAGTTCTTTGGTTTTAGTGATTTGCAGCCGCTCCCACTCCGGCACCCAGGTGGTGCCATAGGGCAGCATCAGGCCATTGGGCAGGTGCGCCAAAAGCTGTGGATCATAGGTAAAAACCCGGAAAAACCTCCGCGCGCTGAGCCTGAGAATGTGATGATGATCCGCCGACATGATCTTGGGCTCGGCCACGATCATCGACAGATGCGCCGGGCAGCTACCATGCGACTGAATATGCATCGCCCGTTTGGCAAAGACGATCAAATGATCCTCGGCCGCCATATCCCTGACCCGCTTTCCAAGCAGGCGTTCCGGGCATCCCAAAGGCCATTCCATCTCTGACAGCGGCCGTTCAGCCAGGGCTTTGCCCAGTTTGCCGCCATAGGGCAGGATTGCAATTGCAGGCTCTGTCATGGCTGCGGGCTCAGAGGGCGTCATTGGCACAGGATTCCGTTTTTGGTTGGGGTCTGAGATCAGCTTTGATCCGGCAGGTCAACTGAGCCGCGCATCAAAACAAAGCCCTGTCCCGCAACCTTGATGCCCTGGATATTGTCACAGGGACCAATCCGACTGACCTGCGCCATGCCCGGCCGGCCCATGCCATGCCCCTGCTCGGCGGTAAATCTGTCCTTTGGCATGAGGCCGTGCCGCCACAAATAGGCCGCCATGGCCCCGGTGGCTGAACCGGTAAAGGGATCTTCGGGTGGGCTGGGCGGTGCCATCAAAAGCCGGGAGTAGGTATCCCCCATCTCTGTGGCCCCCTGCAGGGTCACCAAAAAGGGCTCCATCATGTCAACGCCATCAGCGCCCAACGATTCCCCCAGGGTCGCCAAAGCCGACAGATCCAGCCGTGCTCGAGCCAAGTCCGCCTGGTGCTTTAGCACCGTGATGCAAAAGGGCAAGCCGGTGGAAACCCTTTGCGGTATCCCCTGGATGGCCTCGACGGGTAATGAAATCGCGGCCGCGACCAGAGCGGGATCCGCCGCAGGGCCAAATTCTGGTGCGATCTGGGTCATTTCGATGCGCTCACCTGCAACCGTGACCGGAACGATCCCCGCCCCGGTCTCCAAGCGGATCTCTCCGTCACCGATCAGCCCGCGATCCCGCAGCGCGGCAACTGTTGCAATGGTGGGATGGCCGGCAAAGGGAATCTCGCGACTGGCCAGGAAATAGCGCACCCGAATATCTGCCAGCTCCGAAGGACCGGTGAAGGTACATTCGACCAGGGAGGTCTCGCGGACATAGGCCGTACAGGTCTCGACGGGAAGATGCGCGCCCTCATGGACCACGGCGCAGCCATTGCCGCCAAAGGCCCTGTCTGAGAAGGCGTCGACCCAGTCAAAATCAAATCTGCTCATCCACCCTGCCCTCAGAAATTATTTGCAGGAAGTCTAACCAAGTTTGATCACCGGGTGAACCACCTGCACATCATAGGTCAGGCGCCCCTATGCTCTCTATTGACCATCAAGAGTGCGCATAGGGAAGCGGAGTCAATGCACGGCAACCGGAGAGAAATCATTTTGCCGTGCCAGAACAAAGGCCAGCTTGCGGTCTGCCACCAGGGCGAGCTGCTCGCCCTCGGCATCATGCACCGCATAAAGATGGTCGCGTCCCTGGGCGCTGGCCTGCATATCCTCTGGCAAGTCCTCAACAGCAATCGTTTTGACGTAAACGATGCGTGGGCCGGAATTGCCAAAGCTCGGCGTATCAACTGGAGTGTGCATCTCTTTCAACCCTTTCTGATATTGATTGTCTGAACCACGGTTTCAGGACGCGACCGAGTGAGGTCAACGTGCAACAATCCGTTTTCCATCACTGCCTCGCCAACCTCGACACCATCAGCCAGCACAAACATGCGCTGGAATTGGCGCGCAGCGATTCCTCGGTGCAGAAAAACCCGCCCCTCACTGTCATCGCCCTGCCGTCCCCGGATCACCAACTGGCGATCCTCGATCGTGATGGCAAGATCCGCCTCTGCGAACCCTGCAACAGCGAGGGTGATCCGATAGGAAAAGTCGGAGGTTTGTTCAATATTATAAGGCGGATAGCCCTCGTTGCCGGATTTGGCCGAGCGTTCAAGAAGGCGTTCTAGCTGTTCGAACCCGAGCATATGCGGGTAAGAGCCCAGAGTGAGTTTCGTCACGTGTTTCGTCCTTTTACTGCAAAGCGACGTTGATCAGCAGTCCCGTTGCGGCAACTGCCTGTTTAGAATATGGGAACTTTCCTCGAATTCTCAAGACTATGGCTGCTAGGTCTAGCGGAAAAGCCGTTAAAGAAGTATCTTGAACCCGACCCGCAGCCTTTCATATTTTGAGTCGCCCATGAATGCATCTGTCGATATTTCCATGAAAACCGATGAGGTTCTCAAAGTGGAACTGGAAGTGTTTCGCAGACAGCACCGGGATCTGGATGAAGCCATCATCGCCCTGCAGGAACGCGGCACCAGCGATCAGCTCACCATCCGGCGGTTGAAAAAGCAGAAACTGGGACTGAAAGACAAGATCGCCCAGATCGAAGACCGGCTGACCCCAGACATTATCGCCTGAGCGGCACCGCAGTCGGGCCTGCACCTTTCAGCACCCAAACCGCTCTCCTGCGCAGCGTCAGAGATGGCGGGCGCCCTTTGCGTGCCTTTGGGTCTGGCAGATGACCGCTACTGGCATCCTGGCCGGGCGAGTACCGCGACCACGATCTCGTAGCATTGTCGCATTGCGCCACTGGCAAGTTTGACTATAGTGCGCGTCTCCTTCCACCCCAGCAGCCCTCCCCTGCGGAGACTGCGGCATGACAGGACAAATCACATGCCAAACACCCCCAGCGACATCAAAGTCGGCATCATCATGGGCAGCCAGTCCGACTGGCCAACACTGAAAGAGGCCGCCACGCTCCTGGATGAGCTCGGCGTTCCCTATGAAGCCAAGATTGTCTCGGCGCACCGCACCCCCGACCGCTTGTGGTCATACGGAAAATCGGCAGCAGAGCGCGGATTGCAGGTGATTATCGCAGGGGCGGGTGGAGCCGCGCATCTGCCCGGCATGGTGGCCTCCAAAACCCGGGTGCCTGTTGTGGGGGTTCCGGTTCAGACCCGGGCGCTTTCGGGGGTCGACTCGCTCTATTCCATTGTGCAGATGCCCAAGGGCTTCCCGGTCGCGACCATGGCCATCGGCGCCGCCGGTGCGGCCAATGCCGGGCTGATGGCCGCTGGCATTTTGGCCCTGCAGGACGCGGCCCTGGCCAAACGTCTGGACGCCTGGCGCGCGGCGCTCTCGGCCTCGATCCCTGAGGAGCCCGTCGATGACTGAAGCCCTGAAAACCGGCGCCACAATTGGGATCCTCGGCGGCGGCCAGCTGGGCCGCATGCTCTCCGTTGCGGCCTCCCGTCTGGGCTTCAAGACCCATATCTTTGAACCCGGCGCCACCCCTCCAGCGGGCCAGGTCGCTGATCAAGTGACCACCGCAGGCTATGAGGACAGCGCGGCCCTGCTTGCCTTTGCCAATTCTGTCGATGTGATCACCTATGAGTTCGAAAACATCCCCACGGCGGCCCTGGACATCATCGAAGCCCATGGCCCCATTCGCCCGGGCCGCGAAGCCCTGCGCATCAGTCAGGACCGGTTGACAGAAAAGAACTTCCTGCAAAGCCTTGGTCTGCAAATCGCGCCATTTGCCGATATCACCGATGCCGCCAGCCTAGAGGCCGCTTTGGCAGAGATCGGCACTCCGGCAATCCTGAAAACCCGGCGCTTTGGCTATGATGGTAAGGGCCAGGCACGGATCATGGCGGCGGATCAGGCTGAAGAGGCCCTGACCGCAATGGCAGGCGCCCCTTCGGTTCTGGAGGGTTTTGTGACCTTCAGCCATGAAGTGTCAGTGATTGCCGCCCGCGGCACAACCGGTGAAGTCGCCTGTTATGATCCCGGTGAAAACGTCCACCGTGACGGCATCCTGCACACCACCACCGTGCCTGCGCGCCTCAGCGCCAGCCAACGCATGGACGCAGTGCTCTTGGCTGCCAAGATCCTGAACGCGCTGGACTATGTTGGCGTTCTGGGAGTCGAGCTTTTTGTCACCCCACAGGGGCTGGTGGTCAATGAAATCGCGCCACGCGTGCATAATTCTGGCCATTGGACCCAGAACGGCTGCGCGGTTGACCAGTTCGAACAACACATTCGTGCAGTTGCCGGCTGGCCTTTGGGCGACGGCCAGCGCCATTCAGATGTGGTCATGGAAAACCTTATCGGCGATGACATGGACCGCCTGCCCGAGCTGGCGAAAGAGCGCGACTGTGCCCTGCATCTATACGGCAAGGCCGAAGCCAAGCCGGGCCGCAAGATGGCCCATGTGAACCGAATTACACGGCCCCAAAAGTAACTCTGGCAGCCCACTCTATCAATCTTCAAGCGCGCGCATTCAAATGAGAGCGCGCGCTTTGGGCGGCAAGTTATACGGTTTAATCAGAACCTTCCCACGTTCCCTGAGATATTCGGCACTCGCGCCACAAATAGTAGACGATGCACCAGCAAGCGCACTAAACGTGGTTCCCATAGAAACCACATCCAAAGTTGTCTCAAACCAATAGCGCAAAGCAGTTGTATCCACCCAAGTTGCGGGCTCTCGTCCGACCCTGAGGTAAAGAAAGTACTGCCCAGAATCGGCTTTCGTTTTCAGCACATATCCTTGTGAAAAAAGCGCCGCGAGAATGGAAATCCCCCAGCAAAGGACCGCAGAGATGGCTATACATCCTATTGCTATCCTCAAAGCTGTCTTCATGCCTCACCCCATGAACCGAGTCGCAATTTCACCAGACATATAGCTCACCCGTCCGCCTGACAGGGTCGCAGCCACCCGTTCGCTCGCCTGATCCAGGATCACCATGTCGGCGCGCTTGCCGGGAGTAAAATCGCCGCGATCGTCCAACCCCAACAGCCGCGCCGGACCCGACGAGACCAGACCCCAGGCCGTTGACAGATCCAATACCCCCGAACGGGCCAGCATCAGGGCAGCCCGGCGTGGGCTGGGGTAGTGGTAATCTGAGGCCAGCGCATCACACAGCCCCATGGCAATCAAATCCAGCGCCGAGGCATTGCCTTTGTGCGAGCCGCCGCGCACCACATTTGGAGCCCCCAGAATGATGTAGTCTCCCCCCGCGCGCGCGGCCTCTGCAGCTTCCTGAGTTTCGGGAAACTCGCTGATCTCAGCCCCGCGCGCACGCCAAATGGCGCGATCGTGGGCGGTTTGATCATCATGACTGCCAATCCGCAGCCCCTTGGCCCGTAGCTGCTGGCACAAGATCTCCAGCGCTGCGGGCACCTCAGAGCTGCGGCGATGCATCTCCAAAAGCATCTCAAAATGCCGATCCGGGTTGCGTCCGGCCTTCAGCGCCTGGCCGATCAGACGCGGCGGCTTTTTGCCCTGGGCCAGACGGTCATGCGGCAGGTGATCGTTGAAGACGATATAGGACAGCCCCCAGTCCGCAATCCTCTGTGGCAGCTCGGCATAGTGCTCCAGCATATGCGTTTCAAATCTGAGCTGAGGCAAGAGATCCGTGACCAAATCCCCCCGCACCTCGGCCACCGCGTCAAAAACCTGGCCTGCGTAATCCGGGGCGCGCAGCCCCCCTTCCCAGCTGTAAAACTGCGCCAATACCGCTGTGGTCATGCCATTTGCGGCAAGCTCTGCCTCGGTGGCAACGACCCCCTCACCCATCTGCTTCATTGCGCCCCGCCGCGGCGCCAGATGGCGTTCAAACCCGTCGCCATGGGGGTCAATAATTCCCGGCACAATGAGATAGCCCGAAAGATCCACAGCCCGCCCCTGTGGCTGCGCCAAGACAGCCCCAGCCCCAAAGGCAATCTCGCCGTTCCGGCGCAGCCCCTCTGGAGTCAGCACATCCCCCCCCTGGAGGGTCAATTCAAGCGAAGTCATTGGCGCATAGGCTCCTGCTGCTTTTCTATCGTCAAACCATAGCCGCAATCCGCACCGATACAGCTGCCAGCGATGGCATTATTTAACGCATCCATCCAGGTGATGCTCTGATCGAACCTGCCCTCTTTGAGAAAGGCGACAACCTGGGCAATAACCAAGGGATCATTCATCATAAATGTATGGGTCACCGGCAGCACCAGGTGATCCTGCATCCCGTCAAGGCGGGTGCTCTCAACCGAGACCTTCCCGTCATCCACACCGGGGATGAGCGCCGAAAACACCGGGCTGATGGATTGGCTTCCAGCAATGATGCCCAGCGGGAAATCCGCAGGTGGCAACTGTCTGGGCAGGCTCTGCGGCCCGGTTCCCAGGCTTTGCCCCGCAGGGCCGTTGATCATACCAAAGATTGCCCAATCGCCCAGCTCGTCCACCAGCTCACTGCCCCTATTGGGCGGCCCCAACATGACCGTGCGTCCCAGCTGCGCCGGGCGATGCGCCGCTTCCTTCAGATAGTGGCGCAGCAGGATCCCTCCCATAGAATGGGTGACAAAATGGATCGTCCCCTTGCCCTGGCAGGCGGCAACAGCTGCGGGCAAAACCTGATCGGCCAGCTGGGTTACGGGAAATTCGGTCGACTCATAGCCCGGCCGCAGCACCTCATAGCCCTGCTTTCGCAGGACCTGCTCCATCACCACAAAGGAGGTCTCAGAACGCGCCAGCCCATGCAACAGCACAACACAATCGGCTGCGGCGAAACTGGGGAGCAGCCCCCAAGCCACAAAAGCAAAAAATCTGGTCAGGTTTCTCATCCCCTTCAGATAGAATTTGCAGTGCCGCGAGAAAACCCCCTTTAGCTGCGATTTGGCGCCCAGATCACCAGCGCAATGCCGGCCAATACGCCCGAGCCCCCCAGCACCAGCCGGAGCCCGACAGGCTCGGCCAGAAAAACCACCCCACCAAGGACGGCCAGAACCGGCACGCTCAGTTGAATGGTCGCCGCCACTGTGGGCTGAAGGCGAGGCAGAACCTGATACCACAGCGCATAGCCCAACCCCGAGGTCACCGCACCAGAAAGCACCGCCAAAGAGATCCCCGGCCATGTCACCAGCCCGCCGCCCTGCAAGACCCAGACAAAGGGCAGCATCATCCCGGAGGCACAGAGAAAGTTCACCGCGCTGGCCCCCAGCGGATCGCGCACACCGCGCCCGATCAGACTATAGGCCGCCCAGCCCAGCCCGCTCACGGCCATCAAAGCCGCATCCCCAGGTGAGACCTGCAGGCTCTCGTGCGGCCAGATTACATAGGCCAACCCGGCAAAGGCCACCCCGGCGCCCAGTATCTGGCCAAGACTGGGGGGCGTGCCTGTCGCGGCACCCCAGCCAAACATCGCAATTTGCACAACCCCAAACAGGATCAAGGCCCCAAGCCCAGCATCAAGCCCTTGGTATGCCAGGCAAAAACCTATCATATAGAGTGTCAGCGCCGCGCCACCTTTTAGGCTGTCACCCCAAGGCTGACGTAAAGAGCCCCGGCGCAACAGGCTCAGGGCAACCAACATGGCAGCCCCTGAAATCAGCCGCAAAAGGCCAAAGCCCAGTGCATCCATATATCCCCAGCTGATGGCCATTCGGCCCAAAACCGAATTTCCTGCAAAAGCAATCAAGACAAGAACCACAAAAAGGAGAAGCTGCATCATCAGGCCTCGATTGGGCCGAGGCTATCGGCGCAGAAAAGAGCGTTTCCCGTCGCTATCGCATGTGCAGCCACAGAGCAACCACCAGCCAAGAGGGCTAATCCATTGGAGCAGGGGACAGCCATCACAATTTCGAGAAAGCAGCAGGAAAGATCAGCTCTGCCTCTGGCACATCATCGCCATGTCGCAGGATCAGCGTGCATTCCAGCGGATAAGGGCTTTGCAATTTCTGCGCCCGTTCCAGGCTAAAGCCATAGCGGCTGTAGAACGACGGCTGTCCCAGAACTACAATTGTCTTGGGGACATTGGCAGGCAATCGCTCAAGCGGGATTTCATACATGGCTGCCAGTTCCTGCAGCATCCTGGTGCCAAAGCGCCAAGGGCTGCGATACATTTCGTCCTTTGAGCCACCGACGTCCATATTGGGATTTCGCTCGGCCAACCGACCGCCCTGCCACTCAGGCTGCACCGCCATTGGCGCAAGACAAGCCCAACCTTCGGGTGCCTGCATCCGGCTCAAAGCGTAGTAACCACCGATTCTCCCCTCCCAGGGTTTTTGAATTTCAACCAGCATATCGCCATCGGCGCGCAGCTGCCGCACCAGACGCGCTTCCGCATCCATTGGGAAGGCCGCGCACAACAGCGCCTCAACCTCATCGAACTGTGCATCTTTGATATCCGTCGAATAGTCCGGTCCAACCACCATCTCACGCCCTCCCCATCACCTTTCCCAAAAATATTCCCGCCGGAGGCAGGCGCGCAAAGCGGGCCACTCTTCTCTAACAACAAAAAGGGGCCGCCCAAAGGCGACCCCAAATTCATCCGGTAGGATGGCTGATGCTTACATCATGCCGCCCATGCCGCCCATGCCGCCCATGTCGGGCATGCCGCCGCCGGCTGCGCCGCCGTCTTTCGAAGGCTTGTCTGCAACCATGGCTTCGGTGGTGATCAGCAGGCCTGCAATCGAGGCCGCATCTTCCAGCGCGGTACGTGCCACTTTGGCAGGGTCGATCACACCAAAGGCAAACATGTCACCATATTCTTCGGTCTGAGCGTTGAAGCCAAAGCTGGTGTCGTCGCTTTCGCGCACTTTGCCAGCAACAACCGCACCGTCAACACCGGCGTTCTCAGCGATCTGACGCAGAGGCGCTTCGATGGCTTTGCGCACGATGACGATACCAGCGTTCTGGTCAGCATTGGCACCTTCCAGAGTGGCCAGGGCTTTACCAGCCTGAACCAGAGCAACACCACCACCAACGATGACGCCTTCCTGTACGGCCGCGCGGGTCGCGTTCAGTGCATCGTCAACGCGGTCTTTGCGCTCTTTCACTTCAACTTCGGTCATGCCGCCAACGCGGATAACAGCAACACCGCCGGCCAGTTTGGCAACGCGCTCTTGCAGTTTTTCACGGTCGTAGTCGGACGTGGTTTCTTCGATCTGAGCGCGGATCTGGCCAACGCGGGCTTCGATCTCGGCCTTGGAACCCGCACCGTCAACGATGGTGGTTTCGTCTTTGGTGATTTCGACCTTCTTGGCGGTGCCCAGCATGTCCATGGTGACGGACTCGAGCTTCATGCCCAGATCTTCGGAGATCACCTGGCCACCGGTCAGGATCGCGATGTCCTGCAGCATGGCTTTGCGGCGATCGCCGAAACCAGGGGCTTTAACAGCAGCAATTTTCAGACCGCCACGCAGTTTGTTCACAACCAGAGTTGCCAGGGCTTCGCCTTCAACATCTTCAGCAATGATCAGCAGTGGCTTCTGCGACTGGATCACCTGCTCCAGCAGTGGAACCATGGACTGCAGCGAGGACAGTTTCTTTTCGTGCAGCAGGATCATGCAGTCTTCGAGATCTGCGATCATCTTGTCAGCATTAGTCACGAAATAGGGGCTCAGGTAGCCGCGGTCGAACTGCATGCCTTCAACAACATCGGTCTCTGTTTCCAGGCCTTTGTTTTCTTCGACGGTGATAACACCCTCGTTGCCGACTTTCTGCATCGCGTCTGCAATCTGCTGGCCAATTGCTTCTTCGCCGTTGGCGGAGATGGTGCCAACCTGTGCAACTTCTGCAGAGTCTTTTACGTCACGGGCAGAGGCTTTGATGCCTTCAACGACTTTGGCAGTTGCCAGGTCGATGCCGCGCTTCAGATCCATTGGGTTCAGGCCAGCAGCAACCTGCTTCAGACCTTCTTTGACAATCGCCTGAGCCAGAACGGTGGCAGTGGTGGTGCCGTCGCCTGCTTCGTCGTTGGTGCGGGAAGCAACTTCCTTCACCATCTGGGCGCCCATGTTTTCGAACTTGTCTTCCAGCTCGATCTCTTTGGCAACGGAAACACCATCTTTGGTGATGCGCGGTGCGCCAAAAGATTTGTCCAGAACCACGTTACGGCCTTTGGGGCCCAGGGTCACTTTAACCGCGTCAGCCAGTACGTTTACGCCGGCGAGCATACGGTTGCGGGCATCGGTGTCGAATTTGACGTCCTTAGCAGCCATGTTTTATTCTCCTCGAGAAAATCTGTGTTTTTTAGCGATATTTGGAATCAGAGAAGCCAGTTGGGAAATCCCGGTGGCTTACTCGATGATGCCCATGATGTCGCTTTCTTTCATCATCAGCAGCTCTTCGCCGTCGACGGTGACTTCGGTGCCGGACCATTTGCCGAACAGGATGGTGTCGCCAGCTTTAACAGCCATTGCGATCAGCTCACCGTTGTCCTTGCGTGCGCCTTCGCCGGTTGCGACGACCTGGCCTTCGCTGGGCTTTTCTTTGGCGGATTCAGGAATGATCAGACCGCCAGCAGTTTTTTCTTCGCTTTCGGTACGACGAACCAGCACGCGATCGTGGAGTGGTTTCAATGCCATCTTTGCAGCTCCTTATAAGGCTCAAAGGTTGTTATCTCTGTCTCCCCCTGCTCCCCGCAGAGGGCGTTATCACTCACACCTGATGAGTGCTAACGGACGAATAGCTAGGCAGCACTCGCGCGTGAGTCAACCAAAATGGGAAAGAAAATTTTAGCAATTGGACGAATAAAGGGCGTGCCGGGCCTTCAGCCCCTCACTCCAGCCCTTCGTTGGCAGCCTGCCCGGCCTTTGGCTCCCAGCTATAGGCCCAATGTTTCAGCCCGTCACTGCCTGCCTCGGTCAGTTGGTAAATGCCTTTTTCGACCCGCTCGAACCAGCCATAGTGATTTGAGGCCATCAGCGTGGTGGCGCGGCCAACCCCGGTGGCCTTGGCGACCTCTGACCCTTTGGTGGCGCCCGCTTCGGCCAGATGAGCGGCGCAGCGCAGCGCATCCTGGCGATAAGCGGTGACGATACCATGACGTGTGGCGCCACCTGCATTGGGGTCACCTTGTAGTTTTTCAAACTCACGCAACAGTCTTTGCTGGCGCTTTTTGGATTTGCGCGGCGCATAGGGGCCAGGGTCGCACTGCACCTCGCAACGCCCATCTGGCAGCACGGTAATCAGCCCGAGAGCTAACCTCCGGCACAGGGCCAGGTTTTCCTTGAGCATCCGTTTGGCCTGCCGCCCCTTGGGCCGTGGCACCGCAATATACACAAGGTCCGTGACCGATTGGCGAGCGATAGCCTGATGAAACAGCGACAGCGAAAAGCGCAGCTTCAACTCAACAATGACCGGATCCTCATCGCCGCGCCGTGCCATCACATCGGCGGCCCCGATCTCGCCCTTGACCTCATAGCCCTGGGCCTGCAGCAAAGCCTTCACCGGCGGATATAACTGATCTTCGCGGTCCATTTTGGATGCTTGGCAGGTTGCATAGGGCTTTTCAAGCAGAAGGCCTGCGAAAGAGCCGCAACGCTCCTCGCCCTGCAGGAGAGGTAACGCCTTGCATTTGTCCAGTGCAGCCCCCTAGCCTTGCCCATCGAATCTTATGAGGCCAAGCCTATGATCCGCCTGTTTTCATTTCTGTTTGTGGCCTTGCTCAGCGCCCATGCAGCCAGTGCGGCCTGTCGCGGATTTGACATGCGCGATCATCTGCCGCCAAGCGAGGCCGCCTGGCTGGATCGGCAAATGGCGGCCACGCCCTATTCCACGGGCAACCATTGGATTGCCCGCAAGGACGGCCAGAGCCTGCATATCATTGGCACCATGCATAGTGGCGACAGCCGTCTGGCCCGGGTCATGCGCCGCCTGCGCCCGGTCATTGCCAAGGCCGATGCGGTATATTTCGAAGTCACCCGAACGGAAATGGACAAGGTCCAGGGCCAAATCAAGGTAAACCCTGAGCTCTTTTTACTGCCTCCGGGGCGCAGCCTGCAGCAGCTCATGACCCCGCAGGGCTGGAAACAGTTTGAACGCTTTGCCACCAGGTCAAATGTCAACATGAATCTCATCCAACACATGCAACCCTGGGCCGTACATTTCTTTTTGGTTCCCGGCGGCTGTCGCCCAATTGGTTTTGGGTTGCGGCGCGGGCTGGACGAACGGATCGAACGCTTTGCCATACGCAAAGGCATCCCCACCGGTGGGCTGGAGACAGCGGCCACCGGTTTTAAAGCCCTGGGCCGCACCCCACTGCGGGATCAGGTCCGTATCCTCGAGAACGAAGTGGCCCTGGTGCTGTCAGATGCACCGGAGAGTGCAACAGCCGTCGAGGCCTATTTTGATGAAAGCGTCTGGCAGTCTTTCCTTCTGAAGCCGCGCCTCGCCAGCCAATTTATCAATGTTTCTTCTCGCGAGCTCACCCGGTTGGATCAGGTGTTTCACAGCAACATTCTGGGATGGCGCAACAAAGGCTGGATGAAAACTATTCAGCGGATCAAAGAACAACGTGCTGTGATCGCCGTTGGGGCCGCCCATCTTCCTGGCAAGGAGGGGATACTGAACTTGCTGAAACAGCAGGGCTATGCGCTTGAGCCCGCCACCTTTCAATAGCCCGGCCCTGCGCCCACCGCCCACCCCATAGATTTTGTCGGAGAGATCATGCGTCTTATTGTTTCTATTCTGTTTTTGCTGCTGCCCCTCTGGGCACAGGCAGCCTGCACTGGCACTGATCTACGCGCCGGGCTGACGCCCAAAGATCACAACTGGATCGAGGCCAGGATCGCCCATACCCCCTTTGTCGAAGGCAATCATTGGATCGCCCAACGCGGGAGCCGCAAGATCCATGTGATCGGAACCATGCACTTTAATGATCCGCGCATGGATGCAGTCTTTGCGCGCCTGAGCCCGGTGCTCGACGATGCCGAGCATCTCTTGCTGGAAATCACCCCTGACGACGAAATAGCGTTGCAAAAACGCCTTGGCGCTTCGCCCGAGCTGATGTTCATCACCGAAGGCCCCACCTTGATTGACCGGCTGCCTGCCGAGGACTGGGCCGCGCTTTCAACCCTGGCCCAGGAACATGGGCTGCCCGCCTGGATGGCTGCCAAAATGCGCCCCTGGTTTCTGGGGCTATCCATGTCGGCGCCACCCTGCCTGAAATCCACCCAATCCAAGGAGCTGGGCCTGGACAAACGCTTGCAAAACGCCGCTACAGCGACAGAAACGCCCATGTCTTCGCTGGAGGATTCGATGACCATCATCCAGGCGCTGAACGCCGATCCACTGGAGGAACAGATCCGCCAGATGCGGCTCACGCTCAGCCTGGCCGGACAGGGGACGGATGAATATGTCACCCTGACTCACAGCTATTTTGAGGAACAGTCTTGGCAATACCTTGCCCAGATCGAACGCCGTTTCTACCAAAGCGAGGCCTTTGCCCCGGAAGAGGCCAAACGGCTCTGGGCGCATTCCATGGACCTGGTGCTGGTGCGCCGCAACCGGGCCTGGATCCCGGTGATCGAGGGCACCCCCGGCGACAGGCTGGTGCTGGCCGTAGGCGCCCTGCATCTGCCCGGGGAAACCGGCGTGCTCAACCTGTTGCAGCAACAGGGATATAGGCTGACACGCGCCGCATTTTGACCGCCAGGACCCGGGCCTCACGCTCCCCAGCCAGGATCGCCCTGCAGCAACCACATTGCCGCATTGCAGCTCTGGTGGGGTGACAAGTGATTTCTCCCTGCTATAAGGCGCGCAAACTCCCGTTTTGTTCATAGGATAGCATCATGACCGTCCAAGTTTTTGGCCATAAATCTCCCGACACCGATTCGACCGGCTCCCCGATCATCTGGGCCTGGTACCTGAACGAGATCAAAGGTGTCGCTGCCGAAGCCAAACTGCTGGGTGAGCCCAATACCGAAGCCGCTTTCATGCTGCAGCGCTGGAACCTGGACAAGCCGGAAATCATCGCTGATGTGGTGGACGATCAGGCGGTTGTCATTGTTGACACCAACAACCCTGCCGAGCTGCCCGCCAATATCAATGGCGCCGATGTTCAGGCCATCATCGACCACCACAAACTGGTTGGCGGGTTGGAAACCAAAGGCCCCATCGACATCACCATCCGCTCCCTCGCCTGCACCGCCACCATCATGAATGATCTGATCGGTGACGACATGGCCAAGATGCCTGAGGCCGTCAAAGGCGCTGCCCTGACCTGCATCCTGTCCGACACGCTCGAGTTCCGCTCGCCCACCACCACCGATCACGACCGCGCCGTCGCTGAAAAGCTGGCCGCGGAACTGGGCATCGATATCGCCGCCTATGCTGCTGATATGTTCGCTGCCAAATCCGACGTCTCGTCCTTCTCTGACGCAGAGCTGCTGCGTATGGATAGTAAGGAATACGCGGTTGAGGGCACCAAGTTCCGCGTCTCGGTTCTGGAAACCACCGCGCCTGGCGTGGTTTTGGACCGCAAGGCCAGCCTGATGGAAACCATGACCACCGTTGCCAGCGAAGATGGCGTTGATCAGGTGCTGCTGTTTGTCGTCGACATCCTGAACGAAGAGGCCACCCTGCTGGTGCCCAACGACCTGGTCAAAACCGTCGCTGAAAAGAGCTTTGACGCCAGTGTCGAAGGTGACGCTGTTGTCCTGCCCGGCATCATGAGCCGCAAAAAGCAAATCATTCCCAACCTCAAGGTCTGATCCGCAGCGTGCTGAGCTTCCTCAGTAACAGCTTGGAAACAACAAAGGGCGCCCTCGGGCGCCCTTTCTCTTTGATCGTTTTGGCGGCGGTCACTCTACCCGCTGCAAGCCAACATTTGCTTCGATTTGATCCGCTGTGGCCAAAACAGTTGCCAGCCGTTTGGCATCCGGCGGATGTGTGCCCCAAAAGGACAGCTTCCCGGCGGTGGTGCGTGCGTCCTCGGGCTTGGCAAAGTATTTGGCGCCTTCCACCGCATCATAGCCAGCGGCATCGGCAATACGGGTACCCAATGTGTCGCTTTCCAGCTCAAAGCTCTGGGAATAGGCATAGGTGCCGACGGCAGCGCCGATCCCGACCCCAGCTTCCACAATCCCACTGTCAAAAACACCGGAATCAGCGGTCACTGCCCCAGCAATCACCCCGACGATAAGCGCGCCAGCAATGGCCTGTTGCTTTTGTTTTTCCGTGTGTTTGCCAATCAGATGCCCATATTCATGTCCCAAGACAAAGGCCAGCTCATCGTCGTTTCTGGTGTCTTTGACCAGAGGCAAGGAGACGCGGATGATTGGCTGGCCTTCGCGATAAGTGAAATAGGCGTTGCGGTCTTCCATCTGGCGATCAATGGCAATGTCGACCGCGCAATTGCTGCCCGCTGTGTCCTTGGTCAGGGTTTCACAATAGCTGCGCCCAACCGGTTCAATCCGTGCTGCCACACGCCGAAACCGTCGTTCGGCGGCCGCGTTCGACAGGTTTGCCCTGGCCGGTTCTGCTGAAGCTTGTGCAAAGATATGCGACGCCTGAGCCGTCTGATCTGGGCTAATTTCGGGCAACTGGTAGGTGGTACCACAGGCAGTCACCCCAAAGCACAGCCCCAGAGTGGCGATCTTTAAAGTCAGGTTTTTCATCAATTTACCTCTTGAGAATCTCGGAATTGATGACCCGTTCACGGTACAGCGTCAAGTTTTTCCCTGGGTCAGTCCACAACCCTAGATTGGCATTTGGGCCTTGCCGCCACAGCTCAGCAAGAGAGACTGGCCAAATCCCCCCCAGTTTGGCATAGCAGCAGGTAACTCGCTTCCCGTCTCAAAGGTCAGCCCATGTCCCAGATCATCCAATCCCTGTCCGAGGTCTCCGACCGGTATCGCGCGCTGTTTGTCGATCTGTGGGGCTGCGTCCACAACGGGATCACCGCCTACCCCGAGGCTGTTGCCGCGCTACAGGCTTACCGCCAGCGCGGCGGCATCGTGGTCCTGGTCACCAATTCGCCAAAGCCACGCGCGGGCGTCGCCGCCCAGCTGACACAGTTTGGTGTGCCCGATGACGCCTATGACACCATCGCCACCTCGGGCGATTCTGCGCGCTCGGCCATGTTTACCGGCGCCGTTGGCAACAAGGTCTATTTCATGGGCGAATGGCAGCGCGATGCCGGCTTTTTTGAGCCGCTTCACGTCATCCATGATCCGGTTGAAATCACCCGTGTTCCCCTGGCCGAGGCCGAGGGCATCGTCTGCTGCGGACCCTTTGACACCATGGCCGATCCGGATGTGAACCGGGCCGATTTCCTGTTCGCCAAGCAAAAGGGCATGAAACTGCTCTGCGCCAACCCAGACATCATTGTCGACCGGGGGGAAACCCGGGAATGGTGCGCTGGCGCCCTGGCGCGGCTCTATACCGAAATGGGCGGCGAGAGCCTCTATTTTGGCAAGCCCCATCCACCGATCTATGATCTGGCCCGCCGCCGCCTGGCCGAACTGGGCAACGACATCGCTGATGGCGATATTCTGGCAATCGGGGACGGCCCGCACACAGATATCGCCGGCGCTATGGGCGAGGGGATCGATTCCCTCTTCATCACCGGTGGACTGGCAGCCAGTGAGACAAAAACATCGGTCCAGCCAGACGCAGAGGCGCTTGCAGAATACCTCGCCCAGGAAGGATCGGCTCCCACCTTTAGCATCGGCTTCCTGCGCTAGGGTAATTTTTTAATACTTTCAACACATTGAAAGAAAATCAAACACCGGCACCAGATCCATCTGTGCCGGTGTTTTTGTGCCCAACGCCAGGGTGCGCGTGAATTTCAATCACAGAATTCCCTTTAGAAACCTCTTGATTTTCTGCACCTGCAAAGTAATAAAGTTGCCAGAACTCGAGCGCTAGAGCTCGAAAATTTCTTGCCAGCCTCGAAAGGGGAGATCTGATGGAGGATCAAATGTTGGACAACATGCCACGCGGAACCATCTGCATCGAAGACATCGAAATGGGTATGACGCGCTATGTCCGCAAGGTGATCACCGACGAGGACATCGAAATGTTCAGCCAGGTCTCCACCGATCGCAACCCGGTGCATCTGGATGACGATTACGCCCAGGATACCATTTTCCAGGGCCGTATCGCCCATGGCATGCTGACGGCTGGCCTGATCTCTGCCGTCATTGGTGAGCAGCTGCCCGGTCACGGCACCATCTACATGAGCCAATCGCTGAAATTCCTCGCGCCGGTCCGCCCTGGTGATCTGGTGCTGGCAGAGGTCGAAGTGACCGATATCGTCATCGACAAGCGCCGGGTTAAATTGGATTGCCGCTGCATGGTGGATGGCAAAAAGGTTTTGGTTGGCGAAGCCATGGTCATGGCCCCCTCGCGCAAGTTCGACTAGCCTCCTTTCGGGACCATACAGGAGGTGGATCCTGCCTCCTGCAAACTTCCGCAACGCCGAGACTTGCAAGCCCCTGTGCGGAGCGCTAGGCAGGCGGTATGCGCATCATCCGAGACTATCAATTTGTAGAAGAGCAAGACCGTGGCGCCAGCGTCGCGATCGGCAACTTTGACGGCGTCCACCGTGGCCACCAGTCGGTCATCGACCTGGCCCGTGCGGCTGCCCCCGCGGCCCCGCTGGGCGTCATGACCTTTGAACCGCACCCACGCGCCTTCTTTGCACCCGACGCCCCCCCTTTTCGCCTGATGTCGCCCGAGGCCCGCGCCTCGCGATTGGAAAAGCTGGGGGTTGAACGGCTCTATCAGCTGAACTTCAATGCCGCCCTCTCCGGCCTCCCCCCCGAAGACTTTGCCCGCAAAGTCATATCGGAGGGCCTGGGTCTGGCCCATGTGGTGGTCGGCGCCGACTTCTGCTTTGGCAAGGGACGCAGTGGCACCGCCGAGGATCTCCAACGTTTTGGCGCCGAGATGGGGTTTGGCGTCACCATTGCGCCCCTGATGGAACATTCCGACGATACGGTGTCCTCCACCGCCATCCGCACAGCGCTCAGCCAAGGGCGCCCCCGTGATGCCGCGGCCATGCTCAGCCATTGGCACCGGATTGAAGGCGAGGTCATCGGCGGCGAGCAGCGCGGCCGGGATCTGGGCTTTCCCACCGCCAATATGTCCATCGACGGGCTGCATCCGCCGGCCTTTGGCGTCTATGCAGTGCTGGTGGATGTGCTGGATGGGCCTCATCAAGGCAGCTACCAAGGCGCGGCTTCTGTTGGGGTTCGCCCCATGTTTGACGGCTCCCACCCCAATATCGAAACCTTCTTGTTTGATTTCACCGGCAATCTCTATGGGGCCACCCTCTCGGTCGCCCTGGTGGACTATCTGCGCCCCGAGATGAAATTCGACGGGCTGGAAGCCCTGATCGCCCAGATGAATGCCGATTGCGACCGCGCCCGGGATATTCTCGCGGCTGAAGAACAAGCGCCAGAACGGACCCGGACATGAGCGATGGCATCGACCGCAAAGGCCTGTCGCCCCGGTTCTGGGAAAAAAAGCCGCTCGACAAACTCAATCAACAGGAATGGGAAGCCCTCTGTGATGGCTGTGGCAAATGTTGCCTCAACAAGCTGGAAGATGAGGACAGCGGTGAAGTCGCCCTGACCCGCGTGGCCTGCCGCCTGCTCGACGACCAGACCTGCCACTGCGCCCATTATCAAAACCGCCACCAGTTCATCCCCGAATGTATCGTGTTGAAACCCGACAACCTGGACAGTCACGCCTATTGGATGCCGCAGACCTGTGCTTACCGCCTGCTCTGGGAGGGCAAGCCCCTGCCCCAGTGGCACCCCCTGCTGACCGGCGACCCAAACAGCCCCCATGCCGCCGGCGTGACTGTACGCGGCTGGACGGTTTCTGAATTTGACACCCCCGAAGAAGACTGGGAAGACCATATCATCGAGGAGCCTATCTGATGTTTTTTGCCTCTGACAATTCCGGCCCAGTGCCGCCGCAGGTATTGGCCGCTCTGGCAGAGGCCAACGCAGGCTATGCCATGGGCTATGGTGCCGATGCCGAAATGGAAGAGGTGACCAGACGCATTCGCGACATCTTTGAGGCCCCTGAGGCAGCTGTCTTTCTGGTGGCCACGGGGACAGCCGCAAATGTGCTGGCGCTTTCGACGCTCTGCCAGCCCTTTGAAACCATCTTTTGCACTCCCACGGCCCATATCCACGAGGATGAGTGCAACGCGCCGGAATTCTACACCGGCGGCGCCAAGCTGACCCTGGTCCCCGGCGCGCCCGGTTTTGACGACAAAATGACGCCAGACGCCCTGCGCGCCACCATCGCCAAAGAGGAAACCCGCGGCGTCCATGGCCCCCAACGCGGCCCGGTCTCGCTCACCCAGGTGACCGAACGCGGCACCCTCTACAGCCTGGCCGAGCTGCAAGAGCTGTCAGCCGTGACCGCCGAATTCGGCCTGCCCCTGCATATGGATGGCGCCCGCTTTGCCAATGCCATGGTGGCGCTGGACTGCACCCCGGCGGAAATGACCTGGAAGAGCGGCATTGATGCGCTCTCCTTCGGCGGCACCAAGAACGGCCTTCTCGGGGTAGAGGCCGTCATTTTCTTTGATCCCCAAAAGGCCTGGGAGTTCGAGCTGCGGCGCAAACGCGGCGGCCACCTCTTCTCCAAACATCGCTATCTCTCCGCCCAGATGCTGGCCTATCTCACCGATGAGTTGTGGCGCGATAACGCGATCAAGGCCAATCAGAACTGCGCCTATCTCGCTGAAGGTCTGCGCCGCGCCGATGCCCCTTTCCTGCATGAGCCCCAGGCCAATATGATCTTTGCCACCCTGCCCCGCGCCTCCCATCAGCGCCTGTTTGATGCAGGGGCCGCTTACCACCTCTGGGATGGCCCTTTAGAGGGGGACCCCAATGAGAAAGTCGCCGCGCGTTTTGTTTGCGACTGGGCAATTGGCCGGGACCAGATCGATCAGTTTCTGGCTCTGATTACCTGAGCCGCCCAGAACCCCAGCACCTCTCCCCCGGCTTTCACCTTTCCCAAAATATTCCGGGGGGCTGGGCCCGATAGGGCGCAGGGGGGCAGCGCCCCCTATTCCTTTCCACCCCAGAACTGGTCCAGAATTTTCGCGGTCACCCCAGCATGGGTAATGGGCAGCATATGCCCCGCCTCTGGCACCACCCGCGTGTTCGCCCGCGGCATGCGTCGCGCCAACCCTTCGTTGATCAGTGACATGACCGGCTGGCTGGCACCTCCACTCAATAACAAAACAGGCATAGCCACCGGATCCAGCGCGCCGGGCTTCAACAGGCCTTTGTCATCCAGATAGAGCGCTTCAAAACTCATTGGCACAGCTTTCATTCCGCGCACCATGGAGGCCCGTGCCTGCTCCGGCATATCCGCCCATTTCGGCTTACCTGTGCCCCACATGCGATTGAACAGGCGCGTGGCCTGCTCAACCTCACCAGCGCGCAATAGATCATTAAACGGCGCTTCCTCTTCTTCCAGGGCCGCTTGCAATTCCGGCGCTTCCAACCGGGTCACGGCAAACAGAACCGGCTCAATCAGCACCAAGCTTCGGATCTTATCAGGGCGGGCCTGCGCCATACGCAGCGCCACCGTCGCGCCAAAGGAATGACCGATCAGATCGACCGCGCTTGCTTCGCTGTCTAGCAAAGCCAGACCGGCCTCGACGTTACGGGTCTGAAAATCGCCGCGCCCGTCCCAATCCGGGCTGCGCCCATGGGACAACATGTCAAACCCCCTGAGGGTGACCTCATCTTTCAGAATATCGCCCAGCCCGCGCCAGGCACCTGAATGCGCAAGCGAGCAATGTACAGCCAAGACCCGGCGCGGCCCCGCTCCAAATGTGCGGGAAAAAACTGCGCTCAAACTGCCATCCTTCATTTCTCACCCTTTTTCCCCGGCCCGCCTCGTGGGCCAACAGTGCCTGCGCTATTCTGACCGGATTTACCCCGCCAGATGCTGCTCCAGATCTTCGATCCTGTCTTGGCCCCAGAACCGTGCCCCATCATCCGTGACATAGAACGGCGCGCCAAAGACACCCGCCTTGACCGCATCCTCGAGGTTTTGCGCATATTTCTCCGCGCCGGCCAGGAGCCCGCTATCCGCCAGTGCGACGTCAAAGCCGGCGCTCTCGAGGCAGGACTTGATCACATCGTCCTGAGCAATATCGCGCTCCTCGGCCCAGACCGCCCGCAGCAGCCCATGCACCAAGGCCCCCACATCACCACCGCCAGCGCTCTGCGCCGCGAGGATCGCATAGGAAGAGGGCGCGGCATTGGTCGGCCAATGCGCTGGTTTCAGGTTCATCTCCATACCCAGTTTTGTCGCCTGCCGTTCCAGTTCGATCAAGCGATACTCCTGCCGCGAGACGTGACGTTCCTTGGGAGAGGTGCCGCCGGTGCGGCCAAACAGCGCCATGATATCCAGCGGTTTGTAGTTAATCTGGGCATTCTGTCGCGTCGCCACAGCTTCCAACCGGGTTCCGGCCAGGTATGCATAGGGGGACAGCGTCGAAAAGTAGTAATCAATGGTGGCCATTTTTGGTTTTCTCCCGCTTAGAACTAGGCTGAAAGCTACGCACATGTTAAGCGGTGAGCAAGATCACGAATCTGTCACATAGCCATTGCTGCCGGGGATATCAGCCAATGCCGACCTTGAACGAACCCAAGCTTATCGCTGGGAACGCAAACCTCCCGCTCGCCAACTCCATTGCCCGCCGTATGAGCATGCACCGCGGTGTCGACCAAGGTCTGGTTGATGCCCGCGTTGAACGCTTCAACGACGGCGAGATCTTTGTCGAGGTCTACGAGAACGTGCGCGGCGAGGATATGTTTATCATCCAGCCGACCTCCAATCCGGCAAATGACAACCTGATGGAGCTCTTGATCATCTCCGATGCTCTGCGCCGCTCCTCCGCGCAACGTATTACTGCGGTGATCCCCTACTTTGGCTATGCCCGCCAGGACCGCCGCACCAAGGCCCGCACGCCGATCTCCTCAAAGCTGGTGGCCAATATGCTGACCGGTGCAGGGATCGAGCGCGTCCTGACCATGGATCTGCATGCCGCTCAGATCCAGGGCTTCTTTGATATTCCGGTGGACAACCTCTATGCCTCACCGATCTTTGCACTGGATGTGAAAAACCAGTTCAAGGGCCAGATGGATGAGCTGATGGTGGTCTCCCCCGATGTGGGAGGCGTTGCCCGCGCCCGCGAGCTAGCCAAACGCATCAACGCACCGCTGTCGATCGTCGACAAACGCCGTGAAAAAGCCGGCGAAGTGGCTGAGATGACCGTCATCGGCAATGTTCAGGACAAGATCTGCCTGATCATCGACGATATGTGCGACACAGCCGGCACCCTATGCAAGGCCGCGCAGGTGCTGCTGGACAATGGCGCCAAAGAGGTCCACGCTTATATCACCCACGGCGTGATGAGCGGCCCAGCGGTTGAGCGCGTCTCCAACTCGGTGATGAAATCGTTGGTGCTGACCGATTCCATTCAGCCCACCGAAGAGATCCTCAACACCCCCAATATCCGTGTGCTGCCCACCGCACCGCTGTTCACCCAGGCGATCCTGAATATCTGGCACGGCACCTCAGTGTCCTCGCTGTTTGAGGACAAGACCTTGGTGCCAATCTACGAGTCTCTCTACTCAAACGGCGTTTAGCCCGGTTCAGACCCATCACAAAGGCCCCGCGCAGCACTCTGCCGGGGCCTTTTTGTGTCCAGATTGGTGGCAATGCCGCAGGGGCACAGCTTTCACTTCAAGTCAGCAATGAGCCCAAAAATACCGATGCTGCGCCAAGCATGAAGGTCTGGTTTATTTAAGAAGTAGCCAAAAACCAACATTTTGGCAGGGAGGTTTTGACCTAAGTTTTTTGCACGCGACTCTAACCGTAGCCAGTGCTCGCTGTTTCTACAGAACAACGAACCGTGCAACAGGCCGTCACGATAGAGTATCAAAAGGGAACGCAGCATTCGGGAAGACTTCGGCTGCCTTTCGAACTCTATCGAATATCAATCTATCATCTTCTTCGTGATGCGCTCGGCAAAGGTAGAACGCCCCAAACGGCGTTTCGGAAAAGATCAACCAATGACCCGAAGTCAGGTTATTGCGCCTCCCTCGATTGGTGATCCCTTGGATGACTGCAAGGTTGGCTAATTTTCCAGCGAGATGCTCATCAAAAACACCACCAGCGTGATCTGCGGATAACCCATCGAATTTCTTTTCAAACCACCTCTGATCTGCTTCGCGCAGTAAGTTATGCGCGAAGTCTCCAAGACCTTGTGGAACAGTGTGAGCTTTCCATAAACCTTTCAAAGGCGGTTTCTGGAATTGACCTGGCTTTCTCGGCCCTTTTGGCCAGTCGACAAAATTGGTCTCACGGTGTCTTTGTATGAGCACGATTAAATCTAAGATGGCAAAGATTCCCGTAGATTGGCTTTGCTCTGTTAGTTGATCTATCAGTAAAGGACTGCAAAAAAGTTCCACGCCTGAATAGCGCAATTGCTCGCAAATGTAACGCCTCGCATCTTGAGTTTTTTTAGAGGGTTGCAATAAGCTCGGTGCCTCTGGTGTTACCGCTGAAACCTTCAGCATGTGCTAAACAATGGTGTGGGGGGACGGACTCGCACCGCCCCCTCGCGGTCTACCGGCTCAGGCTTTGGGCACTAAACTATCATCTTGCAGATGGCGTGGCTGCTCACCCAACTAGGCCCACAGAACCGCGAGAGCATTCACACCAGTTTTAAACGTTGCTTCCATGAAACCCTCCTTTAGCACTTTAAGGCTGAACAACCAATCAATGCAGGCCCAGAGGGTGAACAGACACGCCCCAACATCTCCAATAGCGATACCCAAAGTCGTTAACGCCGACCTCTGAATCTCTCGTCGAAAATAGGGTTGAAATGCTGATACTTCAAGTGAAGAAGTCGCCACCGCTTATGCATAAACGACCGTATTTGATTACCTGTTTTTCCTAAAGCTGTCATTGGCGCAGCCGCAGCGAAATGGCGCATTGTCCGCTTAGCTGACGCTGGCGATAACACAAGCCCTCAGAGACAGCCGAGTGGGTTTACGCAGGCCCCAAAACCGCGAACCTCAATCCACATCATCCCAATCATCGTCAAAGGGCAGCTCGCCCATGGCAATCCAGGCGGCGCGCAGGCGGGCGATGCGGCTGTCGCCCCAGGTGCGGAACACCACTTCAAAACCTGTTGTGGTGATGTTCTCCGCCACCAATTCGGCTCGGATGGCAGCATTGGTGTCCATATCCCAGAGCGAGATCGAGACCTGCACGGCAGGCGGGCGACGATAGGCCTCTTTGAAACGCACCAGTTTGCGGCGCTCACGAGCGCCCTCCCCGGTCCACATGCTGCCACCACTGTCGAACTCGGAGAACAGCACCAGATCGCCCTGATCCACGCCGGTACGGGGGTTGCGTAGTCTCTGCATTACTCGTCGTTCCAAATCATCTTGCTAGCCCTGTCCCGCTGAAAACTTAGCTGGAAAACACAGGTTACACCGCAAAGGCTAAAAGATTCAAAAAAGAAAACCGGCCCCCTCGATCAAAGGGGCCGGCCTATTCATGAAAGGTCACACCAGGCGTACGCACAGGGGCCTTTACAGGCTCATGTGGGTGCCCAGGGCCTCCATGTCCGCCAGGAGTTTGGCAGCTTCCTCGACGATGTCGTGGGGCTGCTCGTCTTCCTGAGCGGTCTTGTACATGGTGCGAGCCTCTTCGATCAGCTCGTCCAGATGGGCACGGGTCATCTCATCCATTGGGATTGCTTTTTCAGCCAGGACCGAGAGAGCCTCGGCGCTGATTTCAGCAAAACCGCCAGTAACCACATACTCCGAGTTGCCTTGCGAGCTTTCAACCCGCAGGACACCCGGACGCAGGGTGGTGATGGTGGGTGCATGCATCGGCATCGCCGTCATGTCACCCTCCGCGCCGGGGATCTGCACCGCGTTCACCTGGAGCGAAGCAAGGCTGCGCTCCGGGCTAACGAGGTCAAATTGCATGGTATCAGCCATCAGGGCCCTCCTTAGGCCGCTTCAGCAGCCATTTTCTCGGCTTTTGCGATCACTTCGTCGATGCCGCCAACCATGTAGAAGGCGCCTTCGGGGAGGTGATCGTATTCGCCAGCCACAACGGCTTTGAACGATGCGATGGTGTCTTCCAGAGGTACCTGAACACCGTCGGAACCGGTGAAGACCTTCGCAACGTCGAACGGCTGGGACAGGAAGCGTTCGATCTTACGCGCACGGGCCACGGCCAGTTTGTCGTCTTCGGACAGTTCGTCCATACCGAGAATTGCGATGATGTCCTGCAGCGACTTGTAACGCTGAAGGATCTGCTGAACGTCGGTGGCAACCTTGTAGTGCTCGTCACCGATAACCAGTGGATCCAGCAGACGCGATGTCGAACCCAGGGGGTCAACCGCAGGGTAGATACCTTTTTCCGAGATCGCACGATCCAGAACGGTGGTCGCATCCAGGTGCGCAAACGAGGTCGCAGGCGCAGGGTCAGTAAGGTCATCCGCAGGAACGTAAACGGCCTGAACCGAAGTAATCGAACCGTTTTTGGTCGAGGAGATCCGCTCCTGCATCGCACCCATGTCGGTGGCCAGGGTTGGCTGGTAGCCCACCGCCGAAGGAATACGACCCAATAGAGCCGAAACCTCGGAACCCGCCTGAGTAAAGCGGAAGATGTTGTCGACGAAGAACAGAACGTCAGAACCGGTATCGTCACGGAACTGTTCCGCCAGGGTCAGACCCGACAGAGCAACCCGCATACGCGCACCGGGAGGCTCGTTCATCTGGCCGTAGACCAGCGCAATTTTCGAGTCGACCAGGTTATCAGGAACGATAACGCCGGATTCGATCATCTCGTGGTAAAGGTCGTTGCCTTCACGGGTCCGCTCACCAACACCGGCGAACACGGACACACCCGAGTGCACCTTCGCGATGTTGTTGATCAGTTCCATGATCAGAACGGTTTTACCAACGCCGGCACCGCCGAACAGACCAATTTTACCACCCTTGGTGTAGGGGGCCAGCAGGTCGATAACCTTGATGCCGGTGGTCAGGATCTCGGTTGCGGTGGACTGCTCGTCAAAAGCAGGCGCATCGCCGTGGATCGGACGGGTGTCGGTTGCGTCTACGTCGCCTTTTTCGTCAACGGGCTCGCCGATAACGTTGAGGATACGACCCAGGGTGGCGTTGCCAACTGGAACCGCGATGGGCGCGCCGGTGTCGGTCACGTCCTGGCCGCGAACCAGACCTTCGGTTGCGTCCATAGCGATGGTACGAACGGTGTTCTCACCCAGGTGCTGGGCAACTTCGAGAACCAGTTTCTTACCATTGTTGTCGGTGATTACAGCATTGAGGATTTCCGGCAGGGCATCCTCGAACTGCACGTCCACAACGGCGCCAATCACCTGCGTGATTTTGCCTTTTGCGTTTGCCATGTGTTTGTCTCCGGTTGTCTCTTAGAGCGCCTCAGCGCCCGAAATGATTTCAATCAGCTCGTTGGTGATGACGGCCTGACGCGAGCGGTTGAACTCGATTGTCAGCTTGTCGATCATCTCACCAGCGTTACGGGTGGCGTTGTCCATCGCGCTCATCCGGGCACCCTGTTCGGATGCACCATTTTCCAGCAGCGCCGAGAAGATCTGGGTCGCAACGCCACGGGGCAGCAGGTCAGCCAGAATGGCCTCTTCGCTGGGCTCGTAGTCGTAAACGGCCGAGGTGCTTGCTTCAGCTTCACCGCCCTCGTAGGAGGCCGGAATGATCTGCTGCGCTTGCGGTTTCTGGGTCACAACATTGACGAACTCCGCATAGAAGATCGTTGCAACGTCGAACTCACCGGCGTCAAAGCGGGTCAGGATGTCCTTGGCAATGCCCTGTGCATTGGCATAGCCGATGCGCTTGACTTCGCTCAGGTCCACATGGCCGATGAAATCATCGCCCAAGTCACGACGCAGCGCGTCGCGACCTTTTTTGCCAACGGTCAAAACCTTGACCGTCTTGCCAGCAGCCTTCAGCTCGCTCGCCTTTTGGCGCGCCAGCTTGGAGATGTTGCTGTTGAAGCCGCCGCACAGCCCCCGCTCGGAGGTCATGACGACAAGCAGCTGAACCTGGTCGCTGCCGGTGCCGCGAAGCAGCTTAGGCGCTGAATCGCTGCCACCAACCGAAGCCGCCAGCCCTGCCATCACAGCGTTGAAGCGCTGGGTGTAGGGACGGGAGTCTTCGGCAGCTTCCTGGGCGCGGCGAAGTTTCGCCGCGGCCACCATTTGCATGGCCTTAGTGATCTTACGAGTGCTTTTGACACTCGCGATCCTGTTTTTCAGGTCCTTGAGATTTGGCATTGCCCTATCCCCTTACGCGAAATCAGCGGCGAATGCGTCCAGCGCTGCTTTGACTTTATCTGCGGCATCGCCCTTGATCTTGGGATCCTCAACAGAGATCCATTCGAGCAGGTCAGCGTGCTTGCTGCGCAGATGCGCCAGCAGACCAGCCTCGTAGCGACCAACTTCCTTGACGTCGATCTTGTCGAGGTAGCCGTTGGTGCCCGCGAAGATCATGCAGACGATTTCGGAGTTGGTCAGTGGCGAGTACTGAGGCTGTTTCATCAGCTCGGTCAGACGGGCACCACGGTTCAGCAGCTGCTGGGTGGCGGCGTCGAGATCGGAGCCGAACTGCGCAAAGGCAGCCATTTCGCGGTACTGAGCCAGCGACAGTTTCACCGGACCAGCGACCGAAGACATCGCTTTGGTCTGAGCCGAGGAGCCAACGCGCGAAACCGACAGACCGGTGTTCACAGCAGGACGGATACCCTGGTAGAACAGTTCGGTTTCCAGGAAGATCTGGCCGTCGGTGATCGAGATCACGTTGGTTGGAATAAAGGCGGAAACGTCACCACCCTGGGTTTCAATCACGGGCAGCGCGGTCAGCGAGCCGGAACCGTAATCTTCGTTCAGTTTCGCCGAACGCTCCAGCAGACGGGAGTGCAGGTAGAAAACGTCACCAGGATAGGCTTCACGACCGGGTGGACGACGCAGCAGCAGGGACATCTGACGATAGGCCACAGCCTGCTTGGACAGGTCATCATAGATGATCAGAGCGTGCTTGCCGCTGTCGCGGAAGTATTCCGCCATGGCGGTGGCAGCATAGGGTGCCAGGAACTGCAGAGGGGCAGGATCGGAAGCGGTCGCGGCAACCACAATGGAGTATTCCATCGCACCGGACTCTTCCAGCTTTTTCACCAGCTGAGCAACAGTCGAACGCTTCTGACCAATCGCAACATAGACGCAGTACAGTTTCTTCGACTCGTCGTCGCCTGCAGCTTCGTTGTAGCTCTTCTGGTTCAGGATGGTGTCCAGAGCAATCGCGGTTTTACCGGTCTGACGGTCACCAATGATCAGCTCACGCTGGCCACGGCCAACAGGGATCATCGCATCCACAGATTTCAGGCCGGTTGCCATTGGCTCGTGCACCGACTTACGTGGGATAATGCCAGGGGCCTTAACGTCGGCAACGCCACGCTTTTCAGCGTTGATCGGGCCCTTGCCGTCCAGCGGGTTGCCCAGACCGTCCACAACGCGACCCAGCAGTTCGGGGCCAACTGGAACGTCCACGATCGAGTTGGTGCGCTTGACTGTGTCACCTTCTTTAATGTCGCGGTCGGAGCCAAAGATAACGATACCTACGTTATCGGCCTCCAAGTTCAGCGCCATGCCCATAATTCCGCCAGGGAATTCGACCATTTCACCAGCCTGAACATTGTCGAGACCGTAGACGCGGGCGATACCATCGCCAACGCTCAGCACGCGACCAATTTCAGCCACCTCGGCTTCCTGACCAAAATTATTGATCTGGTCTTTTAGGATCGCAGAAATCTCTGCTGCTTGGATACCCATTTATCCGACCTCTTTCATTGCATTCTGTAGGGAGTTGAGCTTGGAGCGGATCGAGCTATCGATCATCTTCGAGCCCACTTTAACGACGAGACCGCCAATGATGCTTTCATCGACGGTTGCATTGATGGTAATCTTTTTGCCTACGCGCTCTGCCAAAGTCTTGGCCAGCTTCTCGCTCTGGGTCTTGGTCAGTGCCTTGGCCGAGATCACCTCGGCTGTCACTTCACCGCGAGCCTCTGCCAGGCGATCCCGCAGAGCGGTGATAAGAGCAGGGACAACAAACAGACGGCGCTTTTGCGCCATCAGCGACAGTGTATTGGCCAGAACGGGTGCCAGACCCATCTTGGCAGCAATCGCTGCAATGGCGGCACCCTGCTCATCCCGAGAAATCAGCGGCGAGCTGATCAGGTTTTGCAGATCGTCACTGTCAGCCAGGGCAGCTGCCAGATCATTGATGCTGGTTTCAAGGCTATCGAGCGCCTTGCTTTCTTCGGCGATCTCAAAGACCGCAGTGGCATAGCGCGCAGCAATGCCTGCTGAAATCGAAGCTGGTTCGGACACGTCCACCCTTCCGACATTTGGCCCCGGTTGGCATGCCTGCGATGCAGACGGCGTCCGGGGGCGTGAGCAAGCCCTACCAAAGCGGCAGGACGTTAAAATCAGCGTGGATGTAACAGAGCGTTAGCATCCTATCAACTGTCTATAGCCCCAAGGGTGAAATCGGTGACATCAATGTTTTCAAAGGGTTAGCTAAACTGCGGCTCTTTGCCCCTCTAAACAGGAGCATTTTTATCTACGTTACGGCACCGATTTACGATTCCTGACGACGCAAAAACGACAAGAATGCCTGTTTTTGACCTGGCCACCGTCAGCAAACTTCAAGATCCAATAGAAAAAAATAGGAAACAGAATCATCTTCTCCAGCCGTCGCCTCTCGATGACAGGAACCAATGCGACCTAAAATCCTCCCTGGATCTTTGCCGGAACGCGGCCCTGGACTGGTCCGGGGTTAAACCGGATCCGGCAGCGGATTCGACAGACCTTCCAGCACCCGGATTGGATTCGAGCGCTTGATCTTGGTCATATGCCCATGCTGCGGATGGGTCTGTTTACTGACCTCAACCATAAACACACCGCCTGCAAGCATGGCGGGCAACTGCCGCCCTACCCTTTCAAACAAGGCACCAAACTTGAGCCAGAACCGCTTTTGACTGGGCATACGGTACAGAGCTGCCGCGTGACGTTCGATGGTGAATTCGTGCAGGCGCAGCTGATTTTCCAACTGAATGAGCGTATAGGGCCGCCCATAGCCAAAGGGGGTCTGGTCAGACCGGGCCCAAAACCCTGCCCGGTTGGGCACCACAAAAATGGCCCGCCCTCCCGGCCCCAGCACCCGGCGGCATTCCTCCAGCACCTGTGTCGGCCGCTCCGAGGTTTCCAGCCCGTGCATCACCACCAGCCGATCCAACCGTCCGGTGTCTATCGGCCAAGAGGTCTCTTCGCACAGGACTGATACATTGGGCATGCCTGCCGGCCATTGCATTACCCCCTGCGGTCCGGGCATCAATGCGATGACCCGCCGTGCCTCGGCCAGATAGGGCCGCATCAAGGGCGCTGCAAAGCCAAACCCCGCCATGGTTTGCCCCGCGGCCTCGGGCCAGAATTCCAGCAACCGATTGCGCACCGAAGCCTGCGCCGCACGCCCCAGGGTGCTGCGGTAGTAAAAATTCCTAAGATCCTGAACATCAAGATGCATTGCGGGTGCCTGCTGCTTGGGCCAATCTATGCGCAGTGTAACAATGGAGAGGCGAAAGACCATGCCCCTGGAAATCATTACCCTGCCCTGTCTCTCGGATAACTATGCCTATCTGCTGCATGATGCCAAGAGCGGTAAAACCGCTTTGGTCGATGCACCAGAGGCCGAGGCGATAAATTCAGCGCTCACCGCACGCGGTTGGGGGCTGGATGCCATTTTGCTGACCCATCACCACTATGACCATATTGACGGCACCGAGGAGCTGCGCAGCCGCTATGGCGCCCAGGTCTATGGCGCCGGGGCCGATGCCGCCCGGCTGCCGCCGCTGGACCATGCGCTCGAGGACGGTGCCTCTTTTGATCTCTTTGGTGAAGAGGTTCAGGTGCTGGATGTTTCGGGCCACACCATCGGTCACATCGCCTTTTACCTGCCCCAGAGCCAGGCGGTCTTTACGGCTGACAGCCTGATGGCGCTTGGCTGCGGCCGCCTGTTTGAAGGCTCTCCGGAGATGATGTGGGTGAGCCTCAACCGTCTGATGGCCCTGCCGCCTCAGACCCTGGTCTATTCGGGTCACGAGTATACCCAGTCCAATGCCCGGTTTGCGGTGACCATTGAGCCCGACAATGCCAATTTGCAACTTCGCATTGATGAAATTGACGCAAAACGCGCCATAGGCGAGGCCACCGTTCCGTCTCCATTGCAATTGGAACTGGACACAAATCCGTTCCTGCGGGCTCATCTGGATGAGGTAAAAATGGCCATTGGAATGCAAGATGCTGAAAATAAAGCAGTCTTTGCGGAAATTCGGCAGCGAAAGGACAATTTCTGATCCGGCAGGTCATGGTTTACCCGCTTACAGGCCGGGTGCAAATCGACCGCTTTCAAAAGAAATGTGACCTAAATTTGAAAGAAAGTCCTTGAAGCTGCCGCTCTATCAACCAAACTCTAATACTATGAGGACATGGTTGAAGAATGGGGAAGAGGCAGAACGCCGATACCCGGATCAACCCAAGAACAGAGGAGCACGCCCGTGCCTTCATTCTCGAGCACATTAGAACAAGCCATTCACGCCGCGCTCGCGCTGGCGAATGAGCGGCGCCATGAGTTTGCCACGCTGGAACACCTGCTGTTGGCTTTGATCGAAGAGCCAGAAGCTGCCCGCGTCATGCGCGCCTGCGGCGTTGAGCTGGGTCAGCTACGCACTTCGCTAATTGAATTTGTCGACGAGGACCTCGCCAATCTGGTGACCGATGTCGACGGATCAGAGGCTGTGCCGACGGCGGCCTTCCAGCGTGTTATCCAGCGCGCCGCCATCCACGTACAAAGCTCCGGCCGCACCGAAGTGACCGGCGCCAATGTCTTGGTGGCGATCTTTGCAGAACGCGAGAGCGACGCCGCCTACTTCCTACAGGATCAGGATATGACCCGTTATGACGCGGTGAATTTCATCGCCCATGGCGTGGCCAAAGATCCGGCCTTTGGGGAATCCCGTCCGGTGACCGGCGCCCCCGAAAACGAAGAGGACTCCATGGGCGCGACGCCCCCCGGCGAGGGCGATAAGAAAGAGAGCGCACTTGACAAATACTGCGTCGATCTCAACGCCAAATCGCGCGAAGGCGATATTGATCCGCTGATCGGCCGCAGCCATGAGGTGGAGCGCTGCATCCAGGTGCTGTGCCGCCGCCGCAAGAACAACCCGCTGCTGGTGGGGGATCCCGGTGTCGGTAAAACCGCCATCGCGGAAGGTCTGGCCCGCAAGATCGTTCAGGGGGAAGTGCCCAACGTTCTGGCAGAAACCACCATTTTCTCGCTCGATATGGGCGCGCTCTTGGCCGGCACCCGCTATCGCGGCGACTTTGAGGAACGTCTCAAAGCCGTGGTGACCGAGCTGGAAGATCATCCCGATGGCGTACTCTTCATTGATGAGATCCACACGGTGATCGGCGCTGGCGCCACCTCTGGCGGTGCCATGGATGCTTCCAACCTGCTGAAACCTGCCCTGCAGGGCGGCAAGCTGCGCACCATGGGCTCAACCACCTACAAAGAGTTCCGTCAACATTTTGAAAAGGACCGCGCCCTGGCGCGTCGTTTCCAAAAGATTGACGTCAATGAACCCTCGGTTCAGGACGCGGTTGAGATCCTCAAAGGGCTGAAACCCTATTTTGAGGAACATCACAGCATCAAGTTCACCGCCGATGCGATCAAATCCGCAGTGGAACTGGCGGCGCGCTACATCAACGACCGCAAACTGCCCGACAAGGCCATTGACGTGATTGATGAAGCCGGGGCGGCCCAGCATCTGGTACCGGAAAGCAAACGCCGCAAAACCATCGGGGTGAAAGAGATCGAAGCCGTGGTGGCCAAGATCGCCCGCATTCCGCCTAAGAGCGTCACCAAGGACGATGCTGAGGTGCTGAAGGATCTGGAAAAGAGCCTGAAACGTGTGGTCTTTGGCCAGGACGATGCCATCGACGCACTGTCCAGCGCTATCAAACTGGCTCGTGCCGGTCTGCGTGAACCCGAGAAGCCCATTGGCAACTATCTGTTTGCGGGCCCTACCGGGGTTGGCAAAACCGAAGTTGCCAAACAGCTGGCCGATACGCTTGGTGTAGAACTGCTGCGCTTTGACATGTCAGAATACATGGAGAAGCACGCGGTGTCGCGTCTGATTGGTGCCCCTCCCGGCTATGTCGGCTTTGATCAGGGTGGGCTGCTCACCGATGGGGTTGATCAACATCCCCACTGCGTGCTGCTGCTCGATGAGATTGAGAAGGCGCATCCTGATGTCTTCAACATCCTACTGCAGGTGATGGACAATGGTCAGCTCACCGATCACAACGGTCGCGCGGTAAACTTCCGCAACGTGGTTCTGATCATGACTTCCAACGCCGGGGCCTCGGATATGGCCAAGGCCGCTATCGGCTTTGGGCGCGACCGCCGCGAGGGCGAAGACACCGCTGCGATTGAGCGCACCTTTACGCCTGAATTCCGCAACCGCCTGGATGCCGTGATTGCCTTTGCACCGCTGCCCAAAGAGGTCATCCTACAGGTGGTCGAGAAGTTTGTGCTGCAGCTGGAAGCCCAGCTGATGGACCGCAATGTCTCGATCGAGCTGACCCGCAAAGCCGCCGAATGGTTGGCTGACAGGGGCTATGATGACCGCATGGGGGCGCGCCCACTGGGGCGGGTCATTCAGGAGCACATCAAAAAGCCGCTGGCCGAAGAACTGCTCTTTGGCAAACTTGCCAAAGGTGGGTTGGTCAAGGTGGGCATCAAGGATGGCAAACTGGACCTGCGGATCGAAGGTCCGACCAAGCCGCGGATCTCTGGCGATAAACCGCCACTGTTGACAGCCGACTGACCATGCGGCTGCCGATAGGAGCATTTCTCCTCTCGCTCGTCACGGCCCCCGCCGTGGCGAGCGATTTCACCTTACACTGGCCCCTGGACTGTCGCCTGGGCGAATCCTGCCATATCCAGCAGTATGTCGACCATATCCCCGGCCCCGGTTCCCAGGATTACACCTGCCAGGGGCTGAGCTATTCAGGGCACAAGGGCACAGACATCGCCCTGCCCTATCTCAGCGACATGCAGGCTGGGGTCACAGTCCGCGCCGCCGCCCCTGGTGTTGTGCGCGGTTTGCGCGACTCTATGCCCGACGCCTATGCCACCGATGAACATACGCAGGCTCTGAAGGGCCGCGAATGTGGCAACGGCGTGGTGCTCCGTCATGACGATGGGTGGGAAACCCAGTATTGTCACCTGAAACAGGGCTCCATTCAGGTCCAAAAGGGCCAGCGGGTTGAGGTGGGCACCCCCCTCGGCGAGGTGGGCCTCTCCGGCAAGACCCAATTCCCGCATCTGCATTTGTCGCTGCGCCAGAATGGAATTGTGGTGGATCCCTTTGCCCCCGAAGGGCGGCAGTCTTGCGACACGTCTGCAGAAACCAATGCTGCTGCTTCTGCAAGCCTTTGGTCAGAGACACCTCCCTATCAGCCCGGAGGTTTCCTGGGGGCTGGATTCGCGGCACAGGTTCCTGAGTTTCAGGCCATCAAATCCGGCGCCGCTGCCGCTACAGGGCTGTCGACCAAATCTCCAGCGCTGGTCTTCTGGGCCTATGCCTTTGGCGGCCGAAAGGGCGATCGCATACGCCTGACCATTTCCGGGCCACGCGGGGTTTTCTCGGTCCATGAGATCGCCCTTGAACGTGACCAGGCGCAGTTTTTCCGCGCCTCCGGAAAACGGCTGCGGCGCGAAGCCTGGGACTACGGCCGCTATACTGCCTTGGCCGTTTTGCTGCGGGATGACGAAGAGATCGACCGTATTGAAGAGGTGATCGACCTGCGGTGAGCCTCGCGCTCACCAAGGGCTAGCGCCCCCCTTCACCCTGGCAACGGACTTTCAGAACTTGGCTGCCGGTGCTCAGCGCTCGGTGAACTTCAGCTCGATGCGGCGGTTTTGGGCGCGAGCTTCCGGGGTGTTGTCACTGTTCACAGGTTGGAATTCGCCAAAGCCATTGGCCGCCAGACGATCCGGCGCGATCCCCAGGTTTTCGATCATAAAGCGCACAACTGACAGGGCCCGGCCCTGGCTGAGCTCCCAGTTGTCGCTGTATTTCTCGCTGCCAGCCATGGCCGTGTTATCCGTGTGGCCATCCACCCGAATGATCCAGTTGAGCTCCGGTGGGATCTCAGCAGCAACCGCCTGCAGGATCTGTGCCACCTTTGCCACCTCTGCCTGCCCGGCTGTCGACAGATCGGCACTACCAGAGGCAAACAGCACCTCGGAGGCAAAGACAAAACGGTCTCCTTCGATCCGGACGCCCTCCTGGCTGCCCAAGACATTGCGCAAACGGCCAAAGAATTCAGACCGATAGCGCTCCAGCTCTTGTGCCTTGGTCTCCAAATTCTCAGCTTTGTTGGCCAATTCTGCCGCCTCAACCTCCAGCCGCTTACGTTCGCTTTCCTCCAACAGACGGCGACGACGCTCTTCCGAAGCCGCCCGCGCCAAGGCCGAGTTCAGATCCTGGCCCAGGTTTTGCAGCTGCACCTGCTGCGCCGCGTCACGCTGTTGATAGTCGTCCAGAATGGCCTGCAAACCGCCCAGCTGTTCGCGCAGAGCAGCCACCTGCTGGTTCAACAGTGCCGTTTCGCGCTGCGCTTCGGCCGATAGGGTTTTCTGATCGGCCAGAGCGGCCTCAGCCTGGCGCAGCAATGCCGCGCGCTCCTCGGCCAGACTGCGGTTCACATCAGCCGTGTCTTGGGCATTTTGCTGCGCGTTCAGCGCCGCCAGCAGCCGTTGTTGCAGCACCGCCTGATCGCTTGCCGCGGCCTGGGCATTTTCCAAAGCATCCAACGCTTCCAGCAAACGCAGCTCGACCGAAGCCCGTTCTTCGGCGGTCGAGCTTGCAGCCCTGCGTGCTGCGGCCAATTCGTTTTGCGCCTGAAGCAATTCCGCCTCAAGCCCCGACATCACCGATGCGGCATCAGCCTGCAACCGTGCCAATTGCGTTTCGACCTGACGCAGAGAGGCATCCGCTGTCGCCCGTTGCGCCGCCAGCTCCTGCTCCAGCAGCCGCACCGCTTCGGCATGTTGCGCCTGCAAGGCTGCCAGCTCGCTTTGGTACTGGGTTTCGGTTTCGACATTTGCCGCACGTTGCCGGGCCAGTTCGGCTTCCAGCGCCGCCTTGTTCTCTGCAGCAAGGCGGCGCGCGCTTTCCAGGTCGCTGTTCAATTGCGCCTGTGTGGCGGTGCTGTCCTGACGCAGGCGGTTCAACTCGATCTCCAGGGCAGCAACCCGACCCTCGGCTGCAGATTGGGACACCTGCATCTGCGCCAAGACCCGCGTCAAACGTTCGGCCAGCTCGTCGCGCTGCTCCGACTGCGCCTTGGCAGCTTCCAGTGTTTCCAGCGCCTGTTCCAGATCCGTGTTCAGGGCCTCCTTGGCCAGCTCCGCGGCAGCCAATAGCGTTAACGTGTCCTCGGCCTCCTGTCGCTGACGTTCCAGCGACAGGGTCATGGCCGTCAGTTCGGCATCCGCCGTTTCCAATCGGGCACGCAGGGCTTCGGCGGCGGCAGCTTCAACCAGGCGGGCCTCCTCCTCGGCACTCAACCGGGCGCTCAATTCCGCCACTGCAGTGTTGCGTTGCTCACCTTCGGCTTCAAGATCCGCAATCAAGGCCTCCAGTGCTTCGCGTTTGGCCGCCGCCAGTCGAGCGTTTTCAACACTCAGATCTATTTCCTCGCGGGCCTGCGCCAGCGCCAGCGTCATCGCTTCCGCCTCGCTGAGCAAGGTCGTGCGCTCGGCCTCCAGTGCCTCTTTGCTAATGGTCAGTTCCGCAATCTGAGCCTGCGCGGCATCGCGTCCGGCAATAAAGGCCGCGACCTGGGCCTCAAAGGCGGTGATCTGGTTCTGGGCCTGCGCCAAAGCCGCCTGTTGCTGATCCCGTTCAGCCGTGAGCCCGGCGATCACCGTACGCTGCTGATCCAATGCGTTCTGGGCCTGCGCCAAATCGCTTTGGGTGGTGGACAGGGTTGAGCTCAGCGCACCAAGCCGCGCGCTCAAACGGCTGTTGTCGCGTTCTTTCAGCCCCAAAGCATTGGCCAGTGCCTGCACTTCGGAAGACAGCTCATCCAATTGGCTTTCTTGGCCAGTAATCGTCTCGCGCAGGACAAATTGAACCACCATAAAGATGGTCAACAGGAACATCAGGACCAACAGCAGCCCCGTCATGGCATCGACAAAGCCGGGCCAGATGGAATTCTGAAATCGCTGCCCACTGCGCCGCGACAGGGCCATGGTCTATTCCTCGCCTTTGAGGAAGGCCGAAGCCTCTTGGGTCTGCGCGGCTTCCGGCGCCTGACGGCCCCGGCCACGCGGCACCGCAAAAGCCTTGACCATGAGGTCTATATCCTTGCGCAGCTCTGCGAGGCTTTCCTGGCGGCCCGCAGAAATCTCTTCGAGAATGCGCAGCATTTGCACATCGATCGAACGCAGCCGCATCCGGCTTTCGGCATCCATGCCGACATCCCCCTGGGCCCGCATGATCTCCGTCAGGGCTTCCTGGCCCACCGCAACCCGGTCCAGCGCCCCCGCGATGCTTGCGGCCTGATCCTGGCGCGCGTTCATATCATTGATCGCATCAACCAATTGCGCCAGCTTGTTGTCAACCTCGGCGCGGCTGGCGGCATTCTGCGCAAACATCGCCTGCAGCGCATCCATCTGTTCCGCCATAGTATCCAGCACCTCGGAGACAACCCCAGTATCGCCAGTACCGCTGCCCTCTTCACCAGAGGAAAAGCTCACCCGCGTAAAAGAGGACAGCCACTCCTCCAATTCGCGGTAGAACCGGTTTTGACCATGGCCGGCAAAGAGCTCCAACAGGCCCACGATCAAGGATCCCGCCAGGCCCAGTAGCGAAGAGGCAAAGGCCACGCCCATGCCGCCCAACTGCGCCTCTAGCCCGGTCATCAGACGGTTAAATACCGCAATACTTTCTTCGCCCTCCTGTGGGGCAAGACTGCGGATGGTGTCCACCACTGCAGGAACCGTTGTTGCCAGGCCGTAAAAGGTCCCCAGCAACCCTAGGAAAATCAACAGGTTGACGATATATCGGGTGATTTCGCGCTCTTCGTCCACCCGCTGCGCTACGGAATCCAGGATCGAGCGTGTCGAGGAAGATCCTAATTGCATCCGCGCCGCCCGCGAGCGCAGCAGGGCCGCCAGAGGTGCCAGCAGCGAGGGCGCGCGTTTCTCACCCCGGCTGCCGCCGGAGGCAAAGCTTTCAATCCAGCGGACCGAAACGATCAGCTGAAAGACCTGCCAGAAACAGGACAGAACGCCGATGACAAAGACAATGACGATAAAGCCGTTGAGCCAGGGATTGGCCTGAAACACCGGTAGCACTTTGGGCAGGGCCACAAAGATGCCAAAACCGGCAAGTCCAAGCGCGATCAGCATCAGAATGATTTGCCGGACCGGTTGCGAAAACTGCGGCCGCGTCTTGCGGTCTGTATGGGCCATGCTCGGTGCAATCCTGTCAGTTCTTTGACTAATTTAACCCGGAGCTTAAAGGCAAAGAGACAAAAGCACCAAGGCTTTATCCGGTAATTTGTCGCACGCGACGCATCAACCACTCCAGTTCGGCGTCCCCCAGTCCAATCTCGCTCAGATGTTCGGCCGTATTGTAGAGATATTCGGTATTGGGGCCGCGCCCCCCCACCGCCGTGGCGATGATCTGCGCCTGTTTTTCCAGTGCCATGCCACCGCAATATTGCGCGTGATGCGGATCAATCACATAGGTCACCGCCTGAACCGCCGCGCCGGAATGCAGATCCACCATGAGATCGCGCTCTAGATAGGCGGAGGAGACCAGTTCCCGTTCACGCAGATAGGCCAGGGTCTCCTCTTCGGCGCCTGAAGTCACCGCCAGGGCAAGACCCTGACACTGCGATCCGGCAACCTCATCAAGCGCCAGGACAAGCCCAGGGGCTTCGGTGGTGCCGCGATGATGAATTGAGGTCATACAGAAGGAGCGCGCATAGCCCTGCAGGGTCGCCACCTCGCTGCGCGCCACCGGGAACCCAGGGTTCCACAACAGCGATCCATATCCGAAAACCCACATTGTCATGATCTATGGCCCTTTTTATCCGCCGCCTATAAACAGCAAAATGCGGGCTAGAAAAAGAGGATCTTTGCAGAATGCGACTGCTGAAATGGCTTAGCCTTGGCGCGGCTGTCTGGATTGCCTATTGGGGGCTGGCCGCCTGGGGGCTGCGCAGCGGCTTTGAAACCTGGTTTAGCGAACAGCAACGCCAGGGCTGGCAGGTCTCTTATGGGGCTCTGAACACCCGGGGCTTTCCCGCACGCCATGTGACGCAGATTGACCAGCCACTATTGGCAGATCCCGGAACCGGCCTCGCCTGGAGCGCGGATTGGGTCAGTTTTGATAGCCCCGCCCTCTGGCCCGGCAGCCAGAAACTGCAATTTCCGGACACGGCTCAGCGGATTTCATTTTTTGATCAGACCCGCACCGTGACCGCCCAGGAGCTGCAGGCAGACCTGCACCTCTCTCCGGGTCTTGCCCTGGAGGTGGAGCAACTGTCACTGACCAGTAAGGCCTGGCAGATTAGCGACAGCGGTGGGGCGCTGTGGCAGGCCAAAGATCTGACTTTGGAACTGCGACAGCAAATCCAGCCCGAAGAATACCATCTGAGCGCGGAAGCCCGTCAGTTTTCCCCGCGCGGCCTGTTGCGCAGCGGTTTTGGCCTGTCCGTCGAGGACATGCCCGCGCAGTTTGACACCCTGCGCCTGCAGGCTGATCTGGCCTTTGACACCCCCTGGGACCGACGCGCGATCGAATTGCGACGCCCTCAGATCCGGGAGATCACACTGGACCTCGCCGAAGCTCAGTGGGGAGACATGCGGTTTCAGGCCGCAGGGGCGCTGGAGGTTGACGAAAAAGGGCGGCTCAGTGGAGCGTTGACCGTGCGGGCGGAAAACTGGCGCGCCATTTTGGATATGGGGGAGCGGTTGAGCCTGTTGCCGCCAAGCAGCCGCAGCACGGTGGAAAAGATCCTAAACCTGTTTTCCACCGGATCCGGCAGCGACGCAAAAATCGACACGACCCTGCGCTTCCAAGATGGGCAGATGTGGGCCGGTCCGCTGCCGATTGGCAAAGCTCCGACACTCGTGCTGCGATAGGCCACGAGCGTTTCCCTCCACTCCAGGCCAAACCATCGCTAACAAAAAAGGGGGGGCTCCCGCCTGATCTGGGACTTTCCACAGGAAAGCCCGCCTCAGTTGGGCCCGGCGCCGCGCCAGGCGCGGCGCGGTCACGTTTCGTTGCCAAGGTGTCACAAGACAGGAAGTGCAGCGCCTCCGCTGGCACCCTGCGCTGGCCGCCCACCTAACGGCAATAGGCACCGCCGCGATGCCGCGCCACGTCCAGATGAAAATGATCGCGGTGATACCGGTCCGCCTCAGGTCCCAACACGGTTCCAAAGGGCCCACAGGCGGCTTTCCAGATCCGCCTCATGGATTTGCGGGTCTCGCGGGCAGTCCAGCCCTGAAGCACTGTTACCAAGGTGCCGTCCTCCAGCTTGAAGCCCGCGATATCAATCGCCTTGCCACGGCCATGTTCCGAGATCCGGGCCCCAGGGCGGTTGTTGCGGGTGCGGCAGGCGTAATGCGCCGCGACCCGCAGACTGACGACTTTGTTACGCCGCCCAAAGGCCGTCTCCACGTCCTTGGAAACCCAGCGTTTCAAGGCCTTTGCCATTTCGCAAGTCATTATCGAGCCCTGGCTGAGCGTGACCCCAGCGACGGAGGTCACCCGCACTGCATCTTTGGCGCCGCAGCCAGGTATTTCAGCCGCCACCGCCCCAATGGGTTTTCCCTGGATTTCGATATCACCGCAGACCGCGCCCCGGCGCAGCATGCGGCGCTTGAACAGGGCCTGTTCGACAATTGCCTCCGGTCGGACCAAGGGCACCAAGGACTGATCAATCCTGTTAGGGGCAAGCCCTGCGGGCAGAGCCGCCGCGGCCAGAACCTGCTCTGACACGGGACGCCCCACAGGACGCACCCTCGCGCCCACGACCCTGCCTGCGGATTCGAGATCAGCCAGCGCTGCAACAGTAGACTGCGGGCGTGAGGCCTGCGGGGCCTCCATCGCCACAGGACGCAGCGAGGGGCGCAGCGAGACCTCGGGCGCCTGAGAGGCCTGTGCCACGGGAAGACCCATCCCAAGTGCAACGGCGACAAGCCAGGGCGCCCCCCCGGTTGGGCTGAGATGCAGAAATCTGCCTGCCCTGCGCCCGTTCACGATTTATCACTCCGGCCCAATTCACCCCGACCGAAGTTGGGCGCAGATGTATCCTGCCCAGCCTCGATAATGCCGCGCCGAATGGCCCGCGTATGGGTGAAATAATCATGCAGATGCTCGCCATCGCCAGTCCGGATAGCCCGCTGCAGCGCAAAAAGCTCCTCGGTGAAGCGTCCAAGAATTTCCAGCGTTGCCTCCTTGTTGGTCAAAAAGACATCACGCCACATGGTGGGGTCCGAGGCGGCAATCCGGGTGAAATCGCGAAAACCCGCCGCCGAGTATTTGATCACTTCGCTGTCGGTCACCCGGCGCAGGTCATCCGCGACCCCAACCATGGTATAGGCGATCAGATGCGGCGCATGGCTGGTCACCGCCAGCACCAGATCGTGGTGATCCGCATCCATCTCATCCACATTGGCGCCCATGCCCTCCCAGAGGCCACGCAGCTGGTCAACCGCCGCCCGATCACTACCCGCCACCGGCACCAGCAGGCTCCAACGGTTGTCAAACAATTCGGCAAAGCCCGCCTCGGGGCCGGAATGCTCGGTGCCCGCCAGAGGGTGGGCCGGGACAAAATGAACGCCCTCGGGAATATACGGCCCAACCGCTTCAATCACATGCGCCTTGACCGAGCCCACATCCGAGACCGTAGCTCCGGGTTTCAGGGCCGGGCCGATTTCGCGCATCACCGCTTCCATAGCCCCAACGGGCACGCAAAGGACCACCAGATCGGCTCCCTCAACAGCCTCAGTCGCGGTGTCGCAGACCCGGTCGCACAGGCCGATGCGGCGCGCGGTCTCGCGGGTCTCATTGCTACGGGCATAGCCGG
Organism: Phaeobacter sp. 11ANDIMAR09; assembly: GCF_001294455.1. Lineage (GTDB taxonomy): Bacteria > Pseudomonadota > Alphaproteobacteria > Rhodobacterales > Rhodobacteraceae > Pseudophaeobacter. Next base: position 228,124 of record NZ_LIKT01000003.1, read on the forward strand.
TGACCTCTCCGGCCAATCCGGCACGTTTCATCGCCCAGAACATTGACGACGCTATCAGCCCCAGGCCAATCAGGGCGACGCGGTTATAGATGACATTGCTCATGTGGCAGCCTGCTGTGACTTGAACTCTGAGATGGCAGCGATCAGAAGACGACAAGCCGCTTCATCGCCAATTGTGATCCGCAAGGCGGTGGGCAGGTTATAGCCAGCAACCCGGCGCACAATCAGGCCCTGACTCTGCAAATAGATATCGCAGGCCTCGGCCTCGGCCTGGGAGGCAAAACGCGCCAGAATGAAATTGGTGCAGGAAGTATCCGAGGCCACGCCCAGCTCCGCCAACGCTGCGGCCAGCCAGCTGCGCCATTTGGCGTTCTCTGCGCGGCAATGATCGATATAGGAGCGGTCCCGCACAGCGGCCTCGGCCCCGGCCAGCGCCGTGGCGGAGACGTTGAAGGGCCCCCGCACACGGTTCAACACATCGACGATTTCCGCCGGGCCATAGCCCCAGCCGATCCGGGCTCCGCCTAGCCCGTAGATCTTGGAGAAGGTCCGGGTCATAAAAACATTGCTACGCGCATTGACGAGGGAGGCCCCCGCATCAAAGCCTTCGACATATTCCGCATAGGCCCCATCCAATACCAAAAGCGCCCCGGCAGGCAGGCCATCTGCCAGACGCGCCACTTCGGCGGCGGAAATCATCGTGCCGGTGGGGTTGTTGGGATTGGCGATGAACACCAGTTTGGTGCGCTCGGTGCAGCCCGCCAGCAGGGCGTCCACATCGGTGACCCGCTCGCGCTCGCGCACTTCCACCGGGGTGGCACCTGCCGCAAGCGCACTGATGCGATACATGGCAAAGCCGTGCTCGGTATAGAGCACCTCATCCCCCGGACCAGCAAAGCACTGGCACAAGAAGGCAATGATCTCGTCGCTGCCAGCGCCGCAGATGATCTGTTCAGGGTTCAGCCCCTCAACCTCGCCAATTGCCGCGCGCAGAGCCAGATGATCCGAGCTGGGATAGCGATGCATATTCGCCGCCGCCTCTTGCATGGCTGCAATTGCAAGCGGGCTTGGCCCAAGTGGATTTTCATTGGAGGAGAGCTTGACTGTGTTGCTCACCCCCGCCACATGGGCCGCGCCGGCCTGATAGAGAGCGATATCCATAATACCGGGCTGCGGCGTGATCTGGGTCATACTTCGGGCTCCTTGGTTCCCCCTCGTAATAACGAGGCCCAAGCCAATGGGAAAGCGGCAAGATTACTGCGCCTGCGCAATTGCCACAGGAACGGGCGGCAGGGGTCGAAAATGCAAAATCACCCCGCCTGAACCAGGTTGCCAGCCCAGTGTGCTCACTTGGCCTTTTGCAATTTCTTCAGTTTGGCCTCGGCCTTTTTCTCCACCATAGCGGTAAGATCTTTGCGCAGTTTGGCATCCTTGCGCATGGCTTCCTCCATGGTCTTTTGCAAAACCTTGACAGACTGCGAGCCATCAGAGCCTTCCAGAGCCTTATTGGCAAAGGCCACAAAGACCTTGTCTTGCAAAGCCCCGGCCACCTCCGCATAGATCGCGGGGCCGTGCTTTTTGGCAAACTCTTCCACCGCATCGGCGCCGTATTTCTTGATCAGATCCCCCTTCCAAACCGGATCCATCACCCGTGGGATCAGTTTTTGCGCCAGAAAGCTCTGCGAATTGGCCAGGTAGCTGGAACCAAAACCAGACACCGCCTTCATCGGCCCAGAAGCCATAATCCCCCCGGAAAGCACCTTGACCACCGCATCTGTAAATTCTTTCTGGTTCGGTGCGCGTCCCTTTTCCACCAAAGGCTTGAACAGCATGATCGCCTCTTTGGCGGCATTTTTGACCATTTCGGCACCGACACCGGTGGTAAAGACCTTCTCCATAAACAAAGTCAGCGACTTTTGTGAAAAGGTTTGAAACATCTTTGAGGGCAGTTGGGCCGCCACCTTGGTGGCAATGCCTTTCAGAAAGGTGCCGCTCAGCTTACCACCCGCAGCCCCTGCGGCCCCGGCAAACATCGTGTCCAGCGCAACCTTCTTGGCCGCCCCTTCCCAGGTGACCTTGTTGCCCGCCAGATATTCCCCAAACTGCCCGGCGCTGGATTTCATCGCCTCGGTGCCCGCCGCCGCAATCGCATGGGCTTTGACAGGGTTCATGCCCTTGGTCGCAACCAGGCGCGCGGTCGCATAGACTTCGATCACCGTAAAGGAGGTCTCGCGCACAATTTCCAGGGTAAAGACCGCTTTGCTCGCGGTGCCAATGCGCGCCTTGATAAATTTATCAAAGGCCTTTTGCCCAGTGTTGTAGACCCGCGTTGCCTTGGCATCCTGCTTTTGCACCTTGGCCCAATCCGGTTTGGAACGGCTCACCAGGGCTTTCAGGCTGCTGGCCTCAGAGCGTGCGTTCAGGATGGGTGTCCAGGGTGGGTCGGTGTTTTCGTTCAGCGTCGACATGGTGAATTCGGCAATCGCCATCATCATGCCGTCTTCAGCCTGACGGGTTTTTTCCACGTCATTGCAGAAATCCACCCAACACTCCGCCTGGCCCAGCATCATATTGGCCTTGGACAGGATCTCATGTTTGAGCGCCTTTTCTCCCGCCTCGAACTCGCGCATCTCGACCTGCTTGGTCTTGCCCTCTTCCTTGACCTCATAGACCGAGATCTTTTGATCATTTGCGATCATCGCCTGCAACTTGGCCAAGCCCGCCTTCCAGGTGCGCATGCCAGGGTCGACGATGCCATCGGGCTTCTTGAACCCGAGGGCATTTTTTTGAAAACTGCGGATATCCTTGATCAAGCCCGCATCGCATTTTTGCGAGATGGCGATTTTGCCAAAGCCATTGGCCTTCAGCATCAAGCGCACCAGCTCCACATCAGCGCCTGCGTTTTTGACCGGTTTGAACTTTCCTTCACCAGACTTGGCATCTGGTTTGGTAATACGGTTTTTATCCCCCACAGGGGCCGACAAATTAAGTGCCATAACAGGGCTCCGAGTAAAAAAATAAACAACTCAGTCAGCCTGCCACAGGATTTTTAATCTGTCATGGGGGTTTCGCCTTTGGTTTTCCCCGTCATGCGGCGCGGGGTTGAAAGCGCGCAGTTTTGGGATCTGCCAGATAGCTTTGGGCCAGATCTTCGGCGCGCAGGGTCAGCTCGTTCACGCTGTCGATGATGTATTGCACCGTCTCATCCTCCATCAGGTAGGAGAAGTTGAGCCTGACCCAGCCAGGTTTCTGCAACTCCAGGCCAGACTGCAACTCTGCAAACAGAGCGTCAGACTCGGCGCGTTCAATATCCAGCAAACGGTGCGCATAGGGGCCGGCACAGGCGCAGCCGCCGCGAGCCTGAATGCCGTAATAGTCGCTCAGCATGCGGGTAAAGAGCTGTTGATGCACAGCCTCCCCCGAAACACCTTTGACCGTGAAGGAGAAAATCGGCAAGCGATGTGCGGTCTCATGCCCCAGCACGGTGAGCTGCGGATTGTCCGCCCAGCCCGCGCGCGCCATACTGGCAAACCGAGCCTCCTTGGTGGCGATTTCGACCTCACCCACGGCTTCTTTTACCAAAAAGGACAGCGCGGCGCGGATGTCCCCAATTACATTCGGGGTTCCCGCTTCTTCGCGGGCAGCCAGATCTTCGCTGTATTCATGCCCCCAGGGCGAGACAAAGCTGACAGTCCCGCCCCCCGGCCAAGAAGGGCAGCGCCGCTGCACCACTGATGTGTTCACCAGCAATACCCCGGACGCCCCAGGCCCGCCGGGGAATTTATGCGGCGAGACGACAACGGCATCCTTATGGGCGCCATGTTCCCCTGCCATCGAAATCGGCAGATAGGGACCGCCGCCCGCATAATCAAAGATCACCAGCCCGCCAGCGGCATGCATCATGCGACTGATCGGATCGGGATCGGTGACAATCCCTGTCACGTTTGAGGCCGCCGAGAAACTGCCAATAATCAAATCGCAGCTGGCGTGGTCGTGCAGCGCGCGCTGCAAAGCCGCCAGATCAACACCCCCCTCAGCCGCTTCCGGGATCTCGACCACCTTGGCCTTGCTCTCCCGCCAGGGCAGAATGTTGGAGTGATGCTCGTAGGGGCCGATAAAGATCACCGGATTGAAGGCCTCATTCACCCCAAACAGGCTGACCAACCGATTGAGCCCAGCCGTGGCGCCCGATCCGGCAAAGATCACCGCATCCTCTGACCCACATTGGGTCACCCGTGCGATCTCAGCCCGCGCAGCGCGGCGCAACCGGGTGACATAAGAACCGCAATAGGACGCCTCGGTGTGAGAATTTGCGTAGAAGGGCAAAACCTGGTTGCTGATAAAGTCTTCGACCTGACGCAGGGCCCGACCCGAAGCCACATAATCGGCATAGACCAGTGCTACATCGCCACCCGGTCCTGGGATCATGACTCCATCACCAATGACGCCGCGCGCCAAACTGCCATCAGTTGCGGCTAGGGCCAGGTCTTTTTTGAAGGTTTCTAGGGGCATGCGCGCGTCTCCAATTGATCGTTTCACCGATATTCCTATGCCAGATACCCAAAATCACCCCCAATGACTGATTGATTTCACCTATTCTCGTGTCATATGATCTAACGATGACCAATTCTATAGATCATATTGACCTGAACCTCCTGCGCGCCCTGCAACGGGATGCCAGCCTCTCTCAACGCGAACTGGCAGATGTGGTGGGCCTCTCGCAGAACGCCTGCTGGCGGCGATTGAAGGCTTTGAATGACAAGAAGGTCCTGCAAGGTGCCACCATGCGCCTGGACCGCGGCCAGCTGGGGCTGGATCTGGTGGTCTTTGTGATGCTGCGCACACGGCATCATTCAGCGGAATGGCTCGACACCTTTCGCCGCCATGTGCTGACCATCCCCGAGGTGGTGGATTTCCACCGAATCGGCGGCGATTACGACTATCAGCTCAAGGTCGTCACCCAGGATATGGGCAGCTATGACCGGGTCTATCAGCGGCTGATCAGCGGCGTTGAACTGGACAGCGTGACCTCCTATTTCGCGATGGAGACCATCGCCGAGGCCCGCCCATTGCCCCTGTGACCCACATCAGGACATCCGATTCATGACCTCATTCAGGCCTACACTGCAAGTGATCTGCGGTAGAATTGCCGCAGGAAAATCCACCCTGGCCGCCAAACTGTCAGAGCCTGACGATATCATTTGCATCAGTGAAGACGCCTGGCTTTCCACGCTCTACGGTCCACAGATGCAAACCGTGCAGGACTATGTGAAATTTTCCGCCAAGCTGCGCGGGATCATGACGCCGCATATTTCCCAGCTATTGCAAGCTGGGCTCTCTGTGGTGTTGGACTATCCTGCAAATACCATCGACAACCGGCGCTGGATGCGCGACTGCGCCACCCAGGCCAAGGCCGAGGTTCTGCTACACCTGCTTGATGTGGACGAAGCCACCTGCTGGCAACGTCTACAGGATCGCAATGCGCGCGGGGAGCATCCGTTTAAACCCAGCCGAGCGCAGTTCACTCAGATCTGCCAGCACTACACTCCACCGCAGGCCGAAGAAGGCTTTGCTATCCACATACACAAACCTGAATAGCGCTAGCCGGGCCTGTGATGATGACAGGAGGTCGCGCAGGGTCAGTGGCCAAAGGCCTTGTTTGGCATCCAGCGGGGGCGCTTGCCCTGGGGCCCCATGCGCATATGCAGACAGGCAGTACCAAGCCGCTGAAAATACAGGATATCCACCTTGTACCAACCAGCCGATGGCACGTCGACTTCACTCATGATGGTGCTGTCGCAGGCCTGACGCCCATCAAACTTGCCGACCACCTGCCCGCCAATTCTGGCTCGCAGACCGTCATTGGTGAGGAAATCGATGTTGTGGATGCCCGGCTTGGCAAAATGCACATAACCCTTGATCCCGGCCACAACATGTTCAGCACGTTTTGAGGTCAGGGTCTTCTCACCCTCATTGGTGTCACGATGATCCAGCCCGGCCAAAGGTTGCCCGCGCTCTGCGTTGATCTTCAGCGCTGAAGAGGCCTCGACCAGGTTCCTGACATCCACCGGATAGGCATAGCGCACCGCCAGCCCCGGTTTCAGCCCCGAGGGCTGCGGATTGGCGGGCTGCAATTTCAAAGGCGCCGCACTGAGCGCCGTGGCACAGGTTACAACAATGGCGGCAATTGTACCGGTCAAAAGACGTTTCATTTCACACTCCCGTTTTGCCGAACTTCTATATGGCCCGGCGAATTTCCCCCACGGTAGCGACGAGTTCTGGCCTATGACAACCGCTTTTCCGTTTTAGGCTCATCACAAGCCTCGCCTCCCCCTCAAGGCGAGCACTCTGATCTGCAGCAATCTGACGATACGGGAGGCCGAGAACCCAGAAATTCAAAAAGGGCCGCCCAAAGGCAGCCCTTTCCTCCAACACCCAAAGGGCGTGTGGATTAGTTTTTGGCGTAGAATTCGACGACCAGATTTGGTTCCATAACAACTGGGTAAGGCACATCGGCCAGACCAGGCGCACGCACAAAGGTGGCTGTCATTTTGGAGTGGTCAGCTTCGATGTAGTCAGGCACATCGCGCTCGGCCAGAGCAACGGCTTCCAGCAGAACTGCCAGCTGCTTGGATTTGTCACGAACAGCGATAACATCACCCTCTTTCACACGGTAGGACGCGATGTTAACGCGCTTGCCGTTGACGGTGACGTGGCCGTGGTTCACAAACTGACGTGCCGCAAAGATGGTTGGCACGAACTTGGCGCGGTAAACAACAGCGTCCAGGCGGCGCTCCAGCAGACCGATCAGGTTTTCACCGGTGTCGCCTTTGACACGCTCAGCTTCGGCGTAAACGCGACGGAACTGCTTTTCGGTGATGTCGCCGTAGTAGCCTTTCAGCTTTTGCTTGGCGCGCAGCTGAATGCCGAAATCGGACAGTTTGCCCTTGCGGCGCTGACCGTGCTGGCCGGGGCCATATTCACGACGGTTCACGGGGGACTTAGGACGACCCCAGATGTTTTCGCCCATACGGCGGTCAATTTTGTACTTGGCAGCTGTGCGTTTGGTCACGGCTGTTCTCCTTCGTTATAGTCGCAGCCCAGAAAGGCCGCTATGAAGGGCGTTGTCCTCTTAGGGTTGGATCAATGATCCGCGCCTATGACAGGAATCCCCTTGCGGGGCCCACCAACACCAATGAAGTGGCGCTTATATGCGCAAAGGCAGCAGAGTCAACACTGCCGCCTTTGGTTTTTCATCCGCTTTTTGATTTTTGCGCCCTAGGCGGCCTCATGCATCAAAATGGCCGCTTCCGAGCTGCTGAGATTGCGGCGCGCATAGGCCCCATAGCTCATTGGATCATGCTCGACCTGCGGCAGCAAACCGCCCAACCTGATGCGGTCTTCCGCATCCAGCGCCGACATTGCAGCGCTGGCGGGGTGAAAGCTCTCGCTCTCAACCCCATTGGCCCAAAGCACCTGATGGCTGTCCAGCAACAGATGAATATAGGTGACTTCCCGAACGGCGCTGTCCACGGCAATCGTGCGCCCATTGATCAGATCTCTGGCAGCCACCAGAACCTCATCGGTATTGAACAGGGCCTGGACCTGACGCCCCCGCAGCAACATGCGATGTTCGGGCGAAACCAGCAGCTCTTTTTCTGGCCGGTCAATGCCCAGCGCGCCGGCGCGAATGCGTACGGGCCGCAGTTTTGGAACCACAAACAGCCGCGCCCCGCTGATCCGGCGCGCTCCGATCCACTGGACCTCCTGCGCGCCGCTGTCGCGGGTTTGCACCTTGTCGCCTTCGTGCAGATCCTCTATCCGGCGCGGCCCGTTGGGGGTGGCAATCTGAGTGCCGGGCGTAAAACAAATCACACCACTGCCGGGTTGGCCTGGCATGGTATCCGCAGGGCAGCCAATACTGCCCAATGAGTGATGCACCACCCAGAGATCCGTGCCCTTTGGCGGGATCTCATTCACGAACATCAGCAAAGGCCGCGTCGTGTCGCTGACCTCGATCAGGGTGACGGTGTAGCTCTGCACCCCATTTGTCACCACAAAACTCTTGTCCAAAAGCGGATCTTCTACGGTGACATCCTGCAGGTCCGTACGATTTTGCACCGCCGCCCCGACCAGTCTGCGCACCGAGCGCGCAGCCCGCCGCCTCAGATCCGTTTCTCCATTCGCCATACCCAAGCGCAACAGTTCAGCCGGGCCATCAACCCGCACTGCTTCACCTTGCCACGACCACGCGGCCCCGACATCGATTGACTCGACCGGTGCGGCCCAAAGACCGTCTACTTCTGTTTGCGACCAAGAAATGACGAACGTGCCCTGAAAGCCCGTTTTCATCTGCCTGTGTGCCTGCTCTTATTTTTTTATTAACCAAAACTTAACAAAATCGCCTGGTCAGATAAAGAACAAAGTCACCGCAAGTCCTGCCCTCGCATGGGGTGTGTTTTCAAAACCTCAATTGCAGCTGCAAAGACCCCGTCAACTGGCCCTCGCTTTGGCTGGAGAATTCTTTTCCAAGATAGGTAAGCCCGTAGAAAGCAGTGGTACGCTGCCCCTGCCAGTGCAGTCCCAAACGGGCTCTTTGGCGAGTATTTTCCAGGGAGTATCCGCTGCTGTCGGGCAGAAAAACCGAATTTGAAACATAGGCGATATCCGCCCCCGCTGTCAGCGTCAGCCCCTGCGCTTCTCCCTTTGCAGTGCGATAGCGCTGGCCTGTGATGCTCTCGCGCACCAAAAATCCCTGGGACAATTGGCCGTAGGAAAAGTCCACCCCGGCGCGCATATAGGTCTCGTCCCCGGCGCGTGCCTCGACAAAGGGACGCAGGGCGGCACGGTCAGACAGCGGCAATTGCCGCCCGATTTCCGCAGACAGTACCGGTCTGAAGCTGTTGCCGATTTGGCCATTCAGAACTGCGTCCGAGGGCTCTGGCGCGCCAGCCAGATCATGTAACCAGCCCTGTATCTCGTCCAATTGCGTCTGAGGCCCCAGCATGGTCACACCACCGCCCAGTGCGATCTCGGTGCCGTTTCGCTGCACGTGGCTGTTCAACTCGACCGTCAAGGCGCCAACCCAGGGGCGATCTGCCGGGTTTAGCTGAGTCAGGTCTGAGGGCGCGATGATCTGGCCTTGGATGCGCAGTTCCAGCAATTCTCCAAAGGTCGCGGGGGCTTGTCCCTGCCAGTCCTGCCCATAGATCCGCGAAGAGGTCAGCGACCCAGTGCGCCAGCGATCCTTGCCGTCGCCCAACAGGTCATTGGAAAACACCAACCCATAACCGATCCTGTGGCGAGCGCTCTCCTGCTCCAGGGGCTCAGCGCTTGCCTGCAGAGCAAGGCAAAAAGAAAGAGCCATGACGGCCAGCTGTCGATACATCTATTTCATCCTGCTTAATGCGCCCAGTTCTGCCAGGTTTACCCAAATGCCAGCGCCAGTGGCGGATCATGCAGGTGGGTCGGCACAATGGTTAATACCGCAGTAACACTCTCGCAGATCGGCGCACTAGTGCAGCAGAGCCACAGATATTGGATATGGCCGAACCTCTTGCCCGCCGAGCGCCACAGTCCTGCCACAGTTGCAGGATCTGACAGCCCCTCCACCGACAAACCCTATGGGAAACGCCCTCCAGGACGCTGCGCCCGGCCTTGGGCGCTCCAAAATCCTTGCCACAATTGTCCTGTCTTTTATGAAAAAATTACAGCCTTGCTTGGATTCGAATATGACAAAACCGCAAACAGCGCTAGCCCAGGCACAGCGTTGCCCGCGGCTAACATAGTCGACTGGTTTCTTAGCGCCGTTACGCCTGCTCGAGACGCAGACCGATGATGGTGCCAACAAATTCAAGACCGATCTGCGACAACTCCCCAGCCGCAAAGGCCTCGGGTAGCGCGCCACCCTCCATCCACAATCCGTCGATCAACGCGTTGCAGGCAGTGGCCAACTGATACAGACGGGCCGGGTTTGCTGGCCTACCGGCTTCCTCCAAAGTTGCGCGGATCAAATCCTGCAGCTGATCACGAAAGTGGAGATAGGTGCGGGCATGAGTTTCCTTCATCTGCGCATCATGCTGCACCTTGTTGAGAAACCCAGCCCAAAGCGCGATCGAATGCGGATCCACCACCGGCGGCATCAGAGCGGACTGCACAAAGACCCTCAACCGATCCCGCGCAGATCCTTTGACCTCTGCCACAGGCGCAAAGGTCAGGTTTGCCATTTGTGTCATGTGGTGATCAAAAGCGGCTGTGATCAGATCCTCTTTTGAAGAGAAATAATGCCTGATCAAGCCCTGCGTCACCTCGGCACGCTCGGCGATGCCGCGCACGGTTGCCCCCTGAACACCTTTTTCTGCAACCAACTGCAGCGTGGCTTCGATCAGGGCCGCTTTGCGTTGCTCAGCCCCTTCACGCGTGAATTTTCGGCGGTCATCGCTCATCCCTGCCCTCACATCGGCTTGCTTCAAGTCTGTCAGGCGCAGATCTGGCACGGCGCCCTGTCTCCCAATACCTAAGGCCGGGCAAAGATGCCAACAATTGCCTCGCTCACGCAACAACGCGCAGGGCACTCTGCGGCAGGGGACAGGCAAGCCCTGTGACAATCCCCCTCGGTCACCACCTCCACGGTATCAGCCAGGCCTGGAGATCATGCACTGCGAGCTTCAGCTCTTTGCTTCTACCTCACCGGGTTGCCGTCTGAACCAGTTGAGTTGGACGACCGTCGAGAAAGAAGCCCGCTTTGATCCAGCCTTCCCGGATCTCTGCGGCGTCCTGCCAGGCCTCTTCGACATAGGCGCGCGGTTGCTGAAGTTGCTGCGCCACCACGCCCAGCGCCGCCTGAACGGTCCTGCCGCGGCACATTTCCTGCACAAAGAGGAAATGGGGCAAGCTGAGCGGGATGGTATGGGTGACATAGTCCTTGCGTAAAACCGCCAGATAGACCTGTTCACGTTCTGGCGGGGAGGGGGACAGATCTTGTCTAACCGCATGGTAGTAGCCTCCCACCGCAAACCCATAGGCCGCGACCGAAAGGCTGGGCTGCGGACGCAGCGCAGTATCAGGGGTTGTCAGCCCGGCCAGCTGCAAGTCTTCTGCTCCGGGGCAATCAAACGTGGAAAACACCTGCCGCTCAAACCGGGCCAGGTCGATGATAAAATCCACCCAGGGCTCAGGCTCTGACGCCTTCAAATCAGGGCGGTTTGCCTGCAGATAACCCGCGAACCGACGCCCCAGATCGTACAGCGTATAGCTTTCCGGAGGCGCCTGCCGGATGTAATCGGCAACAAAATCGTTGAACAATCCTTCGCCCAAAGCATAGCTCAGCGCCGGGAATTGATCGCGCATACAGGCTGCAATGCGCAGGCTATAGCTGTTTTGGTAGATCGACAGCGCCGCAACGGGCGTAAGCCTAGAGGTGGCCCGCACCCGGCTTTCAATCTCCTGGCGTTGCGTCCCCTGCGGATCCACCAGGGCCGCCTGCATCCATTGCTGCAGCTCTAACAATTCTGGCGGCGCGCTCACCCCTTCTTCATCTCTGCGGCGCCTGCCATAACATCCGGCACCATGAAATTTACCGGATTAGAAATGGCCAGTGGTACCGGATCCGGTGTCAGCCTGTTCACCAACTCAGACAGGCCGCCCTTCATATAGGCCTTGGACTTCAACAGCTCCGCATGACAATCCTCAAACGAGGGGATATTCCCGTCCCATTCCAACAGGGTGGCCGCCCCCTTGCTGCGCGTCCAGGCCAAGGCAAAAAGCGCCCAGACCTCGGGCCGGACCGGCTGGTCATGGGTATCGATCAGATGGGTGCCACAATCCGTATGCCCCGCCAGATGCATCTGCACCACACGGTTCCATGGAAAGCTGTCAAAATAGTCAGCAGGATCACTGTCTGCATTGAAACAGCTGACATACACATTGTTTACATCCAAGAGTAACCCACAGCCCGTGCGCGCGCACAGGGCACGCAGAAAGTCTGGTTCCGAAAGGGTATTGGCGCGAAAATCCAGATAGGTAGAGGGGTTTTCCAGGATCAGCGGGCGATCCAGAACCTCCTGCACCCGATGTACGCGGGCCGCGATGTGATCAAGCGTGGCTTCGGTCAGGGGCACCGGCAACAGATCATGCGAGTTCACCCCCATGACCCCGGTCCAGCACAAATGATCGCTGATCCATTGCGGCTGCACCTCCTGCGCCAGGCGTTTCAGGCGATGCAGGTAGTCCATATTCAAAGGGTCACTGCTGCCAATGGACAGGGACACCCCGTGCAGCACAACCGGGTAACGTTCGGCCACTTTGCGGATCACCTGGCGCGGGCGGCCGCCGGAATCCATGAAGTTCTCCGAGATCGCTTCGAACCAATCCACATCCGGCCAGCTGCTCAGTATGTGGTCAAAATGACTGTTGCGCAGCCCCAAACCAAGGCCAAGCCTTGGCAGTGCGGATATGTCCCCTGGTTGCGGTGTCACGAGCAACTGCCCCCGCCCGACAGCCCGCTGGCGCCACAGGCTGCAAAACTGTTGCAGTTCTCCGTGATCCAATGGGCTGTTGGGCCTGTCTCGCGAAAGGGGGCTGGGGCCTGGCCCGGCGTTTTGCCCGCATGTTTTTCCGCATAGGCCGCCTCAAACACCTGGCGAGCGCGCCCCCAAACGCTCATGCCTTTGTGATCACCGTCGGTGATAAAGCGTTCGGCATTGATCGGCGTGGCACAGGATCCCATCGAGCGGCATTCGTTCTGGCCCGGCTGATCCATATCCGGCCCCCAACCATAAAGGCCGCAGCCTCCCTGATTGGCGCAGTTGTTGTTGGTGTGACAGGAATGTATTTCGGTGGTGGCGCAATACCCCTGCCCGGCACAGCTGTTTGGATTGTTGCCATTGGGACCATGCACGCCATAGCGGTCCTGCCCCTTGCAGGAGTTCAACCCCAGACAGGCATGTAATTCAGCGCCCGTGGGCAGCTCCATCGGCCCCCCGGTCTTGCCATAGGGGGTGTCTTTCCAATTGAAGGGCGGCGGCGCAACAGGGGGCAATTCAGCCTGTGTTTCTGCGGGCATGCGGGACGTGGTATCAGACATTGGTTTTGTCCTTTCGGGCGTCTTCAAGTGGCGTGGTGGCCAAGGTGTTTGCAATCTATTCAGACCTGGGTGCGCGTGCTCTTTGCTAAGAGTTCGACCAATACTGGCTGACATCCGGCAGATGCATGCCCTCACCATCTGATGCTGTCTTATTGACAGTCAGCGCCACCAAGGGCGCGACAGAAGCGTTCAGCCCGCTGTCTCCCGCTGTCGCCAATAGCGCTTCAGCTCCGAGTTGCTTGAGCCTGCCAAAGGCCCCGTCGCGTGACCCCAGCCCCTGCCCCTCGGGGCCAAAGCCTGCGTTGTCAAAACTTGGGGCCAGAGCGATGGTTGACCCATCTTTCAGCGTCACCTGCCGAGCGCGCATCAAGGCAATGAATTTGTCCAGAATCCAGATCATCGAACGATGCAGAGCAATGTTGAAAAAGTACTTTTGATACGGGACGGTACCGTCTTTTGTCACCTTATCTGCCCCGGCTTTCGCCGGGTCCACATAGGTCGGTTCGATCTTGTAGATCGTCTCCGTCAGGATCAGCATGTATTGAAACAATCCACTGCAAAAATCGTTCAATGCAGTCGCCACTGGATCATGGGCATAAAGCGCCCGGGTTGGATTGGCAGGGTAGTCGAATAGCAAACCCTCGGCCTTGAGCGCGCCCGAGGTCCATTTGTTTGCCTTGCCCTTTACGGCTTCACCCAGCCATTGGCGGTCAATCTGGCTTTCCATCCAGGGCGGCAGGCTTTCCAAGCTCTGGGAAAACTCCTCGAACTGCATCTGCAACTCCAGGAATTTGTCAAAATGGCTGTGCTCTGCCTCTGAATTTGGATCATCCCAGATTGCCTCCGCGCCGCCGGATTTGGCCGAATAGCCCTCGCCCTGCTCGCAGATGGTTTCCAGGGCCAGCATGACATCCTTGCGGCTGGAGATGGCCATCAATTCAAAGGCGCCGGTAACCTCATGCCCTCTATGATCTTCGACCGGCCGCAGGGGCGCATCCGAGCTGCCCTCTGCATCGGCATAAACTGCGACTTCGGCCGCCCCCGGCAGCCCTATTGCCGGACATCCAGACCCGCCCCCCAAAGACGAAGGCGCCGGTTTTGACTTATCAAAAGCCTTGGCAGGATATATCGTGTCAATATTGTTTGGGGCATAATTATAGGGCTGAATTTGCTGCTTTGGGTTGCCGGCCTGGAAATCTTCGTCAGTGAAATGCGCCGAAGCTATGATGCAGCGAATAAATGAGTAGAACTGGCCAATAGAGTTCCAGTTCTGATCCATTGGCCATCCATGCTGGTTGAGAAAAGCCATCGCCTCCTCAGAGGGGAGATCAGCCAGATAGGCCATCAGCTCCGGCAGATCCTCAATCGGAATCTCGCTAAAGAACGGGTTATGCGGATACTCGATCTGCAAAAAATGCCACAGCTGATCGGAACAGAGGGGCCGCAGAGGGATCCCGCCCTTGACCTGTGGGTCTGGCCCCTCTGGCACCACGGGGTTGTGATGCGGCAGCAAGGCAGGATAGCTTTGGGGGGCGGCCTGATAGAGTTTTGGCGGCTCCCCTGTCAGAGCAAAATAGATATTGCTGGACAAAGACATGTGCAGCATCTCTTCGACTGCAACCGACATGATGACTCCGCCCGCCTCATTGGCAAAGATCTGTTCGGCATTCAGATTGGCGTCCTGCAGCTTGGTACGATTGATCGAATAATAGCTGTAAAGATAGAGCGGGATTGTTGCCAGTTCGACCTGAATCGCCGCCTGCAAATCCGCGACCAAGCGCGCTTTTAAACTGGTTTTGTCCCCTAGCAGCCCAGCATTGATAATGGTGACCATCATAACTTCTGCTGGGGATAAATCGAAGGCCTCACGCACATTCAACACGTGTTTCAAATTCGCGTCCACGTCCATTTAGCTACCCCAACTGATCAAAATACTTGGTACTGGCACCCCACATTTCCACCCTAAGGAGATTCAGTCAAATAGTTTCACTCCCCTTAAGGCTGCATTCCTTCAACGAGACTGAATATTGCGGCTTTGCAGTCTCGACGGCTGGCGCTCATTGCTCCTGCCGGATTAGACGCACAAAAGTTGGGGCAGCCGGTACTGATCGTAAATGCGCTGAATGAACCGCCCGGTGGGGCGTTGCCTGAGCTCTTGATAGGTTTGCTGCATAAACACCGGGCAAAGCGCATGGTTGGGCAGCATCCCATGATAACCCTGCGCCAGGATCATAGGCCCCCCAGAGGTTGCCAGGGCCAGATCTGCAAAACTCAGACGATCCCCAACCAGATACTCCCGCCCGTCGCTCAAGAGCGCATCGAATTTGTCCCAGCCCTGATGGATCCTGTCCAAGGACGCATTGGCAACAGATTGATCCAGCTTCAACCCTCGATACATCAAGGCCCGAACAACTCGGAAAGCCACAAGACAGGTCAACTTTTCATAGACTGGCACCTGGGTGGTAATCGACGGCCAGACCACTGATTTATATTTCAGAAGGTTCCAATAGGACCAGTTCACTACATCACTGCCCATTTTCCAGCGGGCATAGTGTTGCAGCTCATCAACCTGCTTATACTGCGCGGGATTTTGGTCCGGATCGGGCAACAGCTTGAGCGCTGCAGGCGCGGCGGCCTCCAGTTCGGGGAGCAGCTTTTCAATGCCGCCAAATTTGTCCCCTCCGCGCACAAACAGCGGGTAGTCATCCGCCCCGACACCCCAGGACTTGAGCGCCAGAACATGGAAAATTGGCGCGTGAGGGCGCTCCGTATAAGAAATCTCATAGTGGCTCAGCAGCCAGCGCCCCAGATCGACATCAGCCGAGGGCAACAAAGTGATCAAAAGCGGGTCTGCCATGGCACCTCTCCTAGGGGTCGAATTCAAGATGAAAATGCTGTGGAAAGCTGGAAGTCCCGGTATCAATCTGGCCAGCTGCCCCAGCGGCCCGGCGGAGATTCTTCTGCGCAAGCAACGGCTTCAAAAGGACCGGAATAACGGCCTTGTTGATGGCAGCGCCAAAACAGGTATGCATGCCATAGCCCCAGATGATGTAGTCCTCCCAGGGGCGATCCGTGCGGAAGTCATTTGGGGATTTCACCTCGAACCGATCAAAACAAGCAGAAAAATTGGCAGCAAAAACCATTTGCCCTTTGCGCAGCTTTATCCGTCGGAGGGTCGAGGCCGCCACCTGGGTGTCGCAGGTCGCGCGCCTGTAAATAACGGGGTTAAAGGGATTAAACCGCAGGGCCTCCCAAATATACTGGGCCAGCAGTTCGTCATCGCCTTGTCGAGCGGCCTGTTGCGCTCCGGCAAGAGCAGCTGGCCGATCAAGTAGCTCATCAAGCGCCAGGCAACTGGCCTTAGATATGGTGGGAACTGCCCCGATCAACAGGCCCAACATATTGTTGCGAATGCCCAGATCGCTCATCCCTGGCGTTTGTGCTGATTGCAAAGCGAGACAGCGGTTCAGCACGTCTGCTGCCTCGCTTGGGTTCGCCTTGCGCGCGGCAATCGCGCCATCCAGGTAAGACCGCAGCTCCGCGGCCTGCTGCATCGCCCGCGCGTCCAGATCCGGGTCAGCCACAAGATCAAGGAACAGATAGGTGAACAAGGTTGTTGTCCATTCTTGCATCTGCGCTCGCTTGGCACCGGTGCCAAAATAGCGATCCGTCATATCCCAAGGAATTTCCAGAGTGAGGCTTGGCACGATATCGATTTGCCCCTGGCTCTGCGCCACAGCCCGCTGCGCCAGGAGCGTGGCACGCGGTACCACAATATCGGCCACATCTGTCATCCGGGCCGCCAAATGCATCGCCGAGGTGTCACGGGTGTAATCCCATCCTGGCTGCATCCCGAGAAAGAAGTTCTCTCCGGCGGTCAGCTTTTTCATCCGCGCACCATAGACCACTTCAAAATCTTCGTTGCGATTCAGCACTTCCAGACAGTCTTCTCGCCGGGTCACCAGGGCCGTGCCGGTATTGTCATAGGCTTTCATCACCACTTTGCTGATCGAGATATTGGGCCAGACTCCACGCAACAGGGCAAAGACCCAGCGCTGTGTTTGCGGTTTGAGAAAAAACGCCGCTACCCCGCCCTGCGCCAGGGCAACACCGCCCATCACGACCAGCTTGGCCAAGGCCAGCGCAGATTCAGCCCAAAGCGCCACCCGCTGGAGGATCCAGATAAAGACATTTGCCAGGGCAGTGATCATTGGCGCCCCCTCAGGTCGGGTCAACGATGCCCATCGCAATCATGCGTAGGGCAGTCATTGAAGGGATGAAAAAATAGTCACCGCCGCGGCACTCCACAAAGGTCTTGAGCTTGCTCATGACATAGGGGGGCCGACCACTTGCCGGATCCGAGGGAATGGTATGGCGCTTGCTGTGATCATGATTGCCCAGCATCGGGCAGGTATTGTTACCCTGATGAAAATCTAGCCCGTACTGAATCCATTGCTGCTGCACGAATTCAAACTGGCGCTCTAGGCTGGTTCCGACGATCAGCATGATCACACCCTGTTCGGTCTCATCGTCCTTGTGCTCGAAATTGGGTGGCCCGTAGGGCAATCCCCGCCTCAGAATGCGCCGCCGCTTGTTGAGCGCGCTTGTCGCTGTCTCGTTTTTGTAGGGCGCGCCGGTTGCGGGGTCTGTGCCGCTTTTGTTCAACGGGTCCAGATAGTCCCGCGTATTGACCCGACGCATATGGGCACCGCCCGGGCATTTGGCTCCGGACATATCATCGCCATACCGGAAATCGCGGGCTTCCGGTGAGCCAATGTAGCTGAGATTGTTTTTATAGCCGTCCAGGGGTGTCACGTCGCCACCGCGAAACTGCATCTTCTCTCCAAAGGCAACCCACGCGTCATAGGTTGGCACTTTGGACAGGGGCACCCCATCCGTCCAACGCCCGCACATTTTGGCGCGCAGCGTCTCCTGCGCCTCTTCTTTGCTGACCCCCATGAGTTTTGCATATCGAGCGGCCTCTTCCGCCAGAACCGCCTCAAAGCTGCCGACATTTTCATGCAGTTTGCGAAAGGCCATAAAAGTTCCGTTATGCATGAATTCCGGAGGCTTTGCGGTCGGCGGCAGCTCCTGGCTTTCGTCCGGATGCCCCAGGATGAACTCCCCCGTTGCAAGAGGTTCCCAGCCCTTGCTTGTCAGTTTCCCGCGCCCAATAACCGTGTCTGCCGAGCCCCTATTGCCGTGTTGCCCCTCAAACACCGGGTCGCCGATGCCATCGGTAAAGCCAAGGTGTTCCTTGGCTGTTGGCAGAGTGAGCGGGCCAAATTTATCAAACACGGCAGACGCGTCTTGGAACCGGGCCTTGCCATCTTTGCAAATGCCATCCAATTGACGCACCCCCACTTCTTGCGCCAGCGCCGTCAACCAATCAATTCGCCCCTGCAGAGCAGGATGTGGCTTATCCGCCTGTTCAAGACTTAAGGACTGTGCATTCAGCGTCACCAGCATGTGCACATCATCCTTGCCGCCCGAGCCCGGCTCCCGGCTTTTTTGCCAGATCGGATCCCAATGAGCGTCCCAATCGTCGCGCAGTGCTTCTTCCTCGGTCTTGTTCTGGTCGCGGTCCCCCAGAATAAAGGCCCGCGCCTTCATTCCTTCGATAAAGGCCGCCGGCATCTGTTGCAGCATGCGCACCGGCAATTGCAAAACCAAAAGACCGGGAAAGGTCAGCGCCACGTTTGTGGTGCAGTCCGGTTTCTTGTTTGCCCCCTGCCATAACGCTGCTGTGGTCACCTTTTGACGCACCGCATCAACAAAATTCCGCCCCGCGACTGCATTGGGGAAATGAAAGAAGAAATACCGCGCAAATGGAAAACTGAACCGCCCATAGGCGCGGGTCACGTTCCCCTGAATATCGTCAAGATTGAGATCACGTGTCATTGTCGCCCACCAAATTCTAGGAAATCACGTTCTTGGGATCTGCCGAGGAAATCACCCCTGGCTTCTGCGTCATGGATTGCATGTTTTCAGGTTTGTGTTCTTTGATGAATGCGCCAAAAGCCGCATGCAGCTCCTCTGCTGATGCCCCCTGCTGGTCGACAAAAAAGGCAGACATTTTCTGCTGTATATAGATCGCCTTGAGCACCGTGGGCAGATCATCATATTCACCAGGCGCCAAGGGTTTTTCCCCGTTTCGAATGGCAAACCGGATCGCCAATAGTGCCAATACTCCGCCCAGGATGAAGGCTCCGACAGCAAGCTTCAGGCTCGACCAGCCCAGAAATGGCAGGCTGCTCCAGCCAAACAACCAAAGCACCAAGGCCAGCAAGCCGATGATAAGCGGAGTCAATACGCCGTAGATCAGCGCTTTCAGCGGCAGGGTGTGGAACTTGGGCAATTGCAGGTAATAGTCATGGAAGGGCATGGTGGTTTCGACATGGCAACGGTCCAGGTAGTCGGCAAAGCCCTCGGCGCTGTTCACCCCTTCAAAACCGTGACAATTGGAATAGAGATCAACCAGTTCCTCCTTCATCGTGCCCCAAAGCTCACGCGCATAAGACGCCCTGACCTCACGCTGCTGTTGGGTTGTCAGGTTCGTGGGCAGGGGATCGCCCGGTTGCGTCACCGCATCCACATCCGCACAAAAGATCAGATAGGGCGTCTTCAACCGATCGACCGGCTGCGGCACCGCCGGGTTTTCCCCCTCGATTTGGGAGACCAGTGTATTCTGCGTGGTGCGGCCATTGTAGACCACATCATGCAGGACAAACATCCGCGCCAGATGGTTCCGCATATTGCGCGCAAAGGGGCTGTTGAACTCCGCATTGCTGGTGGCGGGCGACTGACGTGCTGTCGGCAGGACCGCCAGGGCCATTCTGACCCGCTGCTCATAAGAGGTATGCGGATCCTCTGGCGGCGCCCCCTTTTTGATCGGAGCAAAGGTCGTCAGAAAGATATGTCCAGAATCAAGATCAGGCATGGGTCACTCCTGCCGTCCGGTGGTTTCTGAGCTTTGTTTTGCCGCCTGCCGCTGCTTGGCAAAGGCGCGCTGACTGTCAGAAATATAGACCGCCAGATTGACGTCATCACGCTCGGTGTCCAGGCTGGCCACCGGACCAAAGCCAAGATCCCCCAGCCCGATCTGCATCTTGTTGGCCGCAGCATCATAGGCCTTTTTGAACTCCTCAGGCGGCAGAGTTTCGTGCTTTTCAGCCAGGCTGAGGATCTGGTCATAGATCAGCAGGCTGGTCTTGATATCGCGCTGCGCGGCGCCGGGCGTGGCATTGTAGTAATAGTCTGTCTGGATTTGATTGAAGGTGATGTAATTTTTAAAAGGCGTGACCGGAATTGATTTAGGATATTTCGTCGCCGAATACCAAAACAAATCTAGTCCGCTGGGAATGCCATCAGAAAACGCGTCAATATACTGATCCCAAGTCCCGTTAAAGTTGGAGCAAAACAACATATAGTCATTCCGCAAAGCCTCCTTGCCCTGCCCCAGATCCGGCCAGTCGTTGGGTCTTATAATCACCCAACGGGCAAAATGGATCAAAGATAGCCCCAATAGCCCCATCAGATTTTGCGGCAAACCGCGCGCCGCCATAAACAGCAACCTGTTAATCCACGTAACTCTTGGGTTACTGGGTGTCACCACATTCATGGCATAGGCTTTACCGGCGATATTCGACATAACTGTCCCCCACCCAAACTCACACTGAATACCCTTTAAATTGCATTCAACTTTACACAACATATTAAGATTGTATACGGGTTTTAATCTCAACCCCTGCGAGCAGGGCGCGCTCACCAGCCCGCTGCACAGTTCTGACGCCAGTTCACTTATGCTACAAAGGTAGGTCGCCGCTCGGTGAGCAGCGATAGGAGCCCTACAAGAGCCAGCTTGCGGGACAGGCGAAAACTGAGGCACACAACCAAAGACCCCGCAGCAAAGTGGCAGGGCGGTTTCCTACAGGTTCACCTCTATTGTTTCGGTTTTCCCGGACAGTGCAGGTGTAACGGATCACCGGGGCAGACCAGCAGTGTTGATAGGCGAGCCCGGGTCGAGTGTTACTTTTTCACAGCATAGCCAACAGCGCCTGCCCCAAAATCACCAGGCATCCACATACCGCGGGTTTGCAGAATTGCCAGAGGTGGTGGCCAAAACTCGGCCTATTTCATCACGGGTTTGGGTCGGGTCAATTACCGCATCAAATTCCAGCAGGCTTGCCGCGTTCAGGGCTGATCCGTTCTCGTATAGCACGCCAACCAGCCGCCGATATTCCGCCTCACGTTCTACCGGATCAGAGATGGCTGCCAGGTGATCACGGTGACCCAGTTTAACCGCCCCCTCCAATCCCATGGCTCCGACCTCTCCGGTTGGCCAAGCGCAGCAAAAATGCGGCCGATCAAAGCCGCCACCCGCCATCGCCATGGCGCCTAGCCCATAGGCCTTGCGCAGGATAACCGTCACCAGGGGCTGACTGAAATGGGCTCCGGCCAGGAACAGCCGAGAAACATGAGCCACCTGCCCGGTCTCTTCAATTTCAGGCCCCACCATAAAGCCGGGCGTGTCGCACAGGGTGACAACAGGCAAGGCCCAGGCATCACAGAGCTGCAGGAAGCGCGCGCCCTTGTCTCCCGCGGGTGCGTCAATGGCTCCGCCCAGGTGCAACGGATTGTTTGCCAGAACACCCAGTGCCTGACCGTTGATGCGGAGAAATCCGGTAATCATTCCTTGGCCGAAATCACGACGGATCTCCAGAAAGGTGCCGGAATCCCCTAACGCCTTGATGGCCTGACGCATATCGTAGGCGCGAGTGCGATCTGCCGGGATCACGTGACGCAGACCCTCGTCCTGTTCCGGCTGGTGCACAGACGCGCCTGCGAAAGGCAAGGCCAGCAGTTCCTTGGCTGCGGCCACTGCCTCCGCCTCATCCTCGCGCAGAAGATCAATGACACCATTTGCCCGCTGCACTTTGGAAGGCCCGATCTCCTGCGCCTTGACCTGCCCCAAGCCGCCACCTTCGATCATCGCCGGACCTCCCATGCCGATCCAGCTGTTTTTGGTCGCAATGCGCAGATTACACAGACCAAAGAGTGCGGCATTTCCAGCAAAGCAATGCCCGGCAGCGATACCGATCTTGGGACCTTTGTAGGCGGCAAAATGGCGAAAGGAAGGGACATTCAGCCCCGCCACCATGAGCGGGGCGAGATCATAGTCGTTTGGCCGCCCGCCGCCACCTTCGGCGAACAGGACAATTGGCAGATTGTCCCGCTCGGCGCGCTCGATCAAACGGTCCATCTTGCGATGATGATTGTAGCCCTGAGTGCCCGCCAAGACCATGTAATCCACCGCCATGGCGGCGACAGGTCTCCCCTCCACCGTGCCAGTTCCGCAGATGATCCCATCCCCTTGGGTACGCGACTGCAGCTCTGTCAGAGGGCGTTTGCTGCGTTGGGCCGCCACCGCGAAGGCGCCGTATTCGGTGAAGGAATCTTGATCGAACAGATCCTCAATGTTTTCCCGCGCTGTTCGCCCTCCCGATTGATGGCGCTTGGCGACCGCCTGTGGCCTGCTGCTGTCCGCCAGCAAAGCCAGGCGCGCTTCGAAGGCGGTGAAGGCCTGGCGCGGGCCCTGATCCTCCTGCGGGGCCTGCAGCGAGACCTCAGCAGGTTCAAAACTGATCAGGGGCTCACCGCCACGCAGCTCATCCCCGGCACCAACATGCAGGGTCTTGACTACGCCGCTTTCTCTCGCGCGGATCTCGTGCTGCATTTTCATCAGCTCGGTCACAAGCAAAACACTGCCCGCTGTGATCTCATCCCCCAGTCCAACCCGAATTTCGGCAACAATGGCGGGGTTTTCAGCTTTGATGGTCTTCACGGCGGTCCTCTTTGCTTGCTGCCTCCTGCTTGATCGCACTGCAACCCGGACCAAGCCAAGGCGGGGGTCAAAGCCCAGCATGCGCCAGTTGTCCCGCCCTGTGCAAAGGACGTTCCGTCACATCGCAAAGCGGCGCTTTCTGCCCTGCCAAGGCGTTGACTTGCAAAACCCGGCTGATCAACCCTAGCCGCAACGTCCCTGCCGGACGCCCGCCTTCCTACAGCCTGAGAGGTCACAAAATGCAGATAACTTCCATGATCAAACGGGCCGCCCAGATCAATCCAAACGGGACCGCAACTATCTTCAAGGACCGCCAGCAAAGCTGGAGCCAGATGCTGGACCGCGTCGCACGTCTGGCAGGCGCCCTACAGGCGCTGGGTATGCGACCGGGCGACCGCGTAGCGCTGATCTCACTGAACTCGGACCGGTTCATTGAGTATTACTTTGCTGTGGTCTGGGGAGGCGGCGCAACGATGCCCATGAACATTCGCTGGAGCGCAGCCGAATGTGCCTATGCGCTGAACGACGCCGGGGCCGAAATTCTGATCTGTGACGAGGCTTTCAAAGCTCTGGCCGCCGAAGTGAAGCCACAGGTCACCAGGCTAAAGACCTTGATCTATGCCGGTGACACCGCGACGCCTGCGGGCATGGACAACTACGAAGACCTCATCGCCGATGCCCAGCCTGCCGCCGATGCCGAGCGCAGTGGCGATGATCTGGCCGGGGTCTTTTACACTGGTGGCACCACAGGTTTTCCCAAAGGGGTCATGCTCTCTCATACCAATATGTATGTGGGTGCGGTGGCAAATGCGCATGACATTAACATGCAGGACAGAACCGTCTATCTGCATGCAGCACCGATGTTTCACATCGCCGATCTGCTCTGGTTCACAGCCGTTACCTTGATGGCGGGCACCCATGTGGTCATTCCAATGTTCACCCCCGAAGGCACGCTGGCCGCGATCGAAAAACACCGCCCAGACCAAACGCTTCTGGTGCCGGTCATGTTGCAAATGGTGCTGCAAAGCGACAAGCTGGCCCAGACGGATATCTCGTCCCTGCGTCAGATCGCCTATGGCGCCTCCCCTATTACCGAAGCCGTTCTGAAGGAGGCCTTTAAAAAGTTCCCGAATGTGTCCTTCCTTCAGGCTTTTGGTCAAACCGAGCTCAGCCCTGTGGCGACCATTTTGCCGACGGATTATCATGTTTTGGAAGGCCCGAAGGCAGGCAAACTGCGCTCGGCGGGACGAGCCACACGGGTCTGCGAAGTCCGCATTGTTGATGACCAAAACCAAGAGGTAGCCCGCGGCGCCGTTGGCCAGATTGCCGTCAAGGGACCAACAACCATGCTCGGCTATTGGAACAAGCCCGAGGTCACAGCCGAAACCATTGTCGACGGTTGGGTCATGACCGGAGATGCCGGTTACATGGACGAAGACGGCTTTGTCTTCTTAGTGGACCGGGTCAAGGACATGATCGTATCTGGCGGCGAGAACGTCTACTCCGCTGAAGTGGAGAACGCCCTGGGGCAACATCCCCAAGTTGCCACCAGCGCCGTCATCGGCATCCCCAGCGATCAATGGGGTGAAAGCGTCCATGCCCTTGTCATCCTGCATGCCGGAGCCACAGTGACCACAGAAGAATTGCAAGCCCACTGCCATGAGCTGATCGCCGGCTATAAATGCCCCCGCAGCATTGAATACCGGACCGAGGCGTTTCCTCTGTCTGGAGCCAACAAAGTGCTGAAGACAGAATTGCGAAAACCTTACTGGCAAGGGAAGCGCCGTCAGATTTCCTGACGCACTCCGCGCGGGAGATTAGCCATGCCAGTGAACGAGTTCAACGAACAGAACCCTCGCATCGCTGTTCACGATACCGCTAGCCACAAAGCCTGTTGCGCCCATCTTTGGCCCATAGCCTTGGTAGGTCAAAGGTGGCATCGGCAAAGCGTCAGTGATGGCGCATTCGACGTAAGGCGTTGGAAGTATCGGGGCTTGGAAAGGACCTAGGCCAAGAGGCTAAAAACCGGAGGCTGTGAAGACCGAGCTGAAGAAGATCTTGCCCCAAGATATGCTTGATGTGGCAACGCTGAAGCAGATGCTCGAAATGGAGGCAAGTGCGGGCATCTCATTTAGCGCTTGAAGTCGATCACGTGGAATTGCAAAGCACTCCGTTCAGGCGCCAAATTTAAGGTGCTAGCATTCTTGTGTAGGCGATTTGATAATGCGCTGCGGCTTCCAAATTCTCAACCGCAATCGCTGAGTGGATATTGTTGACATGTGCGTCAAGATTTTCACAGGCAGACCCAAACCAAACGAAGTCCTTTGCCAAACTGTGCAACTGATGCCGCGTGGTTCGACCGTAGTAACTTTTTCCGCTGGCCCGCAGGGCGAGGTTTTCGGTAATTTCGACAAAGGCATCAAATGCCTCCATGTCAAGCCGCGCAAAGTCGACGACATTTGGTTTCGCTTTCAATTGAGCGCAACGCTCAGTCAAGGCTTCAAAGCGAAGTGAGGCAGTTGCCAGATCAGTTATCGGGTCGACTTCAATGATCGAACGTTCCAGTGTCGTTCGCACGACAAAGCTTTGCGCAAGGGAGGCAGAATCCATCTCAGTCACAAAGGTACCAACCCCCTGGCGGGATGCGATAAGCTCTTCTCTCTCTAGCCAGGCCAATACGCGGCGCAGGGGCGTGCGACTACAGGCGAACTCCTTTGCCAAGTCCGCTTCCGACAGGCGTAGTCCTGGCGGGTAGTGCAGCGTGCAAATACGACGCCGAAGAGTATTGTACATGATGCTCAAGCGATCCTGGACACCTTCCGCGGCCTCCAGAGTTTTGACCAGCTTATTCATATCCAGTCTCCTGGCGATGGATTGCTTGCTGCCATTAAAGGAGGCAGGTTCTCAAGAAATCACACCTGCCTCCTCTGGCGAAAGACTACGCAGTTTCAAGCTCTAAGGCGTAGGAACCATCCTCTCGATGGGTTTCATTGCCTGTTACCGGCGGGTTGAAACAACAGGCCATGACCAGTTCTTCTTCAGCAACAAGAATATGGCGGTCATGTTTGTCCAAAGCATACATAACCCCTGGGCGAATGAGGTGGATCTCACCTGTCGCGAGGTCCGTGATCGAACCGGTTCCTTGCATGCAATAGACACTCTCAAAGTGATTTTTGTACTCAAATGTGTGCTCGGAGCCAGCCTCGAGGAACGTGATATGGAAAGAAAACCCCATTTGATCTTCTGCCAGCAGCATCCGCACGCTGCTCCACTTGGCGTCTGAGACGACGCGGCCACGTTCGCTTTTGATGATTTCGTTGAAGTCTCGTACAATCATAGCCTTACTCCGCGGCAAATTTATGGGCGCCAATCACATCCTGTGCGGCGTTGATCAGAATAGTGAGCCCGCGCTGCAGCATGCTGTCAGGCGTTGTAAGGGGCGCAAGGATCTTAACCACCTGATCTTCGGAGCCGGAGGTCTCAATTATGAGGCCCTGTTCAAAGGCCCGCGCGCAGATCTTGCCTGCCAGATCACCACATCGCAGGTCCACGCCCCGCATCATGCCGCGCCCCTTCAGGCGCGCGCCAGGAACCATCTCCGCAAGGGATTGCAATCCCTCGCCAATGATTTTGGAACGGCGCAGAATATCCTTCTGCAAACTGTCGTTCGCCCAGAATTTTTCAATTGCGACGGTGGCAGTCACAAAGGCATGGGTATTGCCCCGAAATGTCCCGTTATGCTCGGCCGGCCCCATGACATCATGTTCTGGCTTAACGAGCACCAGCCCCATCGGCAGTCCAAAGCCAGAGATTGATTTCGCCAGCGTCACGATATCAGGGCGAATGCCAGCCTCTTCAAAGGAAAAGAAGCCACCCGTGCGCCCACAACCTGCCTGAATGTCATCGACGATCAAAAGCGCACCGGCCTCCTGCGCCAGCTCTGCGACCCTCTGCAACCAATCCGTCGTGGCAGCATTCAACCCGCCTTCGCCCTGAACCGTTTCCAGCAAAATTGCCGCAGGCGCGTCCAGGCCCGAAGAGCGATCCTTAAGCATGGCCTCCAGAAAATCAGTCGTGTTACAGGACTGGCCCATATAGCCGTCATAGGGCATCCGCGTCACATTGTTGAGCGTCACTCCGGCACCGCCACGGTGATAGTTGTTGCCAGTTGCTGCCAGGGCGCCCTGGGTGACACCGTGAAACCCATTGGTGAAGGAGATGATATTGCTGCGCCCAGTGGACTTGCGGGCGATTTTCATCGCCGCCTCAACAGCATTTGCTCCCGTCGGTCCGGTAAACATCACCCTGTGATCCATCTCACGTGGTTGCAAGATAAACTGCTCAAAAACCTCAAGAAACCGGGCCTTCGCTGCTGTGTGCATGTCCAAACCATGGGCAACACCATCGGCTTCCAAATGCGCAATTAGGGCGCGTTTCATGTCTGGATCATTGTGCCCGTAGTTCAAAGACGAACACCCAGCAAGAAAGTCAATATATTGCCGTCCGCTCTGGTCCGTCATCTCGGAGCCCTTGGCGGAGGTGAAGACTGTATCAAACCCGCGGCAATAGCTGCGGGCTTCGGATTCCCGACGACCAAAAATGGCCTTGCTGGCAAGCTGTGTAGACATAGGGTTTCTTTCAGATTTGAGAGGGGGCAGGAAGAACTGGCTGGCAAAAAACGGCATACGCATCGTTCAGGCAGCGAGCGCCTGCCGCTTTGTCAGAGGAATAGTGACAAGGTTTTCCGTCTTGTGCCGCTCTTGGAAATGCAGGGCCTGCGTGTAGTAGGGTTGGATGTCCATCTGGCTATCTTGAAAACTCGCGAACCTGCGAAACAAGGACCAGGATGCATTGTTGTCAGCTGTGATTGTGGTTTGCAGGCGGTTTACGTCTTTGCACTGCGATCGCCGCAGAATGGATTGCAACAT
Source organism: Phaeobacter sp. 11ANDIMAR09 (assembly GCF_001294455.1). Classification (GTDB taxonomy): domain Bacteria; phylum Pseudomonadota; class Alphaproteobacteria; order Rhodobacterales; family Rhodobacteraceae; genus Pseudophaeobacter. Next base: position 255,980 of record NZ_LIKT01000003.1, read on the forward strand.
CATGGAGCCCAGCCCGCGTCCGCGCGCATTTTCAGCCACAGCGACCTGCCAAACAAACAGCGTTTCAGGATCATTGGGCAAAACATAGGCAGAGACCCAGCCCACCATCTCTTGGGACAATTCTGCCAAACAACAGGTGTCTGCGAAATGGTCGCTCTGCAAGAGATTGCAGTACATGGAGTTCTCATCAAGCGGTTTGCAAGCCTGCACCAGCTCCCAAACCTTAGCGCCATCTTCAGCGACTGGCCTCCGAACTGAGGGGAGATCGATGCGCATTGGGTCAATTGGGGATTGCATGTTGGGCTTCTCCTGTCGCTTTGAGTATCGAAGTATCAGGCACCTGACAAAACTTCAACAGTCAAAGCAAAATTACCAAATAATCACGTTATATAGCCGTATTTAGGAATTATATGTCGCAAAATGACCAGTAAATACTTCGAATCCAGAAGCTATTTGCGAATTGAAGCCACCTGACCGCCACTGTATGCTTTGACACCTGAACTATCGGAGATTTCATGGACCGTATCGACAGCAGCCTGATCGCGCTGCGCCGCATCATTCGTACAACTGAGCTGTTTGGACGCGAAATTCGTCAGGCAACGGGCGTCACCCCCGCCCAGTTCCGCGTTCTCCAGATCATTTCGGAGAGTGGCTTTGTGACGGCAAAGACAATTTCAATGCGCATGCAGGTCTCACAAGGGACAGTTACTTCTCTGGTTGATAAGCTTGTCCGGGATGGTCTGGCTTTGCGGCAGAAATCCAGTGAAGATCGGCGACAAATTCATATTTTGCTGACCAATGCGGGGCGGGAAACTCTTGTTGACGCGCCCGACCCGCTACAGCAACGATTTGTACGCAAATTTCGGGCCATGGAGGATTGGGAACAGGCGATGCTGGTCGCCAATTTGGAACGGGTGGCAACCATGTTGGACGCTGAAGATCTGGACGCGTCTCCTGTTCTGGCGACTGGAGAAATTCGCCCCGCAGGCGCCTAGAGAAATCATCAACGAGTGCCTCCGAATACCTAGCGGTTTGTAACGTCCGCAGCCTCACCTGTAGTCAAAGAAACACGCACCTGGTAGAGGTTCCGCGCAATGGACCTCAGCAATTGCTTTGTGACAAAGCCACGTCCCATCTATTCCCGCTTGCCAAGCGTCAGCGCCAAACAAGATCGCGCCCAAACTATTGGCCTGATGCTGCTAATGGGCTCAAAGAAGGGATAGATCGACGAAAATCCGCGATCAAGCACAGGTCCAATCAAGCTCATCGGCTCTCCCTGCCGCAAGCGCCTCCATATCTATATCTTCATCTTCGCCTTCTGCCACTCTGAGAGAAAAACCCGCCACCGATAAGCCATGACTTACACTCCTAAGGGAAGGGTTGCAGTGCGTTGTCGCGCCAGGCACCGACCTCCCTGCAAGCGCGACATCAGGGGAATGATAGACCACGGCCTCAAAGAGATCTGCGATCAGCTCAACACACGCCGCGCAAAGGCTTGAGCTGGAAGACGTCTACCGCTTGGGCTGGTAGACGCCTATCGAAGTATTTAGAGCAAAGATGGTGGAGGAAATAGGCCGCTCCCTTACCCTCAAAGCCAATAGGAGTCGTGGCTCAGGTATCGCTCACCCCCACACAGAATTGGCGTTTGCGCCTCTGTAACTGAGCTGCTCGATCATTGCCCTCAAATCACCGCGACCGGGCAAACCCTCGATACTGTCCAGCAAGTCCTTTGCCCTGCGCCTACCCATGGCGGGTTCGGTCAAGTGCAGGAATTTCCTGCGGATGACCTCGTGGTCCAGCCGCTCTTCGGGATCGCCCTGCGCTTGGGTGATTTCTGACGCCAGTCTGCGCCCATCCGCCAGACCTATATGAGCTTGCGCCAGACGGCGGGCGGGGAAGGCTTCGTTAAAAGCCGCAGTTTCTTCTATTTCGACCATGCGGGCCAAGCGCAGGATATCTGGGTTATTGAGGCCCGGCGTCATGACCTCATCAACGCCGATCGTTCCGGCCACCAGCGCTGCTCCCACCGAAAACGGCAACGAATATTGCGCTTGTTCGGTTGTCGTCGGAATTGCGGTCAGACGCTTGGCTTCGTGGAAGCTTTCGATCCGGATCGAGGTGACCTCGGTTGCGTCAAATTTATGAGTATTTTGCAGGGCCAGGACCGCTTCAGCGGCGGGCTGGGCCCAGCGGCAGACTGGATAGAGCTTGATGTATTGCTCCTGAATGTACCAGTGCTGGCCGATATCACGCCAGATATCCGCAAGATCGTCTGCTTCCATGGTAATCGCAGGGGCGCCAGTGAAGCCCTCGCAGGCCAGATAGGCCGCCGAGACACCCGCCATTGCCCCCCAACCCGAACCATCCTTGACCATTGTTGGGGCATCGATTGTGCGCATCATCTGGCTGCGGGGACCGTGATATTCGGCGATCCCGAGCGCCTCGCGCGTTTGCGCCTCATTCAGCCCCAAAATCCGCGCGCCCATAGCCGCAGCAGCCAGAGCAACCCATGCGCCCGAGGTATGGTAGTCGCAGGCGCTGCGGTGCAGAGCGATGCCCGCGCGGGTACCGATTTCATAACCGATGGTGACTAGGGTCAGAAACTCCTGTGCATCCGTGAGGCCCTCGGCCTGCGCCATTGCGATAGCCGAAGGAATGACGCCGCAACCCACATGGCCTTTGGTCAGCTTGTGACCATCGTGGGCATCCAGTGCATCAATGGTCATGCCGTTCGCCAGTGCCGCACCTGCAGCGCTGGCGGTTTTGCCTTCTGGCCAGATCTGCGCGGCCTGCCCGCCAAACATGACCTGCGCATGGGTCTGAATGATCCGCGACAGGGGGGTCTGAACTGCGCTCATCCCCACCCCCAGCGTGTCAATCAAGCCCCGCACCGCGTCTTGGACCACAGGCGCTGGCAGGTCATCATAGCTGGTGTTCAGGATGAAACGGATGACATCGGCCATGTATGGGTCCTCCTGTTAGCTGGGCTGGAAGTCTTGAAACGCGCTAATCGCCGCGTCGAGCGCGCTGTGGCTGACATCCCGGTGTAGAACCATTCTGATCGCGGGAGATTGCCCTCCGATCTTGATGCCAGCCTGCGCCATATGGCGGGCCAGGCGACTGTGATCCTCGGGCTTTGGTGTCAGGAACACCATGTTGGTTTGAGAGGTGACCTCGCCAATTCCAGTGGCCCGCAATGCGCCTGCCAACCGAGCTGCATGGGCGTGATCCTCGGCCAGTTGCGGCAAGTGATGCTCCAGCGCATAGAGGCCGGCAGCGGCGAGCACACCCGATTGCCGCATTGCACCGCCGAGGATTTTGCGGTTCCGCCGGATCTGGCCCATCATTTCAGAGGGACCAACCAACAGGGATCCCACCGGCGCGCCCAAACCTTTGGACAGGCAAACAGAGACCGTATCGAACGGCGCCGCGAAGGTCGCCGCATCACACCCCAGGGCCGTGATGACATTGAAGAACCGCGCCCCGTCTAGATGCACGGCCAGTCCCGCGTCGCGGGCCACTTTGACACCCGCATCGATCCGGTCCAGCGGCACAACCCGGCCGCCAACACTGTTTTCAAGGCTTAGCAGACGGCTGCGCGCATAATGGGGATCATCGACCTTGATCGCTGCCGCTATGTGCTCAGGGTCCAGACCGCCATCGTCCGAAACGGGCACGGGGTTCATCGCGACACCGGCCAGCACAGAGACGCCCGCGGCTTCGTCGCAAAAAAGATGATAACTGTCCCCTACGATCATCTCGTCGCCGCGCCCACAATGAGCCATGACGGCGGCCAGATTGCTTTGGGTGCCGGATGGGAAGAACACCGCAGCCTCCTTGCCCAGACGTGTCGACAATTCCTGTTCCAGTTGGGCGACTGTGGGGTCTTCGCCATAGACATCATCGCCCAGAGAGGCAGAGATCATCGCCGCGCGCATGCCTGGGCTGGGTTTGGTCAGTGTGTCACTGCGCAGATCGCAGATGCAGTTGGTTTCTGTATGTGCCGCAGCATTCCCGTAAAGGCTCATTCCGTGACCTGCTCGTAAGCAAGAGCGGCAACGATATGAACCCGTTGATGCTCTCCGCCGTTCAGGGCGGTGTGATAGGCGCGTGTATCTGTAAAATACACGGAACCATCGGCCGGCAAGTGGGTCACATGATGGTTCACAATGAATAGTGCCCCAGGGTTTGAGATCAGCGGGATATGCAGGCGTGGCTCTGGGTCACGGTGCCACGAGTTGCAGTTGTACAGGCCTTTCGACAGGATGCGCGTACGCCCGATGGGAAAACGCTTGGTCAGCTCTTCATGCACATGCTCGAAATATGTGCCGCTAAATTTGGGGTTAAACTCTGAAAAGTCGATTTCGGGCACCAGATCCTCGCGCGGTTCTTCAACATAGCGATCATCCGCGCGTAGCCAGTAGCGGCCTGACAAGTCATTAGGGGTCCATTCAGTCTGGCCAGGCCGCTGAGTCAGCGGCAGCGCAGCAAAACCCTGATCCTGCATTCCACCCATAAAGGCTTCGCGCTTTAGGCATTCTTGCAGCGCGTCCTGCAGTTTTTCGATATCGAACTTCAAATTCAGCCGGGCGATGCCGGGGCCGGGAACAAATTCGGCCACCGATTTATGATCCGGCATGGCAGACATGGCGTTCTGTATCAGGTCCACGTCGCTGTCTTCGATCTGGGCCATAAAGGTCATCGGGCAATCTCCCATTCGCGCTGCACTTGATGCAGCCTTATTCGGATCGGGCAATTGTGGAAGTCATTTTCCATCATGACTTGATGACAAAACCGCATCAATATTCCAAACGCGTGAACCGCAAAGGAGATTGAGGTTGGTTTCAAACTAAGCTAGGGACCTTGCCAGCACGCTCTAGAATCCACCTGCGCATGCGCTCAATTCGCGCAACGCCGATTTTGGCTTCTGGCGTGAGTAGAAAATAGGCGCTGCTGGTATGCGCCTCGAACATATGGACCCTTACCAAAGAACCGTTGTGTAATTCTTTTTGGATCAGAATGTCGGGAATGATTGCGATGCCATGTCCGGCCTTGACGGCGTCGATCAGCATTTCGAACTGGCTAAACATTGGCCCAATAAGCTTGCGCGGTAATTTCAGGTCCTGATGTTGAAACCAAATCTGCCAGGACAGTGGCCGCGTCGCGTGCTGCAAAATCCGGTAATCCAGCAAGGTGTTTGGATCCTCGATCGGTTCGCGAAATTGATCCGGGGCCCCTACGGCCACCAGCGTTTCAGGCATGAGCCAGTCGGCGCGATAGCCTGGCCAGCCCTCGTCGCCCTGCACAATGGCAAGATCCACCAGGCTTGGATCAATCTCAGAGTTCTTAAGGTACGTCACAAGATTGAGCACCTGCCGGATTTTTTCAGCCTCGGGCCCCATGATGATTGGCATCAACCAGCGACTGCCCAGGGTCGGGTAGACGCCAATGTTCAGGCTTCCCTCAGCGCTGTCGTGCGACCTGGTTTTGAGGATGGTCAGTTCCAGTTCTTGCAGCAGCGGCGACAGATCAGCGAGGAGTGCTTTGCCTGCGGCCGTCAGCTTGACCCGTTGTTTAGAACGGCTGAACAGCGTTTGCCCAACAAAGGCTTCCAGCGTCTGAATCTGGCGACTGATCGCGCTTTGGGTCACGTTCATTTCCTCCGCCGCGCGCGCAAAACTCTCAGCTTTTGCCGCTGTCTCAAAGCAAAGCATGGAAGTGATCGAAGGAACTCGTCGACGCATTGGCAAGGCTTTCCTATTGGTTGACCTCTTCAGGTTTAGTGTCAAAAACTCACCATGTCACTCCAGTGGTAGATTGTGTGGCGAATTCCCCCCCCAAACGGCCGGATGCGAAGAACGCTCTACGTAGCGGTAAACCATTCACTGAGTTCACAAACCCATGCTATTTTTAAAGGGAGGATTGACGAGCATAGACAGCTTGGTCCGCTCGGCCCATCTCGGAGATAGCAAAAGCGACACCAAAATGTTGCCCTGTCGCCCGAAACTTCCCTCACCTTGATGTAAAGTTTACTCCACCTTTTAAAGGTGGAAACAGGTGCGAAAGAGGCGATCAAACGAAGACCAAATTATTAGGGTGATCTGTTCTTCCGTAAATCGTGCCTTCATTTGTCCACTCTTTTGCTGGGCGGACTCCACACAGATTTGGAGGCGTTATGGGGGTTCTGGTCGCGATGTAGTCAAGTCTCTAGACCGGCAGTGTAAAAAGGCGCGCTCATTTTTCGCGACAAGCTTCGGGTGAACGTGAATTGCCCGTCGCCCTTCGGCCTCAAAATGACCCCATGCAAGACTTTGAAGGACTGAAGGAGCGCTTACACTGTCCTTCGCACCTATCTCTGGCACGGGGTTCAAACTGAAGAAGTCGCTTAGAACTGCGTTGTGAGCCCAACCCAGAATGTGCGCCCGTTTTGGGTGGTGCCGTGGTCCGTGGAGTTTATCTCTGTATCACCCAGGTTGTAGACAGCGGCATTCACAACAAGGTTGTCATTCACCGCGTAGTTCAACCCGACATCAAGCGTCGTGTAGTCCTTGTATTCGGTAACGCCTACAGCGCCGGTTCGGGTTTCGGATACGGAGGTTGCTGAACCGACATAATTTGCCTCGCCCCAGACCGCCAGGTTCGTCACATTTGTTTTCCAATCCAGGCGCAGGCTCGCTTGATGTTCTGGAGTGCGGTTCAGCGCATATCCCGCAAAAATGCCGCTCAACTGTTCTGAGTGGATGTAGGTATAGCTGCCACTAATCTCCATCTCCGGCGTAATCTCATAGCCTGCCGAAAGCTCAAGCCCGCGGTTGCGGACTTTGTCGACGTTTATGTAGCGATAAAGATCCCCCCCTTGAGGAGCGCCGCCAACCGTCACCAGCTCATTGTCGATCTTATTGGTGAAATCGATCTGAAACAGTGTTGCGGTCGCATAGGTTCTGCTGTTGTCAAAGCGAAGACCAATTTCGTAATTGGTACTTTCCTCCGGCAATAGGTCAGGGTTGCCCTGGATTGCATCGCCGCTGCGGCTGCCATTGGTCGGCAGATAGTAGTTCTCATTGGCGTCGCGCAGTTCGGGCGTTTTATAGCCAGTCGAAATCCCCCCCGCCAGGTACAGATCAGGGGACAGAGCATAGGTTGCATAGAGGCGGGGCGTCACCTTGCCTCCAAAGCGTTCGTCGTCGGTATAGCGAGCCCCAAATGTGAGGTTGAGCTGATCGTGCACCTCCCAGAGATCTTCGGCAAAGACCGACCATTGGGCATTGCTGAAAGTGAAATGCTCGGTTGTGGTGGCAGACCCCAGATTTAAATCTGTCAAATCTGCCTGCTGGTACTGCCCCCCAAGCGTGAATTGGTGGAGCCCATATAGGTCCAACTCGCGAGAGGCTTTGACGTCAAAGGTTGTGGTGTCAAATTCGATCACACGACCAACTGATGATGTTGGGGTTTCGCGCTTTGACTCTTCGCGAGATAGCAAAGCCTTAACATCCCATATGCCGACACTGCCGGTGTAGCCCAAGCCCAGTGCGCGGCGTTCGTCGTCGCGAAGGGTTGATATAACCCGAGAACCACGAAGGCCATTGGTCTCATTGGTGGTTTTGGTTTCACCAACAGTCAAAAAGACCTCCTGGTTGGCATTGGGGGTCCATGACAGCTTGGCATTTGTGTCGGTAACATCGCGCTCAGAGGTTTCAGCGCCCACACCCTCTTCACGGGTGAGGCGGCGTCCCCAGATCTGCAGGCCAAGTCGATCTTTGACGATGGGCCCGCTTAGGAAATAGGACCCCTGCCTTTCTGCAGAATCCGCCGCGGCAACCGGGCTTGTGCCCTCGATGGTAACAGAGCCTGTCCAGGCATCCCCGACAGGTTTGGTGATGATATTGACCACCCCACCCAATGCCTCGGATCCATGCAACGAAGACATCGGCCCCCGGATGATTTCAATGCGCTCAATCGCAGCGGCAGGTGGAACATAGAGCTGGTCCAAGCCCCCAGAGCCATTGGTGCGGGACTGGCGAGTGTTCACGCGCAGGCCATCGACCAGAATCAATGTATCTTCGGGGCGCAGACCGCGGAATGTGATGTTGTCATTGTTGTCGACAAAAACACCTGGCTCAGCGGTCACAGCATCTGTCAAATCTGTAAAGCGTTTGCCTTCAATCTCTTCGCCAGTCACGACGCTAACACTGGCGGGTGCTGTCACAGGATCAACGCCAACACCTGCTGCGGACACAAAAATAGGATCGAGTTCAAAAGCTTCTGTTTCCTGAGCGCCAAGCACCTGTGGCGCCACAGTGATCAAGGTTGTAGAAAGCAGGCCCCGAATGGTGGCAGATGTTAAGCGCATAATGTTCCCCAGATTGTAGATGATCTATCTGGGGAACGCTCAGCCACGTCTGCCTGGATTATCGCGAGCTAGATACGTCCAGCGCGATTGTCAGGCAATCTCACCTGGGGCCGTTTAGCATAATTTTACTTATCAACACATGGCTTTTGCTTATCACTCCTCGGATTGGGCCAGAAACCGCTCCGCTTGGGCCAATGCGCAGTGTTCCAATACGTCAAACAAGGCATACCCCCCAGCCCCACGCACAAAGGGATGCGCAGCTTCATTGGCTCGGGATGGCAATTGTGCCAATAGTTTTACAGTGCCGTCTCGGCGCGGATGACCGGATAGGAACACATCAACACCAGAGGCTTTTGCAATCTCGCGCATTTTCTGCGCTGAAGCCGCATAGGTCTGAAAGATCTTAACATCCGGGCCAAAATTAAATCCCGTACCGCCCCACAGCATGGCAACGTGCTGACTGTCGCCATCAGACACCTTCAGGATAGGGGAGATCGTCCCCGGCGTATGGCCTGGCGTGAGGTAGAGGATCATCTCAGAAGAACCGGCGCGCAGTACGTCGCCATCTTCAACAATTCCTCCGGTTCGGGGCGGCGGTCCAAAACGGGGATGCATCCCGAGGGTCGCCACCAGATCCCAATCCTCTCGACTCATCAGGATGTCCACTCCCAATAGCTCAGCGAGATAATCGGCGCCGCCGTAGTGATCCCCATGCCCATGGGTTACCAGGATTGCCGTGATCGCTGAGGGAGAGAGCCCGGTGGCCTCCATGCCTTCAATCACATATTTTTGGGCCTGAGCATCGGTTGTGAGCCCATCAATCAGGACATAGCCCTCTTCGGTGCCATAAAGCCAGGTGGTGGTCGAAGCCGTGCCAAGGAACCATAGATTGTCAAAAACCTGGGTTGCGGGAATATGGGCTGGCTTTGGCCGATACCCGTTTGTGGGGCGGCGTTCGCCTTGCTTGGCATTCGCTGGTTTGCGCTGTTTGGGCAAATTTACATTCCGAATGCGTGCCTCCAGGTCACACAGGGAAGCATAGCCCAGGTATTGTCCCTCTGCGGCCTCCACGCCAAGCCGCGCATGTGCCTGGGCGGCGGACATATCTTGCCCCAGCGCAGGTTGCAAAGTGACCCCAAGCGTGAACGCCGCTGCAACAAATGTTTTCTTCATATCTTTCCCGTCGATCCGATCAGCCCAAGACAGAGCTCTGCGCGCCTCTTTAATCACAAATGGATCTGTAGTAGATCACCTCATGCAATAATTTACCAAAACAGTCGATAAGAGAATCCCATACCTATATGCTAAATGCTTCCAACCTTCTGAACCGCTTTATGTTGCGGGCCAAATTTCGTCACATGCAAATTATGGTGGTACTTGCAGACCTTGGCAGCATGCGGCGCGCGGCTCAGCACTTGAATATGACCCAGCCAGCGATCTCCCAAATGGTGGCAGAGTTAGAGCGTTTGGTGGAGGTTGATTTGTTCCTGCGTCACGCCCGAGGTGTGCGCCTGACAGCCCCCGGCCGCGAACTTCTACCCGCCGCAGAAAAGATCATCTCGACAATCGGCGATGCTGCCGAGCGGGTCACAAATGCCAGTCAGAACGGGGGCGACATTGTACATATTGCCGCCAGTGCCTCCGCGCTGGGGGTGCTATTGCATGGTCGCATGGCCGAGTTTTCAGCCCAGCACCCCAATACCCATCTCCAAATCTCCGCTCTGGACGGAACAAACGCGGGGAGCGGGCCCAAGGAAGCCTCACCTGATCTGATTTGTCTGCGTGAACCCTCGGTCTTGCCTGAGGGGTGGAGTTTTGTACAATGCGCATCTGATCAGCTGGGCGTGGTGTGTCACAGGTCTCATCCATTCGCCCAGAAGGGCAAAGCAAGTTTGCAAGAACTTGGTCAGAGCACTTGGTTGATGCATCGCGTGGGATCAATTGCGCGCAGACACCTTGAGTATTTGGCCGATGAAAACGGATGGGATGAAATCAAATCCTGCCGCATCAATTTGCATATTCCCGAGCTCACGCGTGAAATACTGTCCAGCGGACAGTATCTTGCCCTCTTGCCTGTGAGCGTCTTGCGTCCCTGGATTTCAACTGGAGAGTTCGTCGAATTGACCACGCCTGCAGCCGAGCCAATCGCGCCGCTTGGCGTGCTATGGAAACCAGACCGTGCTGGGGTCAGTACGCGGAAAGTCTTGGAGTTTCTTTCGCAGCGATGTGGATCTGCTGGAAGCATAGCTGAGTTT
>NZ_LIKT01000004.1 GCF_001294455.1 Phaeobacter sp. 11ANDIMAR09
CTTTCGAGTTTGAATTCTGAAAACGCGGTCTCCCGTTGGGAGTCCGCGTTTTTTGTTTTCGGATACCACCGGTGGCCTGCCTGTCGCGGGGCAAAACAAAAGGCGGCCTTATCAAGACCGCCTTTGCCGATGAGATCATCGCTGCCTGTCTGTTAAAAGGGCAGCTTTATATCCTTGGGCAGCCCCATGCTCTCGGTGAGATTGGCCATTTCTTCCTGAGCTTTCACGGCAGCCTTGGACTGGGCATCCTTGATCGCGGCGAGGATCAGATCTTCTACAACTTCTTTGTCATCCCCAGAAAAGATCGAGGGATCGATGTCGAGCTCTTTCAGTTCACCCTTGGCTGAAGCCGTGGCCTTCACCAGGCCAGCCCCTGCTTCGCCAACCACCATGACATTGTGCAGCTCTTCCTGCATCTCCGCCATTTTGGTCTGCAGTTCTTGTGCCGATTTCATCATCTTGGCCATATCGCCAAGACCGCCGAGGCCTTTGAGCATCTGTTTTCTCCTAAAGTGCTTTGTTGGGATCTAAATACGGAGCCAGGGCTTTGTACACAAGAGGCTGTGCTCTCTAGCGGTATACAGGGTGGCAAAGTGCCAGGGGTGATCCTGGCCCCACCTGCCTGTCGGGATAGGAGTTCCTGGCGGACAACGGACTAGTCCTCCTCAAAGGGGTCCCATTCGTCTTCGACCTCAGGTAGGGCTTCAGCTTCCACTTCTGCGGCCAGTTCCTGTGCTGTGCGGATGCGGGTGATCTTGGCCTTGGGGAAGTTCTCCATCACCGCTTGCACCAGCGGGTGTTCGCTGGCCTTGGCACGCAGAGCGTTTTCAGCGGCGTTTTCCAGCTCGGTGATGGTATCCCCGCCGCCCTCGTTCTCCAGCGAGATGATCCAACGGGCATGGGTCCAGTTCTGCAGCTGTTGCCCAAGACGGGCGGCCAGATCCCGGGGCGCATCATCGGTTGGCTGGATGGTGATGCGGCCCGGCTGATAGGAGACCAGGCGCAGGTAGGTCTTTACATATTCCAGCAGCAGCCCGTCGCGGCGCTGGCGGATCAGTTCAACCACATGTTCAAAGCTGGGGTAGCGGGCCAGGGCCTGCAGTGTTTCCGGGGCCAGCGCTGTTGCGGTGCCATTGCCGCCCTGTGCAACCGGCGCGCCGTGAGGCGCGCCACCGGATGCCATGGGCGCTCCGTCAGGAGCGCCTCCGCCCGCCGCAGGTGCTCCCAGGCTCTGCATGGGAGAGGTAGCAGGGCCATAGCCGCCTGAATTCATGCCGCCGCCTGGACCACCCTGGGGCGGCGGTGGCGTGTCCTGTAGCTTTCGGATCAGCTCTTCGGGGCTGGGCAGATCGGCCACATGGGTCAGGCGGATCACCGCCATCTCGGCGGCCATCATGGCATTGGGCGCCGCCGCGACCTCTTCCAGCGCCTTGAGCAGCATTTGCCACATTCGAGTCATCACCCGCATGGGCAGGGCTTCGGCCATCTGCTGGCCACGCGCACGCTCATCCGGGCTGACGGTGGGATCCTCGGCCGCATCCGGGGTGATTTTCACCACTGAAACCCAATGGGTGATCTCCGCCAGATCGCGCAGCACCGCCAGAGGATCGGCCCCTTCGGCATATTGGGCCCCCAGTTCGGTCAGCGCCCCGGCGGCATCGCCGCGCAGCACCATATCCATCAGATCCAGCACCCGCCCGCGATCGGCGAGGCCGAGCATGGCGCGCACCTGATCGGCAGTGGTTTCGCCGGCGCCATGGGAAATCGCCTGATCCAGCAGCGACGTGGCATCACGTACCGAGCCTTCGGCAGCACGGGTGATCAGGGCGAGGGCATCCTCTGTGATCTCGGCGCCCTCGGAGCTGGCGATTTTGCGCATCTGGGCGATCATCACTTCAGGTTCGATCCGACGCAGATCATAACGCTGGCAGCGCGACAGCACCGTCACCGGCACCTTGCGGATTTCGGTGGTGGCAAAGATGAATTTGACGTGGGCGGGCGGCTCTTCCAGCGTTTTCAGCAGCGCGTTAAAGGCGCTGGTGGAGAGCATATGCACCTCATCGATGATGTAGATCTTATAGCGGGCCGAGGCGGCGCGGTACTGCACCGAATCGATGATTTCGCGAATGTCGCCCACACCGGTGCGGCTGGCAGCATCCATTTCCATCACATCAACGTGGCGGCCTTCCATGATGGCGGTGCAATGCTCGCAGACGCCGCAGGGCTCGGTGGTGGGCTGGCCGGTGCCATCTGGACCAATGCAGTTCATCCCCTTGGCGATGATCCGCGCGGTGGTGGTTTTACCGGTTCCGCGAATACCTGTCATAATAAAGGCCTGGGCGATGCGGTTGGTTTCAAACGCATTTTTCAGCGTTCTGACCATGGCGTCCTGGCCTATCAGATCGGCAAATGTCTCGGGACGGTATTTCCGCGCCAGGACTTGATACTGAGGCTGGCTGCTGTCGCTTGTGCTGTCGTTCATAGGTCTCTTGCCGGATTCGGAAGGCGGGATCGCCTCTGCGCAAGGTACGCGGGTGGGCGGGCTTCGTCCACCGCTGTTGACCAACCGGGGGGCAGCGGGTCAGACTTTGATGTCGGCCCTGGCTTGGGGGCGGGTTTGAGGCGTGTTGGCCGGGCCTGTTGGGCCCGTTTTATTGGTGCGGACCTCGGGTCTGTGATGCCGGAGTGTGTGACATGAAAAAGTCTGTGGCAAATACCGCCCCTTTTGGCAGAGCCTGTGCAGGCTCTGCGCACGCTTCAGCGGGTAGGCGACATGGATGATCACCTCAATGAGCCTGCCGCAAGCTCGCTTACCCTGCATGCGCTGAGCGTTGAAGACGGTATTCTGGCGCTTTGCCCCTTGCCAGGGGGAGGCGGTGACTATGCGGGTGATATGGATCATCTGCATGATTGGCAGCCGGGGCTGGTGATTTCGATGACCACCGAAGTCGAACATGTTGGCGCCGGAGCTGCTCCCCTGGGGCAGGATATTCAGGCCATGGGATGCCGTTGGATCCATTTGCCCCTGCCGGATTTTTCCGCCCCAACCAAAGAGATGTTGGTGCAGTGGCCCGAGGCCAGCGCGCTGGCGCTCCAGGCCTTGCGTGGCGGTGGGCGGGTGCTGGTGCATTGCAAAGGCGGCTGCGGGCGCTCGGGCATGGTGGTTCTGCGCCTGATGATTGAGGCCGGAGAAAATCCCACCAAAGCCCTGAGACGCCTGCGCGCCGTGCGTGCCTGCGCTGTGGAAACCGAAGACCAGATGGCCTGGGCCCTGGCAGCGGCCAGTTGATCCACTCTATTTTGAGGTGAGCGGGGCATGGGCGCGCAGACTTGGAGTGGAACCACAAATAACTGCGCTGCCCCAAACAAGACTAAAGCGCTGGATGGGAAACTGGCACATCAGGCAGGTGATGCGGCAGCCTTGGGATGGCTTGGCCCATTGCACAGGGGCGGTGATCCAGTTGGGTGCCGGAAAAGCCCTGCGCATCTGGCTGGAACAGGCTGTCAGCAAAAAGCTCTAGAGCCTTGCTATCGGTGGCTGCCTCGACGTCGCAATACACCCGAATGCGGTCATGGGTGGCGATGAAGCGGGCAGGGCAATGGCGGGCGCAGCCATCCAGCAGGCTTTCACCGCAGAGTTCAAAGTCTGGGGTAGTCACTGGCCGCGCCTTGTCCACCGCCCCCGCCAGCGCTGCGAGCATCCGGGACAGGGCCGGGCAGGGCGCGCCGAGGTGCATACAGATACTTTGAGAAAAGTGATGTGTTTCCTTGGTGGGTTTTTTCAGGTCCATCGGTGTCATCATGCGCCCTCCGCGCGGCGGCCGGGGATGACAGGCGATGGCATGAGAACGAGCGCGACTGGCAGATAGGGGTGCCGACCATCATCTCATGCACCCGCCCGGACTCCCCGCCCAGTTTCGAGTTTCATTCGTGATGGCAGGTCTCCTGACTTGCGGGTCGATGCGGTTTCGGTCCTTCCCGGCAGGGCGTTGATGCCTGTGCCAGTGGTTCACCCGAAGCGCTCGCCGCTTACAGTTGCGGGGGCAGTCGTGGACTTGGCTGGGCTGCAAAGCCTGGCCGCACCACGTTCCCTTTTCATCCCGGGCACAAGATTTATGTGCCGCAAGAACCATCGACACTAGGGCTATCGTCGACTGGGATGAGTCGTCAATCAAGAACTGCTGGAAGCCTGGGCAATTGGTGCCACAACGAACATTGGGCACCCAGGGGCGGCAGGTGCCAAGGGGCGGCGGCAGCGAGACTGCCCCCAGAAACAAGCGTCCAGCCAGAAAAAGGTCAGGCGCTGTGGCTGACGCGGTCTTCTGTCAGGCTGGCAAATTCCGCCACGCGATGTTTGAATCGCTTATTGACTTTGGAACGTGCCAGTTTCAGCGATTGCAACAATAGCCGCCCGGACAGGGTCTTGGCCTTGATCTTTACCTTTACCGAAAGCCGGGTGCGCCGTGGAGACAGGGCCAGAAGCTCAATCTGGCTTGTGCCGCTGAGGCTGTTACTTTCCCCGTCCAGCGCGATCAGGGTGGAAGGCTCATAGGCGGACAGCTTCAGCTGCAAATCACGCGGCTTACCGCGAAAGTCAGCCCGCACGTCCCAGGCCATGCCCACCTGCGGGTTGGCTTCGTTGCTCAGGCGCTGGACTTCGATGCCGCGCCGGATCGCCGAGCGTTCAAAACTGCCAAAATCTGAGATCGCTTGAAAGACTTCGGCGAGAGGTGCCTCGACGTCTTCATTGCTCGATAATTCCATAATATGCCGCCTGACCCCTGGGTCAGCCCTCAGAGTTTGTATTCGTGTGTGTTGGTAGAATAATCTTCTTAATCCAAGGTGTCCGCAAGCCAGTTTTCCAAAAGAAAATGTGCGATTGCGCCCTTTCTTGCTGGTTTGATCACGGGGTGCTCTCCTGCAAAGACAGTCATCATATCCTGACGGCTTACCCAGATTGCATCTTCGATTTCATGCGGGTCGATGGTGATGTCACGGCTGGTGGCGCGACCACTGCAGCCAAACATCAAAGACATAGGAAAGGGCCAGGGCTGACTGGACAGATAGCCAACTTCGGCGACCGCGACGCCGGTTTCTTCAAAAACCTCCCGCCGCACGGCGGCTTCCAGAGTTTCTCCAGGCTCAACAAATCCGGCCAGCAGCGAATACATGCCTTCGGGCCAACCGGGGGAGCGGCCCATCAACACGTCGTCGCCATGGGTGATCAACATGATGACAACCGGATCGGTACGGGGGAAGTGCAGCGCTTTGCAGCTGGGGCACTTGCGCTGCCAGCCGGCCTGACTGACTGCGCTTTTTTCACCGCAACGGGCACAGAATTGATGCGACTGATGCCAGGACAGCAGGGCCTTGGCGGATGCCGCCAGCTCGGCCTCCAGCGGCGTAAGACGCGCCATGATGCGCCGCAGCTCAGCAAAGACATAGCCTGCGGGTAACGCGGGATGCTGTTGTTCGCTGAGATCAGCAAAGCTGGCCAGGGCCATCTCGTCCAGTGCATCCGGCTTCCAGGCCCCGAGGTCGCAGGCAAAATGCTCAGCCCCGTCAGCCGTTGCCCCAAGATACAGTGCCGAGCTGCGATGTTCCATTGCCAACGGGTGGTCCGCTCCGACCCAGGCCAGACCGTCTGGCCCGCGATCCGGGTCTGAACGTTGGCTGAGCACCTTGCCCCGCCAGGTCATCAGAACCTGTGTCTCGGGAGCTTCCCAGGCCCTGTCCAGAGCCGCGGGATCATCGCGCAGCTGAGCCTTGCGATCCAGACCACCGCCGCCACCAAAGGTCACCTGTTCTGCTCGTCTCATCTGTCACTCCCTGCAGGCTTGTGTGCCGCCAGAACTGCGGCGTTTCCCGCTTTTTGGCGCATTTGAGCAAAGTGATGACCTCTTGTCGCAGAAAATACCAGTCAATCTCTGCTAAATTGGTCGTCAAAGGGGCTGCCTGGCCCGGCTTGACTTTGCTTCTTGCCGGGCTAGCTCCAGAGCAACTTGGTTAATTTTTCTTAAAGATGATGTATTTGAAGGCTTTGCAAATTCGTGAAACGCTGTTTCATAGAAAGGGCGGTTCTCAGAAAGGGAGCTCGTGAAGCAAGAGATTGGACCAGGTAGTGACAGCTGTGACTTCAGCGCGATGACAGAGATGACGGCTTCCAAGTCAGGGGCTACCGGCATGTTGCGCATCCTTGCGACAACTGATCTGCACTGCAACCTTCTCAGTCGGGATTACTATGCGGATCGGGAAGATCCGGGGGTTGGATTGTCGCGATTGGCCAGCCTTATTTCTCTGGCACGCAGAGAAGTCACGGATCAGGGCGGGGTCGCCCTGCTACTGGACAATGGTGATGCGCTTCAGGGCTCTCCGATTGGGGAGACAGCGCTGCGGATCGATCGGGAAGATTTCTCTGTTGGTGTTACAGGGGAGCATCCGTTGATGTCAGCCTTCTCGGCCTTGAAATATGATGCTTTGGGCTTGGGAAATCACGATTTCAACTTTGGTCTGCCGGTGCTGGATGCAGTGCTACAAGACGCGCCCTGCGCGGTTGTCTGCTCGAACATGGAGGCTGTTGCCCCCGACCGCCAGTTGCCCTTTGTCAAGACGGTCATTTTGGAGCGGCGGATCGCGGCCCTGCCGGATGCCCCCGATTTAAAGATCGGGATCCTCTCTGTGCTGCCGCCACAGACGATGATTTGGGATGCACATTTGCTGGAGGGCGAAGTGCAGGTCCAGGACATGGTCCAGGCCGCCACGGCCAGTGCTGCGGATTTGCGGGCGGCGGGATGTGATTTGGTCATTGCCCTGGCTCATACCGGAGTGGACGGCGAATTCCCGGTTCCAAACATGGAAAACGCCCTACGCCCCATAGTGGCGACCGCTGGCATTGATGCGGTGATTGGCGGCCACACTCATCTGGTCTTGCCCGATCCCGCACATGCCTTTGCCAAACCCGTGGTCATGCCAGGTGCCCATGGTTCGCATCTGGGGCAGATTGATTTGCAGCTGCGCTACGGAGAGGGGGGCTGGGCGGTTGCCACTTGGCAGGCCAGCGCCGTTCCGATTTCGCGCCGCGATGCCTGGGGTAAGCTGACGCCACTGGTGGCAGAGGATCCAGATCTGGTGGCGATCTTGGCGGAGGCCGATGCGCAGACCCAGGCGCGGATGAAAGAAGCCGTTGGGCATAGTTGCGGGGCTCTGCATTCCTATTTCACTCTGTTTGGGCAGGACCAGGGGCTGGCTCTAGCGGCCTGTGCACAAATTGCCGCGGTGCGGCCCATGTTGGCAGGGACCCCGGCTGGCGATTTGCCCCTGCTCTCGGCGGTCTCGCCGGGGAAATTTGGCGGGCGCTCCGGGCCCGAAAACTACACGGATATTGCGGCGGGGGAGCTCTGCATGCGCAATGTTGCGGATCTGCAGGTATTTCCCAACGCGGTCTGGGCCGTCCAGGTCAACGGTGATCAGCTGCGGGATTGGCTGGAAATGTCGGCTGGCATGTTCAATCAAATCACCCCGGAAAGCCGCAACACCGAATTGGTGAATTTGGAGCGCGCCGGGCATAATTTTGATGTGATCTTTGGCTTGAGCTACGAGATTGATGTCACGCAACCGCCTCGGTTTTCCTCCTCCGGTCTGTTGATCAACCAAGAAGCCCATCGAATAGAAAACCTGTGCTGGAATGGGGCGCCTGTGTCTGGCACTCAGCAGTTTACAGTTGTGACAAACAGCTATCGGGTCAGCGGCGGCGGAAATTTCAAAATGGTGCAGGAGGCGGATAGGCTGCGCCTGCCTCGTCTCAAGGTCCGAGATGCGATCTGTGACTATGTCTCGGGGCAGCTGCCCGAGGATCCGCTGGCCACGGCCGGTTATCCCTGGCAATTGAAGCGGATACCGAGCACCCGGGTGGCGGTCTATACCGGACCGGTTGCACGTAATTACCTGGATGAGCTGCCAGAGGGCCGGGTTGAAGATCAGGGCGTGACTCCCAATGGTTTCCTGAAGCTGCGCCTTACTCTGTGATCTCAGTTGACCCTGGGAGCCGTGCCAGGTGGGTCTCTCGGCTCAGCTTTTCCACACAATGGTGTAGGTTAGGGCTCTTGTCTTTGTGGCAAACTCTGCCTATATCGGGATTCGAGAGGTTGGCGCGGGCAGGCGCCTCGCCAACCTGGTCAGATCCGGAAGGAAGCAGCCACAACGAGCCCCGCTTGGGTCGATGTCCAGCCTCTCACCTTATTCCCCCTCAATTGCGTAGAATATTTGATGGTTTTGCAGGCTTGCTCATTCGGCCCGGCGGTGGAGCAAGGGCAGCCGTAGCTATAGACGTTTTCCTTGGGGAGGCGCGCTCTAGGTTAGAACAGCGACATCCAAATACCTGTAAACATAAAGATGCCTCCGATATTCACCCATATGTGCCAGATGGCATAGCGATAGGGCAGGGTCTTGCGGGCGTAGAATCCTGTGCCGATCACAAAGCTGGTGACCCCCAAGAGGATGCAATAGAGGCTGGCGGTGGGGATCATGGTCAGATCTGGCAGTGCCCCGAGCCCAATGGCGCCCAACCCTAGGTAAGACGCCGTCGACCAGCGGGATTTCACGTTTTCATTGGTGATTTTGTTCCAGATGGCCAGGGCGGTCAGCCCCCAACACAGGAACAGAAGTGTCCAGGTCCAGGTGGTGCCTGCTTGGACAAAGAAGGGGGTGAAGGTGCCAGTGATGCTGGGATAGATCGCAGCATGGTCGATGCGGCGCAGCAACAGGCGGCGGTCATGCCAGGGGGCAAAGTGGTAAAGGCAGGAGGCAATATTGGAGGCCAGCACTGAGAGGACGTAGAGGCCCAATGCGGCGACCAGTCCGATGTTGAGTCCAGTGCTTGCCTTGTAGGATAGAGCTGCTCCGGCCACTAGGATCAGCCCCAGCCCCACGGCATGAACCCTCATATCGGCACGGCGATGCGCCGGATCGGCACTGGGGTAGGTTGTGACAGGCGGTGTGGCGGTCATGACGGACTCTGGGTGAGGATGCCCCCCAGCGATAAGAAGGATGCATCTGAGAGTCTAGATTTCCGGAGCGTCAGCCAGGCCCAACAGATCGGAGGGTGGTTAGTAGCGCCCGTTGTCGGCGGGGTAGACGCCGAGAATCTCCACATTGGTGGTGAAATAGGCCAGTTCATCCATCGCCAGTTGCACGTTTGCATCATCCGGGTGACCTTCGATATCCGCATAAAACTGCGTGGCGGTGAAGGATCCGTCGACCATGTAGCTTTCCAGTTTGGTCATGTTGATACCATTGGTGGCAAAACCACCCATGCCCTTGTAGAGCGCCGCGGGAATGTTGCGGACCTGAAAAACAAAGCTGGTGATCATGCCATGGGCTCCACGCCGGGTGATGTCCGGCTCGCGCGACATGATCAGGAAACGGGTGGTATTGTCGCCCCGATCCTCGATCTTTTTCTCCAGCACATCCAGCCCG
Source organism: Phaeobacter sp. 11ANDIMAR09 (assembly GCF_001294455.1). GTDB lineage: Bacteria > Pseudomonadota > Alphaproteobacteria > Rhodobacterales > Rhodobacteraceae > Pseudophaeobacter. Next base: position 9,475 of record NZ_LIKT01000004.1, read on the forward strand.
TAGATCTCGCCTGCCAATTCGCTGGCCAGGGCTGCTGTGTGGATGTCACCGGCAGCGGCCACATCGCGCGCGGCCCGCGCATTGTCGGGGCTGACGCGGCCCATGATGTTGTTTTTACGTAAAAATTCACCGCACTGTGGCAGTAGAACCAGATGCGATTTGGCCTCGCGGATGTCTTCCAGCTTGGCGCCGGGGACGGCCAGCAGGTTGATATGCACCCGCACAAAAGCCTCGTCTATGATATGCAGCCCACTGTGGGGCAGCAGCCGGTGGCTATCGGCCACCCGCCCATAGGTCGAGTTCTCAACTGGCAACATCGCCTGGTCGGCAGCGCCTGAGCGCACCGCCTCGATCACATCTTCAAAGGTGCTGCAGGGCAGCACCTCCATATTGTGACGCGCATTGCGGCAAGCCTCATGGCTATAGGAGCCCAGCTCCCCCTGAATGGCGATTTTTCCGGTCATCAGTGCGACTTTCCTGCAAAACTTCAGCAAACGGGCATTTCGTCGCGTTGTCTATACCTTGCCACTGACGAGTGGAAGCCTTAGACAACGACCCAGACAGCTAAAACGGACACGCGATTCATGTTTGACACGATGACCCTAACCAAAGCGACCGCAGGCGTTTGCGGATCGTTCCTGGTGCTTCTTCTGGGCCACTGGGCCGCGGATGTGCTCTATTCGTCAGATGCGCACGGTGAGCAATCTTATGTAATTGAAGTAGCAGATGCGAGCGCCGCTTCTGAAGATGTGGTTGAGGTCAGCTTTGAAGAGCTGATGGCCTCGGCTGACGCCGGTAAAGGCGCCAAGGTCTTCAAGAAATGTGCCGCCTGCCACAAGCTGGAGGCGGGTGTGAACTCCACCGGTCCTTCGCTTTACGGTGTTGTAGGACGTGCCACAGCCGCCGAGGCGGGCTTTGGCTATTCCGGTGCGCTGACAGCTCTGGGGACGACCTGGTCCGCAGAAGAGCTGGATGCCTTCCTGACCAAGCCTTCGGCCTATGCTTCGGGCACCTCGATGTCCTTTGCCGGTCTGCGCAAGCAAAAAGACCGGGTGAACCTCATCGCCTATCTGGACAGTCTCGACGACTGATCCTGACCTGACCTAAGGGTTGGATTGAAACACGACAAAAAGGTCGCGGCAGATGTCGCGACCTTTTTGGTGTTTTGACGGCATGTCTGGATTTGTCGCTGAGGTTTTCGGCTTGATCACGCTCTTTCGATCCGGTGGAGCCCTGGATCGCGCAATCTCAACTTGAATGTTACTGCCTGCGGGCCTTAGCTTGAGAGACAGGAAAACCGGACCAGTCGAAGGCCGGGCAAAGGAGGTTGTGACAGATGACATCCCATATGGCAGGCAATCGGGCGGACATTCAGACAGATCGTTTGGCAGAACAGAGACGGCGACGGGCCGGGGTTCAGGCCCAGGTTCGGGCTATCGCGCCTGCGACTGGAGGTGTCTTGCACGCAGCCTTTGTGTTCGGTCTCATGCTCTTTCTGCTTCTGACCTTGCCGCTGCGGGCAGAGGAGGGGGCAATTGTCAAAAGTCACGGCTTTGCAGAGTTTGGTGAGCTGAAATACCCGGCTGGATTTGCCCATTTTGACTATGTGAACCCGCAGGCCCCCAAGGGCGGTGAGCTGGCGATTTCGGCGGTGGGTACGTTTGACAGTATGAACCCCTTTACCCGCAAGGGACGGGCTGGAGCGCTGGCGTCGGAGCATTTTGAAAGCTTGATGATCGAATCCTATGACGAGCCGGGATCCTATTACGGGTTGGTTGCCGAAAGTCTAGAATATCCGGAAAGCCAGGATTGGGTGATCTTTAATCTGCGCCCCGAGGCGCGGTTTTCCGATGGCAGCCCCGTTACCGCAGAGGACGTGGTGTTTTCCCATAACATCCTGCTGGATCAGGGCTTACAATCCTATGCCGAAGCGGTACGCAAACGCATCCCCAAGGCCGAAGCCCTAGGCCCGCAGCAGGTGAAGTTCCATTTCTCGCCGGATTTCCCGCGCCGCGCGATGATCAGTCAGGTAGCAGGCACTCCGGTGTTTTCCAAAGCCTGGTTCGAGGCCGACCCAGAAAATCGCCGTCTTGATGAGCCGCGTCTGGATCCGGGCATCGGATCGGGGCCCTATATTCTGGAAAAGGCTGATATCAACCAGCGCATCATCTATCGTCGCAACCCGGACTATTGGGGCGAGGGTTTGAATGTGAATATCGGTCGCCACAACTATGACAGCATCCGGGTGGAGTACTTTGGCGATACCATCGCTGCGATGGAGGGCTTCAAGGCCGGTGTCTATACTGTGCGGCCCGAAAACAACTCCAAGAGCTGGGCCACGGCCTATGAATTTGATGCCATCGCAAATGGTGATGTGATCAAGGATGAAATCCCCAATGGCAATGTGCCTGCGGCCAGTGGATTTGTGATGAACCTGCTGCGGCCACAATTTCAGGATATCCGTGTGCGCGAAGCGGTACAGCTTGCCTATAATTTTGAATGGACCAATGAGAGCCTGCAATATGGGCTGTTTCGGCAGCGCAGTTCTTTTTGGCAGGACAGCGCGCTGGAGGCCAAGGGCCTGCCGGAAGGGCGTGAGCTGGAGGTGCTGACCGCGCTGGGCGATCAGATTGAGTCCGGGCTTCTGACCTCGGAGCCTGTTATGGCCCATGCCTCAAAACCTAAACGCCCCAACGACCGCCGCAATCTGCGTCGCGCCATGAAGTTGCTGGATGAAGCAGGCTGGGAAGTGAACAGCGATGGGATGCGCCAAAATGCGGCTGGCGAATTGCTGGAGATCGAGCTCTTGCTCGACAGTCCTTCGCTGGAACGTATCGCTGCCCCCTATGTGTCCAACCTGCGGGCCATGGGTGTGGATGCCCGGCTGAACCGGGTTGACTATGCGCAATACACCAGTCGCCGCCGGGAAAAGGACTTTGACATGGTTTACTTTGCCTATCCAAAGTCTCTGGAGCCTTCGACAGGGCTGTATCAGCAGTTTGGGGCCGAGGCGCATCAGTTCTCAGTCTTTAACCCAGCTGGCCTGGCAGATCCGGCGGTTGATGCGCTGATCGGAAATGTGGTCGAAGCCAAGACACAGGAAGACCTGCAATCCAATGCCCGGGCGCTGGATCGGGTGCTCCGGGCCAAACGGTTTATGGTGCCGGCCTGGTATCTGGACGTTAGCTGGATCGCCTATTGGAAGCAATATGCCTATCCGGAAAACCTGCCGCCCTATTCCACCGGTTTGCTGGACCTTTGGTGGGTGGATGCGGAGCGCGAGGCTACGCTGAAAGCCTCTGGCGCCTTGCGGTAAGGGCGCGGTATGGCAGCCTATATCCTCAGACGCCTGCTTTTGGTGATCCCGACCCTGTTTGGCATCATGGTGGTGAATTTTACCCTGGTGCAGTTTGTTCCCGGCGGCCCGGTAGAGCAAATCATCGCCCAGCTTCAGGGCGGTGGAGATGTCTTTGAGGGCTTTGCCGGTGGTGGGGGAGATGCCGGCGGGTCTGCCGTGATCGAAGCCAATGACAGCTATGCGGGCCGACAGGGCTTACCGCCGGAACTGATCGAAGAGCTGCAACAGCAGTTTGGCCTGGATAAACCTCCGCTGGAACGTTTTGGCGTGATGCTGCTCAACTACCTGCAGTTTGACTTTGGCGAGAGCTATTTTCGCAAGATTGATGTGACCGATTTGGTGCTGGAGAAAATGCCAGTGTCGATCTCTCTGGGGCTTTGGTCGACCCTGATCGCCTATTTGATCTCGATCCCGGTGGGTATTCGCAAGGCTCTGCGCGATGGTTCGCGCTTTGACACTTGGACCAGCGGTGTGATCATTGCGGCCTATGCCATTCCCTCTTTCCTGTTTGCCATCATGCTCTTGGTGCTTTTTGCAGGTGGGTCTTACTGGCAGATCTTCCCTTTGCGGGGGCTGACCTCGGACAATTTCGAAGACCTCAGCCTCTTTGGCAAGATCGCGGATTACGCCTGGCACATTGCCCTGCCGGTGATTGCATCAACCATTGGCGCCTTTGCCACGCTGACCTTGCTGACCAAGAACTCGTTCCTGGACGAGATCAAAAAGCAATATGTCATCACCGCGCGGGCCAAGGGGCTGAGCGAACACCGGGTGCTTTATGGTCATGTGTTCCGCAATGCCATGCTGATCGTGATTTCCGGCTTTCCTGCAGTGTTCATCAGCATATTCTTTGCAGGTAGCCTGATCATCGAGACGATTTTCTCGCTGGATGGGCTGGGCCGACTGGGGTTCGAGGCCGCCGTGGCGCGGGATTATCCGGTGATGTTTGGCACCATGTATATCTTTGGTCTGATGTCACTGGTGGTCGGGATCATCTCCGATCTGATGTATGTGCTGGTTGATCCCCGCATCGACTTTGAAAAGCGGGAGGGCTGAAGGCATGGCATTGTCCCCGCTTAACCAACGTCGTTGGAATACCTTCCGCCGCAACAAACGCGCCTATTGGTCCCTGTGGATCTTTGCGGTGCTCTTTGGCCTGTCGCTCTTTGCTGAGTTCCTGGCCAATGACAAACCCATCCTGGTGAGCTATCGCGGCGAGCTCTATGCGCCCATTTTCAATTTCTATCCCGAGACCACCTTTGGCGGCGATTTTAAGACCGAAGCGACCTACCGTGATCCAGAGGTGGAGTGCCTTATTCGATCTGGCGGAATGGAAGACTGCTTTGATGCGCCTGAAGATATCATCGCGCAAATCGGATTGGGCGACTATTCGGCAGAAGGGTTTCATAAGGGGTGGTCGATCTGGCCGCTCATCCCATATTCCTACAACACTTCTGTGGATCGTCCGGGCGCCGCGCCGCTGGCGCCGAATTGGCAGAACCTTCTGGGCACAGATGACACCAAGCGCGATGTGCTGGCGCGGGTCATTCATGGCTTCCGTTTGTCGATCCTGTTCACCCTGATGGTGACGGGCGCGGCCACGCTGATTGGAATTCTGGCCGGGGCAATTCAGGGCTATTTTGGCGGCTGGACAGATCTGGTGTTCCAGCGGGTGATTGAGGTCTGGAGCTCGGTGAATTCGCTCTACGTGATCATCATCATGTTTGCCATTCTGGGTCGTAGTTTCTGGCTTTTGGTTGGGTTGATGATCCTGTTTGGCTGGACCTCCTTGGTTCCGGTGGTGCGCGCCGAGTTCCTGCGAGCACGCAATCTGGAATATGTCCGCGCGGCCAAGGCCCTGGGTGTGGGCAATATGACCATCATGCTGCGCCATATGCTGCCCAATGCCATGGTGGCGACGCTGACCATGCTGCCCTTTATCATCACGGGCACCATCAGCGCGCTGGCGGGGCTGGATTTCCTAGGCTTTGGCCTGCCGTCCTCGGCACCCTCGCTGGGGGAGCTGACCCTGCAGGCGAAACAGAACCTCGAAGCCCCCTGGCTTGCCTTCACCGCATTTTTCACCTTTGCCCTGATGTTGTCGCTGCTGATTTTCATCTTTGAAGGCATCCGCGACGCCTTTGACCCAAGAAAGACCTTTTCATGAGGTGGCTTCTCAAACCACCGACTCACCCGGCTGGAAGCCGGGCAGTGCCAGACCGCCCCCAGGGGCGGGCACTTCGTTTCCGTCCGCGGTCGAGCACCGCCCTATCGATTGCTGCAGGCAAGAGCTGACATGACAGAATCCCCAATCCTTCAGGTCAAGAACCTGTGCGTCTCCTTCCGACAAGACGGCGAGGTCAACCAGGCCGTCAAAGGTGTGTCCTTCTCGGTTGGGCGGGGGGAAACTGTGGCCTTGGTCGGCGAATCCGGATCGGGGAAATCCGTTTCTGCCCTGTCTACTGTCTCGCTCCTGGGCGATAGCGCCATCGTCGAGGGGTCCGTCACCTATGACGGGGTGGAGATGGTGGGCGCGGATGAAAAGCACCTGATGCAGGTGCGTGGCAATGACATTAGTTTCATCTTTCAGGAGCCGATGACCTCGCTCAACCCGCTCCATACCATTGAAAAGCAGCTGGCAGAATCCCTGGCGCTGCATCAGGGATTGCAGGGGCAGGTGGCGCGGGACCGGGTTCTGGAGCTGCTACAAAAGGTTGGTATTCGCGACGCTGAAAGCCGACTGAACGCCTATCCGCACCAGCTTTCAGGCGGGCAGCGCCAGCGGGTGATGATCGCCATGGCCCTGGCCAATAAGCCTGAAGTGCTGATCGCGGATGAGCCTACAACGGCGCTGGATGTGACCATTCAGGCGCAGATCCTGGAATTGCTGGCTGAGCTGAAGGACAGCGAAGGCATGGGGCTGTTGTTTATTACCCATGACCTGAATGTTGTCCGGCGTATTGCGGATCGGGTCTGTGTGATGAAAGACGGTGAGATCGTCGAGGAAGGCCCGGCAGCCGCGGTCTTTGACAATCCACAGCATGCCTATACCCAGAAGTTGCTGGCAGCAGAACCTTCGGGCATTCCCGAGCCGGTGGCGCCGGAGGCAGCCGAGATGATCCGCACAGAGGATCTGAAAGTCTGGTTCCCGATCCAGAAGGGGCTTTTGAAGCGCACTGTCGGTCATGTGAAAGCGGTCAATCCAACCTCAATCCGGGTGCGGGCAGGGGAGACGCTGGGTATTGTTGGCGAAAGCGGCTCGGGCAAGACAACAATGGCGCTGGCAATCATGCGGCTGATTGCCTCTGAGGGCGAGGTGCGGTTTCGCGGCGATGACCTGCGGCAATGGTCGACGCGGGATCTGCGCAGCCTGCGCAAAGACATGCAGATCGTGTTTCAGGATCCCTTTGGCTCGCTGAGCCCGCGGATGACCTGTGCCCAGATCATCGCCGAGGGGCTGGCCATTCACAAAATTGATCAGCACCGCCCTCCGCGCGAGCTGGTGTCGGAAGTGATGGTGGAGGTCGGTCTGGACCCCGCAACCATGGACCGCTACCCGCATGAGTTTTCCGGCGGGCAGCGCCAACGCATCGCCATCGCCCGCGCCATGGTGCTGCGTCCCAAATTGGTGGTGCTGGATGAGCCGACCTCAGCCCTGGACATGACGGTGCAGGTGCAGATCGTTGAGCTGCTGCGGGATCTGCAAAGACGCTACGGGCTGGCCTATCTCTTCATCAGCCATGATCTCAACGTGGTGCGGGCGATGTCGCATCAGGTGGTGGTGATGAAGCAGGGCGATATCGTCGAGGCGGGAGCGGCTGAAGCGCTGTTTGAAAACCCGCAAGTGGACTATACGCGCCAGCTTCTGGCCGCAGCGCGGTAAAGCGAAAAGGGGGGGCTCCCGCGCGCTTAGCCCTTGCCAAAGGCAAAGACACACCCTTGGGGGTGGCGCCGCTTGCGCGGCGCGGCAGCTTTGCGCCGCTCGGGGCGGGGAGCGTTCAGGCGGCTGGGGAGGCTGGCGCCGACAGAGCCGCACCACCTGCGGCTTCATAGGCATCAAAGTGGCGCGCGATGACCCGGGTTATGGCCCGAGCTTCCTCTGTGACCAAGGCACCATTCTTGGTTTTTACCAGAAGGCCGGGGAAGGCCGCGCAGGCTTGGCTAACCAGCGCATCAAAGCGTGTTTCCTGCCCCGGACACTGGGCGAGAACCCGATCTTTTGGAATTGCGAAGGCACAGAACAGGGCCTTGATGATTTCCCCCCGCAGCCTGTCGTCATCTGTAAGATCATGCCCGCGCGCAGCGGCAAACCCGCCCGCAGCAATTGCCGCCATATAGCGCGCAGTGCTGGGCGCGTTTTGCACAAACCCCTGGGGGAACCGTGAGATGGCGGAGGCGCCGAGGCCAATCAGAACCTCCGCCGGATCATCGCTATACCACTGGAACCCCCGTTTGAGGTGATGCTGATCACGCGCTTGGATAAGGCCATCACCGGGACGTGCAAAACTGTCGAGACCAATTTGCTGATACCCCGCCTCGAGACAGAGCATGCGCGCCGCGTTGAACAGCTCGATCCGGTCCTCGGGCTTGGGTAGGCTTTCAGATCGGATCATGGTTTGCCGTCGGATCATCGCAGGCAGATGTTTGTAGCCATAGAGGGCAATCCGGTCGGGCGAGAGCGTCAGCAATTGCCGGGTGCTTTGGCGGATCTGCTCAAGGCTTTGATGAGGCAGGCCAAACAGCAGATCGGTGCTGAGATCCCGAACGCCGCCCTGCCGCAGCATGTCCACCACCTGCACCACACGATCGTAGCTAAGTTGGCGGCCGATTTCCTGTTGTGTGGTCGCGTCAAACCCCTGCACACCAATAGAGGCACGGGTGAGCCCGGCCGCCATCAGGGCATCACAACGGGGAGAATCGAACTCATTCGGGTCGATCTCAACCGAGAATTCAGCTCCTGACGCCAGGGGGGCAAGCCCCGCCAAGGCCTCTGCAAGATCTCGAACCATCTCGGGAGCCAAAATGGTTGGCGTGCCACCGCCCCAATGGATCCGGGAGAGCGTGACGTCTACCGGCAAATGGCGCTGAAGAAGCGAGATCTCCTGTTTCAGTGTCTCTACATAGGCCGAAATCGGTGCGTCAGATCGAGCCCCTTGGGTGCGGCACATGCAAAACCAACAGAGGTTTCTGCAAAAGGGCACATGCAGGTAGAGGGAAATGCGACTTCCCTTGGGGATTTGGCCGATCCAGGATTGAAAATGCGCGGCATGAACCAGCGGGCCAAAATGTGGCACAGTCGGATAACTGGTATAGCGCGGCACTTTGGCATCGAATAAACCGAGCTTCGCCAATTGTGATTTCTGACACATATCACTATCATAGTCACCAATCGCACGAACGAACTTTGACGTGGATCAAACGGGACTGCCCATGAACGCCCCAACAATTTCCCATATCAGCTGTGCTGATTGTCCAATTCGCCACCGGGCCGTTTGTGCCCGCTGTGAGAGTGATGAGTTGGAGGCGCTTGACGCTATCAAATATTACCGCAGCTACGAGGCTGGGCAGCCGATCATTTGGTCCGGTGATGTGATGAATTTTGTCGGCTCCGTGGTGTCCGGTATTGCTACCTTGACCCAGACGATGGAGGACGGCCGCACCCAGATGGTTGGCCTGTTGTTACCGAGTGATTTTGTTGGTCGCCCCGGCCGGGATGGCGCGGCCTATAATGTTGTTGCGACCACCGATGTTGTGATGTGCTGTTTCCGCAAGAAACCTTTTGAAGATTTGATGGCCAGCACCCCGCATATTGCTCATCGCCTGCTCGAGATGACCCTGGACGAACTGGATGCCGCGCGCGAGTGGATGCTGGTTCTGGGGCGCAAAACGGCGCGGGAAAAAATTGCCAGTCTGTTGACCATCATTGCTCGTCGCGATGCCTCGCTGACGCCGCGCGGTGCGGTGAATGAAATGACCTTTGATCTGCCGCTCACCCGCGAAGCCATGGCAGACTATCTAGGCCTCACGCTTGAAACCGTCAGTCGCCAGATGTCAGCCCTGAAAAAAGACGGGGTGATTGCCCTGGAGGGCAAGCGCCGGGTTTCGGTGCCAGATATGGGCCGGCTCTTTGAAGAAGCGGGTGACGACAGCGACGGCGGCTATATGAGCTAAAGCTCTGCCAGGGTTTGGTGCTGAGCCTAGCCCTGACGTGGTGGGGTTTGTCGCTTCGTCTTCAACCATCGTGCAACCTCCTGACTGGCTGAATCCGCATGCCGCCCCGCCATGCTCCAAAGGCGCAAGGCTTTGGGCAATATGGCCTTTTGCCCAAAGGGTGCTACCAATTGACCGCCCGCCAGATAGGGGGTCAACAGGGCCTCATGGCCGATCAATACCCCCGCGCCGTTCAGGGCCTCTTCCACTGCGAGGGCATAGAGCGAATAGACTGGGCCGCGCGGGGCGATGTGATGCGGCAGCGCGGCCTGCGTCAGCCAGTGCTCCCAGTCTTCTTCCCAACTGGTGTCATAGAGGCAGGGCAGGTTCAGCAGATCCATAGGTGTTGTTAGCTGTTCTGCCAAGGCAGGGCTGCAGACGGGAAAGATGACATCTTCGGCCAGGATGGTTCCCTCTGTCTCGGCAAAGAACAGGCACAGGTCATAAGAGGTCCGTTTGAGGTTTGGTGGCTGCTCTAGGGCCGTGATGGAGATCTCGGTGCCTGGCATCTCGGCGCGCAGTTGGGGCAGGCGGGGCGAGAGCCAGAACTGGGCGATTGCCGGCAGGGTGGCGATATGCACCACACGCGGAGCGGCGGCATCGCGCATCTGCTGTACGGCCAGTCCCAGCTGATCAAAGGCCTGGCCAAAACCGGGCAGCGATTGCGCCCCCAACGGGGTCAGCACCACGCCCTTGGCGCTGCGTTGGAACAGCGGCGCGCCCAGCTCGGCCTCCAGCGATTTGATCTGGGCAGAGATCGCGCCCGGTGTGACGCCTAGCTCTTGGGCTGCGGCCGAAAACCCACCCAGCCGGGCCGAGGCTTCAAACGCTCGCAGGGCTGTCAGCGCAAAGGATTTGGGGCGAGGGGGAGAAATAGCCATGATTTAGACTCACTTTTTCTGACCTTAGATTTTCAGAAAACTGATTTGCGCGCAAGCCCGGCTTGCGGCTCAACTGGGCCAAGTCCACCCCCCGAGACCCTGTCCCATAGGAGTTCCCTCATGACCAATCTTGCCAACCGACCCTGGGTTTCCGCTCTTTGTGAAGCGCGGGTGCAGGCTGTTGCCGCCGCGACTGCACAGCTGGATTCTCAGGCTGCGGCCAATCGGATTGAAGCGCTGATTCAGCAAAACACCGAAATCCATGACCAGGAGTGTTTTAACCTCAACCCGGCGACCAATGTGATGAACCCGGCGGCTGAGGCGGTGCTGGCGCGTGGTTTGGGCAGTCGCCCCTCGCTGGGGTATCCTGGCAATAAATACGAAATGGGGTTGGAGGCCATTGAGGAGATCGAAGTCATGGCCGCTGAGCTGGCGGCTGAGGTCTTTGGCGCCAAATACGCCGAGATCCGGGTTGCCTCTGGTGCGCTGGCCAATCTGTATGGCTTTATGGCGCTGACCCAGCCGGGGGATTGCATCATTGCGCCACCGGCTGCCATTGGTGGTCATGTGACCCACCATGCTGAGGGATGTGCCGGGCTGTACGGGCTGGTGTCCCATCCGGCACCGGTCAATGCCGATGGCTATACCGTCGATCTTGAGGCGCTGCGGGACTTGGCGCTGCGCGAGCGCCCAAAGCTGATCACCATTGGTGGCAGTCTCAATCTCCTGGCCCATCCGGTGCGCGAGATCCGTGCCATTGCCGATGAAGTCGGCGCCAAGGTGCTGTTTGATGCCGCGCATCAATGCGGCATCATTGCGGGGCGGGCCTGGGCCAACCCCTTGGAAGAAGGCGCGCATTTGATGACCATGAGCACTTACAAAAGCCTGGGCGGCCCGGCAGGGGGCTTGATTGTCACCAACGAGGCCGAGATCGCTGAACGCCTGGATGCCATTGCTTTTCCCGGCATGACAGCCAATTTTGATGCGGCAAAATCTGCCTCATTGGCGTTGAGCCTATTGGATTGGGTGGATCACGGCGCAGGCTATGCCGAGGCGATGATCACCCTGGCGCAGGCGCTGGCAGGGGAGCTGGAGGCGCTGGGTCTGCCGGTGTTCAAGCCAGGTGGCGCAGCAGCGGGGCTGGCCACAACCTCGCACCAGTTTGCTCTTGAGGCGGCACGTTTTGGCGGCGGACAGACCGCGTCCAAGACGCTGCGCCGCGCCGGGTTCCTGGCCTGTGGTATCGGCCTGCCGATTGATCCTGTGTCTGGGGATATGAACGGGCTGCGCATTGGCACGCCTGAGTTGGTACGCCGGGGTGTTACCCCGGCCGATGCTCCAGCCTTGGCTGCGTTGATTGCCGAAGGCCTGACCAGCAATAATCCCGCTGGCGTGGCAAAGCGAACCCGTGAGATGCGTGCCGGCTTTCAGGGCTATTGCTACATGCGCAGCTAATCAGTCAGGTCTGTTTTCAGAGGGGCGGCGCCCGTCTGACCCGTCTTGTGGCCTGTCGGACGGAAATAGTGGTTCTGCGCGCGCGATGTGCGCAGAACCGAGAGTGGTTTTGGGTAGTCTCTCATCCATGCCAGACAAGCGCGGCCCGCCCGGCACCAGAGGTTGAGGCTGTGATCAGAGATTGTCAAATCCACACGCAAAAGTAGAACGAAACAGCTACCATTTGGTTGCTGTCAGTGGTTTTTCATTGCCGCACGCAAGACGGGATAGAACTGAGTAAAAACAAAATCGGTTTCGGCGTTGTCCGCATGGCAGGCATTGCAGCTGTCCGTTGGAAAGGCTGTGGCCGTCTCCGCATAGGGCTCACCGCCGTGGCCAAAGGAAAAGAAGGCCCAACCGCCGGGCTCATCCGGGTAACGGGCGTTGTCCTTGATCAAAAGTTCCAGTCCCACAAAGTCTCCCTGAAAGTAGCCGAAGCCTGAGACCTGCGCATTGGCGCCAGTGTCTGGATTGGTGCTGTCATCAGTTTGAACCATGGTCAGCTCTTTGGCGATCTGGGTGCCTTCGGGCCAGGTGCCGGTTGCTTCGAAGTGATCAAAGGCGGAGGGTTCGACATAGACATTGTGAAACTCGGGGAAGGGGGCTTCACCACCGTTTAAGGCGTTGGGTGTCAATGGGGCACCAACAAAGACCCACCGGCGGTAGTCTGTAGGTTGCAAGACTTCGCCGGCGTCGTTGAACTGGGCGCTGATGATTGTGTCATCCTGTGCCAGGCTCCACCCGGCTGCAAGGCTGAAAGTGGCAGCCAGGGCGAGCGCTGAGGCACCTGTAGTTGAGAACCGTAGTGACATAAAACCTCCAGTGGCGATTGGGCTGTGGAAAACTGTGCTGTGAGGATAGGGCTATAGAAGAGTAGTGTGGGTTATCGGTTCCATAACTGATGGAACGTCTAAGGGAGGCTAGGCTGCAGAAATGAACCTCACCCGAATCCAGTATTTTCTCAGTCTTGCCGAAACGTTGAACTTTTCCGAAACGGCGCGCCTGTGCGGTCTGTCTCAGCCGGCTCTCAGCAAAGCGATCCGAAAGCTGGAAGAGGAGCTGGGTGGGGCCTTGTTGCGTCGCGAGGGGCGGTTAACCCATCTGACGCCTTTGGGGCGGGCCATGGCGGACCGTCTGGGGGAGGTGGAGCAAGCTCGACGCCGGGCCGAGGCAACCGCCAAGCGGCTGGTGGCACCAGGGCGCGCACGCATTCACATTGCCCTCATGTGCACCATCGGCGTCAGTCGCTTCCTGCCGTTTTTGGCCAGGGTGCAACGCAAAATGCCCGAGGCAGAGCTCGTCCTGAGCGACACTCCGGTGGGTGAGATCGAGACTGCGCTGTTGTCAGGACATTGTGACCTGGCCGTGCTGGCGGCCCCCTTTGGGGCGCATGAGCGGCTGCGTCATACCGAGCTTTACCGTGAAGACATGGTGGCGGCAGCGGCGCGAGATCATCGCTTCGCCAGTCTTCAGGAGGTAACACTCGCCACCCTGGCGACGCAGCCCTACATCGAACGCACCCACTGCGAGTTTGGCGATTTGTTTTATGATCAATGCGAAGCGGCTGGGGTCGAGATCATGCCCGCCATTCGCAGCAACCGCGAAGACTGGGTGATCGGTTTGGTTGCCAATGGTCATGGAGTCACGGTGATGCCAGCGGATTCTGTCCGCGCCGCGGATTTGACGAGTTGCCGTATCACGCCGGTGCCGCTGTGGCGCAGTGTCTCGCTGGCGGTGGCAACAGGGCGTGAGGACAATGAGACGGTGCGCGCCATCCTCGCGGAGGCGCGCAGTCACAATTGGCTTGGAACGAGCTGACACCCTAAGACGAGGGGGAACCCGTCAGCTTAATGGGCCATAAAGACGGGAACCGTGGCCTTTTCCAGCATGTTGCGTGTGGCGCCGCCCAGGATTGCTTCGCGGAAGCGGGAGTGACCATAGGCCCCCATGACGATCATGCCTGCATCGGTATCGGTGGCGTGACGGATCAGAATATCAGAGACCCGCGGCATGGTTTTGCTGAGCACATCAATTTCGCATTTAATGCCGTGGCGGGCCAGCATCTGCGCCAGCATGCCGCCGGGGTCCGACCGCTCGGGGCCGTGCTGGGGCGGATCAATCACCACGATGCGCACCAGATCTGCAGCCGCGAGGAAGGGCATGGCTTTGCGGATGGAGGTCATCGCCTCAATGCTTTCGTTCCAGGCGATCAGCACGGTTTTTGGCTGACCAACGGGCTTGGCGTCATCGGGAACAACCAGAACTGGTGTGCGGCCCTCAAACAGGGCTGATTCGACAACCGGTTCAGCCTCGACACCCTTGCCCTTGCCATAGGGCTGCCCCAGAACCACCAGATCGGAAAACCGTGCCAGCCGTGCCACGTGGCGCCCCATATCGGCAACCTGAGCGATACCCGCATCGGTGGAAAATTGAACGCCGGCCTTTTTCAGATAGTCTTCGGCATAGGACTGCAGAGCGCTGGCGTCCTCTTTGGCGCGGCTCATAGTTTCCTGCAAAACCATGGCATTGGCACCGGCATAGTAGTATCCGGTCTGGGTGCGATCAACGCCAAGGCACAGCACATCAGTATGACCATCAAATGCCTCTGCCATTGACGCGGCCTGTGACAGGGGAGTGTCGGCTGTGTCCTTTGAGGTCAGAACCGTGAGAATGGTTTTGTAAGTCATGTTTCACCTCAGTTGGTAAAAATTCAGAGCTCTAACAAGAAGGGCTGTTAGTGTAGCCGTACCTCCTGTGGTCTGTCACAGTTGATTGGTATTTGTCTTGATACAGATCAATGCGCCCGCGCCTCATGTTTTGCATCTAGAGCAAGGAATATATGGGTTTCACGCGGCACGAAGAATCGCGGGAAACATGGTGAAGGGACGTAATATGTCTAATTATATCAAGCTGATAGCGCTTGGTCTGGTCACGCTTTTTGCGATGATCGGCACCAATTATGCGCGAGATCTGGCTTACCAGGTGCATGCGATAATCGTCATGCTCGTAGCTGGTGGCCTGTTTCTATACACGCTGCGCCATACTGGCGGAGCAAAGCAGGCTGCTGGCAGCCAGCAAAATGAGTACTTTGACAGCGTTGTGCGGGCCGGGGTGATTGCCACTGCCTTCTGGGGAGTTGTGGGCTTTCTCGTAGGCACGTTCATTGCTTTCCAGCTGGCTTTTCCAGTGCTGAACTTTGAATGGGCACAGGGCTTTGCCAACTTTGGCCGCCTGCGTCCCCTGCATACCTCGGCAGTGATTTTTGCCTTTGGTGGCAACGCATTGATTGCCACCTCCTTCTACGTGGTTCAGCGCACCAGCGCGGCCCGTCTTTGGGGCGGCAACCTGGCCTGGTTCGTCTTCTGGGGCTACCAGCTCTTTATCGTTCTGGCAGCAACCGGTTACCTGTTTGGCGGCACCCAGTCGAAAGAATACGCAGAGCCCGAATGGCATGTTGACCTGTGGTTGACCATTGTCTGGGTGGCCTATCTGGCGGTCTTCCTCGGCACCGTGATCAAACGCAAAGAGCCACATATCTACGTGGCCAACTGGTTCTACCTGGCCTTTATCGTCACGGTTGCGATGCTTCACCTGGTCAACAACATGACCATCCCCGTCTCCATCTGGGGTTCCAAATCGGTCATCGTCTGGTCCGGTGTGCAGGATGCCATGGTGCAGTGGTGGTATGGCCACAATGCTGTGGGCTTCTTCCTGACCGCGGGTTTCCTGGGCATGATGTACTACTTTGTGCCAAAGCAGGCTGAACGCCCTGTCTTCTCGTACAAACTGTCGATCATCCACTTCTGGGCGCTGATCTTCCTGTATATCTGGGCTGGTCCTCACCACCTGCATTACACCGCTCTGCCGGATTGGGCCTCGACCCTGGGCATGGTGTTCTCCATCGTGCTGTGGATGCCCAGCTGGGGTGGCATGATCAACGGTCTGATGACGCTCTCTGGCGCCTGGGACAAGCTGCGCACCGACCCGGTTATCCGGATGATGGTGATCTCGATCGGTTTCTACGGCATGTCGACCTTTGAAGGTCCGATGATGTCGATCCGCGCGGTGAACTCGCTGAGCCACTACACTGACTGGACCATTGGTCACGTGCACTCTGGTGCGCTGGGCTGGAATGGCATGATCACCTTTGGTGCTCTGTACTTCCTGGTTCCTGTTCTGTGGAAACGTGAGCGTCTCTATAGCCTCAGCCTGGTGTCCTGGCACTTCTGGCTCGCCACCATCGGCATCATTCTCTATGCCGCGTCAATGTGGGTGACCGGGATCATGGAAGGCCTGATGTGGCGTGAAGTTGATGCCAATGGCTTCCTGGTAAACTCCTTTGCCGACACCGTGGCAGCGAAGTTCCCGATGTATGTGGTGCGTGGTCTGGGTGGGGTTATGTTCCTCTCTGGCGCTCTCATCATGTGCTACAACCTGTGGATGACCGTCCGTAAAGCTCCGGCCAAAGAAGCCAGCCTTACTGTCGCGGTTCCGGCTGAATAAGGAGGGAAGGGCAAATGGCAATTCTCGACAAACATAAAATCCTCGAGACCAACGCGACCCTGCTGCTGATCTGCAGCTTCCTGGTCGTGACCATCGGGGGCCTGGTGCAGATCGCGCCGCTGTTCTGGCTGGAAAACACCATCGAGAAGGTGGAGGGCATGCGCCCTTACACTCCTCTCGAAATGACGGGCCGTGAGGTCTACATCCGTGAAGGCTGCTACACCTGCCACAGCCAGATGATCCGTCCCATGCGGGACGAGGTCGAACGCTATGGTCACTACTCGCTGGCGGCGGAGTCGATGTACGACCACCCCTTCCAGTGGGGCTCCAAGCGGACCGGCCCAGATCTGGCCCGTGTGGGTGGTCGCTATTCGGACGAATGGCACGTGGATCACCTGCGTGACCCGCAGTCGGTGGTGCCGGAATCGGTGATGCCCAAGTACAGCTTCCTTGAGCGCAAGATGATCGACGGCAAGTATATCGGCGATCTGTTGGCGGCAAATGCGATGCTTGGCACGCCTTACACCGAAGAGATGCTGGCAAGCGCCCAGGCTGACTTTAAGGCCCAGGCGGATCCTGACAGCGACTATGATGGCCTGCTGGAACGCTATGGCGACAAGGTCAGCGTGCGCAACTTTGATGGTCAGCCCGGTGTGTCCGAAGCTGATGCGCTGATCGCCTATCTGCAAATGCTGGGGACATTGGTTGATTTCTCGACCTTTACCCCTGACGCAAACCGCTAAGGAGAGGAACAGATGGAAATCTATACACTCCTGCGCGAATTTGCAGACAGCTGGATGTTGTTGTTCCTGTTTGTCTTCTTCATGGGCATCGTTGCCTGGGCCTTCCGGCCCGGCAGCACCAAGGTCTATGAGGACACGGCCAGCATTCCCTTTCGCCACGTAGACGCCCCTGCCCCGGTTGAGGGCGAGGCGACACCCGCCGCAGACAAGGAGGCGAGGACATGAGCAAACCCGTCAAAAAGTACGATGACGATCCAAACACCACCGGCCACACTTGGGATGGGATCGAAGAATTCGACAACCCGATGCCACGTTGGTGGCTCTGGACTCTTTATGCCACCATCATCTGGGGGATCGGCTACACCATCGCTTATCCTGCTTGGCCAATGTTGAATTCGGCAACTGCCGGGGTTCTGGGCTGGTCGACACGCGGCGATGTCGCGGCTGAGATCCAGGCGGTGAATGAAGCCAACGCGCCGATGAATGCCAAGCTGGAAGCCGCCGAGCTGACAGCCATCGCTGGCGATGCGGATCTTGGGTCTTACGCTGTGTCTTCGGGTTCGGCGGTCTTTAAGACCTGGTGTGCGCAGTGCCACGGTTCCGGTGCTGCCGGTGCCAAGGGCTATCCCAACCTGCTGGATGATGACTGGCTCTGGGGCGGTTCCGTCGAGGAAATCCACGAAACCGTTACCCATGGTATCCGCAACGAGGACAGCGACGATGCGCGCTACTCCGAGATGCCTGCCTTTGGTCGTGATGAGCTGTTGGAAAAAGAAGAGATCGACCAGGTTGTGAATTTTGTCATGTCTCTGTCCGGCGAGGCACAGGATGCCTCCAAAGTGGAAGCGGGTGCCGTGGTCTTTGAAGACAACTGTGCCTCCTGCCACATGGAAGACGGCACCGGCGATCGCAGCCAGGGTGCGCCAAACCTCGCAGATGCGATCTGGCTCTATGGCGGCGACTATGCTGCCTTGAGCGAGACCGTCAACAATGCGCGCTACGGCGTGATGCCTGCCTGGAACACCCGCCTCACCGAGGCGCAGATCCGCGCGGTTTCCTCCTATGTTCACCAGCTGGGTGGCGGCGAATAATCTCGCCACGTTCTGTGAACGCTTAAAACCAAAGGGCTGCCCGCGCGGGCGGCCCTTTTTCTGTGGCGTTGAGACAGGTTTGGAAACAGCCTGCACTTTTTGGCTCTGGCCGGAATTTTCTCTGCCAATTTGATTAGAGTCAAAGAAGGCCGCGCCAAAGGCGGCTTAAATCAGCTCAAGACAGAGATAGGCTGGTCGGTCATCTGCTTGTGAATAGGCAGTGACCAGGGCAGCACAGAATTCCCGAAACCTGACGTGCTAGGTGGTGGGAATTGGGCGTCGGGTTTTCGATCTGTTCGCGCGTTTCCTGGAAAACCGACGCCCATAACTTTCTGCTTCACCTACCCCCGACTTTCCTGAGGGTTGCGTGCAGCTCTCTACAGATTTTGCAGATCAATGCAGCGTATGGGCTGGTTGAGCCGTCGTGCTGTAGGTCGCAGCCCTGTCACAAGCCGTTTGATCTGCTGCCCCAGAGCGGCAAGACCACCTGAACTTTTGTGTGAGAGAGAATCGGCAGGCGTCAAAGCCGGTGGCTGTTGAGGCGCTGCGGGGATGTCGCGGACCATCACACAGGGGTGACGCGTCGCGGTCATCATGGAGCGGGCATAGATATTAATCAGCATCTTGTAATCTCCTGTGCTGGTGTTTCTGCCTTTGACTGTCACCGCAAACCGCGCAAGATGCGACTCAGGAAAAATTCACTTATGTAAGTCTGGATTACATATGGACTGGCCTTCCCTGCCGCCTCTTGCCGCCTTACGGGCCTTTTGTGCCTATGCGGAGCATGGAAATCTGACCAAAGCAGGCGCGGCGCTAAATGTCAGCCATGCTGCCATCAGTCAGCAACTGCGCAGCCTGGAGGATTATCTTGGCACACCTTTGCTGGATCGCAGTGGCCGGGCTTTGGCCCTGACCGAGGAGGGCAAGCATCTGGCCCAGGCCCTGTTGCTGGGGTTTGGGGCGATTCAATCGGCGGTTCAGGATCTCAGCACCCTGGGCGCGGCGCGGCCGCTGCATATCAGCTGCACGCCGATGTTTGCCGCCAACTGGCTGATGCCGCGCCTGGCCGAGTTTCGCATGAAGCATCCGGATATTGATCTGGTGATCGACCCGCGCGGTGAAATTGTCTCGCTCCAGCCCGGCGGGGTCGATATTGCGCTGCGCTATGGCGACGGGGCCTGGGCGGGGCTCGACGCCGAAATACTGTTGTGCTCCCCCATGGTGGTGGTGGCCAAGCCCAGCCTGCTGCAGGATCGGGTCGTTCAGGCGCCAGAGGATCTGTTGGACCTGCCCTGGCTCGAAGAGCTGGGCACCACCGAGGCGGCTCATTGGCTGCGCTCGCGCGGGGTGGCCGAGGTCATTCGCGGCGCCAGTATCAAATTGCCGGGCAATTTGTTGATGCAGGCGGTGCGCGAAGGGCAGGGCGTCGCGGTGAGCGTGCGGGACTTTGTTGAGGAGGATCTGAAGGCCGGGCGTCTGGTGGAACTGTTTACCGGAAATGAAGGGCGGGGCTATCACATCGTCACCCGCCCCGGAGTGCAGCGCCTGCAAGCGCGGCAGTTTATCGCCTGGCTGCGCCGAAACAGAAAAACCAATGAACCTGAGAGTGGTAGATAAAGATGCTTGTCCGATGCGCTTTTTGATCCACGTCAAAGAGCGTGACCTAAACATTTGAAAGAAACAGGCTAGAGAGACACATATTCAGTGGAGTGAGTCCGTGAGTGATTCCGATCCCGCCCCCAGCCTATACGCCGCCAGGGAACCCGTATTTCCACGGCGCGTATCGGGCGTTTTTCGCAACCTGAAATGGTACATCTTGGCGATCACTTTGGGGATTTACTATATCACCCCTTGGATCCGCTGGGACCGCGGTCCATCGCTGCCGGATCAGGCGGTTCTGCTGGATCTGGCAAACCGTCGTTTTTACTTCTTCTGGATCGAAATCTGGCCGCATGAATTCTACTTCGTGGCGGGGCTCTTGATCATGGCGGGCCTGGGATTGTTCCTCTTTACTTCGGCCCTGGGGCGGGTCTGGTGTGGCTATGCCTGCCCGCAGACGGTTTGGACCGATCTGTTCATATTGGTCGAGCGATGGATCGAGGGCGATCGAAACGCCCGCCTGCGGCTACATCGGCAAAAGAAAATGGATTTTCGCAAGGCCCGCCTGCGGCTGACCAAATGGACGGCCTGGATGCTGATTGGTTTGGCGACTGGCGGCGCCTGGGTGTTCTATTTTGCCGATGCCCCCACCTTGATGGTGGATCTGGTCACCGGTCAGGCGCATCCCATTGCCTATACCACCATGCTGGTTCTGACAGCGACGACCTTCTTCTTTGGTGGGATCGCCCGCGAACAGATCTGTATCTACGCCTGCCCCTGGCCGCGTATCCAGGCGGCGATGATGGACGAAGACACTCTGGTGGTCGGCTATCGTGACTGGCGCGGTGAGCCGCGCGGCAAGGCCAGCAAGAAAAAGGGCCAGGCAGAGATCGCCGATCCGCCAAAGGGGGACTGCATTGACTGCATGGCCTGCGTCAACGTCTGCCCCGTTGGGATTGATATTCGCGACGGCCAGCAGCTGGAATGTATCACCTGCGCGCTGTGTATTGATGCCTGCGATGATGTGATGGACAAGATCGGCAAGCCGCGTGGTCTCATCGACTATATGGCACTGTCGGACGAGGCTCATGAGCGTGCGGGTCAACCGCCGAAAAACATCTGGAAACACATTCTGCGACCGCGCACGATTATGTATACGTCGATGTGGAGCTTTGTCGGTCTGGCGCTGGTCTTTGCCCTGTTCATCCGCTCGGATATTGACCTGACCGTGGCGCCCGTGCGCAACCCGACCTATGTCACCCTGTCTGATGGGTCGGTGCGCAACACCTATGATGTGCGTCTGCGCAACAAGCATGGTGAGGCCCGCCCCTTCAAACTGTCGCTCAAAGGCGATCCGGCGATGCGGGTGCAGCTCGAAGGCACGCCCTATGCCTCAGTTGAGGTTCCAGCGGATACCGCCTATCTTCAGCGGGTCTATATCGTGACGCCCAAGGGGGCCGCGGCTTCTGACGCGGAATCCACTCCGGTCAGAATCTGGGTAGAAGATCTCACCAATGGCGAACGCGCCTATAAAGACACCACCTTTAACGGAAAAGGGAACTGATCATGGCTAAGGGGACGCGTGAACTGACAGGTCGTCACGTATTGATGATCTTTTGCGGTGCATTTGGGGTGATTATCAGCGTCAATCTGGCGCTGGCCTATAATGCGGTCAAAACCTTTCCGGGTCTCGAGGTGAAAAACTCCTATGTGGCCAGCCAGGAATTCGATACGCGGCGCGATGCGCAGCAATCGCTTGGCTGGTCGGTCTATGCCTCGGCGCAAGAAGACCAGGTTACCCTGGAGATCTCTGATGCCGAAGGCAAGCCTGTTGAAGTGGCCAAGCTGACAGCGACTTTAGGGCGGGCGACCCATGTACAGGACGACCAGATCCCGGAGTTCACCTTTAACGGAACCGCCTATGTAGCCCCTGCGAATCTTGGGCCGGGCAACTGGAATATCCGCATGGTGGCACGGGCCAAAAATGGCACTGAGTTCACCCAACGGGTGATCCTGCACGTAAGAGGGTAGATCAAGATGACGGCCCAGATGCGCCCCGCAATGGCTGTATGCCCAGGCTGCGTTGCGGCCTCTACCGAGGCGGTCGAAACCGCCCCAACCGAGGCGCGTCTGGCGCTCTCCTTGCCGACAATCCACTGCCAGGCCTGTATTTCTAAGGTGGAGCGGGGGCTCAATGCCCACCCCGGCATTCATTCAGCGCGGGTCAACCTTACCCTGAAGCGCGCCCTGATTGAGGCCGATCCAGAGGTGCGCGCCGATGATCTGATCCCGGTGCTCGCGGATCTGGGGTTTGAGGCCCATGAACTGGATCTGGCCACACTGGCCGCAACCCAAAGCGACCGTGCCGGGCGCGATCTGTTGATGCGGCTGGCGGTTGCCGGCTTTGCCTCGATGAATGTGATGCTCTTGTCGGTCTCGGTCTGGTCCGGGGCCTCAGACGCCACCCGTGACATGTTCCACTGGATTTCGGCCGCCATCGCTTTTCCGGCGGTGATCTTTGCCGGTAAGCCCTTCTTTACCAATGCCTGGAGCGCCCTACGGGTTGGGCGGCTCAATATGGATGTGCCAATTGTTCTGGCCCTGGTGCTGGCGCTTGTCACCTCTCTTTGGGAGACCAGCCTGTCGGGGGATCACGCTTATTTTGATGCGGCCCTGACGCTGACCTTCTTTTTGCTGGCTGGGCGCTATCTGGATTATCGCACCCGCGCCGTGGCGCGCTCCGCGGCCGAGGAACTTGCCGCACTCGAAGTGCCCCGCGCCATCCGTATGGAAGACGATACGGAGGTCGAGGTGCCGGTGGCTGATCTGGCCTATGGCGATCTTATCCTGGTGCGCCCAGGTGGTCGGATGCCGGTGGATGGCGTCATTGCCACCGGCGAATCCGAGCTGGACCGCTCCTTGCTCACTGGCGAGACGCTGCCGGTCTTTGCCGCGCCGGGCACGCAGGTCTCGGCCGGAGAGGTCAATCTGACCGGCCCGCTGGTGGTCCGTGCTGAGGCCGTGGGCGAGGACACCTCGTTGCACCGCATGGCGGATCTGGTCGCGATCGCCGAATCTGGCCGCTCGCGCTACACCTCGTTGGCCGATAGCGCCGCCAAGCTTTATGCCCCGGGTGTTCATATCCTGTCGGCTTTGGCCTTTGTCGGCTGGTATCTCTACACCTTTGATCTGCGGATGGCGCTGAACATTGCGGCGGCTGTTTTGATCATCACCTGCCCCTGTGCACTGGGTCTTGCGGTGCCTGCGGTGACCACGGCGGCCTCGGGGCGGTTGTTCAAAAAGGGCATGTTGATCAAACATTCCACCGCGCTGGAGCGTCTGGCCGGAGTGGATACCGTGGTTTTTGACAAAACCGGCACCTTGACGACGGGGACCCCTCAGTTGGAAAACCTCGAAGTCTTCACCCGCGCCGAGCTGGAGATCGCCCTGGCGCTGGCGGAAGGCTCTTCGCACCCCCTGTCGCGGGCTCTCACCGCTGCGGCACGTACGGCGGGAATTGCGCCGACCGACGTTACCGACCTGCAGGAACGCCCAGGCTTTGGTACCCAAGGCCAGTATATGGGTCGCACCGTACGCTTGGGCCGTGCCGCTTGGTTGGGGGCTGACCAGGGCAGTCAAACGGCAGCCTGGCTGGACACCGGTGAAGGGGCTGCGCCACGTGGTTTCCTGTTCCACGATGCGCTGCGCCCCGGTGCAGCCGAGGCGGTGGCGCAACTGCATGCGGCTGGCAAAGAGGTTCTGTTGATCTCCGGCGATACCACCGCCGCTGTCGAGGATCTGGCGCAGCGTCTGGGCATCCAGAAATGGCTGGCCGAGGCGCTGCCGGAGGACAAGGCCGAGCGCATTCAATCCCTGTCTGACCGGGGCCACAAGGTTCTGATGGTGGGCGACGGGTTGAACGACACCGCTGCCCTGACGGCGGCGCATGTCTCGATCTCGCCGGCCTCTGCCTTGGATGCGGCGCGGGTGGCCTCGGATATTGTGTTGCTGGGACAGGATCTGGAGCCCATCGCCGAGGCCTGTATAGTCGCCAACAAGGCCACCAAACGCATCCGCGAGAATTTCCGCATTGCCACGCTCTACAACGTGATCGCGGTGCCGCTGGCCATTGCAGGCTTTGCAACCCCCTTGATTGCGGCGCTGGCAATGTCTAGCTCTTCGATTACCGTATCTCTTAATGCGCTGCGTCTGAAGTAATCCGCGCCGCGCCCGACAAAAGTGCCAAAACCCATGAGCGTTCTCGCCTATCTCATCCCGATTTCGCTGCTCTTGGGCGGCGGTGCTCTGGCGGCCTTTGTCTATACGGTGCGCTCAAACCAATATGACGATCCCGAAGGGGATTCGCGCCGCATCCTGAGCGACGAGTGGGACGACCAACCCAAACCGTGATGAGGTTCCCCGGGGCTCTTCTTTTGCCCTTGGGAAATGTGATCCTGGGTCACGCACCGGGGAAGTGCTATGGTCACTTGTGTTGAAGCAATGCCAATGTCTGCCCTACTGTAGTTGCGCTCACGTGGGGTGGAAGTGTTGGAGAGGACCGTCGGAATGATTGCCTATGTCACAGTGGGGGCCGACGATATTGCTCTGGCCAAAAGGTTCTACTGCGCGTTTCTGCCCGCCCTTGGGTATGAATTGACCGAGGGTCCGGAGGGGCTGAGCTACGCCCTGCCGGTTGCGTCCGGGCAGTCTCCGGTCTTGCCGGATTTCTACGTTAAACCCCCGTTTGACGGGCAGCACGCCACGACGGGCAATGGGGTCATGATCGCTTTTGAGGCTGGCTGTCAGCAGCAGGTCCGCGACCTGCATGCCTCGGCGCTTGCCGCAGGCGGTTTTGATGAGGGGCAGCCGGGGTTTCGGCCAGCCTATGGCGCTCGTTTCTATGTGAGCTACCTGCGCGATCCGCAGGGCAACAAGATCGCCCTGTTTTCAAGCAACCCCAATGAACCGGGCCGCGACGACCACGCCCAAAGCCTCTGAACCTGCGTAAACTTTGGTGCTTGTCCAAATGGAAAAGGCCCCTCCGCAGAGGGGCCTTTGAGTGCGGCCAGTCACGAGAGGTAAGCCCGTGGCCGCAGGGATTTATTGGTGCTGCTGGGTCAGGGCCCCAGCGTATCGCAGGCGATGTTGCGGGCGCTCAACCGGCGGCAGGCGAGCTCTGCCTGCTCCTTGGTCATGCCAAGGAAATTGGCATCATAACCAAGCCGGGATTTGGCGACCTTGCGCAGGGTGCCGTTAAGGGTCTCCATCTCGGATAGCGCGGTGCGCAGCAGGACCTTTTCGGCCTGATAGGCATTGGTATAGCGCCCGACATTGATCCCCCAATAGCGCCCACCTGAGGTCGAAAGCCGGGTCACCACCACCGGGGGTTGCTCGGTAGCGGCTTCGGCATTGGCAAGCCTGACGGGGCGGGCCATGGGGCGCAAACCGGTAAAGGGCACGGGCTGCACAGCGACGCGCGCGATGGCCTGAGTTACCGTTCCTGGCTCAGCGGTCTGCGTGGTCGTGGGAACCGGTCCGGTGGAGGCTGGCAGCACCTCGGCCTCTGCAATGGCTGCGGTGATGCTGGCCTGCAAAGCGTCAGGGTCTATTACGCTGTCCACCGGCGTCGCTGCAGCCAGTGTTTCGGTTTGGGGGGCTTTAGCCGGTGTTTCGCTGGTGCCCGGCTGCGCTGGGTCGGTCTGGGTCGCGGTGGCGATCTGCACGGCTTCGGCTACCACTGCGGGATCTACAATCGGGGTGGGGCGCGGCAGGGGGCGCAGGCTGACTTTTACCAACCCGTTGACGCGCACTGTTTTGCCCGATCCGCCGCTGGTGGCCCCGGCCACCAGGTTAGATCCGCCCGATCCGCTATTGCCGACATAGGCCGGACGTCTGGGGGCCTGAACCCTGGCCCGCGACGGGGCCCGGCGGAAGCCGAGATCCAGAAGCTCGACGATTCGGGCATTGCGCGAGGTCGAGGATTTGCCGCCAAAAACGGTTGCGATAATGCGTTCGTTGCCACGTTTGGCCGAGGCGACAAGATTGGAGCCAGCGGCGCGGGTATAGCCGGTCTTGATGCCATCGGCGCCTTTGTAGGCGGCCAACAGGCGGCGGTTTGTATTGGGAACAGTTTTGACACCCGCATCAATCGAGGTGCGCGAGAACAGGTGATAGTATTCCGGGTAATCATACAGGATATGCCGCCCCATGGTGGTCATGTCGCGGGCGGTCGACAGATGCCCGGATTCGGTCAACCCATGGGCATTCTTGAAGGTGGTACGCGACATGCCAAGCGCCTTGGCGGTGCGGGTCATACGTCGGGCAAAGGCGGCCTCGGAGCCGGAAATGGCCTCACCGATGGCGGTGGCGGCATCATTGGCGGATTTCACCGCCGCGGCCCGAATCAGATAGCGAAAGGCGATGCGCTGACCAGATTTCAGCCCCAGTTTTGACGGAGGCTCGGAGGCGGCATTTTTGCTGATGCGCACCTTCTGGTCGAGGGAGATCTCGCCGTTGCGCACGGCCTCAAAGGCAATATAGAGCGTCATCATTTTGGTCAAAGAGGCCGGATGCAGCCGGGCATCGGCATTGCGCGAATGCAGCACTTCACCGGTGCGCGCGTCAATGACCACAGCCGCATAGGCCGCAGCATGGGCCTGGCTCGGGGGAACCAGCGTCATTCCCAGGGAAAGAAGAGCACCCATGATCCACAGCACAGACCGGGCGAATGCCCGCTGTCCGCGGATCAGGTGCCTAGACCTGATCTGCACGATATCTGCCATTTTTGCCTCTTGCCGCCGGTTTTCCGGCTGACGTTTTTGCCTGCTTTGAAGAAAGCCTAGCATAGAGATGGTTTGGAAGAAACCTTGGCGATCTGTGGTTTGTGGCTGGTAAGAAAGGACTTCCCCAAGATCTAGTGGCAGCTTTGTGAGTCCCGCCTAGATCGGGGTTGTCTTAAAGAAGGGTAAACAAAAAGGGCGGTGCAGTCGTGCCAGAACAATCGCGGCCTGGGCTGCAAATGGCGGGGGGTGCGACCTCTTGGCAACATCTGGAAATATTCTGTGCTGGCAGGCCGGTGGGTTTTGTAAAGACAAGGTGGGCAAGACCGGCGAGGTTTTGGGCCCCGCCGCTCAGGGGTTAGGCGGTGAGCCTGCGGGTCACATAATGGGGCGTGGCATAGTGCAGCCCGAATGAAAACTCGCAAGGGCGCGGCAGCCTGGCGCTAACAGTCTGTTCCAGATCGGCCAGCAGCGCCGCCGAAAATGCCTCGTCTCGGTGGGATTTCACCAACAAAGAGACACTGACGGTAACATGGCTGTGGTGGAATTCGCTGGTGGGGTAGGCGCGCCCCTTGCAGGCGCCGGCGCCTGCATCATGCCGCAGGATAATGGTCTCGATTTCGGCGAGTATTGCGCGGCTGTCGATTTGCAGATCGTCTGAGTATTTGATCTCTGCATGTGGCATTGGAGGCTGCTCCTGTTGGTATTGGGCTTTGGGTTAGGGTTGGGGGGACGATTCCGCGGGATCTTGCTCAATCCGTGACACCAAGTCTGGTAGGGCGCTCAGATCGGGGATGGCGTGATAGCGGGGGCTTTGGCTCGGGGGATCGGCCTGTTCCAGCTCCCAGATCTCGCCATGGGGCACATAGGTTCCCCAACCGCCGGCGGTGATCGGAGCAACGACATCGGAACGCATGGAATTGCCGACCATCATGGCGCGCTCCACCCCTTCGCCGTGGCGGCCAAAAATCTCGCAATAGGTCTCAGGCGTTTTTTCGGACACGATCTCAACCGCGTCAAACATCTCGCCCAGGCCAGACTGCGCCAGTTTGCGTTCCTGATCCAACAAATCGCCCTTGGTAATCAGGATGACGCGGTGGCTCGCCGCCAGCTGTTGCACCGCGTCACGCGCATGGGGGAGCAGCTCAATCGGATAAGACAACATCATCTGCCCCGCCACGATCAGCTCGTGAATGACCGAGGCCGGCACCTGCTGGTCGGTCACCTCGATCGCGGTTTCGATCATCGACAGGGTAAAGCCTTTGACCCCGTAGCCATAGCGCCCAAGATTGCGCTTTTCCGCCGCCAGCAGGCGACGGTCCAGCGCCGCACGATCCAGATCCACCGGCGTGTGATCCTGCAATAGCTCGGCAAAACGATCCTGCGTTACCCGGAAAAATCGCTCGTTGTGCCAGAGCGTGTCGTCGGCATCAAAGCCAATGGTTGTTAAAATGCCTGTCACCGTGCTGTTTCAATCTCTTTTCCTGCGCCGCCATTACGCTATATAAGCGGGATATAGATTTCCATGCATGACTGGAACACTGAACCGATGCCGCTGCTGCCTGTGATGATGTCCGAATTCTCGGACGATGATGATACCGATCTGGGTCTTCTGACAAAGACGCGCCCAAAGACGCAGCGTCCGCCGCGTTACAAGGTGCTGTTGCTCAATGATGATTACACGCCAATGGAATTTGTCGTGATGGTTCTGGAGCGGTTCTTTGGCATGACCCATGCGCAGTCCTTTGAGATCATGCTGACCGTGCACAAAAAAGGTGTCGCGGTGGTGGGAGTCTTTACCCATGAAGTCGCCGAGACAAAGGTTGCTCAGGTGATGGATTTTGCCAATCGGCATCAGCATCCGCTGCAATGCACGATGGAAAAAGAAGAATAATATCAACATCTAAAAGGATGTGCTATGTCCCTGCGCCTGTCCCTGGCCCTTGATGCGGGAGGCTGCGTTGTGCCCGCTGAGGGGCGCATTGCCGTCTTTGCGCCGCGTGCTGGTTTGGATCTGTCAGCCCTGCCAAAAGAGCGGGTGGTGATCCTGCAACCGCTGCGTCCGGATTTTGAAGCCTTCGAGGCGGCGGGTTTTGCCAGTCTGCCAGGATTGGCGGATCTGCCCGAGGGCGAGCGCTTTGCCGCCGCAGTGGTTTTCCTGCCCCGTGCCAAGGCCGAAGCCCGCTTGCTGGTGGCCCAGGCCGAGGCGGTGACCTCTGGCCCGGTGTTGGTCGACGGGGCCAAGACCGATGGTGTCGATTCGATCCTCAAGGCGCTGCGCAAACTGACCGAAACCTCGGCCCCGGTGTCAAAGGCCCATGGCAAGATCTTCTGGTTCCAGGGGGGCAACAATAGGCTCACAGAGTGGATCCCTGCGCAAGAGAACCGTGTGGATGGGTTTGTCACCGCGCCAGGGGTGTTTTCAGCCGATGGTATTGACCCGGCCTCGGCGCTTTTGGTGCGCAGCCTGCCCGAAAAACTGGGCGCGCGTGTTGCGGATCTGGGGGGCGGTTGGGGCTATTTGTCGACGCAGATCTTGACCCGGGCTGCGGTGAAACAGCTGCATCTGGTCGAGGCTGACCATGTTGCTCTGGGCTGTGCCCGGCAGAATGTCAGGGATGCGCGCGCGCATTTTTACTGGGCGGATGCCCGCACTTGGCGGGCTCCGGATCAGATCGATACCGTGGTGATGAATCCCCCATTCCACAGCGGGCGCAAATCCGAGCCCGAGCTGGGGCAGGCTTTCATTGCAGCGGCGGCCAATATGCTGGTCGCCTCGGGGCATCTGTGGCTGGTGGCCAACCGGCATCTGCCCTATGAGACTCTGCTTGCAGAACGCTTTGTCGCGGCCGAAGAAATCGCTGGCGACAATCGGTTCAAGGTCTTGCATGCCCAGCGGCCCCGGCGCCCCAAACGCTGATTTTTCCCCTATCTTGCCCCGAAATTCTGCGTTCCCAAATGCAGATCCGGGGGGTAGGCTCGCAGTCGAATTCAAACCTCAGGAGTATGCCTCGCATGTCCTTTTCCATCTCTGGCAAGACTGCCATCGTCACCGGTGCCTCTTCGGGTATTGGCTTGGCCATCGGGCGTCAATTTGTGGCTGCTGGAGCCAAGGTGATGTTTGCTGATACCAATGAGGCCGCCTTGGTGCGCGAACTGGGCGAGCAGCCGGAAGAGAGCAATATTCGCTATTTTGCCGGAGACCTGCGGGAACGTCTGACCATCGCCAATCTGTTGTCGGCGACCATTGATGCCTTTGACGATATCGACATCCTGGTCAATGGGGCGCGTCAGGTGGTGCAGAGCGATCCGCTGGACACCAATGATGACTCGCTGGAACTGTTGTTGATGGAAAACCTGCTGCCCACGCTGCGGCTGTCGCAGCAGGTGGCGCGCCGGATGATCAAGCAGGGCGAGGGCCGTGATGAAGACGCGCCTCTGGGTGCCATCGTCAATCTGTCTTCGATTGCGGCCCGGCGCACCCACCCCGAATTGATGGCCTATTCGGTTGCGTCGGCGGCACTGGACCAGCTGACACGCTCGCTGTCCGTCTCGCTGTCGCCACATCGCATCCGGGTGAATTCCATCGCCTTTGGCTCAGTCATGAGCGCCTCGATGCAGTCGACACTGAAGGACAACCGCAGCTACCGCCAGGATATCGAAGAACATACCCCCCTGGGGCGCATTGCCTCGCCGACAGAACTGACCGAAGCCGCGCAGTATCTGGCCTCGGATGCCTCGGGTTTTATGACCGGGCAGATCATGACCCTGGATGGCGGGCGCACCCTGCTCGATCCTGTCGCCGCACCGGTTCACTAGCACGCTCCCCGATAGAACACAGCAGAAAGCCTCCTTGATGACCGCCGATATGAGCACCGAAAAAGCCCAGGCCGCTGCCTGGTTCCGCAGCCTGCGCGACGAAATCGTCGCCGCCTTTGAAGCGCTGGAAGACCGCCATGACAGCGGTCCCTTTGCGGATATGGAGCCAGGTCGGTTTGAGGTCACCCAGACCAAGCGGTCGGCGGAGGATGGATCAGATGCGGGGGGCGGGTTGATGAGCGTGATGCGCGGCGGTCGGGTGTTTGAAAAGGTCGGCGTCAATATCTCCGAGGTCTACGGCACCCTAGGAGAGCGGGCGCAAAACGCCATGGCGGCCCGCAAGGGCCTGCCGGGGATGAAGGAAGACCCACGGTTCTGGGCCTCGGGGATTTCCCTGGTCGCACATATGCGCAACCCCCACGCGCCTGCGGTGCATATGAACACCCGAATGTTCTGGACCCCGCATGCCTGGTGGTTTGGCGGCGGCTCGGACCTCAATCCCTGCCTTGAGTATGATGAAGATACCGCGCATTTTCACGCCACCCAAAAGGCCCATCTCGACCCGCATGGCGCCGATCTCTACCCTCGGCTCAAAGACTGGGCGGATGAGTATTTTTATATCCCTCACCGCAACCGGGCGCGCGGCGTTGGCGGTATCTTTATGGATGACCACAACAGTGGCGACTGGGCGGCGGATTTTGCCCTGACACAGGATATCGGCCGTGCCTTTCTACCGGCCTATCTGCCGCTGGTGGACAAGCGCCGGGCACAGGATTTCTCGGAGGCCGACAAAGAGGCACAGCTGGTGCATCGCGGGCTCTATGCTGAATACAATCTGGTCTATGATCGCGGTACCAAATTTGGCCTTGAGACCGGCCATGACGCTAATGCAGTGCTGATGAGCCTGCCACCCCTAGCCAAGTGGGTCTGAGCTAGTCAGAGCCAAAGGCACGAAAGGATGCGTTTAGGCTTTCGCCTCTTGGCTAAGCAGGTGATTGAGACCCGCTGAATTCAGCTGTCTTTCTTTTTGTCGATACTGCAGACGGCGGTAAAACTGCCGTCGGGCATTTTCTCTAGATCCATAGTCCCACCGCTTTTCCCGCATAGCTTGATAAAGCCCTCGACCATGTCACGGTCGAGGTTTTTTATGGTCCAAAGGGTCTTCTTTTTCGCCATGGTTTCATTCCTTTCAAATCAGCTTGAGGGCCTTGGCAATGGCAATGTTCTTTGTCGCATTGCTTCCATCGCCTATGGCAATGGCAGCCTGGCTGGGTGCATCAACCCCGGACAGTGAAATGCCTTGTGCCTTGGCCAAGGCCAAATAGGTGGTCAGATTGGCATCCGAGCCATTTACGAATGACAGGAGCTTGACTGTGGCAGTACGTGCGGCCGGGTCATCACTAACACGAACGGTATTGGTTGCATTGACCACGGCCTTCACGGCCGCCTCAGCCTGGTTGGCGTTTTTGGGGTTTTCTGTTGTGCCATTGACCAGGGCAACCGCAGCGGGGCCTGTGGCATAGCCTGAAGCCACGGTCACCTGGGTGTCGAAGGGGCCGGTACTGCCTGTTGTCTGCGCAATTCTGATGGTGCCTACCAGGTTTGTTGCCTCGGTATTGGGGCGGCCGTTCTCGTCGCGCCCCATCGGAGGCACCAACCCGACAACCTGACGGCGCAGCCCTGCATTTGCTTCAAATGGCACCGCTTTGGCGGCATCGGCTTCTATGCCGAGATTGAAGCCGGTGGATTCTCCAAAGACCAGAGTATTTTCGCAACCAGCCAGTACGGTAAGGCAGGCACCGACTAGGAGGATTGAACGGAGATGGCTGTTTAGCTGAAGGTGTCTCATTCGCCATTCCCTCCGGAGGTACCATTTGAGGGTTGGCCTGCAAACTGATTGCAATCCAGCAAATTCTCGTTTCCGTCTTTGATTTTTGCGGCGAGATCGGTTGCAGCCTTGCCAGTGATGACCAAGTCGGAATACCGCGTCAGAGCCACGCCATTGGTCTGCAGATAGCTACAGCCGAGGGAGGCCATGACATCGCGGTCATCCACACCGTCGTCCGGTGTTGGATCAGTTCCCTTTGGGACAAGAGTTACAAACTCACGGTCATAGCCTAGCACGAGCTTGCCGGATTGACGGTTCTGGCTAAATCGCCCGTTCAGCCCCACCGTTGTATCGTGTGCAACATATAGGTTTTTGGCTTCGCATCCAGAAAGAGCGAGCAAACCAAGGGCCAAGGGAATAAGCAGTCGTGTCATTATACTACCACCAAAAGCTATTTCCTACAAAACATCTGCCAAGCATCAAGACCTGCAATCCTCGGCAGAGCCGAGTTGTAATTGGGTCAAAGGTAGATCTGACGCTTGGAAAGCTATTGTACGACTGTAGACCTCACCTTCTGGAATTGAAAGAATTTTGGCGCGCTGCCTAAACCCTAGGGTGAAATCCACCTCTCGCCCGAAGCTCGAGAACAGTAGCCCGTAACTGTCTGTCAGCGAAAAATGGCTAAAAGATTGTTCCGGGCAATCGGTAGAAAAAACAGAAATATCATGCCAGTAACCGAAACTGAGAGCGGTGGTGTCACGACTGACCTCCAGATGTAGGCCAGGCGCCTTGCGTTGCCGCACGATGGCCCCCTCTCCGGGGATCAACTGATCGGATACCAGGCCAAAGCCATTGACGGAACAGCCGACTACTAGCGCTAAAGATAAAATTAGCAGTAGTAAACGGCAGCAAGATTCCCCCAGAATCCTACAAGTTTTGATTGCAGGCATTTCTTTTCCTCCCAGAATCCAACTATCCGGCCATTGTTGGTTTAAGGGAAGCCGAATTTCGCCAAACCACCCTATTGAGGGGTTGCCCTATTGGCGGCCGTGGAGGTCAGCTGCTACTGCTGGGGCAATCAGGGAGTGAGATAAAGGTGATCATGCGTCTGTTGTTTTTGATACCCCTGCTGCTTGTCACGGCAATGGGCTGTGCACGGCGCGTGCCTGATGTTCAACAATCCGAATCTCCGAGCCAACGGCCGACATTGGCCGAGCTGTCGACACTCACCACCTATCCGCGTTTTGGCGATAGTGACCCGCATGAATGGCGCGGTCGTGGTCCCAACAGCTATGCGATCCACGGCATTGATGTTTCCCGCTATCAGGGGGAGATTGACTGGCCACAGGTCAAAGCATCGGGCGTGTCCTTTGCCTATATCAAGGCGACCGAGGGTGGCGATGTGGCGGATCCCCGGTTTGCCGCAAACTGGCGCGGGGCGCAGCGCGCTGAGATACAGCAGGGCGCCTATCACTATTTCTATTTCTGTCGCCCGGCAGCAGAGCAAGCACGCTGGTTCATCAAACATGTGCCACGCGATCCAAACGCGCTGCCGCCAGTTCTGGATATGGAATGGAACCCGCGCTCGCGCACCTGCACTAAACGCCCTGATGGCCGGGTGGTGCGGGCCGAGGCGCGCAAGTTCCTGGCGCTGTTAGAGGCTCACTATGGACAGCGCCCAGTGGTTTATACAACGGTTGATTTTTATCGCGAGACCGGCATTGGGCGGTTGCGCGGGACTGAGTTCTGGCTGCGCTCGGTCGCGGGACATCCCCGTCAGGTCTACCCCGGCGCCTTTTGGCGGCTTTGGCAATATACTGGCACCGGGGTGGTGCCGGGGATCGCAGGCAACGTGGATCTGAATGTGTTCCACGACAGCCCTGAAACCTGGCTGCGTTGGTCCGGGCAGCTTTAGGAATAGTTTTGGATAGGTATGCGCTCAGCCCCGCGAAAACCGAGCAGCGGCTCTGACCCAAGCACAGCGTGGTGAGCGGTGCGTTGCAGACCAAAGCTTGCTTCAGTTTCGCCAGTCAAAAAAACCTTCGCCCGCTTGCTGTAGAAGCTTTGTCGCCATCTCGCGGCCCAGCTCGCCCCCGTCTTCAATGGCGCAGCTCTGATCCTCTGCAATAGCCTCTGACCCATCCGGGCGCAGCACTTCACCGCGCAGCCGGAGTGTGCCGCCATCCAGTTCGGCCAGTCCTGCGATAGGCGTCTCACAAGAGCCATCCAACGCAGCCAAAAAGGCCCGTTCTGCCGCCAAGCGCTTGCCGGTGGTTACGTCGTGGATCGCTTCAAGCATCGCGGCGGTACGACTGTCATTGCCGCGCCGCTCAATCCCAATGGCCCCCTGCGCCACAGCGGGTAGCATATCGGTGGTCTCAATCGCGGTGGCGGGCACATCTGCCATTGCCAGGCGGTTTAGGCCGGCCATGGCCAGGAAGGTGCATTCCGCCACACCTTCATTCAGTTTTTTCAAACGCGTCTGCACATTGCCACGGAACTCCACCACCTTCAGATCTGGGCGGCGGTTCATCAATTGCGCCCGGCGGCGCAGCGATGAGGTGCCGACCACGGCGCCGGGCTCCAGATCCTGTAGCCGCGAAAATTTTGGTGAGACAAAAGCGTCCCGCACGTCTTCGCGCGGCAGATAGCAGTCCAGTAGCAGCCCTGCGGGTTGGGCCACGGGCATGTCCTTCATCGAGTGCACCGCGATGTCGATCGCGCCGGACAGCAGATCCTCTTCGATCTCCTTGGTGAACAGCCCCTTGCCGCCCAGCTCCTTCAGCGGCTTGTCCGCCGCAATCAGCGCCTGATTGTCGCCACTTGTTTTAATCACCACGATCTCAAAGGCCTCATGCGGCAGATCAAAGGCCTCTGCCAGGCGGCGACGGGTCTCATAGGCCTGGGCCAGCGCCAAGGGGGAACCACGGGTGCCGATTTTCAGCGGAGAAGCGGGGGAGGGCAGGTTCTGTGTCATGGTATGACCTTTAGTAGCGGCGATTTGCCGTTGCAAGCATTGCTCAGGCTGCCCTTGACAATTTGCCGCTTTGGGCCGACCTCATGTGCGGTATAAACGAGCAGGCGAAATCGAGGGTGACATGGCTGAACAAAAGAAAATTCTGCGCGCATTGGCAGGGGAAACACAGGATGTGCCGCCAATCTGGATGATGCGCCAGGCGGGCCGTTACCTGCCCGAGTATCGCGCCACCCGGGCTCAGGCCGGGGATTTTCTCAAACTCTGCTACAACCCTGAACTCGCTGCCGAGGTCACGCTCCAGCCCATTCGCCGCTATGGGTTTGATGCGGCGATCCTCTTTGCCGACATTCTGTTGATCCCCCAGGCGTTGGGCGCGGATCTGTGGTTTGTCACCGGCGAAGGCCCACGTCTTTCGACCATCACCACCGAAGCTGATTTTGCCAAACTCGGCCCAGTGTCTGACATCCACGAGACCCTGAACCCGATCTACGAGACCGTCAAAATCCTGTCCCGGGAATTGCCTGCCGAGACCACGCTGATTGGTTTTGCAGGCGCCCCCTGGACCGTCGCAACCTATATGATTGCAGGTCGCGGCACCCCGGATCAGGGCCCGGCCCATGCGCTGAAACACGAAAACCGTGCCCTGTTTGAGGCCCTGTTGGCCCGTATCACCGAAGCCACCATCGACTACCTGTCCAAACAAATCGAGGCTGGCGCCGAAGTGGTCAAGATCTTTGACAGCTGGGCAGGCTCGCTCAAAGGCGAAGATTTCCGCAAATATGCGCTGGAACCCTGCCGCGAGATCACCGCAGCGCTGAAACAGCGCCACCCCGGCATTCCTGTCATCGGCTTCCCGCGGGAAGCGGGCGAAAAATATCTGGGCTTTGCCAAGGAAACGGGCATTGACTGCCTGGCGCTGGACAATTCGGTTGACCCCCTTTGGGCCGCACAGAACCTGCAGGTAGATGGCTGCGTGCAGGGCAATTTGGCCTCGCGCCACATGGTGACCGGTGGTCAGGATCTGGTGGAGGAAACCCGGGCCATCGTGCAGGCCTTCAAAAACGGCCCTCATATCTTCAACCTGGGCCATGGCATCACGCCCGACGCCGACCCCGACAATGTCCAGCTGATGATCGACACTGTGCGCGGTGGTTGAACAGGCCGCTGAAATCACTCTGCGCCCGGCGCGTCCCGAGGACGCGTCGAGCCTGGCGGCCCTGTCGATTGAGGTCTGGCTGGGCACCTATCTGCGCCGCGGCATCAATGGCTTTTTTGCCGATTACGTCTTTGCCGAGCTGACGCCCCAGCGCATGGCAGAACAACTGGATCGCGATACGGAACGTTTCATTGTCTCGCAAAATGCCGAGGGTATTGATGGTTTCATTCGTCTGACCCAGGGTCCGAAGCCGCCAAAAGGCAAGGGTTCGGCGCTCGAGATCTCCACGCTCTATGTCCAGCCCCGTCACCACGGGCGCGGCCTGGGCCGGGCGCTGCTGCAGGCAGGACTCGCCCATGCCAATGCCTTGGGCGCGCGCCACCCCTGGCTCACCACCAATATTGAAAACACCCCGGCCATCGCCTTCTATCAGCGCCAGGGCTTTGCCATCACCGGGCGCACCCATTTCCAGATTGGCGATCAGGCCTACCCTAATGAGGTTCTCACCTTTCAGGGCTACTGACTCCTCATTTCATTTGGCCAAAAATATCCCGGGGGAGCAGCCCCCGGAGGGCTGCGGGGGCAGCGCCCCTTTTGTTTTCCTTGAAGTGGCCGACGATTTGCGGCATCACCGCCGCTACGCCAAACGGTAGCAAAGGTCGACAGATGGATTACAGCAGAATGGGCGGCACGCGCATGGGCAGCAACACCCCTCGCCACGCCGAGCACAACGCCAAGGGAACCGCCAAGAACCCCTATGACCGCAAGGCCGACAAGGCGGCTCTTTTGGAGCGCATGAAGGCGGCGGCCAAGAAAAAAGAGGGCTGATCAGCCCTCTTTTCCGGCGCGCGCAATGGGCGGTTCACACCGTCAGGCTGCGGGCAATCAGTTCTTTCATGATCTCGTTAGAGCCACCGTAGATTTTTTGCACGCGGGCATCAGCATACATGGTCGAGATCGGGTATTCCGACATATAGCCGTAGCCACCAAAAAGCTGCAGGCATTCATCGATGCAGTCGCATTGCATCTGCGTCACCCACCATTTCGCCATTGAAGCCGTGGTGGCATCCAGCTCACCGCGCAGATGTTTGGCCACACAGTCATCCAGAAACACCCGTGCAATATGGGCCACGGTTTTCACCTCAGCCAGTTTGAACCGGGTGTTCTGCATCTCCAAAAGCGGCTTGCCAAAGGCGCGGCGCTCGGAGGTATAGGCGACGGTTTCCTCCAGCGCCTTTTCCATGGCGGCAGCCCCGCCCAGGGCCACCACCAGCCGTTCCTGCGGCAGGGATTTCATCAGCTGATAAAACCCTTGGCCCTCAGTCCCGCCCAGCAGGTTTTCCGGCGGCAGGCGCACATTGTCAAAAAACAGCTCGGAGGTGTCCTGGCTTTTCAGCCCCAGTTTCTCCAGATTGCGGCCCCGGGCAAAGCCCTCTGCCTCGGCGGTCTCCACCATCATCAGCGATATGCCCTTGGCGCCCAGGCTGGAGTCGGTCTTGGCCACCACAATGATCAGATCGGCCTGCTGCCCATTGGTGATAAAGGTCTTGGAGCCACTCAGCACATAGTCATTGCCCTCTGGCCGCGCCGTGGTCTTGATGTTTTGCAGATCAGATCCGGTGCCTGGTTCGGTCATGGCAATGGCGCAGACCATCTCTCCGCTGGCCATCTTGGGCAGCCAACGCTGTTTCTGGTCCTCGGTGCCGTAGTCAAGGATATATCCGGCACAGATCTGGCTATGCACCGAATTGCCAAAACCGGAGAACCCGGCGGCGCGGAATTGTTCGGTGGCAATCACCGCCTCATGGCGAAAATCCCCACCCATGCCGCCGTATTCTTCCGGAACGCTGGCGCAGAGAATGCCCATTTCACCGGCCCGGTTCCAGAAGTCGCGGTCGATATGGCCCTGTTTCTGCCAGCGTTCCTCATGCGGGACCATTTCCTTGGCAAAGAAGTCGCGCAGGGAGTCCTGCAGCATGGTCAGCTCGTCATCCATCCAGGGGGAGATATGGGAAGTCATCGGGGTTATTCCTTGTAAAGACCAAGTTCGGCCAGAATTTCACGGCTGTGCTGGCCACGTTCCGGGCTGGCCTGGGGGTGCCAGGCTGGGGCGTGATCAAAGCGGGGGGCAGGGCTGGCCTGCAACACACCCTCCTGCTCAACCCAGGTGCCGCGCGCATTCATCGGATGGGTCAGGGCTTCATCCGGGCTCAGCACTGGGGCAACGCAGGCGTCCGATCCATCAAACAGCGCCGCCCAATGGGCGCGGGGTTCACTGGCAAAGATCCCGGCCAGACGCCCGGTCAGCGTGGGCCAGAGGCTCTTGTCGAACTGGCGTTTGAAATCTGCATCCTCGCTCAGCCCGATGAATTGCAGGAACTGAGCATAGAACTTCGGCTCCAGGCATTGCACGGTCATATAGCCGCCATCGGCGCAGGCATAGGAGCGGCTCCAGTGCGGGCCATCCAGCAAGTTCTGACCGCGTGTCTCGCCAAAGCCGCCGGCCTGACGGATGCTCATCAAGAGGTTCATCATATGGGCGGAGCCATCATAGATAGCGGCATCCACCACTGTGCCGATCCCGCTGGTTTTGGCGCGCAGCAATCCCGCCAGCATGCCAGCGACCAGATACATTGCGCCGCCGCCGATATCGCCGACCAGCGTGGCGGGGGTCAGTGGTGTATCGCCGGGGGTGGAGGCATACCAGAGCGCGCCGGAAAGCGAGATATAGTTCAGATCATGCCCGGCGGTTTCCGACAGGGCGCTGTCCTGACCCCAGCCGGTCATGCGGCCAAAGACCAGATCCGGGTTAACCGCATGGCACGCGTCGGGACCGATGCCGAGGCGTTCCATCACCCCGGGGCGAAATCCTTCGATCAGCCCATCGGCGGTGGCGACCAGGGCGAGGAACACCTTGATGTCTTCGGGATCTTTCAGGTCCAGCTCGATCGAGCGCTTGCCGCGATCCAGCACTGAGCGTTCTGGCATGCCCGGTGTGACGCCGCCGCCCTTGCGGTGGACGCAGATCACATCGGCACCCATGTCGGCCAGCCACATGGCGGCAAAAGGGCCGGGGCCAAGGCCCTCTACTTCGATAATGCGGATGCCTTTGAGCATAGTATTCTCCTGTCTGGCCTGGCGGAGTGCCGGGCAGCCCCCGACCGCCCCCGTCAAACCGGAGGTTTGCCTCCGGCAAAGGGGCGGGGGCTTCACCCCCACCCGCGGTCAGGCACTGTCCTTGGGGTTTACGCCGTAAGCCCACCGCCAACGATGAGGGTCTGGCCGGAAACGTAATTGCTTTCTGGGATGCAGAACAGATAGACGCCGCCTGCGGCTTCCTCGGGGGTGCCCGCGCGGCCAATCGGGATCATCATCTCAAAGCCTTTGACCACTTTCTTGGGAATACCGATACCCACGGTGTTGCCCTCGACCTCGATGGATTTTTTCTCATCCGTGGCCTCGGTCAGGCGGGTGGAGATCATGCCAAAGGCGACGGCATTGACGTTGACCTTGTAGCGGCCCCATTCCTTGGCCATGGTTTTGGTCATGCCAACAATCCCCGCCTTGGCCGAAGAGTAATTGGCCTGTCCCGCATTGCCGCCGGTGCCGGCAATCGACGAAATATTCACCACCTTGCGAAAGACCTCGCGCCCCTCGGAGGCTTCAATAGCGGCCTGTTCTGCAATAAAGGGGGCTGCAGCGCGCAGGATTTGGAAGGGGGCTTTCAGGTGCACGTCGATCATCGCGTCGAACTGCTGGTCGGTCATTTTGCCGATAAAGCTGTCCCAGGTGTAGCCGGCATTGTTGACGATGATGTCCACGCCGCCAAATCTGTCGATCCCTGCCTGGATGAAATCATTGGCAAAGCCGGGCGCAGTAACCGAGCCGGGAATGGCCAGGGCCTTGCCGCCCATGGCTTCGATTTCACTCACAACCGCCTGCGCGGGTTCCACATCAAGATCATTGAGCACCACATTGGCGCCGTCGCCTGCCAGTTTCAGCGCGATGGAGCGGCCAATGCCACGTCCGGCGCCGGTGATATAGGCTGTCTTGCCTGCGAGTTTTGTCATGGTTTGCATCCCAGTTTGTTCTCAGTTGAGGGTCCACCCGGCCTATGGCCGGGTAGCGCCCGTACGCCCGCAGAGGGGCTTTTGATGTCGCTAGGGCAGCTCGACCAGCGCCTTGCCTGCCAGCTTTACCTCGCCGTTCTGATCGGTGGCCTCAACCTCCAGAGCCACCAGATTGCCATGGCGTTTCTCCACCACACGGCCGGTGCAGGTTACCACCGCATGGATCTGGGTGATGGCCACAAAACGGGTCGAGAATTCCCGCACAGCGGTCTGCGGCACCCAGGCGGTCAGCAGGTGACCCAGATAGGCCATGTTCAACATGCCATGGGCAAAAACATCCGGCATGCCGGCCGCCTTGGAAAAATCAATGTCGATATGGATCGGGTTGTGATCGCCCGAGGCCCCGGCAAAGAGCGCCAGGGTGGTGCGGCTGATGGCGCGCTGGCTGACAGCAGGCAGCTCATCCCCAACCTGAACCGAGGCAAAGGTCACTGTGTTTTCAACGCTGCTCATTTTGGGTTCCTCACAACAATGGTGCGGGTCATGGAGCCCAGGTCTTCGCCCAACTGGTTCTGCGCGTTGGTTTCCAGGATGACAAACTCCATCGCGCCGCCCTTCTTGTCGTAGATATCCACGACCTTGCTGATCAGGGTGACCTCATCCCCGGCGCAGATTGGAACCCCATAGGTAAAGGCCTGCTCGCCGTGCAAGACATGGGCCAGTTCGATCTTCATCTCATTGATGAAATAGAACGGGTCGTCCCGCTCCAGATCCAGTGTGAAGACAAAGGTCAACGGCGCGGGAATGTCGCGATAGCCCGCCGCCTGTGCTGCGGCGCTGTCCCAATAGATCGGGTCGCGCTGTCCGGTGGCACGGGCAAAGGCCCGCAGGCGGCCGGCCTCCACCCCTGTTATCAGCGGTGGAAAACTGCGGCCAATGAAGGATCTGTCAATCATGCGCTGTCCCCTCAGGCGGCTTGGTACAGCGTAACAACGCAGGCGCCGCCGAGCCCGAGGTTGTGCTGCAGAGCGGTGCGAGCGCCCTCAACCTGCGTAGCGCCTGCGGTGCCGCGCAATTGCCGTGTCAGCTCGTAGCACTGGGCCAGTCCGGTGGCCCCCAGCGGGTGGCCTTTGGACAAGAGGCCGCCCGAGGGGTTGGTCACATATTTGCCGCCATAGGTATTGTTGCCATCCGCGATAAACTTGCTGGCACCTCCCTCGGGGCAAAGCCCCAGACCCTCATAAGTGATCATCTCATTATGGGCAAAACAGTCGTGCAGCTCGACCACATCAACATCATCAATCGCAATGCCGGTCTGTTCCTGCACCTGTTTGGCAGCGGCAGCCGTCATGTCATAGCCAACCAGCTGCATCATGTCGTGGGCCTCAAACGTCGAGGCGTAATCGGTGGTCATTGACTGACCTTTGATACGTACCGCCTGATTGAGCCCGTGTTTCTTGGCGTAATCTTCGCTGACGATAATGGCTGCTGCGGCACCACAGGTGGGCGGACAGGCCATTAGCCGGGTCATGACGCCCTCCCAGATCGTCGGGCTTTGCAATACGTCCTCGGGCGTGAGCTCCTGGCGGAACAGGGCCAGTGGGTTGTTCACCGCATGACGGCTGGCCTTGGCCCGGATGCGGGCCAGGTCGGTGAGCGAGGAGCCGTGTTTCTCCATGTGAGATTTGCCTGCCCCGCCAAAATAGCGCAGCGCCAGTGGGATTTCAGGATGGCCGACCAGATCGTCGGTTTCCGCGTCAAAGGCATCAAAGGGACTGGGGCGGTCGGTCCAATGCGACGTCAGCGCACCGGGCTGCATATGTTCGAACCCCAGGGCCAGCGCCACGTCCACGGCACCGGACTGCACCGCCTGGCGCGCCATGAACAGCGCGGTTGAGCCGGTCGAGCAGTTGTTGTTCACATTCATCACTGGAATGCCGGTCATGCCAACCTTGTAGAGCACCGCTTGCCCGCAGGTGCTGTCACCATAGACATAGCCTGCATAGGCCTGCTGAACCGCATCATAGGGCAGGCCCGCATCGGCAAGCGCATCGCGCAGCGCGGCGGCTCCCATTTCGGTATAGGGGGCGTTTTGACCCGGCTTGGCAAATTTGGTCATGCCCACTCCGGCAACCAGTACCTCTGATGACATTGGTCTCTCTCCTTGCTGCAGTTTGCGACGCAGATGCTGCGCTTTGGCGAATTTACACTTCTGGGTTACTGTTTGCCGGGGCTGGGCAAGAGGTCAAGTTTGATGTAACTGATGGGTGTAATTACCGG
Organism: Phaeobacter sp. 11ANDIMAR09; assembly: GCF_001294455.1. Classification (GTDB taxonomy): domain Bacteria; phylum Pseudomonadota; class Alphaproteobacteria; order Rhodobacterales; family Rhodobacteraceae; genus Pseudophaeobacter. The sequence goes on from NZ_LIKT01000004.1 coordinate 52,263, forward strand.
GCGTCATATGGTCCTCAAGCGGGAAGGTGGATCGGTGTCGGAGAGTTTGTGAAGCGTGGAGCGGCAGTATGAGCAACAGGAGCTGGACCACATCCGGGGTGTGTCGCGAGGGTCGGCGCGAAGCCAAGCGGCAGGCGGTTTTGCAGGCTGGGGCGAGGCTGTTCAATGACCACGGGTACGAGCAGACCTCGCTGGAAGACATCGCGGCGGCGCTCAAGATCACCAAGCGCACCATTTATTACTATGTGCAGAGCAAAGAGGACATTCTCTTTGGCTGCCATCAGCAAGGGCTGGGGGTCCTGGGTGAAACCATGGCGCAAAGCCAGAACCCCGACCTGCCGGTTCTCGAGCGGATTGCGCTGCTGATCCGGGGCTATTGTGCTTGGGTCTCGTCGGATCTAGGGGCAACCATCGCCATGGTGCGCGAACACAGCCTCTCGCCTGAGCGTCGCCAGGCCCTGCGCGCCAGCAAGGCAGAGGTTGATTTTCAACTGCGCAGCCTGATCAAACAGGGCGTGGCCGAGGGCCGCCTGCGGCCCTGTGATCCCAAACTGGTGGCAGCTGCGGTCTTTGGGGCCTTGAACTGGATCCCCCATTGGAACCGGGTGGCAGATCCGGTGCCGCAGGAACAGATCGCCGAGCAATATCTGCACTTGGTGATGCAGGGCATGGTGCCCGCCAGGGATTGAGGGACGAGTACTTATCTAACTGGCCCGGCTGTCAGGCCGGGCCGCGCCTGACCTTCCCCCTGGGAAGGCGCTTTGCACCTACCCAAGGTCAGGCGCCTCCCTCAGTCTGGTTCTGCATCAGGGGAGGGCAGTCCTTGCGACACACTATCTCTCCCCGCCCACCTGCTGACGAAACAGTCTGGGCGGGGTGCCGGTTCCCTTGGCAAAGACTCGGCTGAAATGGGCGGGGTCGGAAAACCCCAGATCATAGGCAATCTGGGCGGCACTCAAATCGGTATAGATCAGCATCCGACGCGCCTCGCGCAGCATGCGTTCATTGATCAGCTGAGATGCGGATTGCCCGGCGGATTTATGGGCAATTCGGTTGAGATGGGTCGGCGAGATCGCCAGATCACGGGCATAGTCTGCCAATGGGCGGCGTTTGCGAAAATCCCGCTCGATCAGCGCCTCAAAGCGGGTAAACAACGGGTTTCCGGTGCGATGCTGATTGGCGCTGTCCGCATCAAAAATGGCGCGGGACGCCAGGCCGATCAGCGCCCCTGCCAAGGATCGCAGCACCTGGGCGCGGGCAAAATCCTGCCGGTGGTATTCATCAAACAGATGTTCCGCCAGTGCTCTGAGTGCGGCGGGCAGCGGCAGCACTGCGGGCTGTTCCAGTGGTGCCCGCACGCCTTCACTGGCCTGAATGCAGTGATCCAGAAGATCCGAGGTCAGCGTCACCACCCAGCCATGGGTGTCCGGCGCAAAATCATACCCATGCACCACGCCGCGGGGAATGTTCACAAAACTACCGGTGGGAACGGGCTGGGTTTTGCCGTCGATATCTGCCGTTCCCTTGCCCTTGGTCAGGAACAATAGCTGGTGCAGTCTTGCGTGACGATGCGCCTTGAGCTGCCAGTCATGCAGGGCTGAGCGCGAGCGGATGGTTTCCACATGCAGCACATCCGCCAGCTCAGCGGTTTCGCCAAACAGGTTGTAGCTGCTGATTTGAGAGGCCTGAGACATGTGTGATATGTACAAGAACTTGCGCAGTCAGTCCATTCGCAAAGCGGTCTTTGCACTGCATATTAGCTGTCAGATCCAGGGCTGCAGCAGCCCCGTGAGTTTTTGGGAGAGGCGCAGATGACGCAAACAACCACTCAAGTTGCCATCATTGGCGGTGGCCCTTCGGGGCTTTTGCTGTCGCAGCTCTTGCACCGTCAGGGCATCGATACCGTGGTGTTGGAGCGCCAGACGCGGGACTATGTTCTGGGGCGCATTCGGGCTGGGGTGCTGGAACGGGGCTTTGTGGAGCTGATGCGCGAGGCGGGCTGTGCAGAACGTATGGAGGCCGAGGGCGAGGAGCATCATGGGGTCTATCTGGCGCATCAGGGGCGGATGGATCGGATTGATCTGGCAAAATCCGCCGATGGGGCCACGGTGATGGTCTACGGTCAGACCGAGGTGACGCGGGATCTATATGCGGCGCGTGCGGCGATGGGCGGTATCGTCATCCATCAGGCCGACAATGTGCAGCCGCATGACCTGACATCGCAAACCCCCTTTGTTACTTATGAAAAAGATGGGCATGAGCACCGCATTGACTGTGATTTCATCATCGGCGCCGATGGTTTTCACGGCGTCAGCCGCAAGTCGATCCCGGCGGATGTGCTGCGCGAGTACGAAAAGGTCTACCCTTTTGGCTGGCTTGGCGTGTTATCCGAAACCAAACCCGCCTCTCCTGAACTGATCTATGCCCGCCATGACCGCGGCTTTGCGCTGTGTTCCATGCGCAGCCAGGTGCTGAGCCGCTACTACATTCAGGTGCCGCTGACCGATAAGGTCGAAGATTGGTCAGATGAGGCCTTTTGGTCTGAGCTGAAGGCGCGCCTGCCACAAGAGGTGGCCAAGGGGCTGCAGACTGGTACCTCGATTGAGAAATCCATCGCACCGCTGCGCAGCTTTGTGGCCGAGCCAATGCGCTATGGCCAACTGTTTCTGGCAGGGGATGCGGCCCATATCGTGCCGCCCACCGGGGCCAAGGGGTTGAACTCGGCGGCGTCCGATATCTACTATCTTTATCACGGTTTCCTGGACCACTACAAACGCGGCGACAGCGCTGGGCTGGAGGGCTATTCAGAGAAAGCCCTGGCGCGGGTCTGGAAGGCGGAGCGCTTTAGCTGGTGGATGACCAACCTGCTGCATCGTTTCCCCGAGATGTCTGAGGCCGACCTGCGGCTGCAATGTGCTGATCTGGACTATCTGTTTTCCTCTGATGCAGCGCAGGCCTCCATGGCGGAAAACTATGTGGGATTGCCCTACTAGGCAATCTGACGCCACGTAGGCCAGCTCATCCCCGGCCTGCAGGGGCTGGCGGCATCTGCAAACCCGTGGTTTCCTTCCCGCAAACGAGGGAGAGAGACATGCCAACAGTTGCCTATGAAAAGACGGGTCGAATTGCGCGAATTACGCTCAATCGGCCAGATGTCATGAATGCTATCAATGATGAATTGCCTCGCGAACTGGCATCCGCTGTGGCGCAAGCGGATGCCGATCCCGGCGTGCATGTCATGGTGCTCTCCGGTGCGGGCGAGGCCTTTTGCGCGGGCTATGACCTCACCTATTACGCCGAGGGCAACGGATCTGGCGCGGCAACCCAGGAGATGCCTTGGGATCCGATTAAAGACTACCGCTTCATGTGGGAAAACACCCAGCATTTTATGTCGATGTGGCGGGCCGTAAAGCCGGTGTTGTGCAAGGTGCATGGCGCGGCTGTTGCCGGAGGGTCGGATATCGCGCTCTGCGCCGATATGACCATCATGGCCGAAGAGGCGCAGATCGGCTATATGCCGACGCGGGTCTGGGGCTGCCCAACCACCGCCATGTGGGTCTACCGCCTGGGGGCAGAGCGGGCCAAGCGGATGTTGTTCACGGGCGACAAGATTTCGGGCCGCGAGGCTGCAGATATGGGGCTGGTTATGCAGGCGGTGCCGCTGGCCGATCTGGATGATGCGGTTGAAGCCATGGCAGCGCGGATGTCGACAGTGCCGATCAATCAACTTGCGATGCAGAAAATGGTGATCAATCAGGCGATCGAACAGACCGGATTGATGCAGACGCAGCGCTTGGCAACAATCTTTGACGGCATCACCCGACATTCACCGGAAGGGATGAATTTCAAGGCCCGGTCCGAGGAAATGGGCTGGAAACAGGCTGTGCACGAGCGGGATGAGGGCACTTTTGACTGGACCACCTACGAAGAGATCCCAAAGGGAAACCGCTAGGCCCTGATCCTGGCAGTTTCAATATGAACAAAGGGGCGCAGGGATGCGCCCCTTTTTTGGTCTCCGTGCTCGCAGAGTTGGCGGGTTAGCCGGTATCGGAAATGGTGCTGCTGTCCGTTTCCGGGCCTAGGTCTGAATTTGTGCTGGGTGCTCGACGGTGCGCCTCTATTACCTTGGAGGCGGCGGTGGTTGCGGGGACCATGAGAACCGTTCTGTGGTTCAGCTCCTGTCCGGAGTCCCTATCGGTCAGCACCGGGCAGACCTTGGCGCCGCTGTCGCGGGTGACAAAGGTAAAGGGGGCGGGCTCTGCGCTGGGCAGATTGTGTTGGGCCCAGTCCTGCATCGCGAGCAGCACCGGAGCAAACTCTTTGCCGGCAGTGGTCAGACGATATTCATGTCTGAGAGGGCGCTCCTGATAGGGGCGGCGTTCCAGAACGCCCATGGTTTCCAGCCGTTTCAGCCGTTCCGCCAGCAAATGCCGGGTCACGCCCAGACGTTTCTGAAACCCATCAAAGCGGCGCACCCCTAGGAAGCACTCCCGTAGGATGAGCAGCGTCCAGCGATCCCCGATCACCCCCATGGCGCGGGCGAGTGGGCAGGTGTCGCCATTGAGATCATGCCATTTCATAGGCTGATTCTTAACATGGATTGACAGAGTTCTCAAATGGAACTGATAATGAGTTCCAAAATAGAACTAACAAATTTGATTCGCAGGAATGCGGATATCACAGCGTCGGATCCCTTGGTTTGGCGCAGCAGATCAGGAGGCCACACAATGGTCATGACATCCCCCGCGCGCCCGGTTGCCGGTTCTCCGGCTGGTCGACCCAGCGCGCCGCAGCCCAAACCCAGACGCAGCCCCAAATGGTTCCAGCTGGTGACGACGCTGCTGAGCCGGGTCAGCCCGTCGCTGGCTTCGCGGTTGTTTGCCTATTTCTTTACCCGCCCCCTGCGGCAGAAACTGCCCCGTCATGAGCGCGACTGGTTGCTGCAGGCCACCGCCCAGCCCGTGCGGCTGAGCACGGGAGAAGAGGTGCCGCTATATGAATGGCGCGGGGCGCAGCCCCCGTTTGGCGTGCGGGATGAAGCGCCCCTGCCAACGATCCTGCTGGTGCATGGTTTTGGCGGGCGGGCCGGCCAGTTGGGGGGCTTTGCCGCGCCGCTAGTTCAGGCGGGATATCGGGTTGTTGCCTTTGATGCTCCGGCACATGGGGCCGCAGCTGGAAACCGCAGCTCATTGCCGGAAATGATGGAAGTTACCCTGGAAATGGCGAGCAGACTTGGCCCTCTGGCCGGGGTGGTGGCGCATTCCAACGGGGCGGCAGCGCTGATTGCGGCGCTCACACAGGGGATGCGGGCAGATCGGGTGGCACTTTTGGCGCCGATGCCGGATCTTGAAACCTACATTGGTCGGTTGGCGGACCAGCTCGGCTTCTCACAGGATGTGACCGCCCGGGCACAGCAGCGGGTCGAGGCGCGCTATGATCTGCCCTTCTCGGCGCTCAAGGCCAGCACCATGACCGACCAGTTGCCGCTGCCCGCGCTGATCCTGCACGACAGACAGGATCGCATCATTCCTGTGCAGGAAGCCGAAGAACTGGCACAGTCCTGGGCCTCGGCGCGGCTGGAGATCACCGAAGGGCTGGGCCACAACCGACTGCTGCGCGATGACAGCGTGATCGCAGCGGTGGTTGCCCATTTTGGCCGTCCAACGCTGCGTTAGGTCATGGCAGGGGAGCTGGTGTCGTTGGCTTGCACCTTGGCAGGAGGGGCATGGGCCGGCTAGGTCTAGGGGAATTTGTTAAATCCACCTGGAAGAGAGGCCGCGGCGCACCGCAAGGTATCCCCGCCCGGCCGCTCACCAGCCCAAAGGAGGCCCCGCCATGAAGATGAGTGACAGCAAAGAAATTGCCGCCCCCCCGGGTGAGGTCTATGCCGCATTGCTAAACCCAGATGTATTGAAGGCCTGTGTGCCTGGCGCGCAGGACGTCACCGGCAGTGTTGATGAAGGCTTTGAAGCCTCTGTGACGCAAAAGGTTGGCCCGGTCAAAGCCACCTTTAAGGGGCAGGTCACCCTGTCCGATCTGATCGAAGGTGAAAAACTCACCATTACCGGCGAGGGCAAGGGCGGCGCCGCCGGTTTTGCCAAGGGCGGCGCCGTTGTCACTCTGGCGGCCTCCGAGATCGGCACTTTGCTGTCCTATGATGTCGAAGCCAAAGTCGGCGGCAAGCTGGCACAACTGGGCAGCCGGATCATTGATGGCTTTGCAAAGAAGATGGCGGATCAGTTCTTTGTCAATCTGCAAACCCATCTGGCCCCTGAAGAGCAAAATGCCGATGACGAAGAGGCGCATGCGGAGGCGGGCGAGAAAACAGGCTGGTTCAAGAAGATCACCGGCAACTGATCCCTGTCCCAGGCTCTCCGTCCCAGGCCGTGCTCCCGTGGCGGTCCTGGCCTGACGGTGCTGGCGAACGGTTTTCGTATCAACTCTGCGCAGATGCACATGCCTCTGCGCATGCCATCTGCCTGTCTCCTACTGGTGGCTGAGATCAGCGCTGGTTAGGGTGCGGGAAATAATGTTTTTAGATCAACGGAGGTCCCATGGCGGCGATCCTATCCATTTCCGATCTGCGCAAATCCTATGAGGGCGGCTTTGAGGCTCTCAAAGGTGTGTCGCTGGATATCGATGAAGGTGAGATCCTGGCGTTGCTTGGACCCAATGGGGCCGGAAAGACCACTCTGATTTCAACGGTTTGCGGTATCATCACCCCGACATCGGGTTCGGTGAAGGTTGGCGGCCACTGTATCCTGGAGGATTTTCGCGCGGCCCGTTCGCTGATTGGGCTGGTGCCGCAGGAGATCAACCTGGAACCTTTTGAAAAGGTGATCAACTCGGTCCGGTTTTCGCGTGGGCTGTTTGGCAAACCCCGCAACGAGCCGCTGATCGAAGAGATCCTGCGGAAGCTGTCGCTCTGGGATAAGCGCAACAGCCAGATCAAGGAGCTTTCGGGCGGTATGAAGCGCCGGGTGCTGATCGCCAAGGCGCTGGCGCATGAGCCACGGGTGCTGTTTCTGGATGAGCCCACCGCAGGTGTGGATGTCGAGCTACGCAAGGATATGTGGGATGTGGTTCAGGAGCTGAAAGACGGCGGCGTCACCATCATTTTGACCACCCATTACATCGAAGAGGCCGAGGCCATTGCCGATCGTGTTGGGGTGATTGCCGATGGGCAGATCCTGTTGGTCAAAGACAAAGACGACCTGATGGCGCAGCTGGGGCAAAAGCAGCTATGCGTGCATCTATCAGCGCCCATTGCAGAGGTGCCTGTCGGTCTAGCTGCCCATAATCTGGAGCTGAACGAGCCGGGAGATGCTTTGATCTATACCTATGACACCAAGGCCGAGCGCACCGGCATTACTGCGCTGCTGAACGATGTTGCGGCTGCCGGATTGGTCCTGGCAGATGTCTCCACGCGGCAATCCAGCCTGGAAGATATTTTTGTTGGCCTTGTTTCAGGAGAGAGCTCATGAACTGGACTGCGATCTGGTCAATCTATCGTTTTGAAATGGCGCGGTTCTTTCGCACCCTGTTTCAAAGCTTCCTGTCACCTGTCTTGTCGACCTCGCTGTATTTTGTGGTCTTTGGCGCTGCCATTGGCAGCCGCATTGATCAGGTGGATGGCATCGACTACGGCGCCTTTATTGTGCCGGGGCTGATCATGCTCAGCGTGATGACGCAGAGTATTTCCAATGCCTCCTTTGGGATCTACTTCCCCAAATTCATCGGCACCATCTACGAGCTCTTGTCGGCTCCGGTAAACTTTCTCGAGATCGTATTGGGCTATGTCGGGGCCGCGGCGACCAAGGCCCTGTTTATCGGCGTTGTCATCCTGGGCACCTCAACCCTGTTTGTGGACATCACCATAGCCCATCCTTTTGCCATGGTTCTGTTCCTGGTGCTGACCTGTCTCAGCTTTGCGCTGATGGGGTTTATCATCGGCATTTGGGCCAAGAATTTTGAGCAGTTGCAACTGGTTCCGTTGCTGATCGTGACACCGCTGGTGTTCCTGGGCGGCTCGTTCTACTCGATCTCCATGCTGCCACCGATCTGGCAGAAGATCACCCTGTTCAACCCGGTAGTCTATCTGATATCCGGCTTCCGTTGGTCCTTCTTTGGCGCCTCGGATGTGCCGGTGGCCACCAGCCTCATGGCGATTGGTTTCTTTACGGCGCTTTGTCTTGCGGTGATCTGGTGGATCTTCAAAACCGGCTGGCGCATCCGCTCGTGAGCTCACAGCCCGGCTGATCTGAGCGGAGCGCACAATCCTCCGCTCAGGCCGATATGCGCTCAAAACCTCCCGGCGGGCGCTGGGAGCGTTGCAAATATACACGTTGACCTTTGGTTTTTGGCCTCAACGGAATTTGTAGTGGCCCTTCCCTTGTTTCACCCCTCACGGCCATCTACATCGGCGCCATGATGCTGCGCTTACCCTTTGTGAAAAAACCGCCCCTCGTTTCTGTTGTGCGCCTTTCGGGAGCCATTGGCATGTCCGGGCGTGGTGCTCTGAATGATGCCACTCTGGCCCCGGTGCTAGAGGCTGCTTTTCGCAAGGGCAAACCCGATGCGGTTGCGCTGGAGATCAACTCTCCGGGGGGATCGCCGGTGCAAAGCTCGCTAATTGGCGCCCGTATCCAGCGCCTGGCCCAGGAAAAGGACATTCCTGTGATTGCCTTTGTCGAGGATGTCGCGGCTTCGGGGGGCTATTGGCTGGCGGTGTCGGCGGATGAGATCTGGGCCGATGCCAGCTCCATTGTGGGCTCTATCGGCGTGATCTCGGCGGGCTTTGGCGCCCAGGACCTGCTCAGCCGTCATGGGGTTGAGCGCCGGGTCTATACGGCCGGGGAAAGCAAATCCATGCTGGACCCGTTTCAGGCCGAAGATCCCGAGGATGTCACGCGGCTGAAAGGCCTGCTCGGCGATATCCACGAGAATTTCATTACCCACGTGACCGAGCGGCGCGGTGATAAGCTCGATGGCAGTCACAAGCTGTTCACTGGCGAAATCTGGCTGGCCAAACGGGCGATTGAGCTGGGGCTGATCGATGGCATCGGCCATATCAAGCCAATTTTGCAGGCCCGCTTTGGCGACAAGGTAAAGCTGCGCCGCTACGGCATCAAGAAACCCTTCCTCAGCCGGTTTGGAGTGGAACTGGCCAGGGATGTCGCGTCTGGCATCGAGGAGCGCGCTGCCTTTGCGCGTTTTGGGCTCTGAAGTGATTTTTAAGATCGTCACCCTATTTCTGGTGGTCATAGCGGTGCTGGCTATGTTTGGAAAGTTTACCTTTCCCGGACAAAAACGCCTGCAATCCGCGCGCTGCCCCTCTTGTGGGCGGTTCAAGATTGGCAAAAGCCCCTGCGGGTGCAAGTTAAAAGGACCGCGCAAATGATGCCGTGGCTGCTTTGTGGTTTGGGTCTGGTGATCCTGCTTTTGGCCGGCGACGCGCTGGTGCGTGGCGCTGTGAACCTGTCGCTGCGTCTTGGCGTGCCTGCGCTTATTGTCAGCCTGACCATCGTGGCCTTTGGCACCTCGGCGCCTGAGCTGCTGATTGCGGTCAATGCAGTGGCCGACAATGCCGACGGCATTGCCCTGGGCAACGTGGTGGGGTCAAACACCGCCAATATTCTGATGGTGCTGGGCATTCCGGCGATCATTGCAACGCTGCACACCAGCCATTGCAACAGCCGCAAAAGCTATGTGCTGATGTTGATGGCCACAGTGCTGTTTATTGGGCTGGCCATGTGTGGCACCCTGACGATCTGGTCTGGCCTGATCCTGCTGACCGCCCTGGCGCTGTTTTTGGCAGATGCCTTTCGCGATGCACGGACCCACCGCAAAAACTGCTGTGGCGATGAAGAAGAGGACGAGGTGCTGGAGGGGTTGGAAGAGGCCGATCCCAGCATGCCGGTCTGGAAGATTGGTATCTATCTGGGGCTTGGCCTGATTGGCCTGCCCTTGGGGGCGGATTTGTTGGTGGATAATGCCACCATCATTGCCCGGATGTATGACGTTAGCGAGCCGATCATTGGCCTGACACTGGTGGCCATCGGCACCTCGCTGCCGGAATTGGCCACCACGGTGATGGCGACCCTGCGCAAACAGGCAGATGTGGCCCTGGGCAATGTCATCGGCTCCAATATGTTCAACCTGCTGGCCATCATGGGCATTGCGACCCTGATCGGTCCAATCACCGTTGACCCCGAATTCCTGCGCTTTGATCTCTGGGTGATGCTGGGGGCTTCGCTGTTGATCTTCCCATTTGTGTTCCTGAAAAAGGACATCACCCGGCTCTGGGGGCTGGGGCTGGCAGGGCTTTACATCGGATATCTGCTGGTGCTCTTTTGACCACAGCCGCTGCGCTGCGACAGGGATAAAGGAGCCATTTGATGCGAGCATTGGTAACAGGGGCAGGCAAGCGGCTTGGCCGGGCCATGGCGCTCAAACTGGCGGCTGACGGCTATGATGTTGCGGTGCACTACGACCAATCCAGCGCCGCCGCCGAAGAGGTCGCACAGGAGATCCGTGCCCTAGGGCGGCAGGCCATCACCCTGCAGGCGGATCTGCTTTCGCCCAAAGCATGCCGTGACCTGCTGCCACGGGCGGTGGCTGGTCTGGGCGGCGTCATCACTTGCCTGGTGAACAATGCGTCCATCTTTGAGTCGGACCAGCTGGACAGCGCCACCACGACAAGCTGGGATCGGGCATTTGACAGCAATCTTCGAGCTCCATTTCTGCTGACGCAAGCCATGGCAGCGCAACAGGTTGCGCTGACGCAGGATCGGGCGGGGGAGCCAGAGGCCTGGGGGGTGGTGGTCAATATGATTGATCAGCGTGTCCGCAATCTGAGCCCGGACTTCATGAGCTATACCCTGGCCAAATCAGCGCTCTGGACATTGACGCAGACCGCAGCTCAGGCCTTGGCTCCGAAAATTCGCGTCAATGCGATCGGGCCGGGACCAACGCTGGCCAATGCTCATCAAAGCCGGGATGAATTCGCCCGACAGCGGGCCGCTACCATTTTGCAGCGCGGTGTGAATCCCTCGGATATCACGGCGGCACTGGGCTACCTTTTGACCGCGCGGGCCGTCACCGGGCAGTTAATCTGCGTTGATAGCGGTGAGCATCTTGGCTGGACTTCCCAAGAGGCTTTGGACCAGGATTGATCCCTGGCCGAGTGACCCAAGGGAAAGTTTTGCACCTTTTTCGCGAGGGTCACAGATCCGTTACAAAAGAGTCTTTGTTTTCAAAAACTTGACAGCTTTGAAAAATATTACCCCTATTTTCAATGACTTACATATGTGCTTAAAATTTAAGCAATCGTAAATTTTCCGCGTGAAATAAGGGAAAAACGCGGATAGCCCGAAGATATCTTCAGGTTTATCCACAGGGGTGGTGGATTTGTTCAGGGCTTGCACAGGTGGCTCAGTCATTGCAGCCGGGCGCGGGGAATCATATCACTGTTGCATGACAGATCAGACGCCAGACCACAGCTCAGACCATGCGCCAGATCAGGTTGCTCACGCGGCACCTGACCAGCCTACGGCTGCGCCCGCCGACCCAGAAGCGCCAGGCCGCGGATACGGGGTGATCCAGGGCTATATGAAAACGCTGGATGCCTCGCCGGGAGTCTATCGGATGCTCGATAGCGAAAGCCGGGTGCTCTATGTCGGCAAGGCGCGCAATCTGCGGGCGCGCGTGTCGAACTACACCCGGCCCGGCAATTCGCCCCGGATAGAGCGGATGATTGCGCTGACCACGCGGATGATGTTCCTCACCACCCGGACCGAAACCGAGGCGTTGCTGCTGGAGCAAAACCTGATCAAGCAGCTGAAACCCAAATACAATGTGCTGCTGCGCGATGACAAAAGCTTTCCGAGCATTCTGGTGGCCAAGGATCATGCCTTTGCCCAGCTGAAAAAACACCGCGGCGCACGCAAGCAAAAGGGCAGCTATTTTGGCCCCTTTGCCGGGGCCGGGGCGGTGAACCGGACCTTGAACCAGCTGCAAAAGGCATTTTTGTTGCGGGACTGTTCCAATGCCATGTTTGAAAGCCGCACCCGCCCCTGCCTGCAGTATCAGATCAAACGCTGTTCGGCGCCCTGCACCGGTGAGATCTCGGAAGCGGACTACAATCTTTCGGTGCGGGATGCCGAACGTTTTCTGGCCGGGCGCTCCACCAAGATCCAAGAGGAGCTGGCGGCCGAGATGATGAAGGCCTCAGAGGCGATGGAGTTTGAACGGGCTGCAGCCCTGCGTGACCGGATCAAGGCGCTGACCCAGGTGCAATCGGTTCAGGGCATCAACCCGCGCGGTGTGGCTGAGGCCGATATCATCGGGCTTCATATGGAGAGCGGTCAGGCCTGCGTTCAGGTCTTCTTTATCCGCGCCAATCAGAACTGGGGCAATCAGGATTTCTACCCCCGCGTGGATGCAGATATGAGTCCCGCCGAGGTGATGGAAGCCTTTCTGGGCCAATTCTACGACAATAAGGAACCGCCCCGGCAGTTGATCCTGTCGGATGCGATTGAAAACACCGATCTGATGGAAGAGGCGCTGAGCAGCAAGGCCGAGCGCAAGGTGGAAATTCTGGTGCCGCTGCGCGGCGAAAAGACCGAGCTGGTTGCAGGGGCGGTGCGCAATGCCCGGGAAAGCCTGGCGCGGCGCATGGCGGAAAGCGCGACACAGAATAAGCTGCTCAAAGGTCTGGCCGAGGCCTTTGGCCTCAACGGCCCGCCCCAGCGGATTGAGGTCTACGACAACTCGCATATCCAGGGCACCAATGCGGTGGGTGGCATGATCGTGGCCGGCCCCGACGGGTTCATGAAGAATGCCTATCGCAAGTTCAACATCAAGGGCGATGACCTGGTGCCAGGCGATGACTTTGGCATGATGAAAGAGGTGCTGAACCGACGCTTTTCCCGGCTGAAAAAGGAAGACCCGGATCGCGACAAAGGGCATTGGCCTGATTTGCTGTTGATTGACGGCGGCGCCGGCCAGGTCTCGGCGGTAGCGGAAATCATGGCGGAGCATGGCGTGGAGGACATTCCCATGGTGGGCGTGGCCAAGGGGGTGGACCGCGATCACGGCAAGGAAGAGTTCCACCGGCTTGGGGAAAAGGCCTTTGCCCTGCAGCGCAATGATCCGGTGCTGTATTTTGTGCAGCGCCTGCGGGATGAAGCACACCGTTTTGCCATCGGCACCCATCGCGCCAAACGCGCCAAGGCGGTGGGGGCAACACCTTTGGATGATGTTCCGGGCGTCGGGGCTGGGCGCAAACGCGCTCTGCTCAGGCATTTTGGCAGCGCCAAGGCGGTGAGCCGTGCGGATTTGCTGGACCTGAAGGCAGTGGATGGGATTTCAAGCGCCCTGGCAGAGACCATTTACGATTTCTTCCACGACAAGGGGTGAGCCCGCTGCTGGCAGGGCTGCCGGGCAGGCGGAGATGGAAGGGCGCTGCTCCGACAGCGCTGCGCCGTTGTTTTTATTGCGGATGGCCATTCAGATCCTGGAAAACCCAGAGCCCTGACGGAAATGGGAAAAGGAAAGTGCCTAATGCGGCTTTTATGTTCGCGGGGTGCATTGTAGGGTCCGGCCTATGAAGTGGACTTTGCCCAATATCCTGACTGTGGTGCGCCTGCTGGCGGCACCGGGTCTCGCCGTTATGTTTCTGTATTTTCCGCGCCCTCTGGCGGATTGGTATGCGCTGATCCTGTTTGTCGGCGCCGCAATCACCGATTGGTTTGATGGCTATCTGGCGCGGGCCTGGAAGCAGGAAACCAAGATGGGCGCCATGCTGGATCCCATTGCCGACAAGGCCATGGTGGTGATCGCGCTGATGATCCTGGTGGGCTATGCTGCGGAACATTGGACGCCCTGGCTGGTGCTGCCGGCGACGATGATCCTGCTCCGCGAGGTTTTTGTCTCGGGTCTGCGTGAATTTCTGGGCGATACGGCGGGCACGCTGAAAGTGACTAATCTGGCCAAATGGAAGACCACGGCGCAGATGGTGGCCATTGCCACGTTGTTTTCCCAGGGGATCTTTGAACACTTCCTGGTGATGTCTTCTTTTGGCATGGATGATCAGATCTATACTCAGATCATCGCCGGGGAGATGGAGGATCTCTTTGGTCTGCGTTGGAAAGAGGCAGGCATGATCTGGTCGGGTCGGATCGGTTTGGTGCTGTTGTGGATCGCCGCTGCGCTGACCCTGATCACCGGGGCGGATTATATGCGCAAGGCGCTGCCGCACCTGAAGGAGAACAACTGATGGATGTCGTCTATTTTGCCTGGGTGCGCGAACGCATCGGTGTGCCACGCGAACAGGTTGAGAGCGAGGCCGCGACGGTGACGGATCTGGTCGCGGAGCTCTCGGCGCGTGAAGAGCGCTATGCGGCAGCCTTTTCCGATCTGTCGTCTCTGCGGGTGGCGCTGGATCAGGAGTTGTCAGATTTTGAAGCACCGCTGGCAGGCGTGCGCGAAGTGGCGTTTTTCCCGCCGATGACCGGGGGCTGAACCGATGCAGGTGCGGGTGCAGCAAGAGGGCTTTGATCTGGGGGCTGAAAGCGATGGCTTCGCCGCCAGGGTCTCAGGCGTCGGCGCGATTGTGACCTTTACCGGTGTGGTGCGCGATGCCGATGCAGGCGGGCTGGTGGCAATGGAGATCGAACACTATCCGGCGATGACACAAAAGGCGCTGGAGGCGATCGCCGCAGAGGCCCGGGCGCGCTGGTCGCTGGCGGATGCGCTGGTGATCCACCGATATGGGCGTCTGGCGCCGGGCGAGCGGATCATGATGGTGGCCACTGCCGCGCGTCACCGCAAACATGCCTTTGAGGCGGCGGAATATCTGATGGACTACCTGAAATCACGTGCGCCTTTCTGGAAGAAAGAAATCCTCACTGATGGCCGCGCCGGATGGGTGGATGCCAAGGCAGATGACGAGGACGCCTTGAGCCGCTGGTAGATGGCGGCAGGTACGGGATTTTATCCCGACCTGACATCCGGCAACAGGGGGGGCTCCCGCCTGTTCCGGCGACATTCAAAGAATGTGCCTGCATAGTTGGGCCCGGCTCAGCGCCTTGCGCTGAGCCTCGGGTGTCGCGCCGCCCGGGAACTGACCAGGGCCCCGCTTGCGTTCTGCGGGGCGGGGGAGGAGATTTCCTCTGCTCGAGCAGTGCGGCGAACAGGGGGGATGGGGCAGACTTGCCTATCGCCTCGGGAGCGGCGATGCTGTTCCGTACGGATAGAGACTAGGCGGGAAAGAAATGCGGATCAAACCGGTAAGACTGCTGGATCCGGTATTGTTACTGTCAGACAGGCTAAAAGCTCTCTTGCTTGCATCTGCCGTTCTGATACTCGCCGGGTTTCTTCAACCGCTTTATGGCCCGGACAGGTTCGATGTGATCAGTGTCATCGTCTTTGCAGTTTGGCTTGCCCCCGCAGTCCCCTTGATCTGTTTTTCCCTGCGGGCCATGATGACATCCCCACTTTCGCAGGTTTGGGCCTTGATCTTGACAGTCGCGGCCCTTTGCATTGGGCTTTGCCTCACCCTGTTAGGGAGCGCTTTTGCGCCGCCAGGGTCGGCGCTCATTTCGGCTGTGCAGGGCTGTGGTTTGACGCTGGCTGTCAGTGCCAGCCTGCTGAGCCTTGCGCCGGAGGCACCGGGGGGAAGGCGTACCTGGCCAGTTGTCTCCGGACTAGTACTGGCGAGCCTTCTGGCGCTTTGGTCCCTGCTTTGTGTTCCTGTGGTACTGATCCAAGCAGAGCGGGCAGCGGCAGGAGCGCCCTATTGCATTACCCAACACGGGCCTTCGCGACGTGTTGAAGGGTTTTGGGACCTGCGCGGTTTTTCCCTTTACACTCGGGACTCTGGATACAAGGACAACTCCGGTTGGTACTTCCACGGCCTTCTTATGGTGGAGGGAGCAGAGGGGCGGAGCTATTTTAACTGGTCCCCGCGAAACATGCGTTTTGACCGGATCCCTCATCCCGAGCGGTTTATTGCGCCTCTGCGGAACCTGTGCAGGCCAGAGCTTGCCTGAAACTGCAACGTGGCTGTAAGGCGGTGCAGCAGCGCGCGCAGCGCGCTGCCGGGCCCAAGGCCTGTCGGGATGGCTCTGCCATACTGAGGGCGCGGGAGCCCCCCTTTGATCGCGTTCAAGGGTCCAGGCGGGGCGGGTCTATTCCTGATGAAGATGGCTGCGCAGCTCTTCTGCCTCGCGGCGAGCATCGCGCAGCCCGTCCATGGCGGCGCGCAGTTCGGCTTCGGTCTGGGTCAGCTGATTGCTCAGCTCTGCCTCGCGTTGCTGAAGATAGGTGATGGCCTGATCCCGGGTCTCTTCCGCCTCGTGCAACTCTTGGCTCATGCGGTCCAGATCGGCCACATCGCTTTGCCGGACACGGGTAAAGCGATGCACCAGCCAGTTGGCAAACCATCCCATGGCAAAGGCCGCAAACAGGATGATGGCGGTGGTGAGGATGAACTCGGTTCTGTTCATTGTCCGGATGTCTCCTGTTCGGTGCTGTTGGGGGCCTCTGCCTGCGCCGCCTCCTCGGTTGGGGCGGTGGCAGCGGCATCAAGGGTGCTTTCCCCCTCAGAGGTGGTTTCGGGCAGGATCAGGCGGAACTCGATCCGCCTGTTGGCCTCGCGGCCTTCTTCGCTGTCATTGGAGGCAATCGGCTGGCTTTCACCATAGCCTATGGCGATAAAGGCGGCGGTGCGAATGCGGCGGGCACGCAGCTCGTTCAGGATGGACTGCGCCCGTGACTGGCTGAGAGCCTGGTTCATGCCTTCGCGCCCCTGACTGTCGGTATGGCCTTGAATTTCCAGCCGGATGGGGCCGCATTTCTCCAGAATTCCGGCAATGTGATCCAGCACGGCGCGGCTGCCACCTGCAACAGTGGCAGAGCCGGGCTCAAAGCTGATCTTGCCGGAATTCGCCTGGGCGCTGGCCAATTGGGCGGCACAGAGCTCAGCGCTCAGCGGCTGATCCTTGGGGGCTGGAGGCTCCTCATAGGTTACAGCCAGCTCATAGCTTTCCGCCTCGCCCAGCTTGGCGGCGAGAAAGCCGGAGACCTGCGCCAGGGTGTCTTCCTGGTGGCTCATTCCCCGCAGTTGCAGGTTGTCTGGCGTCACGGTGACCGATCCACGGTTCAGATGCGACAGGGCCTCGAGACCGGCCAGAACCCGCACCGGCCAATCGGCGGGCAGGTCTGCGACCACGCGAGTGGCCGTATGCACCTGATCGGCGCCAAACCGCGCCTTGGCATAGCTGCTGGCGATATCGCGCGACATTGCATCATTGATCCGGCCGCGCAGCTGAACCTGACCTTCGGGGCTAAGCGTGGCGGTGAATTCGGGCGGGCCTGCGACGCTGTCACTGCTGGGCATAGGCAGCACTGCATGCAGAGCAAAGACCTCGGGCAGGGCGTTTTCCAGCTCACCCACAACCTTGTCGAACAAATCGGGCGGCGTGTCTTCGGCGGCAACCAGCGTGATATCGGCATTGGCGATGGTCACAGTGCCCTGACCCAGCGCCGCAAGGCTGGCAATGCTGAGCGCGCTGGCCCGCGACCAATTGGGTGAGGGAACGCCCATGCCGATGACACAGTCCACCTGACCTTCGAGACCGGCAGCACGGGCGGCCCCCAGGATCGTAGCGCGGCTTTCAGCGCTTTCGGCCGAACAGGCATCAAATCGGGCTCCGCCTTCGCCAATCAAAAAGCGCAGAGTGAAGGGGCTGATCACCGGTCGCGCCGCGGTAATGTCCAGGACCAGATGCAGCTCAGGCGGCGCCATGCGGGTCAGCTGACTTTGCAACTGGCTCTTGGCGACCGCCGAATCCGCCATCGTGGTGATCTTGACGGTATCGGCATCCACCGAAATCTTGGCCCGGGGCAACAGCTCCAGTGCCGAGATGGCATAGCGCAGCGCCGTGGACCAGCCCTGTGGCTCTGGATAGCGCGCGGTTTCCAGCAGATCAGCCACCTGTCCCGCCTCGCTCATATTGTTGAGCTGCTTGACGAGGTCTGCACGCGAAGAGCTGTCCGGGATCAGGCCAATGATCGAGATGCCACTGTGGTTGCGCAGGATTTCGGCGGAGAAGCGGGGCGGCGCGATGCCCTTGGACGGCGGCACCGTCATTGCGTCAATCACCCGGGTTGCATCCACCACCCCCCCGGCCAGCGACAGAGCGGCAAAGCGGGTGGCCTCATCCGGGGCGGTGCCCTCCAGCGTCACTTGCAGCCCGTCAGAGGTTACTTCGGCCCAGCCCATGCCGCCCTCGTCCAGGGCCCGGCGCAGGGCGCTCTCGCTGTTTTGCTCTACCGCTGTCACAGCAAAGCTGGCCGCAACCAGGCTGATGCCGGCTGCCGCTGCAAAGGTCAGGGTAGGGATCAAAAGCGATGACAGGCGCATAAAGGGGCTATTCCTTGGAAAAACTGCGTCTTGTGTATAGATCCCGGCGCGGTGTTTCAATCAAAGGAAGGCGGCCAAAACGAAGAAAATAAGCGGAATCAAGCCGGTATCCCGGTTGAGTCGAAACAGCTGCAACAGGCGCTGATTGTTCTCGGCGTCAAAAATCCGCAATTGCCAGGTCATATGCCATCCCATGGCCCAGGGACCAACCAGCGCCAGGCCCAGGGCCCAGTAGTTGTCATTGAGATCGAGCGCCAGAATAATGGCAAAGGCCATCAGGCTGACAGTGCCGACGATAAAGCGACGCAGCCAGGTCGGGGTATTGCTGCCAAACAGCCGGGCGGTGGATTTCACCCCGATCAGGGCGTCATCTTCGGTGTCCTGGTGGGCATAGATGGTGTCATAAAACAGCGTCCAGCTGATGCCGGCAAAATACAGGAACACCGCAGGCCAGTGCAGGGCGCCGGCATGGGCCGTCCAGGCCCACAGTGCCCCCCAGTTAAAGGCGAGCCCTAGAAACACCTGCGGCCACCAGGTGAACCGCTTGGCAAAGGGGTAGATGGCCACCGGAAACAGCGCCAGAATCCCCATCGAGATCGCCATGGGGTTAAAGGTCAGCAGGATGCCAAAGGAAATCAGCGCCTGCAGCACCATCCAGATGACCGCGCCTTTGACTGTGACCTGTCCTGATGGAATGGGGCGTGAGCGGGTGCGCTCAACGGCGCCATCAAAGTTGCGGTCGGTAATGTCGTTCCAGGTACAGCCCGCGCCGCGCATCAACCAGGCGCCCAGGGCGCAGGCAATGGCAATCCAGGCGTCTTCCCAGCGTGGGCTTCCATCCCAGAGCACCGCCAGCGCCAGCCCCCACCAACAGGGGATCAACAGCAGCCAGGTGCCAATGGGACGGTCCGCCCGGCTGAGGCGCAGATAGGGGCGACTCCATTCTGGTGCATATTGATCAACCCAGTTGTCTTTGACCGCATCTGCGACCTGCCCATCTGGTTTTGGCGCGTCACCTTGCATATGTAGGGCCTCATGAGTGCAAAAATCAGACTGTATGTAGATCACCCCTTGGGTGCAGGGCAATCCATTCCTCTGGAGAAGGAGCAGGCGCATTACCTCTTTGGGGTGATGCGGCAGCGTCTGGGCGGTGCGGTAGCGCTGTTCAACGGGCGCGACGGCGAATGGCAGGCCGAAGTGACCGAGGCAGGCAAGCGCGGCGGCACCCTGACCTGTGTCACGCAAAGCAAGCCCTTGCAGATGCCGCCGGATTTGTGGCTGATCTTTGCGCCGATCAAAAAGGCCCGCACGGATTTCATCGTGGAGAAAGCCGCCGAGATGGGCGCCGCCCGCATTCTGCCCGTCGGCACCGAGTACACCAATTCCGAACGCATCCGGCAGGACCGGCTGCAGGCCCATGCCGTCGAGGCGGCTGAGCAATGCGGTGGCACCTATGTGCCCGAGGTCTGTGATTTGCAAAAACTCTCGCAGCTCTTGGATCACTGGCCCGCCGAGCGCCAGTTGATGTTTTGCGACGAAGCAGAAGTGGGCCAGCGGTTATTTCTGGACATCGCACAGGGAAGCGCCGGTCCCGAGGGAGGGCGTGAAACGCCCGCCCTGGGGGGCGGGACCGGCGCTGATCGGTCCGCAGGCGAACCGGTCGGCAAGCTATCATTGCAGCCTTGGGCAATCCTCATCGGCCCTGAAGGCGGTTTTTCCGACAAGGAGCGCAAACGCCTGCACGCCATGGCGCAGGCCCATGTGGTCAGCCTGGGCCCGCGTATTCTGCGTGCCGATACGGCGGCTGTGGCGGCCATGACCCTTTGGCAGCAAACACTCGGGGATTGGTAATGCAGGCTCCGCGCCGGGAATTACACCTGTTCTTTGCGGCTGAGAACGACAGGGCCGTAATCCTGTATCGGGCCAACTCCAGCCTTTACCGGTTGATTTCCTGGCGCACGATAGGGGATCATTTTGAACCAGGGCAGTGGCTAAAGACGGGGGTATACGAGACAAGCTGCGGTCTTTCACCAGACGGCGAGTTTTTTGTCTATGGGGCAAAGCTCAGGGGGTCTTCTTTTCACTATACTGCCCTAAGCCGCGTTCCTTACTTCACAGCGCTTGAGTTTCACGGTGACCTAACTATCGCTTCCGTTGGCGGGTACTTCCTCGATAAAGGAACGGTAACATTTAAGCACACAATCAATGAAGAGCGGCACAGCAGACTGAGCTGTGGTCTGAGCGTGAACAGTGCTCGTAAAAACTGGTGGCATAGCATGAACAATAGAGCAGCGGGTATTTCCTATGAAGACGGAGTTTCCCAGCGCGCCTCTGTTCAAGTCAAACGCGGCAAAATACCGGATCTTTTGGAATGCTATCACTGCGACGGAGCGAAACTCTATCGTAAAACGGCCAAGGGCCTTGAACTGTTGCTTGACTGTTCCGACATGGAGTTTGAGCCGATCCAAGCACCCTATGAGGGCGTGACAAAGGCTCGACCTTGAATTTTGGCCCGCCCTTAACAATGGGAGGGGCCAAACTGGGAAAGAGCGAACTGGGAGAAAGATCATGAGCTTCATTCGTCCCGAGGCCCGTGTTGCCATCTGGCGTTGGCGCGAGCTGATTGTTGCGGCGCTCATGCTGCTGGTGGGGCTGAAATGGGCTTTTACCTCTTTTGGCGTGACGGCGGCCACCGGCTGGGCTCTGGTGGTGGTGGGGCTGGTCATCGCCGTGATTGGCGCCCAGCGACTGCGCTTTCGCCTCGGAGCGGGTGGTCCCGGCGTGGTACAGGTGGATGAGGGGCAGATTGCCTATTTTGGCCCGCTCACCGGCGGCGCGGTGGCGGCGTCTGAGTTGCAATGCCTGCGGCTGGATCACACTGCCAAGCCGCCGCACTGGGTTCTTGAGCAGGACGGTCAGCCTGCCCTGGCCATTCCGGTCAATGCGGCCGGGAACGAGGCGCTGTTTGATGTCTTTGCCGCCCTGCCAGGGCTCAAGACCGAGCGGATGCTGAGCGAGCTACGACGCCAGGGACCTCACCAGGTCGTGATTTGGGAACGCAGTCCAAGTCGCCCTCCGCTGCACAGGTTGCATTGACACTGGGAACGATTCCGCTCACCACTGACCCCCCAAGACAACCCTACAGGACGGAGTGCCCGGCATGTCCATTCCCCAGTCCGGCGGCGGACCCATTGAGCGCCACGAAGATCTGGCTGAGTATCTGGCCAGTGGCTGCAAGCCACGCGATGCCTGGCGCATCGGCACCGAGCACGAAAAGTTCGGCTATTGTAAGGATACGCTAAAGCCGCTGCCCTTTGAGGGCGAGCGCTCGATCGTGGCGGTGCTGCAGGGGTTGCGCGACAGCTATGGCTGGTCGCCGGTCACCGAAGGCGGCAATCTGATCGGCCTTGAAAAAGACGGTGCCAATGTCAGCCTGGAGCCAGGCGGTGCGCTGGAACTCTCTGGGGCGCCTTTGGAGACCATTCACGAGACCTGCGACGAGGTGAACAATCACCTGCGCGAGGTTAAGGATATCTCTGACAAGATTGGCGTTGGTTTTATCGGTCTGGGAGCGGCCCCCATCTGGTCCCACGACGAGATGCCGCTGATGCCCAAGGGGCGGTATCGCCTGATGAACGACTACATGACCAAAGTCGGCACCATGGGCCGCGACATGATGCGCCGCACCACCACCGTTCAGGTCAATATCGACTTTGGCTCCGAGGCCGACATGGTGCAGAAGCTGCGTGTGGCGCTGGCGCTGCAGCCGGTGGCGACAGCGCTTTTTGCCAATTCGCCCTTCTTTGAGGGCAAGCCCAACGGCCATAAGAGCTGGCGCAGCAAGATCTGGCGGCATCTGGATGACAGCCGCACCGGGATGTTGCCCTTTGTCTTTGACGAGGGCTTTGGCTTTGAATCTTATGTGCAATATGCGCTCGATGTGCCGATGTATTTTGTCTATCGGAATGGCGAATATATCAATGCGCTGGGCATGTCCTTCCGCGACTTCCTGCAGGGGAAATTGCCAGCCCTGCCCGGTGAAACGCCGACCATGTCGGACTGGGCGGATCATTTGACCACCGCCTTCCCCGAGGCGCGGATCAAGAAATACATGGAGATGCGCGGCGCCGATGGTGGCCCCTGGCGGCGCCTTTGTGCGCTGCCGGCCTTCTGGGTGGGACTGACCTATGATCAAAGCGCGCTGGATGCGGCCTGGGATCTGGTCAAGGGCTGGGACGCCGAGACCCGCGAAGGGCTGCGTGTGGCCGCTTCGCGCGATGGTTTGCAGGCACAGGTCAATGGCATCAAGATGCAGGACCTGGCCCGCGAAGTGGTGGCAATTTCGGATTCTGGCCTGAAAAACCGGGCCCGCCCCGGGGCAGGTGGGCTGGTGCCGGATGAAACCCATTTCCTCAATGCGCTGAAAGACAGTCTGGACAGTGGCAAGGTGCCAGCCGATGAACTGCTGGAGCGCTATCATGGCGATTGGGAGGGCGATCTGACCCGGATCTACGCCGACTACAGCTACTGATTTGACACCAGTTAGCACCAGGAAAAGGGGCGCCGCTTAGGTGCCCCTTTTTCTTGCGCTGATGCTCTGGCGGCGCCCATTGCCGTAGCGCGGGTGGTGCGGAACCAGCCCTTCTCAGGTCGTGCGATCAAACCAGGGCACCACGGGCTGGCGGCTTTTGGCATATCCGGGCACCTGATCGTCCAACCGGGCGGCCAAATCCGGCAAGCGGCTGACCGGAACCTTGGGAAACAGGTGGTGTTCGCGGTGATAGAACATCAGATAGGCGAGCCGCGCCAAAACCCCGCGCTGGCTGCGCCCGGCCAGGCCGGACTGCGCGGTGCCCTGATGGGTGATCCAGACTGCAAAGAAAGCGGTGAGACATTGCGCGGCGCCCATAGCGGCCAGATGCAGCACCAGGAAACCCTGATGGCTGCACAGGATCAGGCCGATTGCCATTGCCACGGCCAAACCATCGCAGAGCACCCGCCGCCGCCATTTGCGCCCGCCCCCTTGCCAGCAATGCTGGATCAGATCCAGCGGGAAGCGCGGCCCGTAGAGCAGAACCTCCCCCGCGCTCATGTGGCCACAGTGTCCTTCCAAATCATTGGGCCCCATGGCGTGACGATGGTGCTGCATATGGCTCCAGGCGATGGAGGAATTGCAGCCAATCATCAGCGCACTGAGCAGGTGCAACAGAGCGATGTCGGCGCGCCGGGGCAGGCCAAGATTGCCATGGATGGCCTCATGGTTCAGTCGCAGAGCGCAGAGGAAGAACATGAAGCTGGCGAGCGCCCCCGCGGGCCAAAACGGTGAGGCATAGAGCGCCCAGGAGAGCACCAGCCAGGGCAGCGGCAGGGTCAGCTCCGCCCAGCGTTGGCGGCGGGAGATGGGCAGGAGATCCTGCCAGTCCACCTTGCGGGGAGCCTCTTCCTTGACGCGGGGCAGGCACATGTTTTGCTCCTTTCCAGAGTGGTTTCAGGCAGGGTGCGCCATTTCTGCGGGGGGCGCAGATTTAGGCTTTTCTGCGGCTCGGGCGGATTGAGCGCCTTGCACCGCCTCGCGCACAACCGCGCGCAGGGTCGCTACAGCATGGGAAAACCCTAGACCTAGGCAAATCGCCACCAGGCCAAGGGCCGGGAGCAGGGAAAGAAGACCACCTTCCAGTATAGGGATAACGGCGCCGATCAGGACGACACCCCCCAATCCCACCATGACCAAGCCAAGGCCGACATAGAGGCTGATGTAAAAAAGCATGGTGAGGTCCTTTCCAGTTCAGATGGTTTGTTTGAAAAATCTGCGTTCCAGGCGGTGGTAGATCAGACCGCTCACTGCACCCCAGAGGGGGGCAAAGGCGCTGCCAAAAACCAGAAACAGGCCAGGGCCGTCTAGGCTTCCACGAGTGAGCCACGCGGGCAGAAAGAGTGGAGTGAAAAGAGAGAGGTGAGTTGCAAGCGCAAGCAGAGCCCAGCCGCCGGGAGCCAACGGCTGACGGCGCAAAGCAACCAGCATGACCGGAACTCCAACCAGCAAATAGATCGGCCCTCCAAAAACAGTAGCTATGGTGGGGATGAGAAGAGCGGGTGCGCCCAGAATTCCGGTGAGCAGGGGGCCGCCAACCATGGCAAGTCCAAAGGCAACGGGATCAACCAGGTGACGTTTGGCCTTGGCGGCGGGGAAGAGGAGGTTTCTTGAGTTTGCAGTTTTTTCTGTCATTTGAGAAATTACCTCACAAAATTTTTTCTATTACTTGTGAGAGCCCTAGCAGTGGCTCCCACGAGATGTCTCTTGTTTAGTCGGCTGGTTTGCCCGGCAGAAAGCGGGCGACCTTGGCGCCCAGCTTCAGCACCGCCAGATGTACCGAGCGGGGCAGGCGAGAGAAATCAACATACCACTCATCAAACATCCGCATCACCCGCAGGGTCTCGCCCATACGGTCCTTGGTGCGTTTGGGGGTGTCATCGCCTTCGGCCTCTTTCATCACCTCCTCCAAGGCACGCAGGGTGGGGGCAAACTCCCGCTCGCGCCGGGTCTTGATCACTGCATCCACCAGGTCGAACATGTCGCGGATCGAGGTGAAGTGATCGCGCCGATCGCCGAGCTGACGCGAGGCTTTGACCAGCCCCTGGGATTGTAGCTCTTTCAACCCGTTGGAGACATTGGACCGTGCCAGATTGAGCGTCTCGCAGATCTCATCCGCTGTCATCGGATCAGTGGAGATATGCAGCAGCGCGTGGATCTGCGCCACGGAGCGGTTGACCCCCCATTTGGAGCCCATCTCGCCCCAGTGGAGGATGAAATTCTGCATGGCGGGGGTCAGTCTCATCTGAATATCCTGAAATTTCTGTAAAGACAGAAATACACGAAAATTGCACCCGGTCAAGAATTTTCCTTGATCCAGAATTGCCAGGGGTTGCAAGGTGTCTGGTATTTACAGTCAGGGAGTTTGAAATGCGCGATCTGTTTATAGGTCTTTTTGATAAGTTGGTGGGTGTTTTTGTGATCCTGCTCTGCATTGGGGTGTTGGCCGGTACGGCGGGGGCCTTTTTGGCGCCTGCTCCAAACGGTGGTCTGCTGCCAGCTCTGGCAGTCTTTGTCATCGGCTCGATCTATGCCATTTTAATGGGCGGGATGATGTACTTGTTTCTGGGCGTCTATCACAATACCAAGCGCACGGCGGAGGCCATCGAGGAATTGGCCCGGCGCTAGCTCAGCCAACAGAAAAAACCGGCGAAGCCTGTTGGCTCCGCCGGTTCTTTGTTTTTGCCATTCAGGAAAATGCTGAGGTAGGCTTACTGCTGCAGGGCAGCTGGCTCAACATCTGCGATGTTTTCCCAGTGGCCGTTGGCGTCCTGAACGAAGCCAGGGATGTTACCTTCCCAGCGGGTCTGGATGTCCTTGGACAGGTTCAGATAGAGTTTGTTGTCAACGATCTTCCAGTATTCTGGGTCGCCGTCGAATTTAAATCCCATGGCGGTGCCAAAGGCGCAGTAGCCGCCGTAGGCGGGCAGATATGCTTCAGGGTTGGCCTCAAACTGCGCTTTGTGCTCTTCGGAAGCAAAGCGGTAGGTCGCGTCATTAAAAACAGTTGTGATTTTATAGCTGCCCTTGGCGGGGGCACCGTCGGTGAAATAGGCGACGGGGTCGTAGCCCTGCATGGCAAGACCGGTGGAGGATGCGTTGAGCTCAACGCCAGCGGCCATTGCCGAGGTTACCAATGCAACCGAAAGTGCCACGCCGCTCAGCAGGGATTTAAATGCGTTCATCGGATCGTTCCTTTTCCTGTCCGGTCAGGGGCTGCTTTCGCGGGCTGACCGGCACATTTGCGATTTGTATGATGGCCTGTCTGGCTGTCATGGAACCCATGTGGAGAGGGGCTCGATCACGTTCAATCAAACTGTTTTTGATTGCGCAAATGCTCAGAATAGATGTGCGTTGATGCGCAGATCTGGGGGATCACAATATCAAGAGGTCCTTATTTTACTGACATATCTGATACCACAGGGCACAATGAAGCCATTAAACAGGAGGGGTTTTTATGCAGAATAGTTTTTGCCGACGACGCTTGATTGCCGGGCTTGTGGCCTCCGCAATGCTGGCTGCCACTGGTGCTGCTGCGCAAACTGTTGCCGGGCTTTACCGGGCTGAAGGGCGCAATCCGGATGGCAGCAGCTACAGTGGGACAGTGCAGATCCGCGAAAACGGGGGCGGGGTCCAGATCAACTGGCAGGTCGGCAGTCAAAGCTACGCGGGCAAGGGCACCCGCAGTGGTGATGTGATCTGGGTGGATTGGGGCGATACCTATCCGGTTGTCTATGTGCGCATGCCCAGCGGAGAGCTGCACGGGACCTGGGCCAATGGCCGAGGATTGGAGCGACTCATTCCCTAGTGACGCAGCCCGGATGAGGGGGGAAGGGGCAGGAGCTGCCCCCTGTCTTCATTTTTGGCCAATGCGCGGCTCGGTGCCTGCCAGCAGGCGGCTGATATTGGCGCCATGGCGCCAGAACACAATCGCCGCCAGCAGGAGGGCCAGCAAGATCGCGGCTGGATAGCCCAACACATAGGCCCAGAGCGGCGCGGCCAGCGCGGCAACCAGGGCGCTCAGCGATGAGATCCGGCTGACGGCGGCGGTGGCCACCCATGTCAGGCAGCAGGCAATGCCAACTGGCCAAGCCAGCGCCAGCATTAACCCAAGGAAAGTGGCAACGCCCTTGCCGCCCTTGAACTTCAGCCAGATGGGGAAGCAGTGGCCCAGGAAAGCAGCCAGTCCAGCCAGCTGCGCGGCGTCTTCGCCGGCCAGAGAACGCGCCAATAGCACCGCCGCCGCGCCTTTGCCGCCATCCAAGATCAGCGTCGCTGCCGCGGCGGCTTTGCTGCCGGTGCGCAGCACATTGGTGGTGCCGATATTGCCCGAGCCTATTTCGCGCAGGTTACCCAGCCCCAGGGCGCGGGTCAGCACCAGCCCAAAGGGGATCGAACCCAACATATAGCCAATCACGGCCCAAAGCAGCAGGATGGCAGCGGCGCTTTCAATCAGGGGCATCAGTCTCTCCGGTATACCGGCGTACCGGTGACATAGGTTGCCAGCACTCTGCCCTGCATACGCTGTCCGTCATAGGGCGTATTTTGCGATTTTGATTTTAGCTGGAAACGATCCATCACAAAGGGCATGTCGGGGTCAAACAGTACCAGATCGGCCGGTGCTTCGGCGCTGAGCCGACCCGAAGCCAGTCCCAGCCGTCTTGCCGGGTTCAGTGCCATGGCGCGGAACAGGGTTGGCAGATCCATGAGCTCACCATGATAAAGCCGCATCGCCGCCGGCAGCAGGGTTTCCAGCGCTACGGCGCCTGCCGCTGCTTCCTCAAAGGGCAGACGCTTGCTTTCCTCATCCTGCGGCGTGTGCATGGAGGAGATCGTGTCGATCAGCCCCGAGCGCACCGCTTCGGCCACGGCCAGGCGATCCTCTTCTGAGCGCAGCGGTGGCTTCACCTTAAAGAAGGTGCGGTAGTCGGCCACATCCAGCTCGTTCAGGGTCAGGTGATGGATCGAAGTGCCGGCGGTGATGTCCAACCCGTTGGCCTTGGCGCGTTCCAGCGCGGGCAGGGCGCGGGCGGTGGTGATCTGATCAGCGTGATACTTGGCGCCAGTCATCTCGAGCAAGGCAATGTCACGGTCCAGCCCCATGCGCTCCGCCATGGGCGAAACCGCTGGCAGGCCCCGCAGGGCGGCAAACTTGCCCGAAGTCGCCGCAGCCCCAGCACTCAAGAGCGGCTCCTGCGGGTGGGCTATGACCAATGCCCCGCATGAGCGCGCATAGGTCAGCGCCCGGGAAAACACCTTGGTATTGCTGACCACATGATCGCAATCGGAAAAGGCCACGGCGCCGGCATCCATCAAAAAGCCGATCTCGGTCATCTCGCGCCCGTCGCGCCCCTTGGTCAGCGCCGCCATGGGCAGCACATGCACCGGCGCATCCTCTTGGGCGCGGCGGGTGACAAATTCCAGCGTTTCCGGACTGTCGATGCTCGGCGTGGTATCGGGGCGGGTGACGATGGTGGTGACGCCCCCGGCCGCTGCTGCCAGACCTGCGGTCTTATAGCTTTCCTTGTGGCGCTCGCCCGGCTCGCAGACCTTGACGCCGATATCGACAATGCCGGGCGCCAGGCATTTGCCCTCACAGTCGATGATTTCGGCAGTACTGGCGTCAATGTTTCGCGCACGAAACAGTTGCGCAGGCTCCGTACCCGCGGGCAGGATCTCGGCAATCTTGCCGTCCTGAACCAGCAAAACCCCCAGGCTATCGGTGCCGGCTTCCGGGTCGATCAGGCGGGCATTGGTGAACAATAGGGTCATCGCGGATTTCTTCTTTCACGTTCAACGTCGGATCGTTTTGGCGGTTTGATTTTCATCACCGCGCCCCTTCGATGGTGCTGGCAGTAAAGGCAGGGCTGGCCTGATACTTGATCAGATGCTTGTCGCCGCCCTTGGTGATCACCTGCACGTAGGAGCCCATGGTCTTGACCGCTTCGATCTGGTTCAGCGCCACCCGGCGCTCGGCGGGGCCGGTCAGCACACCGTTCTCAATGCGCCAGACCACGGCCAGCTCTTCGCTCATCATGTACCAGCCACGCAAAACAATCGCCGCCAGCCCGCCAATGGCACCAGTCCAGACATGTGGATTGTCCAGGGCCCAAAGGATAACCATCCCCGCCACCATGGCAATCGCGGCCATCCAGGCATGGGCGGTGATATAAGCGCTGCGGTTGGGGGTAAACTCGATTACATCCATCTCAGAACACCAATAGATACAGGATGAGAAAAACGAGGCTCATCACGATGGCAAACAGGGTCGCGCCGATCCGTCGTGCGGCATTGCGAGCGTCGCGCGGCGAGGTTTTGGGCGCTGAATAGGGCTTGCTGCTTTCGGGCGTGGACATGGGCGGGGCGCTCCAGTTGACGGGGGTTTCGCCATAGCTGGCAATTGGGCGGATCTGGCTGGCCGGGGTCAGGTGCGTGGCCTTCCCCCCAAAGGCGCGCGAGCGCAGCAGCAGAATATGCCCCTCCAGCGCGGTGAGTGCTTTGCGATCTGCGGCGATCTCGGCCTCGGCCAGGCCGCAGCCCTGGGTGAGATAGCCCGCCAGCCCCAGCTCTTCGAGATCGGAAATCGGAAAGATCTCGACATGATCCAGATCGATCTCGTCAATTCCCAGCACCTGTGCCAGGGCACCGGGTTCGCGCAGAAACCGGGCCTGTTCGGGGGCCATGTCCAGATCAAAGATCCGGATCACGCCGCGTTCGCCCGCTGGGATTTTGATGACGCCTGCCATGCGATCAGCTGGCCTCTGCCAGGCGGCTTTTGCGCAGGTTCTGCGCCAAAAGATCCATCGCCGCCATACGCACGGCCACGCCCATTTCCACCTGCTCCTGAATGACCGACCGGTTGATGTCATCGGCGAGGGTGCCGTCGATCTCAACCCCGCGATTCATCGGGCCGGGGTGCATGACTATGGCATCGGGTTTGGCGTATGAAAGCTTGTCGGCATCCAGCCCATAGCGGTGGAAATACTCGCGCTCAGAGGGGATGAAGCCGCCGTCCATGCGTTCCTTCTGGAGCCTCAACATCATCACCACATCGACGTCTTTCAGGCCTTCGCGCATGTCGTCATAGATCTCGGCGCCAAATTCGGCGAACTGGCCGGGCACCAGGGTGGGCGGCCCAATCAGGCGAATGCGGTTTTCCATTTTTCCCAGCAAGATCAGGTTTGAGCGCGCCACGCGGGAATGGGCCACGTCGCCACAAATGGCAATATTGAGCCGGTGCAGGCGGCCCTTGGCCCTGCGGATGGTCAGCGCGTCCAGCAGCGCTTGGGTTGGGTGTTCGTGCTTGCCATCGCCTGCATTCAGCACCGCGCAGTTGACCTTTTGTGCCAAGAGATCCACCGCGCCGGAATGAGGGTGTCGCACCACCAAAAGATCCGGATGCATGGCGTTCAGGGTCATGGCGGTATCAATCAGGGTCTCGCCCTTTTTGATCGAAGAGGCCTGCATCGCCATATTCATCACATCAGCGCCCAGGCGCTTGCCGGCGATCTCGAAACTTGCCTGGGTCCGGGTGGAGTTTTCAAAGAACATATTGATCTGGGTGAGCCCGGCCAGCGCATCCGCATGCTTTTCCGGACGGCGGTTCAGGTCGACATAACTGTCGGCCAGGTCCAGAATTGCAGTGATTTCATGCGGCTTGAGGGTCTCGATGCCAAGCAGGTGACGGTGGTCGAAAGACATGGGGCGGGCTCCGCTCTGTTTGGCGCATCTTATAGGCAGCTTGGTCCCGGCGGGCAAGGCGTGCAAGGGGCGTCAAAAGGGCCTGCATGAGGGGTGTTTCGCTTGGTCGCGCGGCAGGGTAGCTTAGGCCATGGAATCGGCATTGGATTATTGGAGCGCAAAAGCGCTGTTGGAATGGCAGGTGGAGCTTGGCGCCACCGAGGCTCTGTGTGAAGCGCCGGTGAACCGCTATGAGCTGCCTGCTCCAGCCTCCAAAGGCGCGCAAAAGCCGGGGCAGGGCTCTGGCTCGCAGCCAGGCCAGCAACCGGGCATGCCGACGCCAGTTGCGCCCAAGCCAAAACCGGTGGATCCCGTGGCCGAGGCGCGCAAAGCCGCCGCCGCCGCCGCCGAGCTGCCCTCGCTGCGGGCGGCCATGGCTGCGTACCGCCATTGCGATCTGAAAATGGGTGCGCGCAATCTGGTCTTTTGTGATGGCCAGGCGGGGGCGCGGGTGATGGTGATCGGCGAGGCGCCGGGGCGCGAAGAAGACCAGCAGGGCAAACCTTTTGTTGGCGCGGCGGGGCAATTGCTGGACCGGATGCTTGACGCCATTGATCTGGGACGGGACAAAAACGTCTATATCACCAATGTGCTGCCCTGGCGGCCGCAGCAAAACCGCGATCCCAGTGCTGAGGAAATCGACATGATGCTGCCCTTTCTGGAGCGCCATGTGGAACTTGCCCAGCCGGAGGTCCTGGTGCTGATGGGCAATATCAGCTGTCAGGCGGTGCTGGGCAAACGCGGTATCACCCGGCTGCGCGGCACCTGGGCCGAGGCCTGGGGCAAGCCTGTGCTGCCAATGTTCCACCCGGCCTATCTGCTGCGTCAGCCCGAGCAAAAACGCGCCGCCTGGGCGGATCTGCTGGAGCTGAAGGCGCGGCTGGGCTCTGCAAACTAGGGATTACTCTCAGATGAAAATTATGGCCTTCTCCGATCTGCACCTCAGTGCCTCCCATGCGGCAGAGCTGGTTGCAGCCAGCGCGCAGGCGGATCTGGTGATTGGCGCTGGGGATTTCTGCAACCATCGCAAGGGCCTGGACCGGGCCATGGCGCTTTTGGCGGGTATCACAAAGCCGCTGATCACCGTGCCGGGCAATGCCGAAAGCGCCGAGGAACTGCGCGCGGCCGCCCTGCCGGGCATGCATGTGCTGCACGGTGAGGCGCTGGATATCGAAGGGCTGCAGATCTTTGGCCTGGGCGGAGGGGTGCCTGAAACGCCCTTTGGCGATTGGTCCTTTGACCTGTCTGAAAAAGAAGCCGAGCGGCTTTTGTCGCGCTGCACCCGCGCCGATCTCCTGGTCTGCCATTCCCCGCCCAAGGGTCAGGGAGATGAAACTTCGACCGGACTCTCCGTCGGGGCGCAGTCGATCCTGCAGGCGGTGGAACGATTGCAGCCGCAGCTGGCGCTCTTTGGCCATATTCACGACAGCTGGGGGTTTCGCGGTCAGCTTGATCGCACTGTGACGGCAAACCTGGGCCCGGAGCCTAGCTTCTTTGAGATCACACCATGATTGATCCGATTACCCTGCTCGCCTTTGTCCCGGCGGCGCTGGCCCTGAACCTGACACCCGGCGCCGATATGATGTTCTGTCTCGGCCAGGGGCTACGGGGCGGGCGCGGATCAGCGCTGGCGGCCAGTGCCGGGATCTCTGCCGGGGGCATGGTGCATGTGGCGCTGGCCGGGCTGGGGCTCGGGGCGGTGGTGAACAGCCAGCCCGCGCTGTTTGATGTTATTCGCTGGCTTGGCGTTGCCTATCTGCTCTATCTGGCCTGGAGCGCGTTAAAGGCGCCCTTGCCGTCAACGGATATGCCCCAGCCCCCCGCAGCGCATAGCTTTCGCGCTGGGTTCTGGGTCAATCTCACCAATCCAAAGGTGATCCTGTTTGTTCTGGCCTTTGTGCCGCAGTTTGTGGTGCCGGAGGCCGGGCCGGTGCTGGGGCAATTCCTGATCTTTGGGCTGGTGCTGGCACTGGGCGGCTTTGTCATCAATGGGCTGGTTGGAGTCTTTGGCAGTGCAGCCGGGCGGCTTCTGGCACCGGGCACGCGCGCGGGCATCTGGCTGGGCCGGATCTCGGCGGGAATATTTGCGGGGCTGGCTCTCAGGCTCGCGCTTTTGCAAAAGACATGAGGTCTGCTATGTCACGTATCGATGAAACCATGGAGTTCATTCCGGTTCGTATCGCCATTCTCACCGTTTCTGACAGCCGCAGCCTCGAGGAGGATCGCTCGGGCCAGGTGCTGGTGGATCGGCTGCAGGCGGCGGGGCATGTCCTGGCGGATCGTAAGATCATGCCGGATGAGCGCGCAGAGATCGCAGATCAACTGCGGACCTGGGTCGCTGATCCAGAGGTGGATGTGGTGATCTCAACGGGGGGCACCGGGCTTACGGGGCGGGATGTCTCGGTTGAGGCGCATCGCGACGTTTATGAAAAAGAGATCGAGGCCTTTGGCACTGTCTTCACCATCGTATCGATGAAAAAGATCGGCACCTCGGCGGTGCAGTCCCGTGCTACGGGCGGCGTAGCGGGCGGCACCTATCTGTTTGCCTTGCCGGGCAGCCCTGGGGCCTGCAAGGATGGTTGGGATGAAATCCTGGCCTTTCAGCTCGATTATCGCCACCGCCCCTGCAATTTTGTGGAAATAATGCCACGTTTGACCGAAACCCAGCGACGGAAGTGACGCTGCTGCGCGTGTAAAACATCAAGACGAACACTATGTTCAGTGATATCTGCCAATGGTTACTGCCCCGGGAGCGCTCCCGGTGCGGTGCCGTCTTTGGTGCAAGAGCTAAATTGATAAGGTAGCACGGGGAGGTCCCCGGCCACCAAAGGGAACAGAGCATGCGCTTTTTGCGGCATAGTTTGACGGGTTTGTTTCTGGCTGCGGTTACGGCTGCGCTGATGCTCTATGCGGGGCAGATGGTCATTGGGGCTGTGCAGACGCGGATGAATGCCGAGCCCCGCAAGCCCCCAGTGCGCGAACGCATTTTTGCAGTGAACCTTGTCACCGCTGAGCTGGCAGAGATCACTCCTGAGCTGATCGCTTTTGGCCGGGTTGAAAGCCGCCGCACGCTGGAGTTGCGCAGCGCCCAGGGAGGGCGGATCACCCAGCTGTCGGATCGGTTTGAAGAAGGCGGCGTGGTGCGCGCAGGCGAGATTCTGATGCAGATTGATCCATCAGATGCGCAGGCGGCTTTGGAAGAGGCGGAGGCGGACATGCTGGATTCCCGCGCCGAAGAACGTGACGCGGGCCGGGATCTCATTCTTGCCAATGACGAGTTGGAAGCAACCCAGGATCAGGCGCAGCTGCGCGCCCGCGCGCATCAGCGCCAGCTGGATCTGCAGGCGCGTGGCGTCGGCACCACGGCGGCGGTTGAGGCCGCTGAGCTGACAGCGGTGCAGGCCCGCCAATCGGTGATTTCACGTCGTCAGGCGGTCAGCCAGGCCGAAGCCCGGGTTGATCAGGCCGCAACCCGCGTTGCACGCAGCCAGATCGCTTTGGATACCGCCACCCGCGACCTGGCCGATACCACCCTGCGCGCCCGCTTTGATGGCACGCTTCAGGCCGTGACTCTGGTAGAGGGACGCCTGGTCTCAGCCAATGAAAAACTGGCGGAACTGGTCGATGCCGATCAGTTGGAGGCGGTGTTTCGTGTCTCCACCCTGCAATATGCGCGTTTGCTGGGCGCAGAGGGGCATCTGACCCAGGCACCCGTGCGGGTGACGCTGGATGCGGCCGGTGCCGGGCTCGAGGCAAACGGTCAGCTGTCGCGCGCCAGTGGTGCAGTGGGCGATGGGCAGACCGGACGTCTGCTCTATGCCAGTCTGGATCTGACCCCGGGGTTCAAACCGGGCGATTTTGTTACCGTCATGGTGAGTGAGCCACCGCTTGGGGCCGTGGCGCGGGTGCCCTCTTCGGCGCTGGGCTCTGACGGGACCGTTCTGGTACTAAGCGCGGAGGATCGACTGGAGGCTTTGCCGGTCGAGCTGATGCGCCGACAGGGCGATGATGTGCTGATCCGGGGCGCTGGGCTTGCGGGACGTCAGGTGGTCACCGGGCGTACGCCGCTCTTGGGGGCTGGTATTCGGGTGCGTCCCCTGCATCGAGGCGCAGAAGCCGCTGCGGTACCCGTGCCTGAAATGATTGAGCTTTCGGAGGAGCGTCGCGCCAAACTGGTGGCCGCCATCGAAGGCAGTGCCCGTCTGCCAGAAGCCGCCAAGGAGCGGATGCTGGCGGCCCTGGCCAAGGCGCAGGTTCCGGCCAAGCTGGTCAATAGGATCGAAGCCCGGATGGGGGGATAATCCATGCGTGATCTGTCTCGTCCAGCTGGCGGTTTGCTGAGCTATTTCACCCGCCACCGCACCGCCGCCAACCTGTTGTTGCTGGTGCTCTTGCTGCTGGGCACAGCGGCGATCCCAAAGATGCGGGCGCAGTTTTTCCCAGATGTCATTGTTGAGTCTGTGACCGTGAATGTCACCTGGGACGGGGCCGGGCCTGAGGATGTGGACGGGGCCATCGTGCAGGTGCTGGAGCCGACGCTTCTGGCTGTGGACGGGGTGCAGGAAAGCAGCGCCTCCTCGCGTGAAGGTACCGCCTCGATTGTACTGGATTTTGAACCCGGTTGGGATATGGCGCTGGCGGCGGATGACGTGCAATCCGCAGTGGATACCATCACCACGCTGCCAGAAGAGGCGGATGACCCCACAGTGCGACGCGGCGCCTGGCGCGATCGGGTGACGGATGTGGTGATTTCGGGACCACTGGCCCCCGAGCAGCTGGGGCTCTTTGCTGATGAACTGGTGGTGCGCCTCTTTGAGGTGGGTGTTACCCGCACCACCATTCGCGGCCTGGCCGCGCCGCAGACCCTGGTCGAGGTGCCCTCTTACAGCCTGATCACTCATGACATCACCATGAGCGATATCGCCAGCGCCATCGCGGCCGAGGTGGACGCAGATCCGGCTGGTGATGTCACCGGGGCCAATACCCGGGTGCGCACGGGACGCGAAAAGCGCAGCCCGGAAGAGATCGAAGGCATTGTCTTGCTTACCCAGGCGGATGGCTCGGTGCTGACCATTGGCGATCTGGCGCAGGTCACCCGCGAAGGCGTGGACCGGAACAGATCCTATTTTGTCGGGGAGAACCCGGCCATGTCGATCCGGGTGGACCGTTCGGATCAGGGCAATGCCATTGCCATTCAGACCCAGGTGCAGGAGGTGGTTGCAGCCCTGCAAACCACCCTGCCGCAGGGTGTCAAGGCCGAGCTGATCCGCACCCGCGCTGAAGCCATTTCCGACCGGTTGAATATCCTGATCGACAACGGCTTGATGGGGCTTGGGCTGGTGCTGGCCCTGTTGTTCCTATTCCTCAATAGCCGTATTGCCTTTTGGGTGGCGGCGGGTATTCCGGCGGCGATGTTTGCCGCCGTAGCGCTGATGTATGCCGCTGGCATCACCATCAATATGATCAGCCTCTTTGGCCTGATCATCACCCTGGGCATTGTGGTGGATGATGCCATCGTGGTGGGCGAGCACGCCGATTTCCGGGTGCGCCGCCTAGGTGAGACCCCGATGCAGGCGGCGGAAAATGCCGCTCGGCGCATGGCAATGCCGGTCTTTGCCGCCACGCTGACCACCATCATTGCCTTTTTTGGGCTCACGGCTATTGGCGGGCGCTTTGGCGATTTGATCCGCGACATCCCCTTTACGGTGATTGCGGTGCTGGCGGCCTCTTTGATGGAGTGCTTTTTGATCCTGCCGCATCACATGGCCCATGCGCTGACCCATGCGCAAAAGGATCACTGGTATGACTGGCCCAACCGCATGGTCAACCGCGGCTTTCGCTGGTGCCGGGACCATCTGTTCCGCCCGCTGATGTCGCTGGTGGTACAGGCGCGCTATGTGGTGCTGGCCGGCGCCGTAACCATTCTGGCCAGCCAGATGGCGCTGTTCATTGGCGGCGACGTGAAGTGGCGGTTTTTCAACGCGCCGGAACGTGGCTCTGTCACCGGTAACTTTGCCATGGCCGAAGGCGCCACCCGCGCCGATACCCTGGCGATGATGGCGGAGATGCAGCGCGCCACCGCCGCCACCGGGGCCTCTTTTGCAGGGCGCTATGGTGGCATCAACCCGGTGGATTTTGTCATCGCCGAGGTCGGCGGCAATGCCGGGCGCGGCATGTCTGGGGTGGATGCCAAGGATAAGGATCTGCTGGGCGGCATCTCGATCGAACTGATCGACGCGGATTTGCGGCCTGAGTACTCCAGCTTTGCCTTTGTGGCAGAGCTGCAGGAGGAGGTGCAAAACCACCCGCTGGCCGAAGCCGTCAGTTTTCGCAGCTGGCGTTCGGGGCCCGGTGGCGACGCGCTGGATGTGCAATTTTATGGCGCCGATGTGCAGACCCTGAAAGCCGCCTCGGAGGATCTGAAAACCGCTCTGCTGCGTTACCCCGAGGTTTCTGCGGTAGAGGATAACCTCGCCTATGATAAAGAAGAGGTGGTGCTGGAGCTGACTCCACAGGGGCAATCGCTGAACTTTACCATCGACACCCTGGGGCGGGCGCTGCGCGCACGACTGAATGGAATTGAGGCGGCGACCTATCCCGATGGGCCGCGCAGCGCCGAAATCCGGGTGGAACTGCCCCGCAATGAGCTCACGGCGGATTTCCTGGAACGCACTCTGATGCGCAGCCCCGGCGGCATCTATGTGCCGCTCTCTGATATCGTCTCGGTCAGTCAGCGCACCGGGTTTTCCACCGTGCGGCGGGAAAACGGCATTCGCCTGATCAGCGTCACCGGGGATATCTCAGAGGATGATCCCGCCCGTGCCGCCGATATCGGCAAGGCACTGGAGGAAGAGATCCTGCCCAATATCGCCAGCCGCCGTCAGGTGGAATGGCGTCTTTCAGGCCTTAGCGAGCAGGAAGATAAGTTCCTTAATGATGCGCGCACCGGGCTGATTCTATGCCTGGCGGGGATCTATCTGGTGCTGGCCTGGATTTTTGCCAGCTGGACCAGGCCCCTTGTGGTCATGGCGATCATTCCCTTTGGGCTGGTGGGCACCATCTGGGGGCACTACCTTTGGGGCGTGCCGCTGAGCATGTTCACGGTGATTGGTCTCTTGGGGATGACGGGGATCATCATCAATGATTCCATTGTTTTGGTCACCACCATCGATGAATATGCCGAAACCCGAGGACTGGTTCCATCAATCATTGACGGAGCGGCGGATCGGTTGCGGCCGGTGATGTTGACGACCCTGACCACGGTCTTAGGGCTGGCGCCTTTGATGTATGAAAGCTCGCAACAGGCGCAGTTCCTGAAACCTACGGTGATCACCCTGGTTTATGGCCTGGGCTTTGGCATGTTGCTGGTTCTGTTGGTTGTGCCGGCTTTGGTGGCGATCCAGCGGGACATGGCGCGGCCGGTGACGGCGTTGCGTCGGGCGCTGCGCGGGAGGGCAAACCCGCTGCGTTGGCTGGTGATCGGCAGTGGTGTGGCGCAGGTGCTCTGGCTCGGGGGCAGCCTGGGCTGTGCGATGGCAACCGGAGCCCTGCACCCGGCACTCGCCGCGGCACTGCCGGGTCTTGGTGGGATGGAACCGGTGCGGGCGGGGCTTTTGCTGGCACTGGCGGGTATCGCGGTATTGTCGCTTCTGGCCTATCTTGGCGCGGCGCTGGCCTACGGGCTGCGGCGACGCCGGGCGGCCTAGGGCTCAGGCCTTGTCACTGGCCTTGCGCATTGTGTGGCGCGCAAGCCGGGCAACCTCTGCGACCTGATCAATCAGCTCCAGCCCGCTGTCCTCCAGACCTTCGACGGGCAGCCAACAAGCCTGCAGCGCATCATCAGCCGGGACGGGGGAGCCGCTTTCATAGGCGCAAAGCACTGCGGTGAGCAGGTATTGCTTTTGCACCGCGCCCTCGCCATCCCGCAGCATCACGTCGATATTGGTCAGATAGTCAATTGCTCGGGCCTGTACACCTGTTTCCTCATAGAGCTCCCGCGTGGCGGCCTGCAGGGCGGTTTCGCCCATCTCCACATGTCCGCCTGGAAACCCCCACCAGCCCGCATTGGGCTGGGTCTTGCGCTGCACCAGAATGACCTGGTCCTGGTGATAGACAATGGCGATTGCCCCCAGAACGGGGCGGGCGGGGAGGATTTCAGTCATGTTGGGATCATTGCGCTGCTAGCCGGCCGTGCAGCCGGAGATATCCACCGCGTGGTTCTGACCCAGTATGGTGATCCGCAATTGCGAGCGATCCACCGCAGGCAGGCTGCCTGCCCGCGCAGGCAGTAATTCCGATTTGGCCACCAGGGTCTTGCCGCTGCGCGCGGTTGTGGTGGCCCCGGCAAACACATGCGGGGACCCGGATTCGATCACCGCGACCTCTTTGCCGCCGGCGCTGGGCATGGTGATACGGGCTTCGACCTCGATGCCGTATTGGGTTGGTTTCAGGCGGCAGGTGCTGGCCGAGACCCCGGCCTCGCGGGCGGAATAGGGGCGGCTGGCCAGGGCCGCTACAATCGCCGGGTTTCGCGTGGCGCCAGAATCAAGCTGGTGATCAAAGGAGAGCTCCGAGGGCACGCAGACATCCTTGCAGATGCCCAGCTCCATCCGCCCTTTCAGGCGTACCGGGCGGCCCGGCTTTTCGGGAGTGATCCGAATGGGGAGCACCAGCTGGTCATGATAGCCGATGGTTTGATAGCCAGAGGTGGAAAAGACCTCTGGTGCGGGCCAGGTCATCGACATTTCACCCACATTGCGCGAGCCGCGCCAGGTGAAGCGCGGCGGGATGCCGGCCTCGCCGGGGGCGCGCCAATAGGTTTTCCAGCCTTGCTGAAGGGTCAGGCGCAGAGCCCCGATATAGCTCCCGTCCGAGGCAAGACCGCCATCCAGGATCTCAACCTGGACCAAATCATCCATGCTGGTTGGCAGGGCGCTTTGGGCTGTGGCCAGCTGCGGGACCAGTGCCAAGGCCAGCGCGGCAAGGCTGGCAGCCACCCCTGCACCCAGGCCGGTGCACAGGTTGCGGCCCAGGCCCGTGGAGGGATTTTCGGCAGGGCTGGCCGAGAGGGGAGTGGGGCTACATTCATTCATGGGAATATAAATGGCCTCTTGCAGGGCAATTGCCAAGTCACGATCTGGTTAAATGCTGAACTGCGGTGATGTGACCGCATCACCGCGCGCCTCTTGCACCTTGGCAAGCGGCGCGTCATGCTGGTGACAGGACATCGCTGTGACCACAGGAAAGGGCAGATTATGGATCTAACCGGGAAGCTATTGATCGCAATGCCGGGCATTGGTGATCCTCGGTTTGAGCATTCGGTTATCTTTTTGTGCTCGCATAGCGACGAAGGTGCCATGGGGCTGATCATCAACAAGATCGCGCCAGAGGTGCAGCTGGGCAACCTGCTGGAGCAGTTGGAGATTCCGGTACTCGACCCGGACAAAGGGGCAGAGGCGATCCGCTTTGGTGGGCCAGTGGAGACCCAGCGGGGCTTTGTGCTGCACTCAAAGGACTATCAATCCAGCATCAATTCACTAGAGGTGCCACCGGGCTATAGCATGACGGCGACGCTGGATATTCTGGAGGATATCGCCCAGGGCAAGGGGCCGGAGAAGCTGTTGATCATGCTTGGCTATGCCGGTTGGGGGCCGGGGCAGCTGGAAGCGGAGATCATCGCCAATGGCTGGCTGACGACTGAGAGCACAGATGCCTTGATCTTTGAAACACCAGATGTCGAAAAATGGGGCGCGGCGCTGGGCTCGCTGGGGATTGATCCCCTGTCGCTTTCGGCCAGTGCCGGCACGGCGTGATGCCGACCTACCGCTTAGCGCTGCTCTGGTAACACCGCATCGCGGGGCGCAGCGGCGCGGCGCAGCCGGTCATTGATGGCGACCCCAAGGCCGGTCTCGGGGATGGGGGCCACGGCAATGGGCATGGCTTGGGCATCCAGGTGGTGCAGATGGCCAAAGAGATTGGCAGCCGCTTCCGCCAGATCGCCGCTGTCAGAGAGGCTGAGATCGTTGGCGCGGGCGCCACGGTAGGGGCCAAATCCCAGGTAGCATTCGCCCGCGCGGGGCAGGGTTGCATTGAGCCGCACCCGCGCCTGTGGCGCATAATGCGACAAGAGCTGGCCGGGCGCTGTCAGGGGGTCATGGAGGTCTCGGCCCGCCAGGGGCTGTCCCAGCACCGCCTCGATCTCCTCGGCGGCCAGACCGCCGGGGCGCAGCAGCACGGGCGCGTCCCCTGCCAGGCCTAAAATCGTTGATTCCACGCCAACCGCGCAGGCGCCATCGGCAACCACGGCAGCGATCCGCCCCGAGAGTCCCGCCAGAACATGGTCCGCCGTGGTGGGGCTGATGCGCCCCGAAGGGTTGGCCGAGGGCGCGGCCACCGGCCCGTCCAGTGCCGCCAGCAGTTTCTGCGCAGTGGGATGGGCCGGCACCCGCAGCGCGAGCGTCTCAAGCCCCGCCGTCACCAGTTCGGAGATGCCATGCCCCGGCTTCAGCGGCAGCACCAGCGTCAGAGGCCCAGGCCAGAAGGCGTGCGCCAGGCACTCGGCCCAGTCATTCCAGATACCGTAGCGCCTGGCCGCCTGAACCGAGGCCACATGCGCGATCAGCGGATTGAAGCTGGGTCGCCCCTTGGCGGCATAGATCGCGGCCACGGCCTCGCCACGTCGGGCATCGGCACCCAGCCCATAGACCGTCTCGGTCGGAAAGGAGACCAGATCGCCCTGGCGCAACAGCTGTGCCGCACGGGCAATCCCGTCGGGCGAAGCGTCCAGCACTTGCGTTGCATTTTGGGCGGTATCCTGGGGCATTCTCGGTGACGCGGCGTTTTGGTTGATTGCAAGAGGGCGAAGGTTAGGTAATCGGTCAGCTATAAAGTTAGCGCCACAGACATACCGGGCGGTTTGGGCAATGCCAAGCCTGCGTCCGCGATTATCCCCAAGGCCGCCAAGAGGACGCCCATGACCTTCCGTGCCCCCCTATCCGAATACGAATTCCTGCTGAGCACCGTGATTGGCTTTGATCAGGTCGCTCAAACCGATCGCTTTAGCGAGGCCAGCAGCGACCTGGTCGCGGCGATCCTTTCGGAGGCGGGCAAGCTCTGTGATGAGGTTATGGCGCCGCTGAACCGGGGCGGGGATCTGCAGCCTGCGGTTTTGGAAAACGGTGTGCTGCGGACCTCACCCGGGTTTCCGGAGGCCTGGAAGGCCATTGCGGAAGGCGGCTGGGTCGGGATCAGCGCTTCCCCCGAAAACGGTGGCATGGGGCTGCCTCAAACTGTGACCGCTGCAGTGAATGAAATGATGGCGGGCGCCTGTCTGGCGCTGCAATTGGCCTCGTTGATGAGCCATGGCGAGATCGAGGCGCTGGAACACCATGCCAGTGATGCGCTGAAGGAGATGTTCCTGCCCAAGCTGATTTCCGGCGAATGGACCGGAACCATGAACCTGACCGAGCCACAGGCCGGTTCGGATGTCGGGGCGTTGAGTTCCAAAGCCGTGCCCAATGGTGATGGCACCTATGCGGTGACCGGGCAGAAGATCTATATCACCTGGGGTGACAATGATTTTGCCGAAAACATCTGTCATCTGGTGCTGGCACGTCTGCCGGATGGTGCGCCGGGAACCAAGGGGATTTCGCTGTTTCTGGTGCCCAAATATCTGCCCAATGCGGATGGCAGCCTGGGGGCGGCAAATGATCTGAAAGTGGTGAGCCTGGAGCACAAGCTGGGCCTGCACGGTAGCCCCACCTGCGTGATGCAATATGACGGCGCCAAGGGCTGGCTTGTGGGCGCGGAACACGGCGGCATGGCGGCGATGTTCACTATGATGAACAATGCGCGTCTGGGCGTTGGCGGCCAGGGCGTCGGTATCGGCGAGGCGGCCTATCAGCAGGCGCTTGCCTATGCGCTGGAGCGCAAACAGGGCAAGAGCGCCTCGGGGGTGATTGCCGATCACGCTGATGTGCGCCGCATGCTGATGGAGATGAAGGCCGATACCTATGCCGCGCGCGCCATCATGCTGGCCTGTGCCCATGCCATCGATATGGGCACTGCCACGGATGAGGGGGATTGGAAGACCCGCGCGGCCTTCCTCACCCCGATTGCCAAGGCCTTTGGCACTGATACCGGTATTCGGATTGCGGACCTCGGCGTGCAGGTGCATGGCGGCATGGGCTTTATCGAAGAAACCGGCGCGGCGCAGTTCTTGCGCGATGTGCGGGTGACCTCGATCTACGAGGGCACCAATGGCATTCAGGCCATGGACCTGGTGGCGCGTAAGATGATGGACGGCGGCGATATGGCCCATCGTATCATCGACGAGATCGAAGCCCAGGCCGAGGGGGCGCGGGCGACCCACCCCAATATGGGCGAGGCGGTCTGGCAGGCCTGCGAATCTTTGCGCGAAACCACCGAATGGCTGGTGGAGCAGGACAATCTGCAGGATCGCTTTGCCGGGGCAGCACCCTACCTGCGCGCCTTTGCCCGGGTTCTGGGCGGGCATTACCACCTTTCGGCGGCCATCGCCGACAAGGGTGGCCCGCGCGAGAAACTGGCGCGCTTCTACATCAAACGGATGCTACCGGAACACGCGGGCCTGCTGACCCATGTGCAGGAAGGTGCCGCCGGCACTATGGCGCTTACTCTTGACGAAATGGTGGGCTGATCATGGCAAGTGTTCCCGAAGTAGGCCCACGCACCCCCTGGACCGAACCTCCCGCGCTGGGTGAAGCGATAGAGGTCGCCGAGGGTGTCCTCTGGATGCGTCAACCGCTGCCGATGAAGCTGGACCACGTCAATATCTATGCTCTGGACGAGGGCGACAGCTGGACCGTGGTCGACACCGGTTTCAATACCCGCAAGAGCCGCGAAATTTGGGAGGGGCTGATGGCAGGCCCCCTGAAGGGCAAGCCGGTGTCGCGGGTTGTTGGCACCCACCATCACCCCGATCACATCGGCCTTGCGGGCTGGTTCCAGTCGCAACACGGCGCCGAGCTGGTGACCAGCCGCACCGCCTGGCTGTTTGCCCGGATGCTGACGCTCGATGTGCAGGAGCAATGGCCCGAGGAGACGCTGGCCTATTACCGCACTGCGGGGATGGATTCTGAGATCTATGCCAAACGCGTTGCAGACCGGCCCTTCAATTTTGCCGATACAGTCTATCCGATGCCGCTGGGCTTTACCCGCGTCAAACAGGATGATGTGTTTCGAATGGGCGGGCGCGACTGGGATGTGCATATGGGCAATGGCCATGCGCCCGAACATGTCACGCTTTGGAGTCGCGATGACAATCTCGTGATCACCGGCGATCAGGTTCTGGCCTCGATCAGTCCCAATATCGGCGTCTATGCCACCGAACCCATGGCCGACCCTTTGGGGGAATGGCTGGAGGCCTGCGAACGTTTGGCGCCCCTGGCGCGCCCGGATCACCTGGCCCTGGGCGGGCATAAGCTGCCCTTTACCCGTCTGCCGCTGCGGATGCGGCAGCTGATTGACAATCACCACGGCGCGCTGGAGCGGCTGATGGGGCATCTGGATCAACCCCGCAGCGCTGCCGATTGTTTTGCGCCTCTGTTCAAGCGTAAGATTGGCGAGGGTGAATATGGGCTTGCACTGGTCGAGGCGGTGGCCCATGTCAATCATCTGTACCGCACAGGTCGCGTCAGCCGGATCAAAGGCGACAACGGGGCCTGGCTGTATCAGAGCAAAGACTAGGTGCCGGGGCAGCTCCCGGCCAGAATATGGCGGGGAGTGAGAGACCATGGACAACAAGATTTCAACCAGCGCCGAGG
This sequence comes from Phaeobacter sp. 11ANDIMAR09, assembly GCF_001294455.1. Taxonomy (GTDB): domain Bacteria; phylum Pseudomonadota; class Alphaproteobacteria; order Rhodobacterales; family Rhodobacteraceae; genus Pseudophaeobacter. Next base: position 96,823 of record NZ_LIKT01000004.1, read on the forward strand.
CTGTTGAGGCCGCGGCAATGCCCTGTGTGCACGAGGTCCACGCGGACCCCGAGGCCAAAAATGGCCTGACCGAAGTGCCAGAGCCCCTGCAAAAGACGGATGAGCGAAAGAGCCAGGCGCGCTGGGCCTATGAGCGTCTGATCCTTTACATCCAGAACTTCGAGAAGCAGCTGGATGGCGAGCACGAGGTTGCCATGGGCTTTGTTGGCGGCGACGCCGGGGTGCTGCGGATCGAGGGCATGGGCTATTACGATCCTGATATCGTGACCTTCTATGGCACCGATGGCACGGGTGGAAAGACCCAGCTGGTACAGCATGTGAGCCAGATGAACGTGATGCTGCGCGCTCTGCCAAAACCCCGCCAAGAAGTGCCCGCCAATCGTATCGGCTTCCGTCTGGCCAGCGATCTGGAGAGCTGATTTCTCTTCAGGCTCGTTGATGCCCCTCGGCTGGTCCTGGCCGGGGGCGGGGCAGGCAGGATTTGATTCGGCACAAAGCCAGATATGCCAACCAGATCCTACGGGCAGGGGCTGTTGCGCCTGCCGGGCGCAGGGCAAAAGGGGCGGCGGATTGGTCGCAGCTCCGGGTTTTTGCCCCCCTGCGCGCCAATGACGTGGTGACAGGCAATTTGAAATCCAGTATTCAGCAAAAAACATTCGCGAATAGAAAGATCCGTCATGGCTGAACATAAACACGGCACCATGGACTGCAAAGTTCAAGAAGACACCTATGCAGGTTTCATCACCTTCACCACGCGTTTCACCATCTTCCTGGTGGTCCTGGCGCTGTTCCTCGCCGTATTTGCGACCTGATTCCTTGCCCATGACATTTGGTAAAGCGTTTGGACGCCGGACGCCGGGCCGCATTGCTCTGCGTGCGGCTCTTTTTGCGAGCTGTATTGCGCTGGCGGGCTGTGCGGCCCAGAAGAAGCCTAATGCCGATGCGCCGACTCTTGCGGCGGCGCGATACGTGCACAGTGGGCCTCCGGCGCTAACGCTCTTTACCATGGTCAACAACCGGACCGGATCTGGCGGCCATACATCGCTGATGATCAACGCCTCTGAGCGGATCATTTTTGATCCAGCGGGCTCTTTTTATGCCGATGTTGTGCCGGAACGGAATGACGTGCTGTTTGGCATCACCCCCGGCGTGGTGCTGGCCTATCGCGGTGCACATGCCCGCAGCACCCATCATGTGGTGATGCAGCGGCTCGAAGTGACCCCTGCTCAGGCACAGCGCGCCTATGAGCTGGCGATCTCAAATGGACGGGTGCCAGGGGCCTATTGCGCCAATTCGACCTCCTCGATCCTGAAACAAATTCCGGGGCTGGAGGGGGTTCAGACCACCTTTTATCCGGTGAAACTGTCCGAGCAATTCGCCGCGCTGCCGGGTGTTGTCACCACAAAATACTTTGAGGATGACGATGCGGATCTGCAAAAAGCCCTGGCAGAGGGCAATGTTGTCCTGAATTACGAGACCACGCAGAGCGAGTAACGCTCGTAGGGGGCGACCAAAGATTGGAGCGGCTGAGCCTGGGAAACCGGCTCAGCCGTTTTGTTTTCTGCTTAGCCGAGCAAGAACAGCAGCAAAAACCCACTAACACCGCTGAGCAGCGCCCAGAGCACATTGCGGGTGAGGTAGCCCACAGCAAAGGTCAGCGCCGCCACGGCCAGATGCGGCAGGCTGGTCTCTCCGCCTGTCGGGGAGGGCCAGACAACCAGGGGCGTAACCAATGCGGGCAGAATGGCCACCGCCGTGTAGCGCAGATGCCGCATCAGCCAGTCCGGCATCTGACGGCCGCCCATAAATCCGATAAAGGCAAAGCGCAGCGCGAAGCTGCCCACGGCCATGCCAATGATCACAATCCAGAGGCTGGTTTGGTCAAATGTGCTCATGGCGCAGTCTCCTGCTTGGCTTTGCTGCGGGCGGCGGCCTGTTCAAGCCAGAGTTCAGTCTGCGCACCCGCCATCATGCCGGCCAGACCGGCGACGATCAGACCCAGATTATGCGGCATCAGCGTGGCGGGCAAAGAGGCGACAATGGCCACAAAACAGGCAACCATATGGGCAGGCGTGCGCAGCATCGGCCCGATCATCGCCAGAAAAGCCAGCGGCAGGACAAAGTCCAACCCCCAGCTTGCCGGGATCTGAGCGCCAACCCAGGCCCCGACCACGGTGGCGGCCATCCAACTGGGCGCAATCACCGAGGTGGTGCCAAAGAAATAAGCCATGCGCTGGGGCAAGCTCATCTCAGGTTCGTCTTCGAACTTTACGATCGACAGGGCATAGGATTGATCCACGGTCAGATAGGCCGCAATGGCGCGCTGCCACATCGGCGCTGCGCCAAGGTAGGGCGTCAAAGACGCAGAATACATTCCCATGCGCAGGTTCACCGCCAGCGCCGAGGTGAGCACGATCAGCAGAGGCGTGTTCTCTTGCAGCAGTTGTAGGGCGGTGAACTGGGCCGCGCCGGCGAAGACTGCGAGGGAAAAAGCCAGAGCCTCAAGGACATTTAGTCCCGCTTCGGCGGATAAGACGCCAAAAAGCAGGCCAAAAGGACTGGCCACTAGCAGAAAGGGCAGGCTATCGACCAGTCCTTTCAAAAACAGGGATTTCGGTGTGGTGCTTGCCATGCGTGCGTCCTAGATTGACTGCCGAATAGCTAGGCAGCTTACAGAGGTTTTGCAATTGGTAATAAAATCTGACCTCACAGAAATCATGGCCGACTATCTGATTGCGCCTGACCCCAGCCGCGCAGGGCTCACCCGTCCGGTGCAGGGCCGAGATGAACACGGCAGGCTTGTGGATCTGTCGGTGGTCGAGGAACGCCCGCTGACCATCTATCTGAACCGGCAGGAAATTGTCACCGCCATGACCATTGGCGACTACCCCGAATATCTGGCGCTGGGCTTTCTGCGCAATCAGGGCATGTTGCTGCCCGATGACGTGGTTACGCGGGTGGATTTTGATGAAGAGCTGGAAACCGTGGTGGTGCGCACCGCAGTGGAGACCAGCCATGAGGAAAAGCTGCAGAAAAAGACCCGCACCTCTGGCTGCGCCGTAGGCACGGTCTTTGGCGATATGATGGAGGGGCTGGAGAATGTGCAGCTGCCCGCCACCCCGGTCAAAACCTCCTGGCTCTATGCGCTGGCGCATAAGATCAACCGCACCCCCTCGCTCTACCTTGAGGCCGGCGCGATCCATGGCACGGTGCTGTGCCACCACGATCGCCCGCTGGTCTATATGGAGGACGTGGGCCGCCACAACGCGGTGGACAAGATCGCCGGCTGGATGCTCTCAGAAGGCGTCTCGGCCTCGGACAAGATCCTCTATACCACGGGGCGGATGACCTCGGAAATGGTGATCAAAACCGCGATGATGGGGATTCCGGTGCTGGCCTCGCGCTCGGGCTTTACCGCCTGGGGTGTTGAGATCGCGCAGCAGGTCGGCCTCACCCTGATTGGGCGCATGAAGGGGCAGCGGTTTACCTGCTTGTCCGGCGATGAACGGTTGGAGCGCGATATGGATCCCAAATCGGTGCCGCAGGAGGGCAAGAAGCATAAGCGGAAGGGGGAGAGATGATTGACATCTTGAGTGAGATTTATCTTTTCTTGGAAAGCCATATTGATGAATCGCTGATGTCTTTCGTGTTTGTAGCCGGTTTTGGTTATGGGCTTTGGTATGGACCCGAGGACAAGAGAATTGTGGACGCTGCCATTGGAACCTATCCAAAGACTCAGAGAGAGGCCGTGGAATGGGTTCCACTGCATGCGCTAGAGTGGTCGGCTAGCTCATCTGCGGACAAGGCAGCACATCGCCTTGCGGGCCGTCGCTTCTTTTTATGGGGGTTGCCCAAATTGGGGGGAATGCAAAAAACCACCAGGTCTGCGGCTCGGCGTATTCGAATGAACCTATGGGTTACGCTCCTTGCTGTGGCTCTCTTGGGTCTGAAAACTACAGTTTGGGTCTTGCCCATATCGCTCTGCATTCTGTTGTTCGTCGTCTTCAAAACGCCACCTTGGCCAAAGCAAGAGGGCTACATTCTATGACCAAACCGCTCGGTGTAATTCTTGCAGGAGGTCTCGCCACCCGCATGGGCGGTGGCGACAAGGGGCTGTTACAGATCGGCGGCCAGAGCCTGCTGACCCGTGTCCGCGACCGGCTGGCGCCGCAAGTCGCAGGCCTGGCGCTCAACGCCAATGGCGATGCTGCGCGGTTCTCTGATCTGGGCTTGCCAGTGGTCGCCGACACAATCGAAGGCTTTGCCGGACCGCTTGCGGGCGTGCTGGCTGGGCTCGATTGGGCCGCCGAGCAGGGCGCAGAGGCAATCGTCACTGCCGCTGCGGATACGCCTTTCTTTCCGCAGGACTTGGTGGCGCGACTGGGTGCCGCCTCTGCAGGGCAGGAACATCCGCTGGTTCTGGCCACCACACCGCGCACCGGCGAAGAGTTGAAATCCGGCGGCCGCAGCAAGGTCAATCGCCATCCCACCTTTGGCCTCTGGCCGGTTGCCCTGCGGGATGATCTGCGCGTGGCCCTGAAGGGGGGGCTGCGTAAGGTGGTGCTCTGGACCGATCAGCACGGCGGGTGCGAAGCCCTGTTCGAGGCCACCCCCTTTGATCCCTTCTTCAACGTCAACACGCCCGCAGATCTGCGCCGGGCAGAGGAGCTGCTCAGATGAAAATCTACGGTGTCACCGGCTGGAAGAATTGCGGCAAGACCGGGCTGATGGAACGTTTGGTCTCCGAGTTCACCGAACGTGGCCTGACGGTCTCAACCATCAAACATGCGCATCACAGCACCGATGTGGACCAGCCCGGTACCGACAGTCACCGACACCGCATGGCCGGGGCCTCGGAGGTGGTGCTGGCCTCGACCTATCGCATTGCCATCATGCAGGAGCTGCGCGGGGCCCAAGAGCCGCCGCTGGCAGCGCTGCTGGCGCGGCTGTCACCGGTGGATCTGGTGCTGGTCGAGGGATATAAACGCGAGGCTCACCCCAAGATCGAGGCTCACCGCGCTGTTGCCGGCCAGCCCTTGATCGCACCGCAGGATTCCAGCATTCGCGCCCTGGCCAGTGACGTGCCGCTGAACTGCGAACAGCAGGTTTTTGATCTGGACGACACCACAGCGATTGCGGATTTTATCGCCGCAGAGCTGACGCTTTAGCTCCTTTTTGTAAAGGCAGGATGCCGATGACCCTGACACCACCACCTCTGCGCAATGATTGCTTTTCGCTACCCGCCGGTGTCGATTGGACCCCGGTGGATGAAGCCCTGGCGCTGCTGCGGGATCGGGTGCGGAGGGTGGTCCCTAGCGAGAGCCTGCCGCTGACCAAAGCTCTGGGTCGGGTGCTGGCAGCGGATGTCATCGCCAAACGTTCAAACCCGGCGCTGCCAAACACGGCGGTAGATGGCTACGGCTTTGCTGGTGCCGTGGCAGAGGGCGCTCATGTCCTGCCTCTGGTGCCCGGGCGCGCCGCAGCTGGGCTGGCCTATGAGGGGGCTGTGCCTGCGGGGCAGGCCATCCGCATTTTGACTGGGGCCGCGCTGCCAGCGGGAGTGGACACGGTTATTCTGGAAGAGGATGTGACCCTGGGAAGTGGCGAAATCGCCTTTCGCGGACCTCTTAAGCAGGGCGCGAATACCCGCAGAGCAGGGGAGGATTTTTCCCGGGGCGCGGCTGTCTTAACGGCCAGGCGGGTGGTGACCCCAGCCGATCTGGCCCTTGCTGCGGCTGCAGGTGTGTCCGAAGTGGAGGTCTACAAGCCACTGCGGGTCGGGGTGCTGTCTACCGGAGATGAGCTTTGCGAGGTCGGTGAAGTGGCCGCGCCGGGTCAGATCTATGATGCCAACCGGCCGATGCTTCTGGCGCTGCTCCGGCAAATGGGATTTTTGCCAGTGGATCTTGGCAGGGTGTCCGACGACCGGGCCGCCCTGCGCGCCCGGCTGAATGCTGCAGCGACTGAGGTGGATGTGATCCTCACCAGTGGGGGTGCCTCAGCTGGGGACGAAGACCATGTCTCGGCGTTGCTGCGCGAAAGCGGGGCCCTTCAGGAGTGGCGCATCGCCCTGAAACCAGGCCGCCCACTGGCATTGGCTGTCTGGAACGGCGTGCCAGTCTTTGGTTTGCCGGGAAACCCAGTGGCAGCCCTGGTCTGTACGCTGATCTTTGCCCGCCCGGCCATGGGGCAGATGGCGGGCACCAATTGGCTGCAGCCGCAGGGGTTTGAGCTGCCCGCCGATTTTGCCAAACGCAAAAAAACGGGACGACGCGAATATCTGCGCGCGCGGGTGCGCGATGGTCAGGTCGAGGTGTTTAAATCCGAAGGCTCTGGCCGTATCTCGGGTCTCAGCTGGGCCGAAGGCCTGGTAGAGTTGGGTGATGGTGCTCTGGCGATCCATCCAGGCGACCCTGTGCGCTTTATCCCCTACGACAGTTTCCGCCTGTAAAACGGCCAGATGCGAGGCTCTGCCTCGCGCTCCGGGATATTTAAAGCCAAATGAAGAGGGGCTGATTTCATTTGGCCCAAAATATCCTGGGGGTGAGCGCCTGTGGCGCGAGGGGGCAAAGCCCCCTGCCGAGAAAGATCTGCGCGCTAGTCGAACGTTCCCGCAACTCGCCCCAGCAGCATAAAGGCGCGGGCGGTACGGGTGTCGCCCAGTGCTGAGATCTCACCATCACTGGCCTCGGTTTCAAACTCTGCAAACATCCGGTCGAAGCGACGTAGGAAGTGATGCGCCGCATCCCGGAAAATGGGGTCCTGTTTCATCCGGGCCGAGGTCAGCGCCAAAGAGGTGCGATCGCGCACCCCGCCAAGGGCGGCTACGGCGCGGCCGCGTGTGCCCTGAGCAAATTGCCGCCAGATCTCGGGGCGGGCCATGTCAGGGCGCAGATCATCCATATAGATGCCATCCTGGCTCAGCAGCGTCAGCACATCCTGAGCAGCCTGCACAACCTTGGCGGCTTTGCGGTCTTTGAGCGCCGCGCGCAGGGCGGAAAACCCGTCTTCGTCTTCGGCTGTTTCGGGAAAGTTCAGCGCTCGGATGAACTGCTCTGCAGGCAGCGGGGGGGCCATGTCCTCGGCGGAGGTGCCAAGCGCCAGGCTGCCCTGATCCTCGGTGGCCAGTTTGGTGGCTTCGGCCGGAATGGCTGGGCGGGTAGGGCCATGGCGACTGCTCTGGAAAGTGGCCAGTGCGGTTTCCGTCTTGCGGGCGGTTTCGGCGATCTCTTCCAGTTTTTGGCTCACGGTTGGTTCGCCCGTGGCTACGGTTTGCTGCACATGGGACAGATAGCTGTGGCGCAGATTGTCGATTGCAGCCTGCAGTCGTTGGCTTTCGCTGCGCATCACCCGCGCCGAGCGCAATGCGGTGGTGCCAACCCAGATCATCACCAGCGGCATCACAATGGCCAGAACGGTCAATACGGTTGGGGTCCACTGGGCCAGACCCTGATCCGCCGGAGCCAGAAGGAACAGGGCCAAGACCACCAAGAGCCAGAGCGCAGAGAGCAGGATGGCTACGACTTCGGCACTGCCCATTCCAGCGTCAGCTTGTCCGGGATCGGTGCCGCGCCCAGCAAGGGGAGAGGGGCGTTTGGAGGCATCCTGGGCGGTCATAGGCGGGTTCGCAATCCGAAAACTAGAGCAGGTTTGTAATGGGTTACTACTAGGCTAGCGGTTTCAGGGGCAGAGGCAAGAGGAACCATTGTGATGCCTTGCTCTGCCCCCGGATGCAGGCCCTATGCGTAGAGGATGGTCAGAATTTCGTAGCCACGCACACCACCCGGCGTGCGGACCTCGACGCTGTCGCCTTCTTCTTTGCCAATCAGAGCGCGCGCAATGGGGGATTTGATGTTCAACAGACCTGCCTCGACATTGGCCTCATGCTCGCCCACGATCTGCCAGGTTTTTTCCTCGTCGGTGTCCTCGTCAACCAGAGTGACCTTGGCGCCAAATTTGATCGAGCCGGAAAGCTTGCTGGGGTCGATGACATCCGCGAGGCTCAGAATGCCCTCGAGCTCCTTGATACGACCCTCGATAAAGGACTGTTTCTCGCGCGCAGAGTGATATTCGGCGTTCTCGGAGAGATCGCCGAGCTCGCGGGCTTCGGCGATGGCCTTGATGATATTGGGGCGTTCAACCGATTTCAGGTTCTTGAGCTCTGCTTCGAGTGCGGTGTGACCCGCAGAAGTCATTGGGATCTTTTCCATATCTTGGGTCCAGGTCGTTTGGCTAAACAAATAGCTGTTGGGTCATTCGGATGTCGGGTCTACCAAAGCCAGAGCCCCGCAACAGCACTGTAGCGGGGCCCGTCTTTTGTGTTGGCATTTACCTGACCCAATCTGGGCAGAAATTTCAAGAGGGCGCAGCACGCTCTCCACAGGCAAATCGGCTCAATCGGCAAATTTTGCGGTTTTTGGTGGCGGCTTGCGCGGAAAAATGCCGTGGTCCGGCAGATTGGGCAGATCGGCCTGCCAGAGAAAATCAATCATCATATTGTACCACTTCATATTCGATCCCGTCCCCGTCGCGGAAGTAAAAGCGCTGACCGGGTTCGTAATCCGCATGGTTGGTTGGGGTGAACCCGGCGGCCCAAACCGCGGCTTCGGTGGCCTTTATATCCGTGACCGTAACAGCAAGATGGTTGAGCCCGCCCCGGGTTGTGTAGCTGTTGCCCGGTGATTTTGGCGTGGTGGGCGGCGCATAAAGCGCCAGATAACTGTCGGCCCCGCCCACATGCAGGCTGAACCCATTGTGGATCGAGGCCCCTGACCAACGTTTGTGCCAACCAAAAACATCGGCCATCCATTTTGCGGTGGCCTCGGGGTTGGTGACGGTCACATTGGCATGTTCCAGAATAGCACTCATCTGCTTGCTCCTTTTGCGTGGCATTTGATTGTGAGTCGCCTTACGGTAATTTCTAAAGCTAACTTGAGCTCAAGAGTTTTTTCACCCCAAATTTGAAAGGCACGCATTATGGCAAAATCCGCAGGAGTGGCGATTGGCTATCTGTCTGAACGGACGGGGCTCGCGGTCTCGGCCATTCGCTACTACGAGACACAGGGGCTACTGGAGCCCTGGCGCAATGCCGGGGGTCAGCGCCGCTTTCACCGGGCCGATATCCGCCGCCTCAGCTTTATCATGATCGCTCAGCAGTTCGGCTTTTCCCTGCCCGAGATTCGCGGCTTTCTCAAAACGCTGCCCGGCGGGCGCACGCCAACGCCGGAAGATTGGGAGCGGATCTCGACCGGGTTTCGTCAGCATTTGGATGCGCGAATCGAAACGCTGCAGAAAATGCGCGAAAATCTGGACGGCTGTATCGGCTGTGGCTGCCTGTCTTTGCCCAAATGCGCCCTCTACAACCCTCAGGATCAGGCTGCGCAAAAAGGAAAGGGGCCGCGATACCTGATGGGCGACAGCCCAGAGGTAAGCGGCACGCCGGAAAAGGGGGCTTGAACGGCGAAAACGGCCCTTTCCCTGCGGCAAAGCGCGGTTCTGGCGCAACTAACGCAGAGTTTGGATTGACCTTGCATGTTGCCAAACGCTAAGCAACCGCGAAAGAAAATTACTCTTAGCGCGCCCCAGCAATGGGACCGGTAGCGAATACACTAGCCAAGGAGCAGCTCTATGGCCGAGATCGAACGCGAAACGATGGAATATGACGTAGTGATCGTTGGGGCTGGCCCCGCCGGTCTGTCTGCCGCGATCCGTCTGAAACAGCTGGATGCCGACCTTGAGGTCGTGGTTCTGGAAAAAGGCTCTGAAGTGGGCGCTCATATCCTGTCCGGCGCGGTTCTGGACCCCTGTGGCCTGGATGCCCTGATCCCGGATTGGAAGGAAAAAGGCGCGCCGCTGAACACGGAAGTCAAGGAAGACAACTTCTATATGCTGGGTGAAGCTGGTGAGGTTCGCATCCCCAACTTCCCCATGCCGCCGCTGATGAACAACCACGGTAACTACATCGTCTCGATGGGCAATGTCTGCCGCTGGATGGCCGAACAGGCCGAAGAGCTGGGCGTTGAAATCTTCCCTGGCATGTCCTGTTCCGAGCTGGTCTATGGCGACAAAGGCGAAGTCAAAGGCGTGGTTGCCGGTGTCTTTGGTCTTGAGGAAGATGGCTCTTACGGTCCCAACACCGAGCCAGGCATGGAACTGCACGGAAAATATGTCTTCCTGTCCGAAGGCGTGCGTGGCTCGCTGTCAAAAGAGGTTATCGCCAAATACGACCTGCAGGCCGGTAAGGACGTGCAGAAATACGGCGTTGGCATGAAAGAGATCTGGGAGATCGATCCCGCCAAGCACAAAGAGGGCACTGTCACCCACACCATGGGTTGGCCGCTGAACTCCAATGCTGGTGGTGGGTCCTTTATCTATCACCTGGAAAACAATCAGGTCTACGTCGGCTTTGTGGTTCACCTGAACTACAAAAACCCGCATCTGTACCCCTATATGGAATTCCAGCGCTTCAAGCACCACCCGATGGTGGCGGATCTGCTGAAGGGCGGCAAACGCGTCGCTTATGGCGCCCGTGCCATCACCGAGGGCGGCTATCAGTCGATGCCCAAACTGGTGGCCCCCGGCGTGGCGCTGTTGGGCTGCTCTGCTGGCATGGTCAACGTGCCGCGTATCAAAGGCAACCACAACGCCATGCTGTCGGGTAAATCCGCAGCCGAAGCCGCCTATGCCGCGATCAAGGCGGATCGCTCCGGTGATGAGCTGCCCGAATATGAAGCCGCCGTGCGCGATGGCGAGATCGGCAAGGACCTGAAGAAGGTGCGCAACGTCAAGCCGATGTGGTCCAAATGGGGCATGCTGCCCTCGCTGGCCCTGGGTGGTCTGGATATGTGGACCAACACGCTCTTTGGCCTGTCGCTCTTTGGCACTCTGAAGCACGGCAAAAACGACGCCGAGTCGACCGAAGAAGCCAGCAAGCACAAAGAGATCGACTATCCCAAGCCAGACGGGGTGCTCTCCTTTGATCGCCTGACGAACGTCAGCTTTGCGGCGACCAACCACGAGGAAAGCCAGCCCTGCCACCTACGTCTGGCTGATCCGAACCTGCCGATCTCGACCAACCTGCCCAAGTTCAACGAACCGGCGCAGCGCTACTGCCCGGCCGGCGTCTACGAGGTGGTGGAAAAGGATGGCAAGCCGGAGTTTGTGGTCAACTTCCAGAACTGCGTACATTGCAAAACCTGCGATATCAAAGACCCAAGCCAGAACATCACCTGGACCACACCCCAGGGCGGCGACGGTCCGAACTATCCGAACATGTAAGCCCAGGCTTGGCAGGGCCCGCAACAAAACGGGCAAACTTGCGTCTGTGTTGACGGTTTCATCAGGAAATCACGTAAAATTGGGGCGGCCTTCGGGTCGCCCCATTGCGTGTCACCAGGTCCCGCACTACGATTCGGTTTGAGCAGGCCGCCCACGCAGAAGGAGAACTCCAGGTGCCGATTTCACATTTTCGCAGCCTAACGGCGCTGGCCTTGGTTGCCTTTTCAGCATCCGGAAGCTTTGTAACCGCTCAGCAGGCTTCGGCCGACGGTCTGGCCGGGTCCTATCTGGCTGGACGAGCTGCCACTTTTGAGAGCGATTTTTCCGCCGCGGCGGACTATTACACCCGGGCGCTGGTGCGGGACCCTGCCAATCCTTTGCTGATGGAAAACGTGGTCTTTGCCCATCTGGCGCAGGGCGAGATGCAAAAGGCGATTCCCGTGGCCGAACGGCTTTGGCAGGCCAATCTGCGCAGTCAGGCGGCCAATATCGTCATGGCGGGGGGCTTTGCTCTGGCGGATGATTTTCAGGCCATTCTGGATCGCGATCTGGACACCCGCGCTATTCATCCCCTTGTGGATGGTCTGATAGAGGCCTGGGCGCAGATGGGTATTGGTTCTGTGGACAGGGCCATCGCGGTTTTTGACCGCATCGCAGAAGAGGAGGCCCTGCGCCCCTTTGCAGCCTATCACAAGGCTCTGGCGCTGGCCTCGGCGGGCAACTACGGCGGTGCTGAGGCGCTGTTTGCCGAAAACAATGGGCAGCTCACCCGCCTGTCGCGGCGTTCAGCCCTGGCGCGCATCGAAATTCAGTCGCAATTGGGGGCATTTGATATGGCCCTCGCGACACTGAACGACAGCTTTGGCGCCGGCAGCGATCCCGCCCTGGATCAGATGCGCGCCCGCCTGGAGGCTGAGGAACCGCTGGGCTTTTCCATTGCCAGCACCGCCCGCGATGGCATCGCAGAGGTCTTCTTTACCTTGGCAGCGGTGATGAACGGCGAAGCGGCCAATGATTTTGTGCTGATGTATGCCCGTGTTGCCGCAGAGCTGAGCCCCAGCCATGTGGATGCAGTTCTGCTCAGCGCGGAACTCTTGGATCAGTTGGGGCGCTATGAGCTGTCCATCGCCACCTATAAACAGGTGCCCAGCGATCACCCCGAATACTACGCCGCCGAAATGGGCCGCGCCGAGGCGCTGCGCCGGGCGGCCAAGCCGGATGCCGCCGCAGAAGTTCTGGAGCGCCTGATCGGGGATTTCCCGACCCTGCCACAGATTTCGATCAGCCTGGGCGATCTGTTGCGCCAGCAGGAAGACTACGCAGGCGCCGTCACCGCCTATGATTCGGCGCTGACCCACATGTCCGAAGACTCCGGCAGCCGTTGGTTCCTGCATTATGCCCGTGGAATTTCCCATGAGCGTCTCAAGGACTGGCCGAAGGCCGAGGCCGATTTTCGCGCCTCGCTGGAGCTGCGTCCTGACAGCCCTCAAGTGCTCAACTATCTTGGCTATTCGCTGATTGAAAAAGAAGACAGCCCTGAAAAACTGGACGAGGCCCTGGGGATGATTGAACGCGCTGTCGCAGCGCAGCCCAATTCTGGCTATATCGTCGACAGCCTGGGCTGGGTCTTTTACCGCTTGGGCCGCTACGCCGATGCCGTGGGTCCGATGGAACGCGCGGTGGAATTGATGCCGGTGGATCCTGTGGTCAATGATCATCTGGGCGATGTCTATTGGGCCGTGGGCCGGCTGCGTGAGGCTGAGTTCCAGTGGAAACGCGCGCTCTCCTTCATCAAATCCGGCGAAGGCGACGGTGAGGCCGATCCGACCCGTATCCGCAGCAAGCTGGAGCTGGGTCTGGACGCGGTTTTGGAACAGGAAGGGGCCGCGCCTTTGCAGGTGGCCAATGGCGACTGAGGTCTTTGCGCCTGCCAAAATCAACCTGTCCCTGCATGTGACTGGTCGGCGCAGTGACGGCTATCATCTGTTGGACTCATTGGTCGCCTTTGCTGATCTTGGTGATCATCTGCAGCTCGACCCGGGGCCAGAGATGGCCATCGAATTGAGCGGCCCCTTTGCAGAAGGGGTGCCGCAGGATCAGCGCAATCTGGTCTGGAAGGCGGCGCAGGGCGCAGGCTGGTCGGGCGCGGTGCATCTGAACAAACAACTGCCCCATGGGGCGGGCATTGGCGGTGGTTCTTCGGATGCGGCGGCCCTGCTCAACGCTCTGGCAGGCGACGGTTTTGAGATCCCCGCGGATCTGCCCCTGTCGCTGGGGGCAGACCTGCCCGTCTGCATGGCAGCAACTGCGGCACGGATGCAGGGCATTGGCGAACAGATCACCCCGGTCGCGCTGCCGGAGCTGCCTGCGCTCCTGGTTAATCCTGGTTGTCCTGTCGCAACTGGCGCGGTGTTTTCGGCGCTGCAGTCTCGTGAAAATGCGCCGATGCCTGCTGCAATTCCGCGCTTTGACGACATTAGTGACTGTGCCGCCTGGCTGGGCGAGCAGCGCAATGACCTTGAGGGGCCGGCGCGCGCCGCAGCACCCGACATTGACCGAGTTCTAGGCGATCTGGCTGTCAGCAAGGGGGCTTTGCTTTCCAGAATGTCGGGCTCAGGCGCCACCTGCTTTGCGCTCTATTCGACCCTCAAAGCGGCCCATATGGCAGCCTATGAAATCGGCACCGAACACCCTGATTGGTGGATCCGAGCGGTCACCCTGCGTTAGAGCTGAAGGTGGATGTGATCATCGTGGCGGGCGGCGCGGCAGCCCTGAAAGCGGATCTTGTCGCTGGTCAGCCCCAAGGATTGCTTGAGATGCGGCTCGATGAAAATCTTGGCCACCCGCGGATCGCCCGCCAAGGTTTTGACGAGCAATCGATTGCGCTGAGGCTCCAGCTCAAAGGTCTTCCATAGAGGCTGCAACCAATCCAGATCCCACCTTAGGGAAAGCAGGGCGTCCGGGCAGTTCGTTGGCCCTTGTTCAAAGGCGAAATAGCCGATCGGGCTGCGGACTTGGCCCGAATAGTGGTCCCCGGCAGCATCTGCATAGTAAAAAGCTAGGTCGACCTTTTCGCCATCGTCATGGGACAAGTGCGGCAGTAGGGGAAAGCCGGTGAGAAAGGGAAAATTGGCATCTAAAACAAGCGTCTGGGTGCCGGGGTAGCCCTCTGCAATCCGCTCTGCCGCCTCTTCCAGCACGGTCTTGAGCTCAGGCGTGACATAGGTCCGGTTGGTGGCGCAGTAGAACCAGGACTGTACCTGCAGCGGGCCGCGTTCAAAACAGGACAACGCCGTTCGACCGGTCAGCGGTGCCAGCCAAATCGCTGCGAGGCTCAGCCCGGTATAAAGCAGCGCAAAGGGGAGGAGAGGACGGCGAAACAGCCGTGACAGAGCCCAGGCAATGCCGCCCAGCTGGGTCAGAGCCGTGAGAACGGCAATGATACAGGCATGAAATACAAGGCGCAGCATGGGCAGGTAAATCAACTTCCGGTCAACTGGGTAAGGGCTCGGCGGAGAGCTAAACACAAATGAAAACGCCCGCATAGCTGCGGGCGTGGCGGCGATTGAATATCTTGAGCCCCGGTCTAGTGCAGGCGGGAGACTACATATTCCGCCAGATCGTGCAGCATCTGGCGGATGGGATGATCTGGCAGGGCGCTCAAGGCCTCTGTCGCCTTTTCTGCCCACATCAGCGCATCCTGACGGGTGGCCTCCAGTGTGCCGTATTTTTCCATCAGCGCCAAAGCCTGTTCCAGGTCACCGTCTTGCTGCTGGCCCTTCTCAATGGTGCGGGTCCAAAAGGCGCGTTCTTCGTCGCTGGCCTGGGCCACGGCCTTGATCACCGGCAGGGTCAACTTGCGCTCGCGGAAATCATCGCCGATGTTCTTACCTGTGGTGGCCGCGTCACCTTGATAATCCAGCAGGTCGTCTGCGATCTGGAAAGCGATGCCAAGCGCATCCCCGTAGTCAAACAACCCCTTGATCTGCGCCTCTGGCGCCTCGGCGATGACGCCGCCCACTTCGGTGGCAGCTGAAAACAGTGCGGCCGTCTTACCGCGCACAACCTGCAGATAGATCGCTTCATCGGTGGCCAGATTGGAGGCCGCCGTCATTTGCAGAACCTCGCCCTCGGCGATGGTGGCGGAGGCATTGGCCAGAATGTCCAGAACCTGCAAAGAGCCGGTTTCCACCATCAACTGGAAGCTACGGGAGAACAGGTAATCGCCCACCAGAACCGAGCTTTTGTTGTCCCACAAGAGGTTGGCCGTTGGACGGCCTCGGCGCTGGCCGCTTTCATCCACCACATCATCATGCAGCAGCGTCGCGGTATGAATGAACTCCACCGTTGCCGCCAGTTTGACGTGATGCGCGCCCTCATAGCCACAAAGCCGCGCGGCGGCGAGGGTTAGCATGGGGCGCAGGCGTTTGCCGCCGGCGCCGACCAGATGGGCTGTCACTTCAGGAATGCGCGGCGCATGTTCCGAGGCCATACGGGTTTGGATCAGCGTATTCACCGCCTCCATCTCATCTCTCAAAGTGGCGGCGAGCAATTCGTGTGGTTTTTGACTTGTGACTTGGTTCATTGCATTCCCGGCTTTCAGGCTCGACAAGACCGTGACCTTGCCCTTAGATCCATCCCCATGAAAGAACTTTTGCGCAGCACCGATCCGACTGTCCTGGCCTTTGCATCCGCCCTTCTTGAGGGTGAGGATATAGACTGCTTTCAGATGGACGTAAATATGAGCATCCTCGAAGGTGGCATCGGGATTTTCCCGCGGCGGCTGATGGTGCGCGAAGGCGACTATCTGCAGGCGAAACGGGCGATGCTGGACAATGAAATTCCACTTGGCAACGAGACATGAGCCGCGCAGGCAAGACGGATAGCTACGTCTTGGGTGGCCGTGCCGAGGGTGACCTGTCGCTGAATGATTTTCTGGGTGGCCGGGTGCAACTGTGGCAGCCGCGCGCAGGTTATCGCGCCGGGGTCGACCCGGTTCTGCTGGCCGCTGCTGTGCCCGCAGGGGCAGGACAACGGGTTCTGGAACTGGGCTGCGGCGCAGGACAGGTGTTGTTGTGTCTGGGTGCCCGGGTGCCGGGGCTGGCGCTTGCGGGCGTCGAGCTGCAATCGGATTATGCCGCACTGGCCCGCCGCAACGGCGCGCAGAACAGTCAGGAGATTGAGGTGTTCGAGGCGGATATCGCGGCTTTACCCGCAGATCTGCGCCAGCGACATTTTGACCACGTCTTGGCCAATCCGCCCTATTACCGCGCCGGAGCGCATAGCCCGGCGGAGGATGCGGGGCGTCAGATTGCCTTGGGCGGCGACACGCCGTTGGAGATCTGGATTGACACGGCCGCGCGCCGACTGGCCCATAAGGGCTATCTGCATATGATACAGCGGGCGGATCGGTTGCCCGAAATCCTGACCGCCTGTCAGGGGCGTCTTGGGTCACTCGAAGTGTTGCCGCTTGCCCCGCGCGTGGGCCGCCCGGCCGAACTGGTCTTGCTGCGGGCCCGCAAAGGGGGGCGCGCCGATTTTCGCCTCCACGCGCCGCTGATCCTACATGAAGGCGCCCGCCATATAGCGGATGTCGAAAGCTACCGGGCTGAGGTGAGGGCTGTTCTGCGAGACGGCGCCGCTCTGAACTGGCCTGCGCAAAGCTAGGTGCCAGCGGGGCGTTTTGCAAGAACCCAAAGGGGTAATTTGTTCAATTTGAGTTAGTTTGAGCCATAAAAATAACGCTATTGGCGAGCTTTGGCCGATATAACAATTTCATGACAAAAACTATGCGTCTGCAGCGTGACAGTCGGCAAAACTTATGCTCCACTCGACCAGACCCCGCAGTTTTGGGGTTGAACGTCTCGCTTAAAAAGGAGCATCGCCATGAGCCTCAGCTCGCATCTCACCGAACTGAAAAAGAAACACGACCATCTTAGTATGGAAGTGGAGCAGGCCCAACGATCCCCCAGTACCGATGGTCTGGAGATCGCCGAGATGAAAAAACAGAAGCTGAAACTCAAGGAAGAGATTGAGCGCCTAAGCAGCGATGTTGCTGTCGCATAGGCCATCCTCCCAGCTGCGCCCCAAAGGTGGGGCGGGCTGGACGATTTGATCTATTGGGCTGCCAGATCTGGCAGCCCTTTTGCGTGTTTGGGGGCTGCTCAGCCACTTTTTGCGGCGATGGCAGCGCCTGCGGTGATCAATGCCGCCGAGAGTGCCAGTGCCCAGCTCGGCTCCGCAACCCCGGCCAGAACCAGCACCAGGGTGGACAGCAGGGGGGCTGCATAGGAGCTGGTGCCAAGCATCTGAATATCACCCTGTTTGACGCCAATGTCCCAGACATAAAAGGCCAGCCCAACAGGCCCCAAGCCCAGCAGTAGGGTTGAGACCCAGCCCAGCGTGCCCTGCGGCCAGACGGTTTCCTCTACTGCAAAATGCAGCCCCCAGGAGGCAATGGCGGTGATCACGCAGAACACCGCGACCGAGCTTGTCGGCGCGGAGCCCAGCAGACGGGACAGGACCGAATAGCCCGACCATGTCAGGGCGCAGAGGAGAGCCAGGATGTATCCGGGCAGGAACGCCAGCTGAAAGCCGCCAGATCCGCCGGTGATGATGGCTGCGGCCCCGGCAAAGCCCAGTACCGCGCCCACCATATGACCGGGACGCAAGCGCTCGCCAGGCAGCAGGCCGGAAAACAGCACGATCAGCAGCGGCCAGAGATAGGCAATTAGGCCCGCTTCGGCTGCGGGGGCGAGACGCAGCGCCGAAAAATACAACGCATGATAGCCAAACAGCCCAACAGAGCCAAAGGCATATACCTTCCAGGAGACTTCTCGCAACTGGCCCAGACCACCCGTGCGCATGGTCCAAATCAATCCTAATGTGCCGCCAATGGTGAAACAGATGGCATTCAGCAGCAGTGGCGGGGTTGGTGCAGAGCCAACGGTCAAGAGCGCCAGGAGCGCCCAGAGCAGTACGGCAACAAACCCAACTGCGGTGGCCTTGGTACGGGTCATAATGCGGCGATCTCCTCAACCGGGATAACTGTGAAACCGTCGGATATATGCGCGGTTTTTTCGATCTCTGCCAGAAACCAATCGCGAAAAGCTTTGATCTGGGGGCGTTTTTCCGCCCCGGGCAGGCAGAGGAAGCGAAACCGGGCCTTGGTTTCGATCGCCAGCTTGAATGGTGTCACCAAACGCCCCTCTTGGACATCGCCGATTATCATCGGGCGTCTCCCCAGCGCGACCCCCATGCCGCTGACCGCTGCGTTGATGGCGTGATCAGCATTGGAAAAATGGGTGCCGTGCAGCGGCTTGTAGCTGATGCCTGCGGCGCGAAACCAGGTGGGCCAGTCGCAGGCAGGCTGCAAAAAATCGATGGAGTCGTCAAAAATCAGCGGTGCCTGCATCAGGCTTTCGTGCGTTGGGAACTCTTCGGCGAGTTTCGGGGTCATCACCGGTGTCAGCCATTCCTTGCGCACCGGCACGGAATACAGCCCGTCATCCTCACCATAGCCAAAACGGATCGCCACATCGACGTCATCGCGCGCCAGATCCATATTGCGCAGGGTTGCCGAAAACCGCAGGTCAATTTCGGGATGGGCGCGAGCAAATTCATAAAGCCGCGGCGCCAGCCATTTTGCCGTCAGGGCAGGGCCCGCGGTCACGGTGAGGCTGCTGTTGTCCTGCAGCCGTTTGGTGGCCATCCAGGCCGCCGAGAGCGCCTGAAAGCCCTCTGTTGCGCCCGGCGCCAGGGTGCGCCCGGCCTCGGTCAGCTCCACCGCGCGATTGAGACGGCGAAACAGCGGCGCGCCCAGGTGTTCTTCCAGAGATTTGATCTGAAAAGACAGAGCAGCAGGGGTGACGTTCAATTCCGCAGCGGCCAGGGCAAAGGACATGTGCCGGGCGGCGGCATCAAAGGCCCGCAGGGCGGTGAGGGGAGGGAGACGATCTGACATATCACACAAGTAATACTTAACTGAAGGCTTGGAAAGTCTCGTTTGTAGCTTTTGTTTTAAAGCCTCATATTGGCTTCAGATAGACAATTTTAATCCGAACGGAGGCCAAGTAGATGGGTTATTCAGCAAATAGCAACGTCAAGCAGGCGATGGAACGCGCACATGCGGAGCGCAGTCAGGCGCTGTTTTCTGTTCTGTCCTGGCTGTTCCGGTCGCGTAAATCCGGGGTCACCAGGACCGCAGGTTTTGGGTTTTCCCGCTGGGCATAGTGCACATGTTCTTACGGGACTAAAAAGGGCCGGTCTGAAAAGACCGGCCCTTGTTTCTTTGTGCAGAGGCAAAATCAGACGAAGAACTGACCGCCATTGGCCGAGATGGTGGAGCCGTTGATAAAGCCCGAATCGTCGGAAGCCAGGAAGGCCACGCAGCGGGCGATTTCTTCGGGCTCACCCAGGCGGCCTGTTGGGATCTGGCTGATGATCGAGTCGCGTACCTTTTCTGGCACCGCCATGACCATTTCAGTGGCGATATAGCCAGGACAGATCGCATTGGCAGTGATGCCCGCGCGGGCACCTTCCTGGGCCAGGGATTTCACGATCCCCAAATCGCCGGCCTTGGTTGCGGCATAGTTTGCCTGGGCAAACTGGCCTTTTTGACCGTTAATGGACGAGATCACGATGACGCGGCCAAATTTGCGCTCGCGCATGCCGGGCCAAATCGGGTGAACGGTGTTGAACACGCCGGTGAGGTTGGTGTCGATGACCTCTTGCCATTGTTGCGGCGTCATCTTGTGGAAGGGGGCATCGCGGGTGATGCCGGCATTGGCCACCACGATGTCAATGGGGCCCAGATCGGCCTCAACCTGTGCGATGCCTGCCTGGCTTTCTTCATAAGAGCCGACATTCCATTTGTATGTCTTGATACCGGTCTCTTCGGTAAACTTTGCCGCCGCTTCGTCATTGCCCGCATAGGTCGCGGCCACGGTGCAGCCCTGATCCATCAGAGCCTTTGAGATTGCTGCGCCAATGCCGCGTGAGCCGCCGGTGACGAGTGCAGTACGTGCCATTCAGTTTTCCTCCAGTTCGAGATTCTCTCGGTAATCTTGCTACTCATTGATAATGCTATACGCAACAATATTGCGCAATGGATTTTTGCCGCGATGCCGCGTAAATTGTCGCACCTGCAGCAAAGGCCTCTGGGGTAATAAAAAGGGCGCCACGAGGGCGCCCTGTCCTATGTCAAATGCGGCAGCGCCTTATGGGCGCTCCAGGCACATGGCAACGCCCATGCCGCCACCGATGCAAAGCGTGGCGAGGCCTTTTTTGGCACCGCGCCGCTTCATCTCGAACAAAAGCGTGTTCAGCACCCGGCAGCCCGAGGCGCCGATAGGGTGGCCGATGGCAATGGCGCCACCGTTGACGTTGACGATCGAAGGATCCCAGCCCATGTCCTTGTTGACGGCGCAGGCCTGCGCGGCAAAGGCTTCGTTGGCCTCAACCAGATCCAGATCGCTGACGGACCAGCCGGCCTTGTCCAGGGCTTTGCGCGAAGCATAGATCGGGCCAACGCCCATGATCGACGGATCCAGGCCGGCAGTGGCGTAGGAAGCAATCCGGGCCAGCGGCTCGATCCCGCGCTTTTCAGCGTCATCGGCGCTCATCAACAGGGTAGCGGCAGCACCATCGTTGAGGCCAGAGGCATTGGCCGCTGTGACAGAGCCTTCTTTGGCAAAGGCTGGGCGCAGTTTCTGCATGGCCTCCATGGTGGCGCCGTGACGGATGTATTCATCCTGATCAACAATGATCTCGCCCTTGCGTGTCTTCACCGTGAAGGCGGCGATCTCATCGGCGAATTTGCCGGCTTTTTGCGCGGCTTCGGCCTTGTTCTGGCTGGCGACGGCAAATTCATCCTGCATCTCGCGCGAAATCTGCCATTTATCGGCAACATTCTCGGCGGTCTGGCCCATGTGGTAGCCATTAAAGGCATCCCACAGACCATCGCGGATCATGGTGTCGATATATTTCATATCGCCCATCTTGTGGCCAGCGCGCAGGGCGGCAGCATGGGGGGACAGGGTCATGTTTTCCTGACCACCGGCGCAGACAATCGAGGCGTCCCCCAGCTGGATGTGCTGAGCTCCGAGGGCCACGGCACGCAGGCCGGAGCCACAGACCTGGTTGATTCCCCAGGCCGAGCTTTCCTGTGGCAGGCCAGCATTGACGTGGGCCTGACGGGCCGGGTTCTGACCCTGTGCGGCGGTCAGAACCTGGCCCAGAATGGTCTCGGAGACTTCGGATTTGTCGACGCCTGCGCGCTCCACCACGGCTTCCAGTACCGCTCTGCCCAGATCATGGGCGGGCGTATTGGCGAAGGCTCCGCCAAAACTGCCGACGGCGGTACGCGCGGCGGATGCAATTACTACATTGGTCATTATGTTTGGTCCTCTGCCATCAAATTCTCTCGTGAGGAAATGCAGTTTGCCGGGTCTGACCCTGGCGCAAAAAGACAAATACTCACCTCCCTCTCCGGGACAGATATAGCGTCTTGCTGCAGTTGCAGCAATTGACAGGGTGTCTCAGGGCTTGGGCCGGAGTCAACTGGCATATGTAAAAAACGAAAAAACCCGCTTCTGGGATGAGCAGAGGCGGATCTGGTTTTGCCGCATCGCAGCAAAATTTTCACACCAAGGCAGTGCTTTAGGGGAACGCGACCCGAGCCGACAAAGGAAATAAAATCTGCGTCAAGCGCGATTGCGCTGTTTCATGTTTTCCAGCCAGGGCGGCGAGACCGTGGGGGCGCCATAGAGGAAGCCCTGCAGGCAATCGACGCCAATTGAGACCAGGAATTCCGCCTCGGCCTGGGTTTCTACAGATTCTGCAACAATCAGCATGTCGAATTGTTTGGCGATGCCAACCAGAGCCCGCACCACGGCTTGATTATCCGGGCTGCCGCAGATCCCGCGAATGAACTGGCCGTCGATCTTGACCGCGTCGAAAAAGAACTCGCGGAAATGACCAATGGCTGTGGTGCCGGCGCCAAAATTGTCGAGCGCAAAGGCAATGCCGTGTTCCTGCATCCGGTCCATAAAGTCGGCCACCAGTTCGGGCGCCGCCATGGCCGAAGCCTCGGTGATCTCCAGCACCAGGCGTTCGCCGATGGTCGAATCCTTTTTCAGGAAACTGTCCAGCACCTTGGACCAGCGCCGATAGCCGATGGAGCGGGCAGACATATTGATCGACAGGCGGATTTGTGGTGACTTCGCCAGCGCCCGCAGCCCGTGCTGCAGGGCCAGGCAATCCAGCTCGCGGCCGATTTCTTTGTCGTAGACCACATGCATGAAATCGCGTGCCGGAATCACCCGGTCAGTGGCATCCAGAACCCGGATGTATCCCTCGTAGAAGGCAATATCATGCGGCGCCATCGCCTGCATGACGGGCTGATAGGCCAGCATGGTCTGGTTATGTTTGACCGCCTCGGCCACCATGTCCAGGGTTGAGCGATCCCGCGAGACCACAGCGGCGGAAAGCGGATCTTCAGACCCTTCGGCCATATTTGCCCGTCTCAGTTTTCGCTTATTGACCACGTTTTGCCTCCTGCTTCTGCCGTTTTCTGGGAAAACTATGCGTCGTCAGGGACTTTCCCGCAAAAGGGTGAATTGAGGCTTAAATCTAAAATTTTAGCAAAACCCAATTTCAGGAACAGCATTCCAGGCGGCATGGGCTCTCCCGCTTATCAGAACCCGGGCGTGCCGCTGTCCTGGGGCTGGCGGGCCAGGTGCTTGGCCTTGATGGTGTCCGAGGTGTCGCGGCTGCCGTCGTGGCTGTAGCCGGGGGGCGCCAGCGCATAGAGCAGGCGCTCTTTGAGGCTGAGCCCCGGCTGGGTCACATCGTGATAGATCGCAACCCATTCGTGAAAGGCCACCCGTAGCGGGTTGAAGGTGGCAATATTGTAGACCAGCCCATAGTCGACCGGATCATTCTCCTGTTCGGGCACAAATGTGCCGAACATCTTGTCCCAGATGATAAAAACGCCTGCGTAGTTGCAGTCCAGATAGCGCGGATTGCGACCATGGTGGGCCCTGTGGTGACTGGGGGTGTTCATCACCGCCTCAAACCAGCGCGGCATCTTGCCGATGGCCTCGGTATGGATCCAGAATTGGTAGACCAGGTTGATGCCGCCGACAAAGAGCACCAGCGCCGGGTGAAACCCCAGCAGCACCAGCGGCGCCCGCACCACCATCATAAAGGTAAAGGTGCCGGTCCAGGTCTGGCGCAGCGCGGTGGTCAGGTTGTAGTGCTGGCTGGAATGGTGATTGACATGGCTGGCCCAGACCCAGCGTATGCGGTGGCCAAAGCGGTGCACCCAATAGTAGCGCAGGTCATCCAGCACAAAGCACAGGACAATCACCCCGATCGAGGTGCCCAGATCCAGTGGCGTGATTTCCCATAGAACCATAAAGAATCCCCAGGCGATAAAGCCAAGGACGATTCCCGAGGCCACGCTGCCGGCGCCCATAATCAGCGAGGTCACCGCATCGCGGGTTTCATAGCGCCCCCCGCGCCCCTTGAGCGCGATCCAGAGGAATTCACCCAAGATGGCGGCGATGAAGATCGGCACCGCCAACTGGGTAACATCGGGAAAGGAGACAGCATCCATGGCCTATACCTCTTGTGCTGGGGGCTGGTTTTGCATCTGGGGCTGCGGGGCTGATGCCGCCTCGATCATTGCTTGCCAGAGCATGGCTTCGGGCTGGCTTAGGTGCAGATGCACCTTGGGAGCTGAAAAGTCCGCAAGGCGAAGATGCAGCCCTTGTTTGCAGGGGCTCAATTTGGCATCTGCTAGAAAGCGGGCCACGGTGTCGGCCCCAAAGGACCACACCAGGCCAAGCTCTGCGCTATCATCCGCAGTTTGGATCAGGGCGGCGTGCCCGTCTTTGGCCAGGGTCAGATCGGCAATGGGGCTTTCTGGAAACTGCCGCAGCCAGGCTTCACGCGCCTGAGCCTCGCCAAGCACCCTCAGATCTGACCGCCCGGTCAGATGCAGGAGCAGGGCAATGGCCGCGATACCCCCAATAACCAGGATCAACAAAAGCTCCAGCGGCATTGTCCCCTCCCTAGTCACGCCATTCGCAGGACAGAATGGTGGCCGAAGGGCCTCGCTGTCAAAGGTGGCGTAGGGGAAGGCGCCCTCACAAGCCTGAGACCAAGTTTTGCCCCCCTTGAACAGGCAGGCTATTCAGGCAGCATTTCGCGGTTGGCATACAAGGGCAGGAGAATGTGGGAGGGGGCCTGCGTGCATCCAATTGTCGGATGCAAAAGGCGGGAAGGACATGCGGCTGTCGTGGCTCAGGCAGAGGTTCTCTCAGCCCGAGCCGCCAAGCGGTGGGGTTACTCGGCTTCGATCATTGCGGCCACGATGGCCTTAGCGCTCTCGGAATTCCATTCGGCGTCGCCCAGCAGGCGGGCAACCTCTTTACCCTCGCGATCCAGCAGCACTGTGATAGGCAGGCCAATCACCGCCATTTCACGCGCCAGGGCCTGTTTGGGATCCTGGTGGCGCGGCAGGTTGGTGATGCTGTTTTCCTCAAAAAATTTGAGAATACCAGCCGGAGAGTTGCGCCCGGCAGCAATGGTCAGCACCTCAAAGTCATCGCCGCCAAACTCTTCTTGCAGTTCTGCGATCTGCGGCATTTCCTTGCGGCAGGGGGCGCACCAGGTGGCCCAGAAGTTCAGTAGAACCACCTTGCCCTTGTAGTCCTGCAAAGTTGCCGTGCCGCTGTCGTCCTCCAGGAAAAACGAAGCTTCAGAGACATCGCGGGGCTCAGCATGCACCACCAGTCGTTTCAGGCTATCGGCGCGCAGGGCTTCCAGTTGTGCAACATCTGCAGCAGACGCCGCATTTGC
Organism: Phaeobacter sp. 11ANDIMAR09; assembly: GCF_001294455.1. Taxonomy (GTDB): domain Bacteria; phylum Pseudomonadota; class Alphaproteobacteria; order Rhodobacterales; family Rhodobacteraceae; genus Pseudophaeobacter. The sequence goes on from NZ_LIKT01000004.1 coordinate 121,966, forward strand.
ACCCAGGCCCAGGGCGATATAAAGGGAAAGATGACGTAACAGACGCATATTATCTCCGGGATTCCACCATGACAGATCAAGCCTCGAACCAGATGTGGGGCGGCCGTTTCGCCGCTGGCCCAGACGCGATCATGGAGGCGATCAACGCCTCGATCGGTTTTGACAAACGGATGGCTGCCCAGGACATTGCTGGCTCCAGGGCCCATGCAGCGATGTTGGCCGCAACAGGCGTTATAAGCGATAACGACGCCGAGGCAATTCGGGAAGGGCTGCTCACGGTCTTGTCAGAGATCGAGAACGGCACCTTCCAGTTCTCCACCGCGCTGGAAGACATTCACATGAATGTCGAAGCCCGCCTGAAAGAGGTGATCGGCGAGCCGGCAGGCCGTCTGCACACGGGGCGGTCGCGCAACGATCAGGTGGCGACCGATTTCAAACTCTGGGTGCGCGATCAGCTGGATGCCGCAGAATCGGGCCTGCTGGCGCTGATCCGTGCGCTGCTGAGCCAGGCCGAAGCGGGGGCGGATTGGGCCATGCCCGGCTTTACCCATCTGCAGGTGGCGCAGCCGGTGACCTGGGGCCATCACATGATGGCCTATGTCGAGATGTTTGGCCGCGATCTGAGCCGGGTGCGCGACGCGCGCAAGCGGATGAACGAATCGCCTCTGGGCGCGGCTGCGCTGGCAGGCACTTCCTTTCCGATCGACCGCGACATGACCGCAGCGGCGCTGGGCTTTGACCGCCCGGCTGCCAATTCACTGGATGCGGTCTCGGACCGTGACTTTGCGCTGGAGTTCCTGTCGGCCGCCTCGATCAGCGCCGTGCACCTGTCGCGCTTTGCCGAAGAGTTGGTGATCTGGTCCTCGGCGCAGTTCCGCTTTGTCACCCTGTCGGATCGCTTCTCCACCGGCTCCTCGATCATGCCGCAAAAGAAAAACCCGGATGCTGCCGAGCTGATCCGCGCCAAGGTGGGTCGGATTTTTGGCGCCAACACCGCGCTGATGATGGTGATGAAGGGTCTGCCGCTGGCCTATTCCAAAGACATGCAGGAAGACAAAGAGCAGGTCTTTGACGCCGCCGACAGCTGGATGCTGGCGCTCGCTGCGATGGAAGGCATGGTCAAGGATATGACCGGCAACCGCGCCGAGTTGGCGGCAGCCGCCGGAACCGGTTTCTCTACCGCGACTGATCTGGCCGATTGGCTGGTTCGGGTGCTGGGGCTGCCGTTCCGCGATGCCCATCACGTGACCGGATCGCTGGTGGCAATGGCGGAGGCGCGGGGCTGCGACCTGCCGGATCTGACGCTGGAGGACATGCAGGGCGTACATGCTGAGATCACCGCCGGTGTCTTTACTGTCCTTGGCGTTGAAAACTCGGTAAACTCGCGGCTGTCCTACGGTGGCACGGCACCGGTGCAGGTGCGGGCTCAGGTGGCACGCTGGACGGCCGTTCTGGAGGCCTAAACGGGCGACTGCACAGAAGAAAATTGGCCATGGGCGGCCTTGAAATGCTGCCCATGCTGCCCATCTAGGCTCAGTAAGAACCGGGCCGGTTTTTGGAGATGCCAGAATGAACAATTGGATGCTCAAACTGATTGGGATCGCCGTTTTGACCGGTGGTCTAAGCGCTTGTGGCGTTGATGGTGAACCCGTGCGCCCCTCGTTGAACGCAGGGGTTGGGGTTTCCAACAATGGCGTTCATGCCGGGGGATCTGTTGGGGTGCAAAAGGGACCGTTCAATCTCTCGTTTGGTTTCTGAGCCACGCGATCTGGCATCCGGAGTAGCCAGAGACGTCGCATAACAATTCGAAACGCCAAATGGGCAGGAGCCTTTATAAAATGATCCGATTTCTCTTGGTTCTGGGCTTCTTTGGCCTGTCCGCCTGTGACCTGCCGCAGTCCTATGCTGAACCTCCCAAGGCCGAAAAGGCGGATCCGGGCCCCTCTTCTGGGGTCAGCGTTTCGGGATATGCCCGTGTGGGCGTTTCTCACAATTTTTAACCCGTCGCATTTGTACCCATATTCTTGCTGACCAAAGCGCAATCGATGGCAGGGAATCATTTGCCAGTGCTGCCGGTTTTGGTCTAATCGCCCTTTATGGATCACTTTCTCTACCGCGACGGCGCGCTCTACGCCGAAGACGTGCCGGTTGCCGAGATCGCGGCTGCTGTGGGCACTCCGTTTTATGTCTATTCCACCGCAACCCTGTTGCGCCACTTTCGTCTGTTTGACGAGGCTCTGACTGGCATGGATCATCTGGTCTGCTATGCGATGAAAGCGGCCAGCAATCAGGCCATCCTCAAGACCCTGGCCCAGGCAGGCGCGGGCATGGATGTGGTCAGCCAGGGCGAATACCTGCGTGCCAAGTCGGCTGGGGTTCCTGGGGATCGAATCGTTTTCTCCGGTGTTGGCAAAACGGCCGAGGAAATCCGCTGTGCTCTGAGCGGCGGGATTCGTCAGTTCAATGTGGAATCTGAACCTGAAATGGCAGTGATCAATGCGGTGGCGCTGGAGCTGGGGCAGGTGGCGCCCATCACCATCCGGGTCAACCCCGATGTGGATGCCAAGACCCATGCCAAAATCGCCACTGGTAAATCCGAGAATAAATTTGGCATTCCAATTTCTCGTGCCCGTGAGGTCTATGCCCATGCTGCCACGCTGCCGGGGTTAAAGGTCATTGGCATTGATTGCCATATCGGCTCGCAGCTGACGGAACTGGAGCCCTTCCGTAAGGCCTATGAAAAGATCGCAGAACTGACCGAGAGCCTGCGCGCCGATGGCCATGACATTCACCGCCTTGATCTGGGCGGGGGTTTGGGCATTCCCTATACCCGTTCGAACGAGGCACCGCCGCTGCCGGTGGAATATGGTCAGCTGATCAAGGAGACGCTGGGGCATCTGGGCTGCGAGATCGAGATCGAGCCGGGCCGCCTGATTGCGGGGAATGCGGGCCTGATGGTCAGCAAGGTGATCTATGTGAAATCCGGTGAAGATCGCGAGTTCTTGATTGTTGATGGGGCGATGAATGATCTGATCCGCCCCGCCATGTACGAAGCGCATCACGATATCGTTGCAGTAAATGAGCCCGCTCCGGGGATTGAGAACCGCCCCTATGATATCGTCGGCCCGGTTTGCGAAACCGGCGATACCTTTGCCAAGGAACGCAATATGCCGCCGCTGAAGGCTGGGGATCTGATCGCCTTCCGCTCAGCCGGGGCCTATGGTGCGGTGATGGCCAGCGAATACAATTCGCGCCCGCTCATTCCCGAAGTTCTGGTGCATGGGGATCAATTTGCGGTTATTCGTGCACGGCCAGACTATGACGAAATGATAAACCGCGATAGCATTCCGGAGTGGCTCTGACAAAACCGGCTGATCCTGTCGCGTGTTGTGCCACATGCACGGCCCAAAGGAGGCAGAGCGGTAATGGCGCGCGCTGGCAAGACTGACCCGAGACTACAGCCCCTGCGCTGGCCTCTGCGGCTGACCCGGGGGGGGCTGTTTTGCGAACGCGTGTTGCGGGCCTTCTGGCCGCTGTTCTCTGTAGTGGCGGCATCGACGGCGATGCTGATGCTGGGGCTGCATGAGATTTTGCCCCGTGCCGTAGTTCTGGGCGGTGCTGGTGCGGCGCTGCTGGCTATGCTTGCCGGTCTGATTTTTGCGCTATGGCGCTTTCGTTTCCCAAATCAGGCCGAGGTTCTGGCGCGTTTGGATGCCAGCCTGCCCGGGCGTCCGGTCACGGCCCTGTTGGATGTGCAGGCAACGGGCGTCGAAGATAGCGCGACGGCGGCTTTGTGGCAGGCGCATCAGGTCCGTATGGCACGCGTTGCGGCCCACGCCAAAGCACCGGCCCCCAATCTGCGGCTTGCTGCTGCCGATCCCTATGCGCTGCGTTATGTGGCGCTGGTCTCGCTGCTCATTGCGCTGATCTTTGGCTCCTTCTGGCGTGTCGGCACTCTGTCAGCCATTGCGCCGGGGGGCGCAGAGGCTGGGCTGACCGGTCCCTCCTGGGAGGGCTGGATCGAGCCGCCGCGCTATACTGGCCTGCCCGTGCTCTATCTCAATGATCAGGCGGGGGAGGCGCTAGAGCTTGCCCAGGGCAGCCGTATCACCCTGCGGTTCTATGGTGAAGCCGGGGCCCTGACTCTGGCCCATAGCCTGTCGGTGCCGGATGAAACGGTCAGCGAGGAGCCCAGGCTTGAATATGACGTTGAGGTGCAACGCTCTGGCTCGCTTGAGATCCTGGGCCAGGGCGGGCAGCGTTGGGACATTGCAGTGCTGACGGATCAGCCGCCCCATGTTTCGATTACCGGATTGCCGGAACTGACCGAAGACGGCGCCTTGTCGCTGCCCTTCCTGGCGCAGGATGACTATGGGGTTGAGGGCGGAACGGTGCGGATTTCGCTGGACTATCTGGCCCTGTCGCGCCGACACGGGCTGGCACTGGAGCCGGAAACGCGCGGCGACATCGAATTGGACCTGCCGCTGCCGGTGAGCGGGTCTCGACAGGCCTTTGACGGGTTCCTGATCGAGGATTTCGCTGCGCACCCCTGGGCGAATTTGCCCGTGATCTTCAGCTTTTCTGTGCGCGATGCCGCCGGGCAGTCTTCGGTCTCCTCTGGGTTGGGGGCGCCTCTGGTTGCGCCACGTTTCTTTGATCCGCTGGCGGCGGCGGTAGCGGAGCAGCGGCGGGATCTGATCTGGACGCGGGGCAACAGCCTGCGCATCACCCGGGTGCTGCGGGCCCTGTCGCACCGCCCCGAGGACCTGTTTCGCGAGGCTGGGAGCTATCTGCAGATGCGGGGCATTCTGCACCGGTTGGAGGCTGCGGTGCAGCAGGGGGCTGCGGCGGGGCAACCTATTACCGACGGCCAGCAGGAGGAAAGCGCTGCCGCGCTCTGGGCTTTGGCGCAGAGCCTGGAAGAGGGCGATATTGGTGATGCGCTGGAGCGGATGCAGCGGGCCAAGGAACGCCTGAGCCAGGCCATGCGCGACGGGGCCAGCGATGAAGAAATTGCCCGCTTGATGCAGAAGCTGCGCGAAGCCACTCAGGATTATATGCGCCAGTTGCAACGCCAGGCACAGCGCGACAATCCCTCTGGGGAGAGCTCTGAGGCACAGGAAAACGGCATGACGCTGAGCCAGCAGGATCTGCAGGCGATGATGGACCGCATCCAGGAATTGATGGAACAGGGCCGCATGGCCGAGGCCGAACAGGCCTTGGAAGAGTTCCAACGCATGATGGAAAACATGCGGATGACCCAAAACCAGCAGGGGCAAAACGGCTCTGACGGCCAGCAAGCCATGGAGGAACTGGGCGAGACTTTGCAGCAGCAGCAGGGGCTGTCGGATCAGGCCTTCCGCGATTTGCAGGAACAGTTCAATCCCAATGCGCAGGCTGGTGAAAGCCAGAACAACGAGGGGCGCAGCGGTGGCCAGGGCCGGGGGCAACAGCACCAGGGCGGCTCGGGCGGCGAAGGCCAGTCAGGTCAGAACGGCAGTGAGGGCCAAAACGGCCAGGCGCCAGGTGGATCCGCGCAGGGCGGCGCTGATGGGGGCGGCACAGGTGCTGGCAGTCTGGCTGAGCAGCAGCAGGCCCTGCGCGATGCATTGCGGCGCCAGCAAGAGGGGCTGCCGCTGGGACAGGGAGGCGAGGGCGAAGCCACAGGAGAGGCGCTGGACCGCGCCGGAGAGGCGATGGAGGGGGCGGAAGAGGCTCTGCGCCAGGGAGATCTGGCCGAGGCGATTGACCGTCAATCAGAAGCCATGGAGGCGCTGCGCGAAGGTCTGCGTGCTCTGGGGGAGGCCATGGCACAGAACAATCAACAGCCAGGACAGCAACCGGGGCAGGGCGACAGCCAGTCCATGGGGCGGGCCGACCCCTTGGGCCGTGATCGCAATGCTGCGGGGCTGGGAGATCAGCTCAACTCGGAGTTCGGCAATGGCCGGGGACATCGTCGGGCCTGGGATCTGCTGGAAGAGCTGCGTCGCCGGATGGGCGAACAGGACCGTTCTGAGGACGAATTGCGCTATTTCGAACGCCTGCTGGATCAGTTCTGATCCGCTCAGCCGCCCTGGTGGGCAGGACGCGGCACTGAGACTGTCTCGCCAATCCTGGCTGGCCTGGCAGGTTGGCCGGGCGGGTTGGCCTGACTGAGGGGGCAGTCTAGAGCTGCGGGTTTTGCAAGGCTGAGACCTGCAGATCCAGCCAGAGGCGCATCTTATCCACCCAGGTCACATAGCTGCTGAGATAGGGATCGGCTTGCGGCAGGATCTCTGCAATCTGTGGCGCATTACTATAGACCATCACCAGGGCCAGCACCGCCAGGATTGCCAGAGCAAATCCACGGGTGAACCCGGATTTTCGGGCCGCTGGTGGTAAGGTGTCAGTGACAGGCGGCTGGGCGGTACTATCGGCCGCGCGCAGAGTCGAATTGATCTCTTCGATATCGGGCAGGACGCCTCGCTTTAGCCCGCTGGCCTCAGCGGCCAGTCGGCGGGGATCTTCGCCGCGGATGCGTGCCATACGATCCTGGGCCTGCCGGTTGCGCCGCGCCTCGTCATTCTCTGGCAGGTCATCCAAACCAAGGTTCGGCTGTATCTCCAATGACTGCGATTGATTTTGATCGGCGGCGCGCAGGCTGGCCTCACGCTCTGCCTCCTCGCGCAGAATATCGCTCAGGGCCGGGTCCAACCCACGGGGGGACTGCGGCGCGCTCGCCTCCTCTGCCGCTGGCATCGCTTCGGTTTGGTCGTATTGGTCCTGCGCGCCTGGATCTTCGGCTTGCGGCGCAGCATCGGTGCTCTCGACCTCTTCTGGACCGGTGTCGTCCCCAGATGTCGGCATCTCTGCGGCGGACTCTGAAGCGATTTCCACCTTGGCCACCGGAGCCTCGGCCCCTGAAACAGACGGGAATTCTGCCTCACCCTGTTGTTGTGAAGGGGAGGGGGTTGCCTCTGTCTGGGTCATGTCAGGGCTTGGTGCCTCTGACGTCGCAGCCTCTTCGGTCTCAGCCGCTGGCGTATAGCCTGCGGGATGCTGAAACCAGGTATCCCCGCAATTGGAACACTGCACATCACGGCCTTCTTCTGGAATGACGTCATCCGGCACTTCGTACTGGGCACCACAATTCGGGCATGTCAGACGCATAAAGATCTCCTTGACCCCGGCGGTCTCCGGGGAGCTGTCGGCAGTATTTTTAAATGACAATAGGCAGTTCGGCGCTTTGGCGAAAGGGTGAATTATGCCAAAGCAGCCACCGTGACAGGCCTGCATTGGCTGCTTTGAACCATGGCCCATTGAAACTGACGGGCTGCTGGGGCAAAACTGCTGAGCGCAAACAGGGGACAGTCGTGATAGAGCTGGAAAACGTTGGCTATAACTACGGAGGCGGGGAGCTGCTGAGCGATGTCTCGGTGAAGCTGGCGCCTGGGTCTTTTCATTTCCTGACCGGACCTTCGGGCGCGGGTAAGACCACCCTGTTGAAACTGTGCTATGGCGCGCTGACCCCGACTTCGGGCCGGGTGCGGGCCTTCAACATGGATGTGCAGGGGTTGGATCGGGATCAGATGGCGCATCTGCGCCGCCGGGTTGGTGTGGTGCATCAGGACTGCCGGTTTCTGGACCACCTGCCGGTGATCGAAAACATCGCGCTGCCTTTGATCGTTGCCGGCAAAGACCTGGCCCAGGAAGAGGCGAACCTACGGGAATTGCTGAATTGGGTGGGGCTGTCGCAGCGCGCCGATGCGCTGCCGCCGGAACTGTCCGGTGGCGAGCGGCAACGGGCGGCGCTGGCGCGGTCGGTGATCCTGTCACCGGATGTGATCATCGCCGATGAGCCCACGGGCAATGTTGATTGGGAAATGTCTCAGCGATTGTTGCAGCTCCTGGTCGAACTCAACCGGATGGGTAAGACCATTCTGGTGGCGACCCATGACATGGCTCTGATCCGGGCCGCCAAGAAACAGGTGCAGGCCCGGGTGTTGCGGATCTCGGCCAAACAGCTGATCCAAGCGGGGGCAGACCTATGAGCGAAGGACGGTTGCGCAAACTCATTGTGGGCGATGCCCAGGCGGACCGGGTGGTCCCCCCCAGCGGCTTTACGGCTCAGCTGACGCTGTTTGTCTCGGGCGCCATGGCCTTTCTGGCGGTCTTTGCCCTGGCCCTGTCGCTGGCCTCGGGGCGGTTGGCCAATCGCTGGGCGGATGAGCTGGCCCGGGCCGCGACCCTGCGGATCAATGCTCCCGCTGAACAGCGCCTGGCCCAGACCGAAGCGGCACTGACTTTGTTACGCCAAACCCCCGGCGTCGCCTCTGCCCGGGCCTTTACAGCCGAAGAACAGGCTGAGCTGCTGGCACCCTGGTTTGGCGCAGCCCTCCCCATCGACAGCCTGCCTGTGCCGCAGTTGATCGAGGTGATCGAAGGCGACCCCGGCTATGACGGCACTGGTCTGCGGCTGCGTCTGCAGGCTGAGGTGCCCGGCGCGGTGCTGGATGACCACACCCGCTGGCGCGCCCCGCTGGTGGATGCCGCCCGGGCTCTGCGCCGCCTGGGCGCGGTGTCCATCCTGCTGATTGCCGGGGCCACGGCAGCCATGATTACCCTGGCAGCCAATGCGGCCCTTGCGGCCAATGCTCAGGTGATCGAAGTGCTGCGACTGGTTGGGGCATTGGACAGCTATATCGCCCATGCCTTTGTGCGACGCTTTACGCTGCGCGCCCTTGGCGGGGCTGCTGCAGGTGTCGGATTGGGCATGATCGGAGTCTGGCTGATGCCGGCAGCCTCAAATGAAGGCGGGTTTTTGACTGGACTTGGCTTTCAGGGCTGGGCCTGGCTGCTACCGCTCCTGATCCCACCGCTGGGCGCGCTGGTCGCCTTTGCTGCTACAACCCGCGCGGCCAATAAACGTTTGGGAGATTTAACGTGAAATTTGCACTCCAGTGGCTCCGGTCATTCCTGTTTGTGTTTCAGATCTATTTCATGATGCCGATCTTTGGTCTGGTCTTTGCGCCCTGGGCCATCTTTAGCAAACGTGGCGCGCGGGCCTGCTGCAAGAGCTATTCGCGCTGGGTTTTCTGGACGGCGCGTTTGATGGTCGGCATCCGCTGCGAGGTGCGCGGCACACCGCCATCAGGGGAAGTGCTGATCGCGGCCAAGCATCAGTCCTTTTTGGATATCATGATGATCTTTACCGCGCTGCCCACGGCCAAGTTCATCATGAAAAAAGAGATCCTGCGCACCCCGGTGATTGGTCAATATGCGAAACTGCTGGACTGTGTCGCCGTGGATCGCGGCAAACGCGGTGCCGCGATTGAGAAAATGGTCATGGACGTCCAGGAGGGCCACCAGGAGGCAGGCCAGCTGATCATCTATTCCCAGGGCACCCGCGTGGCTCCAGGCGTCAAGGCCGACTATAAGGTGGGCACTGGGGTTCTCTATGAGCAATTGGCGCAGCCCTGCGTGCCGGTGGCGACCAATGTCGGCGTGCTCTGGCCGCGCACGGGGATTATGCGCAAGCCCGGGGTCGCGGTGGTCGAATTCCTCGACCAGATCGACGCGGGCCTGGAGCGCAAAGAATTCATGGAGCTCTTGGAAGCCCGAGTTGAAGCAAAATCCAATGCCTTGATGCGCGAAGTGGGGTTTGATCCTGATGCAGTATCTTAAGAAGATCGAAGACCTGGAGGCGCTCTACGGCAAGCCCGGCGCACCTTCGCTACGTAAAGTGGCGCGTCGCATGACGCCGCTCTATCGCAAATGGATCATGGCGTCCAAGCTTTGCATGTTGACCACTGTTGGCCCCGAAGGAACCGATGACAGCCCGCGCGGTGATGATGGCCCGGTGGTGCAGGAGTTGGACCCAGGCACCCTGGCCATGCCCGATTGGCGCGGCAACAACCGGCTGGATTCGCTGCGTAACATCATCCGCGATGGGCGGGTCTCGCTGATGTTTTTGGTGCCCGGATCGAACAATGTTGTGCGCGTCAATGGCACGGCGCAGGTGACTGCCGATGCGGATCTGCGTGCCCGATTTGAGAAAAAAGGCAAACTGCCCGCCACGGTCATCGTCATTGCGATTGACGAGATCTACAGCCAATGCGCCCGCGCCATGCTGCGGGCAGGCACCTGGAGCGGTCTGGATGAAAGCAAGGGCCTGCCCAGCATGGGCGAGATCCTGGCCGAGCAGACCGATGGCGAAGAAGGCGGCAAGGACTATGACCAAGCCTGGGGGGCGCGTGCCGCCCAGACCATGTGGTGATTCATGGAGCCGGTAGAGACAGGGTCTAATGCCAGCGCCGCGCTGATCTGGATCGGCTGCTACCTGGCGATCTGGGGGCTGCTCTTGTGGTTGTCGCCTCAGTTCCGCGAGGGTTTTGTCGACTGGCTGCGCTTGAAAGACCCCATTGGCTGGCGGTTTTGGCGGCAAAACATCCTGTTTGCCGCCTTCAGCCTTGGCTATCTGGCCGTTGGCCTGTTGTTTATGGGCCTCTGAACGAATAATTGCTGCCGGGGACTTGCGAGCCTCCCGGCAAATGGGGGGCTGGCGATTGAGCGACTGATCAGCCGTGGATCAAATCGCCAATCAGGATCTGGGGCCGGACATTGGTGAAATTGGGCACGTCATCCACGATCACGCCGCCGGTTTCGGACATGGCTTTGTCGAGCGCTTCCATGTCTGGGAAGGTGATGGTGGCGATGGCCAGATAGGCCGGCGGGACATCAGGACCGCTGGCCAGACCTTTGGTCACTTCGACGCCTTCGATCACTTCGCCCCAATGTTCCTGCACCAGCGGCAGATGGGTCTCGAGATAGTAGTCATAATCAAAAACCGCGTCTTCACGAGCGGGGTAAATCACTTGCAGGGTGGTGGGCATTGGACTGTGTCCTCTCTTGGTCAGTTGTCACCAGGATCGGCCTTATGGCGCGGGGATGCAAGAAAGAGAGTACTTCCTGACGACTCTCCCCAATCGGGAGTGGCCCAAAAAAAGACACCCCAACGGTCAGGCGAAAAGGATGAGCCCTGCATCCATCCCTTACTGATCGAATTTGGGCCCATGGTGGCCTTGGGGTCATAGGATAACTCCGGGAATTCGTCCGCTACGATGGTTTCCACGAGATTGAGCAAATCTTCGGCGTCTTCATGGGACAGGGCAAATGGATGAACGGTGTCGATACTGCATTTACTAGCTTTTAGAGACAGATAGCTGGCGGTTTCATTGAAAATCCAACGCGTCTCTGCCAGGTCGCTACTCTCTGCGACAAATTCGGCTAAAGCCTTGGGGCGCATGTTTTCACCGCGGTGATGTGGCAGGCAAAACTCAACAAAGAGCCTGGCCATGCCCTCTGCTCGACTGGGGCGGGGCCAAAGCTGTGAAGCCGAGAGAAATCCGATTACCAGGCCGGTTAGAACAACCGGGATCAATACTTGTTTTTTCAAATGGGGGCTCGGTTTAAAAACGCCCCGGCTTGGAAAAAGCCGGGACGCTGTTGGGTTTAGCTGTGGATGGCGCCGTCGCCGCAGGCGAGGGCGGCTTCACGCACCGCCTCGGAATAGGTCGGGTGGGCGTGGCAGGTCAGCGCGATATCCTCGGCTGAAGCGCCGAACTCCATCGCCACACAGATCTCGTGGATCATGTCACCGGCGGCGGGGCCAATGATGGCGGCGCCCAGGACGCGATCGGTTTCCTTGTCCACGATGATTTTGACAAATCCACCCTCGGCCTGATGCACGGCCTTGGCGCGGGCATTGGCCATGAAGTTGAACTTGCCAACCTTGATCTTGCGACCCTCGGCTTTGAGCGCGTCTTCGGTGGCGCCAACGGTGGCGACCTCGGGGGTGGTGTAGACCACCCCTGGGATGACGCCATAGTTCACATGACCATGTTTGCCCGCGATCACATCGGCAACCGCCATGCCCTCGTCCTCGGCCTTATGGGCCAGCATTGGGCCCTCAATGACGTCGCCGATGGCATAGATGCCGGGCACATTGGTGCGCCACTGAGCGTCGGTGGCGATCTGGCCGCGCTCGGTCAGCTTGACGCCCAGAGCATCAAGGCCCAGGCCCTCGGCATAGGGTTTGCGCCCTGTTGCCATCAGCACCACATCGGCGTCGATCACCTCTTCGGTCTCGGGACTCTTCTTCAGAGCATATTTGACCTTGGCCTTGGTCTTGGAGGCCTCAACCCCCTGAACGGCAGCGCCCATGATGAAGTTCAGACCCTGTTTCTCCAGGATGCGCTTGAAGCCGCGCTGCACGTCCTTGTCCATGCCGGGGCAGACCGCATCCATGTATTCGACCACGGTGACCTCTGCGCCAAGACGGGCATAGACCGAGCCCAGCTCCAGGCCGATCACACCAGCGCCGATGACGACCATTTTCTTTGGCACCTTGGGCAGGTCCAGCGCGCCGGTGGAGGTGACCACAAACTTTTCGTCCACCTCGACCCCGGGCAGGGCGGCGGGCACCGAGCCGGAGGCTATGACGATATTCTTGGTCTCGTGGGTCTCGTCACCGACCTTGACTTGACCGGCGGCAGGGATCGAGGCCCAGCCCTTGATCCAGTCGATCTTGTTCTTTTTCATCAGGAATTCGATGCCGCCAGTGTTCTGGCCGACAACCTCTTCCTTGTAGGATTTCATCTGGTTCCAATCGACCGAAGGGCTTTTGCCTTTGAGACCCATGCCGGCAAAGTTGTGCTCGGCTTCGTGCAGCATATGGGTGGCATGCAACAGCGCCTTGGAAGGGATACAGCCGACGTTAAGGCAGGTGCCGCCGAGGGTCTCGCGGCCCTCCACGATGGCGGTCTTGAGGCCCAGCTGGGCGCAGCGGATGGCGCTGACATAGCCGCCGGGGCCTGCACCGATGATGATGACGTCGTAGCTTGCCATTTTTGTGGTCCTTTGTGCTTGGCTGGGGAGGGGGCTCTGCCCCCGGCCCGATTGGGCCTCCCCCGGAATATTTGTTGGAAAGATGAAAGCCTAGATGAGGGCGGCGATCAACATGGATGTGGTGGCCAGAAGGCCGATAAACCAGATCACCGACCGCCAGGGGGAGAGCCCCAGGGCATAGGCGGGGACATAGGCGATACGCGCTGCGAGGTAGATCCAGGCGCAGGTCTGGGTGGTTGTGGTGGATTGCGCGCCAAGGGTCACGACCAGGCAGGCCACGGTGAAGAGAATGAGCCCTTCAAAGTGATTTTCCATCGCGCGTTTGAAGCGGCCTGCTTTGCCGGTCAGTGTGACCGGTTCGTCGCGCGGGCCGAGGGCGGTGCGGCGGCTGACCTGTTGGTTGGCGGTAAAGGAATAGGCGCCAAACTGCAGGACCTGCAGCAGGGCGGCGAGGGTGAGGACTGTGAGTTCAGTGGTCATAGGCATCAATTACAATCTGTATTGAGGGGCAATGTCAGGTCGTTTCGGCCGCTGATCGGCTCTGCCATCTGCACGAGGCAGACAAGGCCCCAGAGCTGGAAATTCATTGAGTTGGACCGCCTTCAAGTTTGACACTCTCGACCTCTTCCTGGCGACCGTTGATGGCACTGAGGGCGATGAAAATCATTATCACCATCAAAACCCCGGTACCGAACGTTGGTTCGCCTTTGTTTGGGTCCTCAGTTATGACCCAGCCCAACAAGCCAAATGCGATAGATGTGAGCACCATTACAGCAAAAAAGACAGGCACGAGCAGGAAGAAAAAACGCCTATTGCGGGATTTTCCAGTCAGAAAGAGGTGTGTTCCGCAGGTTCCGCAAAGGTGAAAATCGGTCTTGTTCACACCTCTCCACGGGTTGGTTCGCATCATAGCCAACGTTGACTGGATGCGCCCGCAATCGGGGCACTTTATCCCGCACCAGCGCGCCCAATAGCTGGGTCTTTCACCAATTTTGGGCGCGCTGATTTTATAGGGTTGGCTAGGAAACCCCCGCAAAGGTTTACAGATCCATCAGCAGGCGGCGGGGATCTTCCAGGGCTTCCTTGACGCGGACCAGGAAGGTCACAGCGCCTTTGCCGTCGACGATGCGGTGGTCATAACTCAGCGCCAGATACATCATCGGGCGGATCACCACTTCACCGTTGATCGCCATCGGGCGGTCCTGGATCTTGTGCATGCCAAGGATACCGGACTGCGGCGGGTTCAGGATCGGCGAGGACATCAGCGAGCCATAGACGCCACCGTTGGAGAGCGTGAAGGTGCCGCCCTGCATATCCGCCATCGAGAGCTTTCCATCGCGGGCCAGTTTGCCCTTGGCAGAGATGGCTTTTTCGATTTCGGCAAAGGACATCGCGTCGGCATCACGGATGACCGGGACCACCAGACCTGTGGGGGTGCCGGCGGCAACGCCCATGTTGACGTAGTTTTTGTAGACGATGTCGGTGCCGTCGATCTCGGCGTTGACCTCGGGCACTTCTTTCAGGGCATGGCAGCAGGCCTTGGTGAAGAATGACATGAAGCCCAGACGCACGCCGTGCTTCTTCTCAAACTGGTCCTTGTACTGGCTGCGCAGGGCCATGACCTCGCCCATGTCCACCTCGTTATAGGTGGTGAGCATGGCGGCGGTGTTCTGGCTGTCCTTCAGGCGCTTGGCGATGGTCTGACGCAGGCGGGTCATCTTGACCCGTTCCTCGCGGGCGGCGTCACTTGCAGCCACTGGTGCGCGTGGTGCTGCGGGGGCAGCGGCAGGGGTTGCAGCCGCGGCGGCAACGGCGCGGGCGACATCGTCTTTCATGATGCGGCCATCGCGTCCGGTGCCTGCAACATTGGCGGCAGCGATCCCGGCCTCGGCCATGGCCTTTTCCGCCGATGGCGCATTGGCGATGTCCTTGCCTGCGGCGGCAGGAGCAGCAACCGCAGCAGGCGCTGCGGTTGGCGCCGCCGCTGCGCCAGAGCCAGAGATCACACCGAGTTTGGCGCTGGCTTCAACCGTGGCGCCTTCGGCGGCTGTGATTTCTGTCAGAACACCAGCTGCGGGCGACGGCACTTCGACGGACACCTTGTCGGTTTCCAGCTCGCAGAGCATTTCGTCCTGCGCGACGCTGTCGCCGACCTTCTTGAACCAGACAGAGACAGTGGCCTCACTCACGGATTCGCCCAGAGTGGGGACCATGACATCTGTGACAGCACCTGCATCCGCAGGGGCAGAAGCAGCCGGTGCGGATGCAGCGGCAGGTGCTGGGTCGGCAGTGGCACCCGCAGCGGAGATATTGGCCAGCAGGGCGTCAACGCCAACAGTGTCGCCTTCGTTAGCGACGATTTCGGCCAACACGCCAGCGGCTGGAGCAGGCACCTCTACGGTGACCTTGTCTGTTTCCAGCTCACAGAGCATTTCGTCCTGCGCGACACTGTCACCGGGTTTTTTGAACCAGGTGGCAACAGTGGCTTCGGTTACGGATTCGCCCAGGGTGGGCACGCGAACTTCGGTGGTCATGTCTGTCTTCCTCAGATGCTCAGCGCGTCGTTCACGAGCGCAGCTTGTTGGGCTTTATGTTGGCTGGCGAGACCGGTGGCCGGCGACGCCGAGGTGGCGCGGCCCACATATTGGGGCCGGGTGTGCTTGGCCTTGATGCGGCTCAGCACCCATTCGATATTGGGTTCGATGAAGGTCCAGGCCCCTTGGTTCTTGGGTTCTTCCTGACACCAGACCATTTCGGCCTGTTTGAAGCGCTCCAGCTCTTTCACCATCGAGATGGCGGGGAAGGGATAGAACTGTTCGATCCGCATCAGATAGATGTCGTCGATGCCACGGGCGTCGCGCTCTTCCAGCAGATCATAATAGACCTTGCCCGAGCACATGACGACGCGCTTGATCTTATCATCCGCTGCCAGTTTGGTGTCGGAATTGCCCTGCTGGGCATCGTCCCACAGCACCCGGTGGAAGCTGGAACCGGTGGTGAATTCCTCGGCCTTGCTCACTGCCAGCTTGTGACGCAGCAGCGATTTTGGGGTCACCAGCATCAGCGGTTTGCGGAAGGAACGGTGCAACTGGCGGCGCAGGATATGGAAGTAGTTGGCTGGTGTGGTGCAATTGGCAACAATCCAGTTGTCCTGACCACACATCTGCAGGAAACGCTCCAGACGGGCAGAGGAGTGCTCAGGCCCCTGGCCTTCAAACCCGTGGGGCATCAGACAGACCAGCCCGGACATCCGCAGCCATTTGCTTTCGCCCGAGGAGATGAACTGGTCAAACATGATCTGGGCGCCATTGGCAAAATCGCCAAACTGCGCTTCCCAAAGGGTCAGAGCGTTTGGTTCCGCCAGCGAGTAGCCATATTCAAAACCCAGAACCGCATATTCCGACAGGGCTGAATCGATCACATCATAATGTGACTGACCTGGGCGGATATTGTTGAGCGGGAAGTACCGCTCTTCGGTTTCCTGGTTGATGATACCGGAGTGACGCTGCGAGAAGGTGCCACGAGTGGCATCCTGACCAGCCAGACGCACCGGGTAGCCTTCGGTCAGAAGCGATCCAAAGGCCAGGGCTTCGCCGGTTGCCCAGTCAAAGCCGGTCCCGCTTTCGAACATCTTGCCGCGTGTCGCCAAAAAGCGGCCGACGGTCTTATGCATCGGGAAACCCTCGGGCACCGAGGCCAGGCTCTTGCCGATTTCCGCCATGGTTTCCGGTGCGATGGCGGTGGCACCACGCTGGTAATCGGCATCCTTTTTGTCCAGATGCGACCAGCGCCCATCCAGCCAGTCGGCCTTGTTGGGTTTGTAATCTTTGCCGATCTCGAACTCTTCGTTCAGATGCGCCTGGAACGAGGCCTTCATGTCCTCGATCTCGCCCTCGGGGATCAACCCGTCTTTGACCAGACGTTCGGTGTAGAGGCTGAGCGTGGTTTTGTGGCCCTTGATCTTTTTGTACATCAACGGATTGGTGAACATGGGCTCGTCGCCCTCGTTGTGACCAAAGCGACGGTAGCAGAAGATGTCGAGAACCACGTCCTTGTGGAACTTCTGGCGGAACTCGGTGGCCACTTTGGCGGCATGCACCACGGCTTCCGGGTCATCACCATTGACGTGGAAGATCGGCGCTTCAACCACCAGAGCATTGTCGGTGGGATAGGGCGAAGAGCGCGAGAAATGCGGCGCAGTGGTGAAACCGATCTGGTTGTTCACCACGATATGCATGGTGCCGCCTGTCTTGTGACCTTTGAGGCCGGACAGGGCAAAGCACTCTGCAACAACACCCTGGCCCGCGAAAGCAGCATCACCGTGCAGCAGGATTGGCAGGACCTTCATGCGGCTATCGTCGTGTTTCTGATCCTGTTTGGCGCGGACCTTGCCCAGAACCACCGGGTTTACCGCCTCCAGGTGCGAGGGGTTGGCGGTCAGGCTGAGGTGGACGTTGTTGCCGTCAAATTCACGGTCCGAGGAGGCGCCGAGGTGGTATTTGACGTCCCCGGAGCCATCGACATCCTCAGGCTTGAAGCTGCCGCCCTGGAATTCGTTGAAGATGGCGCGATAGGGTTTCTGCATCACATTGGCCAGCACCGACAGGCGACCCCGGTGGGGCATGCCGATGACGATCTCTTCGACGCCCAGATTACCACCACGTTTGATGATCTGCTCCATCGCCGGGATCAGGCTTTCGCCGCCATCCAGACCAAAGCGTTTGGTACCCATGTATTTCACATGCAGGAATTTCTCAAAACCCTCGGCCTCAACCATCTTGTTGAGGATTGCCTTACGGCCTTCGCGGGTGAATTTGATTTCCTTGTCGTAGCCCTCGATGCGCTCTTTCAGCCAGGCCGATTGCGCCGGGTCAGAGATATGCATGTATTGCAGCGCAAAGGTGCCGCAATAGGTGCGCTTCACGATGTCGACGATCTGGCGCATGCTGGCGACCTGCAGGCCCAGCACATTGTCGATAAAGATCGGGCGATCCATATCCGCTTCGTTAAAGCCATAGCTTTGCGGGTCCAGCTCGGGATGTGGCTCATCCGAGCGCATGGCCAGCGGATCAAGATCGGCGGCCAGATGGCCACGAATACGGTAGGCGCGGATCAGCATTAGGGCGCGAATAGAATCAAGCACGGCGCGCTGGATCTGCTCTTGCGAGACTTCGACACCAGCCTTTTCGGCCTTTGCTGCAATCTTCTTGCCCGCGGATTTGGCCTCAACCGGAGCGGGCCATTCACCTGTCAGGGCTGCTGTCAGATCATCATTGGGAGCCGGGGGCCAGTCGCCGCGCGCCCAGGAGGGGCCTGCGGCTTCGGCTTTCACATCCGGCTCAGCATCGCCCATCTGGCGGAAGAACTCGGCCCAGGCGGCATCTACCGCTGAGGGGTCGGTGGCGTATTGCGCGTAGAGCTGTTCAAGATATTCGGCATTGTGCCCCTGCATAAAGGAGGAGGCGTGGAACAGGTCGTTGGAGGAGGTGTCTGTCATGGGTGTTCTCACTGCAGAGGATCAGAGACTGGGTTGCGAAATAGAGCAGATTTGGTCGGTCAAATGGCTTTGACCGAAGGGTATAAGGCAGATGTGTTTCGCAATGCTTACGGAGATTTGTGCAGAGGGCGTGCGCATGGCACGGCCGGTCGACAGGCCTGCAGTTACCTGTTGTGTGTTTCGAAAGCCCAGAATTTTGGGTGCCTGCGTCATGTGTGCCTGCCGGTTTCGAGTGGGGAGGCCGGGGCGCGTTCTACGCCCCGGCTGGTAGTCTTTAGCCTTTGATCGCTTTCAGCACGGCTTCGCCCAGGCCCGCGGGGCTTTCGGCGACAACGATGCCAGCGGAGCGCATGGCTTCGATCTTATCCTCGGCACCACCTTTGCCACCGGCAACAATCGCGCCAGCGTGGCCCATGCGGCGGCCGGGAGGGGCTGTACGGCCGGCGATGAAACCCGCTACCGGCTTCCAGCGGCCTTTTTTCTTCTGCTCGGCGAGGAACTCAGCAGCTTCTTCTTCTGCGGAGCCACCGATTTCACCGATCATGATGATGGATTCTGTTTCATCATCGTCCAGGAACAGGTCCAGCACGTCGATATGCTCGGTGCCTTTGATGGGGTCGCCACCAATGCCCACGGCCGAAGACTGGCCCAAACCAATGTCAGAAGTCTGTTTCACAGCTTCATAGGTTAGGGTGCCGGAGCGCGATACAACACCCACGCTCCCGCGTTTGTGAATATGGCCGGGCATAATGCCGATCTTGCAGGCGTCAGGGGTGATCACGCCGGGGCAGTTGGGGCCGATCAGGCGCGATTTGGACCCTTCCAGCGCGCGCTGAACCCGCATCATGTCCAGCACCGGAATGCCTTCGGTGATGCAGACGATCAGTTCCATCTCAGCGTCGATCGCCTCGAGGATCGAGTCAGCGGCAAAGGGGGGCGGCACGTAGATGACGGAGGCATTGGCCTCGGTCACGTGCTTGGCTTCGTGCACGGAGTTAAAGACCGGCAGGCCCAGGTGGTCTATACCGCCTTTGCCTGGGGTCACACCGCCGACCATTTTGGTGCCATAGGCAATGGCCTGTTCAGAGTGAAAGGTGCCCTGCGAGCCGGTGAAGCCCTGACAGATGACCTTGGTGTTTTCGTCGATGAGGACTGCCATTTGGCGTTCTCCTTAGAATACTGTGCTTTGGGGAAAGGTGGGTTGTCACCCACCCCAAGGATTAGCCTTTGACTGCTTTGACGATCTTTTCAGCACCATCAGACAGGTTGTCGGCTGCGATCACGTCAAGACCAGAGGTGTTGATGATCTCTTTGCCGGCTTCCACATTGGTGCCCTCAAGGCGGACTACCAGCGGAACCTGCAGGCCGACTTCCTTCACCGCGGCAACCACGCCCTCGGCAATCACATCGCAGCGCATGATGCCGCCGAAGATGTTGACCAGGATGCCTTTGACCTGTGGGTCCGAGGTGATGATCTTGAAGGCCTCGGTGACTTTCTCTTTGGTGGCGCCGCCACCTACGTCGAGGAAGTTTGCAGGCTCGGCACCATACAGTTTGATGATGTCCATGGTGGCCATCGCCAGCCCCGCGCCGTTCACCATGCAGCCGATCTCACCGTCGAGCGCGATGTAGTTCAGGTCATACTTGGAAGCTTCCAGCTCTTTGGAGTCTTCTTCGGTGGTGTCGCGCAGCTCGGCTACATCGGGGTGACGGTACATGGCGTTGCCGTCAAAGCTGACCTTGGCGTCGAGCACTTTCAGATCACCGGTGTCGGAGACGATCAGCGGGTTGATTTCCAGCATCTCCATGTCTTTGTCGGTAAAGGCTTGGTACAGCTGGCCCATCAGTTTGACGCATTGTTTGATCTGCTGACCTTCCAGGCCCAGCGAGAAGGCGATGCGACGGCCGTGGAAGGCCTGATAGCCGGTGGCCGGATCAACTGAGAAGGACAGGATTTTCTCAGGGGTTGCTGCCGCAACCTCTTCAATGTCCATGCCACCCTCGGTGGAGCAGACAAAAGAGATGCGCGAGGTCTGGCGATCCACCAGCAGCGCCAGGTACAATTCGGTCTGAATGCCTGAGCCCGCTTCGATATAGATGCGGTTGACCTGCTTGCCCACTGAGCCGGTCTGATGGGTGACCAGGGTGCGGCCCAGCATCTTCTTGGCTTCTTCCGAGGCTTCCTCGACCGATTTGGTCAGGCGGACACCGCCTTTTTCACCGGCATCGGCTTCTTTGAAGGAGCCCTTGCCGCGACCGCCGGCATGGATCTGCGCCTTTACCACCCAAAGCGGGCCGTCAAGCTCGCCTGCTGCGGTTTTGGCTTCGTCGGCCTTTAGCACGACGCGGCCGTCTGAAACAGGCGCTCCGTAGCTGCGAAGGAGGGCCTTGGCCTGATATTCGTGGATGTTCATGAGAAACTGTCCCGTCTGGCTTCAATTATCTTTGTCATAACGCCGTCATATGCCAAACATTTAAAGGTTTTTCTTAGGCAGAGTGGAAATTTCCCGAAGATTTTCAATATTTGTGATCACGGTTTTTTGGGGTGTGATCACATACGCCGCCTAACAGGACTCTTGCCGTGGCGAATCAATTCGAGCAATATGGCTTTAATAAAAATTGAGGCAAAAGCCATGAGCATGTATTATACGGAAGCGGGCTCCGCAACTTGGGGCACCGTCTGCACGGCGCGTGAAACGCCAGAGTTATTGGCAGCTTTTGCCGCGCATCACGCAGCAATTGGGGCCAGCAAGGTCTATCTCTATCTCGACGAACCATCGCCACGGGCCCTGGAGCTGTTGGCGGTTATCCCGGCGGTCGATGTTACCGTCTGTGATCAGGCCTATTGGGCCCGTGTCAACAATGGACGCCCGCGCAGCCAGGAAGGCCGTCAGATCGTCAATGCCCAGGATGCCCTGCGCCGCGCCGAAGTGGACTGGTTGCTGCATATTGATGCGGATGAGTTCCTGTCGCCGCAGCGCGATCTCAGCCTGGAGCTTTCGCAGGTGCCCAGCGGCATTGAATACCTACACCTGGAAATGCGCGAGCGTGCCTTTGTTGGCAATAGGCCCCCAGAAACGATCTTTGATGGTGCCTTCCGTGTGCCCATTGGACAGGAGCAGCGGGTGCTGCGGCTTATCTATGGTCCGGGATTCGGCTTCACCAATGGGGGTTTTGCCGGTCAGACCGCCGGGAAGAGCCTGGTCCGGGTCAAGGATTGCGATCTGCTGATGGGCATCCACCGTCCCCGGGTTCCTTCGGCGCAGGCGCGCGAACGCCCTATGGGCCTAGCGTGCCAATCTGCAGTCTTGCTGCATTTTGAAGGGCTGACTCCGGCCCATTGGATGGCCAAAATCACCCGCTACAGCCAAACGGCCCGCTACAGCCAGGGCGATCTTTTGGGGCGGCATCAAAAACGCCAGGTGAATTACCTGATCCGCAACAACTGGAGCGCTGAGGCGCTGCGCAAGCTGCATGATCTGCTGAAGGTCATTGATGAGCCAACCGAAACACGGCTGCGCGGTCTGGGGGTGCTGGAAACATCGTCGGTCAACCCCAGCTACGGGTTGCGGGTCTTTGGTCTGGGGGCTGAAGTCGATCTGTCGGTTGAGTGCTCCGACCGGGGCTGGGTCGACTGGGCACCGGGAATTCTGAGCTACGCCGCCTGACTGGGGCGCCTGTCACGCAGGCTGATCCGCCCCCGCGCGCGCGAGAGCGCCGTGCCAAGGTTTCGCGCCAGGACAGCGATGAGGTTAATCCCCTGGATCAGACACAAAAAAGCCGCCGGACTGTCCGGCGGCTTTTGTTGTTTGAGTGGAGGGCGTGGCCTAGGCCAGCGAACCGTCGATGCCTTTGCAGGCGTCAACCAGACCCTGAACCGCCGCAACAGAGGTGTCGAACATTTCCTGCTCTTCTTTGTTGAGCTTGATGTTGACAACTTTTTCAACGCCGCCGGCGCCGATCACGGTGGGAACGCCGACATACATGTCTTTGACGCCAAGGTCGCCGTCACAATAGGCGGCACATGGCAATACGCGTTTCTGGTCTTTCAGATAGGCTTCGGCCATTTCGATCGCCGAGGCGGCAGGTGCATAGAAGGCAGAGCCGGTTTTCAGCAGGCCAACGATTTCGGCGCCGCCATCACGGGTGCGCTGAACCATTGCGTCCAGTTTCTCCTGCGTGGTCCAACCCATGTCGATCAGATCGGGCAGGGGGATACCGGCAACGGTGGAATAACGCACGGATGGCACCATGGTGTCGCCGTGGCCGCCCAGAACAAAGGCGGTGACGTCGCGCATCGAGACGTTGAATTCTTCGGCCAGGAAGTGGCGGAAACGGGCCGAGTCCAGCACGCCAGCCATGCCGCAAACCTTGTTGGTGGGCAGGCCAGAGAATTTCTGCAACGCCCAGACCATCGCGTCCAGCGGGTTGGTGATGCAGATGACAAAGGCGTTTGGCGCGTGGGCGGCAATGCCTTCACCAACGGATTTCATCACTTTCAGGTTGATGCCCAGCAGGTCATCACGGCTCATGCCGGGTTTGCGCGCCACACCTGCGGTGACGATGCAAACATCGGCGCCAGCAATGGCGGCATAATCGCTGGAGCCGGACATGGCTGCGTCGATTTTCTCAACAGGGCCAGATTGGGCGATGTCGAGTGCCTTGCCCTGGGGAAGGCCGTCAGCGATGTCAAACAGAACGACGTCGCCCAGTTCTTTGATTGCTGCGAGGTGAGCGAGCGTGCCGCCGATGTTGCCTGCGCCAATAAGCGCGATCTTGGGTCTGGCCATGGGGATTTCTCTCCGGTCCGGTTGAAATTGGGGGGATGCCTACGCCCTCATGCGCGCCCGCGCAAGGGTTCTGCACTGCGGCATATCGCAGGGCGCTACCGGATTTTGCGTCATCGGAGTTGTGAAAAGGCTTGCAAATAAGGGCCGTGCGGCAATCAATTCTTGTTACACTTGTTTCTATGTTTTTCGCATTTGTGATTGGGAAGGTCGCATTTGCCGGGCTGTCTTGCGCTTTTGGCCCGGTGCTGAGCACTGGCGGCGGCCCTTGGCTGGCTTCGATTCTGATCGAAAATTGGAAGGATGACCAGGGACGGATGCCCTCATGGAGCCTATTCCACGGGCGGGCGGGTTAGACCAGTGTGTTCGTGGAGCCGGAGCGAGGTAAATGGCCGAGAAAATGGAGTGGGGAGTTTGGGCTCTAAGACCTATCTTTACCCGCGTAGGGCAGGCAGGGCTATGAGGCGCAGACCGGGCAAGACTTGCAAGCGAGCTGCCTGGTGCGTGTGCGGCAGGGCGCGCCATCCTGCGCGCCGGGCCGTTTTGTGATTGGCCATTCCGGCCAATGCCTCTCTCAGGCGCCGTTGTCCTGGGTGGGGACGGCTTCGGCCAGGGCTTCAAATGACTGGCCCGAGGCCATGAGGCAGGTCATGCCGGTGGGCATGGTCACTGTGATGGTCCAGCTGCCGCTTTCGGCCGAGGCAAAGGTCTCCATCACCATGCCCTGTTGGCCAATGCCAATGGCCTGGCGGCTTTCGCCGTATTTCGATGCGAGGCGCTCGACAACAACGTCGCGTGGTGCGCAGTTGCGGCCCTGGGCCAATGCGGGAGAGGCAGCCATGAGGCTCGCGGTAAAGCCCAGTACAGACAGGCCAAGTGCAGTTCTAAACATCGTCTTCTCCTTGGGTTTTACCCTATGCGGAACGGCTGACCTGAGAGAGAGCGGTCGCTAGACCTCTCTTTCGAACCCGTCAGATCGGGGCCGGTTTTGGTTGACGTAATGGTTATGCGAGCCTTTGGCCCGATCTTTCCTAAACGGGCTTTTGCCCACGCAGGTGGAGGATCGGTATTTGGCCTTGGCCCCTATAAACTGGGCGATTGAGGCTGACGTGATCCCAGGCCAGATGGCCGCTGCGATAGAAAAATTGTGCCAAGGACACTTTGAAAAAAGGTTAACCCGCCGGGCCAATTGAATCGTAGAAAACGTGCAGGGAAAATATCGTTTTTCATAGGTGCGTTAGCCATGGGTGAGCGCCCTGTCGTGGGGTTCATTCTGCAATGCGGCATGAATGCTCTTGAAAGTTTCACTCCGAATCTATACCCGTTTGCGCAACAAAATAACCTGGAGGCTTCCTGATGGATCCGCGCACTCGCCCTTATCGTTCGGTACTCTATATCCCTGGTTCCAAGCCTCGCGCCCTGGAAAAGGCAAAAACCCTGCCCGTGGATGCGGTGATTTTTGATCTGGAGGATGCGGTATCGGTTGAGGAAAAAGACAATGCGCGCGACACTCTGGCAGCGGCTCTCAAAGAGGGTGGCTATGGTGCGCGGGTCAAGATTGTCCGTATCAACGGTTTTGATACCCCCTGGGGCAAGGCAGATGCCGAAGCCGCTGCTGCGATGGATTGTGACGCCATTCTGCTGCCCAAGGTATCTAGCGCTGCGGATCTGGACGCTTTGGCGGCGATCACCGGTGACAAACCGCTCTGGGCGATGATGGAAACACCGCGCGGTATGTTGAATGCTGCCGAAATCGCGGCGCATCCCAGACTGCAGGGCATGGTGATGGGCACCAATGATCTGGCGAAAGAGCTGCAGACGCGCTTCCGTCCTGACCGCCTGCCGATGATGGCGGGGCTGGGGCTGTGCCTGCTGGCGGCCAAAGCCGAGGGTCTGATCATCGTCGATGGCGTCTACAATGCCTTCAAGGATGACGAAGGGCTGATGATTGAAAGCACTCAGGGCCGAGACATGGGCTTTGATGGCAAGACCCTGATCCACCCAGCGCAGGTCGCGGTTGCCAATGAGGCCTATGCCCCCAGCGCAGAAGAAATCGACCTCGCAGGCCGCCAGATTGCCGCCTTTGAAGAGACCGAGGCCTCCGGTCAGGGCGTTGCAGTGGTGGACGGAAAGATTGTCGAGAACCTGCATGTTGTGACCGCACGGGAAATTCTCGCAAAAGCGGATGCAATCGCTGCGATTTCGGCCTAGGTGTTAACCAAGTTAACATCTATGGGAGACTGACATGACACTTCTGGTCCTAGGCATCCTGCTGTGGTGGGGCGCGCATCTGTTCAAGCGCGTCGCCCCCGGCATCCGTGAACCCCTGGGCGACAAGGGCAAGGGACTCGTCGCCATTGCCCTCGTTGCCAGTATTGTGCTGATGGTGCTGGGCTATCGCTCGGCCGAAAGTTTTGAACTGGGGCTCTACCCGCCCTTTTTCCAGCATATCAACAACCTGCTGGTGCTGATTGCGATCTATTTCATGAGCCCAGGCCCCGCCAAGGGGGCGATCTTTTACAAGATGCGCCACCCGATGCTGACCGGCTTTGGCCTTTGGGCGATTGCCCACCTGCTGGTCAACTGGGACCCGGCCTCCTTTGTGCTGTTTGGCGGTCTGTGGATTTGGTCGATTGTCGAAAAAGTGGTGATCAACAAATCCGAACCCAACTGGACCCCGAACCCCAAGGGCAGCATTGCCAAGGACGCCATGTTCCTGGTGGCTTCTGTTATCTTGATGGGCGTGATTGGCTATATTCACGGGCTGCTTGGTCCCTCACCCTTTCCTGGAGGCTGAGCCATGAAACTTTACCGCTTTTTGAGCGAAGACGACACGTCCGCCTTTTGTCACAAGGTGACCGATGCGCTGAACAAAGGGTGGGAGCTGCATGGCAGCCCTACCCAGACCTTTGATCCTGTCAAAGGCATCATGCGCTGCGGTCAATCTGTGGTGAAGGAGGTGGATGGCACCTACACACCCGAGACAAAACTGGGAGCACATTGATGAGTAAGACCAGCGCGGCAAAGACAAATGCAGGCCGATTTTTTGAAGACTATGCCCTGGGAGATGTGATCACCCATGCGGTGCCCCGCACTGTTTCGGGTGGCGAGCGTGCTCTGTATCACGCGCTCTACCCGGCGCGGCATGCGCTCTATTCTTCGGATGAATTTGCCCGCCGCTCTGGTCTGCCCAAATCGCCACTGGATGATCTGGCGGCCTTCCACATCGTCTTTGGCAAAACCGTTCCTGATGTTTCGCTGAACGCGGTGGCCAACCTTGGCTACGCCGAGGGGCGCTGGCTCCTGCCGGTCTATGAGGGAGATACCCTGCGCTCAACCAGCGAGGTGATCGGGCTCAAACAGAACTCCAACGGCAAAACCGGTGTGGTCTATGTGCGTACTCGCGGTCTGAACCAGCGCGACGAGACGGTGATGGAGTATGTTCGCTGGGTCATGGTGCGCAAAGGTAATCTGGACGCGCCTGCTCCCGAAACCGTGCTGCCGGACCTGGCCAAGGTCATTCCCGCCGATCAGCTGGCGGTTCCTGCGGGGTTGGATTTTTCTGACTACGATTTTGATCTGGCGGGTGAGGCCCACCGTTGGGGCGACTATGAGATTGGCGAGATCATCAACCATGTCGATGGGGTCACGGTGGAAGAGGCCGAGCATATGCTCGCCACCCGTCTGTGGCAGAACACCGCCAAAGTGCATTTCGACAATACCGCCCGCCCGGATGGCACGCGGCTGATTTATGGTGGCCATGTGATCTCAATGGCGCGGGCCCTGTCCTTCAACGGGTTGGCCAATGCGCAGATGATTGTGGGGCTCAACGGTGGCGCCCATGCCAACCCCTGCCTGTCTGGCACCACCATCCGCGCCTGGTCCGAGGTGCTGGACAAGGCCGACACCGATGCCCCCGGCGTTGGTGCGATCCGCCTGCGTCTCGTGGCCACCAAAGGTGGCGAACCCTTTGCGTTGAAAGGCGAGGATGGCAAATACCTGCCCGAGGTCCTGCTGGATCTGGACTATTGGGCCTTGATGCCAAAGTAACGCCCATGGGGCTGAACCAGGTTCTTTAAGCAGGCCAGGCAGACAGCTGCCTGGTCTGTGGTTTTTTCGAAGGTGATCACAGCTCTGTGTTTGTCCTACATCAGGGGTGACGACAGGGCATCTTCTTGCCTAGAGTTTTTGGATGAGGTTCAAAGCCCGACTCTTTGCTGCTGTTTTACTTGCCTTGCCCTTGCCTGGTTGGGCCTGTGATCTGGCGCTGGTGCTGGCGGTGGATGTTTCGGGTTCGGTAGATGCGACTGAATACCGTATCCAGATGGACGGGCTGGCAGCGGGTCTGCGTGACGGGGTGGTGTCTGAGGCCCTGGTAAATGCCCAGGCGCAGGTGACTCTGATCCAATGGTCCGGACGGGCGCGGCAAGAGATTTCCATCCCCTGGACGCCAACCCGAACCTTTGATGAGGTCGAGGCACTGGCGCAAAGGGTCGAAGCGACACCGCGTCCCTGGCGCAATTACTCCACCGCTCTGGGAGAGGCGCTGCTGCTGGGGCTGGAGCAGATTGTCACGGGTCCCAATTGCAAACGCCGGGTCATTGATCTCTCTGGCGACGGGCCCTCAAATGAGGGCGTTGAGCCCGCCACGCTGAAGCCTCTGATGCGCCAGGCCGATGTTACCGTCAATGCCATCGCCATCGAGCAAAGCGAGCCAGAGCTGACAGCCTATTTCTATGAACATGTGATCCGGGGTGAGGGCGCCTTTGTTGAAACCGCGCACAGCTTTCGCGACTATCCCGAAAAGATCCGCCGGAAACTGGTCCGGGAAGTGGCGCAGAAAACCGCAGGCGCGCTGTCGCCTCCAGAGAACAAAGCGGCGGATTTGCAAAAATTTGCACAGGGGAGCGCTGATTCTGCAAAAAATTTCCAATAGGGTGAATTTGTGATCACTTGACTGTAGCCTGTGATCACGATGTCATGGTTTTTTTAAAAACAGGTCAAATAACCGCAGAAATTTACCTCTCGTTTGGGTGACAGCGATGAAAAATCGGATAAAACACCAATAGCTAACTGGAAAGGAGCCAACATGGCCGATGTAAATCGGGGCAATCGCCCGCTTTCGCCACATTTGTCGATCTATCGCCCCCAGATGACTTCGCTGTCTTCGATCCTCACCCGGATCACAGGCAATGCGCTGATCATTTCGGTGATGCTGGTCGTTTGGTGGCTCCTCGCGGCGGCGACTTCGCCCGCCTATTTTGCCACCGCCAATGGGGTGATGACCTCCTGGTTTGGCGATATCGTGCTGACGCTGTCGACGCTTGGCATTTGGTATCACTTCCTTGCCGGGTTGCGGCACCTCTATTTCGATGCGGGCCACGGGCTGGACATCGAAACCGCCGAGAAACTGGGCTGGGGTATGATGATCGGTTCGGTCGTCCTCACCGTTATCACCGTGATCGTGGTTTAAGGAGCACAACATGCGTTATTTGACCGCTCGTAAACGCGCCGTCGGGAAAGGCGCCGCAGGCACCGGCACCGAACATCACTGGTACATGCAGGTAAGCGCCGTGGCGCTGGCCTTTCTGGTTCCGGCCTTCATCTATATCGTTGGATCCGCCATTGGCGGCACGCAGGAAGAGGTTCTGGCCACTTTTGCACGCCCCCTCCCGGCAATCCTGACGGGTCTCACGCTGTTTGCCGGCGTGATGCATTTCAACAAGGGCGCGCAGATGATGATCGAAGACTATGCGCGTGGCTCGATGCGCAAGGCGCTGATCATGTTTGTGATCGGCCTCAGCTATGCGACAATCGCCACCGGGGTTTTTGCCCTGGCCAAGATCGCGCTGTAAGGGACAAGAAATATGGCTGCATACGAATACGAGACGCATGACTATGACGTCGTGGTCGTGGGTGCCGGCGGCGCCGGGCTGCGCGCAACCCTGGGCATGGCCGAACAGGGCCTGCGTACGGCCTGCGTCACCAAGGTTTTCCCGACCCGCTCCCACACGGTTGCGGCGCAGGGCGGTATCGCCGCCTCGCTGAGCAACATGGGCCCCGATAACTGGCAGTGGCATATGTATGACACCGTCAAGGGGTCTGACTGGCTGGGCGATACGGATGCGATGGAATATCTCGCCCGCGAAGCCCCCAAGGCGGTTTACGAGCTGGACCACTATGGCGTGCCGTTTTCGCGCACCGAAGAGGGCAAGATCTATCAGCGTCCCTTTGGCGGCCACACCACCGAATTTGGCGAAGGCCCCGCGGTGCAGCGCACCTGTGCGGCTGCCGACCGGACCGGCCACGCCATTCTGCACACGCTTTATGGTCAGTCGCTGAAGAACAACGCTGAGTTCTATATCGAATATTTCGCCATCGACCTGTTGATGTCCGATGATGGCCAGTGCCAGGGCGTTGTCTGCTGGAAGCTCGACGACGGCACCATGCATGTCTTCAACGCCAAGATGGTGGTGCTGGCGACCGGCGGTTATGGTCGCGCCTATTTCTCGGCCACCTCGGCCCATAC
The DNA here is from genome assembly GCF_001294455.1 of Phaeobacter sp. 11ANDIMAR09. Classification (GTDB taxonomy): domain Bacteria; phylum Pseudomonadota; class Alphaproteobacteria; order Rhodobacterales; family Rhodobacteraceae; genus Pseudophaeobacter. Next base: position 151,664 of record NZ_LIKT01000004.1, read on the forward strand.
CTGCACTGGCGACGGCGGTGGCATGGTGATGCGCGCAGGCCTGCCGATGCAGGATCTTGAGTTCGTCCAGTTCCACCCCACCGGCATCTATGGCTCCGGCTGTCTGATCACCGAAGGCGCGCGCGGCGAAGGCGGCTATCTGACCAACTCTGAAGGCGAACGCTTCATGGAGCGCTATGCGCCCCAGTATAAGGATCTGGCGCCACGCGACTATGTTTCGCGCTCAATGACCATGGAGATCCGCGAAGGCCGTGGTGTTGGCGACGAAGGCGACCATATCCACTTGAACCTCAGCCATCTGCCACCCGAGGCCCTGGCCGAGCGTCTGCCCGGCATTTCCGAAAGCGCCAAGATCTTTGCAGGCGTGGATGTCACCAAAGAGCCGATCCCGGTTCTGCCCACCGTGCACTACAACATGGGCGGTATCCCGACCAACTATTGGGGCGAAGTGCTGAACCCCACCGAAGAGAACCCAACTGCAACCGTACCCGGTCTGATGGCCGTGGGCGAAGCGGGCTGTGCTTCGGTGCATGGGGCCAACCGTCTGGGCTCCAACTCGCTGATTGACTTGGTGGTCTTTGGTCGTGCCTCGGCCATCCGCGCCGGCAAGGTGGTGGACCGCGAGGCGGCCATCCCACAGGCCGATGCGGGCAAGATCGACAAGGCCTTTGAACGCTTTGACGGGCTGCGCTACGCCAAGGGGGCGATCCCGACAGCGGATCTGCGTCTGGAGATGCAAAAGACCATGCAGCGTGACGCTGCTGTGTTCCGCACCGCCAAGACAATGGCCGAAGGTGTCGAGGCCATGACCGAAATCGCCGGCAAGATGGGCGACCTGAAAGTGACGGATCAGTCGCTGGTCTGGAACTCGGATCTGATGGAGACCCTGGAACTCACCAACCTGATGCCTTCGGCCCTGTCGACGATTGTTGGGGCCGAAGCGCGTAAGGAAAGCCGCGGCGCCCATGCGCATGAGGACTTTACCGCGCGCGACGATGAGAACTGGCGTGTGCACACCGTCAGCCGCATCAATGAGAGCGGTACCAAGGTGGATCTGAGCTATCGCCCTGTTGTTGTTGACCCGCTGACCACCGAAGAAGAGGGCGGCATCAGTCTCAAGAAGATCGCGCCAAAGGCCCGGACCTTCTGATGCTGCGAGGGCTGCTGATTGCTGGCACCATGGCTGCGGCTGCTTCGGCGGCCGTAGCAAGCTCGACTGCGTCTTCGGATGCGCAGGCCGCCTTGACGGCCTTCTTTGCGGCGGCCGATGACAGTGAGCCAAGGAAGGTCGACCATGCCATGGCATCCTGCCTGTCCGAACATGCTGGCGGCGGCCAGGTGCGGCGGCTGGTGAAATTCGCGGGTGCCGATGACAAAGAGGCTTTTTTGGCCTTGATGAAGAGGGCATCGGCACGCCGTCCGAAATTGCAGGACTGCCTAGAGCGCGCTGCATTGCGGGCGATGTTCGGCGGGTAAGGCGGAAAAGAAACATGATGAAAGGGCAGGCCGTGGCCGCAATGACGCAGACAGAAACAGGTAGAACGCTGTGCGGGGCGATGACCCGCAGGCGGGCCTGTAGCCTGTGCGGCGGAGGTGCTGCGTGAGCGCTGCCGCTCCTGCTCTTTGTGCTGCCGAATGGCAGGCACTTGGCTTTGAACCCGGCCCGGCGCTGCGTCTCTTTGGCATGCGCCGTTCCGGAAATCATGCGATCACCAATTGGCTGCAGCGCAATGCGCCCACTGGCCGGTCGGTGTTTCTGAACAATTGCACTCCTAAGACGCATCCGTTCAAGACCTTCAAATCGCTGGAGCTTGACGCCGTTCAGGGCCCGCACCGCAAGGCGCAAAAGGATCTGGCGGGTGTTGCCGGGCCTGCAGGTGACGGCGCGATGCTGTTGATCTCTTATGAGGACAGCTCGCCTGCGGAGTTCAGCGGCGATAAACGCCTCTCTGGCCCCTTTGATGATACCCTGTTGACCGCCAACCTGGTCGCCTATCGCAGTTTTCTCAACTGGTCGGCGTCTTTGTTGAAGAAGATGCAGCCGAACGAGGGCTACAGCCTGTCGCGCCGTACGTCGATCCTGTTGCGGGCTTTTGATACCTATACCCGGATCCTGGCGCTGGTGACGCGGGCACAAGAGCTGGGTCTGACCTGCATTCTCTATGATCGCTGGGTCACGGATGCTGAGTACCGGGCGTCCATACTGGCAGAGCTGGGTCTGCCGCTGCGCGACAATACTCTGGGCGAGGTGCAGCGCTATGGCGGTGGCTCATCGTTTCAGAAACAGGCCACCTCGGTCGAGGAGTTGCAGACCGATCAGCGCGGCCAACAGATGTTGGGGGATCCTGAATATCAGGCGGTTTTGCATCTGGCGGCGCGCGATCAGACCCTGATGGCCGCGCTTGACGCGCTGTTTCCAAAAGATGCGGCCTACCTGCGCTCTGTCGCGACCCAGGTCCCTATGCCATCTCAAGGGGGGGCTTCATGATCCTGCTCTGCCTCCCTCGTCAAAACTCTACCTCATTTGAGGCCAACCCTCATGTTCGGACGGGCTATGTCGCCCTGCCGTTCCACTCGATCTCTTGTCGTGCCGGGGCTTTGGCCCTTGGTCCGTCAGGTAGTTAAGCAAGGAGAACGATCTATGGTCGAATTCGCACTTCCGAAAAATTCCAAGATCACCACGGGAAAGACGTGGCCCAAGCCCGAAGGCGCAACCAATGTGCGCAAGTTCAAGATCTATCGCTGGAACCCGGACGACGGCAAGAACCCGCAGGTGGACACCTATTTCCTGGATATGGACAAATGTGGTCCGATGATCCTGGACGCGCTGATCAAGATCAAAAACGAGATCGACCCGACACTGACCTTCCGCCGATCCTGCCGCGAAGGGATCTGTGGTTCCTGTGCGATGAATGTCGACGGGATCAACACTCTGGCCTGTATCTACGGGTTGGATGAGATCAAGGGCGACGTGAAGATCTACCCGCTGCCACATATGCCAGTGGTCAAGGATCTCATTCCTGACCTCACACATTTCTACGCCCAGCATGCGTCGATCATGCCCTGGCTGGAGACCAAGACCAACGCTCCCGCAAAAGAGTGGCGTCAGTCCATTGAGGACCGCAAAAAGCTCGACGGTCTCTATGAATGCGTAATGTGCGCCAGCTGCTCGACCTCGTGCCCGAGCTACTGGTGGAATGGCGACAAGTATCTTGGGCCAGCTGCCTTGCTGCACGCCTACCGCTGGATCATCGACAGCCGTGATGAGGCAACGCCAGAGCGTCTGGACCAGCTGGAAGACCCCTTCAAGCTGTACCGCTGCCACACCATCATGAACTGCACCAAGACCTGCCCCAAGGGTCTGAACCCAGCCGAAGCGATCGCCCATATCAAACATATGATGGTTGATCGCGCCGTCTGATCTGGTCAGCCTCCTCTGGTAGAGGACAAGCTATATCGCCCCCGGACAGGAGACTGTCCGGGTGTTTTTGTTTGCACCTGAGGGACAGGACTGGCCTGTGATCTGCGTTAAATGCATGTCGAGACTGCGTTTTTAGGCGGTGTCCATAGATACGGAAACTCCTATGTTCCGGATCAGGGAGAGGTTTCAAACCGATCAGGACATGCGACAATGAAGACCGTAGAATTTCTGCCCAACACAGCCGCTGAAGCCAAAGCCAAACAGGCGCTGCAGGATCTGGACCAGGCCTGGGCCTATTACAGCCCAGAGGCACTGACCCAGAGCAATGACAATCGTCCGACAGAGGGTTTTGTGCCCTATTACGACGCCGCCTGATGAGAGGCTGCGCCGCTCAGAGACCTCCGACCTCCCTCGGTTCGGAGGTTTTTGTTTGAGCTGTGGCATGTCAGGCGCTACAGGGCAGGCATGCCTATTCTCTTGTTGCTGCTGCTCACCGGCGTTTTTGCCTATTTCATCTACCGTCGCAAAACGACGACCCTGACGCGGGACTGTCGCTGGCGACAGGAGCGGAGTCAGAACCGTTGGCGCTGCAGCAGTTGCGATGCCATGCAGACAGGCAGCCCCGAGCCGCGCCATTGTCTGCGCGGGAACTAGCCAGCAGACCCGCAGCCAAGCCCGCGCCGGGTCACTGCGGGCCACTGACAAGGACGTGAGCCGGTAGGGGCGAAGCTGGGGCATATCGGGCTTGCCTTGGTTCCGGGAAAAAGGCCTAGATGGGCCAAACAATGGAAGGTTCATTCATGGCTCACTCATCCCATCAGGTGCCAGCCGATGCGGCGGCACGCCGCGCTGTCAGGCCAGTGATCTGCTATCCCAACTCGACCCTGCCGGTGCCGGATCTTGCCCTGTACCGCGCGGCGCGGGAAGGGGCGACAAAGACAGGTGAGGTCTTGGCCGCGGCGCGGGATGCTGCTTGCTTTGAGGTGCCCGCCGGGCATTTCTTTCGCATCACCTCGGTTGAGGGGCCGCAGGTGGGGGATTTGAATCTGTGGAACCGGGATGACCTGTCCGAGCGGTTTTATTCAGGTAAGACCCGCGCCCTGCATGGCACCCATATCACCACCGGCGAGCGGATGTGGACCAGCTTTCCGGCGATGCGCCCTATGGCGACGATCATTGAGGACAGTCTGGCTTGGTACGGGATGGATGAGTTTGGCGGCTCGGTACATGATGTCATTGGCACCCGTTGTGACCCCTATACGGGCAATCTACTGGCGGGCAGCCAATACCATCACTGCTGCCACTCAAATCTGACACGCGCCTTGGCTGACCATCTGGGCATCAGCCTGGCAGAGGCGGAACCCCATGTGCATGACGTGCTCAACGTCTTTATGTGCACCGGGTTTACCCGCGACACCGGGCAGTATTTTATGAAGCAAAGCCCGGTACGCCCCGGGGACTATCTTGAGTTCTTTGCTGAAATCTCCCTGCTTGGGGCTCTGAGCGCCTGTCCGGGGGGGGATTGCTCATCTGAACACTCCAGCGATACTGCGGCCTGTTATCCGCTGCTGGTGGAGACCTTTGCCCCTTCTGAGGCGGCGCTGGAGGCATGGCAAAGCCCGCAGCTCAATGGCTATGATCAAAGTCACGGGCGCTAACCTGAAAAAGAGGGGGAGGGCTCCCGCGCGGGGCAGTCGCATCACAGATGCGCCAGCCCCCCTTGGGCCCCGCAGCGCGCCGCCAAGGCGGCGCGCTGCGGTTGTGCCAAACGCAGGGGGCAGCGATAACCGACGGGCCCCACAAAAAAGAGCGGCCCCTTGGCCGCTCTTGTAGTCTCAGTTTCTGCTGGATCGGGGCTTGACGGAGTTAGGCAAAGGCCGCTTCCAGAGCGATTTCGACCATATCACCAAAGCTGCGCTCGCGCTGCTCTGAGGGCAAGGCTTCGCCAGTGACCAGATGATCTGAGACCGTGAGAACGGCAAGAGCCCGGCACTGATAGCGCGCCGCCAGGGTATAGAGTTCAGCGGCCTCCATTTCGACGCCAAGAATGCCGTGGCGCACCATCTGCTCATTCAGATCGGGACGTTCGTCATAAAAGGTGTCGGAGGAGTAGATGCCACCCACATGGAGGCCGACATCCCGTGTTTCCGCCGCCTGGGCCGCCGCCTGCAAAAGTGACCAATCCGCTGAGGGGGCAAAATTCAGCTCTTTGAAAATGCTATGGGACGGAGAGCCAACAGTGGTTGCCGTCATAGCCAGAATGACATCCCGCAGTTTGACCTGCGGCTGCATGCCGCCACAAGACCCAATTCGGATCAGTGTTTTTGCGCCAAAATCACGGATTAGTTCATTGGCATAAATGGAAAGGGAGGGCATTCCCATGCCGCTCCCCTGAATTGTCACCCGATGACCATTCCAGTTGCCGGTATAGCCCAGCATTCCACGCACTTCATTTACCAGCCGGGCATCCTGAAGAAAGTTTTCCGCCGCCCATTTGGCCCGATAGGGATCCCCTGGCATTAGAACAGTTTCTGCAATATCGCCTTTTTCAGCGCCGATATGAATGGTCATTTTTTCTCCAATTCCGGAATCAGATTTCCAGGTCAGAGATATCCATACCAGAGGTGATCGCAGAATGCACCCAATGCGGCTTGCGGCCGCGACCGCTCCAAGTTTCCTCTGGGTTGTGTGGGTTGCGGTACTTTGCGGCGGCTTTTTGCTTCTTACTCCCGGCCTTTGCCGGGCCTGCGATTTCATCCAGAGAGAAACCAAATTTAGCTGCGGCTTCTTCGGCAGCTTTAATGGCTTCTCTGCGTTCGCGCTGTTCAGCTTCTTTCAGGGCGTCGTCAATCCCGGCTTTTAGTTCCAAAAGCTCTTTGCGGGACATTTCTGAAAGATTAAAGCTCATATTGATACTCCGAGTTGAGATATTGCACACCAATTGTTGCGTTATGGGTCTTAATGCCAAAATGAATTATAAATTCCAGCCCAATATTAGGAAATATTGGAAGATTTTGGCAAAAAGAAACCTTTGAACAATCTAGGATGGGTGTGAGAGCTGAATAATGTCCGCCATGATTGCGTTTAGTTCAAAGTCTTTGGGGGTATAGACGCGGGCGACGCCCATTTGGGTCAGTTTCTCGGCGTCTTCATCCGGGATGATGCCGCCAACCACAACGGGAATATGACCCAGGTCGGCCTGCTGCATACGTTGCATCAAATCCTCGACCAGGGGGAGGTGGCTGCCCGAAAGAATGGACAGTCCAACAACATGTGCGCCATCGTCCTGTGCCTGGCTGACCAGCTCCTCGGGGGTCATGCGGATGCCATCATAGGTGATGTCCATGCCGCAATCACGGGCCCGAAAGGCAATTTGTTCTGCGCCGTTTGAATGGCCATCAAGACCTGGTTTGCCGACCACAAATTTCAACCGACGGCCGAGTTGATCTGAGACCGCATTGACGGCTTCGCGCAGGTCGTCCAGGCCTTCGGTCTTGTTTGACGGAGATTCGGAAACCCCGGTTGGGCCGCGATAGGTGCCATGCACCTTCCGCATTTCTTCGGCCCATTCGCCGGTGGTGACCCCAGCCTTGGCAGCCTTGATCGATGGCACCATGATATTGCTGCCATCGCGGGCGGCAGCGCGCAGCTCGGCCAGAGCCGTGGTCACGGCGTCAGCGTCACGCGCTGCACGCCAGGCATTGAGGCGGGAGATCTGTTCCTGCTCGACAGCCGGGTCAACCACCATGATGCCGCCGTCTTCGGTCTGCAGCGGCGAGGCTTCGCCTTCGGTCCAACGGTTCACACCCACCACTACGGTCTCATTGCGTTCGATCCGGTTCAAACGGTCGGCATTGGAATCCACAAGGCGGGATTTCATGTATTCAATGGAGGCAACAGCGCCGCCCATGGATTGCAGGTTGGCCAGCTCGGCGCGGGCGCCCTGTTTCAGAGCTTCAACCTTTTTGTCGACAGCCGGGTTGCCCTCAAACAGGTCTTCATATTCCAACAGATCCGTTTCATAGGCGAGGATCTGTTGCATCCGCATCGACCACTGCTGGTCCCAGGGCCGGGGCAGGCCGAGGGCTTCGTTCCAGGCGGGCAGCTGCACCGCGCGGGCGCGGGCCTTTTTCGACAGGGTCACGGCCAGCATTTCGATCAGGATACGGTAGACATTGTTTTCCGGCTGCTGCTCGGTCAGCCCCAGCGAGTTGACCTGCACGCCATAGCGGAAACGGCGGAACTTGGGGTCCTCGACGCCGTAGCGGTCGCGGCAGATCTCGTCCCAGAGATCAACAAAGGCGCGCATCTTGCACATCTCAGTCACAAATCGGATGCCGGCATTCACAAAGAAGGAAATCCGGCCAACCAGAGCAGGGAAATCCTCGGGCGCGATGCGGGGTTGCAACTCATCCAGAACCGCCTGGGCCGTGGCCAGAGCAAAGGCCAGCTCCTGCTCCGGTGTCGCGCCGGCCTCTTGCAGGTGGTAGGAGCAGACATTCATCGGGTTCCACTTCGGCACATTAGTATAGCAGAACTCGGCCACGTCGGCGATCATCTTGAGGCTGGGCTTGGGCGGGCAAATATAGGTGCCGCGGCTCAGATATTCCTTGATCAGATCGTTCTGCACAGTGCCCTGCAGCTTGGAGACATCGGCGCCTTGCTCTTCGGCGGCAGCAATGTACAGCGACAACAACCAGGGCGCCGTGGCGTTGATGGTCATCGAGGTGTTCATCTGCTCCAGCGGGATCTGATCGAACAGGCTGCGCATATCGCCCAGATGACAGACGGGCACACCAACCTTGCCGACTTCACCGCGGGCCAGCACATGGTCGCTGTCATAGCCAGTTTGGGTGGGCAGATCAAAAGCCACCGACAGACCGGTCTGTCCCTTGGCAAGATTGGAGCGGTACAGGGCATTGGAGGCTTCAGCAGTGGAGTGGCCGGCATAGGTCCGTATCAGCCAGGGACGATCAGTTTTGCGGTCATTCTGCATCTGCGACATGGTGAGCCTCGCGTTGTGGGGTCGGTAATTATATTTCGTCGAAGAGATCTAGACCGAAATTTTCGACCCTTGTCAATTCGCTGCGTTGCGGCAATTCGCTCAAAAACGGAAAAAGCACGCCTTTGCGTAGCAAAGACGTGCCTATGAAACTCTATGAGTCAAACCCGATCAGCCGGGACTGCAAGATTGTCAATCAGGTCGGTTGCCTGGTTAGTGATAGGTATAGGTGCCGATCTTGCAGACGTTGATATCGTTTGCCACCAGCACGTCATCGTCGTCAAACACCGCTTTGAAATCGAATTTACAATAACCTGTGCCATCATCAAAATCGATGCGGACACGCTGGCCTGGACGCAGAACATCACGGCCCAGAATATCTTCTTCCCAAGAATCCGTGCCTTTGTTAGAGCCATAAAACCGCACGATTGTGAAATTTGTATCGTTAATAATTGTGACCCGGCGGTCCAGGGCTGCGGCGGGCATGGCCATGGTAGAGGCTACAATTGCAGCCAATGCGGTCTTGAAAATGGTTCTTCGTTTCATAACGTAACTTCCCTTTATTGTCCTAGAAGAGGGCTCCCAGCGGTTCTCAATGGTCCGGAACTAGGGGAAGCCTATCACAATATAGTGACTTTTCAGCATGAAATTCGGAGATTTTTCAAGACTGCTCTAGGTTTAGGTGTCGATTTCTTTTCTCGCCGCCGGGATTGCTGTAGGTAATGGCAATGACACGTAGTGTGGAGCTTCCGCTTTGGCTGTTGGTGCTGATCCTGCTTTTTGCAGCGGTCACCTTTGCCTCGCATTTTCTGTTCCCATCTGTGCGCTGGTTTTTCCGTCGCAGATTTGAGCGCGCGGTGGCGCGGCTGAACCTGCGGTTGGAGCGCCCTATTGAGCCCTTCAAATTGACCAGACGCTACGACATGATTCAGCGCCTGATTTATGATCCAGAGGTGGCGCGGGCGATCGCGCGCCATGCCGCGGATGAGGGCATTCCGGACAACGTCGCCTTTGAACAGGCCCGGCGCTATGCCCGCGAAATCGTGCCGAGCTTCTCGGCCTTTGCCTATTTTGGCTTTGCCATTCGTGCGGCGCGCTGGCTGTCAAATGCCATCTATCGTGTGCGCCTTGGCTATCAGGACGAGGCCGCGCTGCGCCAGCTAGATCCCAATGCGACGTTGGTCTTTGTAATGAATCACCGCTCCAATATGGACTATGTACTGGTGACTTATCTGGCGGCGCGCCGTTCTGCGCTGTCCTATGCAGTGGGGGAATGGGCCCGGGTTTGGCCGCTGTCTCGGCTGATCCGCGCCATGGGTGCCTATTTTATCCGGCGCAAATCCCGCAATGATCTCTATCGTCGGGTGCTTGCCGCCTATATGCGGCTGGCGACCCAGGGTGGGGCAACACAAGCCATGTTCCCCGAAGGCGGGCTGAGTCTGGACGGGGCCCTGGCAGAGCCGAAACTGGGGCTGTTGAAATACATCGTCGAGGCTTGGAAGGCCGATGCTGCAGAACCGCAGGGGCGTGATGTCGTTTTTGTTCCGGTGGCCCTGAATTATGACTGGGTTCTGGAAGACAGGATTCTGACCTCTGCAGCCCGCGCTGGCGAACGTCGCTTCAAAGCCCGAATCGGTGTGATCATGGCACGGATTTTACGCCAGTTCTGGCTGTGGCTTACGCGCCGCTATCACAGGTTTGGCTATGCCGCGGTGAATTTTGGACAACCCTTGAGCCTGCGCCGTTTTGCGGCTGAGCACGAAAGAAGTGGCAAGCCGCCGTTGCCGGGAGAGGGGCCGCCAGCGGCGGAGGTTTTGACCGATCTGACAACCGATCTGGCCGCAGATCTGCTGCAGCGGATTGGGGCGGCTGTGCCGGTGCTGCCGGTGCCGCTGGCGGCCTGGCTGTTGTTACGCCACGGCGCCATGCGGATTGAGACGCTGGAGCATCACATGATGGAGATGCAAAAGCAGGTGACGCCAGTTGTGGTGCATCATCACAGTGCCAGCCTGCGCACGGCTGCAGAAGAGGCTGAACGGATTCTGCTGAAGCGCGGTATGGTGCAACGTCACAACGACCTGCTGGTCCCGCAACGCAGTAAACAGGATCTGCTGCAGTTCTATGCAAACTCCATAGCTCACCTGATTCCACAGGGGCCTTTGGGCCTGGGTCAGGCCGAGAATGCTGCAGGTGCATTGAAGAATTCTGCAGCCGCAAGGTCATAAAATTACAAAATGCCCCCGTGAAGGGGTTGCAATGTTACTCAGCTATTTTTATCCATCAGGGAGCAGCTGCGATTCTGCATTGCAGCAACGACCTTTGAAAGAGGAGGCCACCATGGCTTTGGACACACAAAACGGACCGCTGTCTTACGAAGCTCCCGAAAAGGACCTTTATGAAGTCGGTGAAATGCCCCCAATGGGCTATGTTCCCAAGAAAATGTATGCCTGGACCATCCGCAAGGAACGCCATGGTGATCCGGACAGCGCCATGCTGCAGGAAGTTGTCGACGTTCCTGAGCTGGACAGCCACGATGTACTGGTTCTGGTGATGGCAGCCGGCGTCAACTACAATGGCGTCTGGGCTTCCCTGGGCAAGCCGATCTCGCCTTTTGATGGCCACAAAGCCCCCTATCACATCGCCGGCTCTGATGCCTCGGGTATCGTTTGGGCCGTTGGTGACAAGGTCAAGCGCTGGAAAGTTGGAGACGAGGTTGTCATCCACTGCAACCAGGATGATGGCGACGACGAGGAGTGCAACGGTGGCGATCCGATGTATTCCCCTAGCCAGCGGATCTGGGGCTATGAAACCCCCGATGGCTCCTTTGCACAGTTCACCAATGTTCAGGCGCAGCAGCTGATGCCACGCCCCAAGCATCTGACCTGGGAAGAGGCCGCCTGCTATACGCTGACTCTGGCGACTGCTTACCGGATGCTGTTTGGCCATGAGCCCCATGATCTGAAACCTGGTCAGAATGTCCTGGTTTGGGGCGCTTCTGGTGGTCTGGGGTCCTATGCGATCCAGCTGATCAACACCGCCGGCGCCAATGCCATCGGGGTCATCTCGGACGAAAGCAAGCGTGACTTTGTGATGGGACTGGGCGCTAAGGGCGTGTTGAATCGCAAGGACTTCAACTGCTGGGGTCAGCTGCCCACGGTTAACACGCCGGAATATGCCGAATGGTTCAAAGAGGCCCGCAAGTTTGGCAAGGCAATCTGGGACATCACCGGCAAAGGCAACAACGTTGACATGGTGTTTGAACACCCCGGCGAGGCGACTTTCCCGGTTTCAACCTTTGTCTGTAAAAAGGGCGGCATGGTTGTGATCTGCGCAGGCACTTCCGGTTTCAATCTGACCTTTGATGTGCGCTACATGTGGATGCACCAAAAGCGACTGCAGGGTTCGCATTTTGCTCACCTGAAGCAAGCGGCTGCCGCCAACAAGCTGATGGTCGAGCGTCGTCTCGACCCCTGCATGTCGGAAGTCTTCTCCTGGGCGGACCTGCCGGATGCGCATATGAAAATGCTGCGCAACGAACACAAGCCAGGCAATATGTCGGTGCTGGTTCAGGCGCCAAAAACCGGCCTGCGCACTCTGGAAGAGGTGCTTGAAGGCGGCGCGTAAGCCACAGCCTCCGGGCGAATAGCCCAGACATAACATAACCCGGGTATCGCGGTCTTCTATTGAAGGAAAGCGGTGCCCGTTTTTGCGCCAGGCCACAGGTTCGGTTGCGGCGAGAGGGGCAGAAAACCACTGTTTGATCCTCCCATGGGGAAATCATAATTTTGAAATACAACTTCAATGTGATACTGGTCGCAATGCGCGCAAAATGCTATTTTCTACGAACGATTTCGTTGACCTACGGTGCATAAGTGCCGAAAAAGGGGCTGAAATTGGGAGGGGGCCCAACCTTGCGCGTATAGCGTAAGACGTGGGGTGATTTTTGGAACTATGGCGAGCAAGTCTCAACTCGACAAGATACTGACGGCGCTTGATGCCACACAGACCCTAGAGGGTCTGCAGGATATCATTGACAGTATCTGCAATGTATTTGCCATTGATCATGCCATGTACCATTGGGTTGATAGCGCTGGAGACCACTACTACTTTGGCACCTATTCCGATGCCTGGACCCAGCAGTATCAGGAGCGGAACTACACACGGATCGATCCTGTTGTTCTGGGGTGTTATCAGCGCTTTCACCCGGTGGACTGGCGCCGTCTTGATTGGACGACCAAGGCCGCCCGCGAGTTCTTTGATGCAGCGATGGGACATGGGGTTGGAAATCAGGGGTATTCGATCCCTATCCGTGGTCCCAATGGTCAGTTTGCCCTGTTCTCCGTGAGCCATCATTGTGACGATGCAACCTGGGACAAGTTTACCGATCAAAACAGCCGGGATCTGATCCTGATTGGGCATTATCTGAACCGTAAGGCGCTCGAGTTTGAACCGGATCGCGCGCCAGAGCAGGCGCAGCCTCTGTCGCCCCGTGAGTTGGATGCGCTGACGCTTTTGGGAATCGGGTACAGCCGGGCCCAGGTGGCCAAAACACTGTCGATTTCCGAGCATACTTTGCGTGTTTATATCGAAAGCGCCCGCTTCAAGCTGGGGGCGCTCAATACCACCCATGCCATTGCCCGTGCAGTGAGCTGTGGCATGGTCATAATCTAGTCTCCGATTTCAAAGAGTTAAACTGAGCGGCGTTAACTATTCCCTCTTAACGGTCCCTTGAGCCTTGGGGGGGCACGCTTTCAGAGCGTAGGCTTCCCCTGTGTTTCTAGCAAAAGGGGACGAATGAAATGCTACGTTATATCTATGCTCAAGACCTGAACGCCCATGCGGATCTGGCTCATTCAATGTTTGTGGATCGTGCGGATCAGTTCCAGACCCGGCTCGGCTGGGATGTGCAGGTCGATCACAGGGGAGAGGAGCGGGATCAATATGACGCCTTGAACCCGCTCTATGTCATCTGGGAAATGCCGGATGGCAGCCATGGCGGCTCGATGCGGTTCCTGCCCACCACTGGTCCGGTGATGGTTAATGACGTGTTTGATAATCTGACCGGCGGCAACCCGATTTCCAGCCCATTGATCTGGGAATGTACCCGCTTCTGCCTGTCGCGCAGCGCCTCGGGAAATGAGGCGGGAGCCTTGACGCTGGCAGGATTGGAGATCATGCGAAATCTCTCGATTCCGCATTTTGCTGGCGTGTTTGATCGCCGCATGGTTCGGATTTACCGCAGCCTTGGTTTTAGCCCCGAGATCGTCAGCTCTGCCGGATCTGGCCGCGATCGGATCAGCTTGGGACTGTGGGAATATGACGTGCAGGCCTATCACCGGGTGGCGCAACGCGCAGGAATTTCGCCAGAAATGTCGCAACGCTGGTTTGACATCTCCTTTGGCAGTACCTCTGCAAAGGTGCCTATGCGCATGACCGGTTGAACCGGGCGGTGACCAGCCCAGGAAGATGGGCCTTTGGGGTCGGTAGCGCTGGCGTCGCCGACCTCACCAAGATAGGGTCCGGCCATGACAGATCTGACCATTAAATTCTCCGACGATCAGGCCGTTGCCTTTGACAGTGTCTCCGCTTTGCTGCGCCAGGCAGGTGTCGACATGGAAGATGGTCTGCTCCAGCCCCCAATGGGGGAGGCCGGGGTCATGGCGGTGATTGGAAAAGCGGGATCTGGCAAGACCCTGTTGTTGGCGGAGCTTTACAAAACCCTGGAGAAAGCCGGGGTCGAGGTGGTCTCGGGCGACTATGAGAGCCGCAAAAAGACCGGGCGGCGGAGCCTCGCAATCCTGGCCCCAACCAATAAGGCAGCCAGTGTTCTGCGGCTGCGGGGTGTTCCGGCAACCACCATTCACCGCATTCTTTATACGCCGGTTTATGACCCGGAATATGAGCGCATTGCCGAATGGCTGGCCGGAAATGGCGAACAGCCCGAGATTGAAGGCCTGACCGAAGAGGCTCTGGCGCGGGCTGCCGCTTTCTACGAGAAAAACAAATCTATCCCAGGGGCTCTGGCGGCGGCGGGTCTGCGGGGGTCGGATTTCATTACCGGCTGGAAACGGCGCGAAGACCCATTGGACATCGGTTTTGTCGATGAGGCCTCGATGCTGGATGACCGGCAGTTCGAGGATCTCAAGGAGATCTTCCCCAATCTGGTGCTCTTTGGCGATCCAGCGCAGTTGGCGCCGGTCAATCAATCGGGCTCGATGGTGTTTGAAACCCTGCCAGAGCCGCGCCAATTGGTGCTCCACCGGGTTCATCGCCAGGAGGCGGATAATCCTATCCTGGATCTGGCCCATGCGCTGGCAGACCCGGCTCTGGGGTTCGAAGATTTTGAACGGATGATCGAAGAGACCGCGCGGCGCGATGAACGGGTGGTCTGGGGGCAACGGGTTGAGGTTGACCTGATGGCGCGCAGCCCGGTTCTGGTCTGGCGCAATGCCACCCGTATCCGGCTGATCAATGCCTTTCGCATGGTACATGGCGCGCCCGAGGATGCCTTGGTCGAGGGGGAGCCTTTGATCTGTGATGGGTTGGAGCTGCCCCTGAAACATCGCAAGAAGCGCCTCGACCTGGAAGCGCGCGGGCTGATCAAGGGCGCCCAGGTGGTCTATCTGGGGCCAGGGCGCAAGCCGGGGTTCTCGCGCCTGCATGTCATGGGGGCCGAAGATCCGCAGGTTTCGGCAGCCTCTATCGTGAAGATCGAAAAGCCGGATGAGGAAGAGCCCTTTATTCCCTATGCCGCCCGCATGGGGGCGACCTTTTTGCACGGGGCAGCGGTGACGATCCACAAGGCTCAGGGCTCGCAGTGGGATACCACCCAGGTCTTTGCCCCTGATATCTATGCAGCGGCCCGCATGGGGCGGGTAGAAGCCGGGCAGCCATTGTGGAAGCGGCTGGCCTATGTGGCCATCACCCGCGCCCAGGAGCGGCTAATCTGGGTGGTGCGCAACCGCCTGGCCAAACCCACCGGGCCTTTGCGGGTGGATGATCTGAAAGCGGCCCCAGCGGCGGCATTGACACTGGAAATGCAAGAGGAGGCACCGCTGCTATGACGCGTTCGGGACACGTAAAATCCATTCTGATCACGGGAGCAAGCTCGGGCATCGGCGGGGCTGTGGCTGAACTCTGCCTCGCCGAGGGTTGGCAGGTTGGTCTTTTGGCGCGTCGGCGGGATGCGCTGGAAGGGGTGGCACTAGGTCATGCAAATGCAACCGTTCTGCCCGCAGATGTCACTGATGCCAGCGCTGTGGATCACGCAGTGAATCAGTTCGTCATGGCGACAGGCCGCCTGGATGTGCTGTTCAACAATGCCGGGATCTTTACCCCGGCGGGCACCATTGATGAAATCTCGCTTGAGGATTGGTATCAGTCGGTGAATGTGAATCTCAACGGTATGTTCCTGGCGGCGCGGGCGAGTTTTCGCCAGATGCGCCGACAGAGCCCTAAGGGCGGCCGGATCATCAACAACGGATCTATTGCCGCCCATGTGCCAAGGCCGGGATCCGCGCCCTATGCTGCGACCAAATCGGCCATCACCGGGCTCACCCGCAGCCTGTCTTTGGATGGGCGGGATTTTGATATCGCCTGCGGGCAGATTGATATCGGCAATGCTGAAACACCGATGGTGACAGAGCTCAAGACCCGCCAGGCGGAGACATCGCCTGGGATGGCCCCGATGCCCAGCTTTGCGGTGGAAGATGCAGCGAGATCGGTGTTGCATATGGCGGAACTTCCGCCAGAAGCCAATGTTCAGTTCATGACGGTGATGGCCACCAAGATGCCCTATATTGGTCGCGGCTGAAGGGGCTTTCTGGCTTTGCCAAAGGAGCGGCTCCCGCCCGGATGGGCTGCGCTGGCGCTCCGCAAATCTCGTTGGGCCGGGCGCCGCGCTGTGGCGCGGCGCAACAGAAAGATCTGCTGAGGGTCCCTGATCTGGCACTCTGCCCGATCAGGGCCTTCTCCATTGTGTTTGGTTTGCTCTGGCCTCAAGGGTGAACCGCGCCTGTGGCGCGACCGCTGCGCGGCCCTTGACCCCAGTTCAAACGACAGATGCCCCGTCAGTTGTTGCGCAGCAGGCTGAAGGCGGTGGAGGCTCCCCAGCCGGCCGCGATGGCAATGGCAAGGGACATCAAGCCGTAGAGGAAGGGCTGTTCACGCGACAGACTGTACAAAAAGCGCTCCAACCCGACTTTGCGGACATCGATATCGGTTTCAAAGCTGGAGACCACCTGACCCGCGCGGGTGAGGAAGATGCGGGCGCTATATTTGCCTTCGGTAAGATCCGCAGGCATGTCGATGGCACTGCGAAACAGGGTTTGCTGGTCCACGGCCACGGTGTTTTCGCGCAGCGAGTACAGCCCCTCGTTTTCGCGGACACGCACCACGGCATCGGCAAAGTTCTGAGCGTCCTGGATATTCATCGCCGCTCCAACCGAACGGATGGCACGGGCGATGGAGACGCGGTACCGTAGGTCCTCTGTGTCCGTGATCACATCCTGAAAGGGGGCGCTGGTGGCGATTGCATAGAAGCTTGGAGCGGAATCGACGATGACGCTGTCGGTATTGACCCAGATGCCCATGCGCTTGGCCTTGCGGCGCACCGTCACCGAAGAATTCGGGCCAGAGACCGCGACGATGACCTCCAAAGGAGGGCCCTCTGGGATCGGGGTTTCTCGTTTCACTGCACCAAAGATCAAAATCTCGGAGCCGTCAAAATCTGCGGTAATGGCAACGCGGTCCTGGCTGAGCCCCAGGACGACCTCTTCTTCACCAGCCTGGGCTGGCGCGATGAGGCTGGCAAGGGGCAGGAGCATCAGGGTGGCGGCAAGAATGGTGGAACGGATCATGCTCAATGCCCTCCTGCTGCGCCGAGCGAGTAAAGCTCGTCTGGCATCAACAAGAGATCAAGTCCCAGTTTCACACAGACCAGGATGACCATCAGGGACAGCAGGATGCGCAGCTGCTCGGCCTTGAGATAGACGCCGATGCGGGTGCCGATCTGGGCGCCAATGACGCCCCCAACCAGCAAGAGCACGGCGAGTACGATATCCACGGTGTAGTTGGTGGTGGCATGCAGCATGGTGGTAAAGGCAGTGACCAGAATGATCTGAAACAGCGAGGTGCCTACAACAACCTTTGTGGGCATGCCGAGGATATAGATCATTGCGGGCACCATGATGAAGCCGCCGCCGACCCCCATGATGGCGGCCAAAATGCCAACACAGACGCCCACCATGATTGGCGGGATCACTGAGATATAGAGCCCGGAGGTGCGAAAGCGCATCTTGAAGGGCAGCGCATGTACCCAGCCGCGCTGACGCCGGGGGGCAGGTGCCGAGCCTTGGCGTTTGGATTTGAAGATGGCGTTCAGGCTCTCGATGAACATCAGCGAGCCGACAACCCCCAGAAACACAACATAGCACAGGGTCACCAGCAGATCGACTTGGCCCAGGCTTTTGAGGTAGTTGAAGACCACCACCCCAAGGGCTGCGCCGATCAAACCACCGACCTGCAGCACCATGCCCATCTTGATGTCGACTGTACGCCTTCGGAAATGCGCCAGAACGCCCGAGAACGAGGAGGCGACGATCTGGTTGGCTTCGGTTGCGACCGCCACCACAGGCGGAATACCGATGAAGAACAACAAGGGGGTCATCAGAAACCCGCCGCCAACCCCGAACATGCCGGACAAAATTCCGACAATTCCTCCGAGGCCCAGCAGCAGGAAGGCATTGACCGAGACTTCGGCGATGGGGAGATAGACTTGCATAGTTCCGTTAGAGCGCAGCATCGCAAGAAAATCAACTCACTATGCCGCTCTGCAGCAGGCAGGACTGATTTCTAGAGGAAACTGGACTTATCCTGCCGTCCTGAAAGGGAGGTGCACGCCATAGGAAACAGGCCCACACCTCCACGAGGTCCGGGCCTGATAGGTCGATGATGGGCGGATTAACGCTCTTTCACATAGGGTTCGCCACCGGCACGCGGCGGAATGGCCTTGCCGACAAAACCCGCAAGGATCACCACGGTCAGGATATAGGGCAGGGCGTCCATGGCCTGCACCGGCACCACGATGGGGCCCAGCTCGATGTTCTGGAACCGCAACGAGATCGCCTGCAAAAGACCAAAGAGAAGGCAGGCCCACATGGCTTGCCAGGGGCGCCATTTGGCAAAGATCAGCGCCGCAAGCGCAATAAAGCCACGCCCGGCGGTCATATCCTTGACAAAGCCCGCCTGAAGCGCTGTCGCCAGATAGGCGCCTGCGATGCCACAGAGCAGACCGCAGATGGCAACGGCGGCAAAACGCAGCCCCACAACTGAGACGCCGGCCGTATCCACAGCAGCTGGGTTTTCCCCCACAGCGCGCAGGCGCAGGCCAAATCGGGTGCGATAGAGCAGCCACCAGGTGGCAGGCACCGCCAGAAAGGCGAGATAGACCAGAATGGAATGGCCCGAGAGCAGCTCGGAGTAGACCTGTTGCACCGGGTTTGCATCTTTCATCAGCTGCGAGACAGGCTGGCCAGTGGCCTCGGCATCCTGCGGGCCAATGGCAAAGGGCCATTCCAGACCTTCAAACCGTCCACCGCTGAGTAGTGAGGGCGTACGCCCGCCCTGTTTGAACCAATCCTGCGCGATCAACACGGTCAACCCGGCGGCCAGAAAGTTGATCGCCACACCCGAAATCAGCTGATTGCCCCTAAAGGTGATCGAGGCCACCCCGTGGAGTGCCGCGAGCATAAGGGAGGAACCTATCCCGGCCAGTAGCCCCAGCCAGACATTGCCCGTACTGGCTGCAATGGCCGCCGAGAAAAAGGCCGCCATCAGCATCTTGCCTTCAAGCCCGATGTCAAAGATGCCCGCCCGTTCGGAATAGAGCCCGGCAAGACAGGCCAGAAGCAGCGGCGTGGCAAGACGCACGGTGCTGTCGAGTACTTGGATCAGAGTGAGAAAATCCATCAGTTTGCCTCCTTGCGGAAGGCCAGGAAGATCTTTTCAAGCGGGATGCGCACCATATTGTCCAGCGCTCCGGTAAAGAGGATCACCAGGGCCTGAATCACCACGATGAGCTCGCGCGGGATCTTGGTCCAGAGCGCCAGTTCGGCGCCGCCCTGATACAGGAAGCCAAACAGGATTGCCGCGAGAAAGACGCCAAAGGGGTGGTTGCGCCCCATGAGGGCCACCGCGATGCCGATAAAGCCCGCGCCTTCGGTCGCATTCAGGACCAGACGCTCTGCCTCGCCCATCACGTTGTTGATGGCCATCATCCCGGCCAGGGCGCCGGAAATCATCATGGCGATGATGGTGATCTTGACCGGCGAGATCCCGGCATAGCGGGCGCCGGCTTCTGATTTGCCAAGGCTGCGGATTTCGAATCCCAGAGAGGTGCGCCAGATCAGCAACCAGACCGCCAGACAGGCGAGAATTGCCACCAGCAGGCTGACATTGGCAGGGGCTGATTTGGAAAAGGCGATGCCCAAGGGGGCGAGCAACTCATGCAACGAGGGCAGATGCACCGTCTCACTGAACCGGGCCGAGGCCGGATCCATCGAGCTGGCGGGTTTGAGCACATTGACCAGCACATAGTTCAGCACCGCAGCGGCGATAAAGTTGAACATGATGGTGGTGATGACGATATGGCTGCCGCGTTTGGCCTGCAGATAGGCCGGAATGGCAGCCCAGGCGGCGCCAAACAGGCCGGCACCCAGCGTGGCAAAGAGCAGCGCCAGCGTCCAATGGGGCCAGGGAATGAACAGGCAGATCACCGCGACACCCAGGCCGCCCAGCATGGCCTGACCTTCACCACCAATGTTGAACAGCCCGGCATGGGCGGCAACCGCCACTGCGAGCCCGGTGAACATGAAATTGGTGGCATAATAGAGCGTATAGCCCCAGCCATAGCTGGAGCCGAGCGCGCCATCCACCATGAGTTTCACAGCGGCAATCGGATCTTCGCCAATGGCAAGTATCACCAGCGCTGAGAGGCCTGCGGCCAGTGCCAGGCTGATCAGGGGGATCAGGACAACATCGGCCCATTTTGGCATTTTTTCCATCTACGCGGCCTCCCCCGCGACACCGGCCATCAATAGGCCCAGCTCTTTTTCATCTGTTTGATCCACGCTGCGTTCGCCCATGATCATGCCGTCAAACATCACCGCTACGCGGTCTGCCAGCGACAGGATCTCTTCCAGCTCGACCGAGACCAGCAGGATGGCTTTGCCCTGATCACGCAGATCAACAATTTGTTTGTGGATGAATTCGATCGCGCCAATATCCACGCCACGGGTGGGTTGGCCGATCAACAGCAGCTCCGGGTTACGCTCGATTTCACGGGCCACCACGATCTTTTGTTGGTTGCCCCCAGAGAAGTTTTTGGCAGCCAGCCAGGGATCTGGCGGACGGACATCAAATTTTGCCATCTTGGCTTCGGTATCGGCGCGGATGGCTGCGTTGTCCATCAACAGCCCGCGTTGGTATTCGGGCGCGTGGTGATAGCCAAAGGCGGTGTTCTCCCAGGCGTGGAAATCCATGATCAGTCCTTCACGCTGGCGATCTTCGGGCACATGCGCCACATGGGCTGCCCGCCGCGCACGCGCATCCGCTCCCGCCCCGCGCAGCGGCAGATCAGAGCCATTGAGACGGATCACACCCTCGCCGCTGCGCATGCCGCCCAGCACCTCCAGCAATTCTGACTGGCCATTGCCCGCAACCCCCGCGATGCCGAGGATCTCTCCGGCACGAACCGTGAGGTCAATGCCCTTGACCCGCTCGACGCCGGCCTCATCCACGACACGCAGTTTTTCGATTTCCAAAACCGGCTTGCCCGGTTTGGCAGGGACTTTATCCACTTGTAGCAGGACCTTGCGCCCCACCATCAGCTCCGCCAGATGTTCAGGGCTGGTCTCGGCGGTCTTCACCGTGGCGGTCATTTGGCCGCGGCGCATCACCGAGACCGTATCGGTGGCCTCCATGATCTCGCGCAGTTTATGGGTGATCAGGATGATGGTTTTGCCCTCGGCGCGCAGCCGGTCCAGAATGCGAAACAGCTGATCCGCCTCGGCCGGGGTCAGCACCCCTGTAGGTTCATCCAAGATCAGGATATCGGCCTGACGGTACAGCGCCTTGAGGATTTCAACCCGCTGCTGCATGCCGACGCCGATCTCGTCAATGCGTTTGTCCGGATCGACGTTGAGCTCATACTCCGCAGCAAGCTCTTTCAGGATCTTGCGCGCCTTTGACAGCGAGGGTTTTAGCAGCCCGCCATCTTCGGCGCCCAGAATGATGTTTTCCAGCACGGTGAAATTCTCCACCAGTTTGAAATGCTGAAACACCATGCCGATTCCGGCCGCGATGGCGGCCTGGCTGTCGGGGATCTCGGTCAGTTTGCCGTTGATCCAGACTTCCCCTTTATCGGCTTTGTAAAAGCCGTAGAGGATGCTCATCAGGGTGGATTTTCCAGCGCCATTTTCACCGATGATACCATGGATGGTTCCGGGGGCGACGCTGATCGAGATGTCTTTGTTAGCTTGAACAGGGCCAAAGGATTTGGAAATGCCTTTGAGTTCAATGGCGGGGGCGGTCAATCGGGCTCTCCCATGCCTGTAAATCCAATCACACGTTGG
Organism: Phaeobacter sp. 11ANDIMAR09; assembly: GCF_001294455.1. Taxonomy (GTDB): domain Bacteria; phylum Pseudomonadota; class Alphaproteobacteria; order Rhodobacterales; family Rhodobacteraceae; genus Pseudophaeobacter. The sequence goes on from NZ_LIKT01000004.1 coordinate 173,718, forward strand.
AGCCTGCTGTTTGAGAGATCTGCAAAGTACTGGCCACGCATCATGGTTTGACCCTCTTTGGCAAAATCAACAGTGGCGCGCAGATGTCCATGGTGTTCGCTTACCGCGATCACCTCAGCCGTAGCACCGGGCATCATCGCGCCAAACTGGGCGATATAGTCCAGATAGGCGTCACGACCCCGGATCGGAGTCGGAACATTTGGATCGGAATAATAAAAATCGGGCCCGATGGCTGCATCTGTTTTTGCAGCGCGACTCTCGGGCGATGGGTCGCCCCAGGCCGAGAACAGGGTATGAATACACGTTGTCATGGCCTGGGGCTTTCTGATTAGAACTTCAGCGCAGGGCAGCTGTTGTCCGCATAGTAAGAGACAACTTCGATCTCGCCGTCGATGATTTTCTGGCGTGCTTCGTCAACAGCGGCCTTCATTTCATCACTGACCAAAGCGGCGTTGTTGTCGTCCAGCGCATAGCCGACGCCCTCTTGTGCCAGACCCATGGAGTAGGTGCCGGTTTCAACCGCTTCGCCCGCCGACATAGCTTCATAGACGGCGACGTCGACGCGTTTCAGCATCGAGGTCAGGACCTTGCCGGGGTGCAAGTGGTTCTGGTTGCTGTCCACGCCGATGGATAGGATGCCTTCATCTGCGGCGGTTTGCAGAACGCCGACACCAGTGCCGCCTGCTGCGGCATAGACAACATCAGCACCCTGGCTGATCTGCGCTTTGGTCAGCTCGGAGCCTTTGACGGGATCGTTCCAGGCCGCAGGGGTGGTGCCGGTCATATTGGCAATCACTGTGGCATCTGGATTCACCGCTTTGACGCCCTGGGCATAGCCGCAGCCAAAGTGACGGATCAGCGGCACATCCATGCCACCCACAAAGCCAACGGTATTGGATTTGGACGCCATCGCCGCCATCATGCCAACGAGGTAAGAGCCTTCGTGCTCGGCAAAGCCGACCTGACGGATATTTGGCGCATCCAGCCAGGTGACGTCAATCACGACAAATTTGGTGTCGGGATAGTCGGGGGCAACCGAGCTGAGCGGATCTGCCATACCAAAGCCCATGGTAACGATGGGGTTGGCACCTGCTTCGGCAAAGCGGCGCAGGGCCTGCTCGCGCTGGGCTTCGGATTGCAGTTCGATCTCGCGGAAGGTTCCGCCCGTTTCTTCGGCCCAACGCTGGGCACCACCAAAGGCGGCCTCATTAAAGCTCTTGTCGAATTTGCCACCCAGGTCAAAGATCAGGGCGGGTTCGGCCAGGGCCGCACCAGCAGAAAGAGCCAGCGTGGCCGCAGCGCCCATCAAGGATTTCATCAGCGTCATTAGGGTACTCCCGGTTTGTTATTCCGCGCAGTGGTGATCGGGTGACCGGATAGGGGGTCGCCTGGGCCCCGCGGGGATTGTTATCAATAGGTGCGGCAATTTAGCCCTTTGGTCGGGCTGGGGGTCAACCGCTTTTTGACCAAGTGGTGCGAAATCCGCGCAGGTTGCCTAAGGGAACTCTTTTTGCATGACAATTGCATCGGTCGCAACGGCATCTGGCCGGGGATAGTAGGCCTTGCGACGACCGCAGGGGGCGAATCCCTCGGCCCGGTACAGGTGCTGAGCGGCGGTATTGTCTGCGGCAACTTCCAGAAAGCAGGTGGTGGCCCCGCGCGCCCGGGCCTGGCACTGCCAATTGTGCATGACGGCGCGGGCACGCCCCTGGCGTTGAAATCCAGGGGCGGTCGCTATTGTTAGCAACTCAGCTTCATCAGCGATGATCCGCACCAATGCAAAACAATGTGCGTCACCACTGGCAAAGCACAATGGGCTGTTCAAGAGGGCCGAGAACTCAGCAGCTGACCAGGGGCGGGACTGGGTAAAGGCCGAGGCATGGATCTGCGCCATCTGCTGGGGGCAGGGCGCCTTATCCATCAATCAGCTGTGGCGGCAGGTCGCGCGCGGGGGCCGCATCAGCAGCGCGTAGATACAGTGGTGCGGGTGAGGTCGTGCAGGTCGGGTAACGCGTGGCCGCCAGTTCTGCGATTCGCTGTGCCAAAGTCGCCGGCGAGGCCTCAGGCGCAAACACCAGCCCGGCGCTGCGCGCGGCATCACTGGCCTCGGACTCCGGCATCAGACGCGGCGCCTGCCCCAAGAGGCGGCAATAGACCTGAGCCCGTGGCGCTGGAATTGCCGCCAGATGGCCCTGTTGTTCACGGGCGTCAAACCCATCGACGCCCACAGCGGGAATCTTGAGCCCCAGCGCAAGTCCGCGGGCCGCGGAGACGGCAATGCGGATGCCGGTGAAATTGCCAGGACCAATTCCAACGCCGATGGCGGTGAGCGCGCTCCAGGTTTGGCCTGCCTCTGCCAGCACTTCTTGCAGCATTGGCATCAGCCGTTCGGCCTGGCCGCGGGTGTGCGCTTCAAAGCTCTGGGCGAGGATTTGATCTCCGCGCAGCAATGCAGCCGTACAATGGGGCGCCGAGGTGTCGAAGCCCAGAACAAGGGGGGGATCAGCCCTCTGAACCATTTTAGAAATCCTTGCGTGACGCGTTCAGCCGCTCTCTGGCAGAGCTGGCCTCTCGTGGCAAGTCATCGCTGAGATGTAACCAGGGCAGCGCTGCCGCAGCATGGCTGTGGCTTTGCGGCGCGACCTGATCGGCCTGGTCGAGGATGCCAAGGGGGATATAGACCTGACCGGGCAGGTAGTCGAAGCGGGCGGCCAGCGGCGAACCACAGGCCGGGCAGTTCCAGCGCCGCACGCCGGGCGCCAGTGAAATTCCGGCGGCCAGCGGCGGATCTACCGTTAGGGCGGCGGCAGCAAAGGCGGCAAAGGCGCCCAGGGGCGCCCCTGTCCAACGTCTGCAATCCCTGCAATGGCAATAGGCGGCCGTCAGCGGTGCCTGGCTCAAGCTGAGGCGGGAGGCGCCACAGTAGCAGCGCGCGGTAAAGGGGGGCTGGCTTGCCTCAGACGGCAACCGGGCGGACCTCGGTCACCTCGGGGATATAGTGGCGCAGCAGGTTTTCGATACCCATCTTCAGGGTCAGGGTCGAAGAGGGGCAGCCGGCACAGGCGCCCTGCATATGCAGATAGACAACGCCGCGATCAAAACCATGGAAGGTAATGTCGCCACCATCCTGCGCCACAGCGGGCCGCACGCGGCTGTCCAGAAGGTCCTTGATCTGATCCACGATCTCGCTGTTTTCGCCGGTATGTTCTGCGTGCCCAGAGGATTGTTCACCCCCTGCAGCCATAATGGGCTGACCAGATTGGTAATGCTCCATAATGGCGCCGAGGATGGCGGGTTTGATATGGTCCCATTCTACGGACTCTGTCTTGGTCACGGTGACAAAGTCATTGCCAAAAAACACACCCGCGACGCCGGAGACGGCAAAGATGCGGGTGGCCAGAGGCGAGCCGTCAGCCGAGTCAGCACTGGGGAAATCTGCGGTTCCCGCGTCCAGAACAGTCTGGCCAGGAAGGAATTTCAATGTCGCCGGGTTTGGGGTGGATTCGGTCTGAATGAACATCTCGGGCCTCCATAAAGCGTCTCAGGGGATATGCGCCCGCAGGGGCATCAAGTCAAGGTTTAGAATGATTCTAAACTAAAGCCCCATTTCGCGCAATCCCCTTTGCGCGCCTGAGCCCGGCGATTGTGGATCTCTGGTGGATCTGCCCGCCGAGGTCGCGGCTCAAGATCGCTCGCTAGAGGGGCGGAACTGGCGAGTTGTCAGGTGATGGCCTCCAGGCGGTCTTTCGACAGGTCCCCGGGCACAATTGTGATTGGAACTGGCAGGCTGCCAGAGGATTTGCTGAGTTGACTGACCAGAGGACCAGGGCCCTTTCGGTCGTCTCCTGCACCCAAGACCAAGACGCCAATTTCGGAATCGGCTTCGATCTGGCTCATGATTTCAGGAACAGCGTCCCCTTCACGTATGATCAGCTCTGGGTCAACGCCCTGGCGGTCCCGCATCCATTTTGCAAAGACTTCAAAATGGGCATGGATACGTTCGCGGGCTTCTTCCCGCATCACTTCACCGACGCCAATCCAGTGATTAAAATCATCCGGAGGGATGACGGAAAGAATAGCGACGCCGCCTCCTGTTTTTGCCGCACGCATCGCGGCAAAACGCATTGCGTTCAGACATTCACGGCTGTCATCCAGTACAACAAGGAATTTGCGCATTTTTGGCCTCTGGTTGCTCCATCGAGGATCATGACGCATTAGTCTCCGCGCAACAATAGCCCTGTTTCACTATCGCTGCGACACCGCTGGCAGATCCGAAGGCTTGCAGTGCCGCTTGGCTGCAGAGGGGGGAGCTCCCGCCTGCTCCATGGGATCTGCGATCCCATTCACAGTTGGGCCCGGCGCCGCTGGCGCGGCGCGGTCCCTGCTGTGATGTCGCTGCCTTTGTTTCAGCTCGGTTTCAGAGCCGAGGAGGGAGCCAGAGGCCCTTCGCGACAGTAGGAAGAGGGACGTCAGCTTTTCTGCACTCAACCGCAGAAAAGGGCGCTGCCGCGCCGTGCCTTGCACGGCGCCACCCCCAACGGGATCCCTGTGCCTCAAAGAGGCATTGGGGACGGGCGGGAGCATTTGCTTCCCTGTGCACAGCACCAAGCAAATGAAAGTGATGGTCTTACTGGCTTGCAGCCCAGTCCCAATAGAGTTCCCGCACCCGCTTTGCGACGGGGCCGATCTGGTAGCTGCGCTCATCAAACGTGGTGACCGGGGTGACCTTGCTCATATTGCCCGACATGAAAATTTCATCGGCCTCCTCAAAATCCCCTAGTCCCAGAACGGTCTCATGCACGGTGACCCCATCAGCGCGCAGGTTGGCGATATGACGGGCCCGGGTGATTCCGGCCAGAAAGGTGCCATTTGGAATCGGGGTAAAGACCTCCCCGTCACGCACCATAAAGATATTGGCGGTTGCGGTTTCTGCCACATTGCCCATGGCATCCAAGGCCAGTGCATTGCTGAAGCCCCGGCTCTGGGCCTCGCGCAGCATCCGCGCATTGTTGGGATAGAGACAGCCGGCCTTGGCATTGACGACCGCATTCTCCAGTACGGGGCGGCGAAACTGCGTGCGGGTCAGGGTTGCGCTGGCTTCGGCGGACGCCATGGTGATTTCCTCCAGGCAGAGCGCAAACTCTGTGCTTTCGGGGGCCGGAGCAATGGTTGTTGCATCCCCGCTCGTGGCCCAATACATCGGCCGGATGTAGACGGCGGCGCCCGGCGCAAAGCCCTGCAGCCCTTCCAAAGCGATCTCGACCATCGCGCTGGTTTCGAGGGTGGGGGACATCAACAGGGCCCTGGCCGAGGCATTGGTGCGAGCGCAGTGCAGATCCAGATCCGGGGTCATCCCATCAAAGAACCGCGCCCCGTCAAAGACCGAAGAGCCCAGCCACATGGCGTGATCTGCCCCCTTCATAAGGGCGACATCGCCATCGTGCCATGTGCCCTGAAAATAGGTGCGAATGTTTCTGCCTACGGCCATCATATCCCCCATCGCTTTGTTTGCGGCAAATCTAGGAGGGAAAAGGTCATAGGGCCAGACCTTTTTTGACAGGGTGTCCTGCCTTTGGCGGGCATTTGATCTTTGGCGGCAGAGCACCAGCGCAAGCAGCAGAAATAGCTGCGCGCTCCTGTTGGAGCGCGCAGAGTTGGCCTGTGTTTTGATCGAGGCTCATCCCGTTTTTGCTGGGCCAAGCGCAATCTGTCAAAGTTTTAGGCGGGCTGGGTCAGGCCCAGCTTTGCCAGTCTTGCACCGGCCTCTGCCTGCCAGCGGGTCTTCAGCTCGGCATTGGGAGTGCGGCGCAGCCCCATGGCTTTCAGACCGTCGAACTTCTCTGAGGCCTCACTGCCAAAGCTCGCGGCGACCCGCGGCCACCAATAGTCAATCGAAGCCTGCAGATCGCCTTTGCCGGCTTCTTGGATCAAGCGCTCCAGGCCTTCTTCGGCCAGCTCAGCGTGGCGGGCCTCAATCGGTGCCAGGGCGCGGAAGACTTCGGCGAGAGGCTGGTAGGAGACCAGAGAGAACTCGGCCAGCTGCACGGCAACGGCGCGTCCCATCAGCAGGTTCATCACCACCGCATCGGCCCAGCCTTCCAGCGGATAGTTAAACACGGCCAGCCGCATGTCGTGGTCCGAGCGTTGCTGTCCGATATCGGCGCCGCGCTCAAGCCGTGCAGTCCAGGGGTGGTGATCGGCGTAGCGTTCGGTATCGGCGCCAAACTCTCCCATGATGCGCAGGACGCGGTCGGCGTTGTCGCTCTTCTCCAGCACGATCTTGGCAGCGGCAATCCGGGCTTTGATGCCGGGACCCTCGTTGATGATTTCGGCAAAACCGGCGGCACCTGCCAGTTCACTGTCAACAAAGGTGGCCATCAACTTCAGCAGCGCGGCACGGTAGCGCGGCGGCACATTGGCAGGATTGCTCAACATGCCACCCTGGGCGAGATAGCTCTCGATGCTCATGTCTTCAGGCATGAAATATCCTTCCTCTTAAACGCGTTACTGATCGTAATCGACAACAACCCTGTCGGTGACCGGGAAGGCCTGACAGGAGAGCACATAGCCCTTTTCGACCTCGTAATCTTCCAGCGCATGGTTGGCGACCATATCCACTTCGCCCTCGATCACCTTGCAGCGGCAGGTCGAGCAGACCCCGGCCTTGCAGGCATAGGGCGCGTCCATGGCGTTTTCCAAAGCGGCGTCCAGAATGGTCATATCCTTGCCCATCTGCACCGTCTGGGTCGAGCCATCCAGGGTGATCGCTGCGGTGGCCTGATTGCCGGCACTAGCAGCATCGGTCGCGCCTTCTTTGCGCTTGGCGCGGCCGGGCTGGGCGCTGGCAAAGAGCTCAAACTTGATCTGGCTGTCGTCCAGACCTGCCGTGCGAAGGGCAGAGGCAATGCCCAGCATCATGGGTTCTGGCCCGCAGATAAAGGCGGTGTCGACGGATTTGATGTCGATCCAGTGCGCGAACAACTGGGCGCATTTCTCCTCAGTCACCAGTCCGGTGAACAGGTCAATCTCTTGGGCATCGGATTCCAGGATATGGATCACGTTGAAGCGACCCATGTAGATGTTCTTCAGATCTTCCAGCTCCTCGCGGAACATGATCGTGTTCACACCCTTGTTGGCATAGACCAGCGTAAAGCTGGACTCCGGCTCGGCTTCCAGGGTCGTCTTTAGGATCGACAGGACCGGGGTAACACCGGAACCGCCGGCAAAGCCAAGATAGTTCTTGGCCGTGCGCGCATCCAGAGGGGTAAAGAAGCTGCCCATGGGCGGCATTGCCTCCAGCATGTCGCCGGTCTGCAATTCCGTGTTGGCCCAGGTGGAGAAAGCCCCGCCATCGACCCGTTTGATGCCAACCTGCAGGAGGCCATCGCCCTTGCCGGCGCAGATCGAATAGCTGCGGCGCAGCTCTTCGCCATCAAAGTCGCGACGGAAGGTCAGGTACTGGCCTTGGGTGAAATCAAATTCCGCAGCCGCGCCATTGACGGGTTTTAGGGAAACCACAACCGCATCGCGGATGGTTTTGCGGACATCGGTAACTTCGAGTTGGTGGAAGCGCGCCATGGAGCTCTCCTCAGATGCACTTGAAATAATCAAAGGGTTCAAGACAGTCCTGGCAGCGCCAGTGAGCCTTGCAGGGGGTGGAGCCAAACTGGCTCACACGGGTGACGTTGGTGCTTTTGCAATTGGGGCAGCGTTCCGGCCCACCTGCCGCCTGCGGTGGGGCAATGCCAAACTCTTCCAGTTTGGCGCGGCCCTTCTCAGACATCCAATCGGTGGTCCAGGGTGGTGAGATCTGCGTCTTCAGCTGGATCTTGTCCAGGCCGTGCTCGCGTAGAGCGGTCTCAATATCGAGGTTGATGATCGCGGTTGCCGGGCAGCCGGAATAGGTCGGCGTGACAGCGACGACGAGCGTATCCTCTTGCCAGTCCACGCCACGAATGATGCCCAGATCCACAAGGCTGATCACCGGAATTTCAGGATCGGGCACGGCGTCAAGCCATTCCCAGATCTGGTCTACACTTGGCTGTTCATGTAATTGGCTCATGTGCGGTCCTCGTTGCGGTGTTTTTCCCGGCCGTGAGGCCGGGCAGCGCCCGACCCGCCCCTCGGGAGGGCGCTTTCGCACCCACCCAGGGGCAGGCGTTGCCTTCATTTCGTTTATTGCCAGTCCTGTTTTACCAGCTGGCGCCGGGATAGGCGCGCTGCAGCCACTGCATTTGGGTCAACAGATGGCCCAGATGCTCGGTGTGCATCTTGCCATTGCGCCCGCCCTTATGGGCAAAGCCGCTGTCGGGAATGTTCAGCGTGGCCTCTGCCAGCACCCGCCCGATCAGCGCGTCATAATCGGCGCGCAGTGATGCCGGGTCAGGCGCAATGCCCGCTTTGGCCATGGCGGCATCGACCTCATCTGAGACAAACATCTCACCCACATAGGGCCACAGATAGTCCAGCGCCGCCTGCATGTAGCCGTGGCTTTCCTCGGTGCCGTCGCCCAGACCCACAACCGTGTCGGCAGAGCGTTCCAGGTGATAGGCAACCTCTTTGCTGGTCTTGGCCGCGATGGCCGCGACGCGCTCATCTGAGGACTTCATCAGATGCCCCAGCTGGATCGAATGCCAGGCGTCAAACAGGAACTGGCGCATCAGGGTGCGGCCAAAATCTTCATTTGGAACCTCAACCAGCAGCACATTGCGAAAATCCCAGACGTCGCGCAAAAACGCCAGATCGTCAGCCGATTTCTCTTCGCCCTGAACTTCACCCGCCAGGCCCAGCCACATCTGGGTCTGACCAATCAGATCCAGCGCGGTATTTGCCAGGGCAATGTCCTCTTCCAGAACCGGAGAATGGCCACACCATTCGCTGACCCGGTGCCCCAGGATCAGGGTGTTGTCGCCCATGCGCAGCAGGAACTGAAACAGGGCCTCATTATCTGTGAGCGGCGCCGCCATTACATCGCTCCCACTTCGTCAGGAATGTCAAAGAAGGTCGGATGACGGTAGACCTTGCTCTCAGATGGCTCATACAGCGGGCCTTTGTCGCTGGGCGAAGAGGCTGCGATATTGTTGGCCTCAACCACCCAGATCGACACGCCTTCGTTGCGGCGGGTATAGACATCGCGGGCGTTCTTGATCGCCATTTCGGCGTCGGGCGCATGCAGCGAACCAACGTGACGGTGGCTCATGCCATGTTGACCGCGGATGAAGATTTCCCAGAGGGGCCATTCGTTTTTCATAGCTCAGTTCTCCTGGCTGTGGCGGCCCTGCGAGATCGGGCAGGGCGCATAATCGTTAGGTTACTTGGCTGCTTATTCGGCGGCGTGTTTGCGGGCGGCTTTCTTGCGGGCATGGGCCAGCAATCCGTCACGCACCCATTCCCCGTCTTTCCAGGCCTTGTTGCGGGCCGCGAGACGGTCGGTATTGCAGGGGCCGTTTCCCTTGATCACGTCAAAGAACTCGGACCAGTCGGGGTCGGAATAGTCATAGTGACCACGCTCTTCGTTCCATGTGATGCCTTCGTCCGGCAGGTCGAGCCCGAGGAATTCAATCTGTGGCACGGTCTGGTCGACGAATTTCTGACGCAGCTCGTCATTGGTGTTCATCTTGATCTTCCAGGCCATCGACTGGGTCGAATGCACGGAATCCGCATCCGAGGGCCCAAACATCATCAGGGCCGGGAACCAGAGGCGGTTGACCGCGTCCTGGGCCATTTTCTTCTGCGCGGGCGTGCCTGTCGCCATCTTGCGGATGGCGTCAAAGCCTTGGCGGGCATGGAAGCTCTCTTCTTTGCAGACCCGGATCATGGCGCGCGAATAGGGCCCAAAGGAAGTCCGCTGCAGCGGCACCTGGTTCATGATTGCCGCGCCATCTACCAGCCAGCCGACCGCGCCCATATCGGCCCAGTTCAGCGTTGGATAGTTGAAGATGGAGGAGTATTTCATCCGCCCGTCCAGCAGCATTTCGGTCAGCTCATCGCGGCTGACACCCAGCGTTTCGGCGGCGCAATATAGATACAGCCCATGACCGGCCTCATCCTGGACCTTGGCCAACAGGATCGCCTTGCGCTCCAGCGTGGGCGCGCGGGTGATCCAGTTGCCTTCGGGCAGCTGGCCGACGATTTCCGAGTGCGCGTGCTGACCGATCTGGCGGATCAAGGTCTTGCGATAGCCCGCAGGCATCCAGTCCTTGGGTTCGATCTTTTCTCCGGCATCAATGCGGGCCTGAAAGGCGGCCAGCTTTTCCGGATCATCGGTGCTCGCTTCGGATTGTACCATCTGTGCATACATGACTTGCTCCTCCCGTATAGGGTTGCTGGCTTAAACGCGTTCGAGGATCAGGGCGGTGCCCTGACCGACGCCGACACACATGGTGCACAGCGCATAGCGCCCACCGGTGCGTTGCAATTGATAGGCGGCTGTCAGCACCAAACGAGCGCCGGACATGCCAAGAGGGTGACCGATGGCGATGGCGCCACCGTTAGGATTCACATGGGGCGCATCATCAGCGACGCCCAATTCGCGCAGGGTGGCAAGACCCTGGCTTGCAAAGGCTTCGTTCAGCTCGATCACATCCATCTGCTCGATCGTCAGGCCGGTGCGGGCCAGAACCTTGCGAGTGGCAGGCACCGGGCCAATGCCCATGACGCGGGGCTCGACCCCGGCGGCGGCCATGCCGACGATGCGGGCCATGGGTTTGAGACCGTTTTTGGCGGCGGCGGCCTCGTTGGCCATCAGGATAGCGGCGGCCCCATCGTTGACACCAGAGGCATTGCCGGCGGTGACACTCAGGTCGGGGCCGTTGACGCCTTTGAGCTTGGCCAGCTTGTCGGCACCTGTGCCGGGGCGGGGGTGCTCGTCGGTGTCGACAACAACCGGATCGCCTTTGCGCTGGGGGACCGAGACCGGGGTGATTTCATCCCCAAAGATACCTGCTTCATGTGCCGCTGCCCAGCGGGCTTGGCTGCGGGCGGCAAAGGCGTCTTGGTCCGCGCGGTTGATGCCATAGTCCTCGGCAACATTGTCGGCGGTCTGTGGCATTGAATCAGTGCCATACATCGCCTGCATCTTCTTGTTGATAAAGCGCCAGCCGATGGTGGTGTCATAAACCGCATTGGCGCGGGTAAAGGCCGATGTTGCCTTGGGCATCACAAAGGGCGCGCGGCTCATGCTTTCGACACCGCCGGCGATGGCCATATCATAGTCGCCAGAACGGATCCCCCGCGAGGCCATGCCCACGGCGTCCATGCCAGAGGCGCAGAGCCGGTTGATGGTGGTGCCGGGCACATCCACCGGCAGGCCTGCCAGCAGCGCGGCCATACGGGCGACGTTGCGGTTGCTTTCGCCTGCCTGGTTGGCGTCGCCAAAGATCACATCATCAATGCTGGCCCAGTCCACCTGCGGGTTGCGGGCAACCAGCGCAGCAAGAGGTTCGGCTGCGAGGTCGTCGGTGCGCACCTGGCTCAGAGCGCCGCCGTAGCGGCCAATCGGGGTTCGGGTGGCATCGCAGATGAATGCATCCATGGTGTTCGCGTCTCCTGATTTGGCGGCAAAATAAGCCGACCGTTGGGTCGGTGTTAAGCATCTTGATGATTCGAGGCAAGTAAAACGTAACAGAATTATTCATGAATTGAGAATCGTGTAACGTGTTTCTCTCGCCTTGTTACTTCACGTCGTTTCTCGAGCGGTGTTGTTTTTGCTTGCGGCACGGGTAGGGCTTGTTCAGATTAAAACAGAACGATCGGTCTGTTGTGGCACTGCCAAGCCGTCCGACGATCTCGAGTTGGGCAGGCAGGAGGAAGACATGTCACAGGGGTTGCGCATTGGTGGCGCCAGCGGTTTTTGGGGAGATGCCAGTCAGGCCACGCCGCAGCTCTTGGCGGCGGGGGGGCTGGATTTTATTGTCTATGACTACCTGGCTGAAATCACCATGGCGATCCTGGCGCGGGCGCGCGCCAAAGACCCCGAAGCCGGCTATGCAACCGACTTTGTGACCACAGCCATGGCGCCAAATCTGGCTGAGATTGCACGGCAAGGGGTGCGGATCATCTCCAATGCCGGGGGCATGAACCCGGAAGCCTGTGCCAAAGCGCTGAGAGGCGAGGTTGAAAAACAGGGGCTCGCGCTCAAAGTGGCGGTGATCACCGGAGATGACCTGTTGGCGCAGCGCGACGCGATTGCAAGGCAGGCGCCACAAGACATGTTTCGCGGAACCTCGCTGCCGCCGGCGAACAAGATATCCAGTATCAATGCCTATCTGGGCGCCTTTCCCGTGGCGGCGGCGCTGGACCGTGCCGCAGATATTGTCCTTACCGGGCGCTGTGTCGACAGTGCCGTCACCCTAGGCGCGGCGATTCACCACTTTGGCTGGGGGCCCGATGATCTGGACGCGCTGGCAGGCGGCAGCCTCGCAGGGCATATTTTGGAATGCGGCCCGCAGGCCACCGGGGGAAACTTCACCGATTGGCGCGAGGTGGCGGATCGGCTGGTCGAGATCGGCTACCCGATTGCTGAAGTGTTTGAGGATGGCTCTTTTGAGGTGAGCAAGCCCGAGGGTTCAGGCGGCAAGGTCTCGCGCGGCACCGTGGGCGAGCAGATGCTCTACGAGATTGGCGATCCGCAAGCCTATCTGCTGCCTGATGTCGCCTGTGATTTCTCTCAGGTGACCCTCGAGGAGACAGGCCCTGACCGGGTGCGGGTGTCGGGCGCGCGCGGGCTGGGGGTGCCAGACAGTTACAAGACCTGCCTGACCTGGGCCGATGGCTATCGCTCTGGGCATATCTTTACCTTCTATGGGCTGGAGGCCGAGGCCAAGGCGCAGCATTTTGCCGATACGGTACTCAAACGTTGTCGCGCGACCCTGACGCGGCTGCAGGCCCCGGATTACACGGATGTCAGCATTGAATTACTGGGCGCCGAGAGCCAGTTTGGCGTCCTGCGCAGCTCAGAACCAGCGCGGGAGGTGGCGGTGAAGATCGCGCTGCGCCACCCGGATGCCCGGGCAGTCGGGCTGTTTCTGAAAGAGGCCACAGGGCTGGGGTTGGCCACACCTCCGGGGCTAAGTGGTTTTGCCGGGGCGCGGCCCAAGCCTTCGCCTGTTTTGGCGCTATTCTCCTATCTGACACCCAAGGATCAGGTCCGGGTGCAAATAACGGATGAGGCAGGAGTTCTGGACTGGTCTCCGGCGCCGGGACCCGCAGCCGTTGCCGCGGATTTGGTTCAGGTGCCAGACGCTCCCAAACCTGCGCGGATTGTCGAAGTGCCCTTGGTCGATCTGGCCTGGGCCCGAAGCGGCGACAAGGGAGATATCGCCAATATCGGCGTCATGGCCCGTGATCCGGCGTGTATGCCCTGGATTTGGGCGGGGCTGACGCCCGCGCATCTGCAGAAAGTCTATGGCCATTTCTGTGATGGCGAGATTGAGCGTTTCTATCTGCCGGGGTCGGCCTCGATGAACATTCTGCTGCATGGTGCTTTGGGCGGTGGTGGTACTTCATCACTGCGCAATGATCCGCAGGCAAAGGGGTATGGTCAGTTGCTTTTGGCCGTGCCGATTGCGGTGGATGCAGATCTGTTGGCGCGGCTGCAGGGGCAGGAATGATGTATCACAAAAAAACAAGACCACGGGCCACTGGGCAGGCAGGCAATGCCGCCGTGCCTGGGCTTCGCAAAATCTATCCGATGAGTAGGACATGCCGATGAAGGCTTTTGAAAGCAGGATCAATACATCCAGTGACAGCTTTGCCCAGAACCGGGCTGATATGCTGGCGCAGGTCGAGCGGATGCGCACCTTGGAAGCCCGCGCCGCAGCCAAATCGGAACAGCGCCGCCCGGTCTTTGACAAGCGCGGCCAGCTGTCGCCGCGTGAGAGGCTGGCGGCGCTGCTGGATCCCGGCATGCCCTTTGTCGAGCTCTACAACATGGCCTCCTATCTGGTGGATGATCCAAACCCTGAGACGTCTATTCCGGGAGCTTCGATCCTCTTGGGGATCGGCTATGTTTCGGGGGTGCGCTGCATGGTCTTTGTTGATGATGCGGGCATCAATGCTGGCGCGATGACGGGGAAATCGGTGGATAAGGCGCTGGGCGCGATCGACATCGCCCTAAAGCAGAAACTGCCCTTTGTGCATCTGGTCGAAAGCGCCGGGGCTGATCTCACACGCTACACGGTTGAGCTTTGGGCTCATGGCGGCGGCATGTTCGCCGGTTTGGCGCGGCTCTCGGCGGCGGGCAATCCGGTGATCACCGTGCTGCACGGGGCCTCGACCGCGGGCGGCGCCTATCAGCCGGGTCTGTCGGACTATGTGATCGGGGTCAAAGGCAACGGTATGGCGATGCTGGCCGGGGCCGCGCTGGTGCAGGCGGCCACGGGCGAGATAGCCAAGGACGCGGATCTGGGGGGCGCGGAGATGCACGCCGAGATCACCGGCCTGGTGGAGTATCTGGCCGAGGATGATGCCCATGGGCTGGAAATCGCCCGTGATGTGGTTGCGGGGCTTGGCTGGCAGAGCTGCGCCAACGCGCCGATGGCCTACGACGCGCCCAAGTATGAGCCCGAGCAACTGGCCGGGGCCATTCCCGCCGATTATCGCAAACCCTACGACATGCGCGAGCTGGCCGCGCGGCTGGTGGATGGCTCGCGTTTGCGCGATTTCAAACCGCATTACGGCCCCGCCCTGGTCTGTTTGCAGGCCCATATCATGGGGCAGCCCGTTGGTATCCTGGGCAACAACGGCCCGATTGATCCCGATGGCGCAACCAAGGCGACCCATTTCCTGCAGGCGATGGATCAGGCGGGCACCCCGGTGATCTTTCTGGGCAATACCACGGGCTATATGGTTGGCACCGCCTATGAGCGCGCAGGCATGATCAAACATGGCTCCAAGATGATCCAGGCGGTGACCAATCTGCGGGTGCCCAAGATCTCGCTCTATACCGGGGCCAGTTTTGGCGCGGGCAACTACGGCATGTGTGGCCATGCTTTTGGCGCCGATTTCCTGTTCACCTGGCCCAATGCCATGACGGGTGTGATGGGCGGCGAACAGGCGGCCCTGACCATGGAACAGGTGGCGCGGCGCACGGCGGAGCGTAAGGGTGTTGAAGTGGATGAAGCCCGCTTGGCCAAGCAGAGCGCCGGGATCGCGGCGCATTTTGACAACCAGTCTGATGCGTTTTTCACCTCCGGGCGCATGCTTGACATGGGGATGATCGACCCGCGCGACAGCCGCATGGTGATTGGCTTTTGCCTGGCCACCTGCATCGAGGCACGTCGTCGTGACCTCAACCCCAATGCCTTTGGCGTGGGGCGGGCCTGATGGGAGAGGACCAGACAATGGCACAGTTTAACTCAATCCTGGTGGCCAATCGCGGCGAGATCGCCCTGCGTGTCATGCGCACAGCGCGTGCGATGGGGATCAAATGTATCGCGGTCTACACCGAGGCCGATGCCCAAAGCCCCCATGTCGTCTTTGCCGATCAAGCCGTTTGCATTGGCGCAGGCCCTGTGGGGGATAGCTATCTCAATGCGGCCAAGGTCCTGGCGGCGGCCAAGGAAACAGGGGCGCAGGCGGTGCATCCCGGCTATGGCTTCCTGTCGGAGAGCGCCGAATTCGCCGCGGCCTGCACCGAGGCAGGCCTTACCTTTATTGGCCCCAGCGCCGAGGCCATTGCCCTGATGGGGAACAAGGCAGCCGCGAAACGCCGGATGATCGAAGCCGGGGTGCCCTGCGTCCCCGGCTATGAAGGAGCGGATCAATCTCCTGTGGTGTTGCAGGCCGAGGCGGCAAAGATAGGCTATCCGGTGATGATCAAGGCCGCAGCGGGCGGCGGTGGCCGTGGCATGCGGCTGGTCACTTCGGAGGTCGATTTTGCAGTGGCGCTGGAGCTGGCCAAAAGCGAAGCGCTGTCGGCCTTTGGCTCGGAGGAGATGATCCTGGAAAAGGCGGTGATGCGCCCGCGTCACGTAGAGATCCAGGTCTTTGCCGATGCATCGGGCCATACCATCCACCTGGGGGAGCGCGACTGTTCGGTGCAGCGCCGCCACCAAAAAGTGGTGGAGGAAGCCCCCTGTCCGGTGATGACGCCAGATCTGCGCGCTGAGATGGGGGCTGCCGCCGTGGAAGCCGCCCGCGCGATCAACTATCTGGGCGCCGGAACGGTGGAGTTCCTGCTGGACGAAAGCGGCGCTTTCTATTTCCTGGAGATGAACACCCGCCTGCAGGTGGAACACCCCGTCACGGAGATGGTCACTGGGCTTGATCTGGTGGCGCTGCAAATTCGCACGGCGCGCGGTCAGGCGCTGGGCGTGGCACAGGATGATGTGACCCTGAAGGGCCATGCCATCGAGGTGCGGCTTTATGCCGAGGATCCCGGCCAGGGGTTCTTGCCTCAATCCGGGCAGATTCACCATTGGCAGCCTGCCACAGGGGCGGGCATCCGGGTGGATGCGGGCATTGTTTCGGGGCAGGAGGTTTCGGCCTTTTATGATCCGATGCTGGCCAAACTCATCGCCCATGGGGCGTCCCGTTCAGAGGCGCTGGAGCGGCTGATTACGGCGTTGGGTGACACCGTAATTTTTGGACCGGCCTGCAACCGCGATTTCCTGATGGATGTCCTGGGCCATGCCGAGTTTGCCCAAGGGGCGGCGACGACCAGCTTTATTGGCGATCACTTTGATCCACTGGTTCCGTCCAAAATCACCAGCGCTGATTTGGCACTGGCGGCGACATTGATTTATCGCGCAGATCAGGCAGCATTGGCCAAGCAGGCAGAGACCCCGGCAGAGCTGATGGGGTGGTCCAGTCAAGGCGCTTTGCAGGCGCGGATGGTGCTGGAGGAAGCTGGCGAGCGGGCGACAGTGCTGCTGCGCGAGAGCCGCGATGGCATTCAGGTACAGGTTGGTGAAGTGGAACATCTTCTGCAACAGCAGGGCGATTGCCTGCGGCTGGATGGGCTGCGTATGGATCTGCGCAGCCATCTGATGGTCGGGGATGATCTGTTTCTCGCCACCGGCAGGCGGCTGATGAAAGTGACCCGACAGCGGGCTGGGGCCAGAGCTGCTACTGCGGCTGGTGGTGGTGAAACGCGCGCCCCGATGCACGGCAATCTGCTGGAGCTCTGCGTCCGCGCTGGGGACCCGGTTGAGATGGGCACCCGACTGGCGGTGTTGGAGGCGATGAAGATGCAGCATGAGATTCTGGCCGAGGTGGCAGGAACCGTGCGCGAGGTGGCTGTCACGGCGCCAAGCCAGGTGAAGGCGGGCGATCTTTTGGTGCAGATTGAACAGGCAAAGCCGACACAGGAGAACAAGGGATGAACTCGGAACTTTGTAAACGGCTTGGAATTGCGTTTCCGCTTTTTGCTTTTTCTCATTGCCGCGATGTGGTGGCAGCGGTCACCAATGCCGGTGGTATGGGGGTCTTTGGCGCCGCCATGATGTCGCCAGAGGAGCTGGAAGAAGAGCTGAGTTGGATTGATGCACATGTGAATGGGAAACCCTATGGTGTTGACCTTATCGTGCCCAATAAGTTTGAGGCCAAGGGGGAAGACATTCCCGACGCCGCCATCCTGGCCATGGTGCCTGAGGGGCATAAGGATTTTGCAGATGACGTGATGCAGAAACACGGGGTTGAACCCGGAGACCTCGATCCGGTGCGGGCCGAGCAGCTGGTGTTTCGTGAAAACATCAGCGCCGAGGGGGCGCGGCGCAGTCTGGATGTGGCCTTTTCTCATCCAATTGCTCTGATCGCCAATGCGCTGGGCCTGCCGCCGCAGGAGATGCTGGAGCGCGGCAAGGCGCAGGGGGTCGCGGTCGGCGCGCTAGTGGGCACGGCAGAACATGCCCGCGCCCAGGTTGCGGCGGGTGTGGATGTGATCATTGCCGCCGGCGGTGAGGCCGGGGGGCATACCGGAGAGATTTCTACCATGGTACTGGTGCCGGAGGTGGTGCAGGCCATTGCAGGCTCCGGCATTCCGGTCTTGGCCGCAGGCGGTATTGCCACCGGCAGTCAGATGGCCGCAGCCATGGCCATGGGGGCAGCAGGGGCCTGGTGTGGTTCGGTTTGGCTGACCACGGCAGAGGCGGAAACCAATCCAGTGGTGAAGGAAAAGATGCTGGCGGCCAGCAGTCGCGACACCGTGCGCTCACGCTCGCGCACCGGCAAGCCCTCGCGCCAGCTGGTCAGCGCCTGGACCGAGGCCTGGGAAGGTAAGGGCGCGCCCACACCGCTGCCGATGCCATTGCAGACCCTAGTGTCAGAGCCCGCGCTGCACCGGATTGATCTGATGTCCCAGAAGGGCCATGTCGGCGCGCAGGATCTGGCCACCTATTGGGTTGGCCAGGGGGTTGGTTTGATGAACCAGGCCATGTCGGCAGGTGCTGTGGTGCAGGATTTCAAAGAGGATTTTCTGACCGCATTTGAGCGGCTTGGGGCGCTGTTGGAGGACTAGCTCAGCGGTCGCTTTGTTGCCTTGTCCCGGCCTGCCACCTATGGTCAATCCGGGACTTGTAGCGGAAAGAGGCAACACCAGTGGCAGGGCAGAGCGAAGGGCTATTGAATGCGATTCTTGCCGATATCGATGCGGGACAGTTGAACCCGGGAGATGTGCTGGACGAGATCGGACTGGCGCAGCGGCATTCGGTGTCGCGCACGCCAATCCGTGAGGTCCTTATTCAGCTGGAGGCTGCCGGCCTGATCCGGCGCCTGCCCCGCAAAGGGGCGGTGCTGTTCAAGCCGAGCCTGGAAGAGTTTCTGGCTATTCTGGAGGTGCATGCAAACCTGGAAGGTCAGGCGGCTGGCTTGGCCGCCCGGCGGATGACCCAGGGGCAAAGACAGGAATTGGAGCGGGTGGTGCAGGCCTGTGAAGCTCATGCCGCGAAGAAAGGCGATGGAGATCCCAATGGCTACTATCAGCTGAACCTGCAGTTTCATGCGGGCGTTGCCTTTGGGGCCGGGAACCCGTTCTTGGTCGAGATGATCAAGACCAATGCACGTAAGCTGATGGCCTATTACCGGGCGCGCTATCAATATCCGGGATCAATTGCGCAATCCGCAAAGGAGCACCGCGAGATAGCCGAGTTGATCTATGCCCATAACGAGCCAGAGGCGGAGCGGCGTATGATCCAGCATGTGCAATTTGATCAGGTGACCGTGATGGATCTGCTCGCGGCGCTGGGTTGAAGCGGGCTTTTGCCTCCGGCGGGCATATTTTTGGCCAAATGAAGGGGGCTGACTTTGCTAGAGTGGCGCTCTGGATGTTTGTTCAAAGAAGCAGGCGAGGCATTCTGCAAAGGCGGTTTGATCTGCCAATATGGCAAGGCTGGCTTTGGCCTGGGAGTAGAGATCTGGACCCAACTCGGTGCGCATCTCCTCAGTAAGGGCCGCGATGAAGTCTGGGCTCATTTCCGGGTGATGCTGGCTGGTCCAGATTTGACGTCCAATGCAAAAGCCGGCGTTGAGCCCGGTACTGGTCGCCCATTCCTGGGCCTGTTGAGGCAGTTTGCTGACATATTCGCTATGTGAGCCATAGAGGCTGAATTCTGTCTCAAGCTGCTGCGCCCAGGGCAAGGTTGCACATGATTGATTGGGGATAAGGCCGTGCACCCAGCCATTTGGGTTTTTCGCCACAGCCCCCCCCAAAGCGAGAGCAATGGCCTGGTGTCCAAAGCAGGCGCCAAAGAGCGGAAACCGGATTTCGTGCATCTGCTGGATGAGGGTCAGCAGCGGCGCAATCCAGGGCAGGCCGCTTCGGGTGGATGCCGGACTGCCGGTGATCATGGCGCCGTCAAAGGCGGTTATGTCTGATGGGAACTGCCCTTGGTGTGTTTGAAATACCGTCGTCAACCAATCTGGTCGGACCAAATGGATCAGCCGCGTGAATTTTTCACCATCCAAAGGGTGCTGGGCGGCAAAGGGGCTTGTGTCTGTATTGGTGACCAGAATTGCTAAGTGCATGTTTGGGCTCTGAAGTTTTATATTTACATATTTATGGGGTCTAATAATATACACAAAGCAACCATTCGGGAAGCCCCTCATGACGATCTGGACACCGCAGGACGACGGCTTTGCCGATCTCAGCAGTCACGACACCTTTGCCTCTGGCGCGCCGCACAACACCTTTGCCCGGCTGCGCCGTGACGATCCCCTGCATTGGACGGAATATGAGGGGGGCGAAAATTTCTGGTCGGTGACCCGCTATGACGACATCACCCAGATGAACAAGAACACAGAGCTGTTTTCCTCGGCACGCGGAATCCGCATGGAGGATCAGAGCTATGAGGAATACCTGGCGCGCCGGACCTTTCAAGAGACCGACCCGCCGGAGCATTCCAAGGTGCGAATGAAGCTGATGAAGGCTTTCTCCAAGACCTCAATGGCGCAGTATGAGCAGGAAATTCGTGATATCTGCGCTGAGATATTGGATCCGGTGCTGGAAAGGGGCAGTTTTGATGCCACTAAGGAGATTGCTCGACAATTGCCGATGCGGATGCTGGGGCGCGTGGTCGGGCTGCCAGAAGCGGATCTGCCTTGGTTGGTCGAGAAAGGCGATGCGCTGATTGCCAATACCGACCCGGATTTCACCGCCCATGTCATGGATAAGCTGCAGACGGATGAATACCGGATGATGCCGTTTAACTCACCTGCCGGGGCGGAGCTCTATGTTTACGCCAAGGAGTTGATGGCGGATAAGGCAAAGGCGGGGGATACCTCTGGGGTGCTCAACATGATTTTGGAGCCTGCCAAGGATGGCTCTACCATCACTGAAACAGAGTTTCGCAATTTCTTTTGCCTCTTGGTGGCGGCGGGCAATGACACCACGCGCTATTCGATTGCTGCGGGCATTCAGGCCCTGTGCCATCAGCCCGAGCTTCTGGCGCAGATGCAGGCCGGGGGGGCGGTTTGGGAGACAGCGGCGGATGAGATTATCCGCTGGGCTACGCCTGCGCTCTATTTTCGCCGCACAGCGACGCGGGATGTTGAAATGCATGACAAACTGATCCGGGCGGGGGACAAGGTTTTGTATTGGTTCATCTCGGCCAATCGGGATGACAGCTATTTTCAAGATCCTTTCTGGGTCAATCTGATGCGCAGCCCCAATCGCCATCTGTCGTTTGGTCAGTTTGGTCCGCATGTTTGCCTAGGCATGTGGTTGGCCCGGCTGGAAGTCACGGTTCTGTTTCAGGAACTGGCGAAACGGATCAGCCATATCGAAGCTGCCGGAGAGCAGAAATTCCTGCGCTCCAATTTTGTTGGGGGCATAAAGTCATTGCCAGTGCGGGTCACACCGCGCTGAGTGTCGAACGGCGCTTGCCGCAGGGAAAAACCTGTGCCGCATAGGCGCTAAATATGTTAAGTAATGTGCAGCAGAAGCTGTGATCTCTTTATTGCAGCCGTGCCAATTCGATTTCTCCAGCCGGAAGGATTTTTGCCATGAAGACCCGCCTGCGCGCGATGTTTTGTGACCACCTCAGCATCATGCGGGGGAAATACCTGCCGAACTCCAAGATAGGCGATGGGGATACGCGGTTTTGCCGCTCCGTTTTTGGCACCCATTATGACCGCGATCTGCTGGATGCGCCGGGGTCTTTGGTCAAGCAGGGGATGCCGGATATGGAGTTGCGCTGGCAGCATGATGATATCCGCGACAGCTGGCATGCCTCGACCAAGGTTGTTCTGGGCGATCTTTATGATGTTGAGGGTGCGCCACTGTCGCTTTGCCCGCGGGGCGCGCTGAAACGTGCAGTTGCAGGCTGGCAAGCAAAGGGGCTGAGTCCAAAGGTTGGGATTGAGTTGGAGGCCTATGCGCTTCAAGCGGATGATCGAGGGCGGCTGATGCCCTATGATGCGCCCGGTGGCGTGGTCTATGGCACTGGGCCTTTCGCCGATCCTTTGAGGTTCAATGACCGGATCTGGGCCATGGCGGATGAGATGGGATTCTCGCTCGATATGATCACGGCTGAGTTTGATTCACCGCAGTTTGAATACACGCTGACCTTTGATGATGCGGTAAAGGCAGTGGACGACATTGTGTTGTTCCGCCTGATGGCGCGTGAGATTGCGTTGGAATACGGAATTGTTCTGACCTTCATGCCAAAACCCGTGGCCGAGGCCGGTGGTTCTGGCATGCACATCAACTTCTCTTTTGTGGATGAGGCTGGGGGCAATGCGCTTTCCTCGGGGCCGCGCGGCGGACCTGAACATATGAATGATCTGGCACGGGGCTGTCTGGCTGGCGTGTTGCAGCATCACAAAGGCCTTGCCGGGCTGATCGCGCCCACCGCGAACAGCTATATGCGGCTGCAGCCGGGGTCTTTGTCGGGCTATTGGCAGAATTGGGGCGGGGATCATCGCAATGTGACCACGCGGATCAGCTCTGAAGGTGGGGCCAAAGCGCGGCTGGAGCATAGGATGGCGGATGCCTCCTCTAATCCCTATACCGCTGTGGCGGCCGTTCTGCAGGCGTCATTGCTGGGCGTGGAGAAGGGCTATGAATTGCCTCCCATGGAGACCGGCGACGGATTTGACCGCACAGATGCGCGGGAGGGAACGGCGATTGATCTCAAGGGCGCGGTTGCGGATTTGGAGCGCGATACCGTTTTGTCAGAGGCAGTGGGAGCCGAGTTGGTTGCCAACCATGTGTTTATGAAGCGCAAGGAAGTGCGCAAGACCCGAGATCTGGAAGGGGACGGCATGCGGGATTTCTACGTTCATTTTGTCTGACGTAGGTTAGGAGGTGACTCGGTTGGGCTTGGTGAGGTGGGCGGGCTCTGCGATAGCCGCCGATCTTACCATATAGAACTGCAGCGCCGCGGAAGCGGCGCTACGAGAAGCAGCGGGCCTGAAGCAAATGCTTCGGGCCCGCCATGGTATCTGGTGGCAGCCGACCCATGGTCGGCTGCGGTGGCGCCTGTGGCAGGCCTAGCTTGCAGCCGAGAAACCGGCGTCCAGGGCAGAGAGGATGCCCTGAACGTCCTGCGAGCTGAGAACCAGCGGCGGCGACAGAATGATATTGGGGCCGGAGACGCGCACCATGGCGCCGTTTTGATAGGTGACCTCTTGCAGAACAGCCGTGGTCTTTTTGTCTGCGGCTGCCTTGCTGTCGCGATCTGCAACCAGCTCCATAGCGCACATCAACCCATGGCCACCGCGCACATCGCCAATCAACGTGTATTTGTCCTGTAGCGCCAGCAACCCCTGATGCAGCTCTTTTCCCCTGGCCGCCGCGTTTGTCGGCACATCCAGGCGCAGGGTTTCTTCCAAACAGGCCAGAGCGGCCGCGGCGCCAACCGGATGGCCGGAATAGGTATAGCCGTGACCAATGGCAGCCCGCCCGGTTTCATCCTGCTCAAATACCTCTGCCACCGCATCCGCGATCATCACTGCGCCAAAGGGGAAATAGCCATTGGTGATGGCCTTGGCAGTGCACATGAAATCAGGCTGCACCCCCCAATGCCGCGAGCCGCTCCAGGACCCAGTACGCCCAAAGGCGGTGATAACCTCATCAGCAATCAACAAGATGCCATGTTTGCTACAGATCTCCCGCACGCCGGGCATAAAGCTTTCATGCGGCGGGATGACACCTCCAGCGCCAAGGATCGGCTCCATGATAAAGGCCGCAATGGTGCCCGCGCCCTGAAAGGCAATCTCATCTTCTAGGGCCTGTAGGCAGAGCTGCGCCAGCCGTTCCGGGTCGCTTTCGTTAAAAGGATTGCGATAGGTGTAGGGCGCCGGAATATGGTGGCAGCCGGGCAAGAGCGGCTCATACTGGGTGCGGAAATTGGCATTGCCGTTGACCGAAGCCCCGCCCATATGGGTGCCGTGATAGCCCTTTTTCAGGCTGAGGAACTTGGTGCGACCCGCTTCGCCGCGCACCTTGTGGTATTGCCGGGCCAGGCGCAGGGCAGTTTCCACCGAATCCGAACCGCCAGAGGTGAAAAAGGCCCGGGTTAACCCGTCGGGGGCAAAGAAATCACGCAGCATCTCGGCCAGCTGGATCACCTGATCATTGCTGGTGCCGCGAAAAGTGGAATAATAGGGCAGCACGTCCAGCTGGGCGGCAATAGCGTCTTTGACGGGCTGGCAAGAGAACCCAAGATTGACGTTCCAGAGGCCGCCAACCGCATCAATCACCTCATGCCCATCCAGATCCTTGATCCGCACGCCTGATGCTGCGGTGATAATGGCAGGCGGGTTGGCCTGGCTGTCGGCAGGATGTGCCATAGGGTGCCAAAGCGATTTGGCATTATGTTCCTTTAGGAAGTTGGAATCTTTCATTGAGGAAACTCCTGATCAGGCCCTACGGGGGCCGGGGTATCTTGAAGAGAGGGGCGCTGGATCACGCGGGGATATTCTGCGGATAATCGGCGGGCGGGCTGCCGCCGATACGGTGGGTCAGCGCGGCTCCGGCGCGACGCAGGGCAGCGCGAATGGTCTCTTGCTGTTCCGGTGACATCCGTGAGGCAGGCGCGGCAACAGCCAGCGCCCCGATGGCCCTGCGATCTGCCCCAAAAATGGGCACTGCGTGGGAGTGCACCTCCAGTTCAAAGCTGCCCAGGGTATCCGATAATCCAGTCTCGCGGATCGCAGCAAGCTTGGCGCGGATCTCATCCGGGTCCACCAAGGTCATGCTGGTATGGGCCTTCAGGGGCTGGGCTAAAACCTGTTCAACAAATTCGGGATCGGCATAGGCCAGAATCGCCAGGCCGGAGCTTGTGGCGTGGTAGGTCACGGTCTGGGCGTCCTCCATGGTGACCTTGGTGGCGTGACTGGGGGAATAGGCATGGCTGAGGGTCTGCACATGAGTCTCATGCCCCAGCGAGACATGGGTGGTTTCGCCGGTTTCATCGCTGAGTTCGCGCAGAACCCGACGCGAGACTGAGAGGATCGGCGTAGAGGCTTCGCGCAGGGCTGCCAGATGCAGAACCTGCGGCCCCAGCCGGTAGGCCCGGTCATTTTCGCTCTGCTCAACAAAGCCTGATTCTTGCAACTCGCCCATGAGGCGATAGACCGTGGCCTTGTTCATGCCCGAAAGGCGAGTGAGGTCACTCAGCCCGACTTCGGTCCGATCAGGTGCGAAATAGCTTAACAATTTAAGGGCTTTACTGACGGTTCCCATCTGCCGCTTTGATCTCCGTTTGACCATTTGTTGGATGCGCGTTTGGAAAAACAAACGCCCGAGTTGATATTTTGTTGACAGATAAGCGGGTGGGCTGTCAATCTAAATTCAAACCAACGGTTCAAATAATGAACCACTTGCTGAAACCACAGCACCAACCGGGAGACTGAAATGAAACTGACCCATCTCGTGAAAGGCACCGCAGCAGCGGTGGCTCTTGGCCTCAGCGCCGCGGCCGCGCAGGCGGAATACCCAGAAAAGCCCGTGAGCTTTATCGTGCCCTGGCCTCCCGGTGATCTGGAGGATGTGCTGACGCGGATGATCGCGGATGACTTCCAGGCCGAATACGGCGTAGCTGCGGCTGTGGTGAATAAGCCCGGCGGTGGTGGCGGGCCCTTCCCTGGCGCCATTGAGGTGGCCAATGCGCCCGCCGATGGCTACACAGTGGGCTCCTTTGTGATCGGGGTGCCTGTCATGGGTCACCAGATCGACATTCCGCCGCTGACACCCGAAAAGTTCGACCCGCTTGGGATCTTCCTTACCTACCCCTTTGTCATCGCAACTGCAGCAGATGCCCCCTATTCCACAATGGAAGAGCTGGCGGCGCACGCCAAGGAAAACGACGTGGCGCTGGGCCATTTTGGGGATGTTCTGACACCAACCCAGGTGACCAAGGCCTTTGCAAAGAACGCCGGTTTTGAGTGGGGGTCTGATGCGGCTTTTGATGCGCTGGATTGCAACACACTGGCCTCGGGCGATGCGGATGTGATCAACACCACCCTGCAGCTGATCCTGCCCTGCCTGGATCAGGTCAAGGTGCTGGTGTCGATCACGGATGAGCGTATCCCGCTGGTCCCGGATGCCCCCGCCATTGGTGAGCTGGACGCGAGCCTCAATATCGCCCTGTGGAATGGGTTGTTTGTGGCCAAGGACACGCCACAGGATGTGCGCGAGAAAATCATCGCCGTGGCGCAGAAAACCATGATGAGCGAACGCGCGCAGGCCGTAGCCGCGGAAACCGGGGCGCTGGTGTATTGGCAGAGCGCCGATGACAGTGCCGCCCGTGTGGCGACGGATATTGCCACCATGGCCAAAATCGGTTCGATCCTGGAGTAAGCCTCCACTCCTCTTGCCGGGGCCCGTTGTGGCCCCGGCTCCCGTTCCAGCGCGAAAAAGATCCTTCACATGACCACCGAACGAGAACGCCGCTTTGTTGGCCCCCGGCGCGGACAGCTGGTTTTTGCCCTCGTGTTCCTGACCCTGTCGGTGCTGCTTCTGGCGCTGATCGGCGAGCAGACCACCTGGGTCAAAAAGGCCAAGCTCTTTGCCCAGCCCCGGTTCTGGCCGGCCGTCAGTCTGGGCGGCATGGTGCTGCTTGGGGCTTTGCATTTTTACCAGCTGCCCTGGCGACGGGCCTCGCGCTATGACCTCTGGGAAGCCCGGCAGTGGGGGCGCAGCGCTGAATATGCGCTCTGGTTCATGGGCTATGTGTTTTTGGTGCCCCTTATTGGCTATCTGCCTGTGACCCTGGTCTTTGTGCCGCTGCTGGCGCGGCGCATGGGCTATCGCGGGAAATTCATGATGGGCATCAGCCTCGGTTTTGCCTTGATGGTTGTGGTGCTGTTCAAAGGCATCCTGGCGGTCAAAATCCCTGGTGCGCTGCTCTATGAGGATCTGCCGGGCGCTTTGCGCAATTTCTTTATCCTGTATCTCTAGGCCTCGGGGTTTCTGATGGATCTTATCCTCTCTGCAATCGACATCCTGATGCGCTGGGACGTGGCGCTGGCACTGCTTGCAGGTTCAGTTGGCGGTGTTCTGATTGGCGCGATCCCCGGCGTTGGCCCGGCGGTGGCGATTGCCATTCTGCTCCCTGCGACCTTTTCCATGGACCCAATTGTGGGCCTGACGGTGCTGTTGGGGATCTATGGATCGTCGATGTATGGCGGTGCCATCCCCGCGATCCTCATCAACACGCCGGGCACCGCCGTCAATGCGTTGACCACCTATGATGGCTATCCGATGACCGCTCGGGGCGAGCCGCGCCGCGCGCTGAGCCTCGCCTATTCCGCCAGCTTCTTTGGCGGGGTGTTTTCCGTCGTCTGCCTGATCCTCTTTGCACCGGTTCTGGCCAAGGTGGCGCCGATGTTTGGCAGCCGTGAGATCTTCCTTGCCGCGCTCTTAGGGCTGATCCTGGTTGTGGTTGCCCATCGTGGCCAGGCCTTGATTGCCGGCGCGCTGGCCTGTCTGGGGATCTTTCTCAACACCATCGGCATGGAGCCGGTGAAATACACCCAGCGCTACACCTTCAATCAGGACTTTCTGGGCGGCGGCGTGAACCTGATCGTGGTGGTTCTGGGTCTGTTTGCGCTCAGCCAGGCCTTTGTGCTGCTGATGGATGAGGACGAAAAGGTGCATGTGACCAAGCTGCGCGGCGGCATGTTCCAGGGCCTGCGCGAGCTGACACGCCATCCACGCGTCACTGCCGTATCAGCCAGCTTTGGTGCCCTGATGGGGATGATCCCCGGCGTTGGCGAGTTCACCGCCCAGTTCATGTCCTATACCTACGCACAGAAGACCTCAAAACGGCCACAGGACTTTGGCAAAGGCTCCTCCGAAGGGCTGATTGCTGCCGAGACCGCCAATAACGCCGTGCCCGCCGCCGCGATGGTGCCACTATTGGCATTGGGCATCCCCGGCGAGGCGCTGACGGCCATGATGCTGAGCGTGTTCTACGTGCATAATGTGGTGCCGGGGCCGGGCCTGTTCCAGAACGATATGGATTTTGTTGTCGCGCTCTACCTGGCGCTGCTGATCCTCAATGTTCTGGTGCTGGGTTTTCTGCTCTTTGCCACCCGGGCCTTGGTTCAGGTGGTGAAGATTCCCAATCGCTTCCTGGGGGTCTGTATCCTGACGCTGAGCTTTGTCGGCGTCTACTCCCTGCGCAACTCCGCTACGGATTGCTTGATTGCCGCGGGCTTTGGTCTCTTTGGCTTTATTCTTAAACGCCTGTCTTTGCCGGCAGTGCCGATCATCCTCGGGATGGTTCTGGGCGGCATCATGGAGGTCAAGCTGCGTTCGGGCATGGCTCGGGTCAAAGAGCCGCTGGACTTCATCAACCGACCGATATCGTTCATTCTTTTCACTATCATCATCTTGGTTCTTGCGAGTCATATCCTGCGTGTCTGGCGCGATCGCAAAGAACTGAAGGAGGCCGAATGGCAGACCAAAACCGCATCAACCAGCTTCGGAAAGCTGATGTCGCGCCGCAAAAACTCTTTCTTGAAGGATCGTGGCAAGGAGGTTCGGGGACGCCACTCGAAGTTACTTCGCCGATTGAAGGGGCTGTTCTGACCTCAATTGAGGGCGCCTCTGCAACAGATGTTGAACGCGCTGTCGCCTCGGCGCGGCGGGCATTTGAGGATGGCCGCTGGGCGGGGCAGTCCCCCGCCGCACGTAAAAAGGTGCTGCACCGGATTGCCGATCGGATCGAGGCCGAGGCGGTGGAACTTGCGGTGCTGGGCGTGCGGGACAATGGCACCGAATTCAATATGGCCTTGAAAGCCGAGCCAGGATCGGCCGCCGGGACCTTTCGCTACTACGCTGAGGCGCTGGACAAGGTGGCAGGCGAGGTAGCGCCAACCCAGGCCGATGTCCTGGGTCTGGTGCATCGCGCGCCTGTTGGGGTGGTTGGGGCCATTGTCCCCTGGAACTTTCCGCTGATGATCGGCGCCTGGAAATTGGCACCGGCCCTGGCCATGGGCAATTCCGTGGTGTTGAAACCGGCGGAGACGGCGTCCCTGACTCTGCTGCGTCTGGCGGAGATCTGCGTCGAATGCGGCTTGCCAGACGGGGTGTTCAATGTGGTGACCGGCTCTGGTGCAGAGACCGGCGCGGCCTTGGCGATGTCCATGGGGGTTGATGTTTTGACCTTTACCGGCTCGGGTGGCACTGGGCGCAAATTGTTGGAGGCCTCAGCGCGCTCTAACCTCAAGCGTTGCTATCTGGAACTGGGGGGGAAATCCCCCAATATCGTCTTTGCCGATGCGCCGGATTTGGCCAAGGCCGCCAAGGTCTCGGCCATGGGGATCTTTCGCAATTCAGGCCAGGTCTGCGTCGCCGGGTCGCGCTTGCTGGTTGAGGCTTCGATTCATGATGAATTTGTGGGGCTAGTGAAAGCTGAAGCCGAGGCGCTGATCGTGGGGGACCCTTTGGATCTGGGCAGCCAGATAGGCGCAGTGAACTCCGAGGATCAGCTGCGGCGCAATCTCTCCTTTATAGATATGGCCCGTGCAGAGGGCGGCCAGGTGGTGACTGGCGGGTCACGTATTTTGGAAGAGACCGGCGGAAGCTATATGGCGCCCACTATTGTCACCCATGTGGCGCGTGATCACGCATTGTTCCAGCGCGAGGTCTTTGGGCCGGTTTTATCCGTCACCACATTTGAGAGTGAGGCCGAGGCTTTGAGCCTGGCGAATGGCACGGATTTTGGTTTGGCCGCCGGGGTCTGGACCGCTGATTTGTCGCGGGCCCATCGCATGGTTGCGGGTATCCGGGCCGGGGTCGTGCATGTGAATACCTATGGCGGCGCTGACAATACGGTGCCTCTGGGCGGCGTCGGGCAGTCTGGCAATGGGCACGACAAATCCCTGCATGCCTTGGACAAATATGTGGACTTAAAAACCGCTTGGATCCAGCTGTGAAACAGGTTTTGCGGGGCAAAACCTGTGGCCTCCGGCGGGAATATTTGGAGAAAGATGATGACGGGGCCTATGTGTGTCGTTGCGGGAGGGTGAATTGATGCAGGCAAAAACGATATTGGTTGCGGGGACCTATGATACCAAAGACGATGAGTTGCACTATCTGGAAGAGGTGATCCGGGCGCAGGGCGGTAACATACTGTCGATGGATGTGAGCGTCCTGGGGGATCCAAGTCAGCCTGCGGATGTCAGCAAACATCAGGTGGCAGAAGCCGGGGGCAGCTCGATTAATGCGGCCATTGCATCGGGCGATGAAAACACAGCGATGCAGATCATGGGGGCCGGGGCCGCCGCCAAAGCGATGGATCTGTACCGCGCGGGGCGTATTGATGGGGTGATTGTGCTGGGCGGCACCATGGGCACCGATCTGGCGCTGGATCTCTGCGCGGCCTTGCCGGTTGGGGTGCCAAAATATGTGGTCTCCACTGTGGCTTTTTCGCCGCTGATGCCGCCCGAGCGCATCCCAGCGGATGTGCAGATGATCCTGTGGTCCGGCGGGTTGTATGGGTTGAATTCCATCTGTAAGGCCGCGCTAAGCCAGGCGGCAGGGGCGGTCTTGGGCGCTGCGCGTGCGGTTGAGGCACCGCGCCGAGAGCGGCCTTTGATCGGCATGACCTCCTTTGGCAAGACGGTGCTACGATATATGGTGACGCTGAAGCCTGCGCTGGAAGCGCGTGGATTTGAAGTTGCCGTCTTTCATGCCACCGGCATGGGCGGGCGCGCCTTTGAGAGCCTGGCCCGTGAGGGGGCCTTTGCTGCGGTGATGGATTTTGCCCCGCAAGAGGTTTCCAATTATCTGTTTGGCGGTCTTTCGGCCGGGATGGGGCGATTGACCCATGCGGGGCGGGCGGCAATTCCGCAGCTGGTGGCACCGGGCTGCTATGATCTGGTGGATTTTGTGGGCTGGCAGGGGGTGCCTGCGCAGCTGCAGGGGCGTCCGATCCATGCGCACAATCGCTTGCTGTCTTCGGCGGTTCTGGAGGCAGATGAGCGTCGCATCGTGGCGCGGGAAATCTGCACGAAACTGGCCCAGGCCCAGGCGCCGGTGGCCCTGTTCCTGCCGAACCAGGGCTGCAATGAGTGGGACCGTCCAGGCGGCGAGCTGCATGATGCCGAAGGGTTGCAGGCCTTTTGTGACGAAATGCGCAAGTGTTGCCCCGAGACTGCTGAGCTGACCGAGTTGGACTGTCACATCAATGACGCGGCCTTTTGTGATAGGGTGCTAGAGGTTTTTGACAGCTGGATCGCCAGTGGCATCGTCAAAGCCAAGGGTTAAGGCACGCATTTTCCGGCGGGCCAGGTGCCTGTTGGCCCATTGCCCTAGGGGCTGTGACGCTGACGCAGGCAAAGCGCCGGAAAAAGGAAGGAGGGGACAGGGGCCGAGCGCCGCTGTCCTTTTTCTTTGCCCGGCAGACATCGTCTCTGTCTGGTGCTTTCCGCAGTGCGGCATTTACCCAGCGTTGCGCAAGTTTGTTGCTTGATCACTGCGGGACTCTTGCCTAGTGTGCCTGCAATCTTGTGGAATGCAGTTCTGCATAATGGAATTTTGTGGAGCGCCTCCCCTCTCTATCAAAGTGAATTGGAGAGAGGGGCCTGTGACGCAGGGTTCTGTATCGCCGGATCGCACAGGGGCTTGGCGCTGAGACATTGCCTGTGTTGAGATTGAAAAAACAATGAGAGCCGGACGGGGAGACAGCCTGGCCTGGCCGACCGAAGAGAGGAAATTCGGATGACGGATGCCATTGGATTTGAGCGCATCGGAGATATCGCGGTTCTGAAAGCACAGAACCCGCCGGTGAATGCGCTGGGTTTTGATATTCGCGAAGGCCTGCTGGCCGGGATTGAGCGGGCCGAAAAGGATGGTGCCAAGGCAGTTCTGATCTATGGCGAGGGGCGCACCTATTTTGCCGGGGCAGACATCACAGAATTTGGCAAGCCGCCACGGGGTATCTTTCTGCCTGACCTTTGTGCCCGCATTGAAGCCTCTCCTTTGATTGTGGTCTCTGCCCTGCATGGCACGGCGCTCGGCGGCGGGTTGGAGGTTGCTCTGGCTTCGCATTACCGAATTGCGGTGCCCTCAGCCCGTGTTGGACTGCCGGAAGTCCTGATCGGTGTGATGCCTGGTGCCGGTGGGACGCAGCGCCTGCCACGCTTGATTGGTGTAGAGGCCTCTGTCGATGTCATCACTTCGGGCCGCCAGGTCGGCGCCAAGGAAGCCCTGGAGCTGGGCATTCTGGATCGTATCGAAGAAGGAGAGCCGCGAGAGATCGGTTTGGCCTATACGCAGGAACTGTTGGAGAGTGGCGCCACGCGTCGTCCCGTCAGCGAGATGTCCGCGCCAGAGGCGGTTGACTTTGACGCGCTCTATGAAAAGGTTCTGAAAAAGGGCCGGGGCCTACTGGCACCCGCCGTAGCGGTGCGCGGAATTCAGGCCTGCTGTGAGCTGCCCTTTGATGAGGGCATGAAGCGCGAACGCGAACTGTTCATGGAACTGATGAACACAGACCAGCGTCAGGGCATGATCCATGCCTTTTTCTCCGAGCGTGCGGTCAGCAAGCTGCCCGAGCTGAAGTGTGTTGCGCCGCGCGAACTGGGCTCAATTGGTGTCATCGGTGGCGGCACCATGGGGGCGGGCATTGCCACGGCGGCGCTGCTGTCGGGTCTGCCCGTTGTGATGTTGGAGATGACCGAGGCGGCGGCAGAGGCTGCCAAGGGGCGGATCACTGGCAACCTGCAAGGCGCTTTGAAGCGGGGCAAGATCTCTGAGGCGCAGTTCACCCAGCTCACCGAAGAAATCCTGACCCTGTCCACGGATTACGCGGCTCTCAGCGATGTGGATCTAGTGATTGAGGCTGTCTTTGAAGAGATGAGCGTCAAGAAGGTGGTCTTTGGAAAACTCGACGAGGTTTGCAAGAAGGGCGCGATCCTGGCTTCGAACACCTCCTACCTGGATGTGAACGAAATTGCCGCCTGCACCTCGCGCCCCGAAGATGTGATCGGGCTGCATTTCTTCTCGCCTGCTCATGTGATGAAGCTGTTGGAGATTGTTGTTGCTGACAAAACCGCGCTGGATGTGGTTGCAACGGGTTTTGCGCTGGGGCAGCGGCTGAAAAAGATCTCGGTGCGCGCCGGGGTTTGCGATGGCTTTATCGGCAACCGCATTCTGTCGACTTATCGCAGGGCTGCAGATCACATGATCCTGGATGGGGCCTCGCCCTATCAGATCGACAAGGCGCTGACGGATTTTGGTTTTGCCATGGGCCCCTTTGCGGTGGCCGATTTGGCAGGGCTCGACATCGGTTGGGCCATGCGCAAACGCAAGCGGGCCGAGGGCATGGACCCGCGCGAACGCGACAGCTCCTATGTCGACAAGATGTGTGAGGCCGGCAACTTTGGTCAGAAGACCGGCAAGGGCTATTATGTCTACGAGGCGGGCAAGCGTGGCGGGACGCCAAATCCGGAAGTGTCGGATCTGATTGCGGCCGAGCGTGCTGACAAGGGGATCACCCCGCGCAGCTTTACCGATGAGGAAATCGTCACCCGCTATATGGCCGCAATGGTCAATGAGGCTGCCAAAGTGGTGGGCGAGGGCATCGCCCGGCGTCCGCTCGATGTCGATATGACGCTGCTCTTTGGTTATGGCTTCCCACGCTATCGCGGTGGGCCGCTGAAATGGGCGGATATCGAAGGCCTGGACAAGGTGTTGGCGACAATCAAAGCAGGCGCCGAGGAAGACTCTTATTTCTGGGATCCCGCGCCGCTCTTGGAAAAACTGGTGGCCGAGGGCCGCACATTTGACGATCTCAACAAGGAAAACAGCTGATGAAACAAGTCGTTATTGTCTCCGCTGCCCGAACTGGTCTGGCTAAGTCCTTCCGTGGCTCTTTCAACATGACGCATGGGGCCACCATGGGCGGCGCGGCTGTAGAAGCCGCCGTTGCCCGAGCCGGGATCGAGGCCGCTGAGATCGAGGACTGCATCTTTGGATGCGGCACGCCGGAAGGCGAGACTGGCGCCAATATCGCGCGCCAGATTGCCCTGCGTGCAGGCATGCCAGTGACCACATCGGGCCTGACCGTGAACCGGTTCTGCTCGTCCGGTTTGCAGTCCATCGCCCTGGCTGCGCAGCAGATCATCTGCGAGGGGGCAGGGCCCATGGTTGCCGGTGGGGTGGAGAGCATCTCGATGGTGCAGCCCAAGGCGCGCTCGGTCAAAGAGGCCTGGTTGGCGGAACACAAGCCGGCAACCTACATGACCATGATCGAAACCGCTGACATTGTGGCACAGCGCTACGGCATCAGCCGTGAAGATCAGGACGCCTACGGGCTGCGCAGCCAGCAGCGCATTGCGGCGGCGCAAGAGGCCGGGCTGTTCGCAGATGAGATCGTCCCGATGCACACCACAATGGCGGTTAAAGACAAGGAAACCGGTGAAATCTCGATGAAGGAAGCACTGGTGGACCGGGATGAATGCAACCGTCCCACAACGACGTTGGACGGGTTGAGTGGCCTGGCGCCAGTGCGTGGTGAAGGCAACTTCATCACCGCGGGCAACGCCAGCCAACTGTCAGACGGTGCCGCAGCGGTGGTGCTGATGGACAGCAAAGAGGCCGAACAACGCGGGATAGAGGCGATGGGTGCCTTCAAAGGTTTTGCCGTTGCAGGCTGCGAACCCGATGAGATGGGCATTGGTCCGGTCTTTGCGGTGCCACGCTTGCTGGAACGCCATGGTCTGACCGTGGATGACATCGATATCTGGGAGCTGAACGAGGCCTTCGCCAGCCAGGCGCTGTACTGCCGCGACCGGCTGGTGATCGACGACGAGAAGTGCAACGTCAACGGTGGCTCCATTGCCATCGGCCACCCCTTTGGCATGACCGGTGCACGGATGACCGGCCATATCCTGCGGGAAGGCAAACGGCGTGGCGCCAAGCTGGGCGTTGTCACCATGTGCGTCGGTGGCGGCATGGGCGCCGCAGGCCTGTTCGAGATCTACTGATCTAAAGCGTTAAACTAACAAGGGAGCGCCCAAACGACCCATCGAGGGTCGCATGGGCGCGCCCCGGCCAAAGGCCGGGGGGCGGCTTTCGGGGAGGAAGCACCAAATGGATCTGAACTACTCTGTTGAAGAGCAGGCGTTTCGCGCCGAAGTGCAAGAATTTCTGTCACAAAAACTACCAAAGGAAATGTCCGACGCCATTCGCGTTGGTCGTGAACTTGGCAAAGAGGGCCATGAGAAATGGCACGCCATTCTCAATGAGCAGGGCTGGCTGGCCCCAAACTGGCCAAAGGAATTTGGCGGCTGCGAATGGAACGCAGTGCAACGTCATATCTTTGAAGAAGAATGCTGTCGTGCACATGCGCCCCGCATCGTGCCCTTTGGCCTGGCGATGCTGGCGCCCGTGTTGCAAAAATTTGGCTCAAAAGAGCAACAGGACCACTATCTGCCCCGCATCCTGTCTGGTGAAGACTGGTGGTGTCAGGGTTATTCCGAACCGGGCGCCGGGTCGGATCTGGCCAGCCTGAAAACCCGCGCAGTGCGGGAGGGCGACCACTATGTGGTCAACGGACAGAAAACCTGGACCACCCTGGGCCAGCACGCCAACTGGATCTTCTGCCTGGTGCGCACCGACCCAGACGCCAAGCAACAGTCGGGTATTTCCTTTCTGTTGATCGACATGGACACGCCGGGTATCGAAGTCCGCCCGATCATCTTGCTGGACGGCACCCATGAGGTAAACGAGGTCTGGTTCACAGATGTCAAAGTGCCGGTCGAAAATCTGGTGGGTGAGGAAAACAAAGGCTGGACCTATGCCAAATATCTGCTGACTCATGAGCGGACCAATATCGCCGGCGTTGGTTTTAGTCGCGCCGGACTGGACGCGGTGAAACGTATGGCAGGCAGCCAGATGCACCGAGGCAAACCTTTGAGCGAGAACCCGCATTTTGCCGCCCGTGTGGCGCGAGCGGAGATCGATCTGATGGCCATGTCCACTACCAATTTGCGGATCATTTCGCGGGCGGCCTCGGGCCAGGCGCCGGGGGTCGAAAGCTCGATGCTCAAGGTGAAGGGTACGGAAATTCGACAGGAAATCAATGATCTGGCCCGTCGTGCTGCCGGTGCCTATGCGATGCCATTTGTGTCAGAAGCCCTGGAAGGCGGCAATGAGCCGGCCATGGGGCCGGAAGGCAGCGCAGCGACGGCTCCGCAATACTTCAACAACCGCAAACTTTCGATTTTTGGAGGCTCCAACGAGATCCAGAAAAACATCATTGCCAAGGTCAAACTGGGAGGTGGGGCATGAACTTCGATCTGACAGACGAACGCCAGATGCTACAGGACAGCCTGCGTCGGTTCCTGCGGGATAATCAGGAAGCACTGAGCGCCAGCACTCGTTTGGGTAACAGCGACAATACCCTAGGCTTTGATGCTGAGATCTGGGCCAAATTGGCCGAGCTGGGCGTCATCGGTGCCCTGTTCAGCGAAGAGGATGGCGGCTTTGGCGGTGCAGGTTTTGATCTTACCACCGTGTTTGAGGAGCTGGGCCGGGCAGGCGCGGTCGAGCCCCTGCTGGATACCGCTATTCTGGGCGGTGGCCTGATTGCTGCTTTGGGAACTGAAGTGCAAAAAGAGCTTGTCGAGCAGGTTATCGGTGGTGAAGTGCACCTGGCCCTTGCCCATGGGGAACCCAACAGCCGCTATGATCTGGCGCAGGTGGAGACCACAGTAATACACGAGGGCGACGAATTGGTTTTGACCGGCCGCAAGGCTGTGGTGGTCAATGCTGAAGCGGCGGACTATCTGATCGTGTCGGCACGTGAAACTGGCGTGGCAAACGATGAAGAAGGTATTTCCCTGTTCCTGGTGCCGCGTGACAGCGCGGGGCTGAGCCTGCGCGGCTATCCCCTGATGGCTGGAGGGCGTGCGGCGGAGGTCGACCTGGATGGGCTGCGGCTTTCTGCGGCGGCGCGACTGGGTGCTGCCGGGGCGGGCTTTGCTGCACTGAAGCGGGCCAGCAATCGGGCGGAGGTTGCTCTGGTCGCCGAAACTCTGGGGGCCATGGAGGTCGCCACCGACCTGACGCGGGAATACCTGCTGACACGGCAACAGTTTGGCCGTCCCATCGGCAGCTTCCAGGCGCTGCAACACCGGATGGCCACCCTGTTGATTGAGCTCGAGCAGGCGCGTTCGGCGGTGATCAATGCTGCCGGTCATCTTGAGGCCACCGCAGCGGAACAGGCGCTACATGTCGCGGCGGCGCGCAATCTGGTTGGCCGGGCAGGACGTTTGGTCGCTGAGGAAAGCATTCAGCTTCATGGCGGTATTGCCATGACCGAAGAATATGAGCTGGCTCATATCGCGAAGCGGATCGTGATGGCGGAGCACCGCTTTGGCGACACGGATACGCAGCTGGAGCGGTTCATTGACCAAAGCGCTGCCTGAGGCAGATCAACAGGTGACGGGCCAGAATGAGACTGGCCCGTCGCAGTCAGACCAGACCTTTCAGATCGAAGATCCGGGGGTGCAGCAACTGGTTGGTTACAAGACAACGATTGACCGGCGGGATGGCTCTTGTGTGGTCATACTCGATCTGCAGCCGCCCCATTTGAACCGCCACGGCATACTGCATGGAGGAATCGTTGCGACGCTGCTGGACGTGGTTTGTGGCAATACGGCATCGCAGTTCTTTGATCGTGAAAACCATGCAGCCTTGGTCACGGTGTCTTTGACGCTGTCCTATGTGGCAGCGGTGCGCGGGGGGCGGATCACCGCTACAGCGCGAGTGACCGGGGGTGGTGCCTCTATCGCGCATCTCTTCGGAGAATTGCACGACGATGAGGGGCGGCTTTTGGCGACGGCCACGGGTGTCTTCAAAAGGATCAGAAAATGACGGTTTTGGCTCGACTGGAAGACCAAGGTGATCGTGCTGTTGTCGTAAACATGAATGCAGCAAGGCGCGGTGCCCTTTCGCCGGATCTTTATCAGGCGATCAAGGATGCCATCGCCCTGGCACAGGAGCCACGCATTCGCGCTATTTTGCTCACATCTGAGGGCGGTTTTTTCTGCGCGGGCGGTGATCTGAATGTCTTGATAGAACGGCGCAACCTGACCGACGCCCAGCGGCGCGACAAGGTGGATGAGCTGCATGGGATCATCCGGGGGCTACGCGCAGCACCGGTGCCGGTGATTGCAGCAGTCGAAGGCGGGGCAGCTGGGGCCGGTTTGTCGCTAGCCTTGGCGGCAGATCTCATCGTGGCCGAGGCTGGTATCAAATTTACCGCCGCCTATGTGAAGGCGGGGCTGGTGCCGGATGGCGGGCTGACCGCATCGCTGGCGCGTGTGCTCCCACGGCCCTTGGCGATGGAGATGTGCCTGCTGGCACGCCCGGTCACGGCCGAGCGCATGGAGGCCCTGGGGGCTGTGAACATGGTGGTGCCCTGCGATCAGGTGCTGAGCACCGCGCAGTCGCTTGCGACGCGCTTGGCCGAGGGCCCGCCTGAGGCGCAGCGGGAGATCCGCCAGATGATGGCGGAGGCCTATGAAACCAGCGAGGCCGCGCAGTTGGACCGCGAACGCAACGCAATGGCCCGTGCCGCCGGAGGACCGGAGGCGGGCGAGGGCATTGCGGCATTTTTGGAAAAACGGCCGCCGGAGTTCGGCGCAAAATAGCTCCCGGCTGAACCAGCCTTGGGGGGAGACAGGTGGAAACGGGAGGTGCGGTGATGAAGCTATGGCATGATCTATTGGCAGCGCAGGCCAGCGCGCGCCCTGAAGCTGCGGGGTTTTCCGACAGTCTGGGAAACCGCTGGACCTATGGCGATTTGGCGCAGGCGGCGGCTGAGCTGTCGCAGGTGATGCTAGAGACCGGCGTCAAGAGCGGTGATCGGGTGATGGTGCTGGCTGAAAACTGCTGCGCGGTTGTTGCCGCGCTGATGGCGGCATCCCAAACCGGCGCGGTTGCTGTGCCGGTGAATGCCCGCATGAGCCCCAAGGAAATCGACCGGATCCTGGAGCATGCACGCCCGGCTCTGGTGCTGATCTCGACTCAGGTCGAAGGTCAGACCCGCGCCCATGCCCCGCGGTTGGGGGCCAAGGAAATCTCTGGCAGCTATGGGGCGATGCACATGGCTGCCCCCTATCCCAGCTCAGCCGCCGCCCCCGATCAGGTTGCGGTTCTGCTCTATACCACCGGCACCACCGGCGCGCCCAAGGGGGTGATGCTGACCCATGCTAATCTGCTGTTTGGCGGCAAGACCTCTGCCGAACTGCGCGATATGGTGCCAGGGGATGTGATCTACGGGGTGCTGCCCATGACACATGTCTTTGGCCTGGCCTCGGTGATGACAGCTGCGCTCTATGCCGGGGCCGAAGTCTGGCTGGAGGCTCGGTTTTCTGCTCAAAACCTCTACGAGGCCCTGCGCCGTGG
The DNA here is from genome assembly GCF_001294455.1 of Phaeobacter sp. 11ANDIMAR09. Classification (GTDB taxonomy): domain Bacteria; phylum Pseudomonadota; class Alphaproteobacteria; order Rhodobacterales; family Rhodobacteraceae; genus Pseudophaeobacter. The sequence goes on from NZ_LIKT01000004.1 coordinate 213,025, forward strand.
GGTCACTCGGCTGGCTGCGGTGCCGCAGATGCATGCCGTGGTGATGCAGTTTGCCAAGGAACAGGGGCTGGAACGGCTCGACAGTTCAGTTCTGCAATATGTCTCCTCTGGGGCGGCACCACTGGATCCCGACTGGAAGCGGCGGGCCGAGGCTTTTTACGGGGTGGCGCTGCAAAATGGCTATGGCATGACAGAGGCCACAGCAGGCGTCTGCGCCACCAAAAACAGCAGCCCAGGCGACCCGGATGTATCCGTCGGGCCACCCTTGCCCGGCGTAGAGGTGCGGATTGATGAAGGTGTCGCGGGTGGCGGCGGGGGCCTGGGCGAGGTTTTGATCCGTGGCGGCAATGTGATGCTGGGCTACTATCGCAATCCCGAAGAGACGCAAAAGGTCCTGGACGGCGAGGGTTGGCTGCGCAGTGGTGATCTGGGCCGGTTGGACGCTCAGGGACTGCTGCATATCGAGGGGAGATCAAAAGAGCTGATCATCCATGGCGGTTTCAATGTCTTTCCCCCCGAAGTCGAAGCGGCGCTCAACGCCCATCCGCAGGTGGTGCAATCCGCTGTGGTTGGCCGGAGGACCAAGGGGGATGAGGAGGTTCTGGCCTTTGTGCAGTTTGCCAAAGGCGATCAGCCCGAGGTGGCGGAGTTGATGCAATTCGTGCGCGCTGCGTTGGCTGGATATAAATGCCCCTCGCAGATTGTCCTGACCGAAATCCTGCCAGCAGCTCCAACGGGGAAGATCCTCAAACATAAGCTATTAGATCAATTCGCGCAGCAGTTGCTCTAAGCGAGACCAGCCGGGGCTCTCTGTTCGCATAAGCCCGGCTGAGAAGACACTGTCCAAATCAATCCAGATCCTGCGGCGGGTGGTGCCGCTTTTGACGGGACAGAGGGTGCCTTAAAAATCCTGCCATTTGCTGTCGCCGCTCCCGGTTGCGGCAAGCCCAGCCTGCGGGACGGCCTCATCTTCCCAATCCAGATAGTCGTGGGCGACGCTGGGTTCGGAGGTGGCAGCGGTTGTTTCCTGTGGAGTGGGGCTGCTCAAGCCGTGCTGGATCTTGAAACCTGCAACCACCTGGGTGAGCTTGAGCGCATCGGCTTTCAGCAAATGGCCCGCAGCCGTGGACTGTTCCACCATGGCGGCATTTTGCTGGGTGACCTGATCCAGCTGGGTAACACCGATATTGATCTCGGCGAGACCCGTGGATTGTTCAACCGCACCTTCGGTAATATCTGAGACCAGTTCGGAAATCTGGTTCACGCGACCCACGATGGAGTTGAGCGCGTCACCTGCCTTGCCAACCAGATCAACGCCGCGACCCACCTGCTCCGCACTGCCGCTGATCAGCGCCTTGATCTCCATTGCGGCCTCGGAGGAACGGGCGGCCAGACCGCGCACCTCGGCAGCAACGACGGCAAAGCCCCTGCCTGCCTCGCCGGCGCGTGCGGCTTCGACGCCGGCATTCAGCGCCAAGAGGTTGGTCTGGAAGGCGATGTCGTCAATAACTGTGACGATCTGGCCAATATGGCTGGAAGAGCCTGAAATCTCGGTCATGGCGGCCACTGCATTTGCAACCACTTCGCCACTGCTCTTGGCCTCTTGCTGGGCCTCTTCCATCGTCGCTTCGACGCTGCGGGCACCTTCGGCGGCGGCCTTGACCGAAGCGGTCATTTGATCCAGCGCGGCGGCGGTCTGCTCTAGGGTGGCAGCCTGGCTTTCAGTGCGGTGAGACAGATCATCCGACGCCTGGCTGATTTCGGTGGCGCCATTGCCGATCGACTGCGAGGCTTCGACCACCTGAGCGACCGTGCCAGAGAGCGTATCAATGGTCTGATTGAAGTTCAGGCGCAGCTTTTCATGGGCACCGGAGAATTCGACATCGATAGGCTGTGAGAAATCGCCGCGCGACAGCCGGACCAGTCCTGAGCTGAGATGCTGGACCACATCATGCTGTTCTTGTTGCAGGGCTGCACGACGGTCTTCGCCAATGCGGGCGTTTTGCAGATCCGTTTGCAACTCCACCAGCGCTTTGCCGATTTTGCCAATCTCGTCCTTGCGGCTGGCCGAAGTCACCTCGGTCTCCAGGTTGCCGGAGGAAACCGCTGCGATGTCGGTACAAACGCGCTCGATCGGGCGGATCACCGAACGGGCCACCATAATGCAAACGGCAATTAGAAAAGCTCCCATCACGGCAAAGCCGATGAGCAGATTGCGCGAAAGCGCCTGTGTCGTGCCCAAGACGGTATCAAGATTGCGGCGCACTTCGATCACGCCACGCAGATCTCCCAGCTGCCAATCGGTCTTGGGAGAGCCCGCAACGGTATTGTGACAAGCGACACAGACCTCTGAACTCATCTGATCCGCGACCGCCACGCGCAGGAAAGTGCTGCCATTGATTGTTTCGGTTTGTTGAAAACTCGCCTCTGGGTTCTCACTCAGAGTCTCCCAGGCCAGCTCCATGAAGTTATCCGTTGGACGGTCGGCGCGATTTTCAAAGGGGTAGGGGCTATAGAGGGAGAAACTGACCTGCTCCTGTGCAACCAGATTGCTGACATCATGCACCAATGTTGCAGGGAGCGGGATGGTTGCTGGGTCGCCTTTATGGTCAATGCCAGGGGACAGCGTTCCAGAGGCCTTGGCGTCACCAATCACATATTTGGTGTAATAGCTTCGGATAGCCTTGATCTGGTTCGCGGTTTGTCGCGCGCTATCTGTGGCTGCCGAAATGGCATTGTTTTGCATGGTAGAGGGCAGGAACAGCCCTGCGACAAGGAGGCCCAAGCAAAGGCAAAGCGGGATTGGCACAGCCAGTTTGAGCAGGAGTGAGTCTTTATTCACCTAAACGAACCTTCTATTCTCTAGGGCGTTGCTAGTGGGTAACTTGAAGGCGGCGCTTGCAAACTAGACGGCCAAACACTGCCAAACCAAAACGGGACAGGTTCAAACTCGCGCGATTCGGTTAATTTTTCTGAAAACTGGCTCGCATTCACCTGAGCGACAGCAGGGAGGGCGGGTGCAACTCTTTACAAAACAAAAAAGAGCGGCCCCGGGGGACCGCTCTGATTGAGAGTTAGGGATCTGGGCGCAGCGGGTCAGGTCGCCGCCAAAGACTGGGGCTGTTTTCCCGTCAGATCAGTGGTTTCAGGCCCAGTGCCCCTGGGCGGCATCGCGGATCAGGCGGATGTTTTCTCCATAGACCTCTGGGGTGGTGACTGAGCCGCCTTTGAACACGGCAGAGCCTGCAACCAGAACGTCAGCGCCAGCTTCCGCGACTAGGGGGGCTGTTTTGGGGTCTACGCCGCCGTCGATCTCGATATGTACGGGGCGGTCGCCGATCATCTGGCGCAGCTGGCGGACCTTTCCCGTCATGTCGATGAATTTCTGCCCCCCAAAGCCGGGGTTCACGGTCATCACGCAGATCAGGTCGGTCAGATCCAGGAGATGCGCCACGGATTCGGCTGGGGTGCCGGGGTTCAGTGCCACGCCAGCTTTCATACCCGCGGCGCGGATGGCCTGCAGGGTGCGGTGGATATGAGGACCTGCTTCGATATGCGCCGTCAGCACATCTGCGCCGGCATCACCGTAAGCGTCGATATAGCTGTCGACAGGCGAGATCATCAGATGCACGTCCATGACCGTTTTGACATGCGGGCGAAAGGCTTTGACGGCCTGGGGGCCAAAGGTGAGGTTGGGCACAAAATGGCCGTCCATCACATCTACATGCACCCAGTCCGCGCCCTGGGCCTCGATGGCCTGAATTTCCTGGCCAAAATTGGCAAAATCAGCGGAGAGGATCGACGGGGCGATCTTGATCTTACGGTCTAAGGACATCGGGCGGTTTCCTTTAGGAGGACAAAAGAGGAGTGTTCAGCCGCCATATAGACGTTTGGGGGCAATCTGCACAGGGGCAGATTGCCCCGTCAAAATATCGACATTTACAAAAGCTTCATTTCATCGACACAAATCGTTTGACTGTCCGCCTTAGTCAGTGCCCGAAACGAAAGGGACCGACTGTGCTGCGCATCGATAAATTGACTAAACGCTTTGGCGACAAGATTGCGGTAGATACCGCGACATTGGAGATCGACAAACCCTGCATGATCGGGGTGATCGGTCGGTCGGGTGCAGGCAAATCGACTCTGTTGCGGATGATCAACCGCCTGTCCGACGCCAGCGAAGGCCGTATCCTGTTTGAAGACCGCGAAATCACCGGCCTGCGCGGCGGTGACAAACGGGCCTGGCAGTCCGAATGCGCGATGATCTTTCAGCAGTTCAACCTGGTGCCACGTATGGATGTGGTCTCAAATGTACTGCACGGCACGTTGAATCGGCGCTCGACCTTTGCCACCATGTTCAACCTGTTCCCGATGGATGACATCCACAAGGCTATCGATATTCTGGATCGCCTTGGTATTGCCGAACATGCCGCCAAACGGGCCGAGGCCCTGTCGGGTGGCCAGCAGCAGCGTGTCGCCATTGCCCGCGCCCTGATGCAGGATCCCAAGATCATTCTGGCGGATGAGCCGATTGCTTCGCTGGATCCGATGAACGCTCAGACCGTGATGGAGGCCCTGCGCCGCATCTATGAAGAAGACGGGCGCACCGTCATTGCCAACCTGCACACGCTGGATACTGCGCGGCGCTATTGCGACCGGGTGGTGGGCATGCGTGATGGGCGCATCGTCTTTGATGGGCTGCCCGAGCAGCTGACCACCGGCGTCGCCCGCGAGATCTACGGCGCCGATGCCAGCTTCTCGGAAGCGGCAACATCCACCGAGATCGAAACCCTGGATGCCACCATCCGGGCCGAGATGGCAGAAGCCTGACCACCTGAACAATCCAATTTCATCACCCGTACCCGATGGGGGGGCGGGAAAACTTAACCGGAGAAATAAGATGAAAAAACTGCTGCTGGCCGCTCTGGCCTCGACCGCTCTGACAACACCCGTCATGGCCGAAGAAATCACCCAGTTCCGCATCGGCCTCTTGGGCGGTGAAAACGCTCAGGACCGTCTGAACAACAACGAATGCCTGCGCGCCAAAACCGAAGAGCTGCTGGGTGTTGAAACCAAGCTGTTTGCCCCTGCCGACTACAACGGCGTTATCCAGGGTCTGCTGGGCGGCACGCTGGACATGGCATGGTTGGGTGCCTCCGGTTACGCAAAAACCTACCTGTCCGACCCCGAAGCGGTTGAGCCTATCCTGGTTAAAGTAAACGTTGACGGCGGCTACGGCTACTATTCGGTTGGGTTTGCCCGTGCCGACAGCGGCATCACCTCGCTCGAAGAGATGCAGGGCAAAGTCTTTGGCTTTGGCGATCCTAACTCGACTTCCGGCTTCCTGATCCCTTCGATCGAGATCCCCGAAATCACCGGCGCCACCATGACCTCGGGTGACTACTTTGGCGAAGTCAAATTCTCCGGCGGTCACGAGCAGACCATCGTTGGCGTCAACAACGGTGACTTCGACGGCGGTGTGACCTGGGCCGACGGTCTGGGCAACTGGGAAGACGGCTATAACTCCGGCGCCCTGCGTCGCGCTGTGGATGCCGGCCTGGTTGACATGAACGACCTGGTTCAGATCTGGCAGTCCAACCCGATCCCAGAAGGTCCCATCGTTCTGCGCAAAGACCTGCCAGAAGACGTCAAGGTCAAGTTCACCGCTCTGATGGCTTCGCTGCCTGCGATGGACCCAGAATGCGCCTATGGTGTGCTCTCCGGTGAGGCCAAAGGCGTTATGCCAATCGGTCACGATGCCTATGAGGCGATCATCGAAGCCCGCAAGCTGAAGTCTAACTAAGACCTCTATACGGCTCTTTCTTCGGGGTCCGGGCAGCAGTGTCCGGGCCCCGTTTTCCAAAGATCAACGCGCCCTGAGGCGCGCGATCACAGATACCCAATTCAGGACGGCAAAGATGGCAGATCTGACCGCAGCGCCCCTCACGACGGCGGATATTCGCGCGCAATACAGCGAGATGACCCGACGCAAGCGTCTTTATGGCGGCATAATTTTGGTGGTGTTTGTCGCCTTGATGATGGCGGGCTTTCGGACCGCCGACGGCCGCAATGCCGGCTCTTTTTATGATGGCATTACCCATGTCTTTGACTACCCAAGCGAGGTTCTGGCCGAGGCCAGCGAGAAAGCAGCCGAGCTGCCTGGACATCTGGTCAATTTCTTCCCGGCTTTGATTGAAACACTGAACATCGCTGCGGCCTCGACACTGGTCGGGGTGGTTTTTGGCACTCTGTTGTCGCTGCTTTCAACCCGGGGCATGGCCCCCTGGCCGCGTCTCATCCCGTTGTTTCGCCGGATCATGGACATCAGCCGGGCGATCCCTGAAATCGTTATCGCCCTGGTGCTGATCTTTCTGCTGGGCGGCGGGCCGGTTCCAGCGATGATCGCCATTGCCATCCACACGGCAGGCGCGCTGGGCAAACTGTTTTCTGAAGTGAATGAAAATGCCTCGCTGAAACCCGTTGAGGGGCTCGAATCCGTTGGCGGTAGCTGGGGACAGCGCATGTGGCTGGGGGTGATCCCTCAGGTCGGCCCCAACTATGTGAGCTACGCCCTGTTGCGGTTTGAAATCAACATTCGTGCCTCCGCCATCCTTGGCTTTGTGGGCGCAGGCGGCATTGGCTACGAGCTGAAAAACGCCATGTCCTGGGGGCAGGGGCGTTATGATGAAGCCGCCGCCATCTTCCTTTTGCTATTTATCACCATCGTCGTGGTCGATCAGATCTCGAGCGGAATGCGTGACCGTTTGATCAATGGAGCCAAAGCATGACCATTCTCGAGGCCGAATTGACCCCCGCCAGCCTCAAGCAGGATATGGAACGCCTGTTTTTGAAAAAGAAGCTGATGGGCTTTGCCCTGCCGGCTCTGATCCTGGCCTATATGACCTATGTCTTCTTTGCCTTTGACATGCCCGGGTTGTGGCAGCGGGTCAGCTGGCAAAACGCCCAGACCCTGGTGAGCGACACCTATAGCTACAAGACCCATGTGACCCGCGACAATCGCGATGCCTCGGTTTCGGTTGCCATTGAGGGCGAACGCAAGGGCGCCTATCCTGAGGGACAAAGCCCTGACTGGGTGACGCTGGCTGCCGGTGCCGAAGGCGAGACCGTGATCGATCTCGAGAATGGTCATCTGGTGCGCTTTGGCTCGGACAGCATCGAATATGACATTCCGGGTTATGGGTTGGTCCGGGCCACCCCAACGCGCGCCAAAGGCGTTCAGGCAGAGCTGCCCGCAGGCGATGTGCCAGAGTGGATCAGCGTCTCCAAGAACCGTCTGGCCATTACCACCGATGCCGGTCGTCTGACGGTGACCCGCAACCGCGCCGAGGTCTTCCGCTACTTTACCGGTTGGGAGCTGTTCTTCTTTACCCTGGACAGCCCCTATCACGGGATGGGGCTCGGCGAAGTGATGACCCGCGCTGCAACTGGCGAGGCGGGGGCAATTTTCCATGACTTCTGGAACAACAAAATGTGGCGGCATCAGGATGTGGCCTGGGCGATTGCGGAAACCCTTTTGATGGCCTTCCTCGGCACCATTGGTGCGGGTATCTTTGCCCTGCCACTGGCCTTTATCGCTGCGCGAAACTTCTCTCCCTTTGGGCCCCTGCGGTTTGTGGTCCGCCGTTTCTTTGACTTCCTGCGTGGTGTGGACTCGCTGATCTGGACCGTGGTGCTGGCGCGGGCCTTTGGCCCTGGTCCTTTGACAGGAGCCCTGGCCATTCTGGTGACCGATACCGGGACCTTCGGCAAAATCTTCTCGGAAGCTTTGGAAAATGTGGATGAGAAGCAGATCGAAGGGGTGTCTTCGACGGGGGCCAAACCGGCGCAGCGCTATCGTTTTGGGGTGATCCCGCAGATCACACCGGTGTTGCTGAGCCAGCTGCTCTATTTCCTGGAATCCAACACCCGTTCGGCCACCATCATTGGCGCAATCACTGGCGGCGGTATTGGCTTGCTGTTGACCCAGGCGATCATCACACAAAAGGACTGGGAAGAAGTGGCCTATTACATCGTGCTGATCATCCTGATGGTGATGATGATGGATTGGCTCTCTGGCTGGCTGCGACGTCGCCTGATCAAAGGTGAAACCGGCAAATCCAAGCGCAAGGCCCGCGCCGATGGCAAGGCCTTTCTATTGCCCTGACGCCCGAGACCCTAAGTTGATACAGCAACCCCCTAGCGGCTCCAACTGAGTGGCTAGGGCAGATATTGGAACTCTCCCCTTGGCGAAACTCTCCCCAGAGACCCCGTTTTTTCATCCCGATTGCCAGGTTAGCGACAGCAGCTTTGGTGCCTATGTTGAAATTGGTGCAGGCAGTCGCGTGGCGAACAGCCATTTTGGCGACTACTCTTATTGTGACCGCAACTGCGACATTGCCAATGCGCAAATTGGCAAGTTCTCCAACATTGCCAGTGCCACGCGCATCGGGGCGACGGATCACCCGATGGAAAAGGCCTCTCTGCATCACTTCCACTATCGTTCAGCGCTCTATTGGGATGATGTTCCGGATGATGCGGATTGGTTCGCGCACCGCGCCAGCCGGCGGGCCCATATTGGGCATGATACCTGGATTGGCCATGGCGCCCTGATCAAGCCCGAAGTGACCATAGGCCATGGGTCCGTTGTTGCTTCGGGCTCGGTGGTGACCAAGGATGTGGCGCCCTATACAATTGTTGGTGGCAACACGGCGCAGCTGATCCGGCGTCGCTATACCGCCCTGGTGGCTGAGCAAATGATGGAGCTGGCCTGGTGGGACTGGGACCACGCCCGGCTGCGCAGCTGCCTGCCAGACTTCCGCAAGCTCACCGCCGAAGCTTTTCTGGAGAAATATGCCTCAGGACCGCGCCGAGGTACTTTGTAGCACCACTGTTTCGCGCAGCAACGGCCCGGTGATAGACCCCAAGGGGGGGCTCCCGCCCCCGCAGGTGCATCTGGCTTTGCCAGCTGCACCTTGGCGGCCTTGGGCCCGGCGCCGCTGCGCGGCGCAAAAGGGTCTGCTGAGAGGTCCTTGAGGGGCAGGTTTGCCCCACAAGGACCCTATCCATTTTATTTGGTCAGAGACACCTCAAGGGTAAACCCTGCCTACCGGCAGGGCCGCGTTGCGGCCCTTGACCTGTCTCTTCTGAAAAAAGCCCCGCGCCGCGTGAGCGGCGCCGGGCCCAACGGGAGAAGATCCTGGAGGGATCTATCGACGGGCGGGAGAGCCCCCTTGCCGGTAAAGGTCAGTCTTCCGGGGTGGCGTGGAGAGCAAACTGTTCGAGCCCGGCAGATTGCGGCTCAATGCTGCGGTAGCTTTCCTTTACCCCGGCGTCGCTCAGCTCACGTGATACGGTGAGCAGGGTGTTCGTTGGGTTCTCAGCGCAGAGATCCTGCATTTGTTGCAACTCTCCTAGGGCCACGGGTCGGGCACTGGCGAGATCTGGAGCCCCGTAATAATCGACAAAATGCTGCGCCAATAGCTCCCCCAGTTGGTCCAACTCTCCCTGCTCAATCTGCGTGACGGCAACAAAGGTTACCCGGCCTGATGTCTCTAACCCCAACCAGCCATTGGCAAAAGCCTGACGTTGTTTGCCGGTGAGGTCCTCTTCGACCCAGTTTGAGAATTCAAAGCCGCCGGAAATGCACCATTCCCCAGTGCGGGCCGGATTGGCAAAGACATTCTGATCGCTCTCGTCGAAATGGATGGCGCGGGCGAGATACATCATGGGGTCTCCAGTTGTGTGGTCAAAGGAATAAGCCGGGTGGTGTCTGTCTCGCGCAGCAACATACCAAAATCTTCGTCAACGCCGAGGAAGGTGCCAGAGGCGCCGTTCCACTGCCCGGCTTCACCGAGCCCATGTGCCAGACCACGCCATTCGGCATGCAGGGGTTCCACACCGTCTTCTTCCCACCGTGCGATCCAGTGCAGCGCATGGCGGGCCCAGCTTTCAAGCAGGGCAGGAGCTTTAACATCCGCACAGCCCTCGGCGTAAAGCGCGGTCTGATCCGGTGTTTCGCCAGTGTCCTCGCTTGCGGGCCAAAGCGGCAGTTCCAGCCCCACCACCAACCAGTCTGGCGTGGCCACTGGGTCGCTGGTGCTGGCAGCGACACGCAGCCGGCCACAGCGCCCCCCGTTGATGCGCAGACCGCCGCCCCATTCCAGATGCACCGCGACCTCTGGAGGGGCGAGGGCGCCAAGGGCGTTTTGCAGGCCGATCCCGCAGGTGGGTAACATGGCCATGGCTTTGAGCAAGGGCACCTCTGGCGCAAAAACCAGGGCGGCACGCATCAGATCGGCGCTCAGATTATAGGTCAACAATCCTGCATCGCAGCCCAAGACCGCCCGCTGGCAGGCGGTCTCGAATGGGTCTTCCTGCCCGGTCACGGCAAGGCCAGACATCAAAGGCGGGAAGGCGATCTCACTCATGCGGCGCCTCGGTCAACCAGGGTCTTGGCCACGTCAAAGAAGGCCTGTGCCTGAGCGCTATCAGGTTTGGCAGCCACAATGGGCGCGCCGCTGTCTGCTGCCAGCCGCACATCCAGATGCAGCGGGATCTCGGCCAGTAATGGCACGTTGAGCTTGGCTGCCTCGGCCGCTACACCGCCATGGCCAAAGACATGTTCCTCATGGCCGCAGTTGGAGCAAATATGTGTCGACATGTTTTCGATCATGCCCAGGATCGGCACATGGAGCTTGTTAAACATATCAATGCCTTTGCGGGCATCAATCAGCGCAACATCCTGCGGAGTCGAGACAATCACCGCACCATCCACATGGGCCTTTTGCGCCAGAGTCATCTGCACATCGCCGGTGCCCGGCGGCAGATCCACGATCAGTACGTCCAACGCGCCCCATTGCACCTGCATCAGCATCTGCTGCAATGCGCCCATCAGCATCGGGCCGCGCCAGACCACCGCCTGATCATCATTGGTCATCAGCCCAATCGACATCATGGTGACGCCGTGGTTGCGCAGCGGCAGGATGGTTTTACCATCCGGGCTGGCGGGGCGGCCGGAAACGCCCAGCATCCGGGGTTGCGAAGGTCCATAGACATCGGCGTCCAGCAGGCCAACGCGCCGACCCTGGGCAGCTAGCGCGCAGGCGAGGTTGGCCGATACGGTTGATTTTCCAACACCACCCTTGCCCGATGCCACTGCTAGGATGCGATCCACGCCGGGTATTTTTTGTGGCCCTTTGGGGGCGGCAGGTTTGGAAGGCTTTAAATCCGGTGGCGGTGCCTTGGCGCTGTGGCCGGTCAGCATCACCGAGACCTTCTCAACCCCATCCAGATCTTTGACGGCGGCTTCGGCCTGATCTCGGATCGGACCATAGAGATCTGCCTTGGCCGGATCAATTTCCAGGACAAACAAAACGCTGCCACCTTCAACGGTGAGGCCCCGTGTGAGGCCAGCGGCGACGATGTCCTGGCCGCTGACAGGATCGGAAATGCTTTTCAGCACCGCGAGGACGAATTCTCGGGTAATGGACACGCGGGACTTGCTCCTTTGATGGTGGCCCTGCAGGGGCCTTGGCTGTCTGGCTTTGAGAAAGAGGGCCGGGCAGTGCTTACCGCTGCTCCCTTTCTTTTCATTTATCTATCTGACTTGTCGCTTTGGTGCATCCGCCAACTGCGTCAGCGGGCAATTTTAGACGAGCGCAGGGGCCCTATCTGGTTGCTTGCCTGCACGTTCAATGGTCCCGACGTTTGCTGAGATAGTCCTCTGTGGTGCGCACCTGCGGGCGTTCGGCTCCGGCGAGGGGGCTGTCTTTTTGGTGAAACTGAGCCTGCACCCGGCAATCATCGCACATCTGGATCATACGGGCCATTTCGGGGCGGGCGAACATCGCATGTTTGCCGGCCAGTTTTTCGGTGATCTTCTCAATCGTGGATTTGACCCCAAACAGGGCACCGCATTCAACGCAGGCAAAAGGATCCTCCTCGTGCAAAACCACCTGAGACAGGGCCGCTGGCTCCAAGTTCAGCCGGGGCTCAAAGGAAATTGCATCTTCGGGGCAGGTATTGGCGCAGAGGCCGCATTGCAGGCAGGCCTCTTCCTGGAACCGCAGCTGTGGCAGATCGGGATTGTCGCCCAGAGCGCCCGAGGGACAGAGAGACACGCAAGAGAGGCACAGCGTGCAGCTGTCCTGATCCACCAGCACGGCTCCATAGGGCGCCTGATCGGGTAGGGGCAGCTGCTGGGCCTCGGGCTGCAGTGCCATGGCGGCCTGTCGCGTGATCTGACGGCGCGAACCCATGGGGCGGATGGGTGTCGCCAGCGGTTTCGGCGCCTCGGTCTCATAGAGCGCCGCACTTAGGGCATCCGGATCGGCAAGGTCCAACAGGCGGGCCTTGCCCGCGCCACCGATTGCCAAGGCCAGTGCCAGCTCGGAGGTCTGGACCGCGCGATCAATGCCCGGGCTAAGCAATATGGAAACATCGGCAAAGCCCGCTGCCAGAGCCGCAAGAATTTCAGCATGGCCAAAGGCATTGAGCGCAGAGACCTCAATCGGCACCACATCCGCGGGCAGCCCGCGACCAAAGCGTGCCGCCAGGCTGATCATCTCGCTGCCATGGGGGGTGACCACCAGCAGGCGCGGGCTGGACCCGCCAGCCTTTAGATAGGCCTGGGCGAGGGTCTGAATACGTCGGAACTGCGCATCCGTGGCCGGGGCGTCATAGGTGATCGCGCCAGAGGGGCAGAGCGCCGCGCAGGCCCCACAGCCAGCACAGATCATCGGGTCAATGCTGACGTGATCTCCGGCCGAAGCGATGGCCGAGGTGGGGCAATGGTCCAGGCATTTGCTACAGCCGGATTGAGAGGCCCGCGAATGGGCGCAGAGCAGCGGCTCGTGGCGCAGGTAGAGCGGCTTTTCAAAGGTGCCCACCATCTGCGAGGCCGCCAATAGGGCATCGGCAACCGCCTGGGGGTTCTTTGGGTCAGCGCGCAGGTAGCCTTCGCGCTTCTCCGGAGCTGGAAACAAAGCGGGGCCGCCACGCAGATCCAGGATAAGATCGCAGTCGGATTGGGCACCATCACGGGGGGCTGTCCAGCGCCACTGGCGTCCTGTGATATCAAGTTGCTGAAACCCATCAAAGCGGACCCGGAATTGCCCGAGGGCTCCCTCGGCTCGGCGTAAGCACCCCCGGATCAGGTCAAATTCGCGCCCCAGCGGGAGCTCCGCAGGATCTGCCAGGGTATCATCAGAGCCAGCCGCGGCGCCCGTCTCAACCAAGACTGTGACCCCAAGGCAATCCTGCAGACGTTCCGCTGCTGCCAGGGCGATGTCCGGTGCGCCCAGGATCAGGCAAAGCCCCTCGCAGGTCACATCCAGGAATTTTTCCGGCGGAATTTCCAGGCTGGCCTCCGCCACAAGCGCGGACATTTTGGGTATCAGATCCCCGCTATCCGCAGTCCAACCGGCCCGGTCCCGCAGGTCGAGCACCGGGGGGGCAGGCTGATCCAGTTCCGCCGCCAGATCGGCAAAAAATCTTTTTTCCTGGGCGCAGCAAATCACCGATTCGCCACCTGAAATTGCAGTGGCGGCCCTATCGGCCTGGGTGGTGCAGAGGGCGGAATGTACCGGGCTGCAGGCCAGGCCGCATGCTTTGGAAAGGGCCTCGGAGTTCAGGCTCTGCGTCCCTGAACAATCACATAAAATCAATTGCTTGGCCATCTTATTCCTCGCGACATTTTCGGTAAAATCCACGTGGATTGACCGCTGGCTGGGGGGTCAGACTAGCTTTGATTCTTGGCCAAGGTAAACCGGTTTCCAGCGCCAACAGGGGCCACAAGCGCGCGGATTCGGACCATGTGATTCGCCATTTGGTGGCACGCCAATTTCCTGAGCGTTTTTGTATAAATAGACATTTCGACCGCTCTACCCCGGCGGCGATTTTGCAGCGCCCCAATTTGTCCCGTTGGGGCGGTTTTCTTTGCTCCCTTCGATTTCCGGGTTTCGCGGCGTCACCCAGTCGACGCAGTCTTACAGGCACAATCGATGGTCTGACGTTTAGCGATCGGCCACAGCTGTGACAGGGAAATTGACAAAGGGTGTCGTGACAGGGTGAGGCAACGCACAGAGAAAACGGATGTGATGCCGGTCGGCGTGGTTTTGCGCCGCGCACCGGGCGTGACGCGCTGGACCAAATGGAACTGGACCGTCTCGGGGGTGCTCCCTGCAGCTGCCCCGGCCGCGTGGCAGCTGTTGCGCCGCGAGGGGGAGGTCACAGAGTATCACGCTGCAACCCTGCCTCTGGAGCTGCATCGCGCCGAGGCCGAGGCCTATATGCAGGCGCTGACCACCACCCCGCCAAGTCTCTACGTGATCATGCGCGAGATCAGCGACGGAGACTTCCCGCTGGAGGTCACTCTGGTCACCGCCTCCCCCTTTGAGGCGCAGGACTATGCAGACAGTGGTGAAGAACTGGTGGAGCGGGTGGCCATGCCAGCGGGGCTGGTGGCCTGGCTGCGCGAGTTCACGCTGGCGCATTTCCACGAGGAAGAGTTTAAAAAACGTCGCCGTGACAAAAAGGACATCGGCGCCAGTGAGGATGGCATCGGCGATCCGCGCATCAGCCAGCTCACCGATGTCTACCGCTCGCCTGCTCTGTCCAAACGGGGGCGGGTGCAATGAGCCGGGGTGATTTCTGGTCACGCCGACAGGCGGCGGTTGCGGCAGAGGCCGAGGCAGAAAAACAAGCCGCAGTTGCGGCTCAATCCGCGGCGCGTGATGCGGAACTGGCTGAGCAAAGTGACGAGGACATCCTGGCCGCTTTAGAGCTGCCCGCGCCGGAGAGCCTGAGTGAAGGCGATGACTTCAAGGTCTTCCTGACCGATCAGGTTCCTGCCCGGATCAAGACCCGCGCGCTGCGGCATTTGTGGCGCGCCAACCCGGTACTCGCCTGCGTTGATGGGCTGGTGGATTACGGCGAGGATTTCACCGATGCCGCCTGCGTGATCGAGGGGCTGCAGACCGCTTATCAGGTCGGCAAAGGCATGACCAAACATGTGGAAGCCCTGGCGCAGGAGGCCGAGGCAGAGCCCGTTGCCGCCGGGTCTACATCCGAAGAACAGCCTGTAGCCGAACCAGAGGCTGAGGCGCCTCCGGTTCTTCACGCGCTCCGGGCAGAGGCCGCGCCCGACCTGGACGCAAACGGAACCCCAAAGACGGTGGCCGCCCAGGGTGTGACGCCTGCTCAGCCCCCGGCCGCCCTGCGCGAGGATGTCGCCCAACCCACCGAAACGCATATCGCAACAGCGCCTGGGCGCATGCGGTTTTTCTTTGATGAGGGCAGGACATGAGCCTGATCCAGACAACCCGCCCCAGACGAGCTGCAAGGAGCCCAAAATGATGACAGAAGCTGAAGCCATCTCAGCGGCCGCCCCGCCGCCTGCGCCTATTGGAGCAGAGGACCAGATGCGGGCGGATCTTTACAACTACCTGGGCGTGATGCTGGCCGGGCCGCCGGATGAAATGCTGCTGGGGCAAACCTCGGGTTTGGCGGGGGGTGACAGCCCATTGGGCACGGCGATCAATGCCCTGGCGAAACTGGCGCGCCACAGCAAACCCGCCTCGGCGGAGCGCGAGTTCAACAAGCTGTTCATTGGCCTGGGGCGGGGCGAACTGCTGCCCTACGCCAGCTACTATCTGACCGGCTTTCTGAATGAAAAGCCACTGGCGCAGCTGCGTCGGGATATGGCGGTTGGCGGGCTGACGCGCGCGCCCAATGCCTATGAGCCCGAGGACAACATTGCCTCTCTGATGGAAATGATGGGCGCAATGATTGCCGGGCGTTTTGGCGCAGCCTCCGATCTGGCGCAGCAGAAACAGTTCTTTACCAGACATATCGGCCCCTGGGCCGGACATTTCTTTTCGGATCTCGAAGGTGCCAAATCTTCGGTTCTCTATGCCGCGCTTGGCGCTGTCGGGCGCCAGTTCATGGAGATCGAAGCCGAGGGTTTTCGGTTGAGCGCGGAGTAATCCGCAAAAGGGCACCGGGACAGTCCTGGTGCCGTAACCCCGTGAAACAGGAACCTGACCCCTGCGTCAGGAGGAGGAGTTCACATGAGCAAGAAAGATGAGGGGGCCAGCAGCCGCCGCGACTTTCTGAAATTGGCGGCGACAGGCGCGCCGCTGGCTGCAGTGGCGGTTGCCAGCAGCGGATCAGCCGTCGCGGCTTCAGTGCCCGATCTGGCATCCGACAAGATGCAGGATACGGCACATACCCGCGCCTATTACGACAGCACCCGGTTCTGAACGGCACCGGGTGCACCCAAGACTATTCATTGACCACCGGCAACTGGTAGCGAGACGCCCGACCGCCAAGTGGTTTCCTTAAACCAAGCGCGTCCTTTCCTTTGTGAAAGGGCTAGCAAGGGAGGTTTATATGCTTAGGAAAAAGACCAACGGGGTTGCGAGACGCCCCCAGCGGAGCTCGATCCTCAATAATGTCGCGGAAACATCCGTTGACCGCCGTGCATTCCTGCGTGGCTCTGGCCTGGCCATTGGCGGCCTGGCCGCCATCAGCGCCACGGGAGGCACCGTCACACAGGCGACGGCAGCAACAGCCGCCAACGGGGCGGTTGAAACCATCAAATCAGTCTGCACCCATTGCTCTGTTGGCTGTACCGTGGTGGCCGAGGTTCAGGATGGTGTCTGGACCGGACAGGAGCCCGGATGGGACAGCCCCTTCAACCTTGGTGCCCATTGCGCCAAGGGGGCATCGGTGCGCGAACACGCGCATGGCGAGCGCCGCCTGAAATATCCGATGAAAAAGGAAGGCGGGGAATGGAAGCGCATCTCCTGGGAGCAGGCCATCGACGAGGTCGGCGGCCAGATGATGGATATCCGCGAAGAAAGCGGCCCCGACAGCGTCTATTGGCTGGGCTCGGCCAAGCATAACAACGAACAGGCCTATCTGTTCCGCAAATTCGCCGCCTATTGGGGGACCAATAACGTCGACCACCAGGCGCGGATCTGTCACTCTACCACTGTTGCGGGCGTTGCCAATACATGGGGCTACGGCGCCATGACAAACAGCTACAACGACATCCACAATTCCAAATCGATCTTTATCATCGGCGGCAACCCAGCCGAGGCACATCCTGTCTCGCTGTTGCACCTTTTGAAGGCCAAGGAGCAGAACAATGCGCCGGTGATCGTCTGTGATCCGCGCTTTACCCGTACCGCAGCCCATGCCGACGAATATGTCCGCTTCCGTCCCGGCACTGATGTGGCGCTGGTTTGGGGCATCCTGTGGCATATTTTCGAGAACGGTTGGGAAGACAAAGAGTTCATCCGCACCCGCGTCTGGGGGATGGAGCAGATCCGCGACGAGGTGAAAGCCTGGACCCCAGAAGAGGTTGAGCGTGTCACCGGTGCACCGGGTGAGCAGCTGGAGCGCGTTGCGCGTACCCTGGCCAACAACCGTCCTGGCACCGTGATTTGGTGCATGGGCGGCACCCAGCACACCACTGGCAACAACAACACCCGCGCCTATTGCATTCTGCAGCTGGCGCTGGGCAACATGGGCGCCTCTGGCGGCGGTACCAATATTTTCCGGGGCCACGACAATGTTCAGGGCGCCACAGATCTGGGCGTGTTGTCGCATACGTTGCCGGGCTACTATGGCCTGTCAAAAGGCGCCTGGGCTCATTGGGCGCGCGTCTGGGAGGAAGACCCCGAGTGGCTTTCAGCTCAGTTTGATATGCTGACAGGGGCTGACGGCAAGGAAAAGAGCCTGCAGAACCTGAAGGGTATTCCAGTCAGCCGCTGGATTGATGGCATTCTTGAAGACAAAGACAATATCGATCAGCCCAACAATGTGCGCGCCATGGTTCTGTGGGGGCATGCGCCCAATTCGCAGACCCGGATGACGGAAATGAAAACGGCAATGGAAAAGCTGGATATGTTGGTCGTCATTGACCCCTATCCAACAGTTTCTGCCGTGCTTCAGGATCGCACCGATGGCGTCTACCTGCTTCCGGCCTGTACCCAGTTTGAAACCCGTGGCTCTGTCACTGCGTCAAACCGGTCTTTTCAGTGGCGCGATCGCATTGTCGAGCCGCTGTTTGAGAGCCTGCCGGATGAGGTCATCATGGCCAAATTCGCCAATAAGTTTGGCTGGGGCGATCGCCTGTTCCGGAATATCGAGATGGAAGACGCCGAAACACCGGTTGTTGAAAGCATCACACGGGAGTTCAACAAGGGGCTCTGGACCATTGGCTATACCGGTCAAAGCCCGGAGCGGCTGAAACTGCATATGGCCAACCAGCACACCTTTGACCGCACCACGCTACGCGCAGTGGGCGGCCCGGCTGATGGCGATTACTACGGTCTGCCATGGCCCTGCTGGGGCACGGCCGAGATGAACCATCCCGGCACGCCAAACCTCTATGATATGTCGAAGCCGGTTTCTGAGGGTGGTCTCACCTTCCGCGCCCGTTTTGGCGTTGAGCGGGATGGCGACAACCTGCTGGCCGAAGGCGTCTATAGCAAGAATTCGGAAATCCAGGACGGATACCCCGAGTTCACCATGCAGATGCTGATGGATCTCGGCTGGGACGGTGATCTGACCGACGAAGAGCGCGCCTCAATCGAGGCCGTGGCCGGTCCAAAAACCAACTGGAAAACCGACCTGTCCGGCGGTATCCAACGGGTGGCGATCAAGCATGAATGTGCGCCCTTTGGTAATGCCAAGGCGCGTGCCGTTGTCTGGACCTTCCCGGATCCGGTGCCCATTCACCGCGAGCCGCTTTACACCAACCGCCGCGATCTGGTTGAGGATTACCCAACCTATGAGGACCGTCAGGCCTATCGTTTGCCGACCCTCTATGCCTCAATCCAGAAGAACGATGTCTCCAAGGAGTATCCGATCATCCTCACCTCCGGGCGACTGGTGGAATATGAGGGCGGCGGTGAAGAGACCCGTTCGAACCCCTGGCTGGCAGAATTGCAGCAGGACATGTTTGTCGAAATCAACACCCGCGACGCCAATAACCTGGGCGTGCGGGATGGCGAACAGTGCTGGGTCGAAGGCCCCGAGGGCGGCAAGGTCAAGGTTATGGCCATGGTCACCGAGCGGGTGGGCGCAGGGGTTGCCTTTATGCCCTTCCACTTTGGCGGTCATTTCCAGGGTAAGGACCTGCGGGACAAATATCCCGAAGGTGCAGACCCCTATGTGCTGGGCGAAAGCGCCAACGTGGCCTTCACCTATGGCTATGACAGCGTCACCCAGATGCAAGAGAGCAAATGCACTCTTTGCAAAATCACTGCAGCATAAGGAGAGAGAGACATGGCAAGAGCAAAGTTCCTCTGCGACGCCGAACGCTGCATTGAATGCAATGCCTGCGTCACCGCCTGTAAAAACGAGCACGAAGTGCCCTGGGGCATCAATCGCCGCCGGGTCGTCACTTTGAACGACGGCAAACCCGGTGAGCGCTCGCTCTCGGTGGCCTGTATGCATTGTTCCGATGCGCCCTGCATGGCGGTCTGCCCGGTGGATTGTTTCTACCAGACAGCCGATGGCGTGGTGCTGCACTCCAAGGATCTGTGCATTGGCTGTGGCTATTGCTTTTACGCGTGCCCCTTTGGTGCGCCGCAGTATCCGCAGGCGGGCGCCTTTGGCAGCCGTGGCAAGATGGACAAATGCACCTTCTGTGCCGGTGGCCCCGAGGAGAACCACTCCAATGCGGAGTTCTCCAAATATGGCCGCAACCGGATCGCCGAAGGCAAGCTGCCAATCTGCGCCGAGATGTGCTCGACCAAGGCGCTGTTGGCTGGTGACGGCGATACGGTCTCGGAGATCTACCGGGAACGTATTGTGGCCCGTGGCTTTGGTTCCGGCGCTTGGGGCTGGGGCACAGCCTATGAGCAAAAGGGCGGCTAAGCGTCCTTTGACCTCACTATGATACGGGGGCGGCCTGCGCGAAGTGGGCCGTCCACGGTCTGCTATTTTCTATCCATGACCTGCAAAGGAGTCTGGCCCATGCTGCGCCTGGCATTTCTCTTTTCCCTTCAGCTGATGCTGTGTTTTTCCCTGCTGCCAGGTCTGGCATTGGCACAGGAGGCTGAGGTCGGGGCGACGGTGGATCGCAGCGCAACAGGGGGGGCGCAGACCCTGGATGATATCTTGGCGCGGCAACAGCAGCAAAAACTGGATGAGCGTTTTCGCCAGGACAACACCGGCAACCCGGATGCCGCCGCCGGGATGAGCGAACAGCTCGGCACCCTGGGTGGGGTCTCGGACCCTGAGCTTTGGCGGCAGCTGCGCTATGATACTGCTCAGGTCACGGTGTCCAGCGGTGGCGATGTGGGCAAGGTGCTGGTGCAGGATGGCGGCATGCGTTGGCTCGAATTTCGCGCAGGCCCTCTGCGCCACTATGGCGGTTGGCTGCTGCTCGGCACCATCGGGGCGCTGGTGGTCTTCTTTGTGTTGCGCGGCAGGATCAAGATTGACGGCGAAAAAACGGGCCGCACTGTGACCCGGTTCAAAAGGGTTGAACGCTTTGGTCATTGGCTGCTGGCGGGGTCTTTTATCATCCTCGGTATCACCGGCATCCTGTCTCTGTTTGGGCGGCTGGTTATTGCGCCTTACCTGGGCAAGGTGCCCAATGCGGTTCTGCTGGACCTAAGCAAATGGCTGCACAACGTGGTGGCCTGGGGGTTCATCGTTGGATTGGTGATGATCTTTGTGATGTGGGCAGTGCATAACATTCCCAACCGCACCGATCTGACCTGGCTGCGCCAATTTGGCGGCATCATTGGCTCGGCGCATCCGCCTGCCAAGAAATTCAACGCCGGACAAAAACTGATCTTCTGGTCGGTGGTGGTGTTTGGCACCTCGATCTCGCTGTCCGGGGTGTCCCTGTTGTTCCCCTACGAGCTGCCGCTCTTTGCCAAGACCTTTGGCTTTTTGAACACGACAGGCCTGTCTGAACTCTTGGGCCTTGGCCAGCTGCCCGTTGCGCTGGCGCCGCAGGAGGAAATGCAGCTGGCGCAGGCGTGGCATGCCATTTTGGCCTTTGTGCTGATGGCGATCATCATTGCCCATATCTACATCGGCTCGGTTGGCATGGAGGGTGCCTATGATGCCATGGGGTCAGGTGAGGTGGATGAGGCCTGGGCCAAGCAACACCATTCGATCTGGCTGGAAGAGATGCAGGGGCAGCAGGCACAAAGCGGCAAGGACAAGGGAGCTGTCTCTCCGGCAGAGTAGATGAGGGAGGCCGTAAGGTTTGATTTTTGCAGCTAAAGGCGTAAGGCTCGGGGAGGCATGGGGATGAGAGACGGGATGGTGACGGCAATGCGTCCGGCTGACAGCACGCGCGACGAATATGGCGAAAGCCTGGCCGGGGCCTCGATCCTGGTGATTGATGACGAGCCGGGCATGCGCAACTTCCTCACCAAAATCCTGGAGCCGCGTTGCAAGCGGGTGGAGCAGGCGGCCTCGGCTGCGGCGGCCTCGACCATTCTGGATCAGGCCCATTTTGATCTGATCATTCTGGACAATGTAATGCCGGGTAAGACGGGCCTGGAATGGGTGCAGGAACAGCGCCGGGTGGGGCTGTTTGCGGATACCATTCTGGTCACCGCCTATGCCGATCTGGAAACGGCAATTCTGGCGCTGCGGGCCGGGGTGGCGGATTTTGTGCTGAAGCCCTTTCGGGCCAATCAGATCCTCAATTCGGTGGCGCGGGCCTTGGATCGCAAATATCTGCGGCGGGAAAATTATCTGCTAAAGCATGAGCTGTCTGCCGAGGGCAACGCCGCGCGTGGGCGGCTGCTGGGCAAATCCGCAGCGATCAGCCAGGCGCGCGATATGCTGCATCGCCTTGCGCCGCTGCCAACGCCAGTTTTGTTCACCGGCGCCAGCGGCACCGGCAAAGAAATTGCGGCCCGTACCCTGCATTCGCTGTCGGAGCGGGCGGAGAAACCTTTTGTGGCGGTGAACTGTGCGGCCATCGCGCCGGACCGTATAGCGCATGAGCTTTTTGGCCTGATTGACGATCAAAACCGGCGCAAGGACGGATTGTTCCTGCATGCCGATGGCGGCACTCTGTTTCTGGACGAGGTGGCGCAGATGCCGGATCAGGTCCAGGCGGCGCTGCTCCGGGTGCTGGAGGATCAGCGGGTGCGGCCCGTGGGGGCGGAACGGGACATCCCGCTGAACCTGCGGTTCCTGTTTGCCACCAATGCGGATCTGGAACAGGCGGTGGCCGAGGGCCGGTTTCGCGCTGATCTCTATCATCGGATCAATGTGGTTGAGATCAAGATGCCGCCCTTGAAAGACCGGGTGGAAGATATTGTCGAACTGGCGGCCCTGTTTATGGAGCAGTTTGCCAGCAGTCTTGGGATGGCGGCGTTGGAGCTGAACGAGGAGACGCTGCTGAAATTCTCACGCTATGACTGGCCGGGGAATGTGCGGGAGCTGCGCAATTTGATCGAACGCTCGGTGATCCTGGGGGAGTTCCCTGAGGAGTTCGCCGGCAAGGGGGGGATCACGGGGATGGCAGCGGTGGAATCCCTGGATCTGGTCACCCAGCGCCATATCATGCATGTGCTGGACGCCTGCGACGGCAACCGGGCAGAGGCCGCGCGGCGTTTGGGCGTGTCGCGCAAAACCGTTGATCGCAAATGTTCCAGCTGGGACGTGTGATCCCAGCCGGAGATGTTCGTCTCTTCCAGAGAAAGGCAGCTCTCCCGCGCCCAGGCCCTGCGCTGGCGGGGCCAGCGCAGGGCCAATGGCCTTGGGCCGGGCGCCGTGCTGCGCACAGCGCGGGTGTGTCTGCAGCTTAGGGTCTGCGGATAAGGATTGAGAGGCTGCGCAAGAGGACAGTTACTGTGCCGCCGTCGTGGCTGCCTGCTCAGACTGCTCTTCTGCGCAAGGCAGCCAGATAGAGAAGGCAGCTCCGCCGGATTTGCGGTTGCGTACCGAGATTATGCCACCGGCGCGCTGGATCAGGGTCTGGCTGATTGACAGGCCCAGGCCCGTGCCTTCGCCCAGTTTAGTGGTATAGAAGGGATTGAATACTGCCGAGAGCTTGTCCTCTTCGATGCCGCAGCCGCTGTCGGCAACTGTGAGCAGGGCGCCGCGGCGCCCATCCCGGTCTGCAGCCTCCAGTGACAAGAGCAGGGTCCCGGCGCCCTGCATAGCCTGGGTCGCATTGAGGATGAGGTTGATCACCACCTGTTGCAGTTCGCCGGGGTCAATACGCACAGGCGGCACCGGCTGGCTCCCCAGATCAAAGCGCTTGTCGACCCGGATTTCCTGCTGCGAGATCACGTGATCCACCAGGACCAGGCAGTCACTGACCAGGGGCGCCAGATAGAGGCTTTCCTCAAAGGTGCCAAATTCTGAGGGGCGGGCAAATTGCAGCAGCTTGCCAACGATGGCACCAATGCGCATGACCTGGTTGTCGATAAGGTCCAGCTCGGTCTCGACCTGCTGCGTCGCTGGCCCGAGGGCCATGCGCATGACATCCACATTGCCCTGGATCACCGCCACCGGGTTGTTGATCTCATGTGCCACCCCGGCGGTGATCTCGCCAATCGAGGCGAGCTTTTCGCTCATCACCAACTGTTTGAAGGTCTCTTCCAGTTTCAGATTGGCGGCGCGCAGTTCGACAGTGCGCTGATCCACACGTTCATTGAGCTCTCCGGCCCAGTCGCGCAGCCGCTGGTCGCGCTCCTGAATCTGGTCCAGCAGGCTGTCCAGGTGCCCGGCCACCTGGCCGATCTCATCCTGCCGCCGGGTGGTGCCATTGCGGGCGGTCAGATCACCGCGTTCGACCCGCTTCATGGTGAGGCTCATCCGTTCCAGCGGTGAAAAGATCCCTTTGGCCAGCCAGAGAAAAAGCGGTGCCGAAAGCACTACAACGGTCAGGAAAACCGCAACGATTGTCCAATAGGCCTCGCGCTTGGCAGCGCTGTAGGGGGCTTCGAGGAAGCCGACATAAAGCATGCCAACACGGGCACCAAAACTGTCGGTCAGGGGCAGATAGCCCGAGATATACCAGTCATTGACCACAAAGGCGCGGTCCAGCCAGGTCAGCCCCTCCTTGAGCACCTGATTGCGCACCACTGCGGAGACCCGGGTGCCAAGGGCGCGCACCTCCTCAAAGAGGCGTACATTGGTGGAGATACGGGTATCTTCCAAAAACAGGGTGGCGGTGCCCTGGCGGTTTTGTTCGGCAGGCCCGCCGAGGTAGACCAAGGCGTTCAGGGTGTCGATGAAATCCAGATTGCGGTTGAGCAGGCGCCCCCCGCGCAGCACCCCGTGATGGCCGAGGGTGACAACAGGGGCGGCAGTGTGCAGAACCATACCGCGATCTTCGACCTGCCGCGATGTTGGTGCGGCGGCCTCTGTTTCGATCAGGGGAATACGGGCTTGGTCCACCAGATGCGGCGCAGCTATGGCCAGATCATTGGCCGTGAAGATATCAATCTGCGAGTCCCGTTGGCCTTGGGTTGCGGCCTGAATGACCGGCCATCTGCCCAGAGGAGAGGCGAGGTCAGCCGGGGTAAGATACTCCAGAAAATCAAGCTGCAGCGCGCCGCGCAGGGCCTGAAGATGGGCCTGAACCTCGGCAGGCCCCTTGTTGAGAGCCTGTTGAAACTCAGTGGAATTGGCGATGCTGCGCAGCCGCTCGGCGCTGCCGGTCTGCAAATGGCCCAGGTATTGCTCGGCAATGCGCAGGTCACTTTCGACCTTGGCGATCAGCACCGCGTCGTAATCCGCGTTCCAACGCGCCATCGCCAAGGTCAGGAGCAAAGGCATCAGGAAGGACAGCGGCAAAAGGGCCAGCAGAAGCAGCCTGAGACGGACGGATTTCAATGGCTTTCCCCCTTGGCTTTCTCAGGGCAAGCGCCCCGGGCAGCCCGTGCTGTTTGCCTCCTGCAAGGATGCCATTTTCAGGCCTGGCAAAGCAAGCAAAAGCCGGGCGCAGGGGCCGGGCTGCCAGAACCCCGGGCTTGGCTGGCTAGACCGCCTGGGCCAGGGGCTGAGGCTGCGTCTTGGTGATCAGGCGACCCATATGACGGCCGGTGTCCAGCATCCGATTGGAAAAGCCCCATTCATTGTCGTACCAGCTCACCACTCGGACCAATCCGTCAGCGGTCACAGAGGTCTGTGCGGCAGCAAAACAGGAGGAATGGGGGTCATGATTAAAATCCACCGAGACCATCGGATCCGGCTCATAGGACAGAACGCCTTTGAGTGGCCCTTCTGCTGCGGCTTGAACGGCAGCATTGATGGCCTCCACCGTCGCTGGGCGTTCTGGTACAAAGCTCAGATCCACCACCGAGACATTGGGGGTCGGTACCCGAATTGCGGAGCCTTCCAGGCGGTTCTTGAGCTGTGGCAGGACTTCGGAAATGGCGCGGGCCGCTCCGGTAGAGGTGGGCACCATGGACAGGGCTGCTGCACGCCCACGATAAAGGTCGCTGTGGGGGCTGTCATGGGTGGGCTGGTCGCCGGTATAGGCATGGATCGTGGTCATATAGCCGGTGCGAATGCCACAGGTCTGATCCAGCACCTGGGCCAGCGGGGCCAGGCAGTTGGTTGTACAAGAGGCATTGGAGACAATCAGGTCATCACAGGTTAGCGCCTGATGGTTGACGCCGTAAACCACGGTCCGATCCATCTCTTTGCCGGGTGCAGAGATCAGAACGCGTTTGGAG
The DNA here is from genome assembly GCF_001294455.1 of Phaeobacter sp. 11ANDIMAR09. Lineage (GTDB taxonomy): Bacteria > Pseudomonadota > Alphaproteobacteria > Rhodobacterales > Rhodobacteraceae > Pseudophaeobacter. Next base: position 238,707 of record NZ_LIKT01000004.1, read on the forward strand.
CCATTTCCCAGATGCGCCGATGCGGCACTGCGGCTGGTGAAATGGCCGGTGCACTCAAAGGCGATGTCCACATCCGCCCAGGGCAGGTCTTTGGGGTCGCGCATGGCTGTCAGGCGAATGTCTTTCCCATCGACCACCAGGTGATCGGGTCCATGGGCGACCTTGGATTTCAGGCGCCCATGAACGGAATCATACTTCAACAAATGCGCCAGTGTCGCAGGTGGCGCCAGGTCATTGATGGCCACCACCTGGATGTCCTGGTCCTGGCTTTCCAAAAGGGCGCGCATCACGCCGCGCCCGATGCGGCCAAATCCATTGATTGCGATTTTCAGGGTCATGATAAGCTCCGATGCGGGGGTGCGGCTCTAAGAGGGGATTTTGAGACGTTAGCGATAACGTACCTTGAAGCGTTATCGCTAACGAGGCGGAAAAGCAAGTCTCAATCCCGTGACATTGCCTAGCTGCCCTTGCGGTGGGACGCGAAGTGCAAGACCATGCGCCCATGACCAAGAAAATGCTCCTGAAGGATGTTGCCCGCTTAGCCGGTGTCAGCGAAATGACAGCCAGCCGCGCGCTTCGGGGCGCGCGGGATGTTTCCGCCGCCACCCGCGCCAAGGTCGAAGAGATCGCCCGCTCCCATGGCTACGTGCCCAATCGCATCGCCGGATCCCTGTCGTCGCAATCGGTCAATCTGGTGGCGGTGGTGGTGCCCTCGCTCAATAGTTTTGTTTTCCCCGAAGTCCTGTCCGGGATTTCGTCGATCCTGAAACAAAGCCCGCTGAAACCGGTGGTCGGGGTGTCTGGCTATGAGCTGGAGGAAGAAGAGGAAGTCATCCGTGAAATGCTCAGCTGGCGCCCCTCAGGGTTGATCGTGGCCGGGTTGGAGCACAACGAGGCCACCCGGAAGATGCTGCGGCAGACCGATTGTCCGGTGGTCGAGGTCATGGATGTGGATGGCACCCCGCTGCGCCACTGTGTGGGCATTTCGCATTTGCAGGCGGGGCGGGATATGGCAGCGCAGATCTTGGCGCGCGGCTATCGCCGTATTGGCTTTATCGGCACCAAGATGCCGCAGGATTTTCGGGCGCGAAAACGTTTTGATGGCTTTGTCGAGGAACTGGCGGGCAACGGCGTCTCTTTGGTGGATCGAGAGCACTATGCGGGGGACAGTTCGATCGAGACGGGGCGCGCATTGACCGCAGAGATGCTGACACGGCAGCCAGAGGTCGATTGCATCTATTACTCCAGCGATGTGATGAGCGTGGGCGGCTATATGCATTGTCTCGCCAATGGCCTGTCGGTGCCAGGGAATGTCGCGCTGGCCGGGTTCAACAATCTGCAGATCCTGTCCGGCTTGCCGCTGCAGTTGGCCACCACGGATTCCTGCCGCCGGTCCATTGGCGAACGGGCTGCACAGATCATATTGCAGGCCCGCGACAGCACCGGCGAGTTGCCTCCAATCTGTGAAACCCTCAACCCGAGCATCAATCTGGGGCAATCGCTATAGCGGCGGTTTGGCCTGGGAAATTGCAAAAGGCCCCCCGAAAATTTTCAGGGGCCTTTTGCATGTTTCTTGCGCCGGGCGCAGCCGGACCGGTTAGAGTGCGGCCTTGAACAGCTGCGTGAGATTGGCTTCGGTCAGTTCGATCGGGTTACCACCACAGGAGGGGTCAATGATCGCGCCCTTGACCAGATCCGGGATCGAGGCCTCGGTGACGCCCAGATCAGAGAGCTTGCGCGGGATGCCCATGCTGTCGTTCAGCTCTTGGACATAGGCCTTGAAGCCATCAAAGCCACCGTCGATGCCGAGATAGGCGGCGGCCTGATCGAACCGATCCGCGATTACAGGCGCGTTGAACTCCAGCACGGCAGGCATGCAGACCGCATTGGTGGTGCCGTGGTGGGTGTTGAAATGGGCCCCAATCGGATGGCTCATGGCGTGGATGGCGCCAAGGCCCTTTTGGAAACCGGTGGCCCCCATGGCCGCCGCCGACATCATCTGTGCGCGGGCTTCGATATCAGTGCCATCGGCATAGGCGCGCGGCAGGTAGTCCTTGACCAGACGCATGCCTTCCAGCGCGATGCCCTGGCTCATCGGATGGTAATGGGGCGAGGAAAAAGCCTCGACGCAATGGGCAAAGGCGTCAAGGCCGGTGCCTGCGGTGATGAACTTGGGCATGCCAGCGGTGAGCTCAGGATCACAGATCACTACGGCAGGCAGCACTTTGGGGTGGAAGATGATCTTTTTTACATGGCTGACGCTGTCGGTGATCACAGAGGCGCGGCCAACTTCCGAGCCGGTGCCCGCGGTGGTGGGCACGGCGATGATGGGCGCGATGGCCTCTGCATCGGCGCGGGTCCACCAATCGCCGATGTCTTCAAAGTCCCAGATCGGGCGGGTCTGGCCGCACATGAAGGCAACCATTTTACCGAGATCCAGCCCTGAGCCGCCGCCAAAGGCGATCACACCGTCATGGCCGCCGGCCTTATAGGCTGCGACACCGGCTTCGAGGTTCTTTTCATTCGGGTTGGGATCGACCTGGGAAAACATGCCACGACCCAGGCCTGCGGCCTCCATGATGTCGAGGGTGCCTTGGGTGACCGGCAGATCGGCAAGGCCTTTGTCGGTGACCAGCAGGGGCTTGGTGATGCCGGCGGCGGCACAGGCCTCGCTCAGTTCTTTGATCCGGCCAGCGCCAAATTTGATTGCGGTCGGGTAGGACCAGTTTCCAACGAGAGACATCTGCGTGTTCCTGTGTTGAGACCGGGAAGGGGGCGCTGCCCCCGCTTGCCTCTGGCAAGCTCCCCCGGAATATTTCTAGAAAGATGATATGTTAGCTTGTTTGCTTTTTCAGGTGGTAGCTTTTGGGGCGGGTAAGGTTCTGATAGCCAATGACAGAGAGCCCGCCGCCGCGGCCGGTGTTTTTGCAGCCGGTCCAGCACAGGCCAGGATCCAGGTAGTCAGCGCGGTTCATGAAGACGGTGCCGGTTTCGATTTGGTCGCCGATGCGGGCGGCACGGTCAAGATCGCGGGTCCAGAGCGAGGCGGTGAGGCCAAACTCGCTGTCGTTCATCAGGCCAATGGCCTCTGCATCCGAGGAGACCTTCATTATGCCTACAACAGGGCCAAAGCTCTCATCGCGCATCACCCGCATCTCGTGGGTCACATCGGTCAGGATCTGTGGTGTCAGGTAAGCACCGCCGTCATCTGCTTCCATAGTGTCGATATGGGCAGTGGCGCCAGCGGCAACGGCCTCGTCGATCTGGGCGCGGACTTCGGCTGCAAAACGCACATTGGCCATGGGGCCCATGGTTGTGTCGGCGTCCAGCGGGTTGCCCAGTTTGTAGCCTTTTACGATCTCCACAGCCTTTGCGACAAAATCATCATAAAGGCTTTCATGGACATAGATACGCTCGATACCGCAGCAGCACTGACCGGCATTGAACATGGCGCCGTCGATCAAAGTGTCTACGGCCGCATCCAGATCGGCGTCTTCCATCACATAGCCAGGATCCTTGCCGCCGAGCTCAGTTCCGACACCGGTGAAGGTGCCTGCTGCGGCGCGCTCCATCGCCTGGCCGCCGCCAACCGAACCAGTAAAATTGACGAAGTCAAAGGCGCGATCGGCAATCAGGGCCGAGGTGGTGTCGTGATCCAGGAAGACATTCTGGAACACATCAGTTGGAACTCCAGCAGAGTGGAAGGCCGCTGCCATCCGTTCGCCCACCAAGAGCGTCTGGGTGGCATGTTTCAGCACTACGGTGTTACCCGCAATCAGCGCAGGCGCCAGCGTGTTCACCGCCGTCATATAGGGGTAGTTCCAGGGGGCGACGATAAAGACGACCCCATGTGGAACCCGCTTGATATAGCGTTTAAAGTTCTCGTCTTCGCCGACTTCGATATCCGCCAGAGCTGTTTCGGCGATCGCTGCCATATAGGAGCTGCGCTCGTTGAAGCCGCCAAACTCGCCGCCGTAGCGCACGGGGCGCCCCATCATATGGGCCAGTTCTGGCACGATTTCGTCATTCATGGCGCCGACAGCCGCGACGCCTGCCATCACCAGATCAATGCGTTCTTGCAGCGGGCGCGCGGCCCAGGCTTTTTGCGCGGCTCGGGCGGCGCTGGCAGTGGCAAAGCCTTCGTCGCGGCTGAGTGTTTCGCGACTGGCATAGACGGATCCGTCTATCGGAGAGATACATTTCAGGGTCTGGCCCATGGTCTTCCTCATCTCGTTTGAAAGGGGCACCCCCTTTCATCTTTCCAAAAATATTCCCGCCGGAGGCTGCGCGCCGTCAGGCGCGCTCAAACCCTCGGGCGATTTCATAGTCGGTGACCACGCGGTCAAAATCTTCGATCTCAACCTCCGCTGCGCGGGTATAGTGATCCACCACATCGTCTCCCATGGCGGCGCGCAGCATGTCAGAGCCTTTCAGGCTCAGACGCGCCTCCCGCAGGGTTTCAGGGATCATGCCACTGTCGCCCTGATAGACATCACCGCTGGCAGGGGGCTGCAGCTCTAGCCCTTCTTCGATACCGGCAATGCCGGCGGCCAGCATGGCGGCCATCGCCAGGTAGGGGTTCATATCCGACCCCGGAATGCGACATTCCACCCGAATGGATTTGCTGCCGGCACCACAAAGGCGATAGCCGGCGGTGCGGTTGTCCACCGACCAGATGATGCGGGTCGGGGCAAAGGTGCCCTTCATGAAGCGCTTGTAGCTGTTGATATAGGGCGCCATGAAATAGGTGTAATCGGGCGCATATTTCAGCAAGCCGGCCATGTAGTTTTTCATCAGCGGGGACATGCCAAGCGCATCCTCGGCGTCATAGAAGGCGGGCTTGCCGTCTTTCCACAGCGATTGATGCACGTGAGAGGAGGAGCCAACCTTGTCGTGGTGCCATTTGGGCAGGAAGGTCACAGCGTGGCCCTGCTGCCAGGCGATCTCTTTGGTGGCATGTTTGGCGATGGTGTGGAAATCGGCGGTATCCTGAGCGCGGCCATACTTGATGTTCAGCTCTTCCTGACCGGTCTCGGCCTCGCCCTTGGTGCATTCCACCGGGATGCCAGCGTTCCACAGGTGATTGCGCAGCGGGCGCATCACATGCTCTTCCTTGGTGGTCTGCAGGATGTGGTAGTCTTCGTTATAGCCGGAGATAGGCTGCAAATCGCGGAACTCCGACTTGCGGATGTCGTCAAAGCTTTTCTCGAACAGGAAGAACTCCAGCTCGGTTGCGGTCATGGCGTCAAAGCCAAGCGCGTCCAGGCGGCGGATCTGTTTCTTCAAAATGGCGCGGGGGCTGTGGGGGACCTCTTCGTGGTGGTGATGATCCAGCACATCACAGAGCACCATCACCGTGCCTTCGAGCCAGGGCAGGGGGCGCAGGGTGGTCAGGTCCGGCTTCATCACATAATCGCCATAGCCCGACTCCCAACTGGTCGAGGCAAATCCATCGGGCGTCGCCATCTCGAGGTCAGTGGCCAGCAGGTAGTTGCAGCAATGGGTTTCCTCATAGGCGCCAGCAACAAAATGCCCGGCGTGAAAGCGCTTGCCCATCAGGCGGCCCTGCATGTCCACAAGGCAGACCAGCACGGTATCAACGTCGCCTGCGGCAACTTGGGCTTTCAGATCGTCAAAAGTCAGAACACCAGTCATGGGGCATTTTCCTGTTCAGATAGGGTGCTCCGGCGCGGACCGCGCCGGAACAGATTGGTTTAGCCGTAGCGGTAGGGGCGGCCGGCTTTTTGCATGTCAGCATTATACTTCTTGAAGATCTCGACAACCTTGGCCTTGGTGGGGCTTTCGGCTGCGATCTCGTCCCAGAACTGGACAGCTGCGCCTTCGACTGTGGCCCATTCTTCGTCGGGAATGGTGGTGAGCTCCATTTTGGGGCCGTTGACCCGCAGGGAGGCTTCGCCACCCCAATACCACCACTGACGATAGTAGTGCGACTGGTCACAGCAGACGCGGAACAGGGTCTGCAGATCTTCGGGTAGCTCGTTCCAGCGGCCCTGGTTGGCAAAGAAGGACCCAGCCCAGGCACCAGAGATATTGTTGGTCAGGAAGTAGTTGGTCACATCGGCCCAGCCAACGGTGTAGTCTTCGGTGATGCCAGACCAGGCAACGCCGTCGAGCTCACCGGTTTGCAGGGCGACTTCGATGTCTTCCCAAGGCAGGGTCACAGGCACAACGCCGAACTGGCTGAGGAAACGACCCGCCGTTGGGAAGGTGAAGATGCGCTTGCCCTTCAGATCCGCGAGGCTGCGGATTGGGTCTTTGGTGGCAAAGTGGCAGGGATCCCAGGCCCCGGCAGAGATGTGTTTTACGCCAACCTTAGAATACTCTTCGTCCCAGATCTCGTTCAGGCCGTACTGGTTGAACAGCACAGGTACATCGAGCGAGTAGCGCGAGCCGAAGGGGAAGTAGCCGCCAAAGACGGTGACCTCAGTTGGCGAGGCCATCGAGTCATCATCCGACTGCACCGCGTCGATGGTGCCGCGCTGCATGGCGCGGAACAGCTCACCGGTGGGGACCAGCTGATCGGCGTAGAACAGCTCGATCTGCATGCGGTCGCCCGCGATCTGGTTGAACATGTCGATGGCGGGTTTCACCACATGTTCGGCCAGGGCAGTACCGGCATAGGTCTGCATCCGCCATTTGATGGTGGATTGAGCCAGGGCTGGGGTCGCCAATGGGGCGGCCATTGCCCCCACACCAGCGGTTTGCAGAAACTTACGTCTTGTTGTCATTACTCTCACTCCTTGTTGAATTTCAGTCTTGAAATTGGGCCCCCGAGCGGGGCTCTTCTTGGGTTATTTGAGGGTCCATCAGCGCCCATAGACCAGTTCCGGCAGCCATAGGGCGATCTGTGGGAAGGCCATGATCAGGGCCAGGGCCACCACCATGACGGCGGCAAAGGGGATGATGGAGATATAGATATCCTTGAGCCCGATCTCGGGCGGCGCCATGGCGCGCATCAGGAAGAGGTTGTAGCCAAAAGGCGGCGTCATATAGGCGATCTGAGTGGTGATGGTATAAAGCACCCCGTACCAGATCAGATCGAACCCCAGCGCGCCAACCAGCGGCACATAGAGCGGCGCCACGATGACCAGCATGGCGGTATCATCCAGAAAGGTGCCCATCACGATAAAGCTGAGCTGCATCAGGATCAGGATCATCCAGGGGCTGAGGCCCAGCTGGCTGGTAAAGAGATCCTCGATCGCCTTGACGGCACCCAAGCCATCAAAGATGGCGCCAAAGCCAAGCGCGGCGAGGATAATCCACATGAACATGCAGGAGATGCCCAGGGTCGAGCGCACGGTGGTTTCAAAGATCGCCTTGTTCATACGCCCCTTCAGGATCGCAGCAACAAAGGCGGTCATGGCGCCAATGGCAGAGCTTTCCACCAGCGAGGTCCAGCCATTCACAAAGGGCACCATCATGGTGGCAAAGATCGCCAGGGGCAGTACGCCAGAGAACAGCAGCCGGTGTTTTTCTTTCAGAAAGACATCGCGGTAGAACAGCGGCATGGCGCGGGTGAAAAAGGCCAGCGCGGCTGCACCAAGGGCAAAGCCAATGGCGGATTTTGGTGCAATCACATCCAGCTTGACCAGCAGCGGCACCAGCACGATCCCAGCCAGGACGATGTAGTTGAGGCGCAGCGGATGGCTGCTGATCTCATCATATTCTGCCAGCTCCTCATGGGTCATGACCGGGCCCAGATGCGGCTGCATCTTGGCGCGGATATAGATGTAGATGATGAACATGGTGGCCATCAGCAGGCCCGGCACCACGCCGGCCAACCAGAGCTGGCCAACAGGCTGGCGCGCGATCATCGCATAGAGCACCAGCACCACCGAGGGTGGCACCAGAATGCCTAGAGAGGAACCCGCCTGAATGGTGCCGGTCACCAGGATCTTGTCATAGCCGCGGCGCAGGAGTTCCGGCAGCGCAATGGTGGCGCCAATGGCCATACCCGCCACCGACAGCCCGTTCATCGCCGAGACCAGCACCATCAACCCGATGGTGCCAATGGCCAGCCCCCCCTGCACAGGCCCCATCCATACATGAAACATCCGGTACAGGTCGTCTGCGATTTTGGATTCAGACAGCACATAACCCATAAAGATGAACATTGGCAGCGTCAGCAGCGGATACCATTTCATCAGCTTCATCGAGGCGGCAAAGGGGATCTCGACCCCGCCCGTGCCCCAGAGCAGCATGCCCGCGACTGCGCCGACAAAGCCAATGGCCCCAAAGACCCGCTGGCCGGTCATCAGCATCAGCATCATGCCGGCAAACATGACAATGGCGATCAATTCATAAGGCATCAGATTTCAACTCCGCGAAGACGTCCGATATCGCGGAACAATTCAGCTAGGCACTGCAACAGCATCAGGAAGACGCCGAAGCAGAGAATGGATTTCACCGGCCACAGATAGGGGCGCCAGGCGGTGGAGCTGCGCTCGATATAGCCAAGCTTGCTCCAGGCCGCACTTGGGCCTTCGGTAAAGAAGGTGGCGATGATGTCGCCAAAGAAGGAGAAAGGCTCGAGGCCAAAATAGCCGAGGCTATAGGCCATGGAACTGACCGCGCCGTATAGAAGAATGCCAAGATAAACCATCAGGAACAAAACGGTGAAAGCATCGACAAAGGCTTTAGTCCGGGTGGTCCAGCCGCCATAGAACAGATCCATCCGCACATTCGATCCCATCTGCATCGAATAGGGGCCGCCCAGGATATAGTAGGCCACCATGATGAATTGAGCCATCTCCAGCGTCCAAAGTGAGGGATTGAAAAAGGTCTTGGAAACCGAAGACCACAGGAGCACTGCGATGAGGGCAAAGATGAGATACATGGCAAAACGGCCAATCACCCGGTTCATCGCCTCGACGGCGCGAATATAGCGCAGAATAAGCTTAGGCACTGAGGCTGCCCTCCGGCTGCAAGGCTGCCAGCGCCGGGCGCAGCAGGGTCAATAGCTCTTCTGCCATCTGGGCTTCCTCTTCTGGGCTGCGCAGCAGATCATTGCGCACTTCGATCATCACATTGGCCAATCCGTTATCCAGACCATGCAGTTGCAACGAGTGGGTGACACCGTCTTCGGGCCCATAGGGTTCATTGCGCTCCACTCGCCGCTGCGACAGGGCAGGGGCCTGCGCGAGCATGGCATCGGCAAACCGGCTGTCGCTGTCGTGCAGAATGCCGATCTCCACCGCGCGGGGGCTGCCGTAATAGACGGGGGTAAAGCTGTGCACGGTGATCAAAGCGGTATGCAGCCCTGCCGCCTTGCGGGTTTCTACCATTTGGCTGACAGCTTCAACAAAGGGGCGATAGACCGTTTGAATGCGTTCCGCGCGCTGCGCGACCGTCAGGTCCCGATTGCCAGGCACCTCGATCAGCTCGGATTTCTCCGGCATTGCCGATGCGGCTTCTGGCGGGCGATTGCAGTCATAAACCAGACGGGACACGCAGGAGGCAATCAGGGGCGAATTCAAAGCATCGGCGAGCGCCTGCGCCACCGCCCGTGCGCCCGGATCCCAAGCTGCATGGCTTTGGCGATCCGCCTCGGCCAACCCCAGATTGCCGTAGCGCTGCGGGATATGGTGACTGGCATGCTCGCACAGGATCAAGGCCCCACCGCGCCCTGCGCCGTTGTAGACTTCATATGCCGCGTCGCGAGCTTTGGAATCGCTCAAAACCATTCACCTCTCTCCATTTTGGAAAAATCTTTTCATGAAGGGATATTTCTGTCAATATAATTTCAGGAGAGATTTTTACTGTGCTGGCAATGGCAGCGTCTGTTCGTCTATATGCTGCGCCTATTGCCCGTTTTTTGATCGGCCAGGTGATCCAGTGTTTGGATTGCCAAAGGGAGGAGCCCCGCCTTGACCAAACCGCCCCTGACCGTCCGCGAGCTGATCCGCCAGCAATATGCAACCCTGACCCAATCAGAGCGTAAGTTCGCCAATTCCTTGCTGGAAAACTATCCGGCTGCCGGGCTTGCCTCGATCACCATCGTTGCGTCGAATGCGGATGTCTCGACACCCACGGTGGCGCGGATGGTGCAAAAGCTGGGGTTCAAGGGCTATCCGCAGTTCCATCAGGCGTTGCTGAAGGAGCTGGAAGCCAAGGTCTCGGGGCCGACACAGCGCCGCGAGAACTGGGCCTCGGAGGCCCCGGAGGGTCATCTGCTGAACAGATTTGCACAGGCGGTGACGGATAACCTTGGTCAGACTTTTTCCAATGTCGATTCCGAGCAGTTCGATGCGGCGGTGCGCCAGCTCGCCAATACCGATGGGCGCCTGTATGTCGTTGGCGGCCGCATTACCCGGGCATTGGCGGATTACGCTTTTACCCATTTTCAGGCGATCCGGCAGCGGGTCACCCATATGACCTCGTCTTCCGCCACCTGGCCGCATTATGTGTTGGACATGGAGGCCGGGGACACGCTGTTGATGTTTGACGTGCGCCGCTATGAAACCAATCTTCAGCGCCTGGCTGAGCTGGCCGCCGAACGGGGCGTCAAAGTGGTGCTGATCACCGATCAATGGGCCAGCCCAGTGGCGGGCGTGGCTGAATTTGCTTTTAACTGCTGGGTTGAAATCCCCTCGGCCTGGGATTCCAATATTTCCACCATGATGCTGTTGGAGGCGATGATTGCCGCCACCCAGGAGGAAAGCTGGGATAAGACCAAGGATCGCTATGACCGCCTGGACGAGCTCTTTGATATGACGAGACTGTTTCGAAAATTTTCCTGAAAGCCTTTGCCCGCCCAGGGCGCGGCGCATGGACAGAAGCGAAGGCTTGGGGCAGTCTGAGCTGGACCGCTGTGTTTCTTCTGCGGCGTTTTTATTGAGGTGAAGAAGTGATGTTGAATCCCCCTGTTTTCCTGTCGGCTGTTGTCTTGGCTTTGGCGGGCGGTCTCGCAACGCCCTTGGCCGCGGCCCCGTTGAGCCAAATCCTGGCGCAATCTCCGCTCAAGCCTGGAGATTTTGACGCCATGCGTGCGGCGGAGCGGGCGCTCTATGGGGCTGTGGGCACCCGCAGTGGCAGCTCTGTCAAATGGTCCAACCCGGAAACCAGTGCGCATGGTGCGGTGAAGGTGACGGGCAGCAAGGGCGGGTGCCTGTCTCTGCGCCACACGGCCTTTCCTGGTGGCGCTTCAGCTGCGCGCAAAATTGATCGCAAGTTCTGCAAATCTGCCAGTGGCCAGTGGTTGCTTTCTGAGTAAGCCTGGTCTTTGATCCGGCCCATGTGCCCCGGCGCTTGAGGCTGGGGCCTCTCTTTTCACAATAGGTAGTCTATAGATGTCCGAAATCACCCGTCTTCACACCGGCACCCGCATGAGCCAGATCGTCACCCATGGTGACACCATCTATCTGGCCGGCCAAGTTGGCACCAAGGGTGCCAGTGTGGCGCAGCAGACCCAGGATTGCCTGGATCAGATCGATGCCCTGCTGGCCGAGGTTGGCTCAGACAAGACTCGCCTGTTGCAGACCACCATCTGGCTGGCGGACATGAAGGACTTTGCTGAGATGAATGCAGTCTGGGACGCCTGGGTGCCCGAAGGCCATGCCCCTGCGCGCGCCTGCGGAGAAGCCAAGCTGGCCCTGCCCGAGTTCTTGGTCGAGTTCCTTGTGACAGCGGCCAAGCCCTGAGGGGCGAATAAGCTTCTTTATTGTTTCAAGTCAAAGGCTCGACCCCTGGTCGGGCCTTTTCCAATTTTTGGGTCAGGAGGCAGGGTTTTGCGAGTCGATCCTGGTGAATTTGCGAGTCGTGGCGGCGGTTTGGCTTTT